>NZ_JAIQWW010000001.1 GCF_020164455.1 Phyllobacterium chamaecytisi
CGTTCGACTCTCGTCTCATAAGGTAAATCCATGTCCGACCATATTCAAATCGAACGCCATGGCGCAGTCCAGATCATCCGGATGAACCGGCCGGAGAAGAAAAACGCACTTACACGGGCCATGTATACAGGTATGCGAGAGGCGATACTCAGCGGCGATGCCGACGCCTCGATTGGCGCACACGTGTTCTTTGGCGTGCCAGGAGCCTTTTCGTCCGGCAATGACCTGCAGGACTTCATGGCCTTTGCCACCACTGGCAATATGGGCAGCGAAGTCATTGATTTTCTGATTGCGCTGGTCAACGCGAAGAAGCCGCTTCTGGCAGGCGTGGACGGCCTTGCGATTGGGGTCGGCACCACGATTCATTTCCATTGCGATCTGACGTTCGCTACACCGCAATCATACTTCAAGACGCCGTTTGTCGATCTCGGACTGGTACCGGAAGCGGGATCCAGTTTGCTTGGACCGGTATTGATGGGCCACCAAAGGGCTTTTGCTTTCCTGGCCATGGGCGAAGGATTGCACGCGGTTGAAGCCAAAGAGGCGGGACTGGTCTACAAGCTGGTCGACACAGAGGAACTGGAAAGCACAGTCTTGAGTGTGGCGGCCGAGATTGCAGCAAAGCCACCGGAAGCCATGCAGATTTCACGCGATCTTCTGCGGATGCCGCGAGAAGATGTTGTCGAACGCATCAAGCTCGAGGCAAAATTTTTCGCCGAGCGTCTCCAGTCCGAGGAGGCGCGGGGCGCATTGATGGCCTTTCTCACGCGAAAGAAAGGCTAAGGATAGAGCCTTGTCTTGCCCCAGTCGCCTTCCGGCGTAAGACGGCTGAAGACCACCCGGTCATGCAAGCGAAACGGCCGGTCATGCCAGAACTCGATGGACGTTGGCCGAATGCGAAACCCCGACCAATAGTCAGGTCGCGGAATTTCACCGATAGCGTAACGAGCGGTGTATTCGGCGACGGCCTTTTCGAGCGCAAACCGGCTTTCGAGGGGGCGAGATTGTTTTGATGCCCAGGCGCCGATACGGCTTCCGCGAGGGCGCGTTGCATAGTAGGCATCGGCCTCTTCTCTGCTGACGATCTCGACGGGCCCGCGGATGCGCACTTGACGACGAAGCGATTTCCAGTGAAAGCACATTGCCGCTTTCATGGACCCCAAGATTTCCTGGCCCTTCTGACTATCGAAATTTGTATAGAAAACAAAGCCTTGGCTATCAAAGCCCTTGAGGAGTACCATGCGAACATCTGGCAATCCTTCATTGTCCACTGTTGCCAGCGCGACAGCATTGGGGTCATTGGGCTCGGTCTTGCCTGCCTCCGCCAGCCATTCATCGAAAAGCGCGAACGGCTCGGATTTCTCCGTGAAGTCATCTGTTGTTAACTTCATTTAATCCATAGTCCCATAGTCATTTCGGATTGACCTTGTTAAAGAGAGATATGTGTTTGGCGTTTCTACAATCTGATAGCAAGAAATTTGGTGCAAAAAAACAGCATTGGCATGGGCCTTATCCGGGCTTTGCCGTTGGTGTCGCCCTATGCTTGTTGTCGGGATGCGCCATGAAGGATTTCAGCATCGAGAAAGCGGCTCCGGATCAGGCAACAGTAACAGGGTCGGTCGCTCCTGCACAACCTGTCGACGCCAAGGGCTCGTCGGATCAAATGACTGTGCGCAACATCGTCTCGGCGCTGAATTTCACCCAGTGGGGCAACAAGCCGGTTCCTTGGTCGAATCCCGAGACGGGCAGCCAAGGTACAATAACGACCATTGCTGAAAAGAAAGACGACGCCGGTCTTTGCCGCGAGTTCCAGACTTCGCGCGAGTCATTTGACGGGGTCATGATTTACAAGGGCGAGACCTGCATGCAAAATGGCGGGCAGTGGACGTTGAAATCTTTCGCGCCTATGTAGCACATGAAGAATCTGGGCCATTTTTCAACTTTTTCGTCTCAAATCTCTGGAATTTCTTCCTATTCGTGAGCATATAGCAGCGGAATCCCAAGACATCTCGCTCCGTTGCGAAGAAAGGCAGACACATGCGCGATCCCTATAGCGTGTTGGGCGTCGCCAAGACGGCGAAGCCCGAGGAAATTAAATCGGCGTTTCGCAAACTCGCCAAGAAATATCATCCTGACCAGAATCAGGATGACCCAAAGGCGCAGGCAAATTTCTCCGAAATCAATCAGGCCTACGAAATCGTTGGTGACAAGGAGCGTCGCGGGCAGTTTGACCGGGGCGAGATTGACGCCGAAGGCAAGCAGCGCGCACCGCAGGGCTTTGAAGGTTACTCGAGTGCAGGCGGCGACCCGTTTGCGGGTTTTGGTGGCGGGCGCCGTCCGGGCAATTTCGAGTTCCGGAGCGGCGGGACATCTGGCCTAGGTGCCGAAGACATATTGAGCAGCCTGTTTGGCGAAACCGGCGGCATGGGCGGCTTTGGCGGGGCCACGCGTCGCGCGGGGCCACGCAAAGGTGCCGACCTACAGGCAACTATCGATATCAGCCTTGAGCAGGCAGCTGGCGCCGAAAAGGTTGAAGCAATATTTCCCAACGGCAAAAGGCTGGCTATCAAACTGCCCGCACAGGTGGAAAACGGTCAAACGATTCGCTTGAAAGGACAGGGAGAAGCTGTTCCTGGAGGCACCGCTGGTGATGCTTTAGTCACAGTGCGGTTCAAACCGCATCCGAAATTTCGGGTCGAGGGAAGGGATCTGCATGTCGAACTTCCGGTTTCGTTGAGCGACGCTGCCCTCGGTTCGCGGCAGGAAGTTGAAACCCTCAATGGCCGTGTAGCCGTCAAAGTCGCGCCGTGGACCAGTTCCGACAGGGTTTTACGGCTGAAGGGCAAGGGTTTGCCAAAGAAGCCAGATGGCCATGGCGATCTGTTCGCTCACGTCCGCATCATGTTGCCGGAACATGGGGATCCAGCTTTGGAAGCCTTTTTACGCGATTCCAGTCATTGAAAATCCAAAACCAGATTAGATACCGCGCTTGAAGCCCGGCGCGGGCTGTGCGATACCCCACATCAATCATAAGTCTCATGAAGGGTTGGTATATGACCGCCAAAACTGGTTTGATGCAGGGTAAACGCGGCCTTATAATGGGTGTCGCCAACAATCGGTCGATTGCCTGGGGCATTGCCAAGGCAGCGCACGACGCAGGTGCCGAACTTGCATTTACCTATCAGGGCGATGCTTTGAAAAAGCGCGTTGAGCCGCTCGCACAGGAGCTCGGCGCTTTTTTATGCGGGCATTGCGATGTTTCGGATGCGTCGACCATCGACGCCTGCTTTGCTGCGCTCGAGCAGCATTGGGGCAAGATCGACTTCCTGGTCCATGCCATCGGTTTCTCCGACAAGGACGAACTTACCGGTCGCTACGTCGACACGTCGGAAGCCAACTTCACAAAGACAATGCTGATTTCCGTCTTTTCGCTAACGGCGGTTGCCAAGCGGGCGGAGAAGCTGATGACGGATGGCGGCTCCATCCTGACGCTGACCTATTACGGTGCAGAAAAGGTCATGCCGAACTATAATGTCATGGGCGTTGCCAAGGCCGCGCTTGAGGCGAGCGTCAAATATCTGGCTGTCGATCTCGGACCCGACAATATTCGCGTCAACGCGATTTCCGCAGGCCCGATCAAAACCCTTGCTGCTTCCGGCATCGGTGATTTCCGCTACATCCTGAAGTGGAACGAGTACAACGCGCCACTGCGACGCACTGTGACGATCGAGGAAGTCGGTGATGCGGGTCTTTATTTCCTTTCCGACTTGTCGCGCTCCGTTACGGGCGAGATCCATCACGCCGATAGCGGTTATCATGTCGTTGGAATGAAAGCAGTCGACGCACCGGATATTTCTGTCGTCAAGGATTGAAGTTCAAGTGATTCTGCGTGGCTCGGTGATCTACTTTTCGCGTCATGGCGAGACGGATTGGAACGTCGCCGAACGAATCCAGGGTCAAGCAGACGTCGATATGAATGCGCGTGGCCGGGCCCAGGCCGATCGCAATGGTGATCTGCTGAAATCATTGATCGGCGATGGGGCGGGCTTCGAATTCGTTGCCAGCCCTTTGCGGCGCACGCGCGATACGATGGAGCGAATCCGTACCCGCATGGGTCTCGATCCCAAGAACTACCATACCGATCCACGCCTGATGGAAGTGAGTTTCGGAGATTGGCAGGGCTTCATGATTGAAGACATCGCAGCCAAAACGCCGGAGCTTGTAGAAGAACGGGGGCGGGACAAGTGGAATTTCGTCCCACCGGGGGACACCGCCGAGAGCTATGCGACATTGAGTGTTCGTGTTGCAAGTTGGTTAGCCGAGGTAAAGGGACCCACGGTTTGCGTAACCCATGGCGGTTGCCTGAGAACGATATTCCGTATGGTCGAGAAACTTGACGGCCACGATGCTGCCAATCTTCTTATCACACAGGATCAACTTCTGCGTCTGGAGGATGGTCACCTTACCTGGCTGTAGCTACTCGGTGGTCTCTTCGATGTCGGTGATGAAGCGTTCCTTGTTGACCACGTCGAACATCAACGTAACCTTCATACCCTGCTCGATAACGCTCAGGTCAAATTCGCCGGGCAATTTATAGACCTTGCCATCGTCGAGAGTAATGGTCGAATTGTCTTCATCGATCTTGGTGATTGTACCTTGCGCATCGTCCGCAAGAGCGCCGACCGGAAGCAGGGAGGCGATGAACATGAACGTTGCTACGATGAAGCGCATTTGAATTCCCCTATTATCAAATCTGTATGCCGGTCAATGACGCAAGTTAGAGCTTCCATTTGTGGCAAAACAATTGCTTTTTTCGTGTGGGATAAAGGAATTTCAACGGCGGGTTTGACCACAGGAGTAAACGCTCATAAAACCCCCTGACAAAACGTCGGATACGCTTATGTCGCACAATACTTTCGGTCATCTTTTTCGCGTCACCACATGGGGTGAAAGCCATGGAATTGCGCTTGGATGCGTGGTCGATGGCTGCCCTCCGGGTATTTCCTTTACGGAAGCGGAAATCCAGTCGTACCTCGATAAGCGCAGGCCCGGGCAGTCGAAATATACGACGCAACGTCGTGAGCCTGATCAGGTCCGCGTGCTTTCCGGCGTTATGCTGCAAGATGACGGCCTTACCATGATTTCGACGGGGACGCCGATCTCGATGATGATCGAGAACACCGATCAGCGCTCGAAGGATTACGGCGATATTGCTCGCCAGTATCGTCCGGGTCACGCCGATTACACCTATGATGTCAAATATGGGATACGCGACTATCGGGGTGGTGGGCGTTCTTCGGCGCGTGAAACCGCTGCGCGCGTTGCCGCCGGCGCCATAGCGCGCAAGGTTGTGCCCGGTCTCGTTGTGCGTGGAGCGCTGGTTGGGATGGGAATACACACCATAGACCGCGGCCGCTGGGATTGGGATGAGGTAAACAACAATCCATTCTTCACACCGGATGCGGGGTCGGTCGACATATTCGCGGACTATCTGGACGGCATTCGCAAGGCAGGGTCTTCCATTGGTGCTGTTGTTGAAGTCGTGGCGGAGAACGTTCCTGCAGGTCTCGGTGCTCCGGTCTACGGCAAGCTTGATCAGGATATCGCCAGCTACCTCATGTCGATCAATGCCGTGAAAGGCGTAGAGATTGGCGATGGTTTCGACACTGCCAGACTCACCGGTGAAGAAAACGCTGACGAAATGCGCATGGGTAACGACGGAAAGCCAATTTTCCTGTCCAACCATGCCGGTGGGATTCTGGGCGGCATTTCCAGCGGCGCACCGGTCGTCGCGCGCTTTGCCGTCAAGCCGACATCATCGATTTTGACGCCGCGCCGGAGTATTGATGCGGATGGCAATCAAGTCGATATCATGACCAAGGGCAGACATGACCCATGTGTCGGTATACGTGCCGTGCCGATCGGTGAAGCAATGGTGGCGTGCGCCATCGCAGATCATTATCTCAGACATCGCGGCCAAACCGGCCGTATCTAAGCAAGGGGACGCTCATATGGCCTACAATCAAAAACGGGTCGTCGATGCCCTACGCGCTTTCGAACGCGGTGAAATCGTGGTTGTCATGGACGATGACGGCCGCGAGAACGAAGGTGATCTGATCGTCGCCGCAGTTCACTGTACGCCCGAGAAGATGGCCTTCATCGTTCGCCACACTTCAGGCATTGTCTGCACGCCGATGACCCGCGAGCACGCCAAACGTTTGAATCTCGCGCCAATGGTGGCCGACAATGATGCGCCCCATTCGACGGCGTTTACTGTCACTGTCGACTACAAACATGGCACGACGACCGGTATCTCGGCTGAAGATCGCACGTTGACAGCCAGAAACCTTGCCAATCCGAACGCCGGTGCCATCGATTTCGTGCGTCCCGGCCATATTTTTCCGCTGGTTGCCCGCGAAGGGGGCGTACTGATGCGTTCCGGCCATACAGAGGCCGCTGTTGATCTTTGCAAGCTGGCGGGACTCCCGCCCGTCGGGGTTATTTGCGAGTTGGTGAACGACGACGGTTCGGTTATGCGCGGCCCCCAGGTCGCAAGCTTCGCCGAAACTCATAAGCTGCATCAGGTAACGGTCGCCGATCTCATTGCCTATCGCCAGCGCAAGGAAACCCTGATCGAGCGAATTGGCGAGTACGAGGTCGATACCTGCGCCGGACGTGCCAAGGCAATAACATACGCACTGCCTTGGGAGCCGATGCACCATGCCGCCATCGTTTATGGCGATATTCGCGATGGTGAGGATGTTCCTGTTCGCCTGCAGCGTGAGGATGTGCTGAGCGATGTATTCGGCGCCCGCAACACGCTTGACAGTATCATGAAGCGCATCGCTGAGGAAAAGCGCGGAGTTATTGTCTATCTGCGCGAAGGATCGGTCGGTGTTGGCCGGGATGATGACCGCAATCGGGCAGCGTTGCAGGAGCGCGAAGTCCATGCGGAAGCGCGCGTGCGCGAAGAGGAATGGCGTCAGATCGGGCTTGGTGCCCAGATTTTGAAGGATCTCGGCATCACATCGATCCGTCTATTGTCTTCGCGCGAACGGCACTATGTCGGGCTCGAAGGATTTGGTATCCAGATCACCAAGACCGATATTATTTGAAAACTGGCTCTCGCTTCTTGCGAAGTCCGCTTCAAAATAGCAAGGAATGGTCGTTGGATTTGCTATAATCTCGCTGGATAGGTTCATTCAGCGAGGAGACTGCCATGACCGCTCCCCATCCCTCCAAAACGCATATCGGCAATCACGAACTGCATCCTGAGACGCTGATGCTGAACTACGGCTACGATCCGGAACTATCCGAGGGGGCTGTCAAACCACCTGTGTTCTTGACCTCGACCTTCGTATTCAAGTCCGCTGAAGAAGGCCGGGATTTCTTCGATTTTGTCTCTGGTCGCAAGGAACCGCCAGCCGGTACGGCGGCTGGTCTGGTCTACTCACGTTTTAATCATCCCAATAGCGAAATCGTCGAGGACCGGTTGGCCGTCTATGAGCGCACGGAAAGCTGTGCGGTTTTTTCCTCGGGAATGTCGGCGATTGCCACGACCCTGTTTGCCTTCGTCCGTCCGGGCGACTCGATCCTGCACTCGCAGCCGCTCTATGGCGGCACCGAAACGCTGCTCGCCAAGACGTTCCTCAACATGGGCGTTGCAGCGGTCGGCTTCGCTGATGGCGTGAACGAAGCTTCGGTACAAGCTGCCGCTGACCAGGCTATGCAGAAGGGCCGTGTCTCCGTGATCCTGATCGAAACGCCTGCCAATCCAACCAACAGCCTGGTTGATGTGGCAATGATCCGCCGGATCGCCGAGGCGATTGGCGAAAGACAGGGCCATCGCCCGATAATCGCTTGCGACAACACATTGCTTGGCCCTGTATTCCAACGGCCAATCGAGCACGGCGCGGATATTTCGCTGTATTCACTGACAAAATATGTCGGCGGCCACTCCGATTTGATTGCCGGAGCGGCGCTCGGATCAAGAGCCGTGATGAAACAGGTTAAGGCGCTGCGTGGTGCAATCGGCACGCAACTCGATCCGCATTCCTGCTGGATGCTCGGCCGATCACTCGAAACTCTCAGTATTCGCATGGAAAAGGCCGACAATAACGCCTTGGCCATTGCCAATTTCCTTCGCGATCATCCGAAGGTCGAGAAAATACACTATCTGCCATATCACGACGCGTCTTCACCCCTCGGTAAAACGTTTGCCGCTCAGTGCACCGGAGCTGGCTCGACTTTCTCATTTGACATCGAGGGTGGACAGCCGGCGGCCTTCAAGTTCCTCAACGCATTGCAGATATTAAAACTGGCGGTCAGCCTTGGGGGTACGGAATCGCTCGCCAGCCATCCGGCAACGATGACTCATTCGGGCGTTCCCATCGACGTGCGCCAGCGCATTGGCGTGCTGGATTCAACAATAAGATTGTCGATCGGCATCGAACATCCGGATGACTTGATTGCCGATCTGACGCAGGCATTGAGCATAGCTTGACCAATCGGCTCGTACGGTAGAATTCGCTGACTTGTCTCTTGTACAACAGCGGGTAGCTGGTGCAATTTGTGCGTGACTGTCCGGTCATGCTCATGCCCTTTTGCTGTTGCAGAAAGCTTTCATGGTAACCCGTTTTTATTCGCACCCGATTTATCTGGAACATTTGACACCTCCGGGGCATCCTGAACGGCCGGATCGATTGCGCGCGCTCAATAAGGTGCTGGAGGACAGCACCTTCGATGCACTGGATCGCGTCCAGGCACCAATGGGCGACGAAACAACGATCCTTTATGCGCATCCCCAAACGTTTATTGAACGTGTCCGCGATACCATCCCTGAAGAAGGGCTGACGCGAGTCGATTCGGATACGACTGTAAGCCCCAAAAGCTGGGAAGCGGTGTTGACCGCAATCGGCGCAGCGAACGCCGCTGTGGATGACGTATTCACAGGCGTCGCGGACAATGTCTTCGTGGCTTCGCGTCCCCCCGGCCACCACGCAGAGCGGGACAAAGCCATGGGCTTTTGTCTGTTCAACAGCGCCGCGATCGCCGCCAGGCACGCCCAAAAAGCTCATGGCGTCGAACGCGTTGCGATCGTTGATTGGGACGTGCATCACGGCAATGGTACGCAGGACATTTTCTGGGATGATCCGTCGGTGCTTTACTGTTCGACGCATCAGATGCCGCTCTATCCCGGCACCGGAGCCAAGGACGAGACGGGTGCTGGCAATATCATCAATGCGCCTCTCAGCCCGCAGACCGGCAGCGACCATTTCAGAGAAGCATTTAACACGCGTATTCTCCCCGCTATCGATGAGTTTCGGCCGGAGCTGATTATTGTTTCTGCCGGCTTTGATGCCCATCACCGTGACCCGTTGGCTGAAATAAATCTGAACGAGGACGATTTTGACTGGGCGACCGGTGCCCTGATGGAAAGAGCTGGGAGCTATGCGTCAAACCGCCTTGTCAGCCTTCTGGAAGGCGGCTACGACCTCAAGGGTATGTCGCTCTCGGCGGGCGCGCATATAAGACGCTTGATGGGAGGATGAAGCATGGCCGATGTAGAGAACAATTCCGATATCGCTGCCATGAGCTTCGAGCAGGCGCTCGATCAGCTGGAAAAAATAGTCGATGATCTGGAACGTGGTGATGTGCCACTTGAACAGTCGATCCGGATCTATGAGCGGGGCGAAGCCCTCAAGAAGCATTGCGATACGCTCTTGAGCGCTGCTGAAGACAAGGTGCAGAAAATCCGCCTTGGCCGTAACGGTGAACCCGTCGGCACAGAGCCGCTCGATCCGGAGTGAAGCACAGCGATGCTGTTCAGCACCATGAAGAACCGCTATGCTAAGGCTCCGACCCCTTCGGAGTAGCGCGCATGAGTTTTTCCCCCTGCCCAGATCCCAAGATAGGTGACTTAGTCGCAATCGATGCAATCGAGACGCTAATTATCCCGCGCACCAGCGATATTGGCGGGCTCGAAGTTCGGCGTGCCCTACCGAGCGCCAAGCGCCGACTTGTCGGTCCCTTCATTTTCTTCGACCGGATGGGTCCGGCGATCCTTCGCCCGACGGACGCGCTTGATGTGCGGCCGCATCCGCACATCGGTCTTTCGACTGTGACCTATCTTTTCGACGGGAACATACGTCACCGCGACAGCCTAGGCACGGAGATGGTCATCAAACCTGGTGACGTCAATCTTATGACGGCTGGCCGCGGAATCGTTCATTCAGAACGTTCACCGGAGGAGTTGCGGACCGAGCCGTTGCCGATCTCGGGGCTGCAGACCTGGCTCGCGCTGCCAGATCATCTGGAGGAAATCAACCCGGCCTTTGCCAATACAGGTGTAGGTGAACTGCCGGTACTGCGCGAAGCGGGTATGAAAGCGCGTATCGTCATGGGCAAGTTCCATGGGGCTGGTTCTCCCGTCAAACAGCATGCGGAAACGCTTTACGTGGACATTCGGCTCGATCCGGGGAGCCATATCCAATTGCCAGCAAACATCGCCGAAGAGCGGGCCATCTATACGCTGGACGGCTCGGTAGAAGTGGCAGGAGAGAACTTCCCGGCGGACCGTCTATTGGTGTTCCGCGCCGGTGACGAGATTATTGTTCGTGCACCGCAAGGCGCGCACTTCATGCTGTTTGGAGGTGCTGCTCTGCCATCCAAGCGCTATATCTGGTGGAATTTCGTGTCTTCATCCCAGGAGCGGATCGAGCAGGCAATAGAAGAATGGCGCACGGGCCGTTTCGATATCGTTCCTGGCGACGAGGAAGAATTCATACCGCTGCCTGAAAACCGACCCATGGAGCGGTAAACTCCGCTTCTTGCTGGTCGGCTGGTTTTCCTTTAGGGAACGGCAAGAATTGAGCTTGGAATTGGAACCTGCGCTTTGGCCAAGAATTTTGAAACACCACTGCTTGATCGCGTTAAAGTTCCTTTGGATTTGCGCCAACTGCCGGAATCCGATCTGCCTCACCTGACGCAGGAACTGCGCACCGAACTGATTGATGCGGTTTCGACCACGGGCGGCCATCTCGGGGCCGGGCTTGGGGTCGTCGAACTAACCGTCGCACTCCATCATGTTTTCGATACGCCGCATGACCGGATCATCTGGGACGTCGGCCATCAGGCCTATCCGCACAAGATATTAACCGGCCGGCGCGACCGCATCCGCACCCTGCGGCAGGAAGGCGGGCTTTCCGGATTTACCAAGCGCAGCGAAAGCGAGTACGACCCCTTCGGCGCTGCCCATTCGTCCACGTCCATTTCCGCAGGCCTCGGAATGGCGGTTGCCAGCGATCTTTCGGGCACGAAGCGCAACGTGATCTCGGTGATAGGCGACGGAGCGATGTCGGCAGGCATGGCCTATGAGGCGATGAACAATGCTGGAGCTCTCGATGCGCGGCTGATCGTCATTCTCAATGACAATGACATGTCCATTGCACCGCCCACCGGGGCGATGAGCGCCTATCTTGCCCGTCTCGTTTCGGGGCGCGCTTACCGTTCATTTCGCGAAACCGCCAAGCAGCTTGCCAAGAAACTGCCGAAATTCCTGCAAGAAAAGGCGCGCCTCTCGGAAGAGTATGCGCGTGGCTTCTGGACCGGCGGAACGATGTTCGAAGAGCTTGGCTTCTACTATGTCGGGCCCATCGACGGGCACAATCTCGATCATCTGTTGCCCGTACTGAAGAACGTCCGCGATACGATGGATGGCCCGGTTCTGATCCATGTCGTTACCCAAAAGGGCAAGGGCTACGCTCCGGCCGAGGCAGCTGCGGACAAATATCACGGTGTTAATAAATTCGACGTTATCACCGGAGCCCAGGCGAAGCCGCCCGCCAACGCGCCAAGTTATACGAAGGTTTTTGCCACGAGCCTGATCGAGGAAGCGCGTCACGACGACAGGATCGTTGCCATAACCGCAGCGATGCCGGGCGGAACCGGTCTCGACCTTTTTGGGGAAGTTTTCCCGGAACGTACCTTCGATGTTGGTATTGCGGAGCAGCACGCCGTGACTTTCGCAGCAGGTCTCGCAAGCGAAGGCTTAAAGCCGTTTGCCGCGATCTATTCGACGTTTCTGCAACGTGGTTACGACCAGGTGGTGCATGATGTGTCACTGCAGAACTTGCCGGTACGTTTTCCCATAGATCGGGCGGGGCTGGTCGGTGCCGACGGCGCGACCCATGCCGGCTCATTCGATACGGGTTTCCTGGCTGCGTTGCCGGGCTTCGTTGTCATGGCCGCATCTGATGAGGCCGAGTTACGTCATATGGTGCGCACGGCTGTCGAGTATGATGAAGGGCCGATCTCGTTTCGCTATCCTCGCGGTGACGGTGTCGGTATCGATTTGCCCGAGCGTGGACAGGTTCTACAGATCGGCAAAGGCCGAGTTGTCCGTGAAGGGTCGAAGATCGCATTGCTCTCGTTTGGCACCCGCCTGCAAGAATGTTTGGCTGCCGCAGATGAGTTGGATGCGGCGGGACTTTCTACGACCGTTGCCGACGCACGGTTTGCCAAGCCGCTGGACGAGGAATTGATTCGCCGTCTGGCGCGGGAGCACGAGGTGTTCGTTACGGTGGAGGAGGGGGCCATTGGAGGTTTTGCGTCGCACGTTCTGCATTTCTTGAGCCGCGACGGGTTGCTGGATAACGGCCTTCGTGTCCGCACGTTGACATTGCCAGACCTCTATCTCGATCACGCTAAACCGGAAACGCTCTACGTGCGTGCAGGGCTTGACAGTGCCGGCATCGTGCGAACGGTCTTTGGCGCACTTGGCCGCGAGCACATTATTTCGCCAGCTCGCGCGTAACGTTGATGCGGCTCGATCAGCTTCTGGTTGATAAGGGGCTTTTTGCAAGCAGGTCACGGGCACGCGACGCCATCATACGCGGCACGGTGCAAGTCAACGGTTTTGTCATCACCAAGCCGGGCACCACGGTTTCCATCGACGCAGCAGTCCTTGCCGATGATCCCGCCAGTAGCTATGTCTCGCGCGCAGCGTTGAAACTTGTTGCCGGTCTTGATCATTTTGCCATCGATGTGAAAGATTGCACTGCTCTCGACATCGGTGCGTGCACCGGTGGTTTCACGCAGGTTTTGCTCGAGCGCGGTGCAGATACCGTGATCGCTATCGATGTTGGTCATGGCCAACTGCATGAGAGTCTCAAGGCTGACGCACGTGTCATCAATCTTGAAATGCTCAATGCCCGGGAATTGGTCCGCGAGCATCTTGGTGGTCACAGGATCAATCTCGTCGTTTCTGACGTCAGTTTTATATCGTTGAAACTTGCGCTACCACCGGCCTTGGATCTGGCAGAGCCTGGTAGCCACTGCGTTCTTCTCGTCAAGCCGCAATTCGAGGCCGGGCGCGAAGCTATCGGGAAAGGCGGCATTTTGCGCGATCCGAAGGATGGTGAACGCGTCGCAAATGATCTAAGGAACTGGTTGGATGGATTGCCGGGCTGGAAAGCCCTTGGGTACTGCCCTTCGCCCATAGAGGGCGGTGATGGCAATCGCGAGTTTCTGCTGACCGGCCTGAAAGCCACGATTGAGAAGTAAAATCATATGAGTACGCGCGTAACGATCGAACGGATGGGCGCCGGCGGTGACGGCATTGCCGCCACTTCGGCGGGAAGCGCCTATGTGCCGTTTTCGTTGCCCGGCGAGGTTGCCAATGTGGCGCTGGAAAATGGCCGTGCCACGCTTGTGGCGCTGTTGGAACCATCGCCCGAGCGCATTGCGCCCGCCTGCCGCCACTTTGAGGAGTGCGGAGGCTGCACCTTGCAGCATTGGCAGGACAGCGCTTATCGCGATTGGAAAAGATCGCTCGTCCACGATACGCTTGCGGGCCGGGGGTTCGCGTTCACGCTCGATCCGCTTGTGCCGTGTGCCCCGCAGACCCGGCGCCGTGCAGTTTTTGCCGTCCGCACGAGTGAGAGGGGTGCCGTACTCGGTTTCAACAAGCATCTCAGTCACGAACTGGTGGATATTGCGGAATGTCCAGTAACAGTGCCGGAAATCGTTTCGCGTCTTGACGATCTGCGCGAACTCGTAGCTGTTCTTGGTGGCGGTATGAAACCCTTCAAGTTGACAGTCACGTCCACGGCTTCAGGCCTGGATATTGTGGCATCAGGGTGTGGCGCACTCGACGCCGCCAAACGTCAGGCGCTGACAGCGCTGGTTATCAAAAAGGATTTTGCCCGACTGAGCTTTGAAGGCGAAATCATCGTCGAGCCACGAAAGCCCATTGTTCAGTTTGGTAAAGTTCCAGTTTTTCTACCCGCTGGCGGCTTTCTCCAAGCGACCTTGGAAGCCGAGGTCGCCATGTCTGCATTGGTTACTGGGCATCTGGCCAAGGCAAAGAAGACGATCGACCTCTTTAGTGGGGCGGGCACCTTCACATTCAGGATGGCAGAAAAATCAGCAGTCCATGCTGTTGAGGGCGAGCAGTCCGCCGTTGATGCGATAGACCGTAGCATCCGGCATGTTCAGGGTCTCAAGCCGGTCACGGTGGAGCGCCGTGATTTGTTCCGGCGACCTTTTCTGGCGCGGGAACTGAAGCCGTATGCGGGTCTCGTTTTTGATCCGCCGCGTGCGGGCGCGGAAGCACAGGCAATTGAGATCGCGAAATCCACCGTGTCGAAAGTTGCGGCGATCTCGTGCAATCCCGTCACCCTCGGCCGCGACCTGAGCATCCTCGTCAAGGGTGGCTATAAAATCGACCGCGTGGTGCCAATCGATCAGTTTCTCTGGTCATCGCACGTCGAAGTGGTGGCTTTGCTCAGCAAAAAATAGGGATCTAGTTAGACCGCCGTTCCGCCTACAGTCATCTGATCCATACGCAGATGTGGTTGGCCGACACCCACTGGCACCCATTGACCGCCCTTACCGCAATTGCCAATGCCCGTATCAAGCTGCAGGTCATTGCCGATCATTGAAATGCGTTGCATCGCGTCGGGCCCATTGCCGATCAGCATGGCGCCCTTGACGGGCGCACCGATCTTGCCATTCTCGATCATGTAGGCCTCGGTACAGCCGAACACGAATTTGCCGGAGGTGATGTCCACCTGGCCACCACCGAAGGAAACGGCATAGATTCCGTTCTTGACCGAGGCGATGATTTCTTCCGGCGTCTTGTCGCCGCCAAGCATATATGTGTTGGTCATGCGCGGCATCGGTGCATGAGCGTAGGATTCGCGCCGTCCGTTGCCGGTTGGCTCCATTCCCATCAGGCGAGCGTTTTGCCGATCCTGCATGTAGCCGACAAGAATGCCGTCATCGATCAACACAGTCTTGTTGGTTGGCATGCCCTCGTCGTCGACAGTCAGTGAGCCCCGACGTTCGGAGATGGTGCCGTCATCGACAACGGTAACCCCTTTCGAGGCTACCTTCTGGCCGAGCAAACCGGCAAAGGCAGACGTTTTCTTCCGGTTGAAATCACCCTCAAGACCGTGGCCTACAGCTTCGTGAAGCATCACGCCCGGCCAACCGCTGGAAAGCACGATGTCAAACGTACCAGCGGGCGCAGGGATTGCTTCGAGATTTACCAGTGCCTGGCGTAGTGCTTCATCGGCAGCATATTGCCATTTATCCGCGACGATGAATTCGCCGAAGCCCTTGCGGCCTCCTGCGCCATAAGTTCCGCTTTCCTGCCGGTCGCCATCTCCGACAACAACGGACACGTTAAGTCGAACCATGGGGCGAACATCGCGCACAAAATGTCCATCGGCGCGCAGAATTTCTACCTGCTGCCATGAAGCCGCAAGCGAGACCGAAACCTGCCGCACCTTCGGGTCCTTTGCCCGAAGATAGCCATCAATCTCCTGGAGCAGTTTCACCTTCGCCTCGAAACTCGGAGAGCCAAGCGGATTTTCGTCGCTGTAGAGGCTCCGGTTCGTTCCGGGCGGCGCTGCGGTATAAGTTCCGGCGTAGCCAGTCCTTACCGCCGAAGCTGCATCCGAGGCACGCTTCAATGCGCCTAGCGACAACTCGCCCGCATGCGCATAACCGACTGAATCACCGGCCACGGCGCGCAGGCCAAAACCCTGGTCCTGGTTGAATGAACCGTTTTTCAGCCGGCCATTGTCAAAGGCGAGACCCTCTGATTCTCTGTATTCGATGAAGAGTTCGCCATCATCCGCTCCGTCGAGGCTCTGCTTTACGATTTCGAGGATTTTGTCGCGCGGCGCATCAAAACTGTCGATGAGACTTTTCATGAGAATGGGTCCGGTTCAAATGGTGTGAACGGGATGTAGGCCTTCACAGCCCTTTCGACAACCGCAAACTCCCTCGAAACTTATGGAAGTGCGTCAAAACCCTCGCCAAACCCATTAAGTTCGACCGGAATGCCGATACCTTCTTCCGGTGTCTGGAAGACGATGAATGTCGCAGCCTTGCCGGTCTTTAGCGTCTGGACAAGCTGATCTTCCAGAATGACCTCGGCATAGCAACCATCCTCGAAGCAACGAACGAAGTAAGCGCGGCCGATATCCTTACCATCCACATTGAGGCCAAGGCCGTTGGGCAGGAGTACACCAAGGGGGGCAAGGACGCGCAAGATCTTCGCTTTGTTGTCCGCAGTTTTCAGAACGACGACGGAGAGGCCCATTTCCGGGCGATCCGCCGCGACGACGTTCTGGATAAGCGCGCATTGCTCCGATTTGGCACCCGCCGGCGTATCGCATAGAATCGACCATGCGCCATGGGTGGACTTGACTGTGCCGCTTTGCTGCGCAGCCATTGCGGCGCCCGCAACGACAGTCATTGACAGGGCAAGCAGACCGGCAGCGATGCTACGTAGCGCGAAAAAGAACATGTAGGCTCCAAAACGAATCATCCAGACGTTAAACCGCTCCGCCCCGGATGAAAAGAATGCCGCTCAAACGCTCCCCAGCATAGCGCGGCTTATGAGATGTGGTGTAGCCGAAAAATGGCCGGATTGTGAGCCCAATGGCCCTGTGTGCTGCAAAACAGCTGCAAGAACGAAAAAACTGCTGCTTCGAGTGGTCTGGGGCTTGCGGCTGGAAAGCCGCGCGCAAAAATGCCGCATGAGATCACGTTCGCCTTCCTTGCGATGTAAGCTAATGTGTGGTTTGAACGCGCCATACATCGGGCCATCACGCTGCCCAGTCTTATTCTATGGAATCAATGCTTCATTCGGGAGATTTCTAGGTGAAGAAGAATATTGTCACGCTGATGGGTATCCTGAGTGGCCTGTTGAGTGCCGGCACTGCTTATGCAGCCCAGCCCGAGCCTTGGCAGATGACTTTCCAACCGGCAGCTTCTGCCATTATGGAACAGATCGAGTGGTTTGAACGCTATACATTGTGGTTTATCGTTCCCATTACGCTCTTCGTGATGGCGCTGCTGGCCTGGGTAATGTATCGCTATCGCGCCAGCGCCAATCCGGTCCCGTCAAAGACCAGCCATAATACAGCTGTTGAGATCGTCTGGACCGTGGGCCCTGTCGTCATTCTTCTCTTCCTGGCAATTCCTTCCTTCCAATTGCTGACGGCGCAGTATTCGCCCGAAGAACCGAAGCTGACGATCAAGGCCACCGGCTATCAATGGTATTGGGGTTACGAATATCAGGCCGGCGAAGCCCCTGTTTCGTTCGACTCCGTCATGTTGAAAGAGACTGACCGCGCCGCTGCCGGGAAGGAAGACAAGCAGGCCTACCCGCGCCTGCTGGCGGTCGACAATGAAATGGTCGTCCCTGTTAATACGACCGTACGTTTGCTCGTCACTGGTGCTGACGTCATCCACTCGTTCTCCATGCCTGCCTTTGGCGTGAAGATGGATGCCGTTGCTGGCCGCAGCAACGAGACATGGTTCAAGGCTGACAAGGAAGGCATGTATTACGGTCAGTGCTCGCAGATTTGCGGCAAGGATCATGCCTTCATGCCGATTGCGATCCATGTCGTTTCACAGGATCAGTACAATGCGTGGTTTACTGCCGCCGGGAAAGATCTTCCGGGTGCCTACAAGACGCTGACCGCAGCAATTGACGCAGACAAGAATGTAAGCGTGGCTGGCAACTAAGCCGGCTTTACGCGATTTATTGAGGAACGGGAGCACTTTGATGGCAGGTTCTGCAGCTCACGAAGCACACGACGCTCACAAGCCTACAGGCTGGACGCGTTGGGTTTATTCGACCAATCACAAGGACATCGGTACGCTGTATCTGATCTTCGCGATCATAGCTGGTCTTATCGGTGGTTCGCTTTCGATCGCCATGCGCGCCGAGTTGCAACAGCCGGGCATCCAGATTTTCCATGGTCTGGCCTCCATGGTCTATGGCTTTGAAGGCGATGCGGCGATCGACGCCGGCAAACAGATGTACAACGTGTTTTCGACCGCACACGGTCTGATCATGATCTTCTTCATGGTCATGCCTGCGCTCATCGGCGGTTTCGCCAACTGGATGGTTCCGATCATGATCGGTGCTCCGGACATGGCCTTCCCGCGCATGAATAATATTTCGTTCTGGCTGCTCCCGCCAGCACTCCTGTTGTTGATACTGTCGATGTTCGTTCCGGGCCCTGCCGGTGGCTTCGGCACGGGCGGTGGCTGGACGATCTATCCGCCATATTCGACATCAGGTCAGCCTGGCCCGGCAATGGATTTTGCCATTCTTGCGCTTCATATTGCCGGCGCGTCGTCGATCCTCGGTGCCATCAACTTCATCACCACGATCTTCAATATGCGCGCTCCCGGCATGACACTACACAAGATGCCGCTATTTGCGTGGTCGGTCCTGATCACGGCGTTTCTGCTGTTGCTGGCGCTCCCGGTTTTGGCGGGTGGTATCACGATGCTTCTGACCGACCGCAACTTTGGCACGGCGTTCTTCGCGCCCGAAGGTGGCGGTGATCCTATCCTGTTCCAGCATCTGTTCTGGTTCTTCGGTCACCCTGAAGTTTACATCATGATTCTGCCGGCCTTCGGCATCATCAGTCACATCGTTTCGACATTCTCGCGTAAACCGATCTTCGGTTATCTCGGAATGGCCTACGCCATGGTTGCCATCGGTGTTGTCGGGTTTATCGTTTGGGCCCACCACATGTACACAGTGGGCCTGTCACTCGATACGCAGCGCTATTTCGTCTTCGCCACAATGGTCATCGCGGTTCCAACTGGCGTCAAGATCTTCTCCTGGATCGCCACGATGTGGGGTGGATCTATCGAGTTCAAGCCGCCAATGGTCTGGGCGATTGGTTTTATCTTCCTGTTCACCGTTGGTGGTGTGACGGGCGTTCAGTTGGCCAATGCCGGTCTCGACCGTTCGCTGCATGACACCTATTACGTGATTGCGCATTTCCACTACGTGCTGTCGTTGGGCGCAGTGTTCGGCATCTTCGCCGGCTGGTACTACTGGTTCCCGAAAATGACCGGTTACATGTACAACCATAAAATTGCCCACACGCATTTCTGGGTGATGTTCATTGGCGTCAATCTGGTTTTCTTCCCGCAGCATTTCCTTGGTCTTGCCGGCATGCCGCGCCGCTATATCGATTACCCTGATGCTTTTGCAGGGTGGAACGAAGTATCGTCGATCGGTTCGTACATCTCTGGCGTTGGCGTCCTGATCTTCCTCTTCGGCGTATTCGAAGCGTTCGCCAAGAAGCGTGAGGCTGGAGCCAATCCTTGGGGTGCGGGCGCAACGACACTCGAATGGCAGCTGTCATCGCCGCCGCCATTCCACCAGTGGGAACAGCTCCCGCGCATCAAGTAAACGCTTCAATGCCGGGACTACCAGAGGTTGTCCCGGCATTGAATAAAACAAGACGGATCAAATGGCACTGATTGAGAAAAACGCAAATCTTGATGCGAGTATTGGCCTCTCGGAAGCCAATGCATCGGATTATATTGCGCTGCTCAAGCCACGCGTCATGTCCTTGGTCGTCTTTACCGGCTTCGTTGGGATGATGGCTGCTCCTGGCCAGATCAATCCCGTCTTGGCCGCAATCGCCATCCTTTGTATTGCAGTCGGGGCAGGCGCCTCAGGTGCACTCAACATGTGGTACGATGCCGACATCGACGCCATTATGAAGCGCACCTCCAAGCGGCCGATCCCTGCGGGACGTATCTCGCGCGGCGAGGTGTTGACGTTTGGCCTCCTGCTTTCGGCCTTTTCAGTCGTAACGCTCGGCCTGTTCGTCAATCTTCTCTCGGCATTTCTGTTGGCATTCACGATCTTCTTTTATGCTGTCATTTATACGATGTGGCTGAAGCGTTCGACGCCGCAGAACATCGTTATCGGTGGAGCAGCGGGTGCGTTTCCGCCCATGATCGGCTGGGCGGCAGTCACGAATTCCGTGAGCATGGAAAGCATCGTCCTTTTTCTCATCATCTTCCTGTGGACGCCGCCGCATTTCTGGGCCTTGTCGCTCTTCATGTCGGATGACTATGAGAAGGCGAAAATTCCGATGATGCCCAATGTCGCAGGGCCTGCATCGACGAAGCTTCAGATTTTTCTCTATACTTTGCTGGTAGCACCAGTTGGTGTCCTCCCTTGGATCATGGGATTCGCGGGGCCAGGTTATGGCCTGTTTGCCATAGTAATGGGCTGCGCCTTTCTTGCTTCGGCCTTCACTGTATGGCGTGCTCCTGTTGGCGATGCGATGTTGAAGCCTGCCAAGAAGATGTTCGCTTTCTCCATTTTCTATCTTTTCAGTTTATATGCGGTGCTCCTCGGCGAGATTCTGGTGCGCAAGGCATTTCTGGTAGCTGGTGTTTGATATGAGCAACGACATGGTAACTCTCACGGACAAGCAGAAGCGGGCACAGCGCAGTCGCTCCCTGGCGCTCGCGCTGGCGTTGGCCGCGTTTGTCGTCGTTGTCTATGTCGGGACATGGGCCAAAATCGGGGCCAATCACTCTTCGCAAACGGCGCCCGTAACGAGGCCCGCACAATGAGCGATGCACCGAAGCGCAAGGTTTCCGACCGGACGATCGCGATTTCTTGCCTCGCCTTCTTCTTCGGCATGGTGGGTATGGCGTTTGCTGCCGTCCCGCTCTACGCCATGTTCTGCCAGGTCACAGGATATGGTGGCACGACCCAGCGCGTCGAACAGATGTCCGATACAATTCTTGACAAAAAAATCACTGTGCGTTTCGACGCCAATACGTCTGGTGGTTTGCCGTGGCAGTTCGAGCCTGTACAGCGCGAAGTCACGATGAATATCGGCGAAACCAAGCTGATCAAATATGAGGCGAAGAACATCGTCGACAAGCCGACCGCGGGGCGCGCGTCATTCAACGTGACGCCGCAGGCTGCAGGTGCTTACTTCAACAAGGTCGAGTGCTTCTGCTTCACGGATACGGTCCTGAAGCCAGGTGAAGATCTGGAAATGCCGGTCGTCTTTTTTGTCGATCCGGACATCGTCAATGCGCCTGAGCTGAAGGGCGTCAACACAATCACTCTATCCTACACGTTCTTCCCGATCCCTATGCCAGCACCCGTTGCTGCCAATACCGAGGTCAAGAAGAATGGTACATCGGGACAACTCTAAACTGCGCCGGCTTAGCCCGGTGTCAAAACCAATGAACAGACCTTGCGAGGGTTAGAATGGCCGAGACGCACCAAAAGAACCACGATTACCACATCATCGATCCTAGCCCATGGCCATTTCTTGGCTCGGTTGGCGCGTTTGTTCTTGCAATCGGCGGCATCGCTTTCATGCGTTACCACAGTGGCGGCGAGCTTGTCCTTTTCAGAGCTAACCTCACAAGTCCCTGGATCCTGCTCATAGGCGTAATGATCGTTCTTTATACGATGTACGGCTGGTGGTCCGACACGATCAAGGAGAGCAAGGAAGGCCATCACACACGCGTTGTGTCGTTGCACCTGCGCTACGGCATGATCATGTTCATCGCTTCAGAAGTGATGTTCTTCGTTGCCTGGTTCTGGGCGTTCTTCGATGCCAGTCTTTTCCCCGGGGAAGCAGCGCAAGTAGCGCGGACAGCATTCACCGGCGGTGTATGGCCCCCGAAGGGTATTGAAGTTCTCGACCCGTTGCACCTGCCACTTTATAATACTGTCATCCTGCTTTTGTCCGGCACGACGGTCACATGGGCGCACCATGCTCTGATCCACAATGATCGCAAGGGCCTGATCAGGGGCCTGACGCTCACCGTCCTGCTCGGTCTGCTCTTTTCCTCAGTGCAAGCCTACGAATACATTCACGCTCCATTTGCGTTCAAGGATTCGATCTACGGTGCAACATTCTTTATGGCGACTGGTTTCCACGGTTTCCACGTCATCATTGGAACCATCTTCCTCGCCGTATGCTTGCTTCGTTCGCTCCGGGGGGACTTTACACCGACCAAACATTTCGGCTTCGAGGCTGCGGCCTGGTATTGGCACTTCGTTGACGTGGTCTGGCTGTTCCTGTTCTTCTCGATCTATGTATGGGCATCCTGGGGTGCTCCGATAGCCGTGGAATAAGCGGACTTGTCTAAAATTTGCGGGCGGTCGTGGAAACACGGCCGCTCTCACTTTTTCAGCACATTCCTGCGCGACCATCCGATATACTTACTGCAAAAGCCCCTCCGGCCTTGAGGCACATGACCATGAATCAAGACACGGCGCTTTACCCACCAGTTGACCCCGTAGCTGCCGGTGTAAAAGCACGCTGTCCTCGATGCGGGCAGGGGAAGCTGTTCGACGGGTTCCTCGCGCCGGCGAAGCACTGTTCCAGTTGTGGGCTGGATTATTCATTCATTGACACAGGCGAGGGCCCAGCAGTTCTGGTGATGCTCTTGATCGGCTTCATTGTCGTCGGCCTTGCCCTCTGGATGGAGGTGACGCTCGATCCGCCATTGTGGCTGCATTTTATCCTGTGGATACCCTTGGCCCTCGTGCTCTGCCTTACGGCCCTCCGCTGGATGAAGGGCATTCTGATAGCCTTGCAGTACAAGCATAAAGCCGCAGAGGGTCGGCTTGATACGCTGGATAGCCATGACTGAGCGCGTGACACCTTTACCAAGCAACCGCTTCCCGTGGATAAAAGTTGTTCTGGGTGCAATCGTTTTCGCAATCTTGATCGCCCTCGGGACATGGCAGGTCGAACGTCTCTATTGGAAGGAAGGCCTGCTGGCGGAGATAGATGCTCGAACGCATGCGAAGCCCTCTTCGCTCGCCGAGATAGAGAAAGTCTGGGCGGCTGAAAAGGATGTCGACTACCGGACAGTGACAGTGACCGGCCGGCTGCTTAATGATCGCGAGCGTCACTATTTCGCGACCTATGACGGCACTTCCGGGTTCTACGTCTATACGCCGCTTTTGCTTGATGATGGTCGCGCAGTCTTTGTCAATCGCGGCTTTGTTCCCTATGACAAGAAGAATTCCGTGACACGGCCCGAAGGTGAAGTTGAGGGACAGGTGGTTGTAACGGGGCTTGCGCGCAATCCGCTTTATGACAAGCCTTCGTCGATCGTGCCGAACAACGACCTCATGACCAATATCTACTATTGGAAAGACCTGCCAACGATGGCGGGACAGTCGGGCATTGCAGATGACAAGCTGGTTCCTTTTTTCATCGATGCCGACAAGACGCCAAATCCCGGGGGGCTACCGGTCGGCGGCGTAACGATCATCGATCTGCCAAACAGCCACCTGCAATACGCGGTAACCTGGTATGGCCTCGCCGCGACACTGCTTGCGGTCGCGGGAATTTCGCTTTGGCAACGATACCATCCCAAAGATCCAAACGAGCCTGATCCCAGCCAATCTGAAGCTTCGGACTTGACTTCGCGTTGATTGCCGCCCAATTCCAACAGCACTGTAACGCTTCCATGAGACACGACACGATGGCTGACAAGAAACCACTGACAATCCGCCTGTGCGGACCGCGCGGTTTTTGCGCCGGTGTGGATCGCGCCATCCAGATCGTCGTTTTGGCGTTGAAGAAACATGGCGCGCCTGTCTACGTTCGCCATGAGATCGTGCACAACCGCTACGTCGTCGAAGGCTTGCAGGCTCGCGGAGCGGTTTTTGTCGAAGAGCTTGACGAAATTCCTCCGGAGCATCGCAATCAGCCTGTTGTCTTTTCCGCGCACGGTGTGCCGAAATCGGTTCCCTCCGATGCGCAAAGCAAGAACCTTTTCTATCTGGATGCAACATGCCCGCTGGTCTCCAAAGTTCATAAGCAGGCGATGCGCCACCAGCGGCTTGGCCGCCACGTCATCCTCGTCGGTCACTCTGGCCATCCGGAAGTCATCGGTACGATGGGTCAATTGCCCGAAGGTGCGGTCACGCTGGTCGAAACCATCGCCGAAGCTGAGACCTATGTCCCCGAGGATCCCGATAACCTCGGCTTCGTGACGCAGACAACACTTTCCGTTGACGATACTGCCGGGATCATCGCGACGTTACAGCGCCGCTTCCCCGCGCTGACGGCACCAGCTGCAGAATCGATCTGCTACGCCACGACGAACCGCCAAGACGCTGTGAAAGCCGCGGCTCCAGGCTGCGACCTTTTTCTCGTCGTGGGGGCTCCGAACTCTTCCAATTCAAAGCGACTGGTTGAGGTCGCCGAACGGTCGGGGGCCGTACAATCTCTGTTGGTTCAACGAGCCGGCGACATCGACTGGAGCAAGGTCGGCAACATTTCGGTGGTCGGATTATCCGCCGGAGCTTCAGCTCCGGAGATCATCGTTGACGAAATCATTCAGTCCTTTTCGGAGCGGTATATCGTGTCGATCGAACTCGCGGAAACAACCATCGAGACCGAGAATTTCCATGTGATGCGGGATCTGCGCGACGTGGAACTGACGAGCGCCGATATGGCATTCGTCAACGGAAGCCGCTGATAATGGCCGTCTATACCGACATCAATGAAATCGACTTGGCGCACTTCCTCAAAGACTACGATATCGGCGAGCTGCTTTCGTATAAGGGCATTGCCGAGGGCGTCGAAAACTCCAACTATCTGCTGCATACCAGCACTGGATCGTTCATTCTGACGTTGTACGAGAAACGTGTGAACAGCAACGATCTGCCGTTCTTTCTCGGTTTGATGCGACATCTGGCGGGCAAGGGGATACGCTGTCCTTTGCCAGTGAACCAGAAGTCCGGATCAAGCATCGGCGAACTGGCTGGTCGGCCTGCTGCGATCGTAACCTTTCTCGAAGGCATGTGGATGCGCCGCCCGACCGTGCAGCATTGCTTTGCCTTGGGCGAGGCAATGGCGAGGATGCATGTCGCGGGGGAAGATTTCCCCATGCGCCGCCCCAATGCGCTCTCTGTAGAAGGCTGGCGGCCTCTATGGGATAATTCCAAGGCCGGTGCCGGTCGGGTTGAACCGGGCCTTGCCGAGGAGACCGAGGCCGATCTTGCCTTCTTCGAGTCAAACTGGCCGTCGCACTTGCCCTCGGGTGTGATCCATGCCGACCTTTTTCCAGACAACGTCTTCTTTTTGGGAAACAAATTGTCGGGACTGATCGATTTCTATTTCGCCTGTACCGATCTGCTTGTCTACGATGTGGCCGTTTGCCTGAACGCCTGGTGCTTTGAAAAGGATCATTCCTTCAATCTGACCAAGGGCACAGCCTTGCTCCGAGGCTACAATTCTGTTCGCCCGCTCTCGGCGGACGAAGCGGTAAGCCTGCCTGTCCTTGCACGCGGTTCGGCGCTGCGTTTCATGCTCACAAGATTGTACGATTGGCTCAACACGCCGGAAGGCAGCCTCGTCGTCAAAAAAGACCCGATGGAATACATCCGCCGGATGCGCTTTCACCGCCAGATCAGGTCGGCAAAAGAATACGGGCTTATCCTGGAAGGGTCAAAAGTGTGAAGGAGATTCAGGCTTTTACCGATGGCGCTTGCTCCGGCAATCCCGGCCCGGGAGGCTGGGGCGCGGTTCTACGCTGGAACGGCAATGAAAAGGAACTCTCTGGCGGTGAAGCCGACACGACCAACAACCGTATGGAGTTGATGGCGGCGATCTCGGCTTTGAATGCCCTGAAGGAACCCTGCCAGGTCGATCTCTATACGGATTCGGTCTATGTTCGCGATGGTATTTCTGGCTGGATCGACGGCTGGAAGCGTAACGGTTGGAAAACTGCCGCGAAGAAGCCGGTGAAGAATGCCGAACTCTGGCAGGCGCTGGATGAGGCGCGCAAGCGCCACAAGGTGGTCTGGCATTGGGTCAAAGGGCATGCGGGTCATCCGGAGAATGAACGTGCCGACGAACTCGCGCGCGCTGGCATGGCTCCTTTCAAACAAAAGCGAATGCCGCAAGTTTAAGCATATCACGTGAAGAGGTGCGCGGCGCGCAAGGATGGCGATACGTTGCGGCCGGTATTTCGCGAGGCCCGGCGATAGGGCCTTCCCGGCATGAAATAGAGGGATCGGCGCGAACCAATCCCTCATAACGTTACTGGCCGGTCATGATGCCCTTGACGCCGCGCCCCATGGTGCAAGCTTTCAGATGGGCGATTTCCGCCTCATGGTCGCCTCCGCTCATGCTGGCTACCGGCAAACCGATCAGGAAAACGCCAAGCGCGTCATTGGTCGCGGCAGATTGCTGAACCGATGAAAAGGCGGCAAGTTGTTGCGCCGCGTTGGGTGGGCAATTGCTGGCATAGGCAAGTGGCTGGATGCGGCCGGGCGGCGTGGCGCAACCGGAGAGCAAGCTGATGCGATGAATGGTGCTGCTAGTTTCTTCAATTTGGTCATTTTCCCCTGAAAGCGTTTTCTCATCAAGCCGGTTTGTCATCCCCCCGGCGACGGGCAAGCGCCCGAATGGTCAGAGTAAACGCTCAAGGCTTAAGGATTGCGCCCGACTTAGATTAAGCTTTTAACCAACTAACGCGCATCGATGATATTATCAGCCTTTGTCTTCATCACAGCCGATGTTCAGCGGCCGGCGACTTCTGCGAAAGGATTGATGGAGTTCACCTTGGAGGCGTCCTTGGACAGAACTTCCCCCGGACAGTGGGCCCGTTACCCGCCATCGGAGGCGCCACTTCGAACGGCTCCGGAAGCAGTTCCCGCCGAGAGGACGGGGAGAAGGATAACCCGGGTTTGGAGAGCGTGGATAAACAGCCACAATTATTTCTGTCTGAGGCTGCTGATTTGCCCGATGGCAATGCTTGCTGTACGTGGTTCGACAAGCTCACCATGAGGGAAGTGGGTTCATTGCAGGAGCCAGGAACAGCAACACTGATGCCCCTCGACGCCTCCGGTTATCTTGCAGTTCACCCATCTCCCTCATGGTGAGCTTGTCGAACCACGCACAGTGCCTTTTGCCAAAATCTAGTACCGACAGCAAAATGTCTCTCACTCTCCCCCCTGTGGGGAGGGAGGATGCGCAGCAGCAGGGAGGGGTCCTCTGGATTTGCACCCAGACTTATCCCCACCCCGATACGAGTTTTTCCTACAGCTGATTGAGAATGGTAGCTGCGCTTGAGGTGACGGCCTGACCAGGAGACTCTTCGATATTGAGCTGCTTCACCACGCCGTCTTCAACCAGCATTGAATAACGCTTGGAGCGTATGCCCATATTACCGGCACCAAGATCGACATCGAGACCGACAGCCTTGGTGAAAGTGGCATTGCCGTCCGAGAGATACTGAATTTTGCCCTCGCCATTCGTTGCCTTGGCCCAGGCGCCCATGACATGCGGATCATTGACGGCGACGACGACAATTGCGTCGATATCCTTTGCCAGAATTGCATCTCTGTTTTCAAGATAACCCGGCAGATGGTTCATGCTGCAGGTCGGCGTAAATGCGCCAGGAACAGCAAAGAGAACAATTCTCTTGCCCTTGAAGAGCGCATCGGAGCGGACTTCACTGACGCCCTCGTCCGATTTCGTCTTGAATATAGCGTCCGGCAAACGCTCGCCCACCTTGATCGTCATGAATAGCTCCCTGTGAGATGATGATATGCGCCCTTCCGCACATAGGGTGCGTACTTGCAAAAGTCGAGAATTTTGATCGTTATTCCTGCACGTTGATCATGCCGGAGACGGCCTTGTCTCCTTGAACCAGCGTGTAGTTAAGAGGGGGTGTTTTTTTGTCCTTTCCGGAAATGATCCGCACGGAAAAAACGGCACTATTTGCCTGCCGGTCCTTCAGTTTCGACATGCCGAACGTAACGATTCCATCGCCCGCGACGAAAATGTCGGTGTTTGGATCATCGGAAGGCAGGTCGACCGTTACCCTCACACGATCATCCTTGCGTACCGCGCTACGCGCGCCGAATGTCGCCGACGCTTCGCCCGGCAGCTGTTCGAAGGCCGAATCTATGAGCGTTTTGGTCAGGGCGTCGGTCGGTTTGGTGTTGTCGACGGTAAAATCAAACTCCGCTTTAACAGGGATGCAGATCGTCTCGCAAATCCCAAGAAATGCATGGCCCTTCAAATGGGCAGGCTTGGCAGGATCGGCGAGTATGAGCGTGAGCGGCAGGGAGACTGGTTTCTTGTATCCTGCCCAGTGGGTATTGCCGTCATCGAAGCGATGCGGCGTTGGAAACGCAAGCGCATAGCTTTTGATGTTGGTGCTTTCAGTGAGATCGAGTTCTGGCGGCACACCCGCATCACCGGGTTCTCGCCAATAGGTTTTCCAGCCCGGATCAAGATTAATTTCTATCGCCCCGCGGATCTCGGGCGATGGCTGGACGGGATTGTCGATGACGAGCCTGACATTGCCGCCGGGTGTCTTCGTCCATTCGGAATTTGCATGCGCCGGAGCGGTAAACGCAATCACGGCCGCAAAAAAGAGCAGTTTTATTTTCATTTTTGGACCTTTACAGGCCTTTTGGGCACTATCAAGGATGTGACTGATTTTGCGCATCATTTCTGTGTGAGAAGTAATCCCGCAATGCGTGCACGGCTGAGGGATTTAAGTATCATTTACAATTCGTTACCCAAAGCCGTTGTCATTTACAGAATCCTTGGTACCTTTATTCTCATGGAGATTTTCAGAGACGCCAACAAAGAGACCGGATTTCTGAATGGACAGTTCCTTCTCGCCATGCCGGGAATGGACGACAGCCGGTTTGCGCGTTCGGTCATCTATGTTTGTGCGCACTCTGAAAAGGGCGCTATGGGCCTGATCATCAACCGTGTCCAGGACATGGAGTTTTCGGATATCCTTGTTCAACTGGGTGTTCTCGATGAGCAACAGGCAATCATGATGCCTGAGCGGACGCGCGATTTTCTGGTGCGCAATGGGGGACCTGTCGAAATGCGGCGAGGCTTTGTCCTGCATTCCGATGATTATCTCACCGATTCAACCATGCCGGTCGCAGAAGAAATTTGCCTGACGGGAACTGTGGATATACTACGTGCAATCTCTGGTGGCCGCGGACCGCGCAAAGCCTTGATGACGCTGGGTTATTCCGGTTGGGCTTCGGGTCAACTTGAGACCGAGATTGCCAACAATGGCTGGCTCACCTGCAAGGCGTCGCAGGAGTTGCTTTTCGATACGGATATCGACAGCAAGTACGATCGGATTCTCGCCTATATGGGCGTTGATCCGTCACGGCTGGCCACTGTCGCCGGCCACGCCTGATTTCTACGACGCTTTCGATTGCTGGAACTGCTCACGCAATAGCTTCGTCGCGACGTCCAGTGTAAGCGGCGGGCTGAACATGAAACTCTGCGCATACTCGCAGCCCATCTGGCGGAGTTGCAGCGCATCGCTTTCGTTTTCAATGCCTTCCGTCACAACAGACAATCCAAGATCATGCGCCATGCTGATCATGGAACGAAGCAGTGTCACCTTCTGCGGTTGATCCGCCTTCAGGAAGGACCGGTCGATCTTGATCATGTCGAACGGGAAGGAGGTCAGGTAGGACAGCGAAGAGTACCCCGTGCCGAAATCATCGAGCGATACACCGACGCCCATCGCCTTGATGCTGGAGAGCACATAGTTGGAGCGCTCCGGATTTTCCATCATCAGGGATTCCGTCAGTTCCAGTTTCAAACTGGCCGGCTCGATCTGGGTTTGTAGCAGCACCGATCGTACATCATCGATCAGATCCTGCCGGATCAGTTGGCTGCTGGAAATATTGACCGAGACAAAGAGTGGCGAGGCGCCAAGATTGCGCTGCCAGTTGACGAGGTCTTCCGCCGCCTTCTGCATGGCAAAAAGACCGAGCTGCACGATAAGACCGGAGCTTTCGGCAATCGGAATGAACTCCGACGGCGGAATGGAGCCACGGCGCGGATGATCCCAGCGCATCAGCGCTTCGAACCCAGCAATGCTGTTGTCTTCCAGGCGCATGATCGGCTGATAGGCCATGTGAATTTCGCGTCGCTCGAGCGCGCGACGCAGATCAGATTCCAGCTGCAGCCGGTCACTGCCGACTGCACGGAAGGCAGGGCGGAACGGCTCGATGCGATCGCCGCCGAACCGCTTCGCCTGGAACATGGCCAGCTCGGCATCCTTGATCAGATCTTCCGGTGAGGCCGCGCTGCCGCTGGTCCAGGTAATCAGGCCAAGCGATGCAGTCAGCACGATCTCGCGTTTGGAAAAAGCAATCGGCGCCCGGATGGCTTGTTTCACCGCTTCGGCGAAGGCGGCGATTTTGGCGGGCTCGCTCTCGGAAACAAGAATGAGGCCAAACTGGTCGGCAGCCAGACGGCTGAGCGTATCCTGCGGCCGCAACAGGCGGTGCAAACGGCGCGAAATCGTCAGCAAGAATGTATCGCCCGCCGACATGCCAAGCCCGTCATTGACCTGCTTGAACCGGTCAATGTCGATGATGAACACGGTCGGGCGGATCCTGCTCTCGGTCTGCGCCATGGTGATGACGGAGCCCAGGCGGTCCAGGAAGAGTTCGCGGTTCGGCAGGCCTGTCAGATTGTCGTGCACGGCATCGTGGAGCAGGCGTTCTTCCGCCTTTTTCTGCTCGGTGACATCGATAAGCGTGCCGACACACCGGACAATTTCACCGTCGGAACCGATGACAGGGCGAGCCTTCAGCGAGTACCAGTAGTAGTGGCCGTCATTGGCGCGCAGGCGGAATGTTTGCGAAATGCGGCCGCGCCTGTTCTCGAGAATAACATCTAACGTCGTCCGGAAGCGATCGCGGTCGTCCGCATGCAGGCTTGGCAACCAGTTTCGCACGGCGCCGTGCAAAGAACTTGCCGAGGCTCCAAGGAAATTGGTGAGGTCCGGCGTAGTAACGACGCGATCACGCGGCACGTCCCAATCCCAGACAATATCGCCGGAACCGATAATGGCGAGCGCTTGCCGCTCCACATCGGAGAACAGGCCCTGTTGCAGCGCGCCGCCGGAAAATGCGTGCTGCATGACGGTGAAGCCGATGAGGAGAACGATGAGAACGAGGCCGCCGGCAAGCGCCGGTTGAATGATATCATTGGCCAGAATTCCCGATACGGTGAGCCAGCTGCCCATCAACCAGACGAGGAGGAGTATCCATGTCGGTATCAGCATGATCGCGCGATCATAACTTCGGAAGGAGAAGAAGCCGATCAGGACGATGCCAGAAATGATGGTCAGGGCGAAGGAGAAGCGGGCGATACCGGCCGCGATCGGCGGGTCGAATATGGCAACGCCGGAGACGATGCCGAGGCCGAGAATCCATGTCAGCGCGCCATAGCTGAAATTGTCATGCCATCGGTTGAGATTGAGATAGGTGAAGAGGAAGATCACCAGCGTCGCCGCAAGCGCCACCTCGGTGCCCGCTCGCCACATCTGTTCGTTGCCTGGCGTTATCTCTATCAGCTTGTTCCAGAAGCCGAAATCGACGCAGATATAAGCCAGCACCGCCCACGCGAGCGCGGCTGTTGCAGGAAAAAGCGACGTTCCCTTGACGACAAACAGAATGGTCAGGAACAACGCGAGCAAGCCAGCGATTCCGAGAAGAATGCCGCGGTAGAGTGTATAGGAATTGACCGTATCCTTGTAAGCATTCGGCTCCCAAACGTAGACCTGAGGCAGGTTGGGTGATGCAAGTTCGGCAACAAGCGTGATCACGGCTCCGGGATTGAGCGTAATCAGGAAAATATCGGCATCTTCGCTGGCTTGCCGGTCCAGCGCGAATCCCTCGCTCGGCGTAATGGATGCGATGCGGGTCGAGCCGAGATCGGGCCAAATGAAACCAGATCCGACGAGGCGGAAGTGCGGCGCGACTATCAGCCGGTCGATCTGCTCGTCCGTCGGATTGGCAAGGGAGAAGGCTGCCCAGTCACCTGTAGACCGCTTGTCGTTAGCCTGCACCTCGATGCGGCGAACGATACCGTCGGTACCCGGTGCGGTGGAAATCTGGAAAGTCTCGCCTTGGTTCCGGTACACTTCGACGGCTTTTGACAGGTCAAGTGCTGTGCTTTCTTTGGTGATCTTGATTGTCTCGAACGCGTTCGCGACCGATTGCATCGATATCAACAAAATGACGAGCGCAAAAACCCGCGATAAGCCTTTCAGCATTCGTCCCGTCAATAATTTCACTGATACAACCTTTATTTCCCTAGCGCCGTACATCGCCTTCAATCATCGAGAAGAGCAGATGATCTTGCCACATACCATTTATCTTTAAGTATGAGCGTAGCAGTCCTTCCCTCTGAAATCCGGCTTTTTCGAGAAGGCGGATCGATCTTTCATTGCTTGGAATACAGGCCGCTTCCAGCCGGTGCAACCTCACCTTGGTAAAAGCATAGGGAATAAGCAGGCCCAGTGCTTCATGCATGAAACCCTGTCCGGCAAACGGCTCGCCGATCCAGTAACCGATCATACCATTCTGCCCAACACCGCGGCGGATATTGCCGAGCGTAATGCCTCCAAGCAGGCGCGAATCCTTGTTCCGGAAAAGAAAGAAAGGATGCGCTGTTCCAGCTGCCGCCTCTTCGTCATAGTGTCGAATTCTGTGGCGAAAGGCTCCCCGCTCCAGATCGTCGACCGCCCACAGAGGTTCCCACGGCGAGAGGAACTCGCGACTCTGCGCGCGAAGCGTGGACCACGCGCGGTAATCGGAAAGTTGCGGCGGACGCAAATAGAGCCGCTCGCCCTGCAGGGGCGGCGCGGCGCTTTTCAGGAAGGGCAGGGCGATCATGGCCTTCGAGGCTCTCTGGCCGTCAGACTGCGATTTTTCGGGGACTTGCTGTTGCAGAAGTAAGCTCCTGACGGACATCGGCGAATTTCATCAGCGAACCAACCGGACCGACAGCGGCAATCGTCGGCGTCGTATCGAGGAAGAGGCGGCCCGCGAGATCCGTCAGCCGCTCTGTAGTGATCTTCGATAAACGCTCGACCAGTTCTTCGGTCGAGACTGCGTGCCCGTAGAGCAGCATCTGTCGTGCAATCTGTCCGGCTCTGCTCGCGGCACTTTCGTGTGACATCAGCAGACTGGCACGATATTGCGCACGTGCACGGTTCAACTCTTCCTGACTGATGTTCCGAGCAGCTTCATGCAGCTCATTGATGATGACTGGAACAAGCTTCTTAAGATGGTTGCGCCCGGTTGCGGCGTGAATTCCAAAAATGCCGGTATCGGAAAAACCCCAGTGGAACGCATAAACGGAATAACACAGTCCGCGTTTCTCACGCACTTCCTGGAAAAGACGGGAGGACATTCCGCCGCCAAGGATCATGGCCAGCAATTGCGAAGCATAGAAATCGCGAACGTGATAGGCACGTCCCTCGAAGCCGATGACGACCTGTGCGTCCATCAAATCGCGTTGCTCGCGGAAGTCGCCGCCAACATAATGCGACAGATCCGGTTCCGGTGCTGTTGATTTGGCACGGAAGGAACCGAGACGCTTCTCGACTTCGCGTACGAATTCATCGTGCTTCACACCGCCAGCGGCGACGACAACCATGCGCTCGGCGCTGTATTGTTCATCCATGTAGCGGCGAAGATCGGCGGAAGAAAAGGATTGCACGGTTTCCGGCGTTCCAAGAATTGTCCGGCCGATCGTCTGGTTTTGAAACGCTGCTTCCGTGAAGCGGTCAAAGACAACGTCGTCAGGTGTGTCGTGAGCCGCGCCGATTTCCTGCATCACAACATTTTTTTCGCGCTCGAGCTCGTCAGCATCGAACTTCGAACCAGTCATGATATCGCTGAGGATGTCGATTGCCAGAGGCATGTCGTCTCGCAAGACGCGCGCATAATACGATGTTGTTTCGACACTGGTGGCCGCGTTGATCTCGCCGCCTACGTCTTCAATGTCGGCTGCAATTTTCCAGGCGGAACGATTTTCAGTTCCCTTGAAAGCCATGTGTTCAAGAAGATGAGCAATACCGTGCTGATGGTTGCCCTCATTCCTCGACCCTGCCTTGACCCAGATGCCAAGCGCTACACTCTCCACATGCGGCATTGTCTCTGTCGCAATCGTCAAACCGTTGGAGAGGCGACTGATTTCAACGCCCATTCAATGCTCCTTACCCGCCGCTCTTGAATGTCGGCTCACATACTCTTCCACACTTTTAACGTCGTTGGGAAGTACCGTGTACTGTTCTTTTCGTTGCATGAGGTCGCCCAGCCAGAGCGGAAGGTCAGGATGAATGCCGCTTGCCGCCTCGACGGCATCGGGAAATTTCGCCGGATGAGCAGTGGCAAGTACAACGCTTGGCGTTTCCCTCCCGGCCTTCTCACGCGCAACTTTCAGTCCGATGGCCGAGTGCGGATCAAGAAGATAGCCAGACTGCTTCAGGACATTTGCAATTGCCTCGGCCGTTTCCGCCCGGCTAGAGCGCCCCGCCGCGAATTCAGCGCGGATTGCGGCAAGCACAGTGTCGGAAATCGTGAAGCTGCCTGATTGTTTCAACCCGCCCATCAATCGGCGCACTGCGCCGGCGTCCCTGCCGTGTGCTTCAAAAAGCAGGCGTTCGAAATTGGAAGAAACCTGTATGTCCATGGAAGGCGATGTCGTGTGGAGTACGCCCCGGGTTTCATAGATTCCCGTTTCGATCGTGCGGGTCAAAATATCGTTATCGTTGGTCGCAATGATGAGCTGGTCAATCGGAAGGCCCATGCGCTTTGCAACGTAACCAGCAAAGATATCGCCGAAATTGCCGGTCGGAACGGTGAAGGACACCGGGCGCTCCGGGCTTCCGAGCGAAACGGCAGCCGTGAAATAATAGACGATTTGCGGCATGATCCGCGCCCAGTTGATCGAATTGACCCCCGATAGAGAAAGGGAATCGCGGAAGGCCAAATCGTTGAACATCCCTTTGACCAGGGACTGGCAATCATCGAAATTCCCTTCGACGGCCAGCGCGTGGACATTCGCTGCCGCCGATGTCGTCATCTGCCGCTGCTGCACTGGCGAAACGCGGTTGTGCGGAAACAGGATGAAGATATCCGTGCGATCCCGGTTGGCAAATGCCTCGATGGCTGCACCGCCCGTATCGCCGGAAGTTGCACCGACGATGGTGGCGCGCTCGTTACGCTTGGTCAGGATATAATCCATCAGTCGTGCCAACAACTGCATCGCCACATCCTTGAAGGCGAGGGTTGGTCCATGGAAAAGCTCGAGAACAAACTCGTTGTGCCGGGTCTGCACCAATGGGCAGACCGCTTCGTGCCGAAACGTACCATAGGCTTCATGCACCATTTTCTCGAAATCAGCCTGGTCTATGTCGCCGGCGATAAAAGGCGTCAGAACCTGAATGGCAACTTCGGCATAGGTTTTGCCGCGCAGCGAGCGGATCTCGCTTGCGGAAAACTGTGGAAATTGCTCCGGAAGATAGAGCCCGCCGTCGCGGGCAAGACCGGACAAAAGCGCATCGGAAAAGCCCAAAACCGGCGCTTCTCCCCGGGTACTCACATATTTCATCTCGGTCGCCTCATGTGTTTTGCCCAATAGTGCTGTCGCTGCCCTTGTCAAAAAAAGGCTGCAATGCCCCGTCGCATTATTTCCTTACCGTTGGTATAGAACACGCTCGTTCGTCAAGGTTCGTTCTTCAAGGAAAGTTCTGTTCATGAAGTCAGAAGCACAAAAATCTCTGCCCTTCTATCAACTTTGCGCCCCGGTTTGTGCAATGATCTTTGCTATCGGTCTTGCAGGATGCTCTACCAGCGGCAGCAACAAAGACGACCCGAATAGTGAGAAAGCGCTGGCCACTGCGGAAGCGCAAAAACGCATAACAGCTTCCGAATTAACAGCCTTCTGCCCCACGGTGACGATCCGCGAAGGGACCTCGGTCCTGACGAATTATGGAAAATCAGCCGACAAGACGCCTGAAAACCTGATCTATCAAGCTTCGATCTCGAACGAAACGCGATCGTGCCAGTCAAGTGATGGTACCATGACCATGAAGGTGGCCGTTGCCGGCAAGGTCGTACCCGGTCCTAAATTCACGCCCGGGACAATTACAGTGCCTATCCGCGTCGCCGTCATTCAGGGAACAAATGTACTTTACTCGACACTGCACAAGCAGGCGATATCGGCTTCGGATGGCAATGCAGCCACACAGTTCGTTTTCAACGATCCTAATGTGAGTTTCCCAAAGCCAACGGCGCAGAACATTCAGGTGTTCATAGGTTTCGACGAAGGGCCCGCAAGCGCGGCTTCAAAATCAAAGCCGAAAACACAGTAAGAAGGCTGGCGCCATGCCAGCCCCCTCTAGATCCTGACCCCAGTCAGACTGCTTCGGACCATACCGTCATTGCTTCGATAACTGCCGGCAGATCGCGATGACGGCTGATAACCGTTTCCGCGCCCGCATCGGTCAGCTTGTCGGCATGTCCCGGATACGTATGGGCGCCGCCCGTAAAACCAATTACCCGCATGCCCGCAGTCCGTGCAGCGTGAACGCCATGGCTCGAATCTTCGATAACGATACAGCGCGCCGGATCGACGTTGAATTGCTTTGCTGCGAACAAAAACACGTTTGGATCCGGCTTTGCCTTCTGTGTACCGACTTCGCGCGCCGAGAAGATATGTGGCGCGAAAAGATCATAGAGCGTGCTTTGTTCGAGCATCATCTTCAGTGAAGAGCTGATCGAATTGGAGGCGACGCATTTCGGATACTTCAAAGCTGCGATGACCTGTTCGGCACCCTCGATGACGTTGAGTTCGTTGCGCAATTTGTGATCCATCTGCCGCGACGATTCTTCGATCAGCGAGGCTGAAATCGGAATGCCGGATTCCTTTTCCACCTGAAGCAGAATATCCGTCCAGGTCAGCCCGGCAAAACGTTCGGCGATGTCTTCCGGTCCAATGGGGTAGCCGGATTGTGTCAGCAGCTGGGATTCGACTTCGGCGGCAAGAATTTCTGAATCGACAAGCACACCATCGCAGTCGAAAATAATAAGCTGAGGTTCCATTAGTCATACCTGTTCGTAAAATAGGCCGCAACAGTGGCGGCTCCGGTCGTTTTGGGGGATGTCGGGCATCGACTACACGTTTATGGCCATTGGGTCAAAGACCAGAGTCACATTTTCATTCCTCCGATTTCATTGCGCTTAACGCGATATTTACCGTGTGCGGTAACCATACCGCTATGTAAAGCGTCTCCAGTAATCGAGTATCAAATGTCCGTAGTACGTCTCGTGAATGATCTGCCCCAGGCAGCGCCGCAAACTTCCTGGATCGACACCATTCTCAAAGGCGACTGCGTCGCCGCTCTCAACCGTTTGCCCGATCATTCGATCGATATCATCTTTGCCGACCCGCCATACAACCTTCAGCTCGAGGGGGATCTGCATCGCCCGGATCAGTCGAAGGTGGATGCGGTCAACGATCATTGGGACCAGTTCGAAAGCTTCCAGGCGTATGACGCGTTTACGCGCGCTTGGCTTCTCGCATGCCGCCGCGTGCTGAAGCCGAACGGCACGATCTGGGTCATCGGCTCCTATCACAATATTTTCCGTGTCGGCGCGACAATGCAGGATCTCGGATTCTGGATGCTCAACGACATCATCTGGCGCAAGAACAACCCGATGCCGAATTTTCGCGGCCGCCGGTTCCAGAACGCCCACGAAACCATGATATGGGCGTCACGCGATCAGAAATCAAAGGGCTACACGTTCAATTACGAAGCCATGAAGGCAGCCAACGACGATCTTCAGATGCGCTCGGATTGGCTTTTCCCGATTTGCACCGGCTCGGAGCGTCTTAAAGATGAGAATGGCGACAAGATACACCCAACCCAAAAGCCCGAAGCCTTGCTGGCCCGGATTCTCATGGCTTCATCGAAACCAGGGGATGTCATTCTCGATCCGTTCTTTGGATCGGGAACCACCGGTGCCGTCGCCAAACGGCTCGGACGGCATTTTGTCGGCATCGAACGGGAACAGAAATATATCGATGCTGCGACGGCTCGCATCGCTGCGGTGGACCCACTAGCTGGTGCCGACCTCACCGTTATGACCAGTAAGCGCGCCGAACCGCGTGTCGCATTCGGCAGCATCATTGAATCCGGCATGTTGAAGCCGGGTGCGGTCCTGAGCGATATTCGCAAGCGCCATGCTGCTATCGTACGTGCTGATGGTACTGTGACGACGGGCGGTGATGCCGGATCGATCCACCGCATGGGCGCGAAAGCGCAGGGGCTCGATGCCTGCAACGGCTGGACATTCTGGCACTTCGAAGACGAAGGCGTGCTCAAGCCAATCGACGAACTGCGCAAGCAGGTGCGATCGGGCATGGTTTCCGCAGGCGGCTAGAGATTCATGCTATGACGGCCTGCAAATGGCGTTTTTCTCGGCTCCGGTGCTCACGTACCAGTATGTACGCTGCGCTCCGGTGCTCGAAAATCACCATTTTCGCTGCGTCATAGCATAAATCCCAACATGCTTGCGGCGCCCCCGAGGCATGCCTCGGGCGTTTCGCTTTTAGGTGGGATCAGATGCGGATTCCAAGGTTGTTGAGATCGGCCTTGAGTGTTTCAGGATCGATGAATTGCACCGACTGCCAACCTACGGCCTTGGCACCGGCAACATTCTTGGCGCTGTCATCGATGAAAAGCGTTGCCGAAGGCTCAAGGTCAAAGGTAGCGACATGGTGATCGTAGATTGCCTTGTCGGGCTTGATCAGGCCGATGTCGCCAGAAATCGTAACGCCGCGGCTTTCTGTCAGGAACGGGTATCGCTCCCACGCCTCGCGCAAAGTGTCCGAGGCGAAATTGGTAAGCATCGTCACATCGTGACCATCGGCGATCAGCTTGCGCATGATCGCGACGCTGCCATCGATCGAATACGGAACCATCATGTGCCAGTTCTGCCGAAACGCGCGGATATGGTGCTCGCGGTCGGGAAAATCGGCGATCAATAGAGCCTCAGCCTCCGGCCATTTCCGCCCCCGATCCTGCTCTATATTCCACTCGTGCGTGCAGACGTTGTCAAAGAACCATTTGCGCTCATTGGCATCAGGAATGACATCCAGGAAGGCGGCATCCGGGTCATAGTGAATAAGAACCATGCCAATGTCGAAAACGATATGCTTGACCTGAGTCATTCTAATTTCTGCTCCTTGCGAACGCGTCTGGAATGGCGGCAGCAATGGCCTTTTTCATGACCGTGGGCAAGGCTTCGCCTCCCAATTTATCAACCTTGACCCACCACCCGCCAGCCGCAATGTCTTTCTCTACGTCATGGGCTTTGTAGATCTTAAGACGCAATTCGAAATGCGTAAAAACATGGGTGATGTTGCCGGTGGCGACCCAGTTTGCGGGAAAGGGGGCTGCATCCAATTCGGTTCCCCCATCCAGACGTGCCGTCCATGAAGTCGTCGGAACTTCCGCCATTCCACCAAGCAATCCCGTCTCTGCACGGCCACGCAAAAACACCTCATTATTCGAAATAGCCACGTAGGCAGCCCCAACTCGAACGGGCTTCTCTTTCTTGGGCGCTTTGACGGGAAAGAATTCCGGATCGGCGGTTTTCAACGCCTGGCAATCGTCGTTAAGCGGGCAAATGACGCATGCAGGTCGCCTCGGCGTACAGATCGTCGCTCCGAGATCCATCATTGCCTGCGCAAAATCCCCCGGTCTTTCATCAGGTGTAAGCGCCTGCATGCGCGCGCGGATCTCCGGCTTGGCGAACGGCAGGGGGGTAGCGAGGGCATAGAGCCGGGTGATGACACGCTCCACATTGCCGTCGACAACGGCCATGGGCAGATCGAATGCAATCGAGGCGATCGCGGCCGCCGTATAATCGCCGATACCGGGCAGCGATTTCAAGCTGGCGAGATCGGGCGGGAAACGCCCGCCATATTCTGCACAGATGATATCGGCACATTTCTTCAGGTTTCGCGCGCGCGAATAATAACCAAGGCCAGCCCAGGCGCGCAAAACGTCATCCTGGCTCGCAGCGGCCAAATCCACAACCGTCGGCCATTTTTCGATGAAAAAGCTAAAATAGGATTTGACGGCTTCAACCGTCGTTTGTTGCAGCATGATTTCGGAAAGCCAGATCCGATAGGGATCGGCAGTGATGCCTGCGAGACGCTCGCGCGGCGAAATGCGCCATGGTAGAGTTCGATGATGGGAATCATACCATAGCAGCAGGCGGGTGGTTATTGGTTGCATCAATTCCAAACTGCGCTACACGAAGCCTTGACGGTTCTTACAAAAACGGTTGCAAGCATGAATTTCATAGTCATTCGGAACCTTAAATGCTTCCAGATCAATTAGCCAAAGCGGTAATGCTCCCCACAAGGGGCCATTTTATCGGAATCGATCGCAACAATCGTCTCTTTACGTTTGTGTTTGCGCTGTTTCCTGGCCTGCTGGCAAGCGGAACTTCCGTGACCTTGGTCTGCGCCTTTTTATGGGCAATCGTTTCACTGGCAGCAAAACGCTTCCGGTTCGAGATGAGCAGAACCGACAAGATCGTCGCCTGGTGTCTGACCTTCTACGTTTTCGTGACCATACTTTCAGTGGTTGTGCATCCAGATGCGTCGAAGGGAGTTACTTTCATCTTCAAGATGATTCCCTTCCTTGCGATCTGGGCTGTTCTGCCGCGACTTCGAGCGAGCCTTCCCGGTCGTCTTGTCCCCTTTTTGATCACCGGTGCTGGCATCGGCATGATCGGTTCGCTCATATTCAGCATCGTCCAGATCGCCTTTCTGTCGCCTCGCGCTGAAGGGGGTGCGGGCAACGCCGCCGTGTTCGGACTGTTTACAGTGTTGTTTGGCAGCATTTCACTGCTCAATGCACATTCAGACAGCAAAACCGAGCGATTTATTGCAATCGCTGGTTTTGCCTGTGGTCTTGTATGTGCATTTCTCTCCGGCACGCGCTCAGCCTGGCTGGTCATGCCGATAAACTTTGCCATCTTGTATTGGTACTTGCGAGGACAAACCCTGCCGACGATCACCAACGTCGTGAAGGTCGTTGGAGCTGTCATAATCGTTGGCATCATCGCCATTGCGGCAATGAAGGTGACAGAGCGCTATCACGCGCTCGAAAGCGATATCGTGCAGCTAGATCGTCAGCCAGACAGTATCAATTCGCTCAATGCGCGGCTGATGCTGTGGTCGGCCGCCAAGCGGGCTTTTCTGGCATCGCCATTGATCGGCTATGGTCCGCAAAATCGCATGTCCCGGGTCAACGAGATCCTGAGTTTGCCTCCTGACAAGAAAATGTCTTTTACTCACGTTCACAACGGTCTTTTGAATGCCGCTGTCGACAGCGGCATATTGGGTGTGCTGTCGGTGGTCGGGCTTCTTGCTGCTCCAATAGTCGCCGCACGCAGGAAGGAGCCCGGGCCGGGCCGGGATCTTGCAATCGCTATTTCCCTATTGCTGGTGAGCAGTTATGTGGTTACGGGCATGCTGGGTATCATGTTCGGTCATGATGCGACGGACGCGGTTTTCATTTATCTGACGCTGATGATCTGTTGGATATCTGGAACCTCGCCCTATCTGTCGATACCGCAATTGGCCGCCCAGGCCGAAGCCGACAAGCTTGCTTTGAGTGATTTGGACCAGAAACTCGCCATGGCGAAGAGCGCTTAGAATGATGTTGGGTACTTCATGAAGGCTATCGTTACAGGAGCAGCGGGTTTTATTGGATTTCACGTTGCGAGACGGCTCGCCAGCGAAGGCTTTGACGTTATCGCGATCGACAATCTCAACGACTATTATCCCGTAGCGCTCAAGGAAGCCCGGCTCTCCGCGCTGGATGGTCTTTCCAGTATCCGTTTTGCTCGTGGCAACATAGCCGATCCCCAAGGGCTTTCCACAGCGATTGGCGATGATGTGGACGCCGACATCATCGTTCACCTCGCAGCACAGGCGGGCGTACGCTACTCGGTCGAAAACCCCGCAGCCTATGTCGACGCCAACGTACATGGTCAGGTGACGATATTCGAGCAGGCGCTGAAAATGCCGAAGCGGCCTCCTGTGGTTTACGCGAGTTCCTCATCGGTCTACGGCGCCAATACCAAAGTACCGTTCTCCGAAAACGATCCCGTCGATCATCCTGTTTCGGTCTACGCCGCGACCAAGCGCTCGGCAGAGCTTCTTGCTCACTCTTATCGGCACGTGCACAAGATTGCTTCGACAGGCCTGCGCTTTTTTACAGTCTATGGCCCCTATGGTCGCCCTGACATGGCCCCCTGGCTTTTTACGGATGCGATTTTGCAAGGCAAGCCGATCAAGGTTTACAATCACGGCCACATGCAGCGCGATTTCACGTTCATTGATGACATCGTCAGCGGTGTTTATGGAGCCGTAAATCGCATTCTCGCCCATCCCGAAGGAACGGCACCAGTCTACAATCTCGGCAACAACAAGCCGGTCGCCTTGATGCGTTTTATCGAAATCATCGAAAAAGCCTGTGGCCGAGAGGCGATAAAACAATTTGAGCCGATGCCCCCCGCTGATGTTAAATGTACATATGCGGACATCGACCTTGCATCACGAGACCTCGGTTTTTCGCCCGCCACCACCCTGGAACAAGGTATTCCTTTGTTCGTTGAATGGTTCCGCGGCTATAATGGCCGCTGAAACTCTCTCTGAAACAGGTGCGATAGGCCAATGAGCGATGATCGCAGTAAAAAAGGCTTTCGCCCGCTTGCCGACCCGGCTGCAGGAATTCTCGATCCTGTGTTGCGCAAGCGCGCGGGGATAACGATCGAACTTGTTCAGGCTTGGGAAGAGGTCGTTGGGCCAGCCCTGGGCGCGCAATCAAGACCGCTCAAACTACTTTGGCCGCGCCGGGCACATGAGAATGACCCGTTCCAGCCGGCAACGCTGGTCGTCGCTTGTCAAGGTTTTACGGCCATGCGAATTCAACACGAAACGGGCGAAATCATCAGCCGCGTCAATGCATTTCTGGGCTTTGCAGCTGTCGGCAGGATCAAGATCGAACAGAAGCCTGTGGAACAGCCGGTTACAAAACGCCGGACCTTGCCGCCAGTAGACGCGGCAACAGCCGACAAGATCAGCCGCTCCGTCGAACCGATCGAGGATGATGGTCTACGCGAGGCGCTGCAACGGCTGGGGCAGAGCATTCATGCCGACAAGATGAAACGATAATTTTTAATCGTGTGAATTCATTGATGTTGCATCACGAAAAATTCAAAGACAGAACGCATACTGTGCCTTAAAGAAACTGGCATGAACCCTAACGAGTCAAAGACTTGTAATTGCATAACCAACACCGGAGACAGGTGATCTTATGACTGAATTGCTGACACGCAGAAAAATTCTGACGCTCGCCGCTGTTTCCACGGCCGCCATCGCTTTGGCCACTGGCACGGAGGCTTGGGCACAAGACGCTACTCCTGTCCCAAATGCATCCGATGTAAAGGTTCCGCCTGCGGCAGGGACAGTCGATGAGGCGAAGCTGCTTGCGCCCGGCACCTTGAAAGACATCGTGATGGGCAAGGCCGAGGCTCCCGTAACGATCGTTGAATACGCATCGATGACGTGCCCGCACTGCGCGCATTTCGCAACGACGACCCTGCCCACGATTAAGGAAAAATACATCGATACGGGCAAGGCCAAGCTCATCCTGCGCGAATTCCCATTTGATCCGCGCGCAGCGGCTGCTTTCATGCTGGCCCGTTGTGCTCCTGAAGAACGCTACTACCCGCTGGTCGAAGTTCTCTTCAAACAGCAGGAACAGTGGGCAGGAGCGGCAAATGCAGAAGAACCTTTGCTGCAAATCTCCAAATTGGCCGGTTTTACACAGGAGTCCTTCAAGGCTTGCTTGACGAACCAAAAACTTCTGGATGATGTGAATGCTGTGCGTGAGCGCGGAGCCAATGAATTTGGGGTTAATGCTACTCCAACATTCTTCATCAATGGCACCAGATACTCGGGAGCCCTTTCGGTTGACGAAATGTCAGCGATTATTGACGGACTGCTTAAGTAACCGCCACCCGGTTTCCGGCGGGCACTTAGCCGTGTCCGCCATCCAATCTTTTGCACTTGCGGTGTTTGTCGGAAAGGGCATCTGATGCGCTTTACCAAGCTCCGCCTTCTCGGCTTCAAATCGTTCGTAGAGCCTGCTGAATTCGTCATTGAAAGCGGCTTGACCGGCGTCGTCGGTCCCAATGGCTGCGGCAAGTCGAATCTCGTCGAAGCGCTACGCTGGGTGATGGGCGAAAGCTCTTACAAAAACATGCGCGCCTCCGGCATGGACGATGTGATTTTTTCCGGATCGGGGACACGGCCATCACGAAATACCGCGGAAGTGACGCTCTTCCTCGACAATCAGGACCGCAGTGCGCCGTCCGCATTCAATAACGCGGACGAGCTTCAGGTTTCGAGGCGCATCGAGCGCGAGGCCGGCTCGGTTTATCGCATCAACGGCAAGGATGCGCGCGCCAAGGACGTACAATTACTGTTTGCCGATCAATCGACAGGCGCGCGTTCGCCTTCGATGGTCGGGCAGGGCCGTATCGGCGAGCTTATCCAGGCGAAACCACAGGCGCGCCGGGCCTTGCTGGAGGAGGCGGCGGGGATCTCCGGCCTGCATACCCGTCGCCATGAGGCTGAACTGCGTCTACGGGCAGCGGAACAGAACCTTGAGCGGCTCGAGGATGTCGTCGGTGAGCTTGAAACGCAGATCGAAAGTCTGAAGCGGCAGTCGCGTCAGGCAAATCGCTTTAAAAGCCTGTCCGCCGATATACGCCGGTCGGAAGCCATTCTTCTGCATCTGAAGTGGTCTGTTGCCAAGGCGCAGGAAGGCGAGGCGCAATCGGCGCTCTCGGTGGCGACGGTTGGCGTCGGCGATCAGGCACAAAAGCAGATGAACGCCGCCAAGGAACAGGCGATCGGCGCACATAAATTGCCTGATTTGCGCGAAGCGGAAGCCAAGGCGGCGGCGATATTGCAGCGTCTAACCATCGCTCGGTCGCAGCTCAATGAGGAAGCCGAGCGGATGCGGGCGCGCCAGAACGAATTGGAAAAGCGCCTCGTTCAGTTCACCGCCGATATTGCGCGCGAAGAGCAGATGGTGCGCGATAACGCCGATGTGCTGGCACGTCTCGACACGGAGGAGCGGTCGCTCAACGAAGAAAATGCCAATGCTGGCGAACGCGAGATCGAAACGCGTGCAGAATTCGAGCGCGCCGACGCCAAGTTGAAAGAAAGCGAAACAGCACTGGCCAAGGTTACTGCCGAGCGCGCCGAAGCGTCTGCCGAACGTGCGCAAGTCGAGCGGAACTTGCGCGAGAGTGCCGAGCGGCGTGAGCGCCTGATGCGTCAGATGAGCGATGTGGAGCGCGACTTGTCTGCAGTCGCAGCCCAAATAGGCGCGCTGGCCGATCCTGTTGAGAAACAAGGTCTGGTGGAAACCGCTGAAGCCGCACTCGAGCATGCCGAAGAATCTGCGCTCACCGCTGAAGCGGCGGTGGAAACCGCGCGCCGGCGGGAGGCCGAACTTCGCCAGCCTCTGCAGGAAGCGCGCAGCAATCTGGGCCGTATAGAGACGGAAGCGAATACGCTTGCCAAGATGATCAACCTTGGTGGGTCAGACCTTTTTCCCGCGGTCGTGGAGTCGCTGAAAGTTGAGAAGGGGTATGAAGTAGCTCTTGGAGCTGCCTTGGGTGAGGATCTTGACGCACCTACGGACAAAAGCGCCCCGGTCTTTTGGGGTGAAGTAGACGGTTCGGGGGACCCGGCGTTGCCGGCAGGTCTTCAATCCCTGGCGGAATTTGTCCGGGCTCCGCGCCAACTGGCGCGCTGTCTTGCCCAGATCGGCATTGTCTCCGAGGCAGACGGGGCGCGGCTACAATCCGCGCTGAAGCCGGGTCAGCGGCTGGTCAGCCGCGATGGCGCGTTGTGGCGCTGGGATGGCTATACGGCAAGCGCCGATGCACCAACGCCGGCCGCGCAGCGCCTTGCCCAAAAGAACCGCTTGGCCGAACTTGATCTTGAAGTGGTCGAGGCAACGAAAATCCTGCGTGCTGCGGAAGCCGGAATAGCCGCCGCCGAAGCGGCCGTTCGGCAATCCATTGAAGTAGAGCGCACTGCACGCGATCAATGGCGTGGCATGCAACGCTCCGTCACCGATGCGCGCGAAGCCTTGGCCGCCGCCGAACGCGCCGCGGGCCAATTGTCCAGCCGCCGCGCCGCGCTCGAAGAGGGCAAGGCCCGCCTTGCCGAAAACCTGGAGGAAACCCAGGAGCAATTCCTGGAGGCGGAAACCCGGCTGTCGGGTGCCGCCGACCTTGATGAAGTCAATATCCGGCTCGCCAATTTGACGAGCGAAGTGACGCTTGATCGCGCCGCACTGGCGGAAGCCCGCGCGATTCATGATGGTCTGCGCCGCGAAGCCGAAAATCGTATGCGTCGCCTCGAAGCGATTGGTCACGAACGCAAGAGCTGGGTCAACCGCGCCGACAATGCCGACCGCCAGATCACGTCACTTTCCGAACGCCGTCTGGAAGCGGAGCGCGAGGCGGAGAATCTCGCTGACGCTCCCGACGAGCTTGCCGAGCGCAATCGGACATTGCTTTCGCAATTGTCCGAAGCGGAGGCGTTGCGCAAGGATGCAGCCGACAAGCTTGCCATTGCGGAAAACAGGCAACGGGAACTCGACCAGTTTGCAACCGATGCCATCCAGGCTTTGGCCACAGCGCGCGAGGGCAGGGCGCGCGCCGAGGAACGGCTCACTGCTGCGCAAGAACGTCGCAAGGATGCCGAAACCCGCATTGCCGAGGCGCTGAATTGTGCCCCGCACGAGGTGATGAAGCTGACCGGTCTCGGCCCTGATGATCCGCTGCCGGATGTCGATGCAACGGAGCGCAATCTGGAGCGTCTGAAGATTGAGCGCGAACGTCTCGGGGCCGTCAACCTGCGGGCGGAGGAAGAACAAGACGAACTTTCCGCGCGACTTGAGACGATCATCAGCGAGCGCGAGGATATCATCGAGGCGGTCAAGAAGCTGCGCCAGGCGATCCACAGTTTGAACCGGGAGGGACGTGAGCGGCTGCTGGCCGCGTTCGAAGTGGTCAACGTCCAGTTTCAACGCCTGTTCACACACCTCTTTGGTGGCGGCACCGCAGAGCTGCAATTGATCGAGTCCGATGATCCGCTGGAAGCGGGCCTCGAAATCCTTGCCCGCCCGCCCGGCAAGAAGCCGCAGACGATGACGCTGCTGTCGGGCGGCGAACAGGCGTTGACCGCGATGGCTTTGATATTTGCAGTGTTCCTCACAAATCCGGCACCAATCTGCGTTCTCGACGAAGTGGATGCGCCGCTCGATGATCATAATGTCGAGCGTTTCTGCAATCTGATGGACGAAATGGCAGCGTCCACCGATACGCGGTTTGTCGTCATTACCCACAATCCCATCACCATGGCTCGTATGAACCGTCTCTTCGGCGTCACCATGGCCGAACAGGGCGTTAGTCAACTGGTCTCCGTCGATCTTCAGACGGCAGAGCAGCTGCGTGAGGCAAGCTGATCGATCGTAAATGACGAAGGATTTCAAAGCTTAATGCGGATTTACTCTGCTAATCGATTTGAATGCTGCGATGCAGCATTTTTTAATGGTGCTTGACGAATTGATCGCGTAGACCTCTCCTGTGTTTCAGCGGCAAGGGAGGCTGCAATGGTGAAATGGGTCTACACATTCGGTGATGGCAAGGCGGAAGGATCCGCCGGTGATCGCAATCTGTTGGGTGGAAAAGGCGCAAATCTTGCCGAGATGTGCTCGCTAGGCTTGCCGGTTCCGCCTGGATTTACCATCACCACAGACGTTTGCAGCTGGTACTATGACAATGGTCGGAAATATCCGGACACGCTCGAAACGGATATAAAAAAGTCCCTCTCCCACATTGCCGCGATTACGGGCCGCAACTTCGGCGACACGGAAAAGCCGCTGCTGGTCTCCGTGCGCTCCGGAGCGCGTGCGTCCATGCCGGGTATGATGGATACGGTGCTCAACCTTGGCCTCAACGACGGGACAGTCGAGGCGATTGCCCGCGAGACGGGCGATGCGCGGTTTGCCTATGACAGTTATCGCCGCTTCATCCAGATGTATTCCGACGTCGTCATGGGGCTCGATCATTCGGTCTTCGAGGAGATTCTTGAAGACACCAAGGCCAATCTCGGCCATGAGGTCGATACGGCCCTGACAGCCGACGACTGGAAGAATGTCATTGCGTTGTACAAGGCGAAGATTGAGGAAGAGCTTGATGAGCCTTTCCCGCAGGATCCGGAAAAACAGCTGTGGGGCGCGATCAGCGCTGTATTTTCCAGCTGGATGAATGCCCGCGCGATTACCTACCGGCGGCTTCACAACATTCCGGAGAGCTGGGGCACGGCGGTCAGCGTCCAGGCGATGGTGTTCGGCAATATGGGCGATCGCTCGGCGACCGGGGTTGCCTTCACCCGCAATCCATCTACTGGCGAAAAGAAACTCTACGGCGAGTTCCTGGTCAACGCGCAAGGCGAAGACGTCGTTGCCGGTATTCGCACACCCCAGAACATCACGGAAGACGCACGTATTGCTGCGGGCTCCGACAAGCCCTCACTAGAGAAGATAATGCCTGCGGCCTTTGCCGAATTCTGCGCAGTGTCGGAACGGCTCGAGAAGCACTACACCGACATGCAGGATCTCGAATTCACCATCGAGAATGGCAAGTTGTGGATGCTGCAGACGCGGTCCGGCAAGCGTACTGCCAAGGCAGCATTAAAGATTGCGGTGGAGATGGCTGAAGAAGGCCTGATCTCGCGCGAGGAAGCAGTTCTGCGCATCGATCCCGCTTCGCTTGACCAATTGCTGCACCCGACCATCGATCCTGGTGCAGAGCGCAATATCATTGGAACAGGCCTTCCGGCATCTCCCGGAGCAGCCACAGGCGAAATCGTCTTCTCGTCGGAAGACGCAGAGCAGCTGAAGGCCGAGGGGCGCAAAGCGATTCTGGTTCGTATCGAGACGAGTCCAGAAGACATCCACGGAATGCATGCCGCCGAGGCGATCTTGACCACGCGCGGCGGCATGACCAGCCACGCGGCGGTCGTCGCGCGCGGCATGGGTAAACCCTGCGTGTCAGGTGCTGGCTCGCTGCGCGTCGACTACCGCAATGAGACACTGCTCGCCATGGGCGTTGTTTTGAAAAAGGGCGATATCATCACCATCGATGGCGGCACCGGCCAGGTGCTGAAGGGCGCAGTGCCCATGCGGCAGCCGGAACTTTCCGGGGATTTCGGCCAGATCATGGAATGGGCCGACAAGACGCGGCGCATGAAGGTGCGCGCCAACGCGGAAACGCCTGTCGATGCCCGTACAGCTCGCTCATTTGGCGCTGAAGGCATCGGGTTGTGCCGCACCGAGCATATGTTTTTCGAAGGCGAACGCATCGTCGCCATGCGTGAAATGATCCTGGCCGATAACGAGAAAGGCCGTCGTGCTGCGCTCAACAAATTGCTGCCGATGCAGCGCTCCGACTTCGTGGAGTTGTTCGAAATAATGCATGGCCTGCCGGTCACAATTCGCCTGCTGGACCCGCCCTTGCATGAGTTTCTACCGAAAACCGAGGAAGAAATCGCTGAAGTCGCTGCTGCCATGAATGTCGACGCCGACAAGCTGCGCGAACGGACCGATAGCCTGCACGAAACCAACCCGATGCTCGGCCATCGCGGCTGCCGTCTTGCTATCTCCTATCCGGAAATCGCCGAAATGCAGGCGCGGGCGATTTTCGAAGCTGCTGTGGAAGCGGCGAAATCGACAGGCGCTCCTGTTGAACCAGAAATCATGGTGCCGCTCGTCGGGTTGCGTGCCGAACTCGATTTCGTCAAGGCGCGGATAGATGCGGTTGCTGCCGATGTGATGAAAGAAGCAGACATCAAGATCAACTATCTGGTCGGAACAATGATCGAGTTGCCGCGCGCCGCCATCCGTGCCCACTCGATTGCTGAAGTCGCCGAGTTTTTCTCGTTCGGAACCAATGATTTGACCCAGACGACATTCGGCATCTCGCGCGATGACGCCTCATCCTTCCTGATGAGCTATCAGGTGAAGGGCATCATCGAGCAGGATCCGTTCGTAACGATCGACATTGACGGCGTTGGCGAACTGGTACGGATCGGTGCTGACAAGGGCAGGGCCGCGCGGCCCGGAATCAAGCTCGGCATATGCGGCGAACATGGCGGCGATCCAGCTTCCATCCACTTCTGCGAGGAGGTCGGGCTCGACTATGTTTCCTGCTCGCCATTCCGCGTTCCGATCGCCCGGCTTGCGGCAGCGCAGGCGTCGGCCAAGGCGAAGAATGCCTAGGTCACGTCTGCCATAAATATGCTTAGTTTCGCGCGCCTTGTCCGCGCGAAACTACTCAATCCATGGCGAAAATCGTGCGCTCAACGTCTGCAATCATCACTGCAATTGTTCTCGGCGCCTCCGTCGTCACGGCAGCAGCCAAGGAACATCCTCACTTCATAGAACCCAAACTTTTCATCACCAGAGGCGGCGATGCAACGCCGCAAGTCGCGTTGACGCTGGATGCCTGTTCCGGCCAGACAGATCAGCGTATTCTCAACGCGTTGGTTGAAAACCATATCCCGGCGACAATCTTTGTCACCGGCCGCTGGCTCAGGCGCAATGCCCCTTCAGTAGCGATCATGAAAGCGCATCCAGACCTGTTTGAACTGGAAAATCATGGGCTTAACCATATCCCGGCCATAGACGACCAAGCCAGGATGTTCGGCCTGAAGACGGCAGGATCTCTACCTGCTATCCGCACGGAGATCGAAGGCGGTGCGAATGCGATGATTGCAGCAACACTGACGAAGCCGGCCTGGTATCGTGACGCGACGGCACGCTACAGCGACGATGCGATAGCACTCGCCCATCAGATGGGATACCGGGTGGCCGGCTATTCCCTGAACGCCGATGTGGGTGCCTCGTTGCTGGCCGGCCAGGTTGAAAAGCGAATTTCAGCCGCCAAGGACGGCGACGTGATCATCGCCCATGTGAACCAGCCGACGCGAGCAGCGGGAGAGGGTGTCGTCAAAGGCATTCTCGCGCTCAAGCAAAAGGGCTTCCATTTTGCGCGCCTTGAGGACGTTCAGGAGAGCGAGCAGCCAGTGCGGCCGGGCGTTTAACCATCGTTGATATTTATACGACTATCGAAATATCTAGACTTTGGGATAATTGACAGGCTTGTCTGTATTGTGTTCGTTGCGGAACGCTCATTGAGCGACACCTTGGGAGGGGTTCATCCGCATGAAGATATAAAAATTCATATGATTTTTGCGGATACATCCGCGCAGTTCATTTTTTAGCGAACCATTTGTAAAAGACAGAACCACACCAGAGCTGGATCAAATATGTGATGCGCGATTGTGCCGACACGGCCAACCGCGCAACGGCGCCGCAAGTTCGGACGTAGCTGCGTATGTCATTGATTTTCCGTCGAAATGTCTGGTTTTGCCTCACCTTGATTTGAGGAGGAATTATCTTGAACCGCATTCAAATTTCCATACTGAGCTTGATGTTATTGCCGGGTCTCGCTGGTTGCAACGATTCAAAGACAGACACAGCACAATCAGGCGGTGGTACATTTGCCGGTCTGCCTGGACCCAAGGGTGAGCCCGGCGAAAAGGGACCAACTGGCGACAAAGGCGAAGCTGGCGGCAAGGGTGAAGTCGGAGACGCAGGCACAAACGGAGACAAAGGCGAGGCTGGCGATAAGGGTCTGGCCGGAGACAAAGGTGAGGATGGTGACAAAGGTGAGGCTGGCGACAACGGCGCAAACGGAGACAAAGGCGGGGCCGGAGACAAAGGCGAGGCCGGCGACAAAGGGCTGGCCGGAGATAAAGGCGAAGTTGGCCTCAAGGGCGAAGTTGGGGACAAGGGTGGAACGACGGTCGAGCCGGTAAGGGACGGCACTATCACACCAAGGCCGGGCGGCTTTGACGTGCAGTTGCAGAAAGACGTGCTCGAGGTTCGTGCAGTGACCGCCAACGCGTTTCGGGTTCATTATTTGCTGGATGGAAAGGGCACAGAGAAAACTCGGGTGATCGACCCTTCCTTTAAATCCGATGCCACCTACGAGTTGAAGGACTCAATTCTTCCGACGGATAAAGACCTTGTTCTGGGACAATACACCGCCCGCTGGAATCCTTCAGACGCAACTGTCTCGATTCTCGACGCCAAAAGCGCGAAGGTGATGACGATCGATGTCAACGAGCTCAAGATCGGCAACGTCAACGTAGAGCACAATGCAAATGATCTTCGTTACGGTATCAATGGCAGTGGGGTGGGTGAACATCCCACTTCCCTCTTTCGCAACTGGGAAGAGGGCCTGAACGCCGGCGATCAGGGTCACGCTGGTGCACCCTTTGTCTGGAGCACCGCAGGCTATGGGGTTCTTGTCGATACGATGGGTTCTGCCAGCAGGAAGATTGATCTGCGCGACAACAGAAGCATCAAATTCCTTGGCACGTCAAAGATTGATACAGATGCCTATTTACTCGTGGGCCGTCCGCCCGAGTTGTTCGGTGCACTTGCGAAGATAAGCGGACGTTCACCGCTATTTCCAAAATGGGCCATGGGCTTTACCAACAGCCAATGGGGCGCAGACGATCAATGGGATGGATACAGGTACGACAAAGGTCTTAACGAAGCAAAGCTTCGTAAAATCATCAGTCGTTACCGAAGCGAAGGCATACCGATCGACGCATTCACATTTGACCTGGACTGGATGTACTGGGCCAGAGGCGACATTCCCTATAGCCAGTTTACCTGGAACTTAGAAAAATTTCCCGGAATGGCGGCGAATGTTCCAGATAATGACAAGCTGAAGCTGTGGCTTGACGGGCAGGGTGTCAAGATGACGGCTATCTTGAAGCCCCGTATCCCGGTCAAATCAGTCGAAGGGGAGGTTGCACAGAGCCGTAGTTTCTGGATGCCCACTACAAAAGACCAAGATGATTACTTCTTAAAGACTACAAAGATGCGGCACCTGAATTTCGCGAAGCCCGAGGTTACCGCATGGTATTTTGACCATCTTAAAGGTGCGTTCGATTCCGGTATTGCGGGCTGGTGGAATGATGAGTTCGATTCGAGTGAAGCCGCTGATGACGGTAATGAAACCGAAGGTTTCGATATGCAACGCGCGGTCTACGAATGGCAGCGCAGCTACGCGCCAGAAAAACGCGTCTGGTCCATCAACCGTAACTTCTATCTGGGCGCTCAACGCTACGCCTATGGGCTCTGGTCGGGCGATATCGAAAATGGCTTCCAGGTCATGGCTGATCAGCGCAAGAAAATGCTGAGTGCAATCAATGCCGGCGCCATGCAATGGACCATGGATACCGGTGGCTTTCGCAATGGAAAGGGAACGAAAGATGGTGCCACCGGCCCTGAGGATTATGCGCGCTGGATGCAGTTTGCGATTTTTACCCCGATGTTCCGCGTCCACGGTGACAATGGGATACAGCGCCAACCTTGGTATTATGTACCAAACAAGCCTCATTCGAGCGAGCCTCAAGCAATGAAGGATACCGCAATGTACGAGGCGATCAAGCTGCGCTACAAGCTCATTCCCTATATTTACAGTTACGAACATCAGCGCAACAAAACCGGCGTCGGCATTGTCCGTCCATTGATATTCGATTGGCCGGAAGACAAGAAAGTTGAAAGCGATATCGACAGCTGGCTGTTCGGCGATTGGCTGCTGGCCTCTCCGGTGGTGACGCAAGGACAGGGGAACAAGGATATCTACCTTCCTGCGGGGAGCTGGACCGAGTGGAATTCAGGTCAAACGAAGCAGGGTGGCCAGTCGACCAGCTTCAATACAGTCAAATGGGAGAATAACTTCCCGCTGTTCATCCGCCAGGGTGCGATTATCCCGATGATGCACGAAGACGTGCAATATGTGGGAGAAAAGCCGCTCAAAGAACTGGATGTGGAAGTGTTCCCGGACACAAAGCGCACGTCGTTCGAGTATTATGATGATGACGGCAAAACCTATGATTATGAGAAGGGTGTATATTTCCTGCAGAACTTGTCCGTGCAACGGACTGGCAAAACGGTTCTATTCGAAACAGCTACTCCAGAGGGTAGTTTCACACCGGAACTCGAATATTATACTGTGAAGATTCATGGCCCTGTTGCCACGAGTGCCGAGTTGAATGGCGCGAAGCTCGATCAGGTTGCAAACCAGGCCGCTCTGACCGGCGAAGGCTGGTATTCGGGACTGGACGAGGCTCATGGCAATATACCAGTGACCTATGTTCGGTTAAACGCCCGGAAACAGCAAAGCGTTACGCTGACCACCCAGTGATAAAATCATGAAAGGGCAGTCTCAGACTGCCCTTTCATATCTTAACCAATTGAAATCACACCACCCGTAGCCCGTTCTTCGACACGTAAGCCTCGGTGTCGGCCAGGGCCAATTCGAAGCGATTGAAGAGTTCGTTGAGTTCATCCTCGGTGATTATCATCGGCGGGCAGAACGCAATTGTATCGCCAAGGGCGCGAAGTATGGCGCCATGTCCTTCGAGAAACTTTGCAAGATTTGATCCAACGCCATGCGCTGGGTCGAAGGAGCGTTTCGTGGCCTTGTCAGCAACCAATTCCACAGCTCCTACAAGTCCGCAGGAACGAACTTCACCCACGAGCGGATGATCTTCGATTTTGGCAAGGCGAGCTTCGAAAGTCGGCGTCAGCCCGCGCACATACTCGACAATATTCCGGCGCTGGTAGATTTCGATTGCCTTCACGCCAAGCGCGCACCCGACCGGATGACCGCCATAAGTGAAACCATGGCCGAAACTGCCGAGCTGGGCGCTGTGGTCGACATAGGCCTGGTAGACGTCCTCGGGAACGAGCACGGCACCGAGCGGCGCATAGGCTGCGGTCAGCTGTTTGGCAACGGATATGGTTGTCGGTGTCATGCCGACGCTCTGGCTCCCCCACCAGTTGCCCGTACGGCCGAAACCGTTGATGACTTCGTCGGCGATGATGAGAATATCATGCTCGCGCAGGATCGGTTCGATGGCGGCGAAGTAGCTCGAAGGCGGAACGATGACGCCGCCAGCACCCATGACAGGTTCGGCGATAAAGGCGGCAATAGTGTCTGGGCCTTCGCGTTCGATCATATCTTTCAATGACTTGGCAAGTCGCGCCACAAATTCGGCCTCGCTTTCGCCCTCGAGGCCGAAACGATAATAATGCGGGCAATCCGTATGCAGCACGCGGTCCACGGGCAAGTCCCAGCCCTTGTGGTTCCCGGGCAGGCCGGTCAGCGACGCGGCCATGACCGTGACGCCATGATAAGCCTTGACGCGGGAGATGATCTTCTTCTTTTCCGGTCGGCCAAGGGCGTTGTTATAGTACCAGGCAAGCTTGACCTGCGTGTCGTTTGCCTCGGAACCGGACGATGTATAGAACACTTTCGAAATCGGCACCGGCGCGATTTCCTTAAGCTTTTCAGCAAGTTCGATAGCTGGCTCCATACCCTTGCCACCGAAGAGATGGTAATAGGGCAGGGTGCGCATCTGCTCATTGGCTGCCTCGATCATCTCCTCGTCGCCATATCCGAGACCGGCGCACCACAGACCCGACATGCCCTCGATATATTCCTTGCCTTGAGTGTCGTAGAGGTAGACGCCTTTGCCATGCCCTATGACCAGCGGCCCGGTTTCTGCAAGCTTGTGGAGGGGAGTATAGGGGTGCAAAACCGCGTTGATATCGCGCTGCTGGACATTGGTAAGGGGATGGCCATTCGCCATTTGGTAACTCCGGCTTTGAAAGATTTGCGACCTTAGCCAGACTCGTTTGAAAGTGCAAAGCGCGGCGCGACAAAAAAACTGCTTGCAACCATGCTAACCAAAATTTCAACTCAGGGTGAAAAAAAGCATCCCGGAATCGACTATTCTCACATAGGAATCGTCAGGTCTTGCGCCATTTTCGCGTATTGTTGCGCAAAAACCTTGCTGGAATAGACGAGCGCCGATCTAAGTCCGAAAACGTTTGATGAGAGCGGCAAATTCCATCCCGAGTTTGCTCTGCGGTGCGGTCTCGGGCTGATCCGTGGTCACGGTCAAACTTGTTCCGTCGTTGCCGAGCATCACGAACACGGTCTGATCGGTCGTACCGTCCGACACGGAGATGGCGGCGATCCGCTGCTGATCGCTATTTTCCGGTGCTCTGATATTGAAGATCACTTCGCCGCCGACGAGATCTGCGGCTTTGCGCAAGGCGCCCTCAAAACCGTCGGCGACGATGTCCTGGGCACCGAGCGCAAGCTCGATTTCCACAACTTCAAGCGAAACCGCTTGGCCAGCCTCAGGCATATTGTCCGGCCTCGTTATCTTCATGTTTGAAATGCGGTTTGCGTTCCGCCCTCTGCTTTCCCGAAACGATTGTCCAAATCAGGACGGTGATCATGTCAGCACTGTGACACCTGATCCACTCATAAAGTGTAAACGGCTTAAATGCAGGTGGGGGTTGAACGTAATTCCATCCCGGAGTTGTCATCCAGATTTCATGCTCGCTCTATATGTGACGGGCAGAGACAAGCATTTTGCAGACAACGCACTTTAATATTTTCATCCAAAATAATTCATTAAATCAATAATTTGACTTAGAGGCTCCCATGGAAAGACGCGACTTTATCAAGATGCTCGGCATTGCCGGCACGAGTGCTGCGGCCTATACGGCTTGTTCCAATTATATGAGTGACGCTCTGGCACAGTCCACCAGCATAGATGATTTGCTGAGCACTGCAGCGCATTGCAATGGAGGCTCGCTCAAGGACGTTGAGCACGTGATCCTCTTGATGCAGGAGAACCGCTCCTTCGATCATTATTACGGCACTTTGCGCGGCGTGCGCGGCTTCGGCGATCCGCGGCCCTTGCGGCTCAAGAGTGGTGTATCGGTGTTCAACCAGCCAAGAGCGCCGCTCCTTTCGTCATTCAGCTATTCGTTCAACAACGTTAGCTGGGATATGATCGAAGCTTTCGTCGCACCATTCGAGCCGGCACAGCTCAAGCGGCTCCTCAGGGAGCAGATTGATATGATGTTCCCGACGGCGGCGCCGACGGTCACACCGTTGATCGATACCATGCCCGATGATTTTCTCCTGCGTGTGCTGCGCAGCGACTGGGACAGCCTGCTGCCGCCGGAGATGGCCGGCAAGACCATTCCGGAGTTACTGGAGAAACTAAAAGACGGCCTCGTGGTTTTGAAGCCTGACGATATCGATCCGACGTTTGCCGATATAGTGAAGAATGGAGTTATGTCTCTATTCGACAACAAGGAGGTGCTGGATCTGATCGGAAAGGCCCTGCCAGAGGGCGGTTTCCTCAAGCCCGATATGATCAAAGGGATGATGGAAGGGATGCCGGCGCAACAGGTTGTTGCAACCCTTGTGGGTCTTGTCGCCTCTCTGATCAAGATTGATGAATTGAAGACCTCCTGGCCCAGTGCGGTCGCGGTGTTGCCGTCGCTTGGCAAGGGCTTGCCAAATCTGGCGGAACTCTTCCATTGGTTGCAGGGACTGTCGAAGGAGTTCGCGGCGTCACCGGTCGTTGGCAAGTTGCCGCAGGACCCTCAATCGATACCTCTTGAAATTGCCAAATATATTCCCGAGGATATCAAGGCCCAGTATCCGAAGCTTGTTGCCTTGCTTAAAGGCAAGGGGCACATCAAACCGTTCCAGGTGCAGCGCGGTACCGATTCAGCCGGTGAATATAAATCATTCGGGCTGATGCACACCTATGACGATCAGCGTGATGCCATCAATCGCGGCTGGAATGATCAATGGATGCTGACAAAGGGCGAGGCGGCGATGGCGCATCTCGATGTCGCCAAGGACCTTTCATTCTACCACAAGCTTGTGGACGCCTTCACCATTTGCGACGGATATCATTGTTCTTCCCATACGGGGACGGACCCTAATCGTGCCCATTTTTATTCAGGCACGGCCAATGGCTGGACCAGCAATCTGTTTTTCAGCGGCGGCAAAACCGTGCCCGACTGGAAAACCTATCCGGAGACGTTGCAGAACCTGGGTGTAAGCTGGAAATGCTATCAGGATGGCCTGGGAGAAGAAGACTTATTTCATGGCAATTTCGGCGACAATCTGCTGGCGGATTTCAAGCAATATAAAGTTGCCGACAGTGAAATCGCCAAGCATACGCTGATCGTGAACACGATATTACGCACCGATGCCGATGTCCCCTCGCAACTGGAAAAGGATATCGCTGAGGGTACGCTGCCCGCCGTTTCCTGGATCGCCGCGCCCCAGGCCTTCTGCGAACATCCAAGCGGTATCTCGCCGCATTTCGGCGAATATTACGTTAACCAGATATTGAAAGCTCTCGCGGCCAATCCGGAAGTGTGGAAGAAGACCGTCTTCATCATCAATTACGATGAAAATGACGGTTTCTTCGATCACGTGCCGCCGCCATTGCCGCCGTTGCCCGCAGCCAAGGATGCAGGCAAGGTCTCGGATGGCATCGCGATTTCAGCGAACGGCTTCAATGCAGAACATGCGACGAAACTGGCGCAGGACCTTGTCACGGCGGAGTATGCCCGCTATCCGACCGGGCCCAAAGAGCAACTGACCATGGGTCTCGGCTGCCGTGTGCCTTGCCTTATCATATCGCCATGGACTGTCGGCGGGCGTGTCTGCTCCGAACTCTTCGACCATACCTCGACCTTGCGCTTCCTCGACACGTGGCTTGCGGCCAGGGGAATGCAACCGGCCGGCTCGACGTTCGAGAACATATCTTCCTGGCGTCGAGCCATTTGCGGCGACATGACCAGCGCCTTCGATTTTACCCGCAAGCTCGACACCGTCGCCAGCCAGGGCAAGACCAGGATCGATGCGGCGGTTGCGGCGATAAAGTCTGTTCCGGCTTACCGGACCGAGGCCGATCAAGCGGCGCTGATGAAGGCTCTGCCAAAGTATGAGGGGAAGGGAACCGATATCGCCGCCGACCTGGCCAAGGAAACACGGCTAAAGCAGGATCGGACGCAGGTGGAGCTCTTGCCACTCGGCTATGATTTCAACGTCCTTTCTGCCATTACCGAAGACGCTGGCAACCCGGACAAGTTCAAACTGACCTTCCGTAATAAGGGGAAGATCGGTGTCGCACTCAATGTCTATTCCTACCATAACTACGACGAGGACAGGGGTGCCTGGTTCTATGCGCTGACCAAGGCGGACAAGGATGGCAAACCTGTGGAACTTGCCGATGAGTACGATCTCATCGCGCGCGGCGGCGCCTATGAATTTGCCGTGCACGGCCCGAACGGCTTCTTGGCCGAGTTCAAGGGAGATACGAACCGGACGGAGCAGCGGCTTCCGGAGGTGATCGATATACGCTCGATCGACGGCGGCGAGACGGTCGAGTTCGTGTTCGATAAGTGGCCGACAGCCAATGGCAGCATAAAGGCAATCTCTGCCTATACCGGGCAGATAACTTATTTAAGCAGCGGCGCAATCAAACTTGCTTTGCCAACCGAGAATGGTTGGTACGATGTCTCTTTTATCGACAGCGACAACGCTATCGTGGTGTCAGCGGAAACGACCACCGGTTATCTGCGACGTTATGCCGGGCATCTCGAAAACGGCAAGCTCAGCAAGACCGACCCTGCCATCGGCAGGAAATATAACGAGAAAACCAGAATTTACGAGGCGGCGACAGCCTGACCTACAACTGCGCTTCCGCCGGGCGGGAGGGCTCTCCTGGCGGCAGAGCCTGATTTTTCGAATTTTGTTTCATTCATTTTTGTAGGGGATTATTTATGGAAAGACGCGATTTCATCAAGATGCTGGGCATTGCCGGCACCAGCGCTGCGGCCTATACGGCTTGTTCCAACTATATGAGTGAGGCGCTGGCGCAATCGACGGTGATCGACGATTTGCTGACCGCTTCGGCTGATTGCAAGCTCGGCTCGCTCAAGGATATCGATCATGTGATTTTCCTGATGCAGGAAAACCGCTCCTTCGATCATTATTATGGGACCTTGCGCGGGGTGCGCGGCTTTGGTGACCCGCGGCCGCTGCGGCTGAAAAATGGCGAGAGTGTTTTCAACCAGCCGAAAGGGAAGCTCAAGCTCAGTGGCAGCCACATCAAGCCGTTTCAGATAAGGCGGGGAGTGGAATCGGCAGGCGATTATAAGGGGTTTGGATTGGCCCATGGCTATACTGATGGTTTAAGCGCGCTTGGCGGCGGCTGGAACGATAATTGGATAGTCGCCAAAGCCAACGATGCCTCGGCAATGGCGCATCTTGAGACAAGCAAGGATCTCCCATTCTACCAAAAGCTCATTGAAGCGTTCACGATTTGCGACGGCTACCACTGCTCAATGCATGGATCAACGTCGCCCAACCGCTCGTATCACTTGACCGGCACAGCGAGCGGAGGAACCGAAAACAAATATTTCGGCGACACCACCGAGAAGGGTCTGCCGGTCCCGGATTGGAAAACCTATCCTGAAAGATTGCAGGATCTTAAGGTTAGCTGGAAATTCTACAAGAATGATCTTGTCACCGACGGCACGGGCTTGAAGGACAGTTTCAGCGGTGTATATGCGAACAGTACGCTCCGTTTCTTCAAACAGTTCCAGGATAAAGAAACCGACTTTGCAAAACAGTTTGCGATCAACAGTTCCGTTTTGCGCAACAGCGCCACACCGGACGAGCCATCACAATTTGAGCTAGATGTGAGGGATGGCAATCTGCCCGCTGTTTCGTGGGTCATGGCAAATGGGGCTTTCCACGAGCATCCGGGCTCAACCACGCCGCATTTTGGCGAATTCTACGTCAATGAAATATTGAAAGTGCTTGTTACCTATCCGGAAGTCTGGAAGAAAACCGTGTTCATCCTCAATTATGACGAGAATGACGGGTTTTTCGACCATGTGCCGCCACCCCTCTCGCCGCTGCCAGGCGTGAAAGATGTTGGCAAGGTTTCGGCAGGCATCGTCATTCCGGAAGCGGGCGATGTGACGAATGTAGATACTGAAAGCATGATATTTCCCAAGGTCGACGCCACAAAGACCCTGGGCCTTGGCTCGCGCGTTCCTTGCCTGATCGTATCTCCCTGGACAGCTGGCGGGCGGGTCTGTTCCGAACTCTTCGACCATACCTCGACATTGCGCTTTCTCGATACGTGGCTGGTGGCCAAGGGGCTGCAGCCGGAGGGAACGATTTTCGATAACATCTCCTCTTGGCGCCGGGCGATATGCGGAGACTTGACCAGTGCGTTCGATTTCAATCGGAGCGGAGCCAAGATCGCCAAACAAAGCCTTGCACAATTGAGTGATGTCACGAAAATCGTCAAACCAGTTACAACATATGTCAAGCCGAAAGATTACGCCGAATTCCTGAAAAATCTCCCGCAATATACAGGCGAGGATGCGGACATCGCCATCGACAATGCCAAGGAGACGCGTCTGAAACAGGACCGCACGCAGGTGGAGCTTTTGCCGCTTGGCTATGATTTCAACGTGTTTGCGACGATCATCACCAAGGCCGATGCGGCTAAAACCGACAAGCTGCTGCAACTGACCTTCAGAAACAGGGGCAGGATCGGCGTTGCGCTCAATGTTTATTCCTATGTGAAAGCGGATGAGAAGCGGGGCGCCTGGTTTTATGCGCTGACCAAGGCTGCAAAGACCGATGCGCCGGTGGTGGTCTCCGATGAATACGATCTCGTCAAACGCGGCGGCAAATATGAATTTGCCGTGCATGCACCGAATGGCTATCTGAGTGAATTCCGGGGCGATGCCAACAATGCCAATCAGAAGCTGATCGCGGATATTGTCGATGTGCAATCGGCCGACGACGCAACAAAGGTCCGCTTCGATTTCGGTGCTTGGCCGACGGCCAATGGCGATCTGACGATGATCAATGCCTATACGGGGGAGAGCGAGACTGTTGCCGCACAAACCACGTCGGTCAGCGCTGCCACCAGGGATGGCTGGTACGATGTGGCTTTCGTCGACAAGGCGGGCACCGGCTATCTGCGGCGTTATGCCGGCCATCTCGAAAACGGCAAGCTCAGCAAGACCGATCCTGCCATCGGCATTCGATACGATGTGACAAAACGAATTTACGATTGGGCGGGCGCTTAGCCCGAAATCCGAGTGCATTCAAATATTGATTTTTAAAATTTACAACTTTTACTTTGGAGTATTTATTTTGAAAAAGAATCTATTGTTGGTATTTCCGTTGATCCTGCTTTCCGCATGTAATGGATCGGATTCAAATTCAGACAAGGTTGCCAAATCGACTTTCGATGCGGTGACGGCAGAGCTTGAACAGGCAAACAAAGCCAAAGATGAACTGACCAAGAAAAATCAGGAACTTGCCGGTCAGCTCAATACCGCCAACGTGACCATTGTCGGACTTACCAGCGAACGCGAGGCCAGTTTGAAGAAAATCGCGGATCTGAACACCAGCATCGAAGCTGAAAAGCAAAATTATCTGACTTTGACGACAGACTATGATGCGTTGCAGATAAAACACCAGAATGCGCTGAGCACCGGCAAGATCGGACCGGATGGCAAGACCGGGTTTGAAGGTGAACTCAAGGACAAGGCGGATGCACTGAAAATTTCCGAAGATAACCTGACCAAGATGACATCGGAGCGCGACGCTGCAATCTTCGATCGTGACCGGTTAAACGCGGCGCTGGCAAAGCTCGTCGAAAAAGTCTGCAAATAACGGTTGGCGCAGGGTCAGGCGGCGCTTGTTTGGCTGCCTTGACCCTTTCACTCCCAACATCCTTTGTCGTTCAAAAAATTTCAGGTAGCCATTATGGATAGACGCGATTTCATCAAGATGCTGGGCCTTGCCGGCACCAGTGCCGCAGCTTACACCGCTTGTTCTGCCTATATGCAGGAGGCGCTGGCACAATCTACAACGATCCAGGACTTGCTGACCAGCGCTGCCGAGTGCCCGGGCGGTACGCTCGCTGACATCGAGCATGTGGTGATCCTGATGCAGGAGAACCGCTCCTTCGATCACTATTTCGGCACGCTGCGCGGCGTGCGCGGCTTTGGCGACCCGCGGCCTTTGCGGTTACGCAACGGCAAACCGGTCTGGGAACAATCGGATGGCGCAAGACCTTATCGGCTGCCCAAGATGAAAGCCCATGAATCGGGCATCGACGGGGAAACAATCCCGGCCAATAGCGCGGGGAGCGTCTTCCTCCAGGATCCGGCGCATGGATACGACACCGGCCTCTATGCCTGGAACGGCGGTTTGATGGATGAGTGGAAAGAACGGAAGGACTTCGTGTCCTTTGCTCACTATACTGAAGCTGATATTCCGCTTTATTTTAAACTGGCAGAAGCCTTTACGCTCTGCGATGCCTATTTCTGCTCGCACAACGGCGCGACGGATTCCAATCGCAGCTACTTTTGGAGCGGGACGTGTAATGGCCTGGCATCCAACGATTTCTTCAGCAGCAGATCAGGGCCGAGGCCTGAATGGAAAACCTATCCGGAGAAGCTGGAAGACCTGAAAATTGACTGGAAATTTTATCAGGACGGGCTGACCTGGACGGCTAACGATGCATTTGCCGGAAATTATGGTGACAACACGCTCGAATTTTTCAAGCAGTACGAAGACAAAACGACTGCCCTTTACAAGAAAAACCAGAGTGTCAATTCGGTGTTGCGCACGGATGCCAACAAGCCGTCGCAGTTCGAACAGGACATTATCGACGACAAATTGCCGGAAGTATCCTGGATCGTGCCGGCGGAAGCCTTCACCGAACATCCGAAATATCCACCGCATTTCGGCGAATATTATGTGCATGAGATTTTGCGGGCGTTCGCTGCCAACAAGAAGGTTTGGCACAAGACCTTATTCCTGATCACCTATGATGAGAATGGCGGTTTCTTCGATCACGTCCTGCCGCCAGTCCCTCCGCTGAATTCGAGTCTAGGCCAGGTTTCACCCGGAATCAAATTGACTTCGCCAGGTTTGCCTCGCGATTTCAATTCCGAGTATCCGGATAAGGTGTACGGTGACCCCGCGAAAGACGCACTCTATGTGGATGTCAAACCGAAAATCCCGCTCGGGATGGGTTCGCGCGTACCGATGCTGGTCATCTCGCCGTGGAGCGCGGGCGGCCGGGTCAATTCCGAGACGTTCGACCATACGTCGGTCATTCGCTTCCTCGACAAATGGCTGATTGCCCGGGGCAAGCAAGCCGCGGACACGCCCGTCTTTGCCAACATTTCCTCCTGGCGCCAGGCCATTGCCGGCGATCTGATCAGCACGTTCGATTTCAGCCGGACGCGGACCGAAGGACTCGACAAACTCATCGCTCCTGGCGAAAAAGCGACGATGCTTACGGAAGCCAACCGAACAAGTGCAAGGGCGGCGGCGGCAAAGGGTGCCCATTTCACACCGGGGATTGCAGACGTTAAGGCCGACGCTCATGCGGGCAGGCCGATCGGCAGCAAACAGGATAAAACACGCTGCGAAATCCTTCCCATCGGCTATGATTTTCAGGTGTGTTTCCGCTTCGGTACCCATGGTGATGGCAAGAAGCGCGTCGAATGGGTGATCCGCAACAGAGGGCCTCTCGGGGCGGCATTTTATGTCACCCCCTATTCGAGGACGGACGCGCCATCCTGGTATTACAGCGTCGAAGGAGTGAAGCCCGGCGGAAAGCCCATCGAGGTCGGGGATTATGCCCAGATTGCCAACGGCGTTTACGAGCATGCCATCCATGGGCCGAACGGCTATCTGTTCGAGTTTTCCGGAGACTCGCTGGACCCGTTGCAAACGCAACTTCCGAACATCATCGAGATGAAATCGGTGGATGACGGCAAGAAGCTGCAGATCGTCTTTGAGAAATGGCAAACGGCGAGCAGCAAGCTGAAACTGATCGATGCCTATTCGGGTACCGAACAGGCGATCGGCAAGGCGAAGGAAGTCAGTGGAACGACGACGGTCGAGATCGCGACAATGGATGGCTGGTACGATGTAGCCGTTGTCGATGGCGTTAACGGCAATAATTTTCTGCGCCGCTATGCCGGGCATCTGGAAAACGGCAAGATCAGCAAGAGCGATCCAGCTATTGGCCTGGAATACGATCCGTTGAAGCGGGTGTATGTCGGTATGGTGGTGTAGGAAGTTCGGAACGACTGCAGGTGTGGGGTGCGCTTGTCGAACCACACACCTGAGGCCCGCAGTGCAATTGCTTGTCTCAGGCTGCGTTTGCGGTTAGCTCTTGCATGAGTCACAGCAACGCCAGGATACCATGCGACCGCATATTCGACGCCGCCGATCGATTTCCGCCACATGGTCGGTACGCATCGCGTTTCTTGGCCTCATTCTGTTTGTTCTTTCGGGACTTGGCCATCGGTTCGAACGTATAGAAACGCCGGAGTTTCTCTGGCTGCTTGCCATTGTTGCTGGCCTCGCGCTGCTGGCGCTGTTGCTCAGTCTCAAGGGTTTCACCAGTGTCTGGCGCCGGGGCGATATGGGCTTTCCCAGTGCCTTTTGGGGTATGGTGATCGCGTTTGTGGTGCTGGCGCCCTTTGCCACGACGCTCTATCAGGCGTTGATGCTGCCGAGGATCTACGACGTTTCGACCGACATCGCCGATCCGCCCGAACTGTTTGCGGCCGGGCAAAGGACCGAGCGCATGAACCCGGTCGTGAATGACGAGGACAGCCGCGCGCTTCAATCCAGCGCCTACCCGCAGGTGACAGGCCGCCGCTATGATGGCTCGCCTGATCGCATTCTGACCGCAATCAACAAGGTCATTGCGGCTAATGGCTGGACGGTTGTTGCCCAAAAAGGCGAGCCGGGCGTTGATGAGGAAATCCTGCTCGAAGTGGTGGCGCGAACCTTTTTGCTCGGTTTCACCAGCGATGCGGTTATCCGCCTTTCCGATGAGGGCGAAACCACCTATGTCGATATGCGCTCGGTCTCCCGCTACGGCATACATGATCTGGGCGAGAATGCCGACCGCATCATTGCCTTCATGGCGGCGCTCGACGCGGAAGTGCAAAGCGCCCAGCCAGAAGAAGAAACGACCGAGCCGGCGCAGTAGGTTGCTTCACCGCTGCCCTTATCTCTCCCCTTGTGGGAGAGAAAGCGATTTCAGCATCTTAGCTTCTTTAGCTAAGTGCTAGAAATCGCCAGAGAGGGGATTTGCCTCACTCAACTACCCCCTCTCTTGGATTTTCTAAGGATTTAGCGAGGAGGCTAAATCCAAGAAAATCCTTTCTCCCCCACAAAGGGGGAGATAAGCGGCATAGACCATTGGTGCTGTTACTGGGTACTTTCACGCCCAATAAACGCCATCGATTGCCGGGCTGCCTTCGGTCTGCACGAGGCCGCGCGCGACCATATCCTCAAGATGCGCCAGCACGGAGAGGGCGGCCGCGCCGTGCAAGCGCGGATCGGTCTCGCGGTAGATCACCTTGACCATAGCAGGAATGGTGCGGTCTCCGGCGCGCACCCGTTCCAGAATTGCGCGCTCGCGCATTTTCCTGTGCGCTTTCAGACCGCGCATGAAGGTTTTCGGCTTGGTAACCGGGCCGCCGTGGCCAGGAAAGTAGACGCGGTCATGCCGTGCGAGCAGCCGATCCAGCGACGCCATATAGTCGGACATCGAGCCATCGGGCGGCGCGACGATGGACGTTGCCCAAGCCATGACGTGATCTGCGGAAAACAGGATATCCGTACCTTCGAGCGCGAAGACCACGTGATTTGCCGTGTGGCCAGGAGTATGGATGCTTCGAAGCGCCCAGCCATCGCCCTCGATGATGGAATCGTCTGGTGCGATGATGTCCGGCATGAACTCCGTGTCGCCGCTCGCATCGAGAAAGTTGATCTCTCCCGTGTGCAACGGGCGGGAGGGGCGGTGCGGCCCTTCTGCCACCAGAATGGCGCCGAGTTCATCCTTCAACACGCTTGCCAGGGGCGAATGATCGCGGTGCGTGTGGCTGATGAAAATATGGCTGACCGGGCGCCCGGCTATGGCACGCAGGAGCGTCGCCTTGTGCGCTTCGTCGATGGGACCTGGATCGATCAGCGCGAGGGTATCTTTACCGATCAGGTAGGAGTTCGTGCCGTGAAAGGTAAAGGGGCTCGGATTGTTGACTGTGATACGCTGTATATTCGGCGCAATATCGATGGCTTCGCCATAGTGCGGCGTAAATACCTTGTCGAAAACGAGGTTCATTGATCGGGATTTACCTTTTGTGCGGCTTTCGACGTATTGCAGTGCGGCATGATCCTCAATATACATTTTTCATGAAATGGTGAAAGCTTGAGGCGTGAATTTGCAGGGTTCACGACCTTCCGGAGGATAAGAACATGATTGCTGCCCAGACTCGTTCTCTTGCCGAGACGTTCCAGCCGGAAGGCCAGCTCGCCAAAGCCGTGTGGTTTGTTTCGCTCGCCCTCGTCGGCACTGCGTTGATGACGCTTGCCGCCAAGACCAAGGTCGACATGGTCTTTGTCAACGTGACGATGCAGACATTTGCGGTGTTCGCGATATCGGCGGCTTTTGGTTCCCGGCTTGCCGTTGCGACGATGGCGCTTTACCTGCTCGAGGGTGCGCTCGGCATGCCGGTATTCACCGGAACACCGGAAAAGGGCATCGGGCTCGCCTATATGGTCGGTCCGACAGGCGGCTATCTCCTGTCCTATATTGCTGCCGCCTGGATCGTCGGCCGCGCTGCCGACAACGGCTTTACCCGCAATCCGATTGTCCTTGGCCTCGCCATGCTGGCCGCCGAGGTGACTATTCTCGGCATGGGCTTCCTGTGGATGGCCTATCTCTTCGGCTTCGAAAAGGCGCTCGCCTATGGCGTTGGCGTTTTCATCGTCGGCGATATGCTGAAGCTTGCACTGGCTGCCGCGATCGTTCCGGCCGTTGGATCTTTGCTCAAGCGCCGGTAATACCGGCGCTCCAGTTCGCTGTTTTCATTATGTGTTTTTTGTAATTTCCTGTTTTGACCGGTGTCATATTGGATATTCCGACTAGCGTTCAAAATGAGCGAACGAAGCTGACTGCTACTTGGCTGAATGGGGCATCTGTTGCACTTTATGCCGTTGGAGGATTGGCGCCGTTAACGTCCAGTATTTATAATGAAAAGGCCCCGACTGCGTTGATCGCAGCGGGGGCGAGTATTTGTATTATGGCGGCCATTGCACTACATTGGATAGCAAGACAGACGCTGAAAGGGTTAAAACCGTGACATTGGAACAGTTTATGCTCTTTATGATTATGCCAGTAGGTGGGCTCCTGATGGGTGCCTTTGCGTTGTTTATTACGCGCAAGGATCGCTCAGACAATAATAAGCCGCGCCAATCCCACTGATAAGTACGTTCCTTGGCAGACTATCCCCGCAATCTGATTGGCTATGGCCGTAATCCACCTGATCCGAAATGGCCGGGTGGCGCGAAGCTCGCCGTGCAATTCGTTGTCAACTACGAAGAGGGCGGAGAGAGCTCGATCCTCGACAATGATCCGGCATCCGAGTGCCTGCTGTCGGAGATAGTCGGGGCGCAACCCTGGCCGGGCCAGCGCAATCTCAACATGGAATCGATCTATGAATACGGGTCACGCGCCGGTTTCTGGCGGCTGTGGCGCATCTTCACGCGCCGCAATCTGCCGGTGACTGTCTACGGCGTGACACTCGCCATGGCGCGCAATCCGGAAGCGGTTGCAGCCATGAAAGAGGCTGATTGGGAGATCGCCAGCCATGGCCTGCGCTGGCTTGAATACAAGGATTTCCCAGAAGAGTTGGAGCGCCAGCACATCCTCGAGGCTGTGCGCTTGCACACGGAAATCACCGGATCGCGTCCGCTTGGCATCTATCAGGGCAAGCCTTCCGATAACACGCTGAAGATTGTCATGGAGGAGGGCGGGTTTGTCTATTCCGCCGATAGCTATGCCGACGAACTGCCTTACTGGGTGCAAGGTCCGAAGGGACCGCACCTGATCGTGCCCTATACGCTCGACGCCAATGACATGCGCTTTGCAACGCCGCAGGGGTTCAACTCCGGCGATCAGTTCTTTACTTATCTGAAAGATACGTTCGATTGCCTGCTTCGCGAGGGCAAGGACGGCGCGCCAAAGATGATGTCGGTCGGGTTGCATTGCCGGTTGGTAGGGCGCCCGGGACGAGCGGCGGCGCTGGAACGGTTTCTCGATTACATCCAGCACCACGAGGATGTGTGGATCACACGCCGCATAGATATTGCAAGGCACTGGCATGAAAATCACGGGCCTTGATGTCCGAGCGCTGACCAAGGCAGCGTTTGCGCGGTTCGGCGATGTGATCGAGACGCAAGGCGCGGAATTGCGCCTGATCAATGGAGGCACGACAGAGCGCTACCACGATCTCGCCAATATCGACCTAACGGGCGAAGGCGCGCGGATGCTGGTCAATATCTTCCGGGGCAAGCCCTTTGCGCTGCCTGTCGATATCAGCATGTTGGAACGTCATCCACTTGGCAGCCAGGCATTCATACCGCTGCAGAACCGCCGGTTTCTGGTTGTGGTGGCTGAGGACGACGGCGGTAAGCCGGGAATGCCTGTCGCCTTTCTGTGCCAAGGCAATCAGGGCGTCAACTACGCCCGCAATGCCTGGCATCACCCGCTGATCTCACTGGACGAAGCGTCGGATTTTCTCGTCGTTGATCGTGGCGGCGGGGGTGATAACCTCGAAGAGTATTTCTTTGACGATGTGATCTACAGGATTGAAAAACTCTAGGTCTATGCAGCTTGATCGTCTCGCCCGGCAAAGAAGATTGCAAACCCAACCAGAATAAGACTGAGTGCGCTGAACGCGGTTCGCAAACTATTCCACCAGGTCCAGGGATCGGAATAATCGGTCCATATTTTGTCCGGTTGCGAAGCAGTCGAGAGATTCACTCCGGCAAGTTCATTGTTCATGGGGACATTGACCGCAAAGGTCGGCACGAATGCTCCACCAATGTATATAGCTGCCGCCGCCAGCATCGCGAGGCCAGCGCGTTTGCGTCCCAGAATCAGAAAGACGGCGCCAGCAGCAATCCCGGCGACAGGCGTACCAAAAAATGCTGGAGCAAACATGGCGTTGCGAACCGTCGCATTGATTCCCTGCATGGCGACAATTGCACTTTGTGGAGCAATGGCATCAAGACCCCGCATCACGGAAACGGAATAGGCGTAAAAAAAGCCGGTGATTGCTCCGGTGAGCACAAGCGTTGTTGCGGACAGGAGAAACGCGATGGATATCCATGATGACCTGTTCTTGGGTTGCGTCATGAAATGCTCGCGAGCGCTTGAGATGGCCAAATCTCGTTGACCGGAAGGTCGAAATCTATGCAACCACCATAAGCGAATTCCGCCTGAAAATTCAAACAGAATAATTGCTGGCCGAGACGGATAGACAACATTGCCGCCTCCCATTCATCGTCCCCCTTGACGCCCAAGCCCAGCCGGTTGAAGCTGGCAACATGTCACAAACGATACGTTTTTTTCTGAATGGTCAAAAGCAGGAAGCCTCGGTTCGGCCGGATACGACAGTACTGGACTGGCTGCGCAGCGGGCCTCGGCTGACCGGCACCAAGGAGGGCTGCGCCGAGGGCGATTGTGGGGCCTGCTCGGTGCTGATCGGCGACCCTTGGTTCGACGACGCTCACCATGAGGGGGCCGTGCACTATCAAGCGGCCAACAGCTGCATTCTCGCCATGGGCCAGATCGACGGCCGCGCCGTCGTGACGGTCGAGGGTTTGAAGACGGAGCAGTTGCACCCGGTACAAGCGGCGATGGCGGAAAACGGTTCGTCCCAGTGCGGCTTTTGCACGCCGGGTATCGTGATTTCGTTAGCCGGCCTTGCAGCGCAAAGAAGCGCTGCGGGAGCCGGTCTTGCAGCCCAAGAAAGCGCGGCGGGAGCAGGTCTTGCTCACAAGGCGGAAGTAACGGATTCCGACATCCACGATGCACTGGCGGGCAATCTGTGCCGTTGTACCGGCTACCGGCCGATCGTCGAGGCCGCGCGCAAGGTTGGAAATGCGACGATTGCGGGCCCGCATGTCGCCGCCTTTGCCAAGATCGAACCACGCACGACGATTTCGGCGTCCGGTTCGACATTTCATCAACCACAGTCGCTGAACGATCTGCTGCAACTGCGCAAGGAAAAGCCCGATGCGATATTGCTTGGTGGCGGCACCGATCTTGGCGTCGCACTGGCGGACTATCATTCCGACTGGAACGAGGTGATTTCGCTTGCCCGTGTCCGCGAACTGCGTGCCATTGGCGAGACCGGAAATCATTTGAGCTTTGGCGCGGCAGTAACGTGGGAAGAGATTCTCGCGAGCGTCATCGAATATTACCCCTCTTTTGCGACCTTGATCCGCCGTTTTGGTTCGACCCAGATACGCTCTATGGGAACGATCGGCGGTAATATCGGCACCGCAAGCCCGATCGGCGACGGCCCGCCTGCGTTGATTGCGCTCGGAGCCGAGATTGAACTTGCTTCGACGGGCGGCCACCGTTTTCTGGCGCTCGAAGACTTCTTCCTCGACTATCGCAAGACCGAACTGCGCGCCGATGAGGTGATTGCTTCGGTATCGATCCCGAAGCCCGCCGAGGGCCAGGAGTTCCGCGTCTACAAGATTTCCAAGCGCTATGATCAGGATATATCGACTGTCTGTGCGGCGTTTTCCATTGTCCGCGAAGAAGGTCAGGTTCGCAGCGCTCGCATCGCATTCGGCGGCATGGCGGCAACGCCGCAGCGCGCCGCAAAGGCTGAACAAGCATTGGTCGGCAGCACGTTTGACCATAGAGCCATCGAAGCATGCGCAAGTGCCATCACTGCGCAGTTTAAACCGCTGAGCGATTGGCGCGGCAGTGCCGAATATCGTTTGCAGGTTGCCGCGAACCTCGCTGAACGATTCTGGCGCGACGTTGCGGGCGAGACAGTGGAGGTCGTGGCGCTATGAATGTCGATGACATCGCATCAGGAGGCAACCCGCTTGAGATAATGGTGCGACGTGACCGCGTCTTACCCTCCCCCTTGTGGGGAGGGACGGAGCGAAGCGACGGGGAGGGGTTCTTTCTCTGTCACGGTGCAAAATTCTATGCCTCAAAAGACCCCTCCCTGCTGCTGCGCAGCCTCCCTCCCCACAAGGGGGAGGGTAAGGCGGCAACGTCGGAATCCTTCGATCGACGCGGGAGGGCGCTATGAATATTGACGCCAAGATCGTCCAGCGCAGCATTGTCGGCAAAGGCATCGCGCATGATTCCGCCGCGCGCCATGTGGCGGGTGAGGCGAATTACATCGACGATATGCCGGAACTGCCTGGCACGCTGCATGCGGCTTTCGTCCTTTCGCCGGTGGCGCACGGGAAGCTGAACGGCTTCGATGCCTCCGAAGCGCTGGCGATGGATGGCGTTGCCGGTGTCTGGGCAGCGCAAGATGTGCCCGGCCACAACGAAGTCGGGCCAATTCTCCATGGTGAGACGCTTTTTGCCGAAGATATTGTCGATCACGAAGGACGGGTGATCGCGGTCGTTGCCGCCCGGGATTTCGAAACGGCGTATCGCGCCGCGAAAAAGGTAAGGCTCGATATCGAGACGCTCGAGCCCGTGCTGGATATCGAAGAGGCACACCGGCGGAAAAGCTATGTTCTGCCGCCGCAGGAGGTCATCGAGGGCGATGTCGAAACGGCTCTTGCAGGCGCGCCACACGTCATTTCCGGCAAGCTGCACATCGGCGGGCAGGACCATTTCTACCTCGAAACCCATATCGCCTATGCCATTCCCGGCGAGAACGGTGAAATGCTGGTGCATTCCTCGACCCAGCACCCGACCGAGGTACAGCACCATGTTGCCGGTATTCTCGGCATACACGCCAACGCTGTGGAATGTCAGGTGCGCCGCATGGGCGGCGGATTTGGCGGCAAGGAAAGTCAGCCGACGATCATTGCCGGGGCTGCGGCACTGGTTGCGGCCAAGACCGGCAAACCTTGCAAGATGCGGCTGAAACGCCGCGATGACATGGTAGCGACTGGCAAGCGCCACGATTACATCGCCAACTGGAAGGCCGGTGTGGACAACAGGGGCCGCATTCTCGGTCTCGATGTCGAATATCTGGCGCGGGCGGGCAATCTGCCAGATTTGACGGGACCGGTTATCACGCGGACACTGACTCACACGGACAATTCCTATTTTATCCCGAACGCGCGCTTTATCGGCCACGCATGCAAGACCAATACCGTATCAAACACGGCGTTTCGCGGCTTTGGCGGCCCGCAGGGAATTATCACCATCGAGGCCGTTATCGATACGATCGCCCGCGAATTGAAGCTTGACCCCAATGCGGTCCGGGCGGTCAATTATTATGGCGACGAGACCGGCGACATGACGCCCTATGGCCAGCAGGTCGAGGATAATCGTCTGGTCGAGGTGACGGATGCGGTGCTTGGCTCCGCCGAGTGGGACTATCGCCGCGCTGAAATCGACGCGCACAATGCTGCCAATCCTGTTATCCGGCGCGGCCTGGCGATGATGCCGATCAAATTTGGCATCTCGTTCAATCTGACCTCGCTCAATCAGGCGGGTGCGCTGGTCCACGTCTATCTGGATGGGTCGATCTTCCTCAATCATGGCGGCACCGAAATGGGGCAGGGCCTGTTTGTGAAGGTCGCGCAGGTAGTGGCCGAGGTGTTTCAGGTTGAGCTCGACATGGTCCGCATTTCGTCCACCGCGACGGGCAAGGTGCCGAACACCAGTGCAACTGCGGCTTCTACCGGCTCGGACCTCAACGGTATGGCGGCGTTCAAGGCCGCGATGGCCATCAAGGCGCGCATGACACGGGTGGCAGCCGAGCATTTCGATGTCGAAGAAGACGTGATCGTCTATCGCGAAGGCCGTGTCCACGCCGACAATCGTTCCGTATCCTTCGGTGAACTGGCGAAAATGGCCTGGGCCAAGCGCATCCAGCTCTCGGAAGCCGGACATTATGCAACGCCGAAGATTCATTGGGACGGCAAGACGATGAAAGGCCGGCCTTTCTTCTATTTCAGCTATGGCGCAGCCGTTGCGGAAGTTGCTGTCGACACGCTTACGGGCGAGACGCGTTGCCTGCGCGCCGATATCTTGCAGGACGTCGGCTCGCCGCTCAATCCTGCCATTGACCTTGGCCAGATCGAGGGCGCCTTCGTGCAGGGGATGGGCTGGGTAACTTGCGAGGAGCTTTGGTGGGATAAATCCGGACGGCTGCGGACTGTCGGGCCATCGACCTACAAGATACCCGGATCGCGCGACGTACCGCCTGAGTTCAATGTGCGCATTCTCGACAATATGCCCAACAGGGAAGAAACAGTGTTTCGCTCCAAAGCGATCGGTGAGCCCCCATTGATGCTTGGCATCTCGGTCTGGCTGGCCATTCGCGATGCAATCGCTTCGATCCGTGGCGGGGTGCCGCAGCTCGATGCGCCTGCCACCCCCGAGGCGGTTTTGCGGGCTGTGCAGGCCGCACGAGGGGAAATGAATGACACTTGATGAGTTGAACAAGGTAAGCGCCACGGATTTCGTTGCAGCGCTAGGCGGCATATTCGAGCACTCGCCTTGGGTTCCGGAGGCTGTGGCGAAGTTGCGGCCTTTTGCCAGCACCGAGAATCTGCACGCCGCGATGGTCAATGCGGTGAACGCGTCAGGGCAGGTGGCGCAACTCGGCTTGATACGGGCACATCCCAGTCTCGCGGGTAAGGCGGCGCGGCAGGGCAATCTAACCGCGGAATCGACGAGTGAGCAGAAGGGCGCCGGTCTCGACAGGTTGACGAACGCTGAGTTCGATGAATTTCACCGGTTGAACAACGCTTACCAGAGCCGTTTCGGCTTCCCGTTTATTCTTGCGGTCCGGGGACACGACAAGCATTCTATCATGGCGGCGTTCCGCCAACGCCTGAACCACAATTCGGGCGAAGAGGTGATCGAAGCGCTGCGGCAGATCGCTTTGATCGCACGCTTTCGTCTCGACGATTTATTTGCATGAGGAGCTTTTGATGGGAAAGTTATCCACACATGTGCTCGATACGGCGGCGGGAAGGCCGGCCGCGGGCATGGCTTTGACACTGCACCGGATCGACGAAACCGGCCGTCATTTGCTCAAGACTGCGGTTACGAATGCCGATGGCAGGACAGATGCGCTGCTGCTATCGCCGGATGAGATGATGGCTGGTCAGTACGAGTTGACGTTCTTCATAGAGGATTATTTCAAGGCATCGCAAATTGCGCGTGACGAGCCTCCGTTCCTTGACGATATTCCTCTCCGGTTTTCAATAGCCAATGCCGATGGCAATTATCATGTGCCTCTGCTCGTAACGCCGTGGGGGTATTCCACCTACAGAGGGAGCTAGCGATTTCCATTTTAAGTCGGCGGCTGATGCCGGTTATCTCTCCCCTTGCGGGAGAGAAAGCGATTTCAGCATCTTAGCCCTTGCTAAGTGCTAGAATCGCCAAAGAGGGGATTTCAAATTTATGGGTTCAAATCCCCTCACTTGGATTTTCTAAGAATTTAGCAAAGGGCTAAATTCAAGAAAATCCTTTCTCTCCCGCAAGGGGAGAGATAATCGGCATCAAAACTTATCCATAAATCCCGATCACGCTGAAGCTACGAGCTTCATCGCTCTTGAAGTAAACGAGATTGGATGCGGATGTAGGGGACTGATCCGTGCAGGTGACGGTGATAGTCCCGGTGTTGCCTGCATCGAGCAGAATTCCATTCTGCCGGAATTCGCTTCCCAACATCTTCTGCATCAGCGGCGAGACATCAATGGCAATGAGGTTGGTAACCGGATCGCCAAGCTGGATCGTATCGCCCGCAGACCATAGCTTGATGTCCTCGACGTTGCTCACTTGCAGCTGATTGGCCGCCGTATCCCATTTGGCAAAGGCTGGTAGCGCGGGTGTTTTAGTTACATTCCAGATGCGAACCATCGATAGGCCGCGTATGGCAGCGCCGAAGAATTCGCCGGCGGTATTGTTGGTGAAAGTCACGATATCAGCGCTGATCGAAGCCAGTTTGGCGGTCTTCAGGGCTTGGGCGCGAACCCCCAGCGGCTGGAAAATCACCGTGCCGCTGTCGCTTGGCGGGAGGAAAATCAGACCGGACTGCTTCTTGCCGGTGGCCGAATGAGCAATGCCTGAGGGAAAACGGATAATCCCTGTAGCACTATCGACGACCACGGCCTCTTGCCAATGATCGCCGTCGGAGCTGGTCTTGATACGAAAATCACGACCCGACATGGTGCCCATCTCGGCCCGGCCCTGATAATTGGACTGGAAAAGCAGCGAGGCGGTATGGCCGTCATCCACCTTGTTTATTTTCAGCTGATGCCCCCCGCCAACATGATCGAATAACGAGGCAGGGCTTTTTAACGCCAGCCGGTTGTTCACGTCGGCGACCGTATTGATACCGATCAACGCAGCCGGGTTGGTTCCGCCAGCTACCCTGCTCCAGGAATTGCGATCGAAAACGACGAAGGTTTGCTCTTCTGCAACCCAGGCATGCCAGCCCTCCTGAGGCTGGAAGAACACCCAGGCGTCATCCTGCCACGCGGCGATCTGGTCCGTCTTCCCCGCCCACGGCGTGACGGCCTCGGACGCGACGATGTAACGGTCGCCTTCTGAGGGCTCCGGCGGGGCATTCTTCAATTTGCGGCTCATCACCGAGAGCTGCACCAGCGCATCGAGCGCACGGATAGCCTCGTTGTGGGTGACATGTTTCTGCGCCTGCGACGGCGCAATATAAGGTAATTTGAGGTTTGTCGTCGTCTGGTCCATCTGGCTGTCCTTTCAGCAATCGATCAAGACCAGAGACTTTAAGGCCACCCCATAGGTGGTGGATAAACCGCCAGCTGGAAGTGGCTGGCCGTAACAACCTCGCAGCGTGTTTCGGGCGCGTCGATGCAACCCTGCATTCGTTGCACACGGTGAACAATCCAACCATGGTTTGAAGGTTTTCAGGTGAAAGCAGCAGCATTGAGCCAGCCGGTGCATTCGAAGGGGATAGGCCGCTTCGACCGAGGCGAGGGCCTCGCCAGGAAACCGGAGGTGAAAGCGATATGTGGTATCTACCACTGAGCATCACCCTAGAAATGAAAAAGACCCGGACGAGCTGGCAACTCACGATCCGGGTCCATTTCATCAACTAGGAAAGGAGGGCGGGCGCAAGCCTGCCCTCTCTCCGACACCCAATATATCGAGTTTTCTGTTGATTTCCAAGCACGTCCCGGTTGATCGATAGACGAGCATTGCATTTATGATGCCCTATGCTACTGGTCTTGCGTTTTTTGCCTTGAACCTTGAGGATTAATGAAATTGGAAATCTTTCGGCAAAGCGTCTCGATGATGCCGCGTCGTTACAAGCAGATACTCCTTGTCATTTTTGACATGGTTACGCTGACTTTCGCTATTTGGCTCAGCTATTTGCTGAGATTCGGTGAATTTTTTATCCCGAACAGCGAGCAAGCTTTGTTGATGGTCGCTGCGCCGCTGATTGGTCTGCCGGTGTTCGTGCGCTTCGGGCTGTATCGGTCTGTCATCCGCTACCTTCCTGACAAGGCAATCTGGACGATGATTCAGGCCGTGACGATCTCCGTCATTCTCTGGGTCTGCCTCGCCTTCCTGACGCTAATGACCGGCGCAGAAGGCGTGCCGCGCGCCATACCATTTCTCTATTGGGTGCTGAGCATCGGTCTCATCTGCGGCAGCCGTTTTGCCGCAAAATGGCTGCTGTGGAGCCCCTTGCGTGAAAAGCTGCTGGCGCGGCAGTGTCTTATATTCGGGGCGGGCGATGCTGGCCGCCAATTGGCCAACGCTTTGAGGTCGCAAAACGAAGTCTTCGTCGCGGGTTTTGTCGATGACGACAAGAGCCTGCATGGCATGGATATTCTTGGTATCCGTGTTTACCCGACATCGCAGCTCGAGACTCTCATCGACAATTTCGGCATCAACGAGATGATCGTGACGACCTCGTCACTGAGCGGCATTCAGCGCCGCCGCCTGATCGGCAGGTTGAAGTCTCTCGATGTCAAGGTTCGTATCCTCCCGGCGATTTCAGATCTGACCGCAGGAAAATACCTGATCAGCCATCTGCGCGACATCGATATCGATGACCTGTTAGGCCGCTCGCCAGTGCCGGCCGATCCTATCCTGCTCGACAAGACCGTGGAAGACCGCGCCATTCTCGTGACTGGCGCTGGCGGATCGATCGGGTCGGAGCTTTGCCGCACTATCGTCAAGCTGGCACCGGCGAAGCTGGTCATTTTCGATGTCAATGAGCACAGCATCTATCAGCTCCATCGCGAGCTCGCCGCGGTCAGCGATTGTCTGATCGTACCGGTGCTCGGTTCGATCGCCGATGCGCCGTTGATCAGAAGCGTACTTGCAGCGCATAAGATCGAGAATGTCTATCATTGTGCCGCCTATAAGCATGTGCCGCTGGTGGAGGAAAATGTTGTCGAGGGCGCGCGAAACAATGTGATCGGTACGGAGGTGCTGGCCGCATTGTCGCGCGAGGCAGGGGTCAGAAATTTCGTCCTCATTTCGTCCGATAAAGCCGTGCGGCCATCGAATGTCATGGGCGCGACCAAACGATGGGCCGAGCTCATCGTACGCTATCATGGCGATGAGGCGAGCAGGCAGGGCAGCGGGCAGATATTCGCGTCGGTTCGCTTCGGCAATGTGATCGGTTCCAGCGGTTCGGTCGTGCCGCTGTTTCGCGAGCAAATTGCCCATGGCGGTCCGTTGACGGTTACCCATGACGATATGACCCGCTATTTCATGTCGGTGCGCGAAGCTGCGGAACTGATCATTCAGGCGGGAGCGCTTTCCGGGGGCGGGGATATTCTGCTCTTGGAAATGGGCGAAGCCGTGCGCATTCGCGATCTTGCAGAAAACATGATTCTTCTTGCCGGCCTTTCGATCAAGGACAGCCTCCATCCGGAGGGTGATATCGAAATCGTCACAGTCGGCATACGCGATGGCGAGAAACTGCATGAAGAGCTGTTCTACGATCCGACTGGTGTGTCGCCGACGAACCACTCCAAAATCCTGCGCGCCAAGCGCGGCGCCAATTCCGTAAACCATTTGCCCGAAGCGATCGCAGAGTTGCGGCAGCTGATCGAAAGGCAGGAAGCCGATGCTGTACGCAAGCTTCTGTTCGAGTACGCAACGTCCTAGAGCCTAGCGCAATTTGGCTCGAAACCGGAGCAAGACGAACCCGACGCCAATCAGCGCTACGACAATGCCTGCGGCACGAAATAGACCGTGTTGTGCCGCTGCAATGGCGCAGGCTCCAAGTATGACATTGAGCACGCCAACGCTGATGACGATGCCCCAGATCGACCAGCCGGAGCGCTTCGCCACCTGATAGGCGTGCTTGGAATGCGCGGCGAAAATATTGTCGCCGACCGCAAGCCGCATAAACAGCGTCGATGTTGCATCGGCGATAAAAAACAGCGGGAGGATCAGCCCGGCCCAGATCGACAGATCATGACCAAGCCGAAAGAAGGCAAGGCCACTGAGCAAGCCGATGGGCAAGCTGCCGGAATCACCGAGAAACACGCTCGCTTTCGGCCGGTTGAAGACGGCAAAGCCTAACAGCCCTCCTGCAATCGAAGCGGCAAGGCTGCCGGTCCCGAGCGTGGCAAGTCCGAAGATCGCAAAGCCGGCAAGGAGGGCGAGAGGAATACCGAGGCCTGAGACGACCATCAGGTCGAGCCCGTCCATGAAATTGGTCAGGTTGATGAAATAGACGAGGGCGAGAACGAGAAGGCCTCGCTCCACAAGGAAAGGCATGAGTTCCGGCAGCAGACGAAAGTCTGCCCCGAGCCCATGGACTGCAACCGCCGAGGCTGCGAGTTGCGATGCCAGCCGGATTGTCTCGGGCAGATGACGGCGGTCATCTAGGAAACCCACAACCCATAGCACGGCGGCTGCAATGGTTGTTGCGCTGAGAAACTGCGGGTCAAGGCCTGACGACGGGCCGAATATCCACAGCGAAACGATGATGACTGGAACGATGGCGAGGCCGCCCAATTGCCGCGCCGCCTGCGTATGATTGGAGCGCTCGGTCACCGCCGCGCCGAGGAAATCTGCGGGAAGCGCCCGCATTATGATCGCCAGCAAGAGGGCACTTGCGACGGCAGCGGCAAGAAAAGGAGCGATGATGGCGGCCAATGCTGATTCCCGTAATTATACGACCTCGGAGCGGTCACTTAGCACTCTTGGAAAATTTCTGAGAAGTGTTATATTTTAGCTTGGACAGGAGGCAGGCCGAAGCCCACCTCCGATCCTAGAGTAATGCAAATGAGACCCGCACCTTGAGTGTCCAGCTCGTGCGGGTCTTTTGCAGTTCTAGGGTGATGCTCAGCGGTAGATACCACATTCGCTTCACTCCAAGTTTTGACAGCATATTGGCCGTATGCCTCAGCCAGGGAGGCCCATCCCCCTGATCGCACCGGCTGGCACGGTGCTGCTGCTTCGCCGTCAAAACGCAATACTGCTCCAGCCTAGCGATATGCATTTCTGAACAGAACCCCGACTTAAGTTCAATGCCCCGCTCCTTGGGTATTGGTCATGAAAACGCGGAAACAATTGTGAAGAGCACAAACTCTCCAATCATTCACATTGCACAAGCTGGAACCAGAGGTTATAAGGCCGCGCTGTCACGCCGAATATTCTGATTGGCGCTGGCATTTTGGGGCGTAGCCAAGTGGTAAGGCAGCGGTTTTTGGTACCGCCATTCGGAGGTTCGAACCCTCCCGCCCCAGCCAGTCATTTCATGACAAGACCTGTTCCTTTCCGGCCAATCATTGCTATAGATCATTGGCAAAAGACTATTGAGAGGAAACAGATATGGCACGTCGCATCGCGGTCGTTGGTAGCAACATGACCGATCTCGTCACATCGATCATCCGCATGCCTGCGCCGGGAGAAACTTTGGAAGCGCCGGCATTTTCGATGGGATTTGGCGGTAAGGGCGCCAATCAGGCGGTCGCTGCGGCAAGACTTGGTGCCGACGTGATGATGGTCACCAAGGTTGGCGACGACGTTTTCGGTCAAAGCACCATCGACAACCTCAAGAGCAACGGCATCGACGTCTCGCATGTCGGAACCGTCACGGGCAAATCGAGCGGCGTTGCGCCGATCTTTGTCGATGAAAGCGGCGAGAACTCGATCTTTATCATCAAGGGCGCGAACAATGATCTGAAGCCCGCCGATATCGATGCTGCTGCAGAAGATTTGAAGCGCTGTGACCTCATCCTGATGCAATTGGAAGTGCCGCTCGAGACAGTCTACTACACGATTACCTTCGCTGATCGGCATGGCATCGAAACGATCCTCAATCCGGCACCCGCTGCGCCTGATCTCGATCCGAAACAGGTCACCAAGGCAACCTTCGTCGTTCCCAACGAAACCGAACTGGCCCTGCTGACGGGTATGCTGACCGGGACAGATGCCGAGATTGAAACGGCGGCGCGTTCCCTGATCGACAAGGGCATCCGCACGGTCATCGTTACGCTCGGCTCGCGCGGCGCGCGCCTGATCACAGCAAGTTCTTCGACATTGATCGAGCCGCTCAAAGTCAAGCCGAAAGACACGACAGGCGCCGGCGATGCTTTCATTGGCAGCTTCGCTCGCTATTACGTGGAGGGCCGGGAGCTCGAGGCCTCGCTCAGGAAAGCGGCGCTCTATGCCGCTGACTCGATTACCCGTGAAGGCACACAGAAGTCCTATGCAACAGCCGCAGAATTCGATCAATTCCTGCAAAATCACACGAAATAATCAGACGTACCGGGAGGAAACATGCTCAAGAATCTGGATCCATTGCTGAATGCGGATGTGCTCTACGCTCTGAGAGCTATGGGCCATGGCGATCGGCTGGTCATATGCGATACGAATTTTCCGGGGGATTCCATTGCGCGCCAGACACGGCTCGGCCGGCTGTTGCGCATTGACGCTGTGACCGCGCCGAGAGCCGCGCGTGCCATTCTCTCGGTCATGCCGCTCGACACGTTCATCGATGACGCCGCCGCGCGCATGGAAATCGTTGGCAGTCCCGACGAGATCCCTGATGTGCAGGTAGAAATGCAGGCGGAGATCGACGCCGCCGAAGGCAAGCATTGGCCAATGGTCTCGATCGACCGGATGGATTTCTATGAACATGCGAAGAATGCCTATTGCGTCATCGCCACCGGTGAGCGGCGGTTTTATGGGTGTTTTATCCTGACGAAGGGCGTGATCCCACCGGAAGACCTTCGATAATCCACCTGACGGCCATCTGATGCGATTTTCTGTGCTTCCGGTGCTCATGGACGAGAATGTCCACTGCGCCCCGGTTCTCGAAAACCACACCAGCTGTCTCATCAAGCTGAATTCTCAATAGGTCTTCCAAAGTCGCCCAAAATCCGGGATCAATTTTCCACGGATTGTATGTTTTAAAAAAGCTGGACTCCGGCGTTGCACTGCTATGGAATCGCATTCTGATAAAATGTCGTTCACGGCAATAAATTGGCGCGTATTTCGTATCCCTTGTGAAACCATCCTTTCCTTAAATATCGCCCTTCCACTATGTTGCCGCGAGCAATGGCGATATTGATACGCCGCGTGATTCAGTTGATATTCGTTGCGCCTGATGCTGGCAGCGAGAGTGGATAGTAATTTTCATGACCAAGAACCTGACGCATCTCCAGCGTCTTGAAGCCGAAGCAATCCATATTTTTCGTGAGGTCGCGGCGACGTTCTCCAATCCCGTGATGCTTTATTCGATCGGCAAGGATTCGTCCGTCATGCTGCATCTGGCGATGAAGGCCTTCTATCCGGCCAAGCCGCCATTTCCATTCCTCCACGTCGATAGCACGTGGAAATTCAAGGAGATGATCGCATTTCGTGATTCAGAAGCTCAGCGACTTGGCTTCGATCTTCTGGTTCACAGCAATCAGGAAGGCATCGAGCAGGGCATCGGTCCCTTCACGCATGGCTCCAACACGCATACGCACATCATGAAAACCGTCGCACTGCGGCAGGCACTCGACAAATACGGGTTCGATGCGGCCTTTGGTGGCGCACGCCGTGACGAAGAAAAGTCTCGGGCCAAGGAGCGGATTTTCTCGTTCCGCAATGCGCAGCATTCCTGGGACCCGAAGAACCAGCGGCCGGAAATGTGGAAGATCTACAATACCCGCGTCGCCAAAGGTGAATCCATCCGCGTGTTTCCAATCTCCAACTGGACCGAACTCGATATCTGGCAATATGTCATGCAGGAGGAAATTCCGATCGTTCCGCTGTACTTTGCCGCGAGGCGTCCGGTTGTCGAGCGTGACGGCATGCTGATCATGCGCGACGATGAAAGGATGCAACTGCTTCCCGGCGAAGTGCTGCAGCAGAAAATGGTGCGGTTCCGCACGCTTGGCTGCTATCCTCTGACGGGGGCTGTTGAGTCCGAGGCGGCAACGCTGCCGGAAATCGTGAGCGAAATGCTCGTCTCGCGCACCTCCGAGCGGCAGGGACGCATGATTGACAAGGACGAGGCGGGCTCCATGGAGAAGAAGAAGCGTGAGGGCTATTTCTGATGTCTAAGCTAGGACAGATCAAGATTTCGCCTGCAGCTTCAGCCGCCGAAGAAATCAGCGCCTATATGGTCGAGCAGGAAAAGAAATCGCTGCTGCGGTTTCTCACTTGCGGCTCCGTGGACGATGGCAAATCCACGCTCATCGGACGTCTGCTTTACGATACCAAGCTGATCTTCGAGGACCAGCTGGCAGCGCTGACCAAGGATAGCCGCAAGCATGGCACCAATGGCGAAGATATTGATTTCGCCCTATTGGTAGACGGGCTGGAAGCTGAACGCGAGCAAGGCATCACCATCGACGTCGCCTATCGCTTCTTCTCGACGCCGAAGCGCAAGTTCATCGTCGCCGACACACCTGGCCATGAACAATACACGCGCAACATGGCGACTGGGGCTTCGACTGCGGACCTCGCAATTGTGCTGGTCGATGCGCGGCAGGGCATCCTGCGCCAGACGCGGCGCCACAGTTTCATCGCGTCTCTGCTTGGTATTCGCAACATCATTCTTGCCGTCAACAAGATCGATCTCGTGGATTATTCACAGGACGTCTTCGACAAGATTGTTGCGGATTATCAGGAGTTTGCCAGCAAACTCGGATTCAAGACAATACAGGCCATCCCGCTTTCGGCGCGCTTTGGCGACAATGTCATTGGGCCATCGGCCAATCTGCCCTGGTACAAGGGACCGGCGCTGTTGCAGCATCTGGAGAACGTGCCGTTGGAAAGCGCGGATGACGCACGTCCGTTCCGCTTTCCGGTTCAGTTCGTCAACCGGCCCAACCTCGACTTCCGCGGTTTTTCCGGCACCATTGCCTCGGGCAGCGTTGCGCCGGGCGACGAAGTCGTCGTCGCCAAATCCGGCAAGTCTTCGCGGGTCAAGCGTATCGTCACTTGGGACGGCGACCTCAAGTCTGCAGGCGAGGGCGAAGCGGTCACGATCGTTCTCGATGACGAGATCGAGGTTTCGCGCGGCAATATGCTGGTCGCACCCGAAGCTCGGCCTGACGTTGCGGACCAGTTCGCCGCCAACGTCGTGTGGTTCGCCGAGCATGCGCTGATCCCGGGGCGATCCTATATCCTGCGGACGGAAACCGATCAGGTCACTGCGACGATTACCGATCTCAAATATCGAATCGATATCAATAGTTTCGCGCAGGAAGCAGCCAAATCGCTTGACCTGAATGAAGTTGGCGTCGTCAATATCTCGACGCAGGAGCCAATCGCCTTCGATCCCTACAAGTCGAACCGCTCGACAGGTTCGTTCATCCTAATCGACCGCCTGACCAATGCGACGGTCGGCGCCGGCATGATCGACTTTGCGCTACGCCGTGCTTCCAATGTGCATTGGCAGGCGCTCGACGTCGACAAGGCATCACGCGCCGCTCAAAAAGACCAGAAACCCGCGGTCGTGTGGTTTACCGGCCTATCGGGTTCCGGCAAATCGACGATCGCCAATCTGGTCGAGAAGCGCCTGTCGTCACTCGGAAAGCACACCTATATTCTCGATGGCGACAATGTCCGTCATGGTCTCAATCGCGATCTTGGCTTTACCGAAGAAGACCGCGTCGAGAACATCCGCCGTGTCGGCGAGGTGGCCAAGCTGATGGCGGACGCCGGATTGATTGTGCTCGTATCGTTCATTTCGCCGTTCGCTTCCGAGCGCCGCATGGTGCGCGAACTGCTCGGTGAAGGCGAATTTCTCGAGGTCTTTGTCGATACGCCGTTTGAGGAATGTGCGAAGCGCGATCCCAAGGGATTGTATGCCAAGGCACTGCGTGGTGAGATCAAGAACTTCACCGGCGTGGACTCGCCCTATGAAGCGCCTGAGAATCCGGAACTGCATTTGAAGACAGTTGGCCGGACGACGGAAGAGCTGGCGTCAGAGGTTGAAAAGCTTCTTGTAGAGCACGGTATTATCTTCAACTACGATCAAAGTTCGTGGTCGATCTAGCTCTGGCTATCTCTTCCCCACAAGGGGGGAGATAAACAGCGCAACAACTGGAAATCCCGTGACAATGCTCTCGCAATTCAATTATTCCGCTCTTCTCACGACCTTTGAATCCACAGCGATCGCCGCTGGACGCGAAATTCTGCGCATCTACATAGAAGGCTGCGATGTCGCGTTGAAAGACGACAATTCGCCGGTCACGGCGGCAGACCGCGCCGCGGAAGTGATCATCCTCGAAGCGCTGCGCCAGGCAACGCCCGACATTCCGATCGTGGCGGAGGAAGAGATTTCCGGCGGGCATGTGCCAGGTGATCTCGGCGACCGTTTTTATCTGGTCGACCCCCTCGATGGCACACGTGAGTTCGTCAATCGCAATGGTGACTTCACTGTAAACATCGCCCTGATCGAAGGCGGCGTTCCGGTGCTGGGCATCGTCTATGCTCCGGTACGCGGGTGGCTGTTTACCGGCGGCCCGAACGGCGCGCAGGAAGTGACCGTCGATTCCACCGGAAGCGTGACCACGCGCAACAGCATTTCGTGCCGGACTGCGCCGACGGAAATGATTGCCGTCGCCAGCCGCTCGCATCGTACGCCGGAAACCGATGAATACTTGAAGGATTTCGCCATCGCCGATTGCGTCTCGGTTGGCTCATCGATCAAGTTCGGGCTGTTGGCGCGCGGCGAAGCGGACATCTATCCGCGGCTCAGCCGGACGATGGAATGGGACACGGCGGCAGGTGACGCGGTTCTGCGCGCCGCGGGCGGCATCACGCTGACCCTTGACGGCAAGCCGCTGACCTATGGCCGCCGCAACCAGACCAATGATGCGGATTTCGCCAATCCCAGCTTCGTGGCACGCGGCAGGCTCTAGCCCGACCGCTTGCGCAACAGCAGCGTCACCACGAAGAACGCCCCGACGGAGCTCGTAACGATGCCGATCGGCAGTTCCTGCGGCGCGAGCAGGAGCCGTGCGGCAAGGTCGCTAAGGAGGATCAACGTTGCGCCGAGCAGTGCGCAGGTGAGGATCAGGCCCGCATGAAGCTGACCGGCAAAACGCCGGGCGATGTGCGGAATCATCAGGCCGACAAAACCGATGACGCCTGCGACCGAAACGAAGATCGCTGTTGAAAATGCGCAGACGATGAAGACTGTGTTGCGTGTACGGTTGACGCGGACGCCCAGGCTTTCGGCCGTATTTTCGCCGGCGAGAAACGCATCGAGGTTGCGATGGTTATAGAGCGCGTGGATGAGAATTGCGGTTAGGCCTAGCAATGCCAGCGGCAGGTTTTCCCAGCGTGCGAGGCCGAGCCCTCCAAGCGTCCAGAACAGGACGGAATGGGCGGCGCGCTGATCACCCGAAAACACCATGTAGTTGGTGAGTGCGGCAAACAGGAACGAGACGGCAAGGCCGGCAAGGATCATGCGTTCCGGCCCCTGACCCTGGACGCGGCGCACCAGCAACAGCACAATGATCGCAGCGAGCATGCCGCCAATGAAGGCAGCGATTGGCAGCGTCCAGATGCCGAAGCGGTCGCCGAAAATGCTGATTACCGAAACCGCACCGGCTGCGGCACCCGATGATAGCCCGAACAGGAATGGGTCGGCGAGATCGTTACGCGTTACCGTCTGCAACATCGCGCCGACAATGCCGAGCCCAGCGCCGACGCAGATGGCCAGTATGACGCGCGGCAAGCGCAGATCGACGACAATGCGTTCGATTGGTATCGTTGTGTTCAGATCGCTGAGACCAGCCGCATGAGAGAAGGCATTCAGCACATCACCCAAGGGTATAACAGTCGAGCCGTAGGCGATGGATAGCAGAGCGAGGGCGATGACCAGCATCACCCCTGCCACGAGCGAAATGCGTTGTCGGGCTTGCACTCAGAAAGCTTCCGGATGCATGGCCTTGGCGATCTTTCCGATGGCTTCGATATTGGCCGGACCCGGCGTGAGCTCGGCATAGCGCAGTGCCACGAAACGCACATTCTTCACCGCATCGGTTTCTTTCATCGCGGGATGCGATTTGAGGAAGTCGAGCAGCTTCTGATAGCCTGCACCATCCTGATAATCGAGCAGGATAAGGAATTGCGGGTTGCGCGCCGCGACGGTTTCCCATGACGTCGTGCCCCAACTCGTCTCCATGTCGGACATGATGTTGGTACCGCCGGCCTCGCTGATGAGTGCCGTCGGCATTGCGAACTTGCCTGCAGTGAAGGGCTTGTCCTCGCCGGAATCATAAAGGAAAACACGGGTTTCGCCGCTGCTGCTGATTCTCTTTTTGATCTCCGCGAGCTGTGTCTTCCAGCCGGAAACCAGTGCCTCAGCCTGGTGTTCCTTGCCGAAAATCTTGCCGAGTTTTGTTATGTCGCCATAGAGCAGATCCATCGAGGCGGCCGGGCGATTCTTGTCGAGGTGCACGCAGCTCTCGGTCAAGACGAGGGTCTTGATGCCGTAGGGCAAAAGCGTATCCGGCGTCACATCGCCGCCGGGTTTCATCCCATAGTACCAGCCGGCAAAGAAGAAATCGGGGTTGGCGGCGACGAGGTTTTCCACCGTCGGTTCCTTGGAAGCGAGCTCCGGGATTGCACCAAGCTGCTTCTTGAAGGCGTCATCCACCTTGTACCAGCCTGTGATGCCGGTCACACCGACCATTGACGATTGCAGGCCGAGTGCGAAGGCCATCTCGCTCATATTGAGATCCTGAATCACGGCTCGTTTTGGTGCTGCATCGAAAGTCAGCGGTTTACCGCAATTGTCGACAGTGACGGGGAACGCGAACGCGGGCGTCGACAATATGGTGAGTGCGAGGACGAGAATTGTCTTTTTCATCAAATGCTCCGTGCGTGGGGGTGGACTGATGGCGATGGTTCTGGCGTCTCGAACACCATGAGGTCGCGGTTCTGCGATGGATGGCGCAGGCGAAGCACGTCGAGGTCGAACACATCGCCGACAATGCGCGGCGTCAGCGTTTCATCGGGGGTGCCGGTGGCCACTACCCGGGCGTTGTGCATGACTGCGACATGCGTTGCAAAGGGCGCGACCAAAGGCAGATCGTGCAAGACCGCGATCGTCGTCACGTCAAGTCCGGCGACCAGTGACAGCAACTCGCTGCGCGCCCTGGGGTCGAGATGGTTGGTTGGTTCATCAAGGAATAGCACAGCCGGTTGTTGGGCAATGGCCCGCGCCAACTGTACGCGCTGACGCTCGCCGCCCGACAGCGATCCGATGGCGCGTCGCGAAAACTGCGCGATCTTCGCGCGATGCAATGCTTCGGCCACGATCTCGCGTTCCCGTGCCTTGCTAAAGGCGCCGATATGCGGAATACGGCCGAGAGAGACATAATCCTCGACGGAAAGTTGCAGCGCCGGCGTGTCGTTCTGGCCGACAAAGGCAAACTGCCGGGCACGCTCAAGCGGTGTCAAATGGCTGACGCTTCTGCCACGGAGTGTGATATCGCCGAAAGCCGGCTGGAGAAGACCTGCCAGCATGCGTAACAAGGTCGACTTGCCGGCGCCGTTCGGTCCGATGATCGCCAGGCGTGCACCGCATTCGATCGTCAAGGATGCCTTGTCGACCAGGGTCTCGCCGGCGATGCGATAAGTCACGACCTCGGCGTTGAGCACGATATGACTCATGAGTGAAGTCCTCCGGATGCTGAAACGCGGCAAAAGTCGCAGCGCGCAGCACCTCCATTACGTAACGTTATAACGTATGTAAAGAGCGGCGATGTGATGAAGGCAAGAACTGGCCTGACGCGGGAGAAAATCTTTGGGGTGCTCATTCCCGTCCATCTGCTAGCGACGGGATCAGGGAACGGACAATGTAGCCATCAGGCACGGACCCGCGAAGGGGACCGTTGCAGCGGGAAACATCGCATCGCTCCCGGCACACCCCGTCCGGTTCGAATTTCAGTATTGATGGCAGGTCTCCTGGCTCGCGGGTCTCGGTTTGGCCCGGCCTTCCCGGTTTTCACCAGTGGCGCTATTGAGCCTCACTCACCGCTTACAGTTGCGGGGGCAGCCACGGTCTCGGTCCCTTTTGGGTACGCCTCACCGTGTTCCCTTTTCATCTCCAGCGTTGTCTTGCCGGAGAAACCATCACAATAACCAGTAGAGGAAAGAACGTTCGAAGGGAACCTCTTTCGCTGAAACACATAGAGCTTGGAAAAAAGTCGAGAAATGCTATGTTTGGGAAGGGAGTGGAAGGCAAGCTTTCGCCTGCCTTCCGTTTTCCTGGTTTTATTGAAAGTGGACCCGGACCGTTATTGACCAACTCGTCCGGGTCTTTTTCAATTCCAGGGTGATACGCAGTGGTAGAAACCACATAGCGTCACCTCCTGTCTTGCGAGCAAGGCCCTTGCTCTAGCTCGGAGAGGCCTATCATCTCCGATACACCGGCTGGCTCGGTTGTTTTCTGCTTCACTCACAAAACTCGACGAAGGTGCCTGTGATCGACCTTGGCGGCAACGGATGCAGGGTTGCATTCGTCAGGTCGCGACGGCGTTCCAAGTTGTGTGGCCAAGCCCGTTTATGCGGCAACGGTCTGATGTGCTAAAATAATTGGCAGGGACATTTAACAAAGGCGTGGAGTAGGCTACGGTTCTTCGGGGACAAGCATTTCAGAAAAAAATTTGAGGCGACATGGCAATTCACGCAGCAGTCTATCATCTGACCCATTACAAATATGACCGCCCGATCATGCTCGGGCCGCAAGTGATCCGCCTGCAACCTGCGCCTCATTCCCGGACCAAAGTTCTCAGCCATTCGTTGAAGGTCAGTCCGGCCAATCATTTCGTCAATCTGCAGCAGGACCCCTACGGCAATTTCCTGGCGCGCTTCGTTTTCCCGGAGCCGGTGACGGAACTCAAGATCGAAGTCGACCTCATCGCCGACATGACGGTCTACAATCCATTCGACTTTTTCGTAGAACCCGTCGCCGAGACCTGGCCCTTCGCTTACCCTGACGACATAAAAGATGACCTGTCGATCTATCTGAAACCGGACCCGATCGGTCCGCTGCTCTCGAATTTTCTTGCGACTGTCGATCGTACTCCGACAAACACCGTGAATTTCGTCGTGGATCTCAATGCACGTATCCAGCGCGAAGTTGGCTATGTCATTCGAATGGAAACCGGCGTGCAGGAGCCGGAAGTGACGCTGGACGTGCGTACAGGCTCCTGCCGTGATTCGAGCTGGTTGCTGGTGCAGGCGTTACGCCATTTAGGTCTCGCTGCTCGGTTTGTTTCCGGTTACCTGATCCAGTTGAAGCCCGATCTTGTTTCGCTGGACGGGCCCGCCGGCACGAGCCAGGATTTCACCGATCTCCATGCCTGGTGCGAGGTCTATCTGCCGGGTGCCGGCTGGATCGGCCTTGATCCGACATCCGGTCTTTTGACTGGCGAAAGCCACGTGCCGCTTGCTGCCACGCCGCATTATCGCAATGCGGCGCCGATCTCGGGGATGGCAGAACCCGCGAATGTCGAATTCGGCTTCGATATGCGTGTTACACGCGTCTCCGAACACCCGCGCATCACCAAGCCATTCTCCGATGAATCGTGGACAGCGCTGGATGAACTCGGTGAAAAGGTCGACGCGTTCCTCAAAGAGCGCGACGTGCGCCTGACGATGGGCGGCGAGCCGACATTCGTATCGATCGACGATTTCGAATCCGGCGAGTGGAATACCGATGCTGTCGGCCCGACCAAACGCGAAAAGGCCGACAAACTCATACGCCGCCTGCGCGAGCGTTTCGCTCCGGGCGGGTTCCTGCATTACGGGCAGGGGAAGTGGTATCCCGGCGAAAGCCTTCCGCGCTGGACGTTCTCCCTCTACTGGCGCAAGGACGGCAAGCCGATCTGGGTCAATCCGGATCTGATTGCAGCCGAGAACAGCGTGGCAAAGATTAAACCGGACGATGCGGGCAAGCTTCTGACCGGCATGGCGGAGGTGCTCGGGGTCGAGAACGAGATGGTCACACCTGCCTACGAAGACCCGGCTGAATGGATCGTCAAGGAAGGCAATCTGCCTGCCAACGTCGATCCCTCCAATTCCAAGCTTAAGGACCCGGAAGAGCGCAGTCGCATGGCCCGCGTCTTCGAGCGCGGACTGACCGAACCCACAGGTTTCGTACTCCCCGTGCAGCGCTGGAACAGCCAGGCTGCCACGGGTCCGCGCTGGCGCAGCGAAAAATGGACGACGCGCCGTGGCAAGCTTTTTCTGGTGCCGGGTGATTCGCCCGTTGGCTATCGCCTGCCGCTCGGCTCCTTGCCGCATGTTCCCCCATCTGAATATCCGTTTATCGTGCCGGTAGACCCATCTGTCGAGCGCGGCCCTCTGCCGGATTCGGTTGCTCAGCCTGGAGTCGCTCCCCGAGATGCGCCGCAGACTGTGGCCTCGTTCACCGCGGCCGAGGGTAATCAACAGGAGCGTGTCGAACAGGAACTCGGTGAGATCGGCGGGGCGGTGCGCACGGCCATTTCGGTTGAACCGCGCAATGGCCGATTAAGCGTTTTCATGCCGCCGGTTGAGGCGCTGGAAGACTATCTCGAACTTGTTGGCGCGGCGGAAGCTGCGGCGGCAAGCCTGGGCCTGCCGGTCCATATCGAAGGTTACGGGCCTCCGCAGGACCCTCGCATCAATGTCATTCGCGTTGCGCCAGATCCCGGTGTCATCGAGGTGAATATCCACCCGGCGTCGAACTGGCGCGAATGCGTCGAGATAACGACGGCGATCTATGAAGAGGCGCGGCAGACTCGGCTTGGAGCCGACAAGTTCATGATCGACGGCCGCCATACCGGTACAGGCGGCGGCAATCACGTGGTGGTCGGCGGCGAGACACCGAACAACAGCCCGTTCCTGCGGCGGCCTGATCTGCTGAAAAGCCTCGTTTTACATTGGCAGCGTCACCCGTCACTGTCGTATCTGTTCTCGGGGATGTTTATCGGGCCGACCAGCCAAGCGCCGCGATTCGATGAAGCGCGCCATGACAGTCTTTACGAGCTCGAGATCGCCATGGCGCAAGTGCCGTTACCCGGCAAGGGCACGCCGCCACTGCCTTGGCTCGTCGACCGCCTGTTCCGCAATCTGCTGGTCGACGTGACGGGCAATACGCATCGCTCGGAAATATGCATCGACAAGCTGTTTTCTCCCGATGGTCCGACCGGAAGGCTGGGTTTGGTCGAGTTTCGTGGATTCGAGATGCCGCCCAATGCCCGTATGAGCCTCGCGCAGCAATTGCTGGTGCGGGCATTGATCGCGCGGTTCTGGAATACGCCGATCGAGGGGAGTTTTGTGCGCTGGGGCACCACGTTGCATGACCGCTTCATGCTGCCGGCGTTCGTCTGGCAGGACTTTCTGGATGTTTTGGCCGATCTGCGCCAGAACGGCTTTGATTTCCGCCCGGAATGGTTCGAGGCGCAACTTGAATTCCGCTTCCCATTCTGCGGCGAAATCGAGAACGAAGGCGTCAAGCTTGAACTGCGCCAGGCGCTGGAGCCTTGGCACGTCATGGGAGAGCAGGGCGCGATTGGCGGTACGGTGCGTTTCGTCGATAGCTCGGTCGAGCGGCTTCAGGTCAAGGTCGAAGGCTTCAATCCTGCCCGCCACAGCGTCGCCTGCAATGGTCGCGAAGTACCGCTGAAAATGACCGACGTGCAAGGCACGGCCGTCGCCGGCGTCCGCTACAAGGCGTGGCAGCCCCGATCCGGTCTCCACCCGATGATCCCGGTCAATACGCCGCTGGTGTTCGACCTCTACGATCAATGGTCGGGACGTGCTATCGGCGGTTGCGTCTATCATGTCGCACATCCGGGCGGGCGTAGCTATGATACGTTTCCGGTGAATTCAAACGAGGCGGAAGCACGCAGGCTTACCCGGTTTGAGCCGCGCGGGCACACAGCCGGAGCTTACGAGCTCAGAAGGGAACAGCCCGCAGCGGAGTTTCCAATGACACTTGATCTGCGAAGGCCACGCGTGTGAACACAGGTATCGAAAAGCGACGATGTCAAAGGTGAGCCAAGCTCCGTCCCTCGTCAGTACCGGCCTGCTTGCAAGCTATAAGCCCCTGCCTGATGTAGCCGATGAGATGATCGATCCATCGGGCGCGGTGCGCCCTGGCTGGGAAACGCTGCTCCATACGCTCGACCAGATTGGTCCTGAAAAGCTCGCGACGCGTTTTGCCCGCGCCAACCAGTACTTGCTCGATGCCGGTGTGTTTTACCGCGTCTACGATGAGAACGGCACGCAGGAACGCGAGTGGCCGCTGGCGCATATACCGATTCTGATCAATGAGGCGGATTGGCAGACAATCACTGCCGGTCTCACACAGCGAGCCGACCTCCTGGAGGAGATCGTCGCGGATATCTATGGTGAGACCAAGTTGATCCGCGATGGAGTATTGCCGCCTGACCTTATTGCGTCCAATCCGGAATTCCTGCATCCGCTGGCAGGCGTAAAACCGGCGAGCGGCCATTTCCTGCATTTCTGCGCATTCGAACTTGGGCGTGCGCCTGATGGCCGGTGGTGGGTGCTGGGTGATCGCACCCAAGCCGCTTCCGGTGCCGGTTTCGCGCTCGAAAACAGGGTGGCGACGACACGCGCACTTTCGGATATTTCCGGCGCCATGAACGTGCACCGTCTAGCGGGGTTCTTCAAGGATTTCCGCGATTCGCTGCAGAGCCTCGTCACCGATCCACAGGGACGTGCCGCGATCCTGACACCTGGACCCAACAACGAGACCTATTTCGAACATGCCTATATTGCCCGGTATCTCGGCTTCATGCTTCTGGAAGGCGATGACCTGACAGTCAGCAAGGGCAGGGTGATGGTGCGCACTGTCTCCGGTCTCAAGCCTATCGACGTTCTATGGCGGCGGATGGATGCCGCATATATGGACCCGCTCGAGCTTAAAACCGACTCGTGGATCGGCACGCCCGGCATTGTCGGCGCACTCCGTCAGCAATCGGTCTCGCTGGTCAACGCGCTCGGCTCCGGAATACTCGAAACGCGTGCGCTGCTAGCGTTTCTGCCGGCAATTTCCAAAGCCTTGCATAATCGCGATCTCGCGCTGCCGAGCATCGCCACGTGGTGGTGCGGGCAGGAAAAGGAACGTAAGCATGTCATGGACCGGCTCGACCAGATGATGGTTGGCCCGGCACTTTCGACGCGTCTTCCTTTCGAGGATGTGGACGCGACAATGCTTGGCTCATCGCTCGATGCCGATGCGAAGGCTGCGCTTCTCGCCCGGCTGGAGAAGGATGGGCGCGGACTGGTCGGCCAGGAAAAAGTCAAGCTTTCGACCACGCCGGTTTATGTCAATGGCAAGCTGGAACCGCGGCCATTCGTGCTGCGCGTTTTTGCGGCACGCCACAAGGACGGCTGGAGCTTCATGCCCGGCGGCTTTGCCCGGGTCGGACGCACGATGGACACGGCGGCTATTGCCATGCAGCGGGGTGGACAGGCCGCCGACGTCTGGATTACCAGCAGTGGATCCGTGCCCAAGGATACATTGCTGCCACGCGAGGATGACACATTCCGGCGTAATGTGCCGGGCACGCTACCTAGCCGCGCTGCCGAAAATTTGATGTGGATGGGACGCTATATAGAACGCGCTGAAGGAACGGCGCGGATCCTGCGCGCCTGCCATGCACGCTATGCCGAAGCGGCCAACATGGAAATTCCGCTGCTAGTGGAAATGCGCGCTTACCTGAAACCGCTTGGCGTCAATCTAGATACGGCAATTCCAAAGGGATTACAGCGCTCCATTGACGGCGCCATGCTCAGCGCAGGCCGCGTCCGTGACCGCTTCTCACCCGATGGCTGGCTGGCATTGCGCGACCTGTCCAAGACGATTCACCGTTTTAACGATGCAGTTTCGCCGGGCGATGACGCCACGCGTGCCATGACGATTATCCTGCGCAAGCTTGCCGGGTTCTCCGGCCTTGTGCATGAAAACATGTATCGTTTCACAGGATGGCGCTTCCTCGAAATCGGCCGCCGCCTGGAGCGTGGCATCCAGATGACGCGCATTCTGGCGACGCTGTCGCGGGATGATGCGGCCGAGGGTGCGCTGGAAATGCTGCTCGAGATCGGCGACAGTGTCATGACCCATCGGCGCCAGTACAGCGTCTATTCGGGCCGTCTCAGCGTGCTCGACCTTCTGGGGCTCGATCCGCTCAATCCGCGCTCGATCATCTTCCAGCTTGACGCGCTTAAGACGGAGTTTGGTCTGCTGCCCGCGCGCGATACGGACACCCACATGCCTGTATTTTCCAAGGAAGTGCTGCGTCTGCATACGGAGCTTGCGATTATGGAGGCAAACGACCTCACGCCTGAAAAGCTCGAGACAATAGAATTCGAATTGGGCAATCTTTCCAACATGATTTCCGACACCTATTTCGCGTGAGAGTGTGAGAGTGCTGGTTATCTCTCCCCTTGCGGGAGAGAAAGGATTTTCCTGGATTTAGCCTCTTTGCTAAATCCTTGGAAAATCCAAGAGAGGGTAGTTCAGTGAGGCAAACCCCCTCTCTGGCGATTTCTAGCACTTAGCAAGGGCTAAGATGCTGAAATCGCTTTCTCCCCCACAAGGGGGGAGATAATCGGCGCTCTCGATCAACTACTTCTAAAGGCAAGAAAACAGGTACATGCTCTACAATATCCGCCTTCATCTTCACTACGATTACGAGCGGTCTGCTGCGGGTGGGCGGCACCACGTCCGGGTCATGCCGCAGGCGATGCCCGGCATTCAACGCATTGTCGCTTCCAGCCTTTCGTTCGATCCGGTTTCGGCGGAGCGCTCCGAATTTACGGACTTTTTCTCCACCAGCGTGACCTCGATCGTCTATCGCAATCCGCACGAGACGCTGGATGTGACGATGATGGCACGGGTGAATGTGACGCGGCCGCAGAATATGCTCGATGTTTCGCCCGATCTTGCCGGACTTCGGAAGGAGATACGCAGCGTCTGGTCGATTGCCGCCGATGCGCCGCACCATTTCCTGGCCACGAGCGCTCATGCAGCGATCGACCCGGATATCACGGCCTACGCCGCGCAAAGCCTTGTCGATGCGCGGACGGTGATGGAAGTGGTCAATGATCTCAACAAGCGCATCCATGCGGACTTCACCTATGACGGTGACGCGACAGACGTGCGCACGACCGCGCGCCAGGCATTCGATCTGAAGGCGGGTGTGTGCCAGGATTTCAGCCACGTGATGATTGCAGGGCTGCGCGGACTGGGCATTCCGGCCGGTTACGTCAGCGGTTTTCTGCGAACAATCCCGCGGCCGGGCAAGGAGCGGCTGGAGGGTGCTGACGCGATGCACGCGTGGGTGCGCGCATGGTGCGGACGGGAAGCCGGATGGCAGGAATTGGATCCGACCAACAATATGGTTGCGGGGAACGATCACATTACCATTGGCTATGGCCGCGACTACTCCGATGTGTCACCCATTGTGGGCGTGCTCAAGACAAGCGGCTCGCAAAAGGGGAAGCAGTCTGTCGATGTGATCCCGCTGGAGTGAAATTGAGCGCAATGCTGCTGTGCGTGGTTCGACAAGCTCACCATGAGGAAGGTGGGCTGGTTTGCAAGCCAACCGGTGACGTTGCAGTGTAGATCTCCCTGCCATACGCAGCATCCCTTATGGTGAGCTTGTCGAACCACGCACAATGAATTTGCTGACCGGATAGGATGATTGAAACGGTTTTTCTTGGTTTCTGGAAATCCCGAGAATATGGTCTGCACCATGCTTCCCATTCCGGCCCTGATGCTGACCACTGGTCCCGTTCCTGCCTATCCTGAAGTCCTTGCGGCGCTGGGATCGCCGGTGCTCTATGACTATCACCCGGCATTTCAAATCTTCTATGCGGACGTCACCGAAAAGCTGCGACAGGCGCTTCGCTGCGATACTGCGCCGGTGATCATGCAGGGTGAGGCTATTCTAGGTATCGAGGCGGCGGCAGGCGCGTTGATTTCGAAAAGCGATGTCGTCCTTAATCTTGTTTCCGGCGCTTACGGCAAAGGTTTTGCCATCTGGGCATCACGCTATGGCAAGGAAGTCATCGAACTCGCTGTACCCTATGATGATGTCATCGATCCGCAGGCTATTCGCGAGGCATTGAGAAAGCGGCCCGATATCTCGGTTGTGGCGGTATGCCACCACGATACGCCGTCCGGCACGCTCAATCCTTTGAACGAAATCGGGGCGGTGGTCGCCGAGCATGGCGCCTGCCTCATTGTCGATGCCGTGTCATCCTTCGGCGGCATGAACGTGCATCCACAGGATGCGCATGCCGATATCTTCATCACGTCGCCGTCGAAATGTCTTGGCAGCACGCCGGGATTGAGCCTGATTGCGTTGAGCGCGCGCGCCTGGCAAAAGATCGAAACCAATCCGGACGCGCCAATGGGCTCATTCCTCAGTCTCCTTGTCTGGAAGGATGCATCGGAGCCCGGAAAGCCTTTTCCGGTTACGCCGTCCATTGCCGAGATTTATGCGCTGAACGCCGCGCTCGACCGCCATGTGGAGGAGGGCCCCGAAAACGTGTGGGCCCGCCATGCGCTGACCGCGGCGATCACGCGAAAGGGCCTGTTCGAGCTTGGGCTGCCCTTGTGGCCAAAGGACGAAGCTTTCTGTTCTCCGACGGCGACCGTTTTCAAGGTGCCGGAAAACATCAGCGACGTGGCGCTGCGCGATCGCCTGTTGCACGACCATGGCATTCTTGTCTCGCTCGGGCGCGGGGAGACAGCGGGCAAGGTGCTCCGTGTTGGCCATATGGGCGCTTCGGCACAGCCTGACTTCGCCCGACAATTCATTGCCGCCTTGAGCGGGATTCTATCCGAACCATTTTTTGCTGATTGAGAGGATTGCAACAATGTCCCGTATCCTGTTGAACAGGCGCAGTTTTCTCGCGACGACCGCGAGCGTCGGAGCGATGATGGTTTTGCCCAAATGGGCTCGTGCGCAGACTGCTACACCTGTCAAAGGCGGGCGTCTCGTCGTTGCCGGGGATAGCGAACCGGCAAACCTCAATCCCGCCATCGTCGCTTCAAATGGTGTGTTCTTCGTCGCCAGCAAGGTCATCGAGCCGCTGGCCGAACAATCCTACGAAGGACAGGATGGGCTTGCCCCGCGTCTCGCTGTTTCTTGGGAAGGATCGGCCGACGGACGTACCGCGACCTTCAAGCTGCGCGAAGGCGTTACCTGGCACGATGGCAAGCCATTCACCTCGGCGGATGTGGCGTTTTCCGCGCTGGAAGTCTGGAAGAAGTTGCAAAATCTGGGGCGGGTGGTGTTCAAGAACCTCGAAAGTGTCGAGACGCCGGACGATCACACCGTTGTCTTCAAATTTTCCCAACCGACGCCATTCCAGCTAGTCCGCAACGCCCTGCCTGTGGTCACATCAGTCGTGCCGAAGCACCTTTATGAGGGCACGGATATTGCCAAGAATCCTGCCAATCAAAAACTGGTCGGCACCGGGCCATTCAAGTTCGGCGAATACAAACCTGGTGAATATTACCTGCTGAAGCGCAATGACGCCTATTGGCGACAAGACGAGCCGCTCCTCGACGAGATTGTCTATCAGTTCTTGCCGGACCGCGCGGCGGCAGGCAATGCGCTCGAAGCCGAGGAGATCCAGCTGGCTGCATTCTCCGCTGTTCCGCTCGCGGACCTCGAACGCATCTCCAAGGTGCCGGGGCTGAAGGTCTACTCCAACGGTTATGAAGGACTTACCTATCAGTTGATTGTCGAAATCAACCATCGCCGCAAGGAACTCGCTGACGTCAAGGTGCGTCAGGCGCTGGCGCATGCGATCGATCATGATTTTGTCGTCAAGACGATCTTCCTTGGCTACGCGAAGTCCTCGACGGGACCGGTGCCAGCCTACGACAAGACATTCTTCGAACCCGATGTGACGAAGTACGCTTTCGATCCGGCCAAAGCGGAGGCATTGCTGGATGAGGCTGGCTACAAACGCGGTGCGGACGGCAACCGCTTCAAACTGAAGTTATTGCCGGCACCCTTCTTCAATGAAACCAAGCAGTTCGGCGATTATCTTCGGCAGGCGCTGGCCAAGATCGGCATCGATGCGCAGATCGTCAGCAACGACACCCCTGCGCATCTGAAGGCGGTCTATACGGACCATGATTTCGACATTACCGTCGCGACGCCGGTCTATCGGTCCGATCCGGCGATCTCGACGACGATCCTGTTCGAAAGCGGTCTGCCAGCGGGTGTGCCTTTCTCCAACCAGTATGGTTATGCAAACGCGGAAGTCGACAAGCTGATCAAGGATGCCGCCTCCGAGATCGATGCCGACAAGCGCGCCGGGCTTTACAAAGAGTTGCAGAAGAAGGTGGCCGAGGACCTGCCGCTGATCAATGTCGCCGAATTCTCCTTCATCACCGTGGCGCGCGACAGCGTGCAGAACGTATCGAACAATCCGCGCTGGGCGGTTTCAAACTGGTCGGATGTGTGGTTGAAGGGGTAATCCGTTCTCAGACGGGTAGATCATCCATAAACGGATTGAGAAATCGGACACCGAGTGGGCCGAAATCTTTTGTATTCGCTGTCAGTACCGTCATGTTGTTGGCCGCAGCGATGGATGCGATAGCGATGTCGGCAAAGCCCACCGCATGACCTCTGGAGCGGTCCATTATCTTCCCGGCGTGTCGCGCAGCTTCAACATCAAATGACAAAATCCGACCGGCATAGAGCCGTTCAACTGCGAATAGCCATGTGCGTAGCCTGTCTGCTTTGGCTGTGGCCTCGATTCGATCGAGGCGGGCAATACCACGTTCGATTTCGGCGATGGTCACGGCCGATGTGTAAAGCCGCGCGTCCATATGCTGCATCCACGCAATGAACCTCGACTCGGCCATGCGTTTGGTCGGGGCGTCGGCAGAAATGATGTTCGTGTCGACGAGAAACATCACAGATCGGCATTCCGCCCGGGTACCTTGTTGCGTTCGGGAATGTCACTCGGTTCGCCTGGAAAGGCCAACAGTAGGTCTGCGAAACTGGGCACTTGGGAAATTCTTTGCCACTCATCGAACGCAACCACAACAGCTTCCTTTCGTCCATGGCGCGTGATCACGGATGGCTCTCCGGCAACAGCCTGATCGACAACGGCAGACAAGGTCGCCTTCGCATCTTTCAGCTGGATTTCTTTCATGGCAATACCCTTCATATAACTATAGGTAGTCATTATATATATTTCTGTTGACAGGGACAAGTTGCGGGAACATCAAAAGCTTCATCTGACGCCGGAGTTCTCCTTGCCGCCTCTCGTTTCCTTTTTCCTGAGACGTCTCGCAACGGCGCTTCCGGTTCTCGCGGTGGTGCTGGTTGGGAGCTTCCTCCTGCTTGAGGCTGCTTCCGGCGATGCGGTGGATTCCTATGTGGCGCGATCCGGCAGCATGGATGCGGAACAGATTGCACAACTGCGCCAGGAATGGGGCCTAGACCAAGGGCCAGCTTACCGCTTCAAGGCCTACGCATCGGCGCTCGCCCAAGGCGATCTTGGCTGGTCCACCGCCTTCGAACGGCCAGTTGCCTCGGTCATATTGGAACGCTTGCCCGTCACATTGATGCTCATGGGCGTGGCCACGGCGCTGGCCTTCTTCATCGGGTCGCTGCTCGGCGTGGTCGCCGGGGCAAATCCTGGATCGTTTCGCGACCGCTTTTTGTCGACCGGTTCGCTCGCACTTTATGCGGTTCCGGGCTTCTGGCTAGGTCTGGTGCTCATCGTGATCTTTGCCGTGGATCTGCGCTGGCTGCCGATCGGCGGCATTGAATCAGTCGCGTCCGGGAAGACAGGTCTTGCACGCATGGCTGATATCGGCGCGCATCTGATCCTGCCGGTTGCCTCGCTCGCCATGGTCTACCTCGCCCTCTATCTACGCTTGATGCGCGACCGGATGAGCGAGATCTGGCGCGATCCTTTCGTCAAGGCACTGAAAGCGCGTGGATTGAGCAGGGGGCGGATCGTTTGGCGGCATGTGGCGCGCAATGCAGTCTTGCCTGTCATTACAATGCTTGGCTTGCAGGCGGCGGCGATGCTTGGGGGCAGCGTCGTGGTGGAGAGTGTGTTTGCTATTCCGGGCTTCGGCCGATTGGCGGCAGAAGCAGTGGCGCGCCGCGATACGCCGCTGTTACTCGGGGTCATCCTGTGCAGTGCCATCACCGTGATCATCGTCAATCTCCTCGTCGATCTCGCCTATGGCAAGCTTGATCCGCGCGTAAGGGTTGGGCGATGACGTTTTGGCGGATGCTCAACTGGGAGGGACGGGCAGGTGCGGCCGTGCTCGCGGTTCTCCTCCTCATGGCGTTGCTGGCGCCATGGATCGCACCGGGCGATCCGCTGGCGATTACCGGCGAGCCCATGCTGCGCCCCTTCGCATCCGGTGCGCACATACTTGGTACCGATCGCCTTGGCCGCGACGTGTTTGCCGGACTGTTGCATGGCACGCGCACGACACTGCTGGTCGCCTGCTTCTCTGCGGCTGTCGCATTGGTTATCGGCAGCGTCGTTGGCACGCTTGCCGGATATTTGGGTGGTTTTGCCGACACGGTGCTGATGCGCATCACCGAAGCTTTCCAGACTGTGCCGGCATTCCTATTGGCACTTGCAGCAATCAGCGTCACTGGCCCAAGCGTTCCGACGCTGATCTTCGCCATCAGCCTTGGAACCTGGACACAGGCAGCCCGCGTAACGCGGGCCGAGGTGCTGTCACTGCACGAGCGCGATTTTGTTGCCGCAGCGCGCACACTCGGCATGCGCCCGCTCGAAATAGCCTTTCGCGAAGTGCTTCCCAACGCCTTCGGACCAACGGCATCGCTTGCGGCCATTTCCGTCGCCGCCGCGATTCTCATCGAGGCTGCACTGTCGTTTCTCGGTTTCGGTGACCCTAACCGAGTGACGTGGGGCAGCATGATCGCCGAGGGCCGCACAGTCTTGCGGGCGGCGCCATATCTTTCAATCGTTCCGGGTATCGCTCTGGTGGTCACTGTTCTGGGCGTACATTTGCTTGGGCGAGGGCTGTCACGGACCGAAAGATTGCAGCCATGACAGAGACTTATCTGCGTGTCCGGAATCTTTGTGTGAACTATGATCGGACCGCCGCCTTGCAGGACGTGTCTCTCGATTTTGCCAAGGGGGGTAGGCTGGCGGTCATTGGCGAGAGCGGCTCGGGAAAGTCCACGCTCGCCATGGCCATTGCCGGGCTTCTGCCCAAATCGGCAAGAACAGAGGGTGCAATAGAATTTCCAGGATTCTCGCATGCGCCAAAGCTCGGCAAGGACATTGGCGTGCTGTTTCAGGACCCGAGCGGCAGTCTCGACCCGGTGATGAATATAGGCGACCAGATCGCCGAAGTGGTGATGACACATGAGGGCACAGGCTGGATATCGGCGCGCGTCAGGGCGGTGGAGCTACTTGAGCGTGTGCGCATCCCGAAAGCGCTGGCGCGGCTCAACAGCTATCCGCATGACTTCTCCGGTGGACAAAAGCAACGCATCGCGCTTGCCGCTGCCTTGGCGGGCAATCCCTCACTGTTGATCGCCGACGAGCCAACCAGTGCTCTCGACACGGTCGTCCAGAGACACATCGTCAATCTGCTCGATGAACTGGTGCGCGATAGTGGCCTGACGCTGCTGTTCGTCACGCACGATATCGCGCTGGCTTCAGAGCGGGCCGACGAGATTGCCGTGCTTTACAACGGCAGGTTGGTGGAGTTCGGTTCGGCGGCCAAGGTGCTTGGCCAGCCAGAGCATCCTTATACGAAAGCTTTGATCGGCACGCATATCGGGCTAGATACACCACGGCGCAAGCGGCTTGCCGAAATCGATGCGAGCGAGCTGCAATGACGGAAACTTCGCGTGCACTGCCGGTATTGGAGGTCAACAATCTTGCCAAGCGCTTTGGCGATCGTGGCGCGGCAGGGCTGAAGGATGTGACTTTCGAGATCGCGCAAGGTGAGACCTTGGCGATCGTTGGCGCTTCGGGTTCCGGCAAGACGACACTGGCGCGGCTGATCATGCGTCTTGCAAACCCCGAGGCGGGTTCGATCCAACTTCATGGCCGGGATATCACGCGGTTGCATGGCGAGCCCCTGCGGCGCATGCGTCCCCAGTTCCAGATGGTGTTTCAGGATGCGCTGGCTGCGTTTAATCCGCGCGCCAGTGTCCGCCGCATTCTGGAAGACCCTTTGCGGATCCATGGACTTGCCGAACCAAAGGACTTTGACGCATCCATTGATGCGATTCTCGAACGTGTTGGCCTTGGCACCGAATTCAAACAACGTTTGCCACTCGAACTTTCCGGTGGCCAGCGCCAACGAGTCGCTGTCGCCCGGGCAATGCTGACCAAGCCTGATCTCATCGTGCTCGACGAACCTGTCTCGGCACTCGACGTTTCAGTACGGGCGCAAATCCTCAACCTTCTTCTCGATCTGCAGGATGAGACGGGGGTCGCCTATCTCTTCATTTCACACGACCTTGCCGTCGTGCGGGCGTTCGCCGACCGGATGATCGTCATGGATGAGGGGCGTATCGTCGAAAACGGCACCACCGAAGGGGTGCTTGCCGCGCCACAAGCAGAAGCGACGCGGGTTTTGATCGAGGCTGTCCCCCGATTGATCAGATGAGACCGTACTGCTCCGCCTTGTTGCGCAGGAAGGGCAAGCCATTGCCCATGACTTCTGCCTCATCCTTGGCAACGGGGCGCCACACCGCCAGGCCGTAGGCAACTTCCGGCGGCATATTGATGAAGCTTTCCATGGCTAGTCCGCCCTTGAAGCCTATGGCCGCGAGCGCCGCATAAATCTCGTCCCACGGACAGTTGCCGTAACCCGGCGTTCCGCGGTCGCTCTCGGAAAGGTGGATGTATTTCAGGTGTTCGCGCGCGTCGAGAATGCCATTGGCAGCGCCCTTTTCCTCAATATTCATGTGATACGTATCGAGGTGGACGAAGATGTTGTCGGCACCAACGCGCTCGATCATCTGCACCGCCTGCCAGCCGGTATTGATCAAATGGTTTTCATAGCGGTTGACCGCCTCTACGCCAAGCTCGATGCCGAGTGTCTTGGCGCGTTTCGCCGCCGCGGTGAGCACCCGTGCGATGTTCTCATATTCGCCTTCCGTGGGCGGCACGCCTGTTCGTTCGCCGATGCCGCCGAAGATGACGCCTGACAGCGCGACAGCGCCCATTTCGGCGGTCTTATCGATGGCTACCCGCAGATGTTCGATTGCAGCATCCGGACGAACGGATGCCCAGGCGGATTCAGGCAGACCGAGCGAGCAGACGGCCGGCAGTTCGTGCTTGTCCAAAAGCGCGCGTGTATGCGCTGCATCGACGGCGGGAGCGTTGAGCAGCGCAATCTCGATGAAATCCATCTTGTATTTCACCGCTGCCGCAATGGCTTTTTCGGCACCGGCGCGGTCCCAGTTCATCGTCCACATGCTGGTGTGAACGCCAAATCCGTGAACAGACATTTTCCTATCCTTTTCTGCGATTGAAAATCATGAGCTGAGCGGCGAGCCAACGCAGGATCATGACGGCGATGAGGAGGATTCCCCAGACCGCGGTTGCCAGATGTTGGTTGGCTCCCATGAGGTTGAGCCCCGACGAAAGAAGCTGGAGCACCACCAGGGCGACGAAAACCGGGATCACGCGTCCGAACCCGCCGAACGGATTAACGCCGCCGAGGAAACAGGCGAGCACAGTAATCAAAAGGTAAGACTCCCCGTGGCCGACGCGCACGGAATTGAACCGCGCCAGCATGATGATGCCTGCGACCGCGGACATGGCGCCAGAGAGGGTATAGACCAGCACAAGCACCTTGCGGGTATTGACACCGGAATAGCGTGCTGCGTCGATATTGGAGCCGATCATGTAGGTGTTGAAGCCGAGCTTCAGCCGCGTCAACAGCACATGCCAGACGAGCACGCACACGATGAATATCAGGAGTGGTATGGGAATGCCCGCAAGGCTGCCGTGACCTATTGGCTGCAGGAAGGCAGGAAATCCCGAAATATCGCCACCACGGGTCAAGAACTCACCGAGACCACGAACAAAGATCATCATCGACAGCGAGACGAGAATGGGATGAGCGCGCGTATAGGCAATGACCAGACCCATCACGACACCTGTCGCAGCGCCCACGGCGATTGCCAGGATGCATCCAAGGACAAACGAAGCCATGCTTGCGTCCACGCCGCCATTGGCCTGAAGCACCCAGGCGACAGTGAGACCCGCGAGGTTCGCCGTGAAAGTAATTGCGAGGTTGAGGCCGCCGGTCAAAACCGGAAGCAACATTGCGAGGGTGAGCAGGCCGAGTTCAGGCAGCTGGAACGCCACCGATCCGAACGTTGCAGAGCTGAGAAATTGCGGAGACGCGAGACTGAAGAACAGCATCACGGCCACGAAGGCCAAGCCCGGCCCCGCTATCTCGGGGCCGAGAAACTCTTTGATGCGGTTGACGGCCGTATTCATCGGCGGGCTCCTCGCATGAACGGCAACAGCTTTTCGATGCTTGTGTTCGACAGCGTAATGGCGACGAGGATGATCGCGCCGACGATCATCTTGAAGGCGAATGGCGATACGCCGAGGAGGTTCAATCCATTCTGGGTGATGGCGATGAGAAGGACGCCGAGGACGCAGCCCAGAACCGATCCCTTGCCGCCGCCAAGCCTTGCGCCGCCAAGAACGACCGCTGCCAATACGTCGAGTTCCCGCCCGTAAAGGGCATTGGGCACGACCTCCTGCGCATAATGCGCCTGGATCAGACCCGCGATCCCTGCCATCATCCCGAGCCATCCGAACGCGATGAATTGCATCGCACCGATATTGATGCCGAAGCGGCGGGCGCCTTCAGGATTGTCACCGAAGGCGTATAGCTGCCGTCCGGTCGTGGTTCGGGTTATGAACAGCCATGTCGCAGCGACGCAGATCACCATGACAAGGACAGGCAAGGTTATCTCTGCCCACGTTCCATCGGCCATCTCGTGTTCGAACAACACCACCCTGTCAGTCAGCCAGTCGGGCAGATCGTAGATCGATACGCCTTGCGTGAAGAACATCAGCAGCCCGAAGTAGATGTTGAAGGTGGCGATGGTGGCGACGATGGAAATGATGCGGAAACGGTGAATCAGGAAGGCGTTGAATGCCCCGAGCAATATGCCGAGGCTGCCGGCGATGAGGAGCCCGCTGATCCAGCCGCCACCACCGATGTAGCCAAGGATCAGGGCCGTAACATATTGCACGACGGACGCGGCAACCGCGAAGGAAATGTCGATGCCGCCCGCAATCAGAACGACCAGAAGCCCGACGGCGAAGATGATGTTGACGGAACTCGTGTTCAGCAGATCGAATGCATTGCCCAGGGAAAAGAAGCTATCCGTGGTCAGCGAAAGAACAACACAGATGGCCGCTATGACGGCGAGGAGCGCGAATTCGGTCGCGTGGGATTGAACGAGCTTACGCATAGACGGCGGCCTCGATCTCCTGGAGGCTGCACGACTGCGGATCAAACCATCCTGCAATCTGGCCTTGCGCCATGTGCAGGACCCGGTCCGCGTTGAAATAGACTTCAGGAACCTCATCCGAGATCAGGATGATGGCAAGACCACTCTCGGCGAGCTTCGCCACGATTTCGAAGATTCCGGCGCGCGCGCCCACATCGACGCCGACGGTCGGCGCATCGAGGATGAGGAGCTTCGGGTCAGTGGCGAGCCATTTGGCGATCGCAATGCGCTGCTGATTGCCACCGGACAAGGTCGAGACCGCATCGCTCTGTCTGCCGATCTTCACGCCGAGATCGGCAATCCACCGCGCAACCAGCTGGCGTTTTCGGTCGTCGGACAAGAGCCCGCCCGATTTGATGCTATCAAGCGAGGCTATCACCAGATTGTCAGCGATTGACTGCGGCTGAATAAGTCCAAGCGACAGGCGGTCTTCGGAGAGATAGGCGATGCCTGCCTTGATCGCGTCGCGGTTCGACGAAAAGCGTACCGGTTTTCCATGCAGCGAAACGGACCCGGACCGGGGCTTCAGCATGCCGAAGAGCGCGAGCGCAAGTTCCGTGCGTCCTGCGCCGAGCAGGCCGGTTATGCCGAGCGTTTCACCGCTGCGTACGTTGAACGAAATATCGTGAAATTGACCCGGGCGCGAAAGCCTCTTGACCTCGAGAACGATCGGATTATCGCGAACTGACTTTGCCCGCACCTGCTGATCGAAATTCTTGCCGGTCATCAGCTCGGTAACGCGTGATTGCGTCATTCCTTCCACGGGGTAAACGCCGACCAGGGCGCCATCACGCAGCACAGTGAGACGGTTGGAGATTTCCAGCACTTCAGCCAGACGGTGACTGACGAACACGACTGCGACACCGGAAGCTGACAACGAGCGCACGATCTCGATCAAATGGTCGGTTTCGGACTGCGTGAGGGAAGCTGTCGGTTCATCCATGAAGACGAGCTTCGCTTCGCCGACAAGCGCGCGGGCAATAGCCACGATCTGGCGCTGCGCAATCGAATAGTCCTTGAGCGGTGCATCGACATCCAGTGCGACGCCGAGGCGCTTGAGCGCTTTGACCGCGATATCATGCATAGTGCGATAGTTGACGAACCGCGGCCAGCGGCCGATCACGGTCTGGAAAGCGATGTTCTCCGCAACGGTCATTTCAGGAAACAAGGCAAGATCCTGCCAGATCACCTGAATTCCGCTGGCTTGGGCAGTAACGGGAGACATATGCGAATAGGTTTGCCCGTCATATTCGATGACGGCGCCGTCCTCCGGACGATAGACTCCGGTTATGATCTTGATGAGCGTACTCTTGCCGGACCCGTTTTCGCCGGCAAGACAATGGACCTCGCCAGGCAGCACTTCGAAGCTCACGTTCTTGAGCGCCTTGATGCCGCCGAAGGTCATATTGATATTGTGCAACGACAAGAGGGGCTTCGCGCCCGTGCCCGGAATGTCTGCCATTATAAGTGCCTGTCAAAATCGGAGACTTGACGCTGCCGGCGTAGTGACACCGGCAGCAGAAGAACCAGGGCCGATCAAAGACCCATCTTGGCCAGATCGGCCACGGTTTCCTTGTTGATCGGCACAAGCTGGTCGACGATGATGTTGTGGTTCTCGACGTCAGGGTGGATTACACCGAGACCTTCGATATCGTCACCATCTTTCAGTTTTTCACCCTTCATCAGCTTGTCAGCAAGCGTGACAAAGACTTCGCCGGCCTGCTTCGGATTCCACATGAAGCCGCCGGAAATAGCACCGGATTTGATCAGCTTCTGTCCCTGGCCCGGCGAGAACGGTCCAAGCACGAAGATTTCACCGGTCTTGCGCCGTTCTTCGATAGCCCGACCCGCACCGATCGGTCCCTGGCTGCCGAACGCCAGGAAGCCCTTGAGGTCGGGATGCGCTGAAATGAGATCGAGCGCCGTCGAGCGGCTCTTGTCCACGTCCTCGGCAACGCCATAGCGTTCGCCAACGAGCTTCATGTCTGGATAGTTCTTCTTGATATATTCATTGGCGGCATCGGCCCACGCGTTGTGCAGCGGAACGGTCAGAGATCCAACGAAAACGGCATATTCGCCCTTGCCGCCCATCTTTTCCGCGAGAAGCTTGGCGTGCGCTTCACCGAAGCCGGTCGCAGAGGCGAGTTCGAAATCCCAATCAGCGCCTTTTTGGCTCGGCGATTCGTGGGTGATGACGATGATGCCCTTTTCCTTGGCTTTGCTGAGCACCGGTTCAAGAACCTTCGCATCGTTCGGTACAACGCCGATGACCTTCACGCCTTGCGCAATCAGATCTTCGATGGCGCGAACCTGGAGTGCTGGATCGGCACTTGTCGGCCCAACCATGAAGGCGTCGACGCCGAGCTTTTTGCCCTGTTCCTTGATGCCTGCATCCATGGCGTTGAACCATGGAATACCGCCGATCTTGACGACGATACCAACCTTGCCGCTGTCGGCTGCGAGAGCCGTGAAGGCGCCCGCCAAAGACAGCGATGCCGCAACGGCGGCGATTACAAATCTTTTCATTGTTTCCTCCTCCATGTGCTCCCCACGGGAGCTTAACATCCAATCGGGCGGCGGTCATTGGCAGAACCGGAATGGTCCTGGAAAACCCGCGCTCGATCACCGCCTCCTCACGCTGCGATGTCTGCACCACCGATGTTGCATTTTTGCACAATCGATGGTGCAATGAATATCATTTAGTTTGCCACTTTCGTCAAGCGATGTTTGGCGGTAGAGCAGCCGGAGGAGAAATCATGGAACATCAGCCGAAGAAAAAGGCGACCATCTACGACCTTTCGGTGCTTTCCGGAAGCTCGCCGTCTACTGTCAGCGCGGTTCTCAATGGCACCTGGCGCAAGCGCCGGATCAAGGAAAGTACGGCTGAGCTGATACGCGATCTGGCCGATCGGCATCAGTACACCGCGAACCTGCAAGCGCGGGGACTGCGCAGTTCAAGGTCTGGCCTTGTCGGCCTTCTGCTGCCTGTTCACGACAACCGTTATTTTTCATCAATGGCACAGTCGTTCGAAGCACACGTTCGCAGTCGGGGGCAGTGTCCCATCGTCGTCAGTGCCTGCCGTGATCCGGAGGAGGAAAGGCGAACAGTGGAAACGCTGATTTCCTATTCCGTCGACGAGCTGATCGTGGCCGGCGCCACCGATCCCGACGGTGTACATGCCGTCTGCATCGGGTCCGGCCTCAAGCACGTCAATATCGATCTGCCAGGCAGCAAGGCGCCCTCCGTGATCAGCGATAATTATCAGGGTGCACGCATGCTGACGGAGGCGATAATTCGCCATTTCAGCGATGATCTGAAGCTTGGCCCCGACGAACTTTATCTATTTGGCGGCCGCGACGATCACGCGAGCCGGGAACGTATTCGCGGATTTCGTGCCATCAAGCGCGAGCTGATGCAGGGCGATTCAGACAAGTGCATAGAACCGACCGGCTACTCCCCCAACATGGCACAGATTGCTTTCGAGCGTTTCTACGAGCGGGAAGGCAAGCTGCCGCGAGGATTGTTCATCAATTCGTCCATCAATTTCGAAGGCCTTCTGCGTTTCATGGCCCAGCACCCGAATGAAGCGTTCCTCGACATCGTCGTTGGCTGCTATGATTATGATCCGTTCGGGTCGTTCCTGCCGTTTCCGGTTATCATGATCCGTCAGGATATCGAAGGGATGATCACGAAGGCGTTCGAGATCATGGCGGAGAACCGCCCGTCAGTGCAGACTTACCTCATTCAGCCGGAACTTGTACCGCCGCGCACCGCACTCAAGGGACCTCTCGACGCCATCAAGGATATAGCGTAGGCGGGCGGCTACGACCGTGTGAACGAATAACGCCCCACCGAAGCAGGGCGTCAAAGTCTTGATGAAGAGTGTTTAGGCAGCTCGGATTAGCGTCGCTGAGAAAATAACCCCCGTTATCGGGAACTACCTGCAACGGGCTGTATAGATATGACCGCGACTGTTACGATATTGACAGTTGCCGTTTCGCAGATTTCGAACCAACAGTCCGCCAAGAGCGCCGGCCCCGGCGCCAATCAAAGCCCCTCTGCCGCCACCAGCGATTCCGCCGATTGCCGCGCCTGCCACCGTGCCTATACTGAGATCTTTTTCTGTCGTCGTGCAGGCCGAAAGCATAAACAATGCCGCCACAGCAGCAATTAATGTTCGCATGTCAACAATCCCCCTTTGCGATTCCACAATTTTGCTTGGCCCCCACGCTGGAATAGCGAAGCCGTAAATATCTTACGTCGCAAAAACCAGGTTAGGCAATAGTGCTGAAATCCGCGGCGCAATGGGGCGAGCGGCGTTCAGCTGAGACGTTTGAACGTTAGCGTAGTACGAGCGGTGAAAGGGTTGACGATCCAGCCAATGGCGCGCCCCACGCAGGCGGAAATGAACAATCGTTGCTGTGGGATGAAAGTGGGTAGCCAGCTACCCGATTTCACTGGTCGGAGTGAGAGGATTCGAACCTCCGACCCCGTCGTCCCGAACGACGTGCGCTACCAGGCTGCGCTACACTCCGTGACCAGTACGCGGGGTATATAACGTCCGGTTTCAGCGCCTGCAAGTTGTTTCCTGCGCCCGTTTTTAATTATGGCGGCAGGAACTACGGGTGACATGCGAAACAGCCGATTTATGCACTGTGATCGGGGCGGAAAGTCTAGTATCCATTCGAAAAGCATAGTTTTGAGGCACTTGAGCAGCGGGAATGCGATCGATGGCGGCGAAAAAGCAAAAGATCATCAGCTTTGTCATGAGTGGCGGTGTTGGTTCCCGACTCTGGCCGCTATCGCGAGAGGATTTCCCCAAGCAATTCCACAATATTTCCGGGCAGGGCTCGATGCTGCTGCGCACCGTCAAGCGTATGGGCGCCCGGATCGAAGGGAGTGCCGTGCCGGTTTATCTGCTGGCGTCGGAGCGTCATTCGGATCACATCAACCAGGATCTGGCAGGGGTCGACCTCGGCGGCGGCAGGCCTATCCTCGAACCGATGGGCCGCAATACCGCGTCTGCAGTTGCATTGGCAACGGAGATAACGTTGCGCGAGCATGGCGATGAACTCGTGCTCGTGGTTCCGTCCGATCATGAGATAACCACCGATCGGGATTTCTGGAACACCATCGAATCCGGCATCAGTGCCGCTAACGAAGGCCGGATCGTTGTCTTCGGTATCCAGCCGGATCGCGCAGAAACCGGATACGGCTATATCGAGACCAGCCTGCAGACTGGAGATATCCGCGACGTCGTGCGTTTTGTCGAGAAGCCAAACGAACAGACTGCGAAACAATATCTGGAATCCGGGAATTTCCTCTGGAATGCAGGCATTTTCTTTTTTCGGGCGAGTGTCATGCGCGACGTCTTCAAGTCGCATGCCGCTGAAATCTGGGATGGTGCGATTGCCGCGCTCGACAAGGCGGATACGAACATATCCGGCACGTATCTGCCGCATGACCTTTACGCCGCTGTGCCATCCATTTCGGTTGATTATGCCATCATGGAGCGGGCCTCGGACATTGCACTCGTTCCGGCAAAATTCCGCTGGAATGATCTTGGTTCCTGGCAATCCCTTTTGGAAGTCGGTTCCGTCGATGGCAACGGCAATGTGATCGTTGGTGATGTGGTGGCGATCGATTGCGAGCATAGCTATCTGCGGAGTGACGGCCGTCTGCTTTCCGCAGTCGGGCTGCGCGATACGGCTGTGGTCGCCACGGCGGATGCCACTTTCGTTGCGCCGGTGAGCGAGAGTCAGAATGTTCGCAAGATTGTCGAACAACTGGAGAAAACCGGGCGGCTGGAGACCAAATTCACGCCCGCACAAGACCGGCTCCCGCATGTCGGAGCCTACGGTAACAGGGTTCGTCACTGGCTCTTCGATGAAACACTGCCGCTATGGTCCACAGTGGGTGTCGATGACAGACACGGTGGTTTCCACGAGGCCCTTTCCTTCGATGCGATTCCCATCAAGAAGACCAAGCGCATGCGCACGATGGCCCGGCAGATCTACGCATTTGCCGTTGCGCATGAGATGGGCTGGGATGGACCAGCCAACGCGCTGATCGACCACGGAATCAGCTACATCAAAAAGGGCCGCACTGACCGTGGCGGCTGGACCAAGACATTCAACGAGGATGGCAGTGTTTTGGATCCTACCGAGGATGCCTATGATCAGTCATGTGTATTGCTAGCGTTGGCCCACGCACACAAGGCGGGCCACAAGGAGGCATTGGCGCTCGGTACTGAAACCTTTGTGTTTATCGACGATTATCTGGCCGACGCCCGCCTGACGGGTTTCCTCGAGACACCGGGCGACACGGGCCTGCGGCGGGCCAACCCGCATATGCATCTGCTTGAAGCTTTTCTCGCCTGGCATGAAGCGACCGGCAATCGCGACTATCTTCAAAGGGCCGCGCGAATCGTTGATCTCTTCCGGCACCACATGTTCGATGCCGAGACCTGGACGCTGGGCGAATATTTCAGCAATGATTGGTCCCGCGCACCCGGCGAACAGGGGGAATGGACGGAACCTGGCCATCATTTCGAATGGGCTTCGCTCCTGTCCGACTTTGCCCGCGTTACGGGTCAGAAAGATGTCATGCGCTATGGACGCAAACTCTATGCGTCGGCGATCGCGAACGGCCTCAACCGCTCGACAGAACTTGCCTACAATGCTGTGTCGCGTCACGGTTTGCCGCTGGACACCAATTCACGCAGCTGGCCGCAGACCGAAGCCGTCAAGGCCGCCATTGCGCTTGATGGCAATGGGGGACCGGACCTGAAGCCTGAGGTAGAAGCCCGGGTAGGCCGTCTCTTTCGCTGGCACATAGAACCCGCACCAAAGGGGCTGTGGATCGACCTCATCGATGAAACGGGAAAGGCCAAAGCCGAGGATGTCCCGGCCTCGATCTTCTATCATCTGGTGTGCGCGCTGACGCAGTATGTGGCTTACGTCGGCAAGAAGGCTTAGTCCGGACCCTTAATAAGGGCTCTCTACCTTGCCGGTTTCGACATAGACCGACTTGATCTGGCTGTAGTGATAAAGCGCGGCAAGGCCGTTCTCGCGGCCGACGCCGGATTGCTTGAAGCCACCGAACGGCATTTCTACCGGTGCAAGATTATAGGTATTGATCCAGCAAGTGCCTGCCTTGAGCTGGCTGATCACGCGGTGCGCGCGTGACAGGTCCTTGGTGAATACACCGGCTGACAAGCCGAATTCAGTATCGTTGGCACGGGCGATGACTTCGTCCTCCTCCTGAAAATCAAGGACTGCCATCACGGGGCCAAAGATTTCTTCCCGGGCGATGACCATATTGTCAGTTACGTTGGTGAAGATGGTCGGTTCGACGAAGCACCCGCCCTCGAAACCCTGCATCTGAGGGACGCCGCCACCGAAATGCAGCGTCGCACCCTCGGCTTTGCCCTTTTCGATGTAGGACACGACCTTGTCGCGCTGGGAAGCGTTGACCAGTGGTCCGAGGTGAATTTCCGGATCGAGCGGATCCCCGAGGCGAATGGCCTTGGTGCGCGTGGTCAGGCGGTCGAGGAACTGCTCCTTGATGCCACCCTGTACGAAGACGCGCGTGCCATTGGAGCACACTTGGCCGGTCGAATAGAAATTGCCGAGGAGCGCGCCGCCGACAGCATTTTCCACGTCGGCGTCGTCGAAAATGATCAAGGGAGATTTGCCGCCGAGTTCCATGGTCGCGTGCTTCATATGCGAGCCCGCCTGTGCCAGCACGCGCTTGCCTGTCGGAACCGAGCCGGTCAGCGAGACCTTGGCGACGAGCGGATGATCCACCAGCTGCGAGCCGACATCGCCGAAACCCTGCAACACGTTGAACAGACCATCGGGCAGGCCAGCTTCCTTGTAGACTTCAGCCAAGGCAAGGGCCGACAGCGGTGTGTTTTCGGACGGCTTGAAGATCATGGCATTGCCGGCAGCAAGCGCTGGAGCGGACTTCCAGCCCGCACCTTGAATTGGATAATTCCATGCGCCGATGCCGACGCAAACGCCCAAAGCCTCGCGGCGCGTGTAGGCATAGGATCCGCCAAGCTCGATCATCTCGCCATTGAACCCGGCGATGATGCCGCCATAGAATTCCAGTGCATCGGCGGCGGATGCGGGATCGGCAACCAGCGTTTCCTGAATAGCCTTGCCGGTATCGAGTGTTTCGAGTTCAGCGATTTCGGCATTGCGGGCACGCAGGATATCGGCAGCGCGGCGCAGGATACGGCCGCGTTCCACCGGCTTTAGCGCAGCCCAGGCCGGTTGCGCGGCGGCGGCAGCCTGCACCGCCTGCTCGATCAGCGCCGGTGTCGCGCCAAAGAGCCTGGCGATGATCTCCCCCGTTGCAGGATAGATTACATCAAGCGGCTTGCCGTCCTTGTCCTCGACGAAGCGGCCATTGATGAAATGCGATGCCTTGGGCTGCGCGCGCATGGTGTGTTCTCCTGGGTTCTAACATTTATCAGCATAGGCGCTGTGCGTGGTTCGACAAGCTCACCATGAGGGTGGTGAATTGATTGCAGAAATTAACTACCGACGGCGTTGTTCTTGGCTCCCTGCCATCAACAACATCCCTCATGGTGAGCTTGTCGAACCACGCACAGCGGCGACGCAAGCAGAAAAAGTCGAAGCATGGCCATTCATCGATCACTCACCTGCCAGCGCGGATTGATCCACGGCTCCTGATTGGAGCGAGGCAAGGGATCGCGGTCAAGAATATGATCGGCAGCCTTTTCGCCGGCCATGATCGAAGGGCCGTTGAGGTTGCCATTGGTAACGCGCGGGAAGATCGAACTATCCGCAATACGAAGACCTTCGACGCCGATCACCCGGCAGTGCGGATCGACCACCGCCATCGGATCGTTTGCCGAGCCCATTTTACAGGTGCCACAGGGGTGAAAAGCGCTCTCTGCGTGTTCGCGCAGGAAATCATCGATCTCATCATCCGACTGCACATGCGCACCCGGGGAAATCTCCTTGCCGCGATAGGGATCTAGTGCTGCCTGTCCGAAAATCTCGCGCGTCAATCGTACGGCGTGGCGGAAATCCACCCAGTCGTCGGGATGCGACATATAATTGAAAACGATCTTGGGTTTCTCGAACGGATCAGATGAGCGAAGCGTCACACTCCCGCGCGACTTCGACCGCATCGGACCGACATGCGCCTGGAAACCATGACCCTTTACCGCGGCCCGGCCATCGTAACGGATAGCTGCGGGCAGGAAATGATACTGGATGTCCGGATAGTCTACGCCGGGTTTTGAACGGACGAAAGCTGCGGATTCGAAATGGTTGGTCGCGCCATGGCCGGTCTTGAAGAACAGCCATTCGGCGCCGATCATGGCCTTTGAGAAGAGCCCAAGTTTGGAATTCAGAGTGATCGGTTTCAGGCTTTCCTGCTGGATATAGACCTCCATATGATCCTGCAGATTCTGGCCGACACCGGGCCGGTCGGCAACGACGTCGATTCCATGCTCTTTCAGATGGGAGGCGGGGCCGATACCTGACAGCATCAGCAGCTTGGGTGAATTGATGGACGAGGCGGCGACGATCACTTCGCGCCGGGCGCGTATCACCTCTGTCTTGCCGCGCCGGGTGATTTCGACACCGACCGCTCGCCCACTCTCAATGATCACACGCCGGGCGAAACCATTGACCAGATTCATGTTTTTGCGTTTTAACGCCGGGCGAAGATAGGCATTGGCCGCGGACCAGCGGCGGCCATTGTGGATGGTTTGCTCCATGGCCCCGAAACCTTCCTGCTTCGAACCATTATAGTCTTCGGTAACTTCGAAACCCGCTTGTTGGCCGGCATCGACAAAGGCGTGGAACAATGGATTGTCCCGGCGCCCGCGTTGTATATGCATGGGTCCATCCGTGCCGCGCCATCCCGGTTCGCCGCCGTGCGAGTGTTCCATGCGTTTGAAATAGGGCAGCACGTCTGCATAGGACCAGCCGCTCGCGCCACTTTCCGCCCAATGGTCGAAATCATGTGCATGGCCGCGCACATAGACCATGCCGTTGATCGAGGAGGAGCCGCCGATGACTTTGCCGCGAGGCGTGACCAAACGGCGCCCGCCAAGGTGCGGCTCGGGTTCGGACATAAAGCCCCAATCATAGGTGCTCATATTCATCGGGAAGGACAGTGCCGCCGGCATCTGGATAAATGGGCCGATATCGGTGCCGCCGAATTCGATGACAATCACCGAATATTTGCCGTCCTCCGACAGGCGGTAAGCCATCGCGGAACCCGCAGAACCAGAACCGATGATGACGAAATCTGCTTCCATAATGCTCTTCATGCTCACTCGCCGCGCGGGTAGCGGGCGTTCTCTTCCAGAACGTTCAGGTCCATATGATTGCGCATGTAACGCTCGGAAGCCTTCTGCAGTGGCTGATAGTCCCATGGATAGTATGAGCCGTTGCGCAGCGCTTCATAGACGACCCAGCGCCGCGCCTGGCTTTCGCGCACCGCGGCATCGAACCGTGCCATATCCCAGCGGCTCCGGGCTTTCGCCGTGAAATCTGCGACCAGCTTGGCATGCGCCGGATTGGTCGCGAGGTTGGTCAGTTCATCCGGATCCGATTCAAGATCAAAGAGTTGCGGCGGATCGATCTCGCAATGCACGAACTTGTAGGCGCCTTCGCGGATGCAGACGAGCGGGGCGTTCGAGCCTTCCGCCGCATATTCCATCAGAACGGGACCGGCGCGCGCCTTGCCTTGCATGACAGGGGTCAAATCCTCGCCATCGGTCCATGGCAGGATTTCGGCGATATCGATACCTGCAAGCGCCCCGAGCGTCGGATTGACATCGAGTGTCGACACGGGGTCCGAGATCAATTGTGGAGAAATACCTTTGCCCGCGATCATCAGCGGAACGCGAGCGGAACCTTCGAAGAAGTTCATCTTGAACCAAAGTCCGCGCTCGCCCAGCATGTCGCCGTGATCTGATGTGAACACGATGATCGTGTCGTCCAGCATTCGTGTGGACTGCAGGACTTCGAGAATTTCGCCGACCTTGTCGTCGACATAGGAAATGTTGGCGAGATAGCCCTGCCGCGCCCGCCGAACCTCTTCGGGCGTTATATCGAAGCAATGATGCTCGCATGCTTCGAGTAGCCGCTTCGAATGCGGGTCCTGTTTTTCAAACGGAATGGCACTGACCTTTGGATCGAGCGCAGGCGACCCCTCATAAAGGTCCCAATATTTGCGCCGCGCCACATAAGGATCGTGCGGATGCGTGAAGGAGACTGTCAGGCACCATGGCCGGCGCGATGCATCATCCGATTCACGCGATAGCTGGTAGAGCTTTTGCCGTGCGTGGAAAGCGACCTCGTCGTCATATTCCATCTGGTTGGTGATCTCGGCAACGCCCGCGCCAGTGACCGAGCCAAGATTGTGATACCACCAGTCGATGCGTTCTCCCGGCTTGCGATAGTCCGGTGTCCAGCCGAAATCCGCGGGGTAGATATCCGTGGTCAGGCGTTCTTCAAGGCCATGCAATTGGTCCGGGCCGACGAAATGCATCTTGCCGGAGAGACCGGTGTAGTAACCAGCACGGCGCAGATGATGTGCGTAAGTCGGGATATCCGAGACAAACTCCGCCGCATTGTCATAGACGCGGGTGCGCGATGGTAGCTGACCCGACATCAGAGAAGCACGGGCAGGGGCACAGAGCGGCGAGGCAGTATACGTATTCGCAAAGCGGGCCGAACGCTTGGCCAATGCCTTCAGGTGTGGTGCATGGATGAATTCCGCCGGACCGTCTGGAAAAAGTGTTCCATTCAGCTGATCAACCATTAAAATAAGTATGTTCGGTCTCATGCAGGCTCCGGCAGGGGCAAAATTCGTCCTCATAGCATTTTCCATATGGCAATGATGGTCGCTGTTTCAGTTACGCCATTGCGCACCGCATGACGACCGATATTTCTGGCCGTCCATGCAGGTTCGCCTTGAATCGCGCGGGTTTCATGGTTAGCTCAAGAGAAAGAGATTTGGAGGAATGGAAATGACTGCCTGTATCGTTGGATGGTCACATCTGCCGTTTGGAAAGCTGGAAGGCGAAACTGTCGAAAGCCTGATCGTCAAAGCTGCGTTAGGGGCACTCGATCACGCCGGCATTGGTCCTGAAGACGTAGACGAGATTGTGCTGGGTCATTTCAATGCGGGTTTCTCTCCCCAGGATTTCACCGCCAGCCTGGTTCTGCAGGCGAGTGATGCCTTTCGCTTCAAGCCCGCGACGCGTGTTGAAAACGCTTGTGCAACCGGCTCGGCAGCCGTGCATCAGGGCATCAAGACTATTAGTGCGGGCAGCGCCAAGGTCGTACTGGTCGTGGGTGTCGAGAAGATGACATCGACGCCCGGTCCGGAAATCGGCAAGAATTTGCTCAAAGCGTCTTATCTGCCGGAAGAGGGCGAGATTCCCGCCGGTTTTGCCGGAGTCTTCGGCCAGATCGCAGCCGCCTATTTCCAGAAATACGGTGATCAATCCGACGCCTTGGCGATGATCGCTGCCAAGAACCACAAGAACGGCGTCAATAATCCCTATGCGCAGATGCGCAAGGATCTCGGCTATGATTTCTGCCGGCAGGAGAGCGAGAAGAACCCATTCGTTGCGGGTCCGTTGAAGCGTACCGATTGTTCTCTCGTCTCCGACGGTGCGGCAGCGCTGGTGCTGACCGATACGCAGACTGCGCTGAAGATGAAGCGTGCCGTGGCATTTCGTGCAGCCGCGCACGTTCAGGATTTCTTGCCGATCTCCAAGCGCGATATCCTGCTGTTTGAGGGTTGTTCGGAAGGCTGGAAGCGCGCGCTGGAGCAAGCCGGCGTGACCATCGATGACCTGTCCTTCGTTGAGACGCATGACTGCTTCACCATCGCCGAACTGATCGAGTATGAGGCAATGGGACTGGCGAAGCCGGGCGAGGGCGCCAAGATAGTGCTCGAAGGCCAGACCGAGATGGGCGGTCGCCTGCCGGTCAATCCTTCCGGCGGCCTCAAGGCCAAGGGGCATCCGATCGGCGCCAGCGGTGTTTCGATGCACGTGCTGTCATCGATGCAGTTGACCGGGGAGGCCGGCGGCATACAGGTGCCGGGCGCCAAGATTGCGGGCATTTTCAACATGGGCGGCGCAGCGGTCGCCAATTATGTTTCGGTGCTGGAGCGGATAAAATAACGCTGGTAGCATCACAAGCAAAGCTGTGATAGGTTACATGTAACCTATCAGGAGCATGACATGCGTTCATCCGCCCAACCGAAAAAGACCTCTCAGCAGAAGGTCAAGGAGCATCGTGAGCGTTTGCGGGCACAGGGCTTGCGTCCAGTCCAGTTTTGGCTGCCGGATGTAAATTCGAAGGAATTTAAGGAAGAAGCTCACAGGCAGTCGCTGGCGATTGCCAATAGTCCGACTGAGGCAGACGATCAGGCATTTATTGATTCAATTTCTGACTTTGATGACAATGACGATGAAACGCGGTGATGTTTGGACGGTCGCCGGGGGCAAAGACTATGCAGGAGAGCCTCGACCTGTGGTCATTGTTCAAAATGATAGTTTTGACGGGACGAATTCGATCGTTATATGCACGTTGACGAGCATCGACCTTCAGGTACCATTTGCCCGGCCAATGATAGATCCAAATCCTGATAATGGCTTGCGCCATCAATCCTGGGTCATGGTGGATAAAATTTCATCCGTGCCGAAATCCAAAATCGGGATGTTTATCGGACGATTGAGTGATGACGATCTTGTTCGTCTGAATCTAGCAATGCTGGTGTTTCTTGGCTTAGCGTCGTCACCACGCACACATATGGAACCGTCGACATGAGCAATCCGGTACTGGTTGAAGTTTTTCGCGGCGAAACGGTGGAGAGCCGTCATCGTGGCACGGTGATCGTGACCGATGGCGACGGCAAGATCGTCTTCTCGCTCGGCGACATCGAGCGACCGACCTTTCCGCGCTCTGCGATCAAGGCAATTCAGGCGCTGCCGCTGGTCGAAAGCGGCGCGGCGGATGCCTATGGCTTCGGCGATGAGGAACTCGCCATGGCCTGTGCCTCGCATTCGGGCGAGCCGCAACATGTGGCGAAGGCCGCCGATATGCTGGGCCGCGCCGGGCTCGATGTTTCGGCACTTGAGTGCGGCTCGCATTGGCCGACGCAGCAACCCGTGCTGATCGCGCTGGCGAAAAGTGGCCAGGAGCCGACGCCGCTGCATAATAATTGTTCCGGCAAACATGCAGGATTCCTGTGCACGTGCCGGCATCTTGGCATCGAAACGCACGGCTATTCTGCCTTGGGCTCACCCGAACAGGATATGGTGCGCGATGCCATGCAGAGCGTCACCGGCGCACCGCACACGCTGGATCGTTGCGGGACAGATGGTTGTTCTATCCCGACCTATGCCATTCCATTGAAAAACCTGGCGCATGGCTTCGCCCGCATGGCGACGGGGGTTGGATTCGAGCCGGTTCGTGCCGCTGCGGCGCGGCGCCTTGTCGATGCGGCGATGGCAGCACCATACTATGTCGCGGGTACCAATCGCGCCTGTACGGTTTTAATGGAGATGGCTCCAAACCGCATCTTCGTAAAGGGTGGTGCCGAAGGCGTCTACGCCGGGGCATTGCCGGAACTCGGGCTCGGGATCGCTATCAAGTGCGATGACGGGAGCGCGCGGGCATCCGAGGCAATCATCGCCACGGTTCTCGCCCGGATCTATCGCAACGAGGACGAACTGGAATCGAAGCTCGACCGGTTTGCTGACCGCGAAATGCGCAACTGGAACGGCATCACTTATGGCGTCATCAGCCCGACAGAAGCGTTGACGGACGCCGATATCAATTGACGATATTCCGCTCGACAGTAAGGTTTGGATAGATCTGGGCGCTCTTCTGGGTCAAATCCTTGACCGTGACGTCAGTCCAGCTATGACCAACAATGCCGCCGTTCCTGGAACCCTGGATAATGTTGTCAGAAATGATAGCCGAGCCGACACCCTCGACGACACTGACATAGATACCTTCGCCTGACGTGCGGACGATGTTTCCAGTCGCAATCACATTGCGCATGTAAGCGCCCCAGCCGAGCTGTATGCCGTAAATTGGGGCGTTTTCAACCACATTGCCGGTAACCGAGATGTCGGCTTCGACGCTGATGCCGATGCCGAAGGTGCCGGGATACGGGCCCTTGGTCGAGAGGTTGCGCACCAAATTGCCGCTGCAGGTTCCGAGCCGGCCTCCGCTGTCGAAATTGACCATCGATATGCCGTTTGCAGCACCATCGACGAGATTGTTGGCGATGACCGCGCCTTCGAAAGCGAACTCCGAATAAATCGCGGTTTCGCCGCTCGCACTGCAATTGTTCCCGGTGATCTGCAAATTGCTGGCACTATTGCCGCGGATCGCGGTAAAGGCGCTGTCGTTGATGACATTGTTGGAAACGATGACATTGTTCGCGCGAAAGATATTGATGGCGTTTCCGTTCTGACCGGTGCCGCCTGCATCCGCCCTGGTCTTGCTAATGCGGTTGCCCGTAACGATCGTGCCGTCTCGGCCTTGCTCGTAGCGCTGAACGAGAATGCCGCCATTACCACAATCGTGGATCTCATTGCCGGTGATCTCTAGTCCGGTGGAGTCCGCAGCAAATATGGCCGCATCGCTGGCGCCCGAGATACGCGTCCCCTCGATACGCCCACCGCATTTGAAGAGATCCACGGCATTCTTGCGCGCACCGACAATCTGGCAATCATCCAGTACGAGATGAGCGACGTTACTGGCTTCGAATAGCCCTCGAATGCTCTCGCCTAGAGGCCTGCCGTCGCCGTCGATCACAAGGCCGTTGAGCCGAATATGGCTGGAACCATTGGCCCCTATCAGACCAGATTTTCCTCCGAACAGAAGACGCGACTTGCCGGAAACACCGAGCAGATTGACATAGGCGGGAAACTGCACACCCGAGACAATATAGGCTCCAGGTGGCAGGAATATCTGCTGACCGGACGAACTTGCTTTGGTTAGCAACGCATTCAGCTTGAATGTCTGATCGTCCGGGCCCCCCGGGTTCAACCCGAATTCCACAGCGTTGATTATTCCTGATGCGGTCTGGGCTTGCGTGGTGCGCGGCAGAATGCCGACGCCGGCAAGCGAGGCCAGACCAGTCAGGACGAAGCGTCGGTTGATCATATTGTTATCCGCGGAAGAGAATGAGACGGGTGATGGAGGATTGCACTTGCTGTAGGGCCTAGCAAGGCCTACCTTCGTTCGATGAGCAGGGCCTTCACAAAGGAAGACGATAGCAACTCCTCGATCGATGTCGGCGAGCGCCCCATAAGCCCGCACCGAAATCTGGTGACGGAAAAGGGCCTCGCTCACATACATGCCGAACTCGCAGCGGCGCATGAGGCGCTGGCCAAAGGCAACGCCGAGGCTGACCGCGATCTGATCGCGCGGGCCTCACGCGACCTGCGGTACTGGAACGCACGCAGGGAATCGGCCGAAGTCTCACGCCCCGATCCGCGTAGCGATGTGGTCCGGTTCGGCATGACAGTCACAATCGCCGACGAAGACGACAAATCACAAACCTGGGCAATTGTCGGCGAGGACGAAGCGGACGCCAGCCATGGCAAGATCTCGCATGTGTCACCTATGGCCAAGGCGATGTTCGGTAAATCCATTGGCGACAGTTTCGTGCTGAATGATCGCGAGTGGGAGATAACGGCGATCGATACTGCACCTTGAAGTTGAAATCTCAATTTAAGCAGTGAGACGCAAGAGATTCAATTTAAAGCGCTTTTCATACCGGCTCGATGTGATCGCGGAAGAAGGCCGCCGCGCCAGTTTCGTCAATTTCGCCAGCGGCGACGTTCATCACAAACGTGTAAAGTGTACCGGGATCGGCAGTCGGCACGTAGCCGTTGATCACGAGGAAGGCGAGGGCTGCAGCGAGCGCCGTACGCTTGTTTCCATCGACAAAGGCATGGTTTCTGGCCAAGCCAAACATGTAAGCTCCGGCTAGCTCTGCTATGTCTGGATCGCCATAATTAGATTTGTTTTCGGCGCGAGCCAAAGCCGATTCGAGGGCATTTTCGTCTCTCAAACCGTGAGCTCCGCCATGACGATGCAACTGCTCCGCATGCATTGCTTCCACTGACAAGCGGGAAAGGAATTCCCAACTCATTCAGCAAGCTTTTGAAAAACGGTCTTGTACTTGTCCATCATTTTGCGTGCGGCTTCCATCTGACGTTCGAACGAATCGTCAGTAGGCTTCAAAATTATGCCGTCGGCAGTTTGAATGACTTCCAGCTGATCTCCGGCCTTCAGATGGTTCCTCTCAAGCACATCCTTCGGCAGGATAACCCCTTCCGAATTTCCGATTTTCCTCACGGTTACGTTCATGGCCTTAACTCCGATGTTATAACGCGAGGTATAACGTAAGTGTACGACACATACAAGCTGGAGATTGTGGTCTTACAGCCAGCCCTTTTTGCGGAAGATCAGGAGCGGGATAACGGCTGAGGCAATCATCAGGGCGATGGCCATCGGATAGCCCCAGACCTCATCAAGTTCGGGCATGAAATGAAAGTTCATGCCGTAAATCGATGCGACGAGCGTCGGCGGCATGAAGGCGACAGCGGCGACGGAGAAGATCTTGATGATAGCGTTCTGCTCGATTGAGATGAGCCCAACGACCGTATCAAGCAGAAAGGTCACCTTGTTGGAAAGGAAATCGACATAGGTGCTCAACGATTGCGTGTCGCGCTCCAGCGACTTGATCGTGGCCCGTATATCCTTTTTGCCCAGGGCCTCTTCCGGAATGGCAGCCGTATAAACGAGGAGGCGGCTGACGCCGGCGATGCTTTCCCGAATTTTGGAAAGAAACGCACCTTGAATACCGATATTGTTGAGACTGTCCCTGAAGTTCTTCGTTGTCATCGGCTTGTCATTTTCCGATCGCCGGAAGATCGCGTGGGAATTCACATCAATTTCACCAGCTACACCTTCGAGAATGTCTGCGATCCGGTCAGTCACGGCTTCGATCAATCCCAGCAGAATGCTGATGCCGCTGCATTTGGGTGTAATGAGACCGTTCCCCGGCTTGGTCGCGCGGCCAATGAACAGAATGAAAGCCTTCGGATCGGTATAGCGGACAGTGACAAGCAGCTTTCCTGTGAGAATGAAAGATACCGGAGCGATACCGTGATGTTTCAATTCGGTAGAGTGCAGGATGGAGGCCGTCAGATATTGCGCGCCATTCTCAGCGTAGAAACGGCTGGATTCCTCGATCTCGATCATATCCTCGTGGGTCGGTATGGTCGCCTTGGTCCAGTTCTCAACCTGGACGTCCTCTTCATGGGTCGGGTTGATAAGGTCGATCCAGACTGCATTGGGTGGCAGATCGGCCCCCGCAAGAGCAGCACTAGGCATCAGATAATCATCTTGCAGCGCGTAGACATAAATCATTTCACAATGAATCCAGCAAGGTATCGATCAGTTTCTCGGCGGCCTCGCCGATTACAGTGCCGGGAGGGAAAATAGCCGTTGCACCTGCCTTGAGGATCGCATCGAAGTCCTGCGGTGGTATGACACCGCCAACGATAATAAGAGTATCGTCCCGCTCGCGGCGTTTCAGCGCCTGCTTGAGTTCCGGTACGAGCGTCAGATGTCCAGCTGCCAGCGATGAGACGCCAACGATATCGACATTGCTCTCGATGGCGAGGTCCGCAACTTCTTCAGGCGTCTGGAACATGGCGCCAACAATGACCTCGAATCCGAGATCACCGAAGGCAGTTGCTATGACCTTCTGACCGCGGTCGTGGCCGTCCTGGCCCATCTTTGCGACAAGAATACGAGGCTTCCTCCCCGTGCGTTTTTCGTAAGCAGCCGCTTTGGCTTCAACGCGGTCGATGACTTCGCTTTTCCCGGCTTCCTTGCGATAAACCCCGGAAATCGTGTGGATGTTGGCTACATGCCGCCCATAGGCCTTTTCCAGCGCCAACGATATCTCGCCAACCGTTGCGCGTGCCCGCGCTGCCTGGATCGCCAGGTCGAGCAGATTGCCTTTGCCCGCCTTCGCTGCTGCCGTCAGCGCAGACAAGGCTGCATCGACCGCGGCAACATTGCGCGTTCCCTTCAACTGCTGCAGCTTGGAAAGCTGGCGCGCGCGCACCTCCGCGTTGTCGACTTTCAACACGTCGACTTCCATATCCTCGGTCGGGCGATAGGAGTTGACGCCTATGACCGGTTGCCGGCCACTATCGATACGTGCTTGCGTGCGGGCTGCGGCGGCTTCGATGCGCATCTTCGGAATGCCCTGTTCGATGGCCTTGGCCATGCCGCCCAGCGCTTCTACCTCGTCGATGTGGGCGAGGGCACGGGCGGCAAGGTCATGCGTGAGCCGCTCGAGATAAAATGAACCGCCCCAGGGATCGATTGTGCGCGTCGTGCCGGACTCCTTTTGCAAGACCAGCTGTGTACTGCGGGCTATGTGAGCCGAGTGATCGGTTGGAAGAGCCAGCGCTTCGTCGAAAGAATTGGTGTGCAGCGACTGCGTATGCCCCTGTGTCGAAGCCATGGCCTCGATCATGGTGCGCACGATATTGTTGTAAGGGTCCTGTGCCGTCAGCGACCAGCCCGAGGTTTGCGAATGGGTGCGCAGCGAGAGCGAGCGCTCGTCCTTTGGATTGAAGTTCTTCTTCATCAGAACCGCCCAAAGCAGGCGCGCGGCACGCAGCTTCGCAACTTCCATGAAGAAATTCATGCCGATCGCCCAGAAGAAGGAGAGGCGCGGTGCAAAACTATCGATGTCCTGACCAGCAGCAACACCCGCGCGCGCATATTCTATGCCGTCGGCGATGGTGTAGGCGAGCTCAAGGTCGGCGGTCGCCCCCGCTTCCTGCATGTGATAGCCGGAAATCGAGATCGAATTGAACTTCGGCATGTTTTCTGACGTGTAGGAAAAGATGTCCGAGACAATTCGCATCGAAGGTTGCGGCGGGTAGATATACGTGTTGCGTACCATGAACTCCTTCAGAATATCGTTCTGAATGGTTCCGGCGAGCTGCTTTTGGCTGACGCCTTGTTCTTCGGCCGCAACGATGTAAAGCGCGAGGATTGGCAGCACTGCCCCGTTCATGGTCATGGAAACGGTCATTTCGCCAAGCGGAATACCGTCGAACAGCTGTTGCATATCGAGAATGGAATCGATGGCGACGCCCGCCATCCCGACGTCGCCTGCGACACGCGGGTGATCACTGTCATAACCGCGATGGGTTGCCAGATCGAAAGCAACGGAAAGGCCTTTTTGGCCGGCGCCAAGATTGCGCCGGTAAAAGGCATTGGATTCCTCGGCTGTCGAGAAGCCGGCATATTGCCGGATCGTCCAGGGCTGCTGGACGTACATCGTCGGGTAGGGACCACGGATAAATGGCGCGGCACCGGGAAAGCTGTCCAGATGCGGCAGCCCGCGCAGCGCCGCATCGCCATAGGAGCGCTTGACCTGGATACCCTCAGGCGTGATCCAGGCTGCGGCCTCCGGCGTTGGGGCGAGGGGCTTCGGCTCTTGCCAATCGATCTTGGTGAAATCCGGAATTCTCATTTTATTCAGAGGCCTGCAAGGTTTCATCGATGCGCGGGAAAGTTAGCGGTTCGCAATGAACGACGCCATCCGTCGGCAAAGGCATGTGGGGTGCATCAAGCACGGTGACAGGTCGTTCTCGCCGGGCCGGGAAAAGCGTTGTGCCCACGATGGCACGTTTGCCGGAAAGGTATTCCTCTGTTCGGGCATTCCGGGCCGCGATGATACGAGCCTGGAACTTGCCATCGACAAGGCTTTGCAAAATGCCGCCGTCTTGTTCAAGCGCCTGAAATTCCTTCCATGCCGCCTCACAGAGATTCTCCGTCAGACTTTCCACCGCACCAGAACCGCAAGCCGGATCGGCAACGAAGGCCAGATTGCTTTCTTCCGCAATGACGAGCTGTGTGTTGCGGGCAAGGCGCCGCGCAAAGGCATCAGGCAAGCCATGGGCAATCGTATGGGGCAAAACCGCAATCGAATCTGCACCGCCGGCAGCCGCAGCGAAGCCTGCAATCGTGTTGCGCAATATATTGGTTTCGGGATCGAGCCTCGTGATCATCCGGTATGATGTTTCGGCATGGATCGTTGCCTGCGAGGGGCGCATGCTACCGCAAGCCTCCTGCAAACGCGCCCACAGACGCCGCAAAGCCCGAATCTTGGCGATCGAAAGGAACTGATCCTGGTCGACCGAGAGTGCAAAACCGATATGTGGAGCAGCATAGACAATGGGCTGACGCGCCTCTTCGAACAGCCGGAAATGGCCAGTGGTGATGGACAACATCGCACCGAGTTCTTGCGCCTCTGTGGCACCCGCATTGTGGTAGACGCGGCCGTCCGCCTCAAGCACGATTCCAGGCAGATCGGATGAGAAAAAGCCCGAAAGCGATTGTGGCAGCGAGGCTTTCAGCGCTGCAAGGCTCATGCGCAGACGGCCCGTTCCGGCCAGAGTGGCAGCGGGATCGATGCCAAGCGAGAAGCTCAGCGTCTTCGGATTGACATCGCGGGGACGCATGTAATCCACGAACCAGTCGGCACAGGCACGGCTTTTCGGATGCACGTCCATGCGCAGATGGATCATGTCGAGATGAACGCCATAGAGCACCTTGTCGACGGCTTCACGCGTCGAGGGGAGGCCATAGCCGAAAGCATTCGGGGCGCCCTCGAACACCAGAGCAATGCCGGTAGCTCCGTTCTCCAGTTCTTCCAACAGCTGCCTGTTGGCACGAACCGGATCCGGATCATCGATCCGCTGGACGATATGCCAAGGCTTCGAAGGATTCTTTCGCGGGGTCAGCAATGCGTTGCGGCGGCGTTCATAGAGAGGTTCGATGGCGATAGCATCGTCTGTCTTCGAGATCAGGGATTCATCGAAATCCGCGCCTTTGAGGGCTTTTTGCGCAAGTTTAACCCAGCCATCCCGGTCAATCGGCGCAAATTCAGTTTGCTTGAGCAGTGACGCGTCCATGCTTTCTCCCTGTTGCGCGCATTCTTTTCGCGACTTTAGGAGGAGTCATGCTGCTTCGCAACAAAGCAAAGTGCCGCTGGCGCAACTTATTGAAAACTAGTGATTTTTCATTAAATCCGGTTTCGGGTGGCTGGAGCGGAGCGGGCGTGAAAGGCTGGCGTCAACTTCAAACGCGAAAGGTCAAAATAATGAACATGTTAATTGGAAAGACGGCCATCGTGACCGGCGCGAGTTCTGGCATCGGTTATGAAACAGCAAGGCTCTTTGCTGGCGAAGGCGCGAATGTCATCGTGGCCGCAAGACGCCAGCATGAGCTTGACAAGTTGGTCGCAGCGATCGAATGGGACGGTGGAAAAGCCATCGCTCTGGCCGGTGACGTCCGCGATGAAGCCTATGCCAAGTCATTGGTTGAATTGGCGGAAAGCACCTTTGGCGGGCTCGACATCGCCTTCAACAATGCCGGCGCAAATGGAGAAATGGGACCGACGTCGGACGTCTCGCTCGAAGGCTGGCAGGAGGCGCTGAACGTCAATCTCACGGGCGCTTTCCTCGGAGCGAAATACCAGATCCCTGCGATGCAGAGACGCGGCGGTGGCTCGCTGATCTTCACGTCGACCTTTGTCGGCTACACGGTGGGAATGCCGGGCACTGCGGCCTACGCAGCCAGCAAGGCAGGGGTTATCGGTCTTATGAAGACACTCGCCGCAGAGCTTGGTCCGCAAGGGATCAGAGTGAATGCGATTCTGCCCGGCGGAACCGCGACCAGCATGGCAGAGGCCTGGGTCGATACGCCGGAGAAGCTTGCTTTTGTTGAGGGATTACATGCGCTTAAGCGACGGGCAACACCGGGAGAAATCGCCAGGTCAGTGCTCTATCTCGCGTCCGATGCTTCGAGTTTTACCACGGGCTCGGCCATGTTGGTCGATGGCGGTGTCTCGATCAACCGGACCTGAAAACAAAAACGCGCGCCGAAAAGCGCGCGTTCAGGATTGGCGACGAGGCCGGCTTAAACGAACTGGCTCAGACCCGGAATGGAATTCACCACCTCGTCAACTGGTCCACTGCCGGCTTTTTCACGAGCAAAAGCAATGGTTTCCTTGGAAATGCCGGTGATTTCGCCCATGCCAAGGCCAATGCCCATCAGCTTGGAACCGAGGCCCATGACGCCCGGCATCAGGCCGGAAAGTCCGCCGCCGCTATTGTTGGCTTCGGCAATGGCAGCTTCAGCGCCGGGAACGCCGGCAATCAACTGGTCAACCTTGTCGGCTGGCGCTTCTTTCTGCAGAAATGCCAGAATGAGGCCAACAGCCTTGCGAGCGGTATCCGGATCGGTGCCGACATTGGCGGAAATGCGCGCGATAAGTTCGTCCATTAGTCTAATCTCCCGTCTGATATGAATTACGTTTACGTAATATGCGGGAATATTCCTCCGCACAAGCGCTTAAGTCAATCTGGATCATTCTATCAACCCAAGGTGTGAATTGATATTCGCGCCATAACGGTCTGCAAACGGCACTTTTCTGTGATCCGGTGCTCACGTACTTCAAGTACGCTCCGCTCCGGTTCTCGAAAAACACCGTTTTCGCCGCGTCATGATCGCGAATCTCAACACACCTTCGTACAATCAAATTGCAATCGGACGATGAAATTCCTGCGCCAGATTCGCACTTTCTTGCATGGGAATCACGGAGTCTTGTGCAGGAATCGTATTTTTCTGTTCCATTTGCATTCCGGAAGTTGCCGGGCGTCTGCAATTTTCCGGACGCGATAAAGCCTTGGCCATTGTCGCGTGGAGTTTGGCTGTTTATACCGTGGATAAAGTGACCGTCGCGACGAGGACGAACGACATGGCCGATGACAGTATTTTCCTTGGTGCAAGCCGCAAGCCCGACGATACCTACCAGCAGGCAGAATCCTTGCTGCTGAAATTCGGGAACCGGCATGGCCTGGTCACTGGCGCAACCGGTACGGGTAAGACAGTCACGCTACAAGTACTGGCTGAAGGCTTTTCGAAAGCCGGTGTTCCGGTTTTCTGCGCCGACATCAAAGGCGATCTTTCGGGCATCGGCGCCAAGGGCGAAGACAAGGATTTTCTCGTCAAGCGTGCCGCTGATGTCAAACTCGATCCTTACGAGCATTCGGCCTCGCCGGTGATCTTCTGGGATATTTTCGGCGAGCAGGGACACCCGATTCGCGCCACGATCTCGGAAATGGGTCCCTTGCTGCTCTCGCGCCTGATGAACCTGACGGAAGCGCAGGAAGGCGTGCTGAACATTGCTTTCAAGATCGCCGACGAGGAGGGGCTGCTCCTGCTCGACATGAAGGATTTGCAGTCGCTGCTCGTCAATATCGCGGAACGCGCCGAAGAAATCTCCGCCCGCTACGGCAATGTCACGAAACCTTCGGTCGGTGCGATCCAGCGCTCGCTCCTGGTGCTGGAACAGCAGGGCGGCACGAAATTCTTCGGCGAGCCGGCGCTGAAGATCGCCGACATCATGCGCACGGACACAAATGGCCGCGGTCTGGTCAGCGTCCTTGCGGCCGACAAGCTGATGATGAACCCGCGGCTCTATTCGACGTTCCTGCTTTGGCTGTTGTCGGAACTCTTCGAGGAACTGCCGGAAATCGGCGATCCGGAAAAGCCGCGCCTGGTGTTCTTCTTCGACGAGGCGCACCTGCTCTTCAACGAAGCGCCGAAAGCGCTGCTGACCCGCGTCGAGCAGGTGGTGCGCCTGATCCGTTCCAAGGGCGTGGGCGTGTTTTTCATCTCGCAAAACCCGCTGGACGTGCCGGAAACGGTGCTGGCGCAGCTCGGCAACCGCGTGCAGCATGCCTTGCGTGCCTATACACCGCGCGAGCAGAATGCAGTGAAAACCGCTGCAGACACCTTCCGCGCCAACCCCGCCTTCAACACGTTCGAAGCGATCACCAATCTCGCCACCGGCGAGGCGCTGGTTTCGACGCTGGCCGACAAGGGCGTTCCGTCCATGGTGCAGCGGACGTTGATCCGCCCGCCGGCAGGACGCATCGGGCCGCTGACCAGCGACGAACGCCAGACACTGATCAATGCAAGCCCGGTAGCTGGCCTCTATGACGAGATGGTCGACCGCGAATCCGCCTACGAGCTTTTGCAGAAGAAGGCGCAACAGACAAAGACCGAAGCGGAGGCGGCGCAGGAGGCCAGCGCCGATAGCACGGGCGGTTGGCGGCTGCCCGATTTCCTTGGCGGCGAACCAAAGACTGGCCCGCGCGGCGGCCAGGTGAGAGGCCGCCAGACCGTGGCCGAAGCCGCGATGAAATCCGTCGTCCGCTCAGTCGGGGGGTCGCTCGGCCGCGCGCTGGTGCGCGGGATATTGGGTAGCCTCAGCCGGCGGTGAGCGCCGGTTTGCTATTTGCACGATTAAATTGTCAATCTAACAATCGGAAATTGTGTGTTTTTTTGCAACATGCATATTAATTAACCGTGCCTCGAATTCAGGCAGTTGACACGACGGCATACAACCGCAAAGTCCTGCCAACTATATTATTGCACTTCATATTGCCTGATTTTTTTAAAGGACGATTTTCATGTATGCATTTTCAGGGGCGGATTCCGCTCGTTCTCCGCTATCGCCTTCATTCCACCGCGTCCGCCGCAAGCTGCTTTCGTTTGTATCAGCAGCTGCGATCGCTATCGCATTGCCGGCAGTTCCAGCCTTGGCGCAGGAAGTCGGGAAATATTTCATGGCTGATGGTACGAAAACGGATGAGTTGGCTAAGGCGGCGGCAAGCTGGCGCACACCGGAGTTCCTGAAGGATCACGCCCTGGCGGGTGTGAAGGCAGAATATGCCTATGCCTTTGGATTCACCGGGAAGAGTGTCAAGCTTGGCATGGTCGATTCCGGTATTTATTCCGCGCATCCGCAATTGCAGGGCAAGTTCACATCCTTGACCGTGGAAGGCTTCTACAGCGCGGACGGCGAACAACTGGATGGGAGGAACAAAACCTGGAAGAAAGGCGACCCGTTCAAGGTCTTTGGCGATTACGATCCCTTCTTCAATGACAGCCATGGCACGTCCGCAGCAGGGGAAATGATCGCCATACGCAATGCCACGGGCGACGCGGAAAAGGACAGGATGCACGGCATTGCCTTCGATGCGCATCTCTATTCAGCCAATACAGGCGGCACTGACAACACGGTTTTTGGCCCCAACGTCGACTATGGCTACTTCAAGGAAGCCTACGGCATTCTTGCCCGCAACGGCGCACGCGTGATCAATTCCAGTTGGGGACAGGAAGCACGCGATGCTGGCGATTATGGAACGCTCGACGGGCTGACAAAACTCTATAGCCGGTTTGTCGGCAAGAAGACCTTTCTCGACGCCGCTTTCGAAGTTTCCAAAGAGTACGGAACCATCCAGGTCTGGGCCAATGGCAATGAGGGGCGCAACAACCCGCGTGCCGTGGTGGCAATGCCCTATTTCCGGCCGGAGGTGGAGCCCTATTGGATTGGCGTGACTGGCGTAACCAAGGATGGGGACACCATATTTGATCGCTGCGGCGTCACCAAATACTGGTGCATGGCTGGTCCAACGCAGGGGATTTCAACAACATCTGTCGGTGTCAATGGCGGTGAGGACGAACGCGACGGCGGGGGTCATACACCGGACGATCTGGCAAAAAAGCCGCTAACGCCAGCCTATCGTTCGGGCTACAGCGGCACATCGGCTGCGGCTCCGAACGTGACCGCATCCTTGGGGCTAGTGATGGACCGGTTTGCCTATATGACCGGCACTCAGGCGCGCGATGTACTGTTTACCACGGCGGAGCATCTCGGCGATGGAAGCGCGGATCTCCCCGACACGACCTTTGGTTGGGGCCGACCGGATCTCAAAAAAGCCATGAACGGTCCCGGGCAGTTTCTGTCGCGATTCAACGCCAATCTGGGAGAGGGCGTCACCGACACATGGGTAAGTGATATCTCCCAGGTCGCTCTCGACCAGCGGAAGAAGGAGGAGCAGCAGGAGATAACGGCGTGGAGTGCCCGAAAGACCGCTCTTGGTTTGAACGACGGGATTCCCGCCAATCTGGTCGAGACACTTGCCGAAACTCTTGTGAGCGAAGTTCCGAAAGGCAAGGAACTGCTCAAGGCAGCGATCGCAGCCAGTATAGAGGGAAACTTCATAATAGAGGAAAACTACACAGCCGAGAAATTTCAAGCTGCTCTGGCTGCTGCCGAGGCAAACCCTGCGGGATCGGCACTGCTTGCGCTCTATGAAAAGTCCCATCCCGGATGGACAAGCAATTGGAGCGAGACAACAGACTACACCAACTTCATCGCCAGCTACACTGATGACCTTGTTCTGGCAGGTGTGATTGCAGCTGTGAAGGCCGAGGGAATCGAAACCGAATATTCGTCCACTGAAACCCGCACGGCCTATCTCGCGACGAAGGCCTACGACGCCGGTCTCACCAAATCCGGTTTGGGCACGCTGACGCTTTCCGGCAAGAACACTTATCGCGGCGATACGATCGTCGATGGCGGCAAGCTTGCCATCGCCGAAGGTGGCTCGATCATCTCGAACACTTTTGTCAATTACACCGGCCAGTTTTCAGTCGATGGAACAGCGGCGAATGCAACGATCAACCAAGGCGGCGAATTGCGCGTCAACCAGACCGGCATAACTGGCGATCTCACCTTCAATGGCGGTTGGGGCGTCATCTATGGCAAGAGCGGCAATGCCAGCGTCAACGGCGGCAGCCTGATTATCGGCAACGCCGGGATTTCTGGTGATCTTGTGTTGAATGGCGGCTTTGCCGCTGTCTATGGCATGGCCGGCGATGCGACGGTCAATGCTGGCGGCGAGCTTGGTGGCAAGGGCGGCTCGGTCGCCAGCCTTGTCGTCAACCGGGACGGTTTGGTTTCGCCTGCTGGTCAGTTCCATACGCAGGAGCAGGATGATGGCCTGGTCAAATCCTGGCCGCCCCATGGCACGGAAATCGGCGTTCTGACCGTTACTGGCGATGCAACCTTTCATCCGGGGAGCCTCTTGAATATCGGGATCATGTGGGACGCGAGCGGCGCCGACCTGCTCAAAGTCGATGGAACCGCAAACCTGCTGGGCGGCATCGTTGCCGTGCGCCTTGAAAATCAGGTGGCGCTCCTGAGTCAGAAAACGATCGAAGGGTTGTTTCTGGACAAGTCATATGAGGTCCTGAACGCCGGAAAAGGCGTCACGGGCAGGTTTGACAGTGTATTGCCGCAGTATAATTACGTGACAGCGGAGTTGGATTACAGCGATGCGAACAAAATCACCCTCGGCTTCGGCCTGACTGATGCAGGGCAGGACGAAGAGGATCGGCTGGCGCGCGAAGAAAAGCTGCGCTTGCTGAAGGAGCGCGTCAAAAGCCTCGTCCTCGTCGATGCGAAGACGCCGAACCAGATCGCCGTTGGCGGCGCAATCAAGGAGCTTGAACTCGGCAATCCGCTGCTCAATACGGTGCTGTTCTCGGCAATCGGCGAAATCTTGCCCTATGACAATCTGTCGGGCGAAGCCCATGCCACGCTCGCGGGCGTGCTTGCCAAGGATGCAAGCGTGATCGGCAATGCGGCGCAAAACCGCATTCGCGCTGCCTTTGACGGGGTAGCTGTGAAGGAGCAGGCGGTGATAGCGTCACCGCTGGCTTACGCTCCGGCGCAACGGGCCAAGATCAGCGATGCCTTTGCATCGGTAACGCCGGCACCAGCCACGACCGCCCTGTGGGGCGAGGCCTATGGCGGATGGGCGTATGCGGGCGGCGACGGCAATGCTGCAGGTTATAGCCGCAATACCGGCGGCTTCGTCACCGGGCTCGACGGTGCGGTTGCGGATGATTGGCGCATAGGCGTGCTCGCCGGCTATGGCAACACCTCGCTCGATAGCCGGGCTTCGAATGCCTCGGTCGACAGTTATTCGATCGGGCTTTATGGCGGTACCGCGTGGGACAATCTGCGCTTGAGCCTTGGCACGGCCCTTACCCAAAATGAGATCGACACGGACCGCACGGCGGTGTTCGGCGATCTCGCGGGCGGGCACAGCGCTTCCTACGATGCGAAGACCGTGCAGGTTTTCGGCGAGCTCGGCTATGCGGTCAAAACGGCTTATGCCGATTTCGAGCCCTTCGCCGCGGCGAGCTACGTGCACCTCAAGAGCGATGGCTTTCAGGAAAGCGGCGAGATCAGCAATCTGACCGGGCTAGCGGGCACAACGGACTTGACCACGACGACGCTCGGGCTTCGGCTATCGCGCAGCTTTGCCATAAGCCAGACCATCTCGCTCGATGCACACGGCATGCTCGGCTGGAGCCATGCCTTCGGCGATGTGACGCCGGAGCAGCGCCTGGCCTTTGCCGGCGGCCAGCCATTCGACGTCAAGGGCCTGCCGGTCGCGACCGACACAGGCATCGTCGAGGCGGGGTTCGATGTGGGAATCGGCAAAGCCACGACGCTGGGCCTGACTTATAGCGGGCAGTTCTCCGACAGCGCGAGCGACAACGCGGTCAAAGCCGATCTGACGGTCAAATTCTGATCGGCGGTCAGTCGAGCACGATCCAGGCGGGAGCATGGTCGCTTGCATGGTCCCAGCCCCTGACGTGACGATCGACATCAGCGCTGCTCAATCGATCGGCGATCGATGGACTGAGCAGGAAGTGGTCGAGACGCAGGCCGGCATTGCGGCCCCAGGCGTTTCTGAAATAGTCCCAGAACGTGTAGATTTTCTCGTCGGGATGCAGGTGGCGAATGGCATCGGTCCACCCTTGCGCAACAAGCTTCGCGAAGGCCTGCCTGACTTCGGGGCGGAAAAGCGCGTCGTCGATCCAGCGCTCCGGCTTGTAGACATCGAGATCCGTCGGCATGACGTTATAATCGCCGGCAAGTACGACGGGCGCGCCTGTCGCAAGCAGTTCCTGAGCGCGTTGCGAAAGGCGGTCGTACCAGCGCAGCTTGTAATCGAATTTCGGGCCAGGTGCCGGATTCCCGTTCGGAACATACATGCATCCGATCAGGACACCATTCACGGCCGCTTCGATGTAGCGGCTGTGGGTATCGTCGGGATCTCCGGGCAGGCCGCGTGTGGTCTCGATAGGCTCAGTGCCTTTGGCAAGAATGGCAACGCCGTTCCAGCTCTTTTGTCCGTGCCAGATTGCGTCATATCCCGCGGCGTTTATCGCGCGCTCCGGAAATTTCTCCTGAGGCGCCTTGAGCTCCTGCAAGCACACGACGTCCGGCTGGGCTTCCGCAAGCCATCGCAAAAGCAACGACAGGCGGCCGTTGATACCGTTTACGTTGAATGTGGCAATCTTCATTTAGAGCGGGTTCTGAGCCGGAAACGTTTCTGATAGTTGCATCGAGTCGTTGCCTGCATCATGAGATAAAGCCGGGCGCAATGGAAGCTGCGCCCGGCTGGTTACGTCAAATCACAGAGCGCCTGACGTTCCTCATGCCTGCTTGGCCCGCCATACGATGTCGCTGACATTGAGCTTCTTCGGCACGATCTTGAGGTCAAAGAACTCATCGGCCAATGCCTGCTGATAGGCAATGGCTTCCGGCGTAACGCCCGCCACCTTGCCAAGATCCGCTCCCTCGCGCGTCAGGACAACCTTCTGGATATCCTCCGGCACGCCGGTTATCTTCGCAAGGATCCGGACCGTCTCGTCGAGATTGTCTTGCGCTGACCGGCCGACAAGCGTCAGCTCATCGAGGACATCCGCCAGAACATCGCCATGCGAAGCGGCAAACTCGCCATTGCTGAGAAAGAACGACCAGGACTCGACGATGCCTTTGCCGGTTGCCAGCACCCGCGCTTCCGGGCGTTTCTCGGCCACGGCAAAATAGGGATCCCATATCGTCCAGGCGTCGATCTGACCTGCGGTGAAGGCGGCCGCCGCATCGGGAGGCGAGAGGTCGGATGCAACGATGTCTTTCACGGCCAGCCCGGCCGTCCGCAAAGCCTTGACCGTGAAATTGTGGGCGCTCGAACCACGTTTGAAGGCGACGCGCTTGCCCTTGAGATCGGCTATGGACTGCAATGGCGAATCCTTGTGGACGAGAATGGCCGAACCCGCCGGTGGGCCCCGATAGGTTCCGGCATAGACCAGATTTCCGCCCGCCGCCTGCGCAAAAAGCGGCGGCACATCACCTGTCGGGCCGAAATCGATAGCACCGGCGCCGAGTGCCTCGAGAAGCGGAGGCCCCGACGAGAATTCCGACCAGCTGACATTGATGCCGCGCTGTTCAAAACGTTTTTCGAGTGCGCCGTTGCCTTTGGCCAGTGCCAGGACGCCATTTTTCTGCCAGCCGATGCGGAGTGTCTTTGGCGGTTCCGAAGCTCCATGCGCTGCGAAGGGCAGGGCGGTTGCTGCGGCAGCACCGCCCAGCAATGCGAGAGTTTGTCTGCGATTGATCATGCGAGGCATCCCTTTCCAATAACGTTGGCTCCGGCAAAGGATGGCGCAATGGATCAGCGTCGGCGACGTCAGAACGTGCGAACAATCGCTGGGATGGGGAAAATCATGCCTGTTTTGGCGTAGGCGGCGAAATCACTTCGCCGCCGGAAAGCCGTTCGGATGCGCGGGCACAGCCTTGAGATAGGCGGCTATCGCGTCACGATCCGCAGGCTCGAGATGTGCCATATTGAGAACCACATCCGTCATCGAGCCGCCGAGCGAATCGAAATCCGGCGTGAAACCGCTCTCCAGCGCATAGGAAATATCCTTTTCGGACCAGGAATCGATGCCGCCTTCGCCGCCGGTGATATTCGGAATGACGCCCTTGCCCTCAGGCGCTTTGGCGCCCGCCAGCCATTGCGTGTTGTCCGGCCCGCCAATGACATCGCGGGGAGTATGGCATTCGCCGCAATGGCCCGGGCCTTCCACCAGGTATTGACCGCGCTTGATCTCATCGGTGGCATTGGCCAGCGTGAGGACCGGCTGCGGCGAAAGGAAAAGCCGCTTCCACAGACCAATGCCGCGCCGGACGTTGAAAGGAAAACTCAGCTTGTGCGGCCCGGCGACATTATCGGATGGCGGCAGGGTCTTCAGGAAAGCGTAGAGATCGGCAATATCCTGCACCTGCATGCGCGCATAGGATGTATAGGGAAAGGCCGGATAAAAATGCCTGCCATCCGGCGAGACCCCTTCCATCATCGCATTGGCGAGATCGGCGAAGGACCAGTCGCCGATGCCTTGCTTCGATGGGGAAATATTTGGCGTTACGAAGGTGCCGAAAGGCGTGACGAGGTTGACACCGCCCGCCAGCACCAGCCGTGCATCGCCTTTGGCACCCGGGGCTGCATGGCAGGAGGCACAGCCTCCTTGCCAGAAGATGCTCATGCCGCGTTGCGGATCACCGGGGGCTGTCGCGGCAAGCTTTGCCGGGTCGACATGGGAGGGCGCCGAGAGCAACCAGAACCCGGCTCCGCCAATCAGCGCCAGAATGATGATGAGCAATGCGAGCTTGCGCATCATCCTTTTACCTAGTCTTTCTTGATGCGGAACGCCTTGTGGCAGGAAGCGCAATTTTCGGCTACCTGGTTGAAGACGACCTTGAAGCTATCGAGGTCCTTCGGGTTGGCTTCGGCTGCCGCGGCTGCGTCTTTCTGGTATTTTGCCACGGCGGCGACAAAGCCGGCATTGTCTTCCCAGATCTTCGGCGAGACGGTGGTTTTGCCCTGGTCAGACCCGGCAGGAAACAGCGTCGCCACATCGATCTTCTGCGCATCCTCGTTGAGGTGTACCAGTGCGGCCTTTACCGCATCGGCATCGAACGGCTTTTCGCCTTTGATGATCGGCGTGATGCTGCCGACGGTCTTGCCCTGATCCTTCATGAGCGCCTGGCGGTCAGCGAGCGCATCGGCGCTTGCCGGTGCCGAAAGTGCGATGGCAAGCAAAGGCGCCGCAGCAAGCGAAATCAGTCTGTTCATGGGGTGTCTCCGACTCTTGTGGCTAAAGTATTGTGGCTTCAAGGGCTTCCGGTGGGCACTCTAGATTATACATTGCGAAAAGCACGCGGCAATTGCGATCACATTTTCGTTTGTCAGCAAGTTAATGGAGCAAAAAGCCCCGGCGTCAGACGCCGGGGCTGGTTATGGTGTCAGAACTGTAGATAGATCCCGCTCCTGCGGTAACGGTAAGGGTCATCCCAAGTCCGATAGTATGGGCGATCTCGGTAGTAGGGGCGGCGGTAATACCGGTCACCATAGTACCTGCGATCCCAACGGCGATAATGCCTGCGTTCCCAACCGTAGTGCCTGCGGTCCCAGCGGCGATGATGCCGGCGATCCCACCGGTCACGATAGTGGACGGTTTCGACATTTGGGTTCGGAGCAGCCTTCGAGATCTCGACTGGCTGCTGAATCGTCATAGGCGCGGCGCTGGCCGTTTCGACTGGAACAAGTGTCCCGATCGACACCAAAACCGCGCTTAGGGCTGAAATCAACTTTCTCATTGTACCTCCAGTGAAAGCCCCCGCTTTTGCCAAAGGCTTTCAACACTTAAACGTCCCTGAGATATTAGACATAGTCCAATTCTCTGAACCTCGGATGAATAACGGTCAGCTATGAGGCAAGGATCAAAATGGGGCGATCACTTTTGAGAACGTGTTGTTCCAATGCGTGAAAAAGCACGCATATCCGGGCGGTTCGTTCGCGATTCTGCGGCCGCCGGTGCGACGTTCCAAATGGTCTCCGGGCAGAGTGCAATGAAGATGCCGGTCATCATCGACTGATAACCGGCCCATATGTTTGTATGTTCTGTCTTATGCGTGCTTGTAGACGGGCTTTCCATGATGCTTGTGCCATGCATGATGCTTTGGATGATGCACGACGTGATGATGATGATGATAGACGCGGTGGTGCCTGTGATGAATCGGTTCAGCAGCGCTTGCACTCGTGGCAAGCACTGGTGCGGAGACGGCGAGGGCGATAGCGAGGCCGAGAGCCGAGTAAAGAGACGTTTTCATATCCTTGGGTTTCCTTTGGTGGGTGACAGAAGAGGAGGGACTGCAACGCGCAGGTGTAGAATCGGTCCACCTGCCTCTTTATCGAATGCGGATGTTTCGGCGCTATTTCCCGCATGTGGTGTTTCGTTTCTGAAATGTTTCTCAAATAGGGCGGGGGGATTCGTTACTGAAGCAACGGATTGGTCACACGTTTTTCGAAGCGATGAATGCAAAGCGGCCCCGCCAATGACGGGGCCACTTCAGTGCAACAAGCGACAATTGCCGCCAGGATAGTTATGGGAGAATTAGCGCCCACCCGCCTCGCTTGTCGCATGGTCCTGCGTAAAGGTCCGGCGTAGATGCACGACCTTGGCGGCAGCATTCTCAATATATTCTGTGGGGCAGCGCAGCATTTCATCTCTGATGCACCGTTCGACTTCCCTTGCTGTCTCGAGACGCTTATCGAGCAGCTCGGTGTCGACGCCTGCTGCCTTGAGTCTGGTGCATGAAAGAACAAGTCGAGCAACTTCAGCCCGAGCCTGTTCATGATAATCAATGGCGATCATCAATAGAATCTTTTCCATCTTGGCCTTTGTGGCGTTGTCGTTAGTGGCAGGGGGCGTCGATAGTCGCGGCGCTTGAAAAATGGGGTTTGCTTTCATCCCGGCGTCTTGACGCGAATCGCTGGCGGGCGAAAGTGACAGCGCTGTCCCCATGGTCGGGGGACAAATCAGGACAATGAATTGAATTCACGTTGTTAAATAATAGATCGATTCCCATATAAATGTTTCCAATAAAATAAACAAAATAAACTTTGTGCGACGCTTTCGCGTCAAAATATAACCTAATATGCTCCGGTTAGCCGGTATTTACACTTTGATATTACAGTTGCGATAGTTTTAAATAGTGTGTTTCATATCGAGTCGTCACGATGAACGACCTGCTACGTGATGGTTAACAATAAGTCAATCGCAATCGGTGCCGTTTCGCACGACCAGCATCCAGAAGCAACAACGACACGTCTCGCGACGAAAGTGACGGCGCTGTCCCTATTTGCACGAGGCCGAATCGGGCTATAAAAAGTACTTTGAATTAAAGCACTTATTTTGAAAGTTTTTTTTTGACAACAAAGCATTCATTACAGGACGTATTGATCGTCGAAGACCAGCATTTGATGCGCCTCGCACTTGTGCATGAATTGCAAGCAGCGATTCCTGCCTGTGTCGTCCACGCCGCCGCAACGATCGCCACAGCGCTGGAGCTGATCGAGGCCAATCAGTTTGCACTTATTCTCATCGATCCCGGGCTGCCAGGTTACGATCCCCGGTCCGAGATGGATCGACTGAAGACTATAAGCACCGTGGTTGAACGAACGCCCGCTGCGATACACATCGTTATCACCGGCGCCGAGAGTGCACAGGAGTGGGAAGAGGTCCGGACTATTGGCGTAGCCGGCTACATTGCCAAAAACAGCCTCAAGCCCGGCACCATGACGGCGATTCTGCAGTCGATAGCAGATCATGGATGTTGTGTCGGCTTGATGCACGAGACCAGCATGTCGCCGGAAGTCTACCACGCGGTGCTCTCTCCAAGGGAACAGGAGCTTGTCCAGTGGATGATGCAAAGGCCGGCAAATATCAGCCGCAAGGCGATCTACGATCAGCTTGGCGAGCATCTCAATATCGATGCGGCTTCTGCGGAGCGCTATTACAAGCGCGCCCGGGCCAAACTTTTGAAGTTCGGGCAGTTGCCGGAATCATTGTAGTGTGGCTTATTCTTACCTGTTATTTCGATATTTGATTTTTATCAGTCTATTTCAGCACCGGCTCGCAGTCGCCGTCATAGTCAGAATGCGGACCGGTTTGGGTACATTTTTATGAAAGATTTTTTTAAAGTCATTTTGTGGTTGGCCCTGCTTGGACATCCCACCATTGCGAGATCCCAATCTCCTGATCCGGACATTCTGACGATTGAACAGGCATTTGGAAAAACCGCGACATATACGGAAAAACAGCTGCGCAGCGGGTTTGATCTGCACGAGCGAACAACGGAGACACCCTGGAGCAAAAAAGGCCAAAAGACGAGCTTTCGCGGCCCTCTGCTCAAAGACATACTGGCCAGGAGCCACCTTGCTGATGTCAAAGAATTCGAAGTTGTCGCTTATAATGACTTCATCGCAAGGGTGACGAACAAAGAGATCGATGCTTTTTCACCCATGGTGGCCATCGAACAGCAGTGCGCGGAAGAGGACAGGGCAAGCGGTCTTTGTAAGGATGGCCAATTGTACAGGCCGCTATCGATCGACGATGGCGGGCCATTTTATCTGGTCTGGCCGCTCGACGATCTTCCCTCCTCCTACATTCTAAGCCGCAAGTCCATTTGGGTGTGGTTTGTCGTGAATGTGCGTCCCAGCCGATGAGGCGCGCGATACGCCAGATCCTGCCGTACTTCCTCTGTGTAGGTCTCCTCATCTCGTTATGTCTCAGTGTCTGGTCGATTTTGCGCACAGACACCTATAGGCAACAAACAGAAGTCACGCTTAGCCAAGCCTCTGAAATCCGATGGCGATTGGCGCAATCGAGAGAAAAGGCCGCCCGCATAAGCGGCTATCTGGAACTGTCCATGAGCACGGGGAAAAATGACCCCCGATTGTTGCAAGATCTTCGATTGTTACGATTCAATCTGAAGTTGATAGCAAGCCTCGACTACGCGGCCGCATTCATCAAGCCGCCAAACATGGCCATCCTGCACCATGCAATCGAAGCGATCGACCTTACGGTCGTGCCCGTAGCCATGCATGGCGGGAACTATGAACAGGCCCTCGGATCCATCACGACTGTCGACGGCTATCTTGTTCGCCTGGCCAGCGTGACAGTCGATTATAGCCAGGGTCTGAGTGCGACCGCGCAAATCGCCACCGATGCGGCACACAACATGCTCGTCCTCTTTGGCGCTATTGCAGCGCTCATTCTGAGCATCATCGCCATCTGGCAACACAATAAAATCAGTTGGGAGAAAGATCAGCACATCAGGTCTTTTTCGTTGCTCTTCGCCCATATGACCCGAACGCGGGTCGCCGCCTTGCGCCTTTTTCTCGGCTACCTGAACGGGCATTCGGTGCCGCCATCCGAAATGACAAATGCTGCCGTGCGAACAATAGCGGAGCTCGATTCGATCAATGAAGGTTTGATGATGATAGGGCATGCCCGCGCCAAGGTGCCGCCCGCACCGCTCGGCCAGATCATCAATAATATAGTCACGAACAGCAAAACAACGCTGAATGTAAACGCCGATGACGAGGTGCGCGCTGTTAATGTTCCCGCATCGCAGTTCCACTTGCTGCTGGACGAACTCGTACTGAATGCCATCAATGCGGTTGCCGGACGCACCGACCCCATCATCGCCATCACCGGAACCGTGCGACGGCGTTTCATGCGCCGTTCGCAACTGATCCTGACCATTAGCGACAATGGGGGAGGAATGAGCCGGGACCTGTTGGCCAAGGCAAAACAGCCATTCTTCTCCACTAAAGCTGGCGGACATGTTGGCCTTGGACTCACCAACTGCGTTGAACTCATGAAGACCATGGCAGGGCGTCTGGACATAAGTTCCACGCCCGGCAAGGGAACCTCTGTCAGAATCTACTATTCAATCTGAGAGACCGTTTGGAAACTCAACTGTGGCGGTCATCTGACGTGATTTTCTGCGCTTCCGGTGCTCACGTACTTAAGTACGCTCCGCTCCGGTTCTCGAAAACCACGCCATCTACCTTGCCGCAGCGACTTTCCAAACGGTCTCTGAGCATTCAAGTGTAGGGGCAGTCTCTTTGCGACCAAGCGCGGCCAGCCACAAATCATCGAGGCATCGGAGTTCGCGGGCGTCGATCTGGTCCAAAAACAGCCAATACTCACCGGTTGGGAAATAATAGCCCAGCGTTCTTTCGCGGATTTCGGCACGCTGCAATTGTGCCTCATCGACCTGCCGCAAGACGCTGTCGATGCGGAGCTGTGCATCTCTCGGCGACCACTCTGCAAGCGCGTCGATATCGACACGTGGAAAAACCAGCCGGCTTGCGTTCAGACGGGAAAGATTGACGCAAATGCAGCCCTGCCGTGCTGCCGAGATCATCAGCCGTCCCGTCTTTGCTTCGAGGCTCTGCAGTGTCACATCAGGGCGCAACGGATCCGCATTGCCATAGCCGTAAAAATGCGTTGGCCCGGCCTGGTCGTAGTTCATGTCACAGCCAAGGAATGCAAGCACATCCGGCTTGAGCGTATGCAAAGCCCAGTAGGCCGATGTCAGCGACATCGTCGCACCCGCATAGACAAAGCCGCCATAGGCGTTTTGTGCAGGAACATAATCGGACGCTGTGTGGATCTTGCGGTCGCGCGCCAACTCCGGCGCGGGCATGGCGCTCTGCGGAAAGTCACCCGCGTGGAGAAGGTAATTCCAATCGTCGCGCACTCGCCAGGCGTTATTGATCGCGACGATCGCATCGAAAGGCGCACGCTGCCACTCACGCGACCGCACGGCATCCGGTGCGCTGCCAAGAATGAGCACTATTTTGGGAGCTGATGCCGGGCGCATTGGTTCTGTTAATGGTCTCATTCCAGGCGAGAATACAGAACAGCCTAGCCCATACCTCCGCATCTGTCTTCCTAACAAATGGTCTCATACGCGGGGAACACTAAGCATGAGGGCAAGGCTATGAAGGCGAGAACAAAAAGCCATACCAACAAAGCTTGAAGAGTGTGCATTATTTTTGTACACTTACTTCATATTTCTGCGTACCGGTTTTAGAGAAGATTTTATCACCAGATATTTTAAGGAGCGGTCTCATTGGAGTTCGAATGGGATGAAAATAAACGCCGACAGGTGAAGCAGAAGCATGGAGTCGATTTTTTGTATGCGGCTTTTTTTAGAGGCCCCGTCCTGACGAAAAGAGATGAGAGAGCGAACTACGGCGAAGAACGGTTTATTTCGTTGGGTATGGTTGAGAACATTTGTTTCATAGTTGTTCATACAAATCGAAACGAGGTCACCCGTCTCATAACAGCGTGGAAAGGAGGTCAGCTTGAACATGACCAATATAAAGCGGGCATCGCTCGACGACTTGGAGAAAATGGATAGGGGAGGAAAACTCTCTCGCAATTCCGGGTCCTTGAAGGGTGAGGAGTTGGGACCGGATTTTTGGGCGAATGCCCGGCTGGTAAAACCGAAAGAGCCTCGATCCGTTCACCTTAAACTTGATCCGGATGTTTTCGAGTTTTTCAAAAGTCAGGGCAAGGGGCATCTTACGCGTATGCAGGACGTCTTGAAGGCCTATGTCAAAGCTCATAACCATTCCTGAAACGGCCGGACGCTACTTGACCCAGGAGTCTAAAAACAAAAACGGCCCCGATGACGAGGCCGTTTTCTTTGATGTAGGGCCGCTTACTTGGCCTTGCCGTAGAGTTCTTCGACATATTCCCAGTTGATCAGATTATCGACGAACGCTTCCAGGTATTTCGGGCGGGCATTGCGATAATCGATGTAATAGGAATGTTCCCAAACGTCGACGCCGAGGATTGGCGTTGCGCCATGAACCAGCGGGTTCTCGCCATTCGGGGTCTTCGAAATTTCGAGCTTGCCGTTCTTGACGGAGAGCCAGGCCCAGCCGGAGCCGAACTGCGTGGTGCCGGCAGCGATGAAATCGGTGCGGAACTTGTCATAGCCGCCGAGATCGGATTCAACGGCCTTTTCGAGTGCGCCGGGAAGCTTCTTGCCGCCGCCGCCCTTCTTCAGCCAATGCCAGAAATGCAGATGGTTGTAATGCTGGCCAGCATTGTTGAAGAGGCCGGCATTCTTGCCGTAGGACTGCTTGACGATCTCTTCGACCGAAAGATTTTCGAGACCGGCTTCGGCAGCCAGTTTGTTGCCGTTGTCAACGTAAGCCTTATGGTGCTTGTCATGATGATATTCGAGCGTTTCGCGCGACATATAGGGTGCGAGCGCGTCGTAGTCATACGGCAGTGCGGGCAATTCGAAAGCCATGGAAGTCTCCTCTTCGATTCAATTGTGACTGGATTGGCTACCCGGGAGGGGCCCCGGAATGGGATGGTCGCCAATCCTGACAAAACCTGCGTTCGTTACATAGGTCCGTATTTCTTCAGGAGCAATGCGAAACGGATCAATATTTCAGATCCGGCCAATTCGGGAGTTAAATTATCGGCGTGGAGTGTGCGTACTCCCAATAAAGCTCCCGGGCTTTTTTGGCGATCGGACCCGGCTGAAGATCGCGGTCTTCAATACGGATAACGGGAACGACCTTCGAATGGTTCCCGGTCGAGAAAATCTCGTCGGCATTAAGGAAATCCTGCACGCTCAATGTCGTTTGTGTGGTGCGGAAACCATAATCGGCAAGCACATCGATAGTTCGCGAACGGGTGATACCTGAAAGGAATGTTCCATTGGGCGCCGGCGTGAAAATATGGCCGTCCTTGACCATGAAAATATTGGACGTGCCGGTCTCGGCGACATTGCCTAGCATGTCCAGCAGTAGCGCATTGTCGAAGCCACGCGAACGCGCTTCGAGAATGGCCCGAGCATTGTTGGGATAGAGACAGCCCGCCTTGGCATTGGTTGGCATGGTCTCGATAGTCGGGCGGCGGAATGGCGAGACGCTGAGCGAAAAACCGCTCGGCTCGATCATAGGTGCTTCATAGAGGCACAGGCAAAACCGGGTTGAGTCCGGATCGGCGGGGACGCCCATATAGCCGCCATGCTCGCCCCAGTACATCGGCCGGATATAGACGGCGGTGTTGCCGTCGAATTTCTTCAGGCCGTCCTTCGCGAGACCGATGATTTCCTCGGTGCTCATGGTCGGCATCAACCCCATGGCGATCGCCGATGTGTTGACCCGCGCCGCGTGCTTGTCGAGATCGGGCGAAACCCCTTCGAACCAGCGCCCGCCATCGAAGACCGTCGAGGCCAGCCACATCGCATGGCTTCGCGGACCGATCAGGGGCACATTTCCTTCGTACCAGTCGCCATCGACATAGGTCCATGTCACTGTTTGGGCTTGAGTATTAACCGCCATGATACTGATTCCGTCCCGCTGGTAATTTTTGCCACCTTATCTCCCCCCTTGCGGGGGAGAAAGCGATTTCAGCATCTTAGCCTCTTTGCTAAGTGCTAGAAATCGCAAGAGAGGGGATTTGCTTCACTGAACTACCCCCTCACTTGGATTTTCCAAGGATTTAGCGAAGAGGCTAAATCCAGGAAAATCCTTTCTCTCCCACAAGGGGAGAGATAACCGGCGTTCTCACAAAGTGTTTATCCGAAGTTGAACGGCCAATTCGGTTGCGTGCACGCTTTTTGTTGCGGCGCGGCAACAGTCGGCTAGCCGCCTTGTTTGCGCCCTATTGTCAACGGTTAGCCGCCATATTCATTGTGCGTTTAGGCGGCGCAACTTCGCGTTTCCCCATCCCGTCACCAACCTGGTTCAATGATGCAAAACACACTTTCCCGTCGCGGCTTTCTGGCTGCATTGACTGCGACTGCCGCAGCCGGTCTCGCAGGCTGCGCACAGATCCGCGACGACAGGCCAGTCATCCAGGTCGATGACTATGGCAATCCCCTCGCGACGCCGCAAATGGATGTCGACCCGGCTTTCGCTTCGTTTCAATCCATGTATTCGGCACGCGAAGATGACGGCTATCAACTGCCGGCGATCCCGATTGAAAAGATGGACAAGCGCTATCTTCGGCAGATCGTGCAGGATCCGACCGGCGAACAGCCGGGGACGATCGTCGTCGATACGACCGACAAATTCTTGTATCAGGTGCGCGAAGGCGGACAGGCGATCCGCTACGGCGTTGGCATCGGCAAGGAAGGTTTCGCCTGGTCGGGCCGTGCCGTCGTCCAGTGGAAGCGCCATTGGCCAACCTGGACGCCACCAGATGAAATGGTCGCGCGCCAGCCGGAACTGGTGCAGTATAGTGCCAGAAATGGCGGCATGCAGCCGGGACTTAAAAATCCGCTCGGCGCCCGCGCGCTTTACCTCTTCAAGGACGGCGTCGATACGCTCTACCGCCTGCACGGCTCGCCGGAATGGTGGTCTATCGGCAAGGCCGTCTCATCCGGCTGCGTGCGCCTGATCAACCAGGACATCATCGACCTTTACGACCGCGTGCCGAACAAGACGCCGGTTCTGGTCACGTAATACTACAGTTGCATTCTTCGTGATGCCGGGCTGCAAAGGCAGGTTTTCTGCGCTTCGGTGCTCACGTACTTTATGTACGCTCCGCTCCTATGCTCGAAAACCAACCTTTTCGCCTCGGCCTGACGAATTTGCAACTGTAGTACCAAGTTACGCTTGATACAGACATCAAAGGCCGGTGGATCGCTCCACCGGCCTTTTTTCTTTGCCAGCCATATGCAGGATGGAGGAGCTACGTTGGGTGCTGTGAGCCTCGGCGTGAAGCCTATCTCTTCTTGCAGCTGATCAGCACTGAATTTCCATCGGTATATTTGCTGCGCAAGGTGTAGAGCCAGCCCTGGCATTCCTGCATGGAGGTGAAGCAACGAAAGAACGAGACCGTCGTATTTTCACCCCCCATGGAAAGGATGGGGTTGTCCGTCGTGCCAGTATATTGCCCGAGGATGATACCGGAACCGCGCGGCGGCGTGTTGCAGCGCTGACCGGCATATTCGCTGACATTCTTGCGAACCGCCGCCTGCACTTGCGACATATCCGTGAGAGCGAGCACCGGCTGCGCCAGGAAACCAAGGCCGAGTAACAGGGCGAATGCGCTTCTCTTCATTTACAATCTCCGAGGCTATTCAAGAACAAACCAAGCGTCCGAATCCCCCGAGCGGGCGTCGTGTATTTATAGCTCATTTCAATGCGCAGGTAACTGCGCGAACGCCGCAGCACGGCGAAGTGAAGGTAACTTGAATGGCTAGCGTCCTGCTGTCAGCACCTTCTGACAGGTCGGCGACAAGTTGGCCAAATTGTTCCTCAGGCATGCGATAGCCCGCCCGCCGCCCAAGGCGACAGAGCTGCAGAGCCTCCGGAAATCAGGGCCGCACGATTGGCGAACTATCATCATCTCCTGGCGCGGCGTGAAAGACGGCGCGGGCATCGCTGTCGTGGCGGGTGCAGTTGCGGCAGGAGCAGTCGCGGTCGCGGGGGCGGTTGCGGCTGGGGCGGTTGCCGTGCCGGTTGAAGATGCCGCCGGTGCTGATTTTGCTCCACCGAGCGCCGCTAGTGCCGACTGGCAAGCGGAAGAAAGTGACGAGTTATGCTGCTGCAGGCAGGTGAGTGCGGCTTTGCCTCCGGGTTGCACGCCCGAACATTGCGCCATGAAATCGGACCGGCAGGCGGATTTGATGGCGCTTTGCTGCGCTGCTGTTGGTTGCTGGGCGGCTGCGGCAACGGCGAAAACGCCGGCCATACAAAGCATGGTTATAAACAGGCCGCCTCTGCGGCCTGTACGTTTTGTGGTGTCTTTGAACATCGAACCTCTCCCTGGTGGATCCCAGAGTAGGTTGACACGCTATTTCGACGGAGCAAGTACGTTACAGTTACGAGACGCCGGTTGGACACCGCCCCGAAGATAAGTATAGTACCGTCTTGCGGCGCTCCGGCAGAGGACTAGGTCATGACAGGTGATGTGGGTCTGACGGACATGCCCGCCTGCGACGTTGTCGATCTGCTAAATCGGGGTGAGGTGACGCCGCTCGACTGTCTCGATGCGCTTGAAGCGCGCACGGCGATTGTCGATGTTGCCGTCAACGCACTTCCCATCCTCTGCTTCGATCGGGCCAGCGATCAAGCCCGCCTGCTGATGCAACGGCCCCTCGGCAGCCGCGGCCGCCTGGCGGGTCTGCCGGTGCCAATAAAGGACCTGACGGACGTGGCTGGCGTGCGTACCACCTATGGTTCGACCATCTTCGCTGACCACGTTCCAGAGAAATCCGACATTCTCGTCGAGACGATCGAGGCTGAAGGCGGCGTCATCTACGCAAAGTCAAACACGCCGGAGTTTGGTGCGGGCGCCAATACTTTCAACGACGTCTTCGGCGCGACGCTGAATCCCTGGAACACGAAGCTCTCGGCCGCGGGTTCGTCCGGCGGGGCAGCGGTGGCACTTGCCACCGGCATGGCTTGGGTCGCACAAGGATCCGACCTTGGAGGCAGCTTACGCAATCCCGCAAGTTTCTGCGGCGTGGTAGGCCTGCGCCCCAGCCCCGGCCGCGTTGCCAGCAATCCGGGAGCCAAGATCGATCGCCTGCTGAGTGTCAAGGGGCCGATGGGTCGTACTGTCGAGGACACGGCGCTTCTCCTAGACGCGATGACCGGCGAAAATCCTGCAGACCCTCTGTCGTTGCCGAGGACTGAAAGCTTTCTTGCTGCGGCGCGCTCCGGCTGGCGGCCCGCGCGTGTCGCTTTCTCCGCAGATCTCGGCATTACGCCGGTGGACCCGGAAGTGGCATCGATTTGTCGCGCGGCGGCCGCACGCTTTGGCGAGATTGGCACCTTTGTTGAAGAAGCGCATCCCGACCTCTCCGAAGCACATGATACGTTCCAGGTCATGCGGGGCCTGGCCTTCGCCGCCAGTTATGCGGGCCTTCTGGAAAGCCATGCGGATAAAATGAAACCCGAAGTCGTCTGGAACATCGAGAAGGGTCTCAGCTATTCCATGGCAGACCTTGTCCGGGCGGAAAACAATCGCGCCGTGATGTTCCGCAGGATGAATGCGTTTTTCGACACCTATGACCTGCTGCTTTGTCCGGCCACGATCGTCGCCGCCTATCCCGTGGGCGAGCGGTACGTGAAGGAATGTAACGGCTACACCTTCTCAAACTATGTCGAGTGGCTGGCGATAGCCTATGCGATCACGCTGACGACTTCGCCAGCGCTAAGTCTTCCTTGCGGGTTCACCTCCGATGGACGCCCCGTCGGGCTGCAGATCGTTGGCCGCGGACGGGCTGAGGGACGTGTGCTGGCTGCTGCGCGTGCGCTTGAGCTTGTTCTGGACCTCGGTCCGATCACGCCAATCGACCCACGCTCGCCTGGCTGAGCCGATCTCAGCTTGATCCCGAAACGCCGGTTTTTCCGACCAGCTTCAACGCATAGGCATAGACATAGGCGACCTCTTCCAATCGCGAGAAGCGGCCCGAGGCACCGGCATGTCCGGCATCCATGTTGATGCGGAAGAGCACCGGGTTGCCGTCCGTCTTGAAGTCCCGCAGTTTTGCCACCCATTTCGCCGGTTCCCAATAGGTCACACGCGGATCGGTGAGGCCGGCGACGGCAAGGATCGGCGGATAATCCTGCGCGACGATGTTGTCGTAGGGCGAATAGGAGGCCATGTAGGCGTAGTCGGTGGCCGAGGTGATGGGATTACCCCATTCAGTCCATTCCGGCGGGGTGAGCGGCAGCGTGTCGTCGAGCATGGTATTGATGACATCGACGAAGGGCACCTCGGCAATGATGCCGCCAAAATTGCCTGGCGCCATGTTGGCGATGGCACCCATCAGCAAGCCGCCCGCCGAACCACCCTGCGCGATGATGCGGTGATGGCTGGTGAACCCTTCCGCGACGAGGTGTTCGGACGCGGCGATGAAATCGGTGAAGGTGTTCTTCTTCTTCAGACGCTTGCCGTTTTCGTACCAGTCATAGCCTTTGTCCTTGCCGCCGCGAATGTGGGCGATGGCATAGATGAAGCCACGGTCGGCGAGGGACAGGCAATTGGTGTTGAAGCTCGCCGGAATGGTGATGCCATAGGAGCCATAGCCGTAGAGCAGGCAAGGCGCCGAACCGTCGATCTTCGTGTCGCGATGATAGACGATTGAAATGGGTACGATCTCGCCATCCGGTGCCGGGGCGAGCAGGCGGCGCGTGATGTAATCGTCCGGATTGTGCCCGGAGGGAACTTCCTGCGTTTTAAGAAGCGTGCGCTCGCGCGTGCGCATATTGTAATCATAGAGCTGGGTCGGCGTGGTCATGGACGAATAGGAGAAGCGGATGATCTCCGTGTCATATTCGGCGCTGCCCTGCAGACCAAGCGCATAGGCTTCTTCATCAAACGATATCGAATGTTGCTCGCCCGAATGGCGGTCGCGGATCATAATGCGGGGCAGGCCGTTCTCACGCTCGAGCCAGACGAGATGATTGCTGTAGGCCGAGTGGCCGAGGAGCAGGCGTCCCGTCTTATGGGGAACGATCTCGGTCCAGTTGGCCTTTTCCGGCGCATTCACCGGGGCGCTCATGATCTTGAAATCCTTGGCGCCATCGGCATTCGTGAGAATGTAGAAGACATCGCCGCCCTCGGTGAGGCTATATTCGACGCCGGTCTGCCGTTCGATGACGAGTTTCGGTTCGGCGGTATCGTCATTGGCCGGCAGCAGCCACATTTCTGACGTTTCGTGATCGTGGATATCGATGAAGACAAAATCGTTGAGTGTGCTGCCGCCGACGCCAAGGAAGAAACCCGGGTCTTTCTCCTCGTGGATCAGGCGGTCCTCGCTCTCGGGCTGGCCGAGCTTATGGTAGAACAGGCGGGACGGCCGGTGATTGGCATCGACGCGCGTATAATAAAAGCCATTCGACTGGGCGTTCCACACGCCGCCACCGGATGTATCGCTGACCGTCTCGGTGGTGTCCTGCAGGGTTGCGAGGTCACGCACCTTCAGCGTGAAGAACTCTGAACCCTTGTCATCGAAGCCCCAGATCATCTTGCTGTGATCGGGAGAGTGATCCGCCGAGGCAAGCCGGAAATAGGCCTTGCCTTCACCTTCGAGATCGCCATCAAGCAGCATGGTCTCCGCGCCGCCATCGCGCGGCGTGCGGAAAAAGCGTGGCTGCTGGCCACCGGTCTTGTAGGAGGTTCCGTAGGCGTACGGCCCGTCTTTGGACGGAACCGACGAATCATCCTCCTTGATCCGGCCCTTCATCTCGTCGAAGAGCCTCACCTGAAGATCCTTGGTGTCGGCCATCAGCGATGACTGGTAAGCGTTTTCCGCTTCGAGATGGATGCGAATCGCCGGATCCAGCGTGGAAGGATCGCGAAAAACGTCCTGCCAGTTGTCAGCGCGCATCCAGGCATAATCGTCTGTGCGGGTGATGCCGTGGCGCGTATCGGATATGGGGTGCTTATCGGATTGCGGCGCAGGGATGCTCAAAAAACGGGACGGATTGGTCATGGAAAAACTTTCGACGATTGCGAGCCCGTTCGTAAACTCTACTCCAGTGGTCATCTGACGCGATTTTCTGTGCTTCCGGTGCTCACGTACCATAGTACGCTGCGCTCCGGTTCTCGAAAATCACGCCATATGCCTCACCGCAGCGACTTTCCAAACGGGCTCTGAGCCGGCCGGCACAAATTGGGCCGCCCGGCAAACGATATGACTTGTTCAAAAGATGTGTAGGGAAAGTTATCGCCCCGTCAATCCTGATCAAAGACTAACGCGTTGCCATTCATGCAATAGCGTAGGCCGGTAGGGGGAGGGCCGTCCGGGAAAACATGGCCGAGATGGGCATCGCAATCCGCACATTTTATTTCGGTTCGCAGCATGCCATAGGAGCGATCCTCGATCGCATTGACCGCATCAGGCTCGATCGGGGCAGTGAAACTCGGCCAGCCTGTGCCGGATTCATATTTGGTTTCAGAGCGATAGAGCGGACGATCGCAGCAAACGCACTTGTACAATCCCTTGAGTTTACTATCGAAGTTCGGACTGGAAAAGGCGCGCTCCGTCCCATGATTTCTGGTGATTTGATATTGCTCCGGCGTGAGCTGTTCACGCCACTCGGCGTCCGTTTTAACGACCTTGAATGTCTTTGTGTTCATCGTTGGTTCCTTTTTACGCAAATGTAGGGATGAACACTACACATCGCAATATCTGTTATTATAGAATGCTTCAAGTATTGCGCCGCATTCCTCATTTTTGCCATTTTTTGTCTTAGTGGTATGCCGCAAATCCTTTTGCATGCGCATTCTTGTTACTGCGTGGGCATTCAGGTTCCGGCTTTCTTGGGTCTATCTCCTGCTGCTAACGGTTAATCTCTGTCCTGGGGATTATTTGAAATATTTCTTTCGTAGGCAAAGTATTGATTTGACATTTTCAACGAAATCCGGAATAGATTGTTACCAATGGCGTAGGAGACTTCGCCTGTTATCGACTTTATATTGGTGATTTTAATCTACCTATCCAGATTTCAAATTAGACGAAGGAATTGGACTTAGATGACCACGTTCGACAATTCAAACACAACTGGTAGTGACGTGCTGCTGGAACTCACAGCGGAATTGGTTGCTGCTTATGTGAGCAACAACTCAGTGCCGGCCGGCGATCTGCCCGGTCTCATCTCTGATGTTCATGCAGCCCTTGGCCGGGTTGGCGGTGGTCTGGAAGCCGTAACTGCCATCCAGGAAAAACCCAAGCCAGCTATCAACCCGAAAAAGTCTGTCGCGGATGATTTTATTGTCTGCCTCGAAGACGGCAAAAAGTTCAAGTCGTTGAAGCGTCATCTGATGACGCACTACAACCTGACCCCTGAACAGTATCGTGAGAAGTGGGACCTCGATCCTTCCTATCCGATGGTCGCTCCGAATTATGCAGCAGCCCGTTCGCGCCTGGCAAAGAATATGGGCCTGGGTCGCAAGCGCAAGAAGGCCGCTTAAAGAGCTTTGCCAACCCTGATGCACATCTGATGCGCGGGCTTTGTGCGTTTCCGATGCTTCCGCATCTTGGGTGCAAGCGCAAGAGACCGCCAAGCAGGTCTATGTAATAATGATGAAGCGGCGCCGAGAGGCGCCGTTTCGTGTTTGCGGGTATCATCTCCGGTGACGATCATTGACTGACTGCGTCTTCCTGCATCGATGACTTCAATGTATCGAGCGCCTGCTTCAATCCAATGTGGCGATTGAGATCGTAACTCCAGTGGCCTTTGACGCCTTTGAGGCGCTCACGCTCGATCAGGCGCTTCAGCCGCCTGCACATTTGAGACTTTGACTCATCATCCTGCGCGATCAAGCCATCCAGATCGGCGTTGCAGAGTATCTGCAAAGCCAGGCGCTGCCGCGCCTCGCTGACATGCTTGTCCTTTGCCGCGATAAACGCGCTCCGTTGTTTGGTCCAATCGATTGCCCACATGCGTCCATTCCTTGTTGAGGGATAGACGCAGTATGGCGAAACACTAGTAGTGTAGGATAAAACTCCTATAAAAGTTGATGAGAAAACAAAAAATCTATTGGTAACAAGTAGTTAATAGGAGGGTTCGGGAAAACTTATCCACGCTCTTGTTCGTTCCGATATAAGAAGATATTCCTATAGCCAAAGTGGAGTGAGAATGTCTTCGAGTTTGCCCTGTCTGATCCGCTCTGGAGTCGAAGCCCGGGCCGTCACCGATACGCTGAAGGCGAGACGATGCCGTTTCAGGCGGCCCGTGTTGGCGGTCATAGACGAGGAAGCGCCGGTCGATGAGCGTCTTTTTCAGCTATGCGACGGAGTCCTCGATATCCTGTCGGCTTTTTTCAATGTGAGCGGCCGGGATCTGCGTTCGCATTCGCGCTGCGAACGTTCAGTGGCAAGGGTGCGACAGGTCGGCATGTATGTGGCGCATGTCACACTGGCGTTGACCATGAGCGAGGTGGGGCGCGCCTTCGGCCGCGACCGCAGCACGGTCAATCACGCCTGCCATCTGGTCGAGGACATGCGCGAGGATCTGCAATTCGACCGGATCATCCAGACGATCGAAAATATCATTCGGGTAGCCTACGTTGAAAGCGGGAGACTGCGCGCATGATCGAGCCAGCCAATAAGGAGATTGCTCGGCTGCTGCGTTTTGTCGCCAAAGGTGCAGCCGAAATTGTTGAGACGCAAAGTTCTGACAAGCTGGTGCTGGAAAGCGGCGCCTATGGCACGATTTCCGCGACGCGAAACGTTGTGGAGTTCACGCTGAGCCAAGGTCTTTCGGTTTTGCGCAAAGGCAAGGTTTCGATCAGCGATACGGGACGCACCTGGCTTCGCCGTCTCGAATGCACGAACGACCCTTACGCCGGGCAGCATCGGAGCGAAGCAATCATTGCCATTGCCGATGAGAGCGGGTCAATGCGGGTGCGCAGCAATGACGCGGAGTCGCCGCTGGCGATGCTGCGCAATCGCAGGGATGCAAAGGGTCTGCCGCTGATCAACGATGAGGCGTTCAAGGCGGGCGAGCGGCTGCGATCCGATTTTACACTCGGCAATCTGATGCCCTCGATCGGCGTCAACTGGGATGTTACCGGGTCCGGTTCACGCGCCAATGGTGTGCTCGAGATCACCGATGCGGCACTCGCGGCGCGCCAGCGTGTCGAGCGGGCATTGGAGGCTGTTGGACCGGAACTGTCCGGCGTGCTGATCGACGTCTGCTGCTTTTTGAAAGGGCTGGAGACTGTTGAACGCGAACGGCAATGGCCGGTGCGTTCGGCAAAATTGATCCTGAAGACTGCGCTGGCGGTACTCGATCGCCACTATCACCCGCCGGCGCTTGCACGAAGAAACCGTCGGATTATTCACTGGGGCACAGAGGATTACCGGCCCGAGATTCGAAATTAATGCTGGGTGACCTCGGCGGGGGCGAGTGCATTCTGGGCTTCGCCGCGGATGCGGCCGATCATGGCGCGCAGGCCATTGGATCGTTGCGGCGTCAGATGTTCATCGAGGCCGAGTTTCTTCAATATGGCTTCGGGGTTGATCGCCATGATCTCAGAAGCGCGCTTGCCCGAATATAGCACCATCATTATGGCGACGAGGCCGCGCACGATATGCGCGTCGGAGTCGCCGACGAACTCGATGACGGGATCGGTGTCACTGTTAAGCGTGCTCTTCAGCCACACCTGGCTGACGCAACCCCTGACCTTGTGAGCGGCATCCCGCGCCTCTTCCGGGTAAGGCTTGAGGTCGCGGCCGAGGTCGATGACATAGCGATAGCGATCTTCCCAGTCATCGAGAAAGTCAAAATCAGCAAAAATATCGTCAATTGTCTGTGCCATGCATCACATATAGTGATTTGAAGGGCCAACGTCACCGCCTGAATCGAAAAAGCTCTCACTGCCGGGAGACGGTCCCGGTCTGGGTCTTGTCGTCGATCTCGTTGGCCTGCTCACGTTGGCGAGTGGCGGCATCGAGAATTTCGCGCAAGGCCATTTCACGCAGTTTCGCCTTTATGGCGTCTCCCCCGCCGGATTCCGTGTCGGCGTTTTGCGCGCCGGGTTTCTTCGAATTCTCGCCCATGCGTGCATCCAGATACTCATAGCCGACCTTCGCGACCTCGCCTGCGCGGACGCCGGCATTGGAAAGTGCGGCCTTGCCCGTTTCGCACGCCTGTGGCTTGCGGGTGCAGAAATCGCTGAGATCGCTGATCGTTTCCTGCGCTGCCAGAAGAGCCTCGATCGGGCCGGGCTGGCCCGCGCCCTGAAGATTGTCCTTCGAGTTCACGGGAATGAACAAGGAGATCAACAACATCCAGAAGCAGAACTTGATCGCAAACCTGATCAGAAAGAACATTTCAGCAGTCCTCTATAGCGTCGCTATTCAACCCTTCGTGGTGGACACTGACACAGATCCGGCAAAAACCCGTTGAGACGCATTTCTGCATTTGAACGATCATAGAAACGAACGATTAATAACTGCTGAGGGTAGGCGGGGTTGAGGTCATCTGGCCCGAACAACGTTCCTAAACACTTTCCGGCGTATATATATGCATCGGCAGAATTCGGTGCGTGACGCCTGGTGCATCGGGGGCTGCCAAGGTGCGGGCGATCAGGATTTCGACAGTTTCCTTGGCGATTTCTTTGATTGGATGGGAAAGGACCGCCTTGAGTGTGCCGCTGACGAGGCCAGCACCTGTCGCTTGCGTTAGATCGTGGCCGATAACCTGAGGGCGCTTGTCGGCCTCAAGCTCTTTCATTGCCGCCATCACTCCTCCGATACCACCTCCGGCGACATAGACGCCTTTGACGCTTTCGTGCCGCTTTACGAGGTCGAGGGTTGCCTCGAACGCGTACTGGTCGCTCTCGAATGTAGCGACGGGTTCGAGAAGATGAAGATGTGGGGCATTCTCGCGCAGGAAGGCTCGAAAGCCAATCTCACAGGCTTCCTGGCAGAGATAGCGGTGACTGCCCACGAAAATTGCCACCGTAGACGGGGCGGGGATCATGTTGGCAAGAAGCCAGCCTGCGGTTCGGCCGACCTTTCTGTTGTCGAGACCGACGTAACCGGAGCGCGATGGAGCAGTCAGATCCGAAATCATCGCAATGACCGGAACCTGTCTGGCCGCCAGCTCGTCAATGGCGGCCGTAACGCTCGGATGGTCGGCCGCGACGATGCCGACGCCGTCAGCGCCACGACCGACTCGTCTCAGCGTCTCGGCAACGGCTCCGGGCGTAAGATCGTCCATGAACTCGACAATCGCTTTTCCACGGATCGAGGGGCTGCTTTCAACGGCCTCCCGGAGTGCAGTTCCCAGTAGTTCGTAAAAGGCCGTCGTCTTCTGCTGGAGAAGAAACGCAAAAGTCTTTTGGGGTGCGTCGGTCTTCAGCCGCTGGCGCAGCAGCGGCGTGGCGTAGAACCCGATCCGCTCGGCTGCTTCCAGCACGCGGCTTGCGGTTTCCTCCCGCACATCCGCACGGCCGTTCAACACCCTATCGACTGTAGAAAGGCCGACTCCGGCTTCCTTTGCGAGCGTGGTCATGTTGGGACGGCGCATGTGACCTCAATGAAAGAATTATTTCACGTCATTGTTGCTTAACCGGACAGTTTTTGAAAGGAAATATTTCATTCCAATTGTCTGAGCGTGCCTGTCGACGTATTTTCCGGGTTCGTCAGGGAGGCCGAAATGAGTGATGGAATTCGAAGTTATGCCTTGGTGGGCAATGCTGACGGTGCCGCCGTCATAACGGGTGATGCCTTCGAGGAGAAGGTCGAGGCTGAATGGTTTTCGGCGAAGGTGGATCGAAAGGAATTCAAGCAGCTCATCAAGCGGTCCGATGCCGCAGGTCTCAGACATTTTGGAATTTGGCTGGCGCTTCTCGTCGGTTCCGGGATCGTAGCCTACCTGACGTGGGGTACCTGGTGGTGCGTTCCGGCCTTCACTGTCTATGGGCTGGTCTATTCCATGGCCGACCATCATGCGCATGAGTTGTCCCACGGCACTCCTTTCAAGACGCGCCGGATCAACGAGATTCTCTATCATCTGAACGGCTTCATGACCCTGCATGAGGGGCATTACTGGCGCTGGAGCCATTCGCGCCATCACACGGAAACGCTTTTCGTCGGCCGTGACCCGGAAATTGCCGTGCCTCGGCCGCCCGACATTCTTGGCATGTTCCTCGATCTCTTCTTCCTCAAGTCGGGGCTGACCCAGATCGCCTCTATCGTGCGTCATGCATTCGGGAGCCTGAACGAGGAGGGACGCCACTTCATTCCGGAAGGGGAGAAACGCAAGGTCTTCTGGTCATCGCGAGCCTTTGTCGCGGTATTCATTGCCGTCATCGTTGCGTGCGTTTTGACGCAATCGATCCTGCCGGCGATGTTCATGGTGCTGCCCCGTTTCTACGGCGGCTTCATGGCCCAGCTCTTTAACCTCACGCAGCACGCCGGCATGCAGGAGGATATTCGCGATCATCGTCTGAGCACACGCACCTGGAAAACCAATCCGGTCTTCCGCTTTATGTATATCAACATGAACTACCACGTGGAGCATCACATGTTCCCGATGGTGCCGTTTTACAATCTTCACAAGCTGCATGCGATGATCAAGGACGAGTGCCCTCCCGCCTATGAGGGTCTGTGGGCCTGCTACGCAGAGATTATTCCCGCTGTGCTGCGACAGGTGAAGGACCCGAGCTGGTACGTCCGCCGTCCGCTGCCGATGCACGCCGTGGCCGCAGAATAAAACAACCAAGGAGGAAAATAATGAGCAGCGTTGACATCGAAAACTGGATCATGGCTTGCGAGGCCGACGATATCGATGAGGAGGATGTCGTTCGCTTCGATCACAACGGCAGGACCTTTGCGATCTATCGTTCGCCCGAAGACAAATATTATGCGACCGATGGACTTTGCACGCATGAACAGGTCCATCTTGCCGACGGACTGGTGATGGATCATGTCATCGAATGTCCCAAGCATAATGGACGCTTTGACTATCGGACAGGCCAGGCCAAGGGCGCGCCCGTCTGCGTCAATCTGAGGACGTACCCGGTGAAGGTCGAAGACGGCAAAATCCTGATTGCCTTGTAACGACGTTTTCCCCAGGCAAGGCCAGCGTCCGCGTCGACCTCGACGAAACCCTACAGTCCCTGCGGCGCTCTCTGCTTTCAAAAGCGATTCGCGAAACCGATGGTTTACGATTCGGACGGCAAAGCTGCCCCGAGCCGAAACCCTTCATTTACCATGACCGTCACAATCGCTTGAAACACCGTTCGCTTGGCGTCCGGCGGCCCCGCTTTATCCTTTCCTTAAAGCCTCATCTGCAAAAGTTAACGCCGACAGGAATGTTGCAGAGAACATTCGGGAAATGACCGCGACTTATCCGGCTCCGGCCAGATTTCGCGGAAAGCAGGAAAAAGTTGGTGCCGATTCACTCCGTCACACAATCCAGAATTGCGGCAGGCTACAAACGCCTGTGCAAGCGCTGGGTCAGTCCGTCCGCAGCTGGTGGTGCCACCGCCGAGCGGGACGCGCGTATGGCCGGCGCGTTTCTCGGCATGCCGCTGATGCTGGCTGTTGCATTGATCACCAGCCACTCGATCGTGGGTGAGCTCGACGCGATGTTGAGCCTCGTTGCCGGCGTTCTGGCGCTTCCGATGATCTTTTGCGGTGCGCTTTCAGTATCGAAGAACAGCGCATCGGTCGGCATGAGCGCGCTCATCGCCTATTCGCTATCTGTCGCCACAATCGGCGTCACCACACCATCGGCGAATTTGCTGCTCTGGATCATGGCCGCGGCCATCCCTCTCGAAACCTGGTTTATCGGCCGCAATGAGAAATCCATTCGCCTGCCGGCTGGTATTGCCGCCGGGGTGCTCGCAATACTCTTTGTCGTTGCGATGCGGGCAGGTGAAAGCGTGACATTGTCGCCCTTGGTGCTGCTTGCTTCCTTGGGCTATATGGCGACACTTATTGTCAGAACAGCCAGCACTCTCGCCGCCCGCAGCGCTGCTGCCCGCCGCGATGATCGCGTTGCCGATCTCGAGAACGCTATCGACGGCGTCGTGTTCAGCCTTGGGACGGACGGGCTCATTCTCTCGCTGTCGCCCAACGCGCAGGACCAGTTCGGCATCGCACGCAATCTCCTGATTGGCACGCCTCTGCTCGACCGTGTGCACGTGTCGGATCGTGTGCAGTTTTTGAGTTTCCTGTCGGATATGAAGAGCGGCGCTTCGAGTGCGACAGCCGAGATCAAGCTACGCTGCGTTGCGCCGGGCGCGACGCCGAAACACGCCCATAGCGTGCGCTTCGCCACCTATCGTCTGCGCGCTGTGCCGCATAGCCAGGACGCAGGTTTTGTCGTTGTCGCGACCGATATTTCCCAAGCCGTCGCTGACCGCAATGCGCTGATAATTGCACGCCGGGAGGTCGAAACCGCCGAAATCGCCAAGGGTCGTTTCCTTGCTTCGGTCAGCCATGAACTGCGCACACCGCTCAACTCGATCATCGGCTTTTCCGATGTGCTGCTGCAGGAGATTTGCGGCAAGCTGCCGGCCGGACGCCAGCGCGAATACGTGGAACTTGTAAACCAGTCAGGTAATCATCTCCTTTCGGTCGTCAACGCCATTCTCGATGTGTCGAAGATCGAGGCCGGCACCTATCCGATCTTCACGGAGAGCTTCGCCTTCAAGAATGCCGTGACCATGGTGCACGATATGATGGCGCATCAAGCATCGCAGAAGGGCGTGACCTTGTGCGACCGTGTCAGCCCGCGCATCGGTAACGTCGTTGCCGATAGCCGCGCCATCAATCAGGTGCTGATCAACCTCGTTTCCAACGCTATCAAGTTTACCGAAAGCGGCGGCGTCGTCACCATCGATGCGCTGATCGAAGACAACATGCTGGCCTTCTCCGTCAGCGATACGGGCATCGGCATTGCCGAAGCGGACCTGAAGACCTTGGGCCAGCCTTTCCGGCAGGTGCAGAACGACTACACGCGCAATCACGAAGGTACGGGCCTTGGCCTTGCCACGGTCAAGGGCCTTGTCGGGCTGCATGACGGCGAGATGAGGATCAAGAGTACTCCGGGGCAGGGCACCGTTGTAGATGTGCGCATTCCCCTGGACGGTCCCGTGATCGAACATTTCTCCGACGAGGCGAACATTGTCGAATTCAAGATCGAAAGCGATATCGAGGGAGGTTCCCATGAGGAAGCCCGTAAGTCGGCCTAGCAGCAAGCGGCGCGCTCCAAGGCGGGGCAAGTTCGCCGTGGCTGTTTTCGCTACCGGCAGTCTGATCGCCAGCAATCCTGGTATTGCCGGCGGCACGACGGCCTTCCTGGTCACACTGGGCTTCATCTCCGCCAATGCGCTTTGGTATCAGCCGCATGTGCATGAAGGCGTGTTCTTCCGCACGCGGCCGGAACTCGTTTTCAAACCCGTCAAGCAAAGCAGTATTTCATTGCCGGGCGGTACCTCGCAGGCACAATCGGCCGACGCGCCCATTCGCAAGGTAAAATCTGTTCCCGTTCCGCAGAGCCCCGACCCGATTGCCGCCGCGATCAATGGCGACCCGGTTCTGGCGCCAGGCGGCGATCCGGAAGTGGCCAAGCTGCAGCAGAAACTGCTGGCGCTTGGTTTTTATAGCGGCACTGTCGACGGGATTTCAGGCAGAGGCACCCGTGCGGCCATCGATGCCTATCGCAAGGCAACGGCCGCCATGGGTATCGAGCCCGAGCAGGCTGTTGATAATGCCAGCGAGACCACCGCGAGCATCGCCATACCGGAGAAGAAGCCGGAACAGATGCAAGAAAAGGCTACAATCCAAAAGGTTTCGACCAGTCCGTCGCAAGACAATGCTGCCGTCGCGAGCGCTGGCGGATTGTCGCCCGCAGAGATCGTACGGGTTCAGGCGGGCCTTCGCGCGTTCGGCAATGACATGGTCGAGATTGACGGCAAGGTCGGCGCCTCCACCAAAAGTGCCGTGAGCGAATTCCAGAAGCTGTTCCGTCTGCCGGTGACGGGCGAGCCGGATCAAAAGCTCCTCGCCAAGATGCAGGAAATAGGTTTAATAAATTGAGCTCTGGCTATCTCCCCCCTTGTGGGGAGAAAGCGATTTCAGCATCTTAGCCCTTGCTAAGTGCTAGAAATCGCCAGAGAGGGGATTTGCTTCAATGAACTATCCCCTCACTTGGATTTACCTGGATTTAGCACAGAGGCTAAATCCAGGTAAATCCTTTCTCTCCCACAAGGGGAGAGATAATCGGCATCGACTGCATCGCCCGAATTGAGAGAAACCGCATGCGCCTGACATCTGAATTCTGGGTTGCCGCACTGGTCAGGCGCGTCAATGGTACAGGTGCATTCGCTGCGCTGAGCAACAAGGGCGCAGCCGAGGCCGGCGCGATCTTCATCAAGTTCCGCAACGTTGACGGGAGCTACGATCTTTTCGGGCCCGCACCGCAGATGGTCTATGACGAAACCAAGCCTGATGAGCGGCTGTTCACGCCATTGAATACCGGCGTGGCTGAAATGGAAATCAATGACGATCTGGAAAAGCAGAAGCGCTGGGATCGGGATTTGTGGATCGTCGAGATCGAGGATTATCGCGGCGATCGATCCGAGCTGTTTCCGGTTGCTAAAGGCATGTAGGGAACAGGCCCGGGCCTGTTCCATTATGTTCAGAATCTCACTGAAAGGTCGGCCTTGATTGCATTGTCATGAGCCTTCTCAGCAAATTGTCCTGTATAGGAGAGGCCAATTGTGGTGCTCTCGCCGATACCCACGTCGAATCCTGCCTCGATAACGCCTGTATCATCCGCAATTGGCAGGCCTTGGGTGGTAAACGTCTGGCCGCCAAGGGCTAACCGCTGCTGCGGCGTGATATCGCCAAAGGCATGATTCCAGCCAAACATTGCGCGGGTTGTCAGGCCCACGGTTTCGCTCAAAGCAAAATCGTGGCTGACACGAAGCCCAAGCGTTGTTGTCGTCAAATCGCTGTTGCTGGCAAAGCCGGTCAGATTGGTAATGTCACCCAGATCGGAACCATCGCTCAATTTGTGATCATGCCCGCGCTCCCGGAAGCCGCCCGACTTCAGGTGTACATATCTCGCCCCAGCAAAGGGTTCAAAATCGGCAAAAGCGGACTTGATCTCATAGCCGATCTCGCTGAAAAGCTGCACGGTATTGGCATCGTAAGCAGCATCGTGCTGACCGGCGATCTGACTGAAGACGACGCTGCGTCTGGTATTGATCTCGTGCTGCGTAAGATTGGCGCCGAGGCGAAGCCCGAAACTATCCCACCGCGTGCCGCCATAGACGCCGATCTGATAGCTATCGACCGAAGCCTTGCCGCGACCGCTATGGAGCGAGGTATTGCCATAGCCCGTCAGAACACCAAGCCGCCATGTGTTCACAACGACACTGTCGAGACCGGTGACGAAGCCACCGCCGCTGCTGCTGAAGCCTGCCGCATTGTCATTGCCGTCCACATGGCCCCAACCGCCATAGGCCTCGCCCCATAGGGCGGTGGCCGGGGTGGCTGGTTGAATGGAGGCAAAGGCGTCTGTTATTTTGGCTTCTGGCGACCCGGGGCCATAGGCCAACGGTGTGCTGCCAATCACAATCGTAGGCTGTACCTTGATCGCAACACCGCCAAAGGCCGTCCGCACGCGGTTGGTCGCAGCAGCGCTGATGCTGGTATCGCTCTGCACCAGAGCGCCGGAAATTGTGGCATGAGTCTCGCCGGAAAGGGCATCGTAGGCCGGCGTCTCTCCTTGCAGTGTGAAGAGCACGGTGTTGTATAGTGCGTCGCCTGCCTCCATTCGATTGATCGCGCCCGCCACGGACTTCTGATTTGGCGTCACCGCATCGTAGCCGACCTGGATGTGGTGGGAGGGAGCCTCACTCTTCGCATCAATCTCAGCTTGTTCAATCTCAACTTTCAGGACAGGCTCAACTGTTGGGGCAACCTCTACCTTCGGATCGGTAATCGCCTGCGGGTCAGTCATTACCTGTGGATGCACTGTTACCTGCGGTTCAGCGATCTTGTCGGAAAAGCCAAGTTTCACGGTCTTGCCTGTTCCACCAACGCTGAGGACTGGCGCGAGGTATTTGTATTCTTCTTTCACGCCTTCGAACCGGCCGGTTACGCCGCCTTCGGCAGTCAGAATGACATAATTATAGTCCAGCAACTTTCTGATATCGTCTGAACCTAAAAATGCTTCTTGCCCGGCGAAGCGCGTCGAAACAACGCCTCCGTTGAGCACTGCCTCTCCTTCGACAATAAGTTGACTGGCGAAGCGTTTGTTCGTGGCGATTTCGACAATAAAGGCGCTGCCCCTGTTGAATGTCGCATCGCCTTTAACCGTAAGTGTGCCGGCGGAATTGCCGGGCAAAACCGTACCGCCATTGTCGACCATAAGAGAACCGCCCAGCGTGCCGTCGCCGGTGATTGTACCACTACCGTTTACAGCAACATTGGAGGTCAGTGAACCATCTACGACAAGCGTACCGCCATCGATGGTCGTGGCACCTTCATAAGTATTGTTGCCTGTCATCTGCAGTGTGCCCGGGCCAGATTTCATCAGGCCGCCGGGCCCGGCGATATCGTTGCTCCAGCGATCCAGTATTCCAAAACCTGCATAGTCCCATGCGTTGCCCGAGACCTGGTTGACTGCAAAATCAGTATAGAAATAGGCAGGACCATTCTGTGCCCGGGCCAGATTGATGAGGCCCCAATTGGCATCCTGTGGAGTGGCGTCCCCTAAAGGATCGACGCCATCCTTGTCCGTGTCGGCCGTACCTATGGGGTTGCGCAGGCCAAGGCCGATCATATTATCTGGAAATGCTGTGCTGGCCAGAACCTGCTTGCGCTGCTCTGGTGTAAGATATGAAAAACGCGGCAGCAGCAAGTTTGCGGCTATGTCCGGAATATCTTGCGGCCCGACCTGGGTTGCAGGCTTGTCAAACAAGGCGCCAAAATGGCCGACGGAGAAATCATCCTTCGAGTATCCATCGTAGATCGGCTTTGGCTCGTTCTGCAAACAGAGCCGGACGCTCTTGCCGCATTGTGTCTCCAGCGATGTCCTGTTTTCCCTTGCAACCGCTTGTACGGCCGCCGCATATGAACCTACCCCCATCAGATGAGACAGGTAGACAAGATTGGCAGTACGCGACGCAATGACATCCGCTGGAAAATGCGCACCAACAATGACGCGGCTTTCAGCATATTGCAGTGCACGGGAATAGATTTCATCGCCACGTTCGGGAAATATCTGCATCAAGGTTGCGGCATCTTGAAATCCCATCCATGAGTGGCCGCTTGGATAAGAGTCGCCAGTTTCAGTTTCAAAACCCTGCAGAATTTGACCGTCCTCATCAAAAACGTCCCGGGGCCGGGCTCTTTCGTGATCGTCCTTGAATTTGGAATAGCCCCGGCTCCACTCACGATAAAGACCTGCCAAATCTTCGTAGCTTTGAGTGAATTCAAATCCTTTCGTATGCGCGCCGAGTGCCGCCGCGTAGAAGGTCGGTAGTCTGTAGTCGTCGTCGTCATCCTCGTCGTCGTCTGCGAGATCGCGCCGCTTCAGATCGGCCAAGGTCTGGAATCTGCGTGCAGCCGCAAAATCAAGCTTCTCGGCAGGGCTGAAATGAGCAGGAGGATTTGGAACGATCTTGTTTTGAATGTGGTCGCGCAACAGATATCTATTTGCCTTGATGTAGGCTTCGACGGCAGTTAAATCGATCGGATCCTCCGCATGAGCTGCTTGAGAAAATCCGATCTGACCGGCAATAAAAAACAAGCCGCAAACGCCCCGCAGGAGCTTGCGCCGCACTTTGGCAAACAACATGATGCACCTTCCAATATAAATTAAGTAATATTGCCTTATTATGGAGCGGTGCTTTACGAGAAAATTAATACATGAATATGACAGACAGATCTAAACCGGAATATAACTACTAGTTGTAATTTATAAGAGAATACACCGCCAGTTGTACCAGCCAGTGTTAATATTGCTAATAAGTGACTTGGATGAGCGTCTTGAACGATAACCACGAACGCGGGCCGTATCCAAGACAAGAACGCAAACGATAGATGCCAATCAAGAAACCTTGCGGGCGCCGTTCTCGAAGTCCGCGGCCATCTCGCGCAGTTTCTGCCGTAGTTTCTGCGAGTTTTCCTGTGCCCTCCAGCGCTCGACGGTCGCCTCGGCTTTCGCCTGATCGATCTTGCGATAGGATTGCACGAAGAGGCGCAGCGAATGCAGATCCTTGTGCACGAGGCCGAACAGCCCTGTAAGGACGAGATGCGCCGCCTCGGCTGAAAGCCCGAGAGACGCCAGCGCGATCGTCAGTTCCGCGTTCAGGCCATGGCCGATGATTCGTTTTGCGGTGTCGGCATCGAGGTCAAGCGCCTTGGCAAACTCCTGTTCGAAGGAGGTGGTCTGGTCGAGAAGAGCCGCATCGACAAGATGTTCGGCCAAAGCCTGATCGCTTGAAAAACCGGCATCACTGTCCCGCATCAGCGCCTTCAAAGCCTCACGCGTTTCGCGCAGGCGCGGCGATTCCTGGGTCGAGAGGGTGTCGGGCATGTCGCTTTCCCTGCCATGGACGAAATTCGATTGAGGCGTCAAAGCACGTTCAATGGCCGGGTCATTGAACCCATGCAGCAGGCTCAGAAGTTCGGGATCGGTGATCTCGCGCCGTGCGATGGCCCGCGCGTGGCCAAGGCCCTTATGCGCGATGATGTCGATCAGGTCGGACGTGTTCAGAACCGGCGAGCGCAGCAGAAGCGGCGCAGATATATCCACCTCGTCTTCCGCGAGCGCGATGACAAGCCGTTTCGGTGCGTGGGAAAATTCCGACAGGGCGGCGGCCGCATGGCGCCGTACCCGCTGCGAGGCGAGGGCGAGGAGCGGAACCGCGAGGTCCTCGAGCTGCTGCGCATCGCTCTTTGCCGGTCTTGCGACGCAGCAGAAGGCAGTAATCGACGCGGTGAGGAGATCGTCAGCCTTGCTGCCGCTACTGCGGTCTTCAAGCGCCCGAAACTCAGGATACTTCACGAACACAACTCCACGAGACGCAGTACGAGGTTAAACAATGGCTAAAATTAGCCTTGAAGCGTTAGCAACCCGTTAACCATCGGTGGGCTAATGAAAATTATGGCGCAAATCGTGCGCGCGTAAGCATCGGCGTATCAAGGAGATCAACGAACTCGGATGCGTTGATATTCACGCCATGACGGCCTGCAAACGGCATTTTTCTGCGATCCGGTGCTCACGTACTTCAAGTACGCTCCGCTCCGGTTCTCGAAAACCACCGTTTTCGCCTCGTCATGATCGCGAATTTCGACACATCCTAAAACGGATGGGCGATATGGGGTTGGTCATCACATTTCCAGGCAGCGCAAACAAGCGCCGCACCATTGCAGACAACGAACGGCAGACGACTGCCGAAATCACGATTTTTCCCGGCGTGCGCTATGAGCGTTATGCACCGGAAGCGCCAAAGCGCGCCAAACCAAAATCACCGCGCAGATTTTTCGATAGGATGCCGCAGCCAGGTTAAATTGCTGCCTATTATTCAAGCAATTCGCATCTTTGCTTATTAGATCAGCTTTTATCGCACTTGCGTGCTTGACACGAATGGCGGCTGCGTATCCTATTGCAAATTATTACGCGCGCTAAGTTTATTCTTACACCATTTCAACAGAGAGATTTTCAATGTCATCAATTACCGGCACCGCCGAGAGTATCGGCTTACCTTCAGCTCATCCAAAGCGTCTAGCCCTTGCCAGCATGGTTGGTACGACGCTCGAATATTACGATTTCACCATCTACAACACGATGGCGGCGCTGGTCTTCAGCCAGCTGTTCTTCCCGAGCGTCGATCCCATGGTCGGCACGATGCTGGCATTTTCCACTTACGCGATCGGCTATCTATCGCGCCCGCTTGGCGGTCTGTTTTTTGGCCGCCTCGGCGACAAGATCGGCCGCCGTGCAGTGTTGGTGATAACACTGATCATCATGGGGTTAACGACTGCGACCATCGGCCTGCTGCCGACCTATGGCTCCGCCGGAATACTGGCGCCGCTGCTGCTGATAACGTTGCGCTTCGTGCAGGGTGTTGCTCTCGGGGGCGAATGGGCGGGCGCAGTCTTGCTGGCGGTCGAGCATGGACGGCAGGACCAGCGGGGACTCAATGCCTCGTGGACACAGATGGGACCCGCCCTGGGCACCCTTCTTGGGACCGGCCTGATCTATGGCTTTACGTCGCTCATGGACAACGAAACTTTCCTCGCATGGGGCTGGCGCATCCCTTTTCTTCTCAGCCTTGCCTTGGTCACATTTGGGCTGTGGGTTCGCAGCGGTGTCGAAGAATCGCCGATGTTCAAGCAGCTCGAAGAGGCGCATACCAAGGCCGAAGCGCCGATCAAGGAGGTCGTCACCAATCATTGGCGCCGCCTGTTGCTGGCGGGTGGATCCCGCATCGGCGGCGATGTGCTCTACGGGTTGATCGTTGTCTTCACGCTGACCTATGTGACCACCGTCCTGCAACTACCAAAGTCCACGGCGTTGATGGCTCTCTTGATAGGTACGGGATTCAACGCGCTGGCCGTTCCGCTCTTTGCGATCTTATCCGATCATTGGGGACGGCGACCCGTGCTCGCGCTCGGCGTCCTCAGCGCGATCATCTGGGCCTTCTTCATGTTCGTGTTGTTCGATACGGCGCAGACCATGGCGATCGTGCTCGCCTCCGTTGGTGGTCTGATCGTGCATGCGTGTCTTTACGGTCCGCAGGCGTCATTCATCATCGAACAATTCCCGACCCGTATTCGCTTCACCGGCGCATCGCTCGCTTATACTTTTGCCGGGATTATCGGCGGTGGATTCGCTCCCTTGATCATGGCGGCGCTGTTCAAAAGCTATTCGGGCTCCAACGCCATCTCGATCTATGTGGCAGGCGCGGCTTGCGTGACGGGATTGGTGCTCTTGCTTGCGCGCGAAACAGCGCATGAACCTCTGGAGGAGTAGCGCTTCTTTCGTGAAACTGGCAGCGACCTCAGGCCGTTGCCGGTCAAAGCAGCGGCGTACAGCTGGCACTCTGCAGGAAGGAACCGACTTCTTCCTTCCAGGACTCATCCGGCACGAAACTGCGGATGACAACAAAGCCTTCGTCCATGTCGGCCTCGATCAGCACGGAGTTTTCTGCCGCCGCAGGCTTGGTCTTGTTGAGTTCAATCATTTGCAGCGGTGTCGCGATGACGAGATCGAGCTGGTCGGCGATCGCGGTGCGATCGTTGATCGAATAGATGTTTTCGCCTTGGCGGTTGTAAACGGAGATTGACCAATAAGGCGTCGTGCCTATGCCGGTGATGTGAGCGGGAAGGTCCTCGATATCGAAACGGCAGGCTGCTGCCTGGAACAGTGGATCGAAGGCGAGCGGCACGGTGCCGGGCGCCCGGTCTCGAGTCACGCTATGGAATTGCCAGTCATCGCCATAGGCGGAAATGCGCGACCAGGCGTTGCGATCGGAATAGAAGGGCACGAGCAGCACAACCGCGATGTGAACGATGCCGGCTCCGATGAGACCAAAGAGCAGGGCGCGAAAAAGCTTACCCATCGCAACTGATCCTCGTGACCGCCGGGAATGTCATGTCGACGAGGCCCGAATTGCTGCCGACAGGCGTGTCATAGAGTGTCATCACCAGCACCATCCGGCCGGCGCCCATCGTGGCAAGCCAGTTTCCCGGTTGCGCCTTGGGCGAAACGAGCACGACGAACTGGCCATTCTCCTGGCGGAGTATTTGCCGCGAATGCAGCGCGGGCAGGCGGTCCTTACCCGGGTCAAGTGCGATCAATGAGCGGTCGGCCGCGTAAAGCGTCCAGAAACGCGAATTGGGACTATTGCCTTCGATCCTGTAGGAGCAGCGCCGGTCCAATGCCTGGCCCTGATTATCATCATAGGCGTAAAAGGCGAGACCCTCGGCAGACCCAAGCGGAAAGGCGCCTTCGCGGGCCGCGCGCGCCTTGGCATAGGGATCTGAGAGGAGGGTGCCGGCTTCCGGATGCCCGGTCCATTGGCCGACGGTCAGCGCGCCAAAGCCATCGAAACGGTTGACCGCATACCATGCGCTCAGCGTGCCGCCGCCAACAGCAATCACAAGCGCAATGAGGGCGAGGAGAACATTTCGAAGCATCGAATCAGGAGTACACGGGAGCGTCGGTGCACGCAATCAAAGCGCGGAGACTTTTGAGGGCAGGATTGGCAGTTTGAGCTGCGGCGCGGCCTTCAGCGCCTGGCCGATTTCGCGGATGGCAGTTGCGGTGGCGCCTGAAAGAACCCGTGGCCGCTCTTCCGCTTTCAGCGCGTCGTCGTCAACGGCTTCTGCCTCTTTGGCCGCCGCCACCTTGTCCTGCTTCGGCATGGTTGGGTCGATGCCCGGGATGGCTTTGAGATCGATGTTCTGATGCGCATAGTTCATGAAGCGCTGCCAGGTCATTGCCGGAAGGATGCCGCCCGTCAATTCCTTGGTCGGCGTGAAATTGTCATTGCCGAACCAGACTGCGGCCGTGTAGTTGCCTGTGAAGCCAACGAACCATGCATCGCGATAGCTTTGCGTGGTGCCTGTCTTGCCCGCCGCGCGCGTCATCGGCAAAGCAGCGCGCCGGCCTGTGCCCCATTCCGGCACCTGCGACAGCATGATGTTCATGTTATCTGCCGCCGTTTGCGAAAGCACCCGATGCGGTTTCACGCCATCCTTCTTCCAATCCCACAGGATGTCGCCATTCTGGCTCAAAATCTGCGTGAAGGGATGACGCATGCCGGCGATGCCGCCAGTCGCGAAGACGTTATAACCGGTTGCCTGATCCATGACGGTCATGCCGGAGGTGCCCAGCACCATGGTCTTGTGCGAGCTGATCGGCGACTCAACGCCAAAAGCCTTGGTCAAGGCTACGATGGGCGCGGTCGTCAGGTAATCCTTGGCGAGCCGCACGGGCACTGTATTGATGGATTTGACCAGTGCGGTGGTCAGGTCGATCTTGCCCAGATATTGGCGAGAATAATTCTGCGGCGACCAGTTGCCCCATGAAACCGCGCCACCGGAGACCAGCGTCTTCGGTGTCATGCCCTTTTCCATGGCGGCAGCATAGACATAAGGCTTGAACGACGAGCCCGCCTGCCGCAGCGCGGCCGTGGCGCGGTTGAACTGGCTTTCGCCATAGTCGCGGCCGCCGACGATCGCCCTGACAGCGCCGTTGTTTTCAAGGACGACGATTGCAGCCTGGGTGACGTGATATTCCTTGCCGAACTGACGAAGGTGATATTCCGCGGATTCCTCCGCTGCCTTCTGGATTCCCGTATCGAGCGTGGTGCGGACGACGAGCGTATGGGTCGGCATTTTCTGCGCGACCTTCTTGACCTCATCGAAGGCCCAATCGAGGAAATAATCCGGGCTTTCCGAGCGGCCCCGATCAACCACGGTTGCGGGATTGCGCCGTGCGCCGACCACCTGGCCTTCGGTCATCAATCCGCCCTGGACGAGATTGGTGAGCACCACGTTGGCGCGGGCACGCGCTGCCGGCAGGTTGACATGCGGCGCATATTTCGCTGGTGCCTTGAAAAGCCCGGCCAGCATTGCCGCCTCAGCCAGATTGACATCCTTGACGCTCTTGCCAAAGTAAAATTCGGAAGCCGCCGCGATGCCGAACGTTCCGCCGCCCATATAGGCGCGGTCGAGATATGTCTGCAGAATTTCCTTCTTGGTGAGGTTTGACTCCAGCCATAGGGCAAGGAAAGCTTCCTTGATCTTGCGGTCAAGGCTTCGCTCATTGTTGAGAAACAGATTTTTCGCCAGCTGCTGGGTAATGGTCGAGCCGCCCTGGACAACGGAATTGGCGCGCAGGTTTTCCGTCATGGCGCGCGACAGCCCGAGGAAATCAATGCCGAAATGGTCGAAGAAGCGACGGTCTTCAGTTGCAAGGACGGCCTTGATGACGTGGTCCGGCAATTCGTCGATGGGTACGGCACTGCGGTGCAGAATACCTCGCTGGCCGATCTCGTTGCCATAGCGGTCGAGGAACGTCACGGCGAAATCATCGCGTGTACGCCAGTTCTTTTCGGTTTCATGAAAGGCCGGGATAGCCAGCGTCAGCATGAGCACGGAACCGACTGTACCCCAGGTGAATGCTTCGCCCAGAACTTCGAATATAGCGCGACGCCAGCCCGTGACATGGAAGCGGCGGAAGAAGATGGTGGTGTCTTCCCAGAATTCTGCAAGGCGAAAGCGCGTTTCGTAAAGGGTCGAATCGATCCAGGCATCAAGCCCAAGCAGTGGCGAGACCTTGAATCGCTTGCGTTTCTTGTCCGGCCTTGGCGCGTTCATCAAACTTCTTGCCTGCCCTGTGCTAAGCCATGCTTGCCCCTGAAGGCACATGGTTTAGCGGATATCACTTAACAGCTTCTTGAGGCGGCTGTTTAGGCTTTAATATGGTCATTTCATCCCACAAAAAGAATACCGCCTTTGTGATTAATGTCACAAGGGTAAGCGCCTCCGATATGGAGATTTGACCGGGACTGTTGCCAAAAAGTTTCCACTTGCAATTGCGCCTGTCCGGTGGATTGGTGTCATTTTTCCAGGTGGGAGCATAGGCATGTCCATTGAACATTGGCTGGCATTCGTTGCTGCATCGGCAATTCTTCTCGCTATTCCTGGTCCGACGATCCTTCTCGTCATCTCCTATGCGCTTGGCCATGGCCGGCGCTTTGCGGCGGCGACGGTTGCGGGTGTTGCGCTCGGTGATTTCACTGCGATGACTGCCTCCATGCTTGGACTTGGCGCCTTGCTCGCGGCATCGGCAGCGATCTTTACCGTGCTGAAATGGGTTGGTGCCGCCTATCTTATCTACCTTGGCATCAAGCTCTGGCGTGCGCCGATCGCCAATCCTGAAACCGGCGAAACGCCGGAAAAGAACGAGAAGGCCCACCGCATCTTCCTCCACGCCTACGTGGTGACTGCTCTCAATCCGAAAAGCATCATTTTCTTCGTGGCTTTCCTGCCGCAGTTCCTCGATACGACCCGCCCGATATTCACGCAAATGGTGATCTTCGAAACGACCTTCCTCGTTCTCGCGACACTGAATGCTGCAACCTACGCTGTGATGGCATCGATGGCGCGCCAGACCATCCGCGAGCCGAAGGTCCAGCGTATCGTCAACCGGACAGGCGGATCGCTGATGATCGGGGCAGGGTTGCTGGCGCTCAGCTGGAAAAAGGCATAGAGAACCTCGATAACTTCACCCTGATGGACATCTGATGCGATTTTCTGCGCTTCCGGTGCTCACGGACCAAAACGTCCGCTGCGCTCCGGTTCTCGAAAACCACACCAGCTGCCTCATCAGGTTGAATTCTCAAAGTTCTCTTCTCACGCAGTTAAGAAAATTTTCTCTATTAAGAATATAATCCTTGACTGCGTAACGGTTGTCCTGTAGGTTTTAGTCATCGTCGGAAATGTGTCCAATACTTCGCGGGCCGGTTAGCCGGGGCGAGTAGATCCGTTTCGGCTCCTACCTCAAGGACAATCCATGATCGTCAATTTTGCCGCCGCCATGCGCCGGCGAAGCGCATTTGCGCTATGCCGCGAATATGGCATATCGGCCGCCGAGGTCGTGCCGCTGCTCGGGCTGACAGAAGGCCAGTTCCTGCGAGCGCTCAAACGCGACGGCCTGTCTTATAGCGATATGCAACAGGGAAGCCGGCAGTTGCGTCTTGCCCAGCGGATCATGGATCTGCTGCGCAAGGAACTGGATACGCTTTCCTCGCTTGATAAAGAAGCGTCGGGCAAAGCGAGGCTCGATGCCCTGGCGCTTCTTGCCCGCACAATTGAGCGCGTGAGCGATCTACAAGAGCGCTTTGCAACAACAAGAGCGCAAACCGTGGGTAGCCTGAGTGCCGATGAGCTTCGCGCCGTCCTGAAACGCATTGATGAAAGGATCGATGAACTTGCTGACAGCCGTGCAAGAGAACTGGTCCAGGAAGAACTTCAACGAAAGGGAGTCGGTAGCGCTCGAACGGGAGTGGATTTGCGAGGGAAGGACGAGGCAGCAACCGCCACACGGTGAATGGCAGACATGGCTGATCCTTGGCGGGCGCGGCTCCGGCAAGACCCGGATAGGCGCGGAATGGGTCAACGGCGTCGCACAAAACTACCGGCCGTTCGCTACGCGTGGTTCATGCAACATCGCGCTGGTCGGCGAGACATTGGCGGATGTGCGCGAAGTCATGATCGACGGGCCGTCGGGTATCATGAAGGTGTCCCGCGCAGAGAGACCACGCTACGAGATGACCCGGCGGCGTCTCGTTTGGTCCAACGGCGCCACGGCGTCGATGTTTTCATCGGAAGACCCGGACAGTCTGCGCGGCCCGCAATTCGACGCCGCCTGGTGCGACGAGTTGTGCAAATGGAAACATGTGCAGGAGACCTGGGACATGCTGCAATTCGGCCTGCGTCTCGGGTTGAACCCGCGGCAGGTCGTAACGACGACGCCAAGACCGCTGCCATTGCTCAAGAATATGCTCGCCGATCCGGCAATTCGTGTGCGCCGCATGACAATGCGCGAGAATGCCGCCAATCTTGCTCCGGGCTACGTCAAGCATGTGAATGGCCTTTATGGCGGCACGCGGCTCGGGCGGCAGGAACTCGATGGCGAGTTGATCGAGGAAAGCCCGGACGCGCTGTGGTCCCGGCTGATGATGGAGAACGTGTTCTCGCCAGACGTGCCGGAACTGAAGCGGATTGTCGTTGCGATCGATCCTCCGGCCAGCGCAACGAAGAAATCCGATGCTTGCGGGATCGTGGCGGCCGGCCTCGATGAAAACGGCATGGCCTGGGTGCTGGCTGACGAGAGTTTTGCACCGGCCAAGCCGCATGAATGGGCGAGACGGGCGATTGCGCTGTTTCACAGGCTGGAGGCTGATTTGATCATTGCCGAGGTCAATCAGGGCGGCGATATGGTCGCTGCGGTGATCGCAGCGGAGGACGATGGCGTTCCCGTGCGTTCCGTGCGGGCCAATCGCGGCAAGGCGCTGCGCGCCGAGCCGATCGCGGCACTCTACGAACAGGGCAGGGTGCGCCATGCGGCGCGGTTTCCACTGCTGGAGGATGAAATGTGCGACTTCGCGCATAATGGCTTATCGAACGGCCGCTCTCCGGATCGTGTGGACGCGCTGGTCTGGGCTCTTAGCGATCTCCTGCGCCGCCGCGATGGCAGCCCGAGGATACGCGTGGTGAGGTGACATTCACGCCATGACGGCCTGCGTCATATTCCTGTTTCTGTTCATTGAAACGCCTTAGCGCTTGGAAATGAAATGGAAAATGTTATATTGGCTTTGGAGTGGGGAACGAGCTTTCGCCTGTCCCCCTTTCCTTATTTGTGAAATTGGACCCGGATTTCGAGATGGTAGCTCGTCCGGGTCTTTTTCATAATAAGGGTGATGCGAAACGGTAAAAACCGCATTGCTGCACCTCCAGGTTCGAAGGCAAGGCCCTGCCCAAGGTCGGGAGGCCAATCTTCTCGATGCAGCGGCTACCTCGATGCTTCTGCTTTTGCCCTCGAAACTCGTATCTCGACCACATTCATGGAATTGCTGCGCACGGCAACGAACGTAGGGTTGTAACTTCGTCGCGCACGACGCGTAGGCGGTTGTCCGCAAGACTGACGCTTTTCAAACAACAGAAAGTACCCCTCGCATGGCACTCAACTGGCCGTGGCGCCGACGCGCTGCGAATGAGAACCCGTATCTGCAGCAGAAGTCGGCGCAGGGCTTTGTCGCCTTGCAATTCGACCGCGAGGCGCGCTGGTCGCAGAGCGGTTATGTCGGGCTTTCGCGGCAAGGTTTCATGCGCAATCCCGTTGCCTACCGCTGCGTCCGTCATCTGGCGGAAGCGGCCGGCGCAACACCCTGGCTGCTCTATGAGGGCAAGACGGAGCACAGCGAGCATCCGATGCTCGATCTTCTGGCGGGCCCGCACCGCGGCACCGACGGCGCCAGCTTTCTCGAAGCGCTGTATGGCCATCTGCTGCTCTCCGGCAACGCTTATGTGGAGCGAGTGCAGAGTGGCGGCGGGGCGAGCGAACTGCACCTCTTGCGGCCGGATCGCGTTCGTATCATCGCCGATGACAATGGCTGGCCGATTGCGCTGAACTACGGTGTCGGCGCGCAGAAGCGCACAATCCCGCTCGATGAGGGGCGCGGACTGCACCTGAAGCTCTTCCATCCGCTCGATGATCATTACGGCTTCGCGCCGCTCGAAGCCGCGCTTATGGCGCTCGATATCCACAACGCTTCCGGCTCGTGGAACAAGGCGCTGCTCGACAATTCTGCGCGGCCCTCGGGAGCGCTCGTCTATGCGCCGGGCGAAACCAGCCACCTGACAGAAGATCAGTTCGAGCGGCTGAAGGGCGAACTGGAAGAGGGCTATACCGGTGCGGCGAAGGCTGGTCGTCCATTGCTGCTGGAAGGCGGGCTCGACTGGAAATCCATGGGACTGTCGCCGCTCGATATGGATTTCATTGCCGCCAAGAACACCGCAAGCCGCGATATCGCGCTGGCCTTCGGCATTCCGCCCATGCTGCTCGGCATTCCCGGCGACAACACCTACGCCAACTACGCCGAGGCCAACCGCGCCTTCTATCGCCTGACGGTGATCCCGATGGTGACACGTACGGCCAAGGCTTTCGCTGCCTGGCTCGGTCCGGTTTACGGCAATGAACTGCGTATTGAACCCGATCTCGATCGCGTCGATGGGCTCTCACAGGAACGCGATGCGCTGTGGCAGCGGATCGGCGCTGCGCCGTTCCTCAGCGATGAGGAAAAGCGAGAAGCAGTCGGCTACGCCCCAACAAATCAGGGAGAATAAGATGACACACTGGTCCGATGCCGCCTGGATTCTGGCGGCAAAGGCGGCGGGCGCTATTGCAGGCTCCGCCGTCTCCCTCGCCTACATGCTGCCGCGCGACAAGAGCGAAGCGGCCATCCGCTTCATCGTCGGCATTGTCTGCGGCCTCGCCTTCGGCGGCGTAGCCGGGATCAAGATCGCTGCCGAACTCGACATTGGCGGTGAGCTCGGGAAAACCGAATTGATGCTGATGGGTGCGACGGCTGCAAGCCTCGCCGCCTGGACCGCGCTTGGCATTTTCGCCCGCATCGCTGCGCGCATCGGTGAATCAAAACCTCCGCAAATCGATAGAAGTCCCTCTGACGAAAGGGATATCGCCAATGTCCGATAGGCGTTTCCTGCCAAGACTTGAGAAAAAATATACCGGACTGACCGTCGAGACCGTGGCGGAGGATGGCAGCTTTTCCGGCTATGCCAGTCTGTTCGGCGAGGTTGATCTGGGCAAGGACGCGATTCAGGCGGGAGCCTTTCTGAAGTCGATCCACACACGTGGCGCCGCCGGCATCCGCATGCTGTGGCAGCACGATCCGAATCAGCCGATAGGCACCTGGACGGAGGTTCGCGAGGACAAGCGCGGGCTCTATGTCGAGGGCAAGCTGGCCAAGGGTGTCGCCAAGGCTTCCGAAGTGCTGGAGCTGATGCGCTCTGGCGCCATCGATGGGCTTTCCATCGGCTTCAAGACGATCAAGGCCAAGGCGGATACGGGTGGTATCAGGCACATCCACGAGGCGGACCTTTGGGAAATCTCGGTGGTGACTTTTCCGATGTTGCCATCGGCGCGGGTGGGGCAGGTGAAGAGCCTGCCTGCGGACGCCATGCCGGACAAGGATTATTCCAACCAGCACAGGCTTTTGTGGAACATCAAGGCCAATGAGGTCCTGATCGAGGCGCTGAAACGTTCGCCGCAGAGCGATTACAACTGCCGCTGGCTGGCGCGCTTGCGGGAAGAGAACGCGGAGCTGAAAAGCCACTCGACGTTCTATGAGCCGTTCCAGATCTGGTACCGCAAGTACAATCCCGACCAGCCGCGTGTTTCAGCGGGAAACCCCGATGGCGGGCAATGGACGGATGGCGGAAGTGGAAGTGGAAGTGGAAGTGGGGGAGGTGAAAGTGTTGTCGGATCGACTAAGAATCCGTCGAGCGGTCAAAGGAACCGTTCGGCGGTTCAGAGAAGCCAAACGGGAAGAGTTGGAGAAAAAATTGACGAAAGCTCATCTTATCGGAGGGGCAAACGCAGGTATCAGATTGCGGGTACCGTTCTTCGTGTTTGTGTAGCGGAAGGCATTTCCCGCTCGCAAGATAGTTATGGCAACAAAAGGTTTAAGATCACCTATGGATGTGCTAATGGGCAGACTATTGTAAAGGAGGGAAGTGGGGATGGGCGAGGGTTCATCAAGGATCCATATTTCTATTTTTAAATCTATGAAATTTGCTGTTGTTTCAGTTTTGTTTTTCATTTCGAGCGGAGATATTTCCATGAGTTCCGAATTAGTCAAAGGACCACTTCCGGATGGATACCAAAGACCAGGTGTGGTCAGCGTTTCACCAGCCGCTTTGAAACAGGCGGAGGATTTCCTTGAGGCTGTCCGGCAATTGCGTCCTGATGAGGAATGGATAGCCGTCTTTGAATGGTATACGGCGCAGAGTTATATAAACAAGGGCGAGACGATCGAACACGACCTCGGCCCTGGTCTTGGTTTGGGTGCTGCTGAAAGACGCGAATTGCCGGAGGAGGCCATTCAGAGTCATGGGGATAGCAAATTCGCTGTACAGATTCCGGCAGAGATTTTGGAGAAATCGGTAGAGCGCTTGATTGATCTAGACGAGAACGCGCAATTGATACTGCGTAACTGATGAGCCAAGATGGCCGGCAGTGGACGGCGATGGGAGCGGGCCCCAATCCATGAAAATACTGCCCGAATTTACCGAAATGTGCGTTTGGTTTAACCCATCTATCTTGGTGGCGTTCCCAGAGGTCAAGGACGAGTTCGCCTTTGCTCTGTCACAGGTTACAGCTCAGCAACGATAGGTTATCAAGCAGTTTCTGTCGGATGTGCTTGAAAACGTGCATGACTCCAAGGAACTAAACAGAATATGGCAAGGAGCCAACTCCAACACCCGCTTCGATAGCGACGACGGTATACGCATGTATTTGGAAGAAATCGTTCGGCGCATAGACTAATCGGAAGGCGCACCGCCCGAACCAGGCTATCGGCACATGGACGGAGGTTCGCAGCGCGACTGCTGTGTAGAATATTACGAATAGATTTGTTTATGAATTTTGAGATCGACGCTGCATTTGCGTTTGCAGGTCAAGCCATTAGCCCGCCGCCCCAAATAATCAGCCGCATTAGAAATCTGATACTACATCCATCCTGAAAGCAGGATTTCCCGCATAGCAACCTTGAAACTTCGCCCGGACTACCGGCGCGGGGCGGCAAGGCTGTGCGCATTTTCAACACTGCATTTTAACAACCAAAAGGAAGAAGAATGAGTAAAGCCAAGCAAGTGCTCGAAACCAAGACTACGAGCGACCCTGAGAGTTTTGAAGAATTTTCCCGCACATTTAACGAATACAAAGCCGCGAATGACGTTCGCCTCGGCGATATCGAGAAAGGTAAGAGCGTCGATGTTCTGACCGCCGATAAAATGCAGCGCCTGGACATCGAAATGGATGCGCGAAAGCGCGCCATGGATCGCTTGGAATTGAAACAGGCGCGTCCGGCGCTGGATGGCGGCGTTCGCCAGGTTTCTTCGCCCGAGCACAAGAACGCCTTTGAAACCTATGTGCGGCGCGGCGATGAAAGCGCTCTGCGTGTCATCGAAACCAAGGCGCATACGATTGGCTCGGCAAGCGATGGCGGCTATCTGGTACCGGAGGAACTGGAGACCCAGATTGGCGCGCGTCTGGCGCAAATCTCGCCGATCCGAGGTATTGCTTCCGTGCGGCAGGTGTCGGGCTCGGTGCTGAAGAAGCCCTACTCGATCAAGGGCCCTTCAGTTGGCTGGGTCAGCGAAACCGATATCCGGCCGCAGACGGAAGGCTCCAAGCTGGCCGAGCTGCAGTTCCCCACCATGGAACTCTACGCCATGCCGGCGGCAACATCCTCCTTGCTCGACGATAGCGCGGTTGATGTGGAGCAGTGGATTTCGACGGAAGTGGAAACGGCCTTTGCCGAACAAGAAGGCAAGGCCTTCATCAGCGGCGATGGCATCAACAAGCCGCGGGGCTTCCTGACCTATGACGTCGTGGCCGAAAGTGCCTGGGCTTGGGGCAAGCTCGGTTCGCTTTCCACGGGCGTTGCCGGCAAGTTTCCCACTGCCGATGCTTCCGACATCCTGCTCGATACCATCTATGCGCTGAAGGCCGGCTATCGCCAGAACGCCAATTGGGTAATGAACCGCAAGACGCAGGCCGAAATCCGCAAGCTCAAGGACAGGGACGGCAACTATCTCTGGACGCCGCCGGCGACGCCTGGCGCCCAGGCCTCGCTGCTCGGCTTCGGGCTTGTCGAGGCGGAGGACATGCCGGATATCGCCGACAAGGCGACGCCGATTGCCTTTGGCGACTTCGCCAGGGGCTATCTGGTGGTGGATCGCACAGGCGTGCGCGTGCTGCGCGATCCTTACTCCGCCAAGCCTTACGTGCTGTTCTACACGACCAAACGCGTTGGCGGCGGCGTGCAGGATTTTGATGCGATCAAGCTGTTGAAATTCGCGGCCTGATCCTCAACCCATTCAGACCAGGACGGCCTGCAAATGGCGTTTTTCTGCGGTCCGGTGCTCACGTACCAATATGTACGCTGCGCTCCGGTCCTCGAAAACCACCATTTTCGTCTCGTCCTGGCCAGAATGGCATACGCCAAATCTTCCTAAGACCTTCGTCGAATTGCTCATTTCACCCAATCCAGTAGTTTCCGGAGCGCACATTTCATGGCAGCGCCATACAATTCGCATCAGCTGAGAATACTCTGGAATATCAAGGCCAACGAAGTTTTGATCGGGGCTTTGAAGCGTAGTCCGCCGCGGGAACATAACCTCCTTTGGCTGGCTAGCCTGGCCCAAGAGAACAATGAACTGAAAAGCCGCTCACTACTCTATGAGCCTTTCCAGATCTGGGTCAGAAAATACAATCCAGACCAACCGCGTGTACCCGCCGGCAATTCCGATGGCGGGCAATAAACGGACGAGGGCGGGAGCGGCGGAGTGACAGGTGGTGCGCAGCTCGCCTCCGGCCATGGGCGGTTTGGCGGTGCGGTGGTGGTTGGACGCAAACCAGAGACTGGCCCCAAGGCACCGGATGGTACCGCGGGACAGTTCGTGGGGCGTGCGGGTGGCCGCGTGCCAGTGGATCAAGGCAGTTCATCCCAACCGGCCACGAAATTCACGGGAGAGACAAGGAAGTTTATCACCCGGCACGCTGCGACAGCGCAACGTGTTGCCGACAAGCTCGGTGTTTCGCGCAATGCAGTGATAGGTGCGGTGGCCAATGAGTACGACACACGCCACAATCCGGATCTCAGCCTTGGCTTGCGAGGCGGGACGGCGCAGGTCGAGAGCGATCAGAGAGCATTGCGATTCAATCATCAGCAACTTGCAGATAATTACAATGCGATTAAAGGCGGCAGTCCCAATTGGGGTGATAAATGGAGAAATCCGGCGATGATAGATGTCGGGCCCGGCAATATCAGAATTGAAACAGCGATTGACCTTTTGGAAGAGTATCACGCGGAACATGCCGCAAGCGGTGATGATCCGCTCGATCTGAATAAATATTTGGGCCACTACGACAAGATGGTTAAGGATTTGACCAACTTCAACAAGACAGACACAACCTTTGCATTTGCCGCGCTGACGATAAGGGATGCCGACAGGTTCTTCTCGAGCAAAGATAATGCTGCCTGGAACGGAATATCCGGCGATCTGAAAGACGCTCTGCGGGTCAGCTATTACAAGATAGGTGAGAAAACGCTGTCGAAAAACATTGACCAGAGAATCGCCATGTCCAGACGCAGCAAGGTGCAGTTTGATTTCAATCCGCATGGGGATGGCGGTCAACAGCATCTCAACAACCTTGAGGTAATCTTGGAAGCTATCAAAGCAGGCGTTGGCTTTGGTGGGCGAAAACCATGAGAACCGCAGTTACATTTAAGAATAATTCACGCTGCGTATAAGTAATACTGTCCATATGGTTCCGATTATAAAAAATGATATCCACAAAATAACCAAAATCGTATAAATCGCATTGCCTTTTTTGAAGAAAAATAACAAAAACGATAGAAACAGCATTATTATTGCTTGAGGTGTCGCGTCTACGAATCTAGATGCAGTATAGTATATTCCTTCAAAATAGTTAAAATCTTTTAAAGATAAATTGGCTATCCATAAAGAAATGGCAAAATAAAGAACTGATATCAAAAATACATGCAAAGTAAGTTTGGGAAATTTCATATTATTATGCATCGCAAGTAACATCTTTTCTAGAGTAAACATAGCCGCTTCCAAGCGGAATCGCGTGCGATTTGATTTCGATCCCCATGGCGATGGCGGTCAGCAGCACCTCAATAATCTTAAAGAGATTCTGGAGGCAATCATGAAGGGACTTGGCTTTAGTAAATGAGAACTTGATCCGCACAATTAGATCAGGAGTTTATGACCAAATACATAAGTAAAATTGTCCAAATTGTGCCAATTCCAAAAACAAACTCCCAAAAAAATGCAACCACTCGATAGTAAATTCCAGTACTGTCTAAAAAAATCATTGCAACCGACAGTATAAATAAAAAAATTGATTGAGGCGCAATGCGCAATAATCTATACACAAAATGAGAAAATTCATGTAAATTTGTCAAATCATCAATCGAAAACGTCAATATCCATAAAGAAAAAAAGAATATATAATCGATATTGCGAAAAAGCATAGAGTTTTTTTGAATATTTTTTCACTATGTTTCATGGAGATTCCTCGCTTAAAAAATAAAATAAAAAAACTGAACAACTGTACTCTAACTATAAGTCACTTTATTGAAAATAAGATTGTGGCATTTTTTAGAGATATTGAAAAAACTTCATAGTAATCCACTTCGATAGTTCCGCCGAGCGAAGGCATGAAGTCCGAACCAACTTGGTCTGGACCTGAACGACAGATTAAACGACGACGTCCTCTCCCCGATAAGGACCCCAAACATGACCATGACACTGATCAAGCCACCGGCTCTTGAGCCGGTGACACTGGCGGAGGTGCGCCAATTCTTACGCCTGGACAGTGATAGCGAAGATGCATTGCTGACTGGCCTTATCAAGGCGGCGCGCGAAACACTCGAGGCGCAGACCGGCCTCGCCCTGATCAACCAGACCTGGCGGTTCTATCCCGATAGCTGGCCGAAAAGCGGTGTCGTCCGGATCGCGAAATATCCGGTTCGCTCCGTCGTTGTTGTGACAGCATATATTGAAGATGGCGCGCCGGTTTCGATTGCCGAGCACGACCTCCATCTCAGTGCCCACGCGAGGCCGGCGCGGCTCTATCTTGCGGCACGCAACCGGCCGGACCAGCCCCTAAGCGGGCTAGAAATCGATTTCATTGCGGGTTTCGGTGAAACCGGAAACGAGGTTCCCGACGCCTTGCGCCATGCCATCATGACGCTGGTTGCGCATTGGTACGAGTTTCGCGGTGTCTATGGCGCTGCGCAACAGCCTGTCTCCTATCCGCCGGCTTTTGAACGGGCGATCGGGCTTTGGCGCAGGGTATCGCTCTGATGCCGGCGCTCTTCCTTGATCCGGGCAGTTTGTCGCGCGAGCTTTTGCTTGAGAAATCCATAATCACTGCCGACGACACGGGCGAACTCGTGGAAAACTGGGTCGAGATCGCCAGCGTCTGGGCGCAAATCGAACCGATGGAGTCCGGCCTGCGCATCCTCGGCGAGCAAGGCCTGCCCGAGATCACGCACCGTATCACACTGCGGATGCGAAGTGACATCGCCAGCACCATGCGCCTGCGTAAGGGGCTCCGCATTTTTCAAATCCTGACACTGCACGATCCCGACGATAGCGGCCGCTATCTGGTCTGCCGCGTGCGCGAGGAGAGCCGATGAAGATCACGATGCAGATGACCGTCGCCGATCTGATCCAGACTTTGCGCTGGCAGGCGATCGAGCTGGCGGAAGATACGACTGCTGGATCTGAAAAAGATCCAGCTGCGAATTCGAAGCGTAACCGCAAGGCTACGAACGAGGCCAAGCCATGACGAGTGCCGGGCTGGAATTGCAGAAGGCACTTCTCGCGCTTTTGAAGGCGGATGGCTCGCTCGAAAAACTGATTGAGGGCCGGGTCTATGACCGTGTGCCGGAGAAGGCGGAGTTTCCCTACGTGACGCTCGGCTCCTCCAATATCTATGATTGGGGCACAGGCACCGAACGGGGCAGCGAACATCTGTTTACGCTTAACATCTGGAACCGGGCGAGCGGCCGAAAATCAGTATTCACGATCATGAACATCATCGAGCGGTTGTTAGAAAAATCGGCACTCACGCTTGTTGGGCACAGGGTGGCGAATCTGGGATTGCAGTATTCCCAGGCGCGCGCCGAGGACAACCGCGATGGCTATCTCGGCATCCTTCGCTACCGGGCCGTGACGGAAGAACTCCCCGCCTGAACTCAAAATCAATCCGAAAGGAAATTCTCATGAGCGCCCAGAGAGGCAAGGATATTCTGTTGAAGGTTGCCGACGCTAGTGGCAGCTATGTGACATGTGCCGGCCTGCGGTCGAAGCGCGTTGCCTTCAACACCGAGACGATTGATGTGACAGACGCCGATGCAGTCGGTCGCTGGCGCGAGCTTCTTGGCGGTGCAGTCCAGCGCGCATCAGTCGGTGGCGGGGGCATATTCAAGGATGCGCAGTCGGATGCGCTGTTCCGGCAGGCGTTTTTCGATGGCGATATCCCGGTCTGGCAGATTGTGTTGCCGGATTTCGGCATGCTGCAGGGACCGTTTCAGATCACAGCGCTTGAATATGGCGGTGCGTACAATGGCGAAGTCACGTTCGAGATCGCGCTGGAATCCGCGGGGCCCCTCCGCTTTACGGAGATTGCATAATGGTGAACCGGCATCGCGGCGAGATCAGCGCGGTCCTGGATGGCCGCGAATGGACACTGTGCCTGACACTTGCGGCTCTTGCGGAATTGGAAGATGCCTTCGGCGCGGAAGATCTGGCCGTCTTGTTGAAACGGTTATCCACGAGCGCACTCTCGGCAAACGACATCGTTAAAATCATCGGAGCCGGGCTACGTGGCGGCGGCAATGAACTGGTGCCGGAGGCAATCGCGCAGATGCGCGCTGATGGCGGAATAACCGGCTTTGCCCGCATCGTTGGCGAATTGTTGAGCGCGACCTTCGGTGAATCAAATTCGGAGCAAGCCGGATCAAGGCTTTGAATATCAACGAGGATCATACCGAGCCATTTCCCTGGGCGGCCATGATGGCGGCGGGGTTCGGCATCTTGCGGCTGTCCTCCGCAGAGTTTTGGGCAATGACACCACGCGAACTCAATGCAGCCTTCCATCGGCCCGCCGTTCGTGTTGTCCCAACACGCACAGCTCTTGAGCAATTGATGCAAGCATTTCCGGATGAACAATAGGAGAAGCAATGCCCGACAACCCTGAATCCACGGTTGAAGTAAAAGGTGATACCAGCGGCATCGACGCAGCCCTGGATGCATTGCAGAAAAAGTCAGAGCTTTTCGGTCGCACGCTGACGAACTCGCTGAAAAGCGCCGCGGTCAGCGGCCAGGATCTCGGCGAGGTTTTGAAACAGCTGGCTATGAGCATCGCAAATATGAGCTTGAGTGCAGGGTTGAAACCCCTGCAGGATCTGGCTTCAGGACTGTTCTCCAGCTTCATCGGAAGTTTCAAAAAGGAACCCGGCGCCTTCTATGGCACACCCCCGTTACCTGCCGACAGGCCGACATTTTTTGCCAAGGGCGGCGTTGTTTCCAACCCTACGTATTTCAACGCAGGCGGGTCGCTTGGCGTGATGGGCGAAGCGGGCACCGAGGCGATCATGCCCCTGACGCGTGGGGCAGACGGGCGACTTGGCGTTGCCACACAGGGTGGCGCCTCAGGGGTGCACGTGACCTTCAACGTGTCGACACCGGACGCCACATCCTTCCGCAAATCCGAGGCTCAGCTTACCGGCATGCTTGCCCGCGCGGCACGCAAGGGCGCCAGAACTTTTTAGGAAACCGATCATGACAGCTTTTCACGATGTCCGGTTTCCGATTGGCGTTTCCTTCGGCGCGACCGGCGGGCCGGAGTGGCGCAATGAGATCGTCCCGCTGACTTCCGGCTTCGAACAGCGCAATTCGCGCTGGGCGCAGTCGCGGCATCATTATGATGCGGGGACGGGGTTGCGATCGCTTGCCGACCTCGACGATGTCATGACGTTCTTCGAGGCACGGAGAGGTTCGCTCCATGCCTTCCGTTTTCGCGATCCGTTCGATCATCTGTCGTGCCGGTCCGGAAAGATGGTTGCACCGGGCGACCAGTTCCTTGGCAATGGCGACGGGACCAATGCCGCGTTCCAGCTGGTAAAACACTACGGCGATTACGTGCGGCCAATCACCAAGGCGCAGGGAGGCAGTGTTCGTGCGGCGGTAAACGGTGTCGAAAAGACAGAGGCGCTGGATTTCGTCGTCGAGCTGGCTACCGGGAAGGTTATCTTCCAGCCGGGTAGAATACCGCCAGCGGGCGCAACAGTGACGGCGGGATTCGGCTTCGATGTGCCGGCGCGGTTCGATACGGACCGGCTGACGATCAGCATCAAGTCATTCAAGGCAGGCGAGATCCCGACCATCCCAATCATCGAGGTAAAGGCATGACAGCAATTCCTCCTGCGCTTGAATCACATCTTGCAGGTGAAGTCACAACACATTGTTTCTGTTGGATCATCCGGCGAAAGGACGGTGTGATATACGGCTTCACGGACCATGATCGGACATTGCTTGTCAGCGGGATCGCTTGCGAGCCGCAAACCGGCCTCAGTGCCAGCGAAGCAACCAACTCGCTGGGGCTTGGGGTAGATAGCGCGGAGATCGAAGGCGCCCTTTCGTCGGCCAGCATCAGTGACAGTGATATCGAGCGAGGGGCATTCGACGCGGCAACAGTGGAAACGTGGCTCGTCAACTGGGTGTCGCCGGATCAATTCACTCTCCTGCGCAGCGCGCGCATCGGCGCGATTACACGTTCAGGCGGCAAGTTCGTGGCCGAAACGAAAAGCAGCTCGGTCGATTTCGACAAGGTCAGCGGCCGGCGGATCACGCGCCACTGCGATGCCCAACTCGGCGATAACCGCTGTTGCTATGCGGGCGGAAATCAAGCGGGGACCGTCACGACGATCATATCGGATCGGGAGATCGTTGTTTCCGGGCTTCAACCTCCAAGCGCCGACTGGTTCGACAATGGTAGGCTGACCTGGACGTCCGGGAACAGTACGGGGCGTACGAATGTTGTTCTTAATCAGGCGCCTAATGGCAATGGCATTCGGCTGAGCCTGCGCGACGCACAGATACCCGATATCGTGCTGGGGGATGGTTTCGCGTTGCTGCCGGGCTGCGACAAGAGCTTCGCGCAATGCAAGGCGAAGTTTGCCAACAGCGCCAATTTTCGCGGGTTTCCGCATCTGCCTGGCAACGATGCCGCCTATAATTATGCCGATGGCAGGGGCAATTTCGATGGAAAGCCACTGGTGCCGTGAGCATAGCAGAGGAAGTTTTGTTCGAAGCCCGCCAGTGGATTGGTACTCCCTACCGGCACGGCGGATCGAGATGCAAGGTTGGTTGCGACTGCCTTGGACTGGTGCGCGGTATCTGGCGGGCACTCTACGGGCAGGAACCGCAATTGGTTCCAGCGTATTCCATGGATTGGGCTGAGACAGGCACAGCCGATCCGCTGCTCGATGCGGCGCGTCTGCACATGACGGAAAAACCGATTATCGGGGCCGAACCCGGCGACCTGCTGGTGTTTCGCTGGCACGATGGTGTAGCTGCCAAACATCTCGGCATCCTCGCAGATCATGGTCGTTTCATTCACGCCTATGAGGGCCACAGCGTTATGGACTCGGCTCTGGTCCCGCAATGGCGCAAGCGGATAGCTGGCGTGTTCGCATTTCCAGATCGTAGTCAGATCCAGTGTTAATTCGGTAATTCCAGAAAGAATTCAATTGCATGGCGACACTTGTTCTCACTGCCGCAGTTGGTGCTCTTACCACCTCGGGAACAATAACTGCAGCGATTGCCTCGGCCGTTGCGTCGGTCGGCGGTTATCTCATCGACCAGGCGCTTTTCGGGCAGACGATCGAAGGTCCGCGCATGTCCTCGATGCGGCCAATGTCCGCCGAGGAGGGCGCGGCGCTCCCACGCGTGTATGGTGCGGTTCGGTTGGGCGGCACGCTTATCTGGGCAACCCGCTTCGAGGAAGTGAAAACCACCTCGCGTCAGGGTGGCAAAGGCGGGCCGAAAGTCACCGAATATACTTATTTTGCCAATTTTGCGATTGCCGTCGCTGAAGAGCCGATCAGCATGATCCGCCGCATCTGGGTCGATGGAAAGGAGCTCGACCAGACACGGTGCACGATCCGTTTTTATGGGGGTACAAGCAGCCAACCGGTTGACCCGTTGATCGAAGCGAAACAGGGACAAGGCAACGCGCCCGCCTATCGCAACACGGCCTATGTCGTGTTCGATCGCTTCGCGCTGGACGATTATGGCAATCGCATTCCGCAGTTCCAGTTCGAAGTCGTCCGAGCGGTGGGCAGCGTCGCGAGTAATCTGAAAGCGGTGGCCCTGGTTCCAGGTGCAACGGAGTTTGGACTTTCCCCACAACTGGTTACCAGTGAGCCATCAAAGGGTAAGACAAAGAGCCTGAACCGCAATTGCCTGCGTGCTGCTACTGATTGGCAGGCCTCAATGGATGAACTCCAGCACCTTTGTCCTTCGCTAAAACATGTCGCCATTGTGGTGCCCTGGTTCGGCGCAGATTTGCGTGCAGCGAACTGCGCAATCAAGCCCGGCGTCATGGACAAGTCCGGATACAAGGAAAGTAGTACCTGGAGGGCAGGCGGGGTCTCGCGGTCACAGGCTCATCTCATTTCGCGCGCTGGCACGGGCGCGGCCTATGGTGGGACGCCTTCCGATCAAAGCGTTATCGATGCTATTCGCGATGCCAAGGCGCGAAACGTGAGTGTCACCCTTTACCCTTTCGTGATGATGGACATTCGCGCCGACAATAATTTGCCGGATCCATATGGAGGACCACGGCAAGGGGCTTATCCATGGCGTGGGCGTATCACGTGTCACCCTGCGCCCTACCAACTGGGCAGCCCCAACAAGTCCGAAGTGGCCGCCGCCCAGGTCAAAACGTTTCTTGGCAGCGTGAAAGCCAGCGATTTCCGGATCAAAAACGATCTGGTCAGCTATCGAGGAAACAAGGACGACTGGGGCTATCGCAGGCTGGTCCTGCATCTGGCCCACCTGGCAGTGTGTGCGGGAGGAGTAGAGACCTTCATAGTCGGATCCGAACTTTGCGGGCTGACGATGATCAGGGATCAGTCCAACGGCTTTCCCTTCGTCAACGCCCTATGTGATCTGGCTAGTGACGTGCGCGGCATTCTCGGCAAAGATTGCAAACTAACCTATGGTGCCGACTGGACAGAATATTTCGGTCACCATCCGCAAGACGGATCTGGTGACGTATTTTTCCATCTCGATCCGCTGTGGGCGCATCCGGCGATCAACGCAGTCGGCATCGACAATTACATGCCGCTCAGCGACTGGCGCGATGAGGATTACAGTGTTCCAAATCCGGACGGGTTTACCTCGCCCTATGATCTGGGCGCTTTGCAAGGTCAGATCGCCTCGGGAGAAGGGTTCGACTGGTACTATAAATCGGCTGATAATCGAGCATTACGGACGCGCACGCCCATCACAGATGGGGCCGGGAAGCCTTGGGTCTATCGTTACAAGGATCTCAACTCCTGGTGGAAAAACAAACACTATAACCGGCAGGGAGGTGTCGAGAGCACGGTGCCGACAGCATGGCAGCCCGAAGGAAAAAAATTATGGCTGACGGAATTGGGCTCCCCGGCCGCCGACAAGGGCCCCAATCAACCCAATGTCTTTCCGGACATGAAATCGTCCGAGGGCGCTTATCCCTATTGTTCCGACCACGGACGCAGCGATCTTGCGCAAAACCGCTTCCTGCGCGCGCATTTCAATTACTGGAACAGTGGTAACAACGGCGCCATGCTTGATCCGGATCGCCTGTACGTCTGGGCCTGGGATACACGGCCCTATCCGGAATTTCCGCTGAACCGGTCGCTTTGGTCCGACGGAGACAACTGGACGACGGGACACTGGCTCAACGGGCGGGTGTCCGGTGTCGCTCTTGATGAACTGCTGGACCTAATTCTTCGCGATTTCGGTATGGCCAATATTGATACCAGCCCTGTGGATGGTTTCGTCAGCGGCTACGTCATCGAAGAACCGACCAGCGTCCGAGCCGCTATCGAGCCCCTGCTTGCCCTTTACGGTGTCGATAGTTTCGAGAGCGGCAACAGCCTGGTTTTCCGGAGCACGGCGCATATGGATGCCACGGCGCCGCTCATCGATGAATTTGTGGAACAGGAGGAAGGCGGACCGGTTATCTGGCGGATGCAGGAACTCACGGATCAGCCTGCACGTATCGAAATAGGCTATCGCGACCCGATGCTGGACTACCAGGCAGCGATGAGTTTTGCCGAGCGCCTCGACGGCAAAGGCACGGAAAACATCGGACTCCCGGGCATGATCGATACGGCGCAGGCGAAATCGCTGGCTGAGGAGGCGTTGCAGACACGCCGGGCCGCGCGGCGAACCGCATCGTTTGAAGTGCCCTGGAAGCAGGCTGCCCTGAAGCCGGGTGATCGGGTGAGAGTTGCCGGCAACACCTCGGCGCCGGATTTCGTCGTGACCTCTATCGAAGATGGGGCGACACGCCGGGTCGAGGCCAGGGCCTTGCCGCAGCATGTCCGCTATCCCGTTCGAGGCGCGCTGCCGGTGCCTGCCGATGGCGGAAAATCCGCGGTTCGCGGGCGGCCATATTTCGAGCTTCTGGACCTACCGATGTGGCCGGGCGTGGACAAGCCCTCGGACCAGTTTCGCATCGCGGCCTTTGCCGATCCCTGGGGCGGGACGAGTGTTTACGCTTCACCCGAAGCAGTTGATTTCAAGCAACGAACTTCAATTGCCAACCGCGCAGTAATGGGGGAGCTCATTGCGCCGCTGGCGGGTGGAACGAGCGGCCGATTGCTGAACGGACGGGCGCTCGACGTGCAGCTCTACCACGGTGAACTGAGTTCAACTTCGTTGTCGCAGATATTCAGCGGCGCAAACTCTGCACTGGTGGCGACTTCCGACGGCAATTGGGAGGTGCTGCAGTTTATCAACGCAGAGGAAATGCAAAGTGATGTGTGGCGATTGAGCGGGCTATTGCGCGGCCAGTGCGGTACCGAGCGCGAGGCTATGCTGTCAAGACCTGCGGGCACACCGTTCATCTTGATGACTGATGCGGTGGGCCCGGCCGGATTGAAATCGGAGGAGACAGGTCTCGAACTTTCCTGGCGCATTGGCGCTTCCGGAGAGGATTTCACCGATCAGTTCTTCAGTACCGTTCAACGGACGGGCGGGTTGCGCGCTCTGCAGCCGCTCGAACCCGTGCAAATCCGGTCACGGACCGCGCCGAACGGTGACGTCCACATCAGTTGGATAAGACGTGGACGAATTGATGCAGACAGTTGGCTCGCGCCAGATATTCCGCTCGGCGAAGAGCGTGAGGCTTACCATGTTGAAATAAGAAAGGATGAAAAGCTGGTTCGATCCGTTGATGTGGAAGGGCCAAACTGGACATACAGTTTCTCTGAACGACAATTCGATCTTGGCACCCTGACGGCCGAAATCGACTTCAGCGTTGCGATGATATCAGCCAGAGTCGGGCCGGGGCGGGCTGCCCGCCGCAAACTGCACTTTAATTGATTCTCAAGTTAACCGTTTTGAAAAAGGAATTTAGGATGAGCACTGAAAAAGCATGGTATCTGTCGAAAACCGTATGGGCGTCGATCGTGACGATCCTGCTTTCCTGTTCAAGCTTCTTTCACATCTCCACCGATGGCATCGACCAGGGAGCGATCACCGATACTATTGTGCAGTTTCTGACCGCCTTGAGCGGTATTGTTGCACTTTTTGGTCGCGTCAGCGCCACTACGCTCATAACACGTAAAGAAATATAGTGTTAAAAGGCGTGAACTTGTGGCAATCCTGACAGTCACATTACCAAACGTTCATGCATCGTTCAGACAGCAACCGATAATAATGACGCCATGATGAAACACCTCTTTATCTCCCTGCCCCTTGCGGGCCTGATCTCGGTCGCTGGCGTCCTCAACGCCGGCACTGCCTTTGCTGCAGATTGCTCCTCTGTGGGGCAACGGGTGGCCGATTCGCAAGGCGGGACACTTGCGCGGGCCACCTCGGTTGTGCAGAACGGCAAGGAAGTCTGCGTCGTGGTGGTTCTGATCCCCGGCAAGGATGGCGAACGTCCGCGCCGTGTGGAAGTCGCCGTACCAGCAAACTGATCCGCCTGATCCACGCCGGCAAGGGAAATCCTGCATGAGAATACTCGTCGTCGAAGATGATCGTGATCTTAATCGCCAGCTCGTCGAAGCTTTGACCGATGCCGGTTATGTGGTCGACAAGGCTTCCGACGGCGAGGAGGGCCACTTTCTTGGCGATACCGAACCCTATGACGCCGTGGTCCTCGATATAGGCCTGCCGCAAATGGATGGACTGACCATCCTTGAGAAATGGCGTAGGGATGGGCGCGTTATGCCCGTGCTGCTGCTCACCGCGCGTGACCGCTGGAGCGACAAGGTCGCCGGTATCGATGCGGGTGCCGATGACTATGTCGCCAAGCCATTTCATATCGAGGAAGTTCTGGCGCGTTTGCGGGCCCTTATCCGGCGCGCTGCGGGTCATGCTTCGTCGGAAATCACCTGCGGGCCACTGCGGCTCGACACCAAGACCTCGAAGGCGACAGTCAACGGTACTACACTGAAGCTCACTTCGCATGAGTTCCGGTTATTGTCCTATCTCATGCATCACATGGATGAGGTGGTGTCCCGCACCGAGCTGGTCGAGCACTTGTACGATCAGGATTTCGATCGGGATTCCAACACGATTGAAGTGTTTGTTGGCCGTTTACGCAAGAAAATGGGTATGGATCTCATCGAGACGATCCGCGGGATGGGATACAGGATCAAATCGCAGGACAAGTCGTAGGACAGCGAGTCGTAGAACATTGGGCGATTCCACCCTCCTGAACGCCATCAAAAGGCAGGACAACGTGTGACAATCCCGCTGACCAGCTATCTTCCCAGCCTGCGTTCCCTGTCGCTGCGTGTCATCATGCTCTCGACGCTGTGGACCATCATTTCCTTCGTCGCCATTGCCACCATCATTTCGACGATCTACGGCGAATCACGCCTCCAGAGCTTCAAGCAGCTGCTTTCCGCCCATCTCTTCAGCGTAATCGCTTCGGTCAGCGTCAATGACGGCACACTTGCCGGTCGTCCGGACCCGGGGGAGGTTCGCTATTCAAGCCCGCTTTCCGGCTGGTATTGGTCAGTCGAACCTGTCGCCGACAATCTGAAGGGTTCGCTCAAATCCGTCTCGCTTGGCGACCGGGAGATAGACTCGCCCTCGACACTCAATGTTCCCTTCGATACGTCTTTTCAACGCTCTTATATAGAACCAGGTCCCAACGGCCAGCAGCTTTCCGTCGTCGAAACCGAAGTTGTTCTTGACGCAGAAAACCGCGTTGCCCGGTTCAGGGTCATGGGAAATCTGAGCGAGGTCGAAGGCGAAATCGCCCATTTCCGTAACACCCTCTATTTCTATCTCGGTATATTTGCTCTTGGTGGCACGCTGATCAACGCGGCCGTGATCCTGTTCGGTCTGCGTCCGCTCGACCGTGTCCGCCGCTCCCTCGGCGATATCCGCGAAGGCAAGGTCTCGCGGCTGGATGAACGCTTGCCCGACGAAATCGCGCCGCTCGCACGCGAAATGAACGCGCTGATCGATAATAATCGCCGCATCATGGAGCGATCGCGCACTCAGGTCGGCAATCTGGCGCATTCGCTCAAAACGCCGCTCTCCGTCCTGGTAAATGAAAGCCGGACGATCGGCGGGAGCGAAGGGCGAATTGTCGCCGAGCAGAGCGAGGCGATGCAGGTCCAGGTACAGCACTATCTCCAGCGCGCGCGCATAGCCGCACAGCGCGACAGCGTGGTATTTCGTGCGCCGGTCACCCCGATCCTCACCCGCCTGGTGCGGGTCGCCACGAAACTCAATCCCTCAATGGATGTTCAGTTTAACAACTACATGGATGATGCGATTTTTGCCGGTGAGCAGGAGGACCTCGAAGAAGTCGTCGGCAACCTTCTGGAAAATGCAGGAAAATGGGGCCGCAGTGTTATCAGGCTTACGCTCGCGAAGGTGGATAGCGGGCTTGAGATCAGCGTCGAGGACGATGGGGCCGGTCTTGCGCCAAGGCAGATCAAGGACGCGCTGACACGCGGCAAGCGACTGGATGAAAGCAAGCCGGGGACAGGCCTCGGTCTCTCGATCGTCAACGACACGGTCCGGGAATATGGCGGTACGCTGCGGCTGGAGCGGAGCCACGAGCTCGGTGGTCTGGCTGCGCGGCTTACACTTCCGGTTGCGGCTACCTGAATCGAGCTTGCAAGCGAGCGACTAATCAGGCCATAAAAGGCCACTACAAAGGACACCCTAAAACGGACCGATGATGAAATTCCATATAGTCATTTCCCTGCTTGCCGCCGCTGTTTTGGCGGGATGTTCCACGACGTCGGCGCCCAAGAGCAATGGCGGAAGCACGTTGAGCAAACTGACGGGTGGCTCCAAACAACCCGCCACAACTGGGGTTCTCGCAGCACTCGGCAATGGTTTGATCGGAAACAATCCATCTCTGGACGCATCGGATCGCAAGCGGGCCCTGCAAGCCGAATACCAGGCGCTTGAATATTCTCCTGCCGGCAAGACGGTCGAATGGAAAAACAGCAGCGGCAGCCACTCAGGTGAGGTCGTCGCGGCGCAGCCTTATCAGGTCGGCTCGCAAAATTGCCGGCAATACACGCATACCGTGCGGATCGACGGTACCCCGCAATCAGCGCGCGGTACTGCCTGCCGGAACGAGGACGGCAGCTGGACACCGCTGACGTAAAGTCTGGCAAGCCAATCTCATTTTAATCGGACGAAGTCAGCCGCGAGCAACCCTCGCGGCTGATTGCATTTATTCGATCTTTTTTCTCCATCATTTCAGGATTTCATTTTCATGGCTGCTTCAGCATTGAACGGGTATTCCTATCAACTCCGTCTATTATCGAACATCAAGGCGAATGAGGTTTTGCTTGCTGCCTTGAAGCTGGCAAATCCAAGCGGGGACAACCGGCAATGGATAGCAAATCTAGAGGCAGAAAATCGTGAGCTGAAATCCTGGTCGACGCTTTATGAGCCGTTCCAGCTCTGGTTTGCATTGAAATATCGCCCGGACCAACCACGCGTGCCCGCCGGCAACCCCGATGGCGGACAGTGGACGGACGACGGTGGAGGAAGTGGTGGAACTGGGGGAACCGCAGCGGGCGGTTCCCGGTTCGTCTCCGGTCGTGGGCGGTTTGGTGGCGCGATTGCGAAAAAGCCGGAGACCGGCCTGACAACGCCCGATGGGACGTCGGTTCAACTTGCGCAAACGGGTGGTGGTGGCCGGCGGAGTGGATCGTCATCCGGCCGGATGATTGGCGGACGGCGCATTCAAACGACGCCGCAGGAAGAGACGCGTATCCAACTCTCGGCGATGAATGCTGAGGCGGCGGTGCGCCGGGTACAAGAACGCGATCCAAACTGGAAGCCACGACCTGGCCTCTATGACAGCGCCGAAGGTGAAATCCGTAACAATGAGCGGATAACCCGCGAAGCGGAATACCGGATGATGGAGCTTGGGCGCGGTGCACAACCGGTTTACGAATGGACGCCCTATGGCTTTCGCACTGTGCAGAACTATACGGGATTCCGCCAAAGTATAAGAGACGGCCTTCGCGATGCGGGCTATAACGATGTCAATGTTTTCATCCGTGGTAGCGCTGTGACAGGGCGAAATTTCAAACAGAATTCGCCCTTCGACGGCGCCGATCGCAGTGACTACGACCTCGCATTGGTAAGTCCGTCCATGTGGCGGAGATTGAACGATTTTGGGACGCCAATGCGGACGGAACGGACACGGACTGCGCCACTGAAAAAGGAGGTTCTCGACGTATTGGGGATTGGGAACCTGAAGCGTTCCCTCCACGCCCAAACAGGACGTAATGTCAGTTTCATGATTTACCGCTCGGAACAGGATGTGGCGTTGCGACCAGGTGAATATATAAGACTTGAATTGAGGATCGAACCGTAGGGAAAAGCAATGATAACGGACGTGCTCTTTGGTATTAAAAACGAAGACATGGAGGAGATAAAGGAAATACTCGAAGATATACTTGACAGAGAACTTCAAGCGAGAGAGGGACTTCATATGGGGGAGTACTACAGTCTACCTTTTCCTGAGGACTATTTATACCTGAGACACAATGCAAATATCGAAGATGGTGAAATTGAAGAGGAAGAATTCCCCGAGTATCCTCTCATTCTATATGTAGAAGATGCCGCTAAATATCCCGAGTATTTCGCTGCAATTCAGGCTAGGTCGGACATTTTCGTTAGATTGCGAACAAATCAATGGCAACCACGTGGAGAATAGAAAGCAAACGCGATCTACCATTTCATAGCGTCAGATAATGACCTCGCGCTGGTCGGCCATCCGTGTGGCGGCGACTGAGCGATATGGGATGCAACTGGGCGATAGGGCGCAAGATCAGTTTCATCGTCCTCTACACTAAGGTATCGCGTCGTGAGTGGGCAACGCTTACAAGATGGAGCACATCTGGGAGCGCACCCCATTCCCGCTGGAGCTATGAACGCCGCCAACCTTTGCGGCGAATTGCCCTATCAATTTAAATCCATTTGGATTTTACGCGGGGGTGGGGGTATGTCTCAGCCATGGTTTTCTGGATTTCCGCTGCTGTTCTGACCGTAGTTGCGACGCTGCTTGTGCTTTTGCCATTGACGCGACGCGTTCAAGCGCCCGTGTCGGACAATCAATATGATGTCGAGGTCTATCGCGATCAGCTGCGCGAACTCGAAGCCGATGAAAAGCGCGGTCTTATCGACCCCGTCAGCAGCGAACAGGCACGCGCCGAAATCGGCCGTCGCCTTCTCAAATCGGCCAAGGCTGTGGAGGACGACAAGGCGATTGTCCGGTCAACGAAAAGCGCGACTCGCGAATGGCTTACGCTTGCAACTGTTCTTGCCATCCCGTTGATTTCGTGGGGTATATACACCAAGCTCGGATCTCCGGATTTGCCGGCCCAGCCGCTGGCTGAACGGCTTGCGAAGCCGGCGGATCAGAGTACGCCAGCCGAATTGGTTGCCCGCGCCGAGGCGCATCTTGCGCTCAATCCCGATGACGGGCAGGGCTGGGAAGTGCTCGCGCCGATCTATATGCGGATGGGGCGGCCCGGAGATGCTGTTGCCGCCTATCAGAACTCCATAAGATTGAATGGAGACAGTGCGGGCCGGCAACTCGGCCTGGGGCAAGCCTTGGCTGCAGAGACTGGTGGTAAGATCACCGCCCGCGCGGAGGAAGCCTTCCAGCGCGCAATGACGCTTGATCCAAAAGACATGCGGCCGCAATTTTATATCATCGATGGCTGGATGCAGCAGGGCCGCCTGCCAGAGGCGCGTGACCTTATCCGCAAGTTGTTGGCGGAAGCGCCTGCGGATGTTCCGTGGCGCGATCAGGCACAAGCCGCCTTGACGAGGCTAGATCATGAGATCGCCGGTGATGCGCCGGACGTCAGCGATGTCGAGAAAACCGGACCGGACGCCTCGCAGGTCGAGGCTGCTGCCGGCATGAACAACCAGGACCGGGCTGCGATGATCGAGGGCATGGTCGCGAACCTTGCCGAAAAATTGAAACAATCGCCTGATGATATTGAAGGCTGGGAGCGGCTTGTCCGATCCTATGTCGTTCTCAATCGGCCCAATGATGCATTGGAAGCGCTGGGCCGGGCGAGAAAGGTGCTGAGTGCAGACAAGCTTGCGCGGCTCGATGCGGTGGCCAACGAGCTTGGCCTTGCCGACGAACCGGATAAACCGGAGAACAATTGATGACGCGCAAACAGAAGCGGCTTTCGGTGATCGGGGGAGGGCTGTTCGTCCTGGCGGTCGCAGCGGCACTGGTGCTATTCGCGCTGCAGCAGAAGATCGCATTCTTTCGCATGCCGTCCGACATCCAGACGTCCGATGTGGAATCGGAGTCGCGCTTCCGCCTTGGCGGGCTCGTCGAAAAGGGCAGCGTCGTACGCGGCGATGGCACGAGGATCAGTTTTTCTGTCACCGATCATGTCAAAAGCGTTCCCGTAACCTATGATGGGATCCTGCCAGATCTTTTCCGTGAAGATCAGGGCGTCGTGATCGAAGGCAAGTTTATGCCCGGCGGCGCGTTTGTGGCCGACAGTGTGCTTGCCAAGCACGATGAGAACTATATGCCGAAGGAAGTTGCCGATAGCCTGAAAGCGAAGGGTGTCTGGCAGGGAGGGAGCAAGCAGTGACCGTCGAACTCGGACATTTCGCCCTGGTGCTAGCCCTGGCGCTTTCGATTATCCAGGCTGTCCTGCCGGTGCTTGGCGCACGCCGCAATGACGATCGCATGATGGCTGTTGCGGTGCCGGCATCGTTTACTGTGTTCGCCCTGATTGCGCTGTCTTTTGCGGCACTGACCTCCGCGCACGTTCTCTCCGACTTTTCCGTGCAGAACGTTTTTGAAAACTCACACTCGCAAAAGCCGCTGCTCTACAAATTCACGGGTGTGTGGGGCAATCACGAAGGCTCGATGCTGCTTTGGGTTTTGATCCTCAGTTTCTTCACAGCGCTCGTCGCCTTCTTCGGTAACAATCTGCCGCCAACGCTAAAAGCCAACGTCCTCGGCGTGCAAGCCTGGATCGGCAGCGCTTTCCTGCTGTTCATCGTTGGCACGTCCAATCCGTTTGCGCGGCTCAATCCGGCCCCCATCGAAGGCCAGGATTTAAACCCCATCCTCCAGGATATCGGCCTCGCGATACACCCGCCGATGCTCTATCTCGGCTATGTCGGTTTCTCGGTCTGCTTCTCCTTTGCGGTGGCAGCGCTGATCGACGGCAGGATAGATGCTGCGTGGGCACGCTGGGTGCGTCCCTGGACACTGACTGCCTGGATATTCCTGACCGGCGGCATCGCCATGGGTTCCTATTGGGCTTACTACGAACTCGGCTGGGGTGGATGGTGGTTCTGGGATCCGGTCGAAAACGCGTCATTCATGCCTTGGCTCGCGGGTACGGCGCTGCTGCATTCGGCGCTCGTCATGGAAAAGCGATCGGCGCTGAAAATCTGGACCGTTCTCCTTGCCATTCTGACTTTTTCCCTGTCGCTGCTTGGTACATTCCTCGTTCGCTCGGGCGTGCTGACTTCAGTCCATACATTCGCCACCGATCCGGGGCGTGGCCTGTTCATCCTGGCAATCCTTGTGCTGTTCATTGGCGGATCACTGGCGCTCTTCGCCTGGCGGGCGCAGACGCTGGCGCCCGGCGGGCTGTTTCAGCCGATTTCGCGCGAAGGCGCGCTGGTCTTCAATAACCTGTTTCTGACCACCGCAGCAGCTACCGTACTGATCGGCACGCTCTATCCTCTGCTGCTGGAATCGCTGACCGGCGAGAAGATCTCGGTTGGCGCACCGTTCTTTAATCTGACATTTGGCCCGTTGATGATCCCGCTGCTTGCAGCCGTTCCATTCGGACCGCTGCTGGCTTGGAAGCGCGGCGATATCCTCGCCGTAGCGCAGCGATTGATGACGGCTTTTTTTGTGGCGCTGCTTGTCGTCGCTTTCGTCCTCTACAAGACCTCGGCTTCCGGCGTGCTCGCCGCCTTCGGAATCGGCCTTGCTGTTTGGCTGATGCTCGGCGCAGTGACCGATCTGTCGCTCAAGGCCGGCATCGGCAAGACCTCCCTTCGTGGGATGGCGCAGCGTATCATGGGCCTGCCGCGCTCGGTATTTGGCACCACCTTTGCGCATTTCGGCCTTGGCATCACGCTGCTTGGCATTGTTGCCACGACGACCTTTGCAACTGAAAGCGTATTGGTGATGAAGCCGGGCGACGGCATCAGAGCTGGTGGATATACACTGCGGTTCGATCGCGTGGATGCTGTCAAAGGTTCGAACTACACCGAGGACCAGGGCAAGTTCACAATCCTGAACGACGAGGGGCAGCCGGTGACCGATCTTGTCTCGGCCAAGCGTTTCTTCCCCGTTCGCAAGATGCAGACGACCGAGGCGGGCATCAAGACATTCATGTTCAGCCAACTCTATGTTTCGCTCGGCGATGCGGCCAAGGATGGCGGTATCGTGGTCCGGATCTGGTGGAAGCCGCTGGTGACGCTGATCTGGCTTGGCGGCGTGGTAATGATGATTGGTGGCGGCATGTCATTGCTCGACCGGCGTCTGCGCATCGGCGCACCCGCCAAGTCTAAATTGGGCAAGCCGCGACCGGCGCGAGCCATCTCATGAGATCGCTGTTTGCAGCTCTCGCCCTCGGCCTGGCACTTTGCTTTGCTGCGACTGGCGCGCAAGCTCTGTCGCCGGACGAAATGCTGTCCAATCCCGTGCTGGAAAAGCGGGCACGTACCATCTCCGCTGAATTGCGCTGTATGGTGTGCCAGAACGAATCCATCGACGATTCCAATGCCGATCTCGCTCGTGATCTACGCGTTCTGGTTCGCGAAAGGCTCGTGGCCGGCGATACGGACGAGCAGGTACTGGCGTTCCTCGTCGCGCGCTACGGCGAGTTTGTTCTGCTCAGGCCGCGCTTGCAGATGAGCACGCTGTTGCTCTGGGGGTTCCCCATTATCGTTCTGCTTGCGGGCGGTGTGGCGATCATCCTGTCGATCCGCCGGCGCCGTACGAGTTCTGTGGAAACGACGCCGCTTTCAGACAGCGAGAAAAAGCAGCTGAAGAAGCTATTCGTTGCCCCGGGCGATTGACGTTTAGCCCTTCGCGGGCAACATGCGTGTTAGCACACGGTCCTTCAGCACGTAATGATGCAATAGCGCTGCGAGGGCGTGAATTCCGGCGATAATGATGATCGCCCAGGCGACGTTGTTGTGCAGCCAGCCAAAAGTAGACCGAAGACCTGGCGCTAGGGCAACGTGAGGGATGGTGAAGAGGCCAAAGAAGGCGAAAGGCTCGTTCTGCACCCAGCGAAACAGGAAGCCGAGTGCCACTTGCAGGCATAGCAAAACGTAGAGCGCGATATGAACGGTCTTGGCGACAATTGCTTGAAGACCGGTCGTTGCAGGCGGCAGCCGACGCCCCAGCGCCAAGCGCCAGACGATACGCGTCGCTATAATGGCGGCGAGCGAAATCCCGAGCGAAATGTGCAGCGTTTGCAATTCCCCGCGCAGTGCAGTTCCCCTTGGTAAAAACCCCCACGTCTCGGCACTGGCAAAAAGCGAAACCACCAGGACCGCTGTCAGCCAATGCAGGATTATCGTCCCCCTGTCATAAACTTGCCGCGTTGACTCCGCGGCTGCGGTGCGGACACCTGGATCTGGCATGATATTTACTCCTGAAATCGCAATCTGGAATGGAACACGCGAAACCGTCGATTATTCGGGCGAGAATGTAAAATGTATTATTTGTAATGGTTTGCGGCGAAAATCAGGCTTCCTCGAAGCCCTTCAAGACCACACTGACATTGCGCGCGTGAACGGATTCGTAGGGCGCGTAGTAGCTGATCGCGCCCGAGGCGAAATCTTTCGCGGCAAAGGTTCTGAGGTCTTGTTCCGCCAGCTCCGGTTCGTGGGGCAGGCATAAGAGCTTGGTTACATAATTGCGTGTGGCCGCGATCAATTCCGGTCCGTAACCGCCCGCAACGATCATTTCCTCCGCACCATGATTGGGCAGGATTTTCTCGATATCCCACGTCGCCATGCGCTCCAGATCACGCAAATGATGTTCCAGCCGTTTCGGCTCAGCGACGTAGGTGATCGGCTCTTCGAGCGCATCGCCGGCCAGCATCAGCTTGCGCTGCGGCAGGATCAGCATCGTCCCGTCATGACTGTGAATGTCGACGCGACGCAGTTCCACATCGATATCGCCGACCTTCAAGTTCAGCTCTGTCTCAAAGGTGCTGTTCGGCATGATGAGCGGTTTGATTGGCGGATTGTCGTTCTCCAGCCGCTCGCGATTGCTGTGCATTGCCTGCAAGGTCAACTCGTTGGCGATGATCTCGCAGTCAGCAAAGACCTCGTTCCCGGCCACGTGATCCACGTGCCAGTGGCTGAGCACAACCCGGATATTGCTGGCCCCGGCATCTTCTAGCGTCTTACGGATAAGCCTTGCATGGGGCAGCGAAATGCTGGTGTCGTAGACCAGCGCTTCGCCGCCAGACACGATCGCGTAGGAACAAACACCCAGTGAGTAGGCGCCGTCGTCAAGCCAGTTTGGCTTGTCCGAGTAAGCCCGCACGCCTTCCATCCGGCCATCATAGAAGGCGAGAACCCCCGGATAGGGCTGGTGAACGCGCATAGTTGATCCGAGCGGCGGCATGATGATTAAACTCCAAATGATGACAATGACTAATCGAACTTCTCGGCGAAAGGCGAAGGATTCAACCTACAGTATATGGATTGGCGCAACAACGGATCATATATTGTCAAAAAATAAAAAATTACGCGTGTAAACTAATTATTTTCGTTGCGTCATATATCAGATTGCTATATCTGAGCGACACAGAAGTTTAAATATTACATTAACAATATATACAGCCGCCCAAAATTTTGCAGCTCACATTACGATTTAACATGTAAATACCGATATCTACACCTAAAAGTTGTAGTATATTTCGGAAGTACACCATTAACGCGCGCATATTATTCACATTAAATATTTTAGAGAGATTGATAATGAGAAAATTGATATTTGAATTAAGTTCATATTCCAAGTCAGAGTGCCTGCCGGGTTCTGTCGGAACGTTCGCAGCGTGCAGTCTGGGGTTCATCCTGATGACAGGAATGATCGGGACGGCGCATGCCCAGGCCAGCATGCCTATCGTATTCGGCGATGCGAATACCAAAGGGGCTGGTCTCGATTCAGTCACTGTCGGTAACGGTGCGCAAAGTACGTCGAAAGACAATATTGCTATCGGCCGCGATGCGCAGGCGGGTTTTGTCGCACCGGCAGGCAGTGCCTTGGAGACCGACAAGCCGGACACGGATCTGAGGGCAATTGCAATTGGCGCAGGAACAAAGGCGCTCGAGCAGGACACCATTGCGATCGGGTTCGGGGCTCTCGCGGAAGACAAGATGACCGGTGCGGTCGCCCTCGGTGCCAATGCGAAAGCATATCTCCTTGGTGGTGTGGCGATCGGCTTTAATTCGGTCACGGACATTGCAGCTGCTTCGACCGCAAATGTGACGATCAATGGCAACCAATATAATTTCGCGGGCAATTCAGCCTACAGTCAAATCAGTATCGGCAATGCAATCCAAAAGCGGCAACTGACCAATATGGCTGCTGGCCAGATCAATGCTGTGAGTACAGACGGCGTCAACGGTTCGCAACTCTTTGCTACCAATTCGGCCCTCGGCACATTGGGGGGAAGGGTGACTGTCAACGAGACGAATATCAGCAAGAACACAGGCGACATCACCAATATTACGAACGGGAAAGCGGGACTCGTGCAGCAGGCGGGGCCGGGGGCAAACATCACGGTTGCTGTGGGCCTAGATGGAGTGGCAATCGATATCGCGGGCAAAAAAGGACCACGCAAGCTGATCAATCTTGAGGCTGGCGTTGCCGATACGGATGCGGTCAATTTCAGTCAGCTGAAGACGGTCGACGGGCGGGTGACAGCGAATGAGACACGGATAAACTACGCCGAGGACAATATTGTTGACCTTATCCAATCAGTTGATCATTTGGAGGACGATGCGCTGCAGTGGGATCCGACCGCCGGAGCGTTCTCGGCACAGCATGGTACGGAAACGACGAGCAAGATCGCCAATGTCAAGGCGGGCACGGACGATACGGACGCAGTCAATGTTGGTCAGTTGAAAGGTCTGGCGGACGCCGGAAAAAAGCTTGGCGATGTGGCCGTGAAATATGTCTGGGATGACAAGAACGGCAACGGTGAGCTCGACGCAGGCGAAGTTGTCGATTACGGCAAGATCAAGCTCGCTGGTGCCGGCGCAAATGGCACAGTCATCTCGAATCTCGGCAATGGCGCTGTCAACGCAACCTCGATGGAGGCCATCAACGGCTCGCAGATATTCGGGATGGCAAGTGCCTTTGGCGGTGGCGCGGGCTGGAATGCAAACGGCGTGTTTACCGGCCCGACCTACAGAATAACTGTCATCAACCAGGACGGGACGCTAACCAGCAAGGATCACGACAATGTCGGTGACGCGCTTGGCGGGCTCGATAACAGTGTCAGGATCGTCAACGCCAAAACTGACAATGTCACTGATCGGCTCAATGCGTTGGGCAATGACGCGCTGATCTGGGACGAAAGCAAGAAAGCGTTCACGGCCGGCCATACGGACATAGCCACCAGAGCGGTTAGTGGCAATAACCGGATTACGGACCTGCAGGCCGGTACCGTGAGCGCAACATCAACCGATGCCGTCAATGGCTCGCAGTTGAACGACACGAATGTTCGGGTGACTGACGTCGAGAACCGCGTGACGGGTGTTGAGAACCGCGTGACGACTGTTGAGGGAGATGTCAACAACATCAAGACGGACATCACCAAGATCGACACTCGCGTCACGAATGTTGAAGGCGACGTCAAGAACATCAGGACTGACATCACCAACATCACAAACGTCACCGACCGCGCTGTGACGTATGAGGGCAAGACTGGAGATCCGAAGACGCTTATCAAGCTGCAGGGCCCGGCATCCTCGGATGGCGGACTGACTGGCGGCACGAAAATCACCAACCTTCAGCAGGGTGCTGTGAACGCCACGTCCACCGACGCTGTCAATGGTGCGCAGCTGAATGCCACCAATGAAAAGATGCAGACGCTCGACGACAATGCCGTCAAGTACAAGCTCAATCCCGATGGCACCAAGACCAATGAAGTCACATTACAAGGCGCAGATCCCAATGCCCCTGTGCTCATCAGCAACCTTGAAGCAGGCAAGACGGACACCGATGCGGTGAACGTCAAGCAGCTGAAAGATACCGTGCAGGAGCAAACTGCCAAGATTACCAACCAATACAACGAGTATCTGGACCAGTCGAAGAGCTATACGGACAATCGTACCAGTAGTGCAGCTGCGACCACGCTCAACCAGTCCAAGCAATACACGGACGAAAAGTTCGCCGAACTTTCCTCGGATATTGGTTCGGTGCGCGGTGAAGCAAGGCAGGCGGCGGCGATCGGGCTGGCTGCATCCTCGCTTCGTTACGACAACAGGCCAGGCAAGATCAGCGTCGCGATGGGCGGCGGTGCCTGGCGAGGGCAGGGCGCCGCGGCATTCGGCGCTGGCTATACCAGTGAAAGCGGCAAGGTGCGGGCGAATGTTTCCGGCGCTGCGAGCGGCGGCGAATTCGGTGTCGGCGCCGGCATCAGCTTCACGCTCAATTGAGCTCATCATGATCAGGCAAGCCTTGAAACGCCCCATTTCGCTGGCTTGCCTGCTCCTGTCCGGTTTGTCGTGCCCACCCGCGGCCGGACAGGAGCTCTCCAATTCCGGTTACAGCATCAAGCCGTCCGAGGTGAGCGTTCCGCAGGGAGCAGAACTCGGTCGCTATCGCCGCACGATCCAGCCCTTCGAAAACTGGGAACTGCGGTGCGATGAAAACCTCAAGGCCAAGAAAAAGATTTGCAATATCACCCAGACAATTCTGGACGGCGAAGGCCGGTTTGCTTTTGGTTGGTCGCTCGCGGCAACGGAGGGCGGCAAACCGATGATGGTGTTGCGGACTCGTCCGGGCCTCGGCCAGAACAAGCCTATCACGTTGAAATTTCCTGGACGCGACGCGCCGGTGATCACTAAGACCTATGCCTGCGATGCCAATGTTTGCGTGACGTATTTACCGGTTGGTCCAGTCTTGCGTGAGCAAATCACTAAAGAGGCAAACGTGCAGCTATCCTATAAAGATACCGCAGAAGCGCCCCTTGTCTTTGAAGCGCCTTTGAAAGGCCTATCGGCAGCGCTTGCCGCAATAAAATGATGAGTGAAGCTGACCCAGCTTCCGCAGAACCTTACAAATTTGTCATAATGCGGAAATGGCTGGGTAACCTTCCTATCTGTATCACTGGTATTACAAGACGATCCAAGATCGATCAGATGTCCAAGGAGATACATTCATGCCGAACATTCGTAAGTCCTCTGTTTACCGCGCGGGCATTGCCGCCGCCCTGTTGTCCTCGGCTCTCGTCGGGGGGCTTCTGGCGACCGGACCGCTCAGCGCCATTGTCCCGGCGCAGGCCGAGGCCGTGCGTGTAGATGCTCCCCAGCAGCCCGGCTTCGCCGATGTTGTCGAAAAGGTCAGCCCCGCTGTCGTCAGCGTTCGCGTCAAGAGCGCCATCCACGATACAGCCGATGACGGCACGGGCTTTCCCGGGATGGACCAGCTTCCCGATGACAATCCCATGAAGCGTTTCTTCTTTGAGTTTGGACAGGGTCAGCAGGGAAAACGCGGCATGGAACAGCGTAAGTCGCAGCGCGAGCAAAACCGCCCGGACCGCATTCGCCCGACCGCACAGGGTTCTGGCTTCTTCATTTCTGAAGACGGCTATCTCGTCACCAACAATCACGTGGTTGAAGATGGCTCGGCATATACTGTCGTTCTCAATGACGGCACCGAGCTCGATGCCAAGTTGATTGGCAAGGACAAGCGTACGGATCTCGCGGTGCTCAAGGTCGATGACAAGCGCAAATTCACCTATGTAAACTTCGGTGACGACAACCAGGTCCGCGTCGGACAGTGGGTCGTGGCTGTTGGTAATCCGTTCGGCCTTGGCGGCACTGTGACGGCTGGTATCGTCTCGGCCCGCGGCCGCGACATCGGTGCAGGTCCTTATGATGACTTCCTGCAGATCGACGCCGCTGTCAACCGCGGCAATTCCGGCGGTCCAGCCTTCAACCTGAACGGTGAAGTGGTCGGCATCAATACGGCGATCTTCTCGCCCTCGGGTGGCAGTGTTGGTATTGCGTTTGCCATCCCGGCGACGACCGCCAAGAATGTTGTCGATCAGCTGATCAAGACCGGCACGGTTTCGCGTGGCTGGATTGGTGTTCAGATCCAGCCAGTCAGCAAGGAAATTGCTGAATCGCTTGGCCTTTCTGAAGAAAAAGGCGCACTTGTTGCCGAGCCTCAGGCCGATGGTCCTGCAGCCAAAGCCGGTGTCGCCGCCGGCGATGTGATCACCGCAGTTAATGGTGACAAGGTCGCTGATCCGCGTGATCTTGCCAAGAAGATTGCTGCAATCAGCGCCGGTAAGGATGCCGAGCTCACGGTCTGGCGCAAGGGCGAGGCAAAGTCGATCAACGTCGCGATCAAGCCATACCCGCAGGACGATCAGCAGGCCAATGCTGCTCCGCAGCAGGAAGAACAGGCAAAACCTTCGGCGCTCGACGATTACGGCCTGACTGTCATGCCATCCGATGATGGCAAGGGCGTTGTGGTGACGGATATCGACCGCCAGGGCGATGCTGCCGACAAGGGTATCACGACGGGCGATATCATTGTCTCGGTCAACAACAAGCCGGTGAAGACCGGTGCGGAAATTGAAACTGCGATTGCAGATGCATCGAAGACCGGGCGTAAGGCCGTTCTTCTCCAGGTGCAGACCAACGACCAGTCGCGGTTTGTGGCTCTGCCTATCAACCAGGGTTGATCCACACGAGATAAGGGTTGCGGCGGCGCTGCATCCCCCACCCCGTCAGCGCCAAAGCACAATAGGGCGGCAGATCCTTCGATAACTCTGCCGCCCGCTTTTTCTTTCTGCGATGTGCGATACTTCACTCATTCACCAAAACCGGCTTAATGTACTGCCATGAAGATTCTTGTGATCGAAGATGACCGCGAAGCGGCCCGTTATCTGGAGAAGGCGTTCGCGGAGGCGGGGCATTCGGCGGATATCGCTGGCGATGGCGAAACCGGCTATACACTGGCGGAACAGGGGACCTACGACGCCCTTGTCGTTGATCGTATGCTGCCGCGCCGCGACGGCCTATCCGTGGTCGCGGCTCTACGCGCCCAAGGCAATGATACGCCGGCGCTGATCCTCTCTGCTCTCGGTCAGGTCGATGATCGTGTCACCGGCCTCAGGGCGGGCGGCGACGATTACCTTACCAAGCCTTACGCCTTTTCGGAGCTCTTGGCCCGGATCGAAGTCCTGCAAAGGCGATCGAGCCCGAAAGAGGCGGAGACTGTCTATCGCGTCGGCGATCTCGAACTCGACCGCCTGTCGCATACCGCCAAGCGGGCCGGTCAGGTCATCATCCTCCAGCCGCGCGAATTTCGTCTGCTCGAATATCTGATGCGCCATTCCGGACAGGTCGTAACGCGAACAATGCTGCTGGAGCATGTCTGGGATTATCACTTCGATCCGCAGACCAATGTCATCGATGTGCATGTCTCGCGCTTGCGCGGCAAGATCGAAAAGGGCTTCGAAACGCCCCTTCTGCACACGGTGCGTGGAGCCGGCTACATGCTGAAGGCGGCTGCCGGAACCAATGCATGAGCCGTTTTCGTGCAATGATGAAAATGACAGCCGTGCGGCTGTCAGCGCTGTATCTCATACTATTCACGATCTGCGCGCTGGTGCTGGTATTCTATATCACCAGTTCGTCCGTCCGGCTTCTGACGACGCAGACGGAGACGGCCATCAATGAAGAAATCGAGAGTATCGGTCAGGTCTATCAACGGGGCGGTATTGTCGGCCTCGTGCGAACGATCGATCGGCGCGGACGTCAGCCGGGCGCTTACCTCTATCTCGTAACGGACCCGGCAGGTCGCATAGTTGCCGGCAATGTCCAGAGCATCGAGGTCGGCGTTTTGCAGACAGAGGGCTGGATAGAGCGACCCATCACCTATGAGCGGTACAATGAGGGTAGCGATCCGCAGGTCCACACGGCCATTGCGAGGGTCATCGTCATGCCGAACGGCATCAGGGTCATGGTGGGCCGCGATCTGGGCGAGCCGGAACAGGTCAGGCTCGTCGTGCGCCGCGCGCTCATGGCCGCTCTCGGCATCATGGGCGTCGGTGCATTCCTGATATGGTTCTTCGTCGGGCGGCGTGCGCTACAGCGTATTGACGAGGTATCGGTCGCTTCGCAGCGCATCATGGGAGGCGATCTGGCGGGGCGGCTTCCCGTGAGCGGATCCGGAGATGAGTTCGACCGCTTGTCGGAAAATCTCAACGGGATGCTGGCGCGCATTCAGGAATTGAACGAAGGCGTCAGGCACGTTTCCGACAACATCGCTCATGATCTGAAGACGCCGCTGACGCGTATGCACAATCGCGCTGAATCGGCGCTTTCGAGCGCCAAGACAACGAAAGCTTATCGCGCCGCCATGGAAGGCATGATCAGCGACTCCGATCAGCTGATCCGTACGTTCAATGCAATCCTGATGATCTCACGCCTCGAATCTGGCTATTCGACCGAGACGATGGAGCCAATTGCACTATCGACAATTGTCGAAGACGTTTTCGAATTATACGAGCCTTCGGCCGAGGAGGCGGGCGTCAAGCTTACGCTAGGACCAATCGACGAAACGCCTGTCAAGGCGAACCGCGAGCTAATCGGCCAGACTATTTCCAATCTCGTGGACAACGCCATCAAATATGCGAGCGTCAGCGATAATCCGGTTGAAGTAACGCTGTCAGTGGACAAGCACGACGACAAGGTCAAGGTTACTGTCGCCGATAACGGTCCCGGAATTCCGGCAGATCAGGTGGCTCGAGCGACCGAACGCTTTGTGCGTCTGGAGGAAAGCCGTTCGCAACCGGGGTCCGGATTGGGTCTCAGTCTTGCCAAGGCCGTCATGAAATTGCACGGTGGCACATTGGAGTTGACTGACAATGCGCCGGGGCTGCGGGCTGTCCTCGTTTTTCCGGTGGGAGAGGAGAATGCATGAGTTCCGGAGCGGCGGGTGCTAGTGCGCCTTTCTTTGCGCAGGCCTTGCGTGATCTGGAACCATTGGATACGCAGAATGCCGATGCTTTGCTCCGTGACCTCCTCGCGCGCGCCTCGGAAAAGGAATGTGCCGGCGTCGGCACATTGACAGCCAACAAGCCTGCGGCCGCCTTTGTTGCAGCAGTCCTCGACCTCTCCCCCTATCTGCGCGCCATTCTGTTACGTCGCCCGCAAATCATCGAACCGCTGTTTGATATGTCTCTGACCAAGCGCCTTGAAGCGCTGATGTTGGAAATTGCAGCGACGAGCGAAGGCGACGCTGTCACCGAAGCCGACCTGATGACTGCGCTTCGGCAAGCAAAGCTTAAGGGCCATGTGCTGATCGCATTGGGCGACCTCTCCGGTCAGTTCGTGACCGCGGAGACGACGCTGTGGCTCTCTCGACTTGCCGAAGAATGTCTTGGCGCCGCCGTGCGATTTCTGCTGCGTGACGCGCACGAGGCCGGCAAGCTCAAACTTCCTGATCTAAAGCATCCGGACAAGGACTCCGGCTGGATCATTCTGGCAATGGGAAAGTTCGGCGCCTTCGAGCTGAATTATTCCTCGGATATCGACTTGATCGTCTTCATCGACGAGCGCAGTCCGGCCATCACCGATCCCTATGAATGCGTCGAGACCTTTTCGCGCTTGACGCGCCGCCTTGTCCGTATCCTGCAAGATCGCACCGCCGATGGTTATGTATTTCGTACCGATTTACGGTTAAGACCGGATCCAGGCTCAACACCATTGGCCATCCCCGTCGTTGCCGCGCTCAACTACTACGAAGGTCGCGGGCAAAACTGGGAACGCGCCGCCATGATAAAGGCGCGGCCGGTCGCAGGCGATATCGATGCGGGAAAGCGATTCGTGGCAGAGCTTGCGCCGTACGTCTGGCGCAAATATCTCGACTATGCAGCGATTGCCGATGTGCATTCGATCAAGCGGCAGATCCATGCGCACAAGGGGCATGGCGAGATCGCCGTACGCGGTCATAATGTGAAGCTCGGGCGCGGAGGTATCCGCGAGATCGAGTTCTTCGTTCAGACCCAGCAATTGATCGCCGGAGGCCGCTTCCCGCAACTGCGCGGTTCCAGCACTGTCGACATGTTGGGTGCGCTGCATGGTCTTGGCTGGATCAGCGAGGAGGCACGCGACACGCTGGCACAGAAATATTGCTTCCTCCGTGATGTCGAGCACCGTATCCAGATGATTGCTGATGAGCAAACGCACATGCTGCCGGAGGACGACGAGAACTTTCTGCGGGTGGCCCACATGACGGGTTACAAGGATGGCGAGACCTTTGCCGAGGATTTTCGGGCAGCGCTTAAGACTGTCGAAACCCACTACGCCGCCCTGTTCGAGCAGGCGCAAGACCTGACAGCCGAGGCGGGCAATCTGGTTTTCACCGGTGACGTCGATGATCCCGATACATTGAAGACGCTGGAGAAATTCGGCTTCGAGCGGCCGAGTGATATCTGCCGGGTGATCCGCACATGGCATTTTGGCCGCTATCGCGCGACCCAGTCGGCGGAGGCACGCGAGCGCCTGACCGAGTTGACGCCGGTGCTACTGAAGGCTTTCGGCGCAACCAGCCGCGCCGACGAGGCTTTGATGCGTTTCGACGGGATGATCAAGGGCCTGCCGGCGGGCATCCAGCTGTTCAGCCTGCTGCAATCCAATCCGCGCCTGCTCGACCTTTTGGTGCTGATAATGGGCGCTGCGCCGCGGCTCGCCGACATCATCACCCGCAAGCCGCATATTTTTGACGGCATGCTCGATCCAGCGATCTTTGCCGATGTGCCGACGCGTGCCTATCTCGCCGAAAGACTGGAGAGTTTCCTCGGCCCTTGCAAAGTCTATGAGGATATTCTTGATCGCCTGCGTATTTTTGCGGCCGAGCATCGCTTTCTCATCGGCATCCGGCTTCTGACTGGCGCGATCAGTGGGGGAAGGGCCGGCAAAGCCTTCTCGCATCTGGCCGATCTCGTCATCGACAGAGCCCTCAAGGCCGTCATGGACGAATTTGCCAGCAAACATGGCAGTATCAGTGGCGGGCGCATTGCCATTCTTGGCATGGGGAAGCTTGGCAGCCGGGAACTAACGGCGGGGTCCGATGTCGATCTCATCCTGCTGTATGACCATGATGAGCATGCCGAGGAGTCGGATGGGGAGAAGGGGCTCGCGCCCTCGCAGTACTATATGCGCCTGACCCAGCGACTGATCGCGGCACTGTCCGCGCCAACGTCGGAAGGCGTGCTCTACGAGGTCGACTTCCGGCTGCGCCCATCCGGCAACAAGGGGCCGGTTGCGACGCACATCGACGCCTTTCGCAAGTACCAGCTAAATGACGCTTGGACCTGGGAGCATATGGCGCTAACGCGCGCCCGGCCGGTTGCCGGCGATGAGACGTTGTTTGCCGAAATTGAAGAGGACGTCAGCGATATTCTGGCCATGCCACGTGATCCGGCAAAGATCGCGAAGGACGTTACCGAAATGCGCGCGATGATCGAGGCGGAGAAGCCGCCGAGCGATGCGTGGGATTTGAAGCTCGTCGCCGGCGGTATCATTGATATCGAATTCATTGCCCAGTTTGCCGTGCTGACGGGAAATGTCGACGGGCCAGCAAATGCGCAACCCACGGCGGAGGTCCTGGAGAAGCTGAAAACGGACTTCGCCGAGCCAGCCGTGACCGACAACCTCGTCGAAGCGGCTCATCTCTATACGGGCATCACCCAGATCATTCGCCTGTGCCTGAACGGCGACGTCAAGCGCGAGGATTTCCCGCCCGGACTGTCTGAATTGCTCTGCCGCGCCTGTGATCTGCCCGATATGGAACGTGTCGAAAGCCAGCTGGCGGAGACCGCGCAATCGGTGCGGAAGACGTTCGATGCCCTGCTCAGGAGCATGCAGAAATCATAGTGCCGTGCAGATGTGGACGGGCATATGGTGGGTCCGGCGTGACTACTCAAACTCGGTGATCTGCAGAACAGCCATTCTCGCAGGAGCCTCGCCGGCGTTGCCGACCATTTCAGTCACACCGGCGGCAAGCAGAAATCCTTCGCCGGGCTGCAGCGTTCGCGTGTCCCCGCTCGACTTCAGTGTCAGTGGACCTTCAACCGCTGCAATGTAGCTCGGACCCTTCTCATTGAAAACCGTATCGCTGGCTCCTGAGCCCAGGGTCTTGATATCCTGCTTCACTTTGAAAGGTCGTTCGGTCACCTTTTGATTTCGAAATATCACCTTCAACGGGTTTGATGATGCGACGTTGACAATCATGCTCGTTGGAGCTCCCAGTGCCGTGCAGATATCTCGGAAGGGCGCTCCGGCACGCATGACATGGGTCGAGAGATAGTGCATCTCACCCCCATCGGTGTTTCCACCTGTATGGACGGTGAGATCAGGCACGAGGAAAGATGCGTTCATAGGTACTTTCGTCGTCGTGCCACCCTTTTCCGCCATCCACCAGAAGCCGGTGCCCTTGATCGTTGTCACGCATTCGATACCGTCATGGACATGGGTTGGAAACAGGCCGTTTCCCTTCACGGCAGTGATCTCGTACCAAACGTCCCAATCGCCAGTGATTGGTACCCCTACGTCACAGGTCCCTTCAGTGATATTCGTGGGTGCGACTTGCTGTGCTTTCAAAGAGGTTGGCGGTGGTATGGCAGCGGCACAACCCAACAGCAGCAGGCATGAGAATTTCTTCAACATGACAGTTCTCCTCTGTGTATAAGGAGAACTATACAGTAATTATCAAAAATTTCATAGTTAGAAGTTAATAAACTGTTGAATTAAGTTTACAATTAGAATGATTTTGTCGGTATGCGCACAGAAACGATTGTACCGACACCCTCGGTGGAACGTATCTTCAATGCTCCACCATGTAGTTGGGTCAACGAACGAGAAATGGCGAGACCTAATCCTGAACCTGCGTGAGATTTTGTGAATTGATTTTCCACTTGTTCAAAGGGTTGGCCGATTTTCTTCAGCGCTTCTTTGGGAATACCGCAGCCCGTATCCTCGATAGTGAAGACAAGCGCACCCGATACTTTCCGCGCGCGAACAGAGATACGCCCGCCCGTATCGGTGAACTTCACGGCATTCGACAACAGATTGATCAATATCTGTTTTATGGCACGGCGGTCGGCATTGAGTGTAACGCTTTCCGCGATCCTGGTATCGACCTTCACATCCTTTTCCTGTGCCTGCAGCGACACGACGCGCACGGTCTCTCGGATAAGCGGGCAAAGATCGATCTCCTCGCGATCCAGCGAGAAATGCCCGGCCTCGATCTTTGACATGTCGAGTATGTCGTTGATGACATTCAAAAGGTAGTTGCCGCTGGTATGGATGTCGTGGACATATTCCACGTAGCGGTCGGAGCCGAGTGCGCCAAACGTTCCAGAATGCATGATTTCCGAGAAGCCGATAATGGCATTGAGTGGCGTACGCAGTTCGTGTGACATATTGGCGAGGAATTCTGATTTCGCCCGGTTTGCCGCTTCTGCACGCTCCTTCTCGACAGCATATTTGCTGTTGAGTTCTGTAAGCTCCAGCGTACGTTCGATCTCGGATTTGCGCGCAAGGCTCAGGTCATGAATGGTTGCCATCAAGCGGCGCTCGCTGTCCACCAATCGTTCTTCGTGCACTTTCAACTGGGTGATATCGGTGCCCACCGACACGAGGCCCCCATCCTGTGTGCGGCGCTCATTGACCTGCAGCCAACGGCCATCGGCCAGCTGCCGCTCGAACGTCAGCGCGCCATTGCGACCGTGTTCATTCGCCATGCGCTTTTCCAGGGCGACAGCGCGGATACGCGGCTCGAGTTCCTCGCGACCGATGCCTGGCAGCAGGCACTCATTGGCGAGCCCTGAATATTCGTTGAATTTGCTGTTCGACATGACCAGGCGGTTATCGGCATCCCACAGAACGAAGGTCTCAGAGATGCTTTCGATCGCTTCCCGGATACGCTGATCGGCCTGTGCTGTCGCCTGAACGAAGCGGTGCTGTTCGCTGACATCGACGGCCACACCGACAAGATGAAGATCACCGACATTTGCATCTGCAACCTGCGCTCGCACCCGCATCCATACCCAATGACCTTCCGCATGGCGCATGCGGAAGACACGGTCCATCTGGCTTATTTCGCCGGCTGCCACCTGTGCCGCAAGGCTATAGAGCTTGTCGTCGTCTGGATGGATGATCGACGATATATCGCCGAGCGAGAGAATGGCGTCGTAAGCCTCGTAGCCGAGCATCTCATACATGGAGCGCGACCAGTAGACCCGACCGCGCGCCATGTCCCAGTCCCACAGGCCGCAGCGGCCCCGCGCCAGTGCCGTATCCACCCGTGCTTGTGTGTGCTGGTAAAGCTCGTCCGCATCCTGCGCGCGAGCCGCTTGGCTGAAATAGGCATAAAGAACAATAAGCATGATCGTTGCCGTGCCGGCGAACATCGTGACGTTGATTGAGACAACACGACGCCAGTCGGCGAAGACGGCCTCGACAGGGTGCATGACAAAGACTGAATAGGCGCCATTGCCCGAACGGCTGAAGGCGGCGAGGGCAGGTGTGCCTTCAACTTTTACGGGCATTGCGCCGGCCCGGTCTCCAAAGAGGAAAAGCGGTTGCCCTTCGGTGACGAAGCGCTCGAGATTCTTGTTGCGCCAATAGTCACCACCATCCGATGAGACGACGATGTTCGCTTCATCATTCGCGATGGCAAACCACATGCCCGACGGGATCAGATCATTGGCACGGATTTCGCTGACAATGTTCTGCAGGTCACCCACGCTCAGTTTTTGGCCGCCGTTCATGCGATTGTCGATGACGCTCGCCACATGGGTTGCGGCCATGGACAAGGTTGCGCGGGCTGTACGCTCCGTGTCGTCACGCCAACCGAGAAGTGACATGGAGCGCGCGAGAGCGAGTGCCAGCAGGAAGACGATGATGAGCGGTGGAATCGCGCGACGCAGATAGGGCTCGGCGGCAAGCAGCTTGCCATAGGCGGGATCGGCGAGAAGTTTTATGTGACCCGAAAGCCGGTTGCGCCCTCGCGCATCGTTCCGGCTTTTGGCATAATTCTTCCCCGTCGGCGCGCGATACGCGTCCGCATTTGCCATCGAATGGCCCCCTCATTTTACCTTTGTAATCAGTGATTTGCTTCGGCACGCCGCACATCCGAAGCACCTGTAGTGAATCAAAACTGATTCTGCGTGTCTAGTCCCTTTGTTAAATATTTATCAATACTTATGGCGGGCCAAAACTATAATCAGACGACGAGTCATAACTCCTTGAAATGACTCAAGATACCCTCGGGCTATGCCCGAGGACGATGAATAAACAGGCAGTGGATAACCTCCGGACGGGCCTCTCAGGCTAGCGTTCGCTCGACGATATCCCGCACGTCGGCGGAAAGTCCCGTCTCTCGAGCGATGTTCGCCAGCGATTCACGCGCATGCTCGCGCCGTACGGGTTCGAAGGATCGCCACGAGCGCATCGCCGTCAGAAGCCGCGCGGCAAGCTGCGGGTTCTTTTTGTCGATGGTCAGGATTGTCTCGGCAAAGAACTTGTAGCCGGCGCCGTCGGCGCGATTGAAGCCCGTCTGATTACCGCTGGAAAATGCGCCGATCAAAGCCCGGGTGCGATTGGGATTATCAAGCGAGAACAGCTTGTGTGTCATCAACTCGCGCACCTTGTCCAGCGCCCCATTTCCCGGTTGCATCGCCTGCACTACGAACCATTTGTCCATGACGAGTGGATCATTGCCGAAACGCGCCTCGAAGGCCTGCAGCGCATGGTCTGTCGCATCGCTGTCGCCAAAGCGCTGGACGAGCACACCAAGCGCAGCAGCCCGATCTGTCATATTGTCGGCGTTTTTGAACTGCGTCGCGGCCCGCTTCGAACTACTCTCGGCGACGCTCAGATAATCGAGCAGCACGTTGCGCAGCGCTCTGCGACCTGCTCCGGCCGCGTCCGGCTTGAACGAGCCCTCCTGCGCGAGCTCGCTATAAGTTTGCGCGAACTTCCCCGCATGTGCTTCGGCCATGGCGCTTATCAATGCATCACGGCTGCCAAGAATGGCGTCCGGGTCGATATTCGCGCCAAGTTCACGCGCAATGTCGCTTTCGGACGGGATACTAAGGCACAGCGCCCGAAATGCCTCGTCCAGCGTTACGTTGAAGGCGATTTCGCCGAGGAGCTTGATCGACGAGTTCTCGATTGTCGCCGGCTTGCCGCCGCGGACGCGTTTGGCATTGCTCGTCAGCTTGGCATTGAGCAGTTGGGTAAGGGCTTGCCAGCGTGTCACCTCATCGCCGTCGTTGCGGGCGAGGAAGGCGAGGTCGGTCCGGGTCAATTCGCTCGTAAGCGTCACGGGTGCCGAAAAGCCGCGCAGCAGTGAAGGGACCGGGCGTTCCGGGATACCCGAAAAACTGAAACGCTCCTTGCGCTTGCGCAGATGGATGACGTCGTCCTTGACCAGACCGCCCTTGGCCGAACGCGGCTTGAGCTCACGACCTTTGGCACCGAGCAGCGCAAACTGCACGGGGATGTGCATCGGCTTTTTCGAAGTCTGGCCCGGTGTCGGCTTCAGCGACTGTTCGATCTCGATTTCGAAGGTCTTGGTTGCCTGATCATAGTCGTAGGTGATGGCGAGATTGGGAGTCCCGGCCTGGTCGTACCAGAGCGCAAACTGGCTGAGATCTTCGCCCGACGCATCTTCGAAGACCTTTATGAAATCCTCGATCGTCGCGGCATCGCCATCATGGCGCTCGAAATAGAGGTCCATGCCCTTGCGGAAGAGTTCCGGCCCGAGAATGGTACGGATCATGCGCACGACCTCGGAACCTTTTTCGTAGACGGTCGAGGTGTAGAAATTGTTGATCTCACGGAATTGGCGCGGACGCACCGGGTGGGCGAGGGGCCCGGCATCTTCCGGGAACTGATGCGCCTTGAGGCCCTTCACCTCGGCGATGCGCTTGACGGCGCGCGAGCGCATGTCGGCGGAAAACTCATGGTCGCGGTAAACGGTCAGCCCTTCCTTCAGGCAAAGCTGGAACCAGTCGCGGCAAGTGATTCTGTTTCCTGTCCAATTGTGGAAATATTCGTGAGCGATCACCGCTTCGATTCCGGCATAATCCGTATCGGTCGCGGTGTCTGGATCGGCCAGCACGTACTTGTCGTTAAAGACGTTGAGCCCCTTGTTTTCCATAGCGCCCATGTTGAAATCGGACACAGCGACGACATTGAACACGTCGAGATCATATTCACGGCCGAAGACATCCTCGTCCCATTTCATCGAACGCTTGAGTGCATCCATGGCATAAAGCGCGCGGGGCTCCTTGCCGTGCTCGACATAGATGCCGAGATCGACATGACGCCCCGAGGCGGTTGTGAAGGTGTCGGTGATGACGCCAAGATCGCCGGCGACGAGCGCGAACAGATAGGCTGGCTTCGGATGCGGATCGTGCCAGACAGCAAAATGCCGGCCGTTGGTAAGTTTGCCCTTATCTTGGGGGTTGCCATTCGACAGCAGCAATGGTGCTTCGCTGTGTTCGGCTTCGATACGCACCGTGTAGACGGAGAGCATGTCCGGCCGGTCGAGGAAATAGGTGATGCGGCGAAAACCTTCCGCCTCGCACTGGGTGCAATAAACGTCGCTCGACCGATATAGCCCGGTCAATTGCCGATTGGTGGTCGGATTGATCTCCGTGGTTATTTCGAGCGTGAAAGCGCCATTTTCCGGCAAGCCGCTAATTTCGAGACGATCTGGCGTCGCTACGTAGGCATTGTCGCCAAGAACAGCGCCGTCGAGGCGGATATCAACCAGCTTTAGGTCATCGCCGTCCAGAATGAGAGGAGCGTCGGATGCAACACCCTCCCTGCGCTCGATCTGCAGTGTGGATTTGACGACTGTGCGCTCGGGATGGAGACTGAAATCGAGGTGGGTTTCGGGAATGAGAAAATCGGTGGGCTTGTAATCTTCCAGATGAAAAACCTGGCCGGTATCGGTACGCATCGTCTAACTGTCCTTATTGATGGCGGGGACCCTATCGATCTTTCTTGTGGGGCACAACAAATGCCGATTTGTTTGGTTCACAAACGCAACGTGAATGATTGCCCACTGGTGTGGCCGCTTAAACCATCCTAAAGATATATCAGTTTACAATTCCATACCGCCGCCGACCACTCTTTCTTCCAGGATGTAAAACCGTGTCCACTATCGTTCACCCGCGAGATGGTGAACCACTTGTCGCAGATCGTGCGCGCAGCACCAATGTCATGCTGGGAATTGGCCTCAAGGTCGCTTCGGTCTGCGTATTCGTCTGCATGTCGAGCCTCTTGAAAGCATCTGACGGTATTCCGGCGGGCCAACTCGTGTTCTTCCGCTCCTTCTTCGCAATTTTTCCGGTCATTGCCTTCATTGCATGGCAGGGGCAGATGGCTGTGGCGTTCAAAACGAGCGAGCCCTTCAGCCATTTCTGGCGCGGCTTCGTCGGCGTCAGCGCCATGAGCCTCAGCTTTTATGGTCTGACCAAGCTTCCCTTGCCTGAGTCCATCGCAATCAGTTACGCGACGCCGCTGCTGACCGTCGTATGCAGTGCAATTTTCCTGCGCGAAACGGTGCGGCTCTATCGCTGGTCGGCGGTGTGCTTCGGTCTCGTCGGCGTCGTCATCATCCTTTGGCCGCGCATGTCGTTCTTTATCGGGGAAACCGAGTTTGGTGCGGATCAGGCTGTCGGCGCGTTGGCGACACTGGGCGGTGCGGGGCTCGCCGCCATTGCCATGCTGCTCGTGCGCAAGCTGGTGCAGACGGAGCGCACGCCGACCATCGTTGTTTACTTTTCCATCGCCTCAAGCGTCATTGCGCTGGTCAGCCTTCCGTTTGGCTGGGTCTGGCCGACTGGCTTTCAGGCGACCTGTCTGATCTTCGCCGGAATTGCGGGCGGCGTTGCGCAAATTCTTCTCACAGAGAGCTACCGCCATGCCGACATGTCGGCGATCGCTCCGTTCGAGTATACCTCCATGTTACTGGGGCTCGCCCTCGGCTATCTGCTCTTCGGTGATATCCCGACAGCGGAGATGATCACCGGAGCAGCAATCGTCATCAGCGCTGGCATCTTCATCATATATCGCGAGCATCGGCTCGGCCTCGCCCGGGCACGTGCCCGCAAGGTCTCGACGCCGCAGGGATAGAATTATTCCTCCTGAGCCGCCTCGCTCAGCGGGTGCAACTGGAAAGTCTCCGGCGTCTGCGGCCGGTCATGCGGGCGAATGGCGAAATCGGGACGCTCTGAAGGAGCTTGCGACGCACGGCGAAGGCTGCGCCAGAACGCATAGGAACCATAGGCCGCATAGCTGATTGCCATCGTGACAAAGAAACCCGAAGGGCCGTTCAGATCCATCAACCGCCCGGCGATCTGAGGGCCGATCATGCTGCCGACGCCATAAACAATGAGCAGGCCACTGGAAATCTTGACGAATTCGCTGGGCTCGGCGAAGTCGTTGGCATGCGCCACATTGAGCGAATAGATCGGAAACAGCACCGTCCCGAAAACAAACATCAACGTATAGACCACCCACGGCGTAGTGGGCTGGACCATGATCATCGTCAGCGATATCGCGACACCGCCGATCCCGGCCACGACCATCACGTAGCGCCTGTCGACGAAGTCCGAGACACGGCCAATCGGGTACTGGAAGATTGCTCCACCGATCATCGAACTCGCGATCATCGTCGCAATGCCGAAAGTCGACAGGCCGATCTCGCGGCCATAGATCGCCGACAGGAAGTTCCACGCACCGGCGATGATCCCCGCCAGAAGCGAGCCAATCAACGCAGCGGGTGACTTTCGGTAGAGCTCGGGAAGGTCCAGCGATACCTGCGTCAGCGGGCGTGGTGACTGTGCATTTGAAAGACCTGTCGGCACCAGAGCGCCAGCATAGATCAACGCCCCGATCATGAACAAAGCCTGTGTCGCGGGGTCGCCGAACGGCAAAATATACTGGCCAACGAGAAGTCCGAGCATGGAAACGATCATGTAGATCGAAAACACCATGCCGCGTGTCGAATTGGTGACGCGCTCGTTCAGCCAGCTTTCGATCACCATGTAACTGCCGGCCAATGAAAAACCAGCCAGCGCCCGAAACAGCGTCCAGGCCCAGGGATCGATGATCAGACCGTGCATCAGCATCGACATGCTGAGGAGCGTGAGCAGCACGGCAAAGACCCGCACATGGCCAACGCGGCGCACGAGGCGCGGAACGATGATGCAGCCGCCGGTGAATGCCAGCGCATAACCGGTTCCTAGCCAACCGATGGTAGTCGGCGACCAGCCTTCCATGCCCGCGCGCAAGGGGAGCAGGATTCCCGCTAGGCCCCCTGCCGTCAGCATCAGAAAGGTGCTGGTCAATAATGCCGCGATCGGCAAGAGCTGGCGAAACATATATGTATCCTGCGTTTCAATGCCCGAAACTACAGGCTTGGATTGGCTCGCGAGCCTGAAATTACGACACGGCGATTCCAGTTTTGCGCCAATCTAGTCCGTCAATGCACGCAGTCGTATCTTGACGTTGACGAAATCGCGCCAGGCGAAGCGCTTTTGGGCCGGATTTCGCAAAAGATAAGCCGGATGCAGCGTCGGCATCACCGGAATCTGGATGCCGGACGCGGTCAGATGGGCTTTCCAGTTTCCGCGCAGGCGCAAAATACCTTCTGTCGCATTGGTAAGCGCTTTGGCGGCCGGGCCACCGAGCGCGACGAGCAGCCTTGGATTGGCGAGCTCAATCTGGCGCTCGAAGAATGGTCGGCAAATCTCCGTTTCAAGCGGCGTTGGCGTGCGGTTGCCAGGCGGACGCCATGGAATGGTATTGGCGATATAGACGCTGGTCCGATCAAGGCCGATGGCCGCAAACATGCGATCGAGCAGTTGCCCCGAACGGCCGATGAAAGGAACACCTTCGAGGTCTTCTTCACGGCCCGGAGCTTCGCCCACGAACATGATCGGAGCAGCAGGATTGCCGTCGGCGAACACGAGGTTCTTGGCAGTGAATTTCAAGTTGCAACCGTCGAACGCGGCGAGCTGCTCGCGCAATTCCTCCAGCGTAGCTGCGCTTGAAGCCATCTGCCGCGCCATCGCAATTTTGGCATCGTCCGGGACAGAGGCCTTGCTGAGGATGGATGGAGCCGGTTGGCTAGCTGCCGGTTGTTCAGGTCGCTGCTGCTGGGGAGGATGCTGGGAAGGCCGAGCGGCCTGCGCGGGCGAAGCCGCAACACGCTTTGCCTCGATTTGGGAGAAGCGGTCGACCGGCGCATCTTCGAGCGGCGTATCGACGCCGGCCTCGGCATAGAAATGCAGCAGTTCGCGCAAATTGGTCAAGCGATAATCCTTTTGTCACTGAAGTCGCAAATTGCCGGCACAATTGCAAGGTCAGGAGGAAGGAATGCGTGGCTCCTGCACCAGATAAAACACGCGTTTGGGTGTGAAATCAGCAATAGGAAAATCAAAGCTCGCACCAAAACCCGGATCGATCTTGCCATCCCGGAACACCATACGATCATAGGGCTCGAAGTCGTCGCTGAAAGTGCCGTAACCGGTCGATTTGATCATGCCCCTCTTGTCACCTGGCTGGTAGAAGGAAAGTCCATCGCCATAATCGCTTGGCACGTTAAGCTGTTCCTGCAGTTCAAACTCGAACTCGACCCAGGGATGACCGCTGCTGTTGGTGGCCCGGACGCGCAGATAGAATAGAATCCCGGCATCCTCGCTCGGGTTAAGCTGCGCTACTTTTTCGGTGCGAATGATGAGTGTGGTTGGCGTTACCGAGGGGAATTCTTCCGTAAGGATGATTGGATCCTGCATCGTTCCTGTGCCACTGATGGACCGAATGATGAAGCCGCCAAGCTCATCGGAAAATGAGTAAGGCCCCGCAGTCCAAAGCCGCGGATCTTCTTGTGCCGATCCTGTTGGAACGTAACCGACGAAAAGCATGCAGATGGCCATCATGCCACGCAGCATCCAGTCCGTGCAGTATCGTTTCATCAGGTCTCCCATCGGTTGGCATGCGAGACAATAAGCTGAATTATGACTGAAACCGCATCCCGTGCAAACAATCTATGAAAGTGCAAAATATTGACGTTTACGTTAAAGTAATCTAGATTCCGCCAACCGTCGTGAAATGAGGGCAATTGGCCGCATCTGGAATGCATGACTGTCTATGCCATATGGCTATTGTTGCGTTACAAATCGGGAAAATACTGCACAAAAGTGCGTACGGGAATGATCATCAGGAGGATTGCATGAGCGAGGTAACCGAACTTCCAGAGCGCGAGAGCATGGAGTTTGATGTCGTCATAGTTGGAGGAGGGCCGGCTGGTCTATCCGCAGCGATCAAGCTCAAGCAGATCAATCCGGAATTGTCGGTTGTGGTCCTGGAAAAGGGCGGCGAAGTCGGTGCGCACATCCTTTCGGGCGCCGTGGTCGACCCGATCGGCGTCGACAAGCTCCTGCCGGGCTGGCGCGACGAAGAAGGGCATCCCTTCAAGACGCCGGTTACGGCCGATCATTTTCTGGTTCTCGGGCATTCAGGCTCGGTGCGTCTCCCGAATTTCGCCATGCCGCCTTTGATGAACAATCATGGCAACTTCATTGTCTCGCTGGGCAATGTCTGCCGCTGGCTCGGCACCAAGGCAGAAGAACTGGGCGTAGAAATCTACCCCGGCTTTGCCGGCTCGGAAGTGCTTTACGACGACAACGGCGCTGTTGTCGGTGTTGCCACCGGTGACATGGGCATCGAGAAGGATGGCAGTCCCGGACCAGCCTACACGCGGGGCATGGCGCTGCTTGGAAAGTATATCCTGATCGCGGAAGGCGCGCGCGGTTCGCTCGCCAAACAATTGATCAACAAATTCAAGCTCGATGAAGGTAAGGAGCCGGCGAAATTCGGTATCGGATTGAAGGAATTGTGGCAGGTAGATCCTGCAAAGCACAAGCTGGGTCTCGTGCAGCATTCGTTCGGCTGGCCGCTGGACATGAAGACGGGTGGCGGGTCATTCCTCTACCATCTTGAGGACAATACGGTCGCCGTCGGCTTCGTCATGCACCTCAACTACAAGAATCCCTACCTTTCGCCATTCGAGGAGTTCCAGCGCTTCAAGACCCATCCGTCCATTCGTGGCCTCTTCGAAGGCGGCAAGCGCCTGGGCTATGGTGCGCGCGCGATCACTGAAGGCGGTTGGCAGTCGGTGCCGAAGCTGTCCTTTCCCGGAGGAGCGCTGCTCGGCTGCTCGGCCGGCTTCGTCAATGTGCCGCGTATCAAGGGTTCGCACAATGCCATGCTCTCCGGCATGCTCGCTGCCGAACATGTGGCGGAAGCGATCGCCGCCGGGCGCGCCAATGACGAGCTTATTGCTTACGAGAATGCCTGGCGCTCAAGTGAGATCGGCAAGGATTTGAAGCGTGTGCGTAACGTCAAGCCCATGTGGTCGAAGCTCGGCACAATCGGCGGCGTCATGCTCGGCGGCCTCGATATGTGGCTCAACACGATCTTTGGCGGCTGGTCACCCTTCGGCACGTGGAAACATGGCAAGTCCGATGCGGCCTCACTCGAACCTGCGAGCAAATACGCTCCAATCGCCTATCCAAAGCCCGATGGCGTCCTGACCTTCGACCGCCTGTCTTCGGTGTTCCTGTCGAATACCAACCATGAGGAAAACGAGCCGGTTCACCTGATTGTTAAAGATATGGACCTGCAGAAAAGCTCTGAACTCGAAGTCTACGCGGGACCGTCGGCACGTTACTGCCCGGCCGGTGTCTATGAGTGGGTCGAGGAGGCAACCGGGCCGAAGTTCGTGATCAACGCGCAGAACTGCGTGCACTGCAAGACATGCGATATCAAGGATCCCAACCAGAACATCAACTGGGTGCCACCACAGGGCGGCGAAGGACCGGTCTATCAGAATATGTAATTGCCTTGCCTCAGTACCGTTTGTTGATCTGGACCGCCATTGTCATCAACACCGCTAATCGAAAAGCGTAGCAGCAGCGGCAAATGATCCGAGCCGACAGGCTGCAGTGTTTCGACTCGCGTTTGGATAATTCGGTCCGAAACGAGGATGTGATCGATCGGCAGGCCAATCCAGCGCGCCGCATGCGCCAATGTGCCGTTGACGAGCCAGCTCGGGCGCAACCCTTCGGCTGAAGATGTTTTACTCGCTTCGGTGATGGCTTTCAGCGTCTGGCTCCAGGATGTCGCGTTGAAATCACCGGCAATAATCATTGGACCTTGCAGCCGCTCGAGGTAGGGCTCGATCGTCGCAACGTTTTCGGCTTGGCCATAGGGCCACGGCCAGTCGAGGTGGATCGCAGTAATAACGGCGCTGCGTCCGCCGAAATCAATGCGTGCCAAACCAATCAGACTGTCGACACATTGTGGCGTAGTACCGAGCGCGAATGGGCGGCGGGAGAGAATTGCAACGCCGCCAATGTGGCTGCGGTTAGGGCAGTAGAGATTATAGGGATAGCGTGCTTCAATCGCTTTCAGTTTGGGGCGCCACGCTGTGGATACTTCCTGCAGGGTGATGACATCGGGGGCTTCTTGCGCGATCAAGCGAAGGACATCAGCCTGGTGACGATTGTCGTAGCGCAGGTTCAGCTGCATCAGTTCGTATTCCGGCTGGGCTGTTTCAGCTTCTGCGGAAGGTGCAGGGGAGGGAACAAGCACTGAACCAAGTGCGGTCAGTGCCAACACCATTGCCATCAAACCTTCCCGCCACAGTCCAAGAATAAGGGCTGGGATCGCCGATATGGCCATCAGCACCGCAAGATGCATGCGGAAATGCGCAAAGGAATCGAACAGCGGATGGGCAGCGCCGAAAAATCCCAATACCAGCGGCAGCGAAAACATCACCGGTATCAATACGGCGGCAAGTCTAATCCACGATAGCCTGTTCTCTGTCGTCATGCTCCGCATTAAACCGGCAATTGCGACGCAATCAAGATGGCAGCGCTAGTGATCTCGGGACAACCCGCAGCTCCGTTCGCCCGCACTTTATACAACCCTGCATTCGTTGTGGTCTGCGACAATTCCAGCCATGTGTGGAGGAGTTTTATAAGCAGAAGCAGCAAGCGCCGAGCGAACCGGCGCATCGAGGAGATGGGCCTCCTCGACCCGGCACGGGCCTTGCGGATAAAACTGGAGGTGAACTATGTGGTGGTTACCATTTAGCATCACGCTGACAACGAGAAGAACCCGGACGAGTTGGTCGCTCAGCATCCGGGTTCAATTCAACTAGTCAGAAAAAGGAGGGGCGGGTGAAAATCCGCTCCTCACTCCAAAACGGAATATAGCAGCTTTCTCATTATTTCCAAGCAGCACTGTTTTGGACTTTAGGCGCATGACAGAGATGATTAGTGTGGATCTCGGACGAGACTCAACCTTGAGGAGGGTGTCCCGTGGTCGTAAAACGCATCGTTCCAAATTTCGCATGTCCTGACCCCGGCAGCGTTCGTGACTTCTATGAAAACTTGCTGGACCTGAAAGTCGTCATGGATCATGGATGGATTCTGACATTTGCATCCGACATTTCGGCAAGGCCGCAGATCAGCATCGCGAGCGAAGGAGGATCAGGCACCCCTGTTCCCGACATTTCGATCGAAGTGGAGGATGTCGATATGGTCTATCAGCGAGCGAGAACAGCCGGCTATGAGATCGCATATGATATCGCAGATGAGCCCTGGGGCGTCCGGCGTTTCTACGTCCGCGACCCAACCGGACGATTGGTCAACATCTTGGCTCATGCTGTTGATTGAGGTCACAAAAGCTTCTTCAAGCCGTTTAAAAGTCGATCATGCTCGCCGTCGGTGAGCAGTTCTTCAAGTTTGCCATGGGAACTCTTCCATATTGGCACGACTTCCGACAGCAGATGCATGCCATCCGACGTCAGTGCCATGAGGCGGCTGCGTTTGTCAGCAGGATCGACCACGACCCTCACCAGGCCACGGCGCTCCAGCGGCTTGAGGGCCGCGGTAAGTGTGGTTCGGTCCATCGCGAGCAATGAAGCTACGGAACTCAGATTGGGAGGCGACGGCCGGTTCAGCGACATCAGCAGCGAAAACTGTCCGTTGGTGAGGTCATAAGGCCGCAAAGATTCATCGAAGCGGCGAGCTAGGGCACGCGCGGCCCGTTGTACAGCAAGGCACAAGCACGTATCGCGAACGTGAATTGTTGTTTCGAAAGGAACCAAAATCGGCTTTGACATGGCCTATATATGTTGATATCAACATAATTGTCAATATTCAATCACAAGCCATCTATACAATCCGGTCGATCATGAGAAGGAGGAGCTATCATGTCCAATTCCGGTAATTTTGTTTGGTATGAACTGATGACCAGCGATGCAGAAGCTGCGGAGGGCTTCTATAGCAATGTCGTCGGCTGGGGCGCGCAAGACGCTGGCCATCCGCAGATGAAATATACCTTGATGAAAGTAGGCGAGGCTCCGGTTGCCGGTATGATGACAACGCCTGAGGGCTGCAATACCGGCGTCGAGTCAATGTGGTCCGGCTATATTGCCGTCGATGACGTCGATCAGTTTGCCGCCCGCGTAAAGGATGCGGGAGGCAAGATAACAGTCGAACCGCAGGACATACCGGAAGTCGGCAGGTTCGCGGTCGCTGCCGATCCGCAGGGCGCGCCGTTCACTCTGTTCAAGCCCTCGATGCAAGATCGCGGCGACAATCCCAAGCCCCCTACGCCGGGTACAGTTGGGTGGCACGAGCTAAACACCCGCGACTGGGAGAACGCATTTAAGTTTTATTCGGGCCTGTTTGGCTGGACCAAAGGTCAAGCCATGGACATGGGCGGTATGGGCACATACCAGATCGTGGAGCGCGACGGCCAAATGTTTGGTGCCATGATGAATAATCCTGAGCCATCAACCCGTCCAGCTTGGTGCTATTATATCTGCGTGGACGATATTAACGCCGCTGAATCAAGGATCAAGGACAAGGGCGGCAAGGTTGTCTTCGGGCCGATGGAAGTTCCCGGCGAGCAGTGGGTTTTGCAAGCGCTCGATCCGCAGGGCGTGTCTTTCGCTCTTCTTGGCCCCCGCAAATAAGTTCTACTGAAACGCCATCTCGTAGAAACTGCGCAACTTTCTGGAGTGCAGTTTCTCGGGAGGCATCTCGGCCAGCTTTTCAAGGGCACGAATGCCGATCTGCAAGTGTTGCGCCACTTGGCGTTTGTAAAACTCCGTCGCCATGCCCGGCAGTTTCAATTCACCGTGCAGCGGCTTGTCGGAGACGCATAGCAGCGTTCCGTAAGGCACGCGGAACCGGAAACCATTCGCCGCGATCGTCGCCGATTCCATGTCGAGCGCGATTGCGCGCGATTGCGATAGCCGTTTGACCGGGCCGCGCTGGTCGCGTAGCTCCCAATTGCGGTTGTCGATCGTCGCCACCGTACCGGTACGCATGATGCGCTTCAGATCATACCCTTCGAGCCCGGTGATTTCCGCGACTGCCTGTTCAAGTGCGACCTGCACTTCGGCAAGTGCCGGGATAGGCACCCAGACCGGCAAATCGTCATCCAGCACATGATCTTCGCGCACGTAGGCATGGGCCAACACATAGTCGCCAAGCGCTTGGGTGTTGCGCAGCCCTGCGCAGTGGCCAAGCATGAGCCAGGCGTGCGGCCTCAACACCGCGATATGATCGGTAATCGTCTTGGCGTTGGAAGGGCCGACGCCGATATTGACCATGGTGATGCCAGAACGGTCGTCACGTGCGAGGTGATAGGCCGGCATCTGCGGTAACCGGCCGATCGGCACACCCGACGTCGGTGCATCATTGCCGGCTTCGGTGATGAGGTTACCCGGCTCGATAAAACGCTGATAGCTGCCACCGCCTTCCGCCATCAGCCCACGCGCCAATGCGCAAAATTCGTCGATGTAGAACTGATAGTTGGTGAACAGCACGTAGTTCTGAAAATGCATCGGTCGCGTTGCCGTATAATGCGAGAGGCGGTGCAACGAATAGTCGACCCTTTGCGCGGTAAACGGCGACAGAGGCATGATACTGTCGAGGTCGTCCGTTTCATATTCGCCGTTGACAATGCGATCATCCGTAGCTGCGAGATCCGGTACGTCGAAGAGATCGCGAAGCGGGCGGGTGAATGCATCCGCTACGGATGATTCGACGTGTGTGCCCTCAAGGAAGGCAAAGTGGATGGGGATCGGTGTCGTGGATTCCTGTACCGTCACGGGACCGCCATGGTTGCGGATCAACAGCCTTATCTGTTCCTCGAGATAGTTGTCGAACAGGTCCGGCCGCGTGATGGTCGCCGTATATTGACCGGGTGCCGACACATGGCCGAATGCCAGGCGGGAATCGATCTGCGCATAGCTTGATGTTGAAAGACGCACTTCCGGATAGAAAGCGCGGAAATGCATTGTGTCGCGTTCTTCGCCTCGCGCAACTCTATCGAAGGCATCACGTAGAAACTTAGTATTGCGTTCATACAGCGCGCTGAGCGCCTGGACGGCCGCCTTGGCGTCGGTAAATTCTCGTCCTTCGACATGGCTGGGCATGCTGATGGCGGTGGGCTTCTTGGTTCCGATTCTTTTGTCCATGCCCCAATATAGTGACATAGCATGACACTTGAAAAGCGGTGTCTTAGAGCGGTTTGCAATCATATTGGATCGATCCTGTTTCTCGGATGGCGAGACAATCCACGCGGAAGGTGGCGAGGTCGATGTGTTTCCATCGTCCGACGCCGCCTGACAAAGTGGTTGGCCGCCAGCCGGAAACCCGAAGGGCCGGGTGAATTTGCTCCAAATCCTTCGGGTTTTGGCTTTGTCCGATGGAAAGGCATCGGCCTCGCCAAACCCCTCGACCTTGAACCAAATTCCCTCCGGCAGGATGATTCAATATGATTGCAAACCGCTCTAAACTCTCTGCAGACTGACGAGGAGAACGAGCCCTATACCGCCGTTTGATGGGTTTCGCCCTTCATAGCTTGCGGCAAAAGCCACGACAGGACCGACGAGAATGGCAGAGAAAACTAGCGCACGCAGAAAAAGCAGCGATAAATTTGCGGTTGATTGTATCATGATCCCCTTACTCCCTGTCCCGGTGCGCCTTGGCATTGTTGATTTCGAGACAATGGCCCAACCGGTCTGAACGAAAGCTGATGCGTTCGTTCATCGCGCGTTCAACCAAGTCGTAGGCGGCTGCCTGCAGAATTGATCGAGGCGGGGGCGTCTATCCAAGCAAGAGAGGCTCTTGTTCGGACGGCGACGAGAGGGCAGGAAATCTTTGCTTAACTCTTCAAAACTGAAAGAAAAAGGCAGCCATGGAGGGACAACCATGACTGCCTGTCTTTTTGCCCGTGACCAGCGAAGGATCTGTCCAGGCGTCTTGGTCTTGTATTGTTCAATCCGGGCAGGCGACGTACCAACGAATAAAATAGACAATACTTTTTCTATTCTTGACCTCCCAGAATTTCACTCAGGCTTTGTATGCAGGGAGGATGCACACAAACGATGATGACTCAACGATACAAGATAAAAGAACTTCAATATTCGGCATTTCGAAACAACTACACGCTGAAAGCTGATTGATAAGAGATATCGCAAATTTCCGCAATTATACCTTAGTCTAAATCGATTGAATTTAAAAAAATGGGACAACCCATGACGTAACTGGTATTGCGTCAATTCTTCATAAATGCCGAATTTCTGCAGGTTGACGCTCCCAATGATCGTGCTTTCCATCCTGGTAATCAACGGGAGCATTTAACAGCTCGTCAGGTGTCAAATCGTCCAGGCAAGCGACGTTTATCGCGTAGAACACACCCAAATCCGGTGTTTCACCACGGCCGAACGGTTTGACCCCGCACGTCCGACAGAAGAAATGGACGATGGTTCGGCTGCCAAACTGGTATTCAGTCAAATAATTTGAGCCGGAGGTTACCCGAAGGGCATTTTCGTCAATAAATGCCTTCCAAAAGCGAGTTTTTGCGCAAAACGAGCAATTACATTTGCTCGTGCCCTGGTCGAGATCGAGGTCGGCCTCGAAGCGGACAGAGCTGCAGTGACAGCTTCCGTGATACGTCTTTTTCACTCTTTCCTCCGAGGGTAGTGCATAACCTTACAGTTAAATAACCTTTTGGTTTATTAACGGTTGCGATCACAAAGGTCAAGTTTGCTGTCACCACTTTTTTGAGCCACAAATTTTCCTTGGAAACTGCCATTTCGGATATCAGCTTGCGACCCGGCGAGAATCCTCGCTGTTTGATTTGTCGGAGATGGAGATGAGAAATGAGTGGTCGTATCACGCGCCGCGGGGCACTGATTGGTTCAATTCTGGCAATGCCGGTCCTCGCCTTGTCGCAGAGGTCAATACAGGCTGCATCGGAGAGCCGGACGGACCTTGCCGGCGCGTTCAAGGCAATCGAGGCGGAAGCTGGTGCGCGCCTTGGAGTTTCAGCACACGATACCGGCAGCGATAATCGCATCGAGTATCGCCAGCACGAGCGCTTTGCCATGTGCAGCACATTCAAGTTTCTCGCGGCGGCGGCGGTCCTCGCGCGCGTGGATCGCGGGCAGGAGCGACTGGAGCGGATTGTCACCTACAAGAACAGCGATCTCGTTCCCTATTCGCCGGTAACCGAAAAGCATGTTGGCAAGGGCATGTCCCTCGAAGCAATCTGCGAAGCCGCAATCACGATGAGCGATAACACAGCCGGCAATCTCATCCTCGACAGTCTTGGTGGGCCCAAGGGACTGACGAAATATGCGCGCAGCCTTGGCGATGCGACGTTCCGGCTGGACAGGCGCGAAACTGAACTCAACGAAGCGAAGCCTGGCGACGACCGCGATACGATCACGCCGTCAGCGATCCTGAAGGATCTGCAGAAGACTGCTCTCGGTGATGCATTATCCAAATCGTCACGCGATCAGCTCACCGCGTGGATGCTGGCCAGCAAGACGGGAGACAAACGCTTGCGCGCCGGCCTGCCGAAGGACTGGAGTGTCGGTGACAAGACGGGAACCAGCGACAGCGGCATGGCCAACGATATCGCCGTCATCTGGCCTCCAAACCGCAAGCCCATTCTTCTGGCCGTGTATCTATATGACCCGAAAGGGACCGCTGACAGCCGCAACGATATTCACAAGAAGGTTGCACAGCTGATAGCCGAAAATATCTGATGGCAGAGACTTAAGGACAACCTGGCAAGGACGCAGGGCCATTTATTCACCCCTGCGTTCGTTGCTGCTTTAGGCAAAAAGCAAGCCATGTGTTGCGCATCTTGCAGGCGAAGCAGAACGCACCGAGCCAGCCGGTGCATTGAGGAGGATAGGCCACCTCAACCATGGCAAAGGCCCTGCCTGTGAGATTTGGAGGTGCGCTATGCGGTATATGCCGTTTAGGGTCACCCTAGAATTGAAAAGGACCCGGACAGGCTGGCAAGTCATCGTCCGGGTCCACTTTTCGATAAACTAGGAAAAGGGAGGTAGGTAAAAACCTGCCTCCTGCTCCAACGACAAGATAACATTTTCCGTCGTATTGCCAAGCGGCATCTGATCCTGGCGATTGAACTCGTCTACTGCCGGGTCAGGCTTTCACTCTTGCAGATCAGCCCACCCATCACGCATCCGGAGAGAGAGAGCTTGCTCCCGCTGGCCGTCGCCTTGCCATTATAGGTCTTGCCTTCGTCGAGCTTGTTGACCGTGCCCTTATAGGATCCGTCCTTGCCCGACATTGAACCAATCGATTTGCCTTTGTATTCCCCCGTCAAAACTGTTCCGCAATAGGAATCCCCGCCGCACGAAGAATACTGAATGATCGTTCCGTTTGGCCGCTTCCAAGAGCCAACGATAGGCTCTTCCGCAAGGGCAGGGCCTGCCATGAGGGCGAAACCGGCCCAGGCCAGCAATATTTTGCGCTTCATACTTTCCTCCCGAAATGCGTGGCTGCACATCATCCATGCATTCCGGCGATATTACGCATACGTAAACGTAATTCAAGATCGCTTGCGACAGAATTTCGATCCTTGCAGCCATGCAATGGCGGGAAATTGTAATCACTCCTCGCCTGGCAAACCTGTTCTTTGGTTATCAAATGCTTGAAATCCCACACCTGCATTTTACGGGAATTTTCGACAAATGCCCGCAATTGCTGGTGCGTTATATTTAATAAATTCCGAAATTTACGAGTTGTTTTTGTTTTGTTTGTGCCCGGTTAATCATGCCCTTTAACAGCAATTTCAAGCCTATGCTGCATTCTCGAAAGCATCGAAAGAACACGCCCAACAACAAAACAAGCGGTTCTCAGAAGTCTAACAGGGCTTTCGTCAAGTAACGGTTCGGGTTCAACAAGGGATTTGGTAAAATGGCACGCTTTGATCTTCAGCATACCGATAGTGGACACGCCGGGGGCTCGGCGCAGACAGATATTCTCTTTGAGATGGGTATTATGTACGCAACAGGCCGGGATTGCGCTGTCGATCTTGTGGCAGCCCATAAATGGTTCAATATCGCCGCCATCAAGGGGTGCGACCGGGCGGCTGAACTGCGGGCAGAACTAGCTCAGTCAATGTCGAAGCCCGATATCGCTGCCGCCCTGCGTGCTGCACGCGAATGGATGACCTCCCACTAAAACCGTGCACCCGTTCTGCACAAAATCCCATATTGTGAACTCAATCACAACGGGTTATCGTAGTGTTTGCAACCTTGGGTATACAATTGGCTGTCTGGTCACGTATGGAGTGTTGCTGTGAGTGCGTATGATTCTTGACAAAGACGGGGAAGTGATGCTTGACGATCTTGAAGGATTGTTATCGCGATTAACGGATGCTCAAAAACAGCTGATATTGTTGTCTGCCAAGTCAAAAGCATTTCCGGATAACAATACATTGAATAAAGTTGCCACCTTATCTCTCAATATTTCAGCAGTTGAAGCACTTATCGCCGACGCCCGGGACCAGAAGGCCCGGCCGGTCAAGGCCAATGATTGAGCATTGGAAACTCCAGCTTGGAAAGCTGGAGTTTGTTTCGCTCACTGCTTACGCTTAGACGCTGGCCGGCCCGACACGTGTTGCTTCGAACAGGAACCAGTGCCTGCGCTCGGTCTCATCTATGAAGTTCTCGATGATACTTGTCGTGGCGCTGTCGCCATGTTCGCTGCACAGCTCGTGAACCTGACGCAGATAGCCAATGAAGCTCTTATTATCGTCGCGCAGCTCCGCCAGCATATCTTCCGGTGTGACGAAATTGGCATCGTTGTCGGGGATCCGTTGTTGGGCGCTGATCTGCCCGATGGACTTCAACGTCGTGCCGCCGATTTTCCGGACCCGTTCCGCGAGAACGTCTGTCATCGCGAAAATCTGCTCCGCCTGTTCGTCCAGCATGAGATGGAAATCGCGAAAGTGCGGGCCGCTCATGTGCCAGTGAAAATTCTTGGTCTTCATATAGATTGCAAAGGTGTCTGCGAGCAGAGCATTCACCGCTCCGGCGATATCGCGCACTGCATTGCCGCCTAGATCGCTGGGTGTAGCGGTTGGAGCACGTTTGATGGTCTGCAGGGATTTTTTAGCCACGGGTCGATCTCCTTGACGTAGGGAAACGCTTCGACAGACACTCGATCAGCCGAGTGCCGCGCGCTAGTTCTAGCACGCGTTACCCAGCATTTCTGCCTCAATTCTTGGTTGTATCGGCAGGTGCTTCCTCAAACCGCACCAAGGCGGAATTTTCTTTGACTTGCGAATTCTCGGACACGATCTCGGCAACTTTGCCATCATGCGGCGCAGTAATTGAGTGCTCCATTTTCATGGCTTCGAGCACGAGCAATATCTGACCTTTTTTGACCAGGTCACCGGCCGCTACGCGCACGGCTTTCACCAGGCCCGGCATCGGAGCCGTAAGCCGGTCTCCGGCATTGCCTGCCTGTTCGGCGAGCAGAAAAGGATCGGCGATGCTGAACGTCGTTGCCATTCCATTGGCGACGACAGCTACACCATGCGGTATTGCGATGGTCTTAGCCCGCAAAGTGACGCCCTTGCCTGTGAGGTGCCAGCCTTGCGGTTCATGTCGCACACGCAGTTCGACTACAGCATCTGAACCGGAAATCGCGTACCGCTCGTCTCCAAGCACTGACACACCATATCGTACGATCTGCCCAGCCTCTTCGAGCATGACCGGATAAGCCGGCCTGTCATGATGGCTGTAACCTCGCAACGCAGTCCACGGATCACCGTGGACAGGTCGTTTCAGGAGACCGCTGGCAGAAAGGATGGCCAGTTCCTTCGCACCTGCCGGCGTCGCGACGGGAACGATCAATCCTGCAAGATCGCGGTCGATCAGCCCTGTATCGACGTCACCGGCGGCAAATCCCTGATGGCGGATCAACGCCGACAGGAATGGCGCGTTCGTGGTCGTACCGGCAATTTCCGTTTGGCTCAGTGCGCTCTCCATTGCGGCAAGCGCGGATGGGCGATCGACGCCATGCACCACAAGCTTGGCGATCATTGGATCATAGTAGGGCGAGATCGTATCGCCCGCCCGAACGCCGGTTTCGACGCGAACCTCGCCGTCCTGCAGCGCATTGGGAAACGACAGATGGTGCAGCGTGCCGATGGCTGGCAGGAAACTTTTCGCCGGGTCTTCGGCATAGAGACGCGCCTCGATAGCATGGCCATTGAGAGGGATTTGCTTTTGGGATAACGGCAACTTTTCGCCAGCCGCCACGCGCAATTGCCACTCTACCAGGTCGAGCCCGGTGATCATTTCGGTTACCGGGTGTTCCACCTGCAATCGTGTATTCATTTCCATGAACCAGAAACGGTCGGGCTTCAGTCCTTCCGTGGCATCGACGATAAATTCAATCGTGCCCGCACCGGAATAGTTGATCGCTTGCGCTGCCTTGACGGCCGCACTGGTCATTGCAGAGCGCACCTCTGCGGTGATGCCAGGGGCAGGGGCTTCCTCGATGACCTTTTGATGGCGGCGTTGCAGCGAGCAGTCGCGCTCGTAGAGATGCACCACATTGCCGTGATTGTCGCCAAACACCTGCACCTCTATATGGCGCGGTTTGGCGACGTATTTTTCAACGAGCACGCGATCATCACCAAAGGCGCTCTTGGCCTCGCGCCGCGCACTCCCCAGCGCCTCGGCGAAATCATTGGGGTCATCGACTTTGCGCATGCCTTTGCCACCGCCGCCCGCGCGCGCCTTGATCAGCACGGGGTAACCGATCTCGCGCGCTTTGGAGGCGAGCACCACCAGTTCCTGCGCCTCGCCATGGTAGCCCGGAACGACAGGCACTCCGGCCTTTTCCATCAACCGCTTTGCGGCATCCTTGAGCCCCATGGCCCGGATGGAATCCGCAGATGGTCCGATAAAGACCAGACCGGCTTTCACCACCGCATCGACAAAACCCGGATTCTCGGAAAGGAAGCCGTAACCGGGATGAATGGCCTCAGCTCCGCTTTTCAGGGCAGCGTCTATGATGTGGTCGGCACGTAGATAACTGTCGGTGACGGGCGAGGGGCCGATATAGACCGCCTCATCGGCCATCGCCACGTGCAGCGCGTGCGCATCTGCATCGGAATAGACAGCGACCGTGCCGATGCCCATTCTCTGCGCCGTACGGATAACGCGGCAGGCGATTTCACCACGATTGGCAATAAGGATTCTGGAGAACATTTTTGTCATTGTCTTCGTTCCCATCACATCCTGAACATGCCGAAGCGCGTTTCCTCGACAGGCGCATTGAGTGCGGCGGAAAGGGAAAGCGCCAGCACTTCGCGGCTCTTCGCCGGGTCAATGATGCCGTCATCCCAAAGCCGCGCCGAGGAGTAGAGCGGGTGACCTTCGCGCTCATATTTCTCAAGGATGGGTGCCCGGAATGCTGCTTCGTCGCTGGCTGACCACTCTCCACCCTTGCGCTCAATACCCTCACGCTTGACCAGCGCCAGAACCGTGGCCGCCTGTTCGCCGCCCATGACCGAAATGCGCGCATTCGGCCACATCCAGAGGAAGCGAGGTGAAAAGGCTCTGCCGCACATGCCGTAGTTGCCAGCGCCAAACGAACCGCCAACAATCATCGTTAACTTGGGCACACGCGCCGTGGCGACTGCCGTGACAAGTTTTGCGCCATCCTTGGCGATCCCGCCAGCCTCGTAGGAACGTCCGACCATGAACCCGGTGATGTTCTGCAGGAAGACCAGCGGGATGCCGCGCTGCGTGCACAGCTCGATGAAATGCGTGCCCTTCAGCGCGCTCTCGGAAAACAGCACGCCATTATTGGCGATAATACCGACCGGCATGCCGTAGAGATGCGCAAAACCGGTTATCAGCGTCGTGCCGTAGTTCTGCTTGAACTCGTCGAATTCCGAGCCGTCGACAATGCGGGCGATCAATTCGCGCGCATCGTATGGCTGGCGCAGATCGCTCGGTATGATGCCGTAAAGTTCAAGTGGATCATAAAGAGGCGGAATCACCTTGCGAAGATCTAGGCCTATCTCCTTCTTTCGATTCAGGTTTCCAACGATACGTCGGGCGATGGCAAGTGCGTGCGCATCATCCACGGCGTAGTGGTCGGCAACGCCCGATTCGCGTGTATGCACTTCCGCGCCGCCAAGGTCTTCTGCCGAAACCTCTTCGCCTGTCGCTGCTTTGACCAAGGGAGGCCCTGCGAGAAAAATCGTTGCCTGGCCTTTGACCATGATGGTTTCTTCCGACATGGCGGGCACATAGGCGCCACCCGCCGTGCATGATCCCATGACGACCGCAATCTGCGGGATGCCTGCCGCCGACATATTGGCCTGGTTGTAGAAGATACGGCCAAAATGTTCGCGATCCGGAAAGACCTCGTCCTGATTGGGCAGATTGGCTCCGCCGCTATCCACAAGATAGAGGCAGGGCAGATTGTTCTGCAGCGCGATCTCCTGTGCCCGGAGATGCTTTTTCACCGTCAATGGATAATAGGTACCGCCCTTCACCGTAGCATCATTGACGACGATCATCACTTCCTTGCCGGATACCCGGCCGATCCCTGCAATCAGACCGGCGGATGAAATTGTGTCGTCATACATATCCCAGGCGGCAAACTGGCCGATTTCCAGAAAGGGCGAACCGGCGTCGAGAAGCTGTGCCAAGCGATCACGCGGGAGGAGCTTGCCGCGCGACGTGTGGCGCTCGCGCGCCTCTTCGGTACCACCCTTGATCACCAATTCCGCCTTGGCCTGGATATCACCGACCAGTGCCTGCATTCGCTTTGTATTGGCGGTAAAGTTTTCGGACGTGGTGCTGATCTGGGAGGTGAGGACGGTCATGCGGTCTCCTGTTATCGGCGGTCAATAGTAGCAGTGGTGGTGGTTCAAGCGCTCTCTGCAAACATTTCCCTGCCGATAAGCATGCGCCGTATCTCGCTGGTGCCAGCACCGATTTCGTAGAGCTTGGCATCGCGCAACAGCCGTCCCGTCGGATAGTCGTTGATATAGCCATTGCCGCCGAGCGCCTGTATCGCCTCAAGCGCGCACCATGTTGCTTTCTCTGCAGCGTACAGAACGCACCCTGCTGCATCCTTGCGCGTGGTTTCGCCGCGGTCACAGGCTGCTGCAACGGCGTAAACATAGGCCCGGCAAGCATTCGTCGTTGTGTACATGTCTGCCAGCTTGCCCTGCATCAGCTGGAATTCTCCGATAGGTTGGCCAAATTGCTTGCGCTCATGCACGTAGGGGACAACCACATCCAGACAGGCGTCCATCACTCCCAAAGGTCCACCGGCAAGCACGACGCGCTCATAGTCCAATCCTGACATCAGGATTTTGACACCCTGGCCCTCTTCGCCAAGTACGTTTTCGAATGGCACTTCACAGTCCTCGAATACGAGCTCGCACGTATTGGAACCGCGCATACCAAGCTTGTCCAGTTTTTGCGCGGTGGTGAAACCCTTGAATTCCTTCTCGATCAGAAATGCTGTAATTCCGCGGGAGCCCGCGGCGGGATCGGACTTCGCGTAGACCACTAACGTGCTGGCGTCCGGACCATTGGTGATCCACATCTTGTTACCGTTCAGAACATAACGGTCATTCTTCTTGTCGGCGCGCAGTTTCATCGAAACGACGTCGGAGCCCGCGCCCGGTTCTGACATGGCGAGCGCGCCGACATGTTCACCCGAGCAGAGTTTCGGCAGATACTTTGCCTTCTGCTCTGGGGTGCCCCAGCGATTGATCTGGTTAACGCAAAGATTGGAATGCGCACCATAAGAGAGACCGACTGACGCCGAGGCGCGGGAGATTTCTTCCACCGCAATCGTGTGTGCGAGGTAGCCAAGGCCGGACCCGCCAAACTCCGGGTCGGCAGTCATTCCGAGCAGGCCGAGTTCGCCCATTTTCGGCCAGACGTGCATGGGGAATTGATTGGATCTATCGGTCTCGGCCGCCAGCGGTGCTATTTCCGCCTGCGCAAACCGATGTACCGTTTCCCGCAGTGCCTCGATTTCCTCAGAGACTCCGAATCTTAGGCCCGACTGGTACATTTCGTCCTCCCGTTTTAGTTGTCGCAATCTTCTTGGCGCCAACAAGGCGCAGTCCCATTTCGACATACTTTTCTGCAATCTCGTCGACACTAAGCCTGTCGTCCGTCCGGAACCAGACCATGACACCGGTAATCATCGCGATAATGGCGCGGGTTGTCAGCGCAATGTCATCGATGGCAAATTCGCGTGTATCCATGCCGTCGTCGAGTATGTCCCGAAGGCTGTTCTCGTACCGCGCACGCAATTCAACAATAATGGCCCGGTTTTCCGGGCTGAGGCTGCGCAACTCCATATTTCCAATGTGCACATCGTCCCGCCGCTCCACATGAAAACGGATATGGAAACGAATGAAGGCGCAGAACTTCTCTAGCGCCGTATGAGCGCTGCGGCCCTCGGCTTCCCAAGCGGCAAGCACACGATCCATGTGTCCCCGCATCACCGAAAATAGCAGTTCCTGCTTGTTGGGGTAGTAGCGATAGAAGGCCGCAGGTTGCACGCCCACCTCGTCCGCCAGCCGGCGCATCGACATCGCTTCATAGCCGACGCGGGCAATCAAATGCTTCGCAGCAATATCAATTGCGCTGCGTGTCCTCCCGCCATCTGATCCGGTTGTGCGTGCCATGGCGAATTAATAAAACGAACGTTCAATTAATTCAAGAGGCATGTTGCTAGACGAAGGTATGGATAGAGGAGCGGAAGGGATGCATGTAGGCTCAGCCAATTGGAGTCGATTTTCATCAATCAATTTTCAGAGTGGATTTCATGTTTGAACGACGCATTTCTCGCCTATTCGCTACCCTGATTACAGCAATTTTCTTGCCGTTGGCACTGATCCCTTCTGCAAACGCCTTGAGCATGAAAGAGTGCAGCGTCAAGTACAAGATGGCGCAGAGTGCTGGCGAAGCAGAAGGCGTTTCGTGGGGCGAATTCCGTAAAGCACAATGCACCGCGCCCACTGAGGCGGCTGACAAGTCAACCAACTCCGCACCAACGGAGGCCAAAGCAAACACGACTGAAGATAAGCCAGAAACAACGCCAAAAAAAGCCGAAGTCGTAGCCAGATCCCCATCCGGAAAGACGACGTTTCCATCGTCGATAGCCGAAAAATTTGCTGCAGAAAAGCCTGCCAAAGCCCGCATGCACACATGCCTTGAGCAATATCACGCTAACAAGAAAGGCGGTACGCTTGGCGGCACGCGCTGGATCGAAAAAGGCGGCGGCTACTACAAGTTGTGCAATGCCAAGCTGAAGGGGGAAGGTTAAAGGAGCGGCGGCCATGGCTCATAAACCTGCAAGGCTGCAGAGCTTGAAATCCACTGATGGCGGTGGCACATTTGACGATATGGAACATCGCGTCGCATTTCTGGAAAAATCTTTTGAGAAGTTGGACGGCAAACTGGATGTCATCATCAATAGCATCGCAGGTTTGAAGGAGGATGTTTCAATCCTGAAGGGTGAGGTATCAGGCCTGAAGGGCGACGTTTCAGGCCTGAAGGGAGATGTTGCAGGCTTGAAGGAGGGGGTCGCCTATATGAAAGGCAAGGTTGAAACGCTTCCTACGGTTGAATCTTTCGCCGCGCTAAGTCAGTCGCTCGGACAGCTTACTGGTCATGTACATACTCTCCCATCGGCGGCAGCTTTTGGGGAACTCAAGGGTCGGGTAGATAGCCTGCCGACAACTGCAAAGCTTGCCAGTCTTCTCGCTGTCGCTGTCGGTGTCATTGCCATTATCAACAAATGGCCCAGGGTCATCGACGCTGTTTTCGGCTGGTAGCGCTAATCATTCCGAACGCTCGAAGTCCAGTCGGCCAAACGCTGTCCCAGCGACGATAACCCATCCCAGAATGAGCAATGATCCGCCAAGCGGGGCGGCGAAGGGAAAGAGCCTGTCGCCAATTGCGTCCCGAGATACCAGATCGCCGATGAAGAACAACAGTCCGAATACCAATACCCACGCGCCGAAATAGGCTGGCCGACTGACTTTTGCCAATAAAGATAGCGCTAAGAATGCGGGCGCGTGGATGAACAGGATCGGCGCAATCGTGGCCATATGACCTTCCGCGCTGTGGGCCGCCGCTGCATAGGCCGCGATACCTGCAGCCCCGAACAGTCCGCCGAAACCGGCAAAAACCCGATTGATATCCAAGTTATTCTCCGTTTCCAGGTTTTTATCCGGGCTCAGCGGCTACTTTACGGCGGCCAAGGCCTGCGGAAGCTGTTGTTCGAAACAATCGAGTTCTTCGTCAAGGCCGACGCTGACACGGATGCAGCGGTCGAGACCTGGCGCCATTGGTTTGCGCACGAAGACGTCGCGGTCGATCAGGGCGTTGAGAACCGCGAGGGCATATGACCCATCGCGCCCGCAATCGATAGTGACGAAATTCGTAGCAGAGGGAATCGCCGCAAGGTCGTTCTTCGCAGCAATCTGCACGATCCGCTCACGTCCAGCGATAATCCGTGCAATCACCGCCTTGAGATAATCTTGATCCTTTAACGCTGCGAGGGCGGCTATCTGTGTCAGCTTGTTCATGCCGAAATGGTTGCGGATTTTGTCGAAGGCGAGGATCTGCTTTTCGACGCCGACGGCGTAGCCGCAGCGCATTCCGGCGAGCCCATATGCCTTGGAAAAAGTGCGCATGCGCAGGACATTCGGCCGCGAAACATTGATCCGGGGCAGAGCGCCCGCTGGTGCCGTTTCGCCATAAGCTTCGTCGAGGATCAGCATCGTGTCTTTCGGCAGCGCATCGATAAAGCGTTCGATCTCCGCCGCCTCCCACCACGTCCCCATTGGATTGTCAGGGTTGGAGAGATAGACGAGCGGTGCCTGTTCGCGCTTTACCGCGGCAAGCAATGCCTCGAGGTCCTCGCGATCCTCCCTGTATGGCACTGTCACCAGCCGTCCGCCAAAGCCGGCCACATGAAAATTGAATGTCGGATAGGCACCGAGCGAAGTGACGACCGACGTGCCCTCATGCACATACTGGCGCACGGCGAGTCCGAGCAACGTATCGACGCCTTCGCCAACGACGATATTGGCCGGAGCAACGCCGAGATGCGTGGCAAGCGCATGCTTCAAATCAAAATTTTCTGGATCGGCGTATTTCCACGCCTCCGCGGCATGGTCTTGTATGGCGGCAATGACTGAAGGCGCTGGGCCGAAGCCGCTTTCATTGGCGCCAAGCCGCGCTTTGAAAGCCCGGTTGCGCTTGCGCTCCAGCGCTTCCGGTCCGACGAACGGCACTGTCGAGGGCAGGGAGTCGATGAGGGGGATCAGGTGCGGTTCCATGTCCACAGCGATATCAGTTTTTGTGCCGGCGAAAAGCAAAATTTCGCTCTTTTACGTCGAACTCACAGTTCGAAGTCGCGATCACATATCGTTTTTCAGCGGAACCAAACCTTTGTCGCGGGGTTTCCCTCCCACTGGGACAAAACAGGTTCAATTGAGAGGCAGGATAATGAAAAAGGTTTTTATAGTGACTGCAGCGGCGTTTTTCGCCACCTCCGGTCTGGCGATCGCTCAGGATAGCGTTGTCGTTGAAGTACCGCAGTCTGCCCGGGATTATGTCATCGCGCATCCGGCCGATCCAGTTGTTATAGAGGGTGACTTATCTCAGGGTTACGTCGTACCCGAAACAATCGTGGTGCGGCCAATTCCGGAGAGCCCGGGCTATGGCTACATCTATGTCGATGGCCGCCCCGTGATCGTCTCCATGGAGAACCGCGAGGTCGTCTATCTGTCGGACAATGCTGGGGCTGCGCCCGATGACGGAGTTATCCCGAACGACGTTGTCTCCTACATAGAGACCAATCCGACTGATCCGGTGGTCATCGATGGTGACGTAACCATGGGCACGGTAATTCCTGACGATGTGCCGCTGGTCGCCGTACCTGATCAGCCGCGCTACTCATACGTATACGTGCAGGATCGTCCCGCACTCATCGAACGTGAAACGCGGCGCGTCGTCTGGGTCCGGTAAACATAATGTTCGAATGACACTTGCCCGCACTCGTAGCGGGCGAGTGTTTACCATCGGCGGTGCCGATAATAGCGATAGCGATTGTCATAGATGATCAGCGGCGTGTTGAATTGCATCTGTTCGAATTGCGCCCGGCTCGCGGCGCGCCTGTCGAGATCGAGATTGAGCAGGCAATTTGCGAATGCATCGGTCCCACGCCGGAAACCATAGGATGAACAGGTCTGATTATCGAGCGCGCGCCGCTCTTCCGGCGTCATGGAGACGCAGCCGGTGATGAAGAGCGTGAGCAAAACAGTTAATCCTGCCAATGGTCTCATGGATTCCTCTGCCAGACCGCTAATTCCCGATCAACACGAGAAATGTTACTGAACAGGTTTCAAATATTGGCGCTTGCAGTTGCATCATATCAATAAGGTCCTGACCGCACTATCCCAATTGCTTGGCAGCTTTAATAGCCAGACTTTGGTTGGATGATGGGGTTGGGAGGGAGGCTTACAAAGCTAGCCTCAAGTCGCGAAAAAAACACCGGCAATCATGAGAATAATTATTGCTCCTGCCAAAATCGGCAGGATTGAAAAACCTGCAGGGGTGGGTTGAGGCCTCAATACCAATTTGGCAAAGCGAGCAGAATGGTGGCTGCTACCTGGGTGCATATGACAAAAGTGACGAAGGGTATAAACCCGTCGCTGATCTTCCGGTTATCGTTTGCTGCGGCAAAGCTCATAAGGACTGCTCCCGATTGGACGATCCTTTGAAAGTGCCGAAGGATCATGATCGTCAGTGCCGAATTTCGGCTTGGTCACGCAACTGTAACAGTTTGAAACCTTTTGTCACCCAAAAAGTTCTCATCCTCGTTCAACTGTGCCGTGATAGCCTTCTTCCGGTGATGAAATGCTGCTGCTATAACGTAGAGAAAATCTTCAGTTTCAGTGGTTTAGCTCCGGCGATGCAGAACTTTTGCAAGATCTGCGCCGCCGGAGATTATTGTTATTCGGCTGGCGTTGCAGCGGGGGCAATCGTGCCCGAATTGTGGCTGGAATCGCCATCGAAGGTGCTGGCATGGTGACTTTTCAGCTGCCGGTTTCCTGTCATCGCACGTATCAGCACGTAGAACACTGGCGTCATGAACAGGCCGAACAACGTCACGCCGATCATCCCGGCAAACACCGCTACACCCATTGCACTACGCATTTCCGCACCGGCTCCTGTCGATGTGACGAGAGGTACCACGCCCATGATGAAGGCGAGTGATGTCATCAGGATCGGTCTGAGCCGCAGGCGGCTGGCCTCGATCACAGCCTTGAATGGTGTCGACCCGGCAAACTCCAGTTCCCGCGCAAACTCGACGATCAGGATGGCGTTCTTGGCAGACAGTCCGACAAGCACGATCAGCCCGATCTGCGTGAAGACATTGTTGTCCCCCGCCGTCAGCCAGACACCGGTGAGGGCGGCAAGCAGTCCGAGAGGCACGATCATGATGATCGATAGCGGCAGTGACAGGCTTTCATATTGCGCCGAGAGGACGAGGAACACCAGGAGGATCGACAGCGGGAAGATCAGGTAGGCCGAGTTGCCCGCAATGATCTCCTGATAGGTCAGTTCTGTCCATTCGAAGCCGATCCCGGGCGGCAGGGTGTCGGCGGCAATCTTTTCCACCGCAGCCCGCGCCTGACCCGATGAGTAGCCTGGAGCCGCATTGCCGTTCACGTCGGCAGCAAGGAAGCCGTTATAGCGCATGGCACGATCCGGTCCCGCACTGGATGAGACGTTGACCAGAGCCGATAGCGGGATCATCTCGCCCGAACCCGATCGTACCTTCAGATCGCCAATATCTTCAGACTTGGCCCGGAAATTCGACTCCGCCTGCATGCGGACGGAATAAGTACGGCCGAACTTGTTGAAGTCATTGACATAGACCGAGCCAAGATAAATCTGCAACGTGTTGAAGATTTCCGGCAACGATACGTTGAGTTGGCGTGCCTTGGCGCGATCAACATCGGCGTAGAGCTGTGGAACATTGATCTGATAGCTGGTGAACAGGCCTGTCAGCTCCGGCGCGGTGGCCGCCTTGGCGAGGAACGCCTTGGTTGCGTCGTCGAGAGCCTGATAACCAAGACCATTGCGATCCTCGATCTGCAGCTTGAACCCGCCGATCGAGCCGAGACCCTGGACGGGAGGCGGCGGGAAGACGGCGCTGAACGATTCCTGGATGCCGGCTATCTGCTGATTGAGCGCCATGGCGATAGCACCGGCACTCAGGTCGGGCGTCTTGCGCTCTTCGAAAGGTTTCAGCGAAACGAAGACAACGCCGGCGTTCGAACTATTGGTGAATCCGGCGATGGACAGGCCAGGGAAGGCAATCGTGCTTTGCACACCGGGTATCTTCAACGCCATGTCCCCAATGCGGCGGACGACCGCTTCCGTCCGGTCAAGCGTCGCACCATCCGGCAGCTGTGTGAAACCGACCAGATACTGCTTGTCCTGCGGCGGAACGAAACCGCCCGGCACACTCTTGAACATGAATGCCGTCGCGCCGATCAAGATGATATAAATCCCCATCATGATCGTCTTGCGCGAAATAACGCCGCGCACACCTTTACTGTAGCCGTTGGCTCCACGGGTGAACACGGCATTGAACCCGCGGAAAAGCCAGCCCAGCGTCAGATCCATGAAGCGCGTCAAACGATCCTTCGGCTGGTCATGTCCCTTGAGCAACAATGCCGCGAGGGCAGGCGACAGTGTAAGGGAGTTGAATGCTGAAATGACTGTCGAGATGGCGATCGTCAGCGCAAACTGCCGGTAGAACTGACCCGTAAGGCCGCTGATGAAAGCGAGAGGCACGAACACCGCGACCAGAACCAGCGCAATAGCGATAATCGGTCCCGAGACTTCGCGCATCGCCTGTACCGTCGCTTGCCGCGGGGCCAGACCGTTCTCGATGTTTCGCTCGACGTTCTCGACGACCACGATGGCGTCATCGACGACGATACCGATGGCAAGAACAAGTCCGAACAGGCTGAGCGCGTTGATCGAGAAACCGAACAGATGCATCACCGCAAACGTACCGACGATCGATATCGGCACCGCGATCAGCGGAATGATCGATGCACGCCACGTTTGCAGGAACAGGATAACAACGAGAACGACCAGCAGCACCGCCTCAAGCAGTGTATGAATGACGGCCTCGATCGAGGCGCGGACGAACTGCGTCGTATCGTAGACGATCTCGTAGTCTACGCCTTCCGGCATGGTCAGCTTCATCTCGTTCATCGCCGCACGAACTTCGTCGGCGATCTGGATCGCATTGGAGCCCGGTGCCTGGAAGATCGGGATAGCGACGGCGCTCTTGTTGTCGAGCAGCGAGCGTAGCGAATAGTCGGCTGCGCCAAGTTCGATGCGGGCAATGTCGCTCAAATGTGTGATCGCGCCATTGGCGGCAGTCTTGACGATGATCTGGCCGAATTCTTCTTCGGATTGCAACCGACCTTGCGCGTTCACCGTCAACTGCAGGTCGACACTGTTCGAGTTGGGCGACGCACCGATGGTACCGGCAGCAGCCTGCACATTCTGTGCACGGATCTCGTTGAGAACATCGGTTGCCGAGAGGCCGAGTTCCGCGGTCTTCTGCGGATCGAGCCAGATACGCATCGAATAGTCGCCGGATCCGAACAATTGCACATCGCCGACGCCGTTGATGCGGGCGAGGCGATCCTTGATGTTGATCAGGGCGTAGTTGCGCAGGTATGTGATGTCGTAGCGATCATTGGGCGAGATGAGGTTGACCACCAGCATCAGGTCAGGCGAACTCTTGACCGTGGTGATCCCGAGGCTGCGCACTTCTTCCGGCAAGCGCGGTTCCGCCTGCGAAACGCGGTTTTGCACCAGCTGTTGTGCCTTGTCCGGATCTGTCCCGAGCGCAAAGGTCACAGTCAGCGTCATCTGGCCGTCTGCCGTCGCCTGACTGCCCATATAGAGCATGCCTTCAACGCCGTTGATCTGCTCTTCCATCGGCGTTGCGACTGTTTCGGCAATGACCTTCGGATTTGCCCCTGGATATTGAGCCCGCACCACGATGGATGGGGGCACAACATCCGGATATTCCGAGACGGGCATCGTCGTCAGCGCAATCAAACCGCCAAGGAAGATGATGAAAGAAAGAACGCCCGCAAAGATCGGGCGGTCGATAAAGAAATTGGAGATATTCATATCAATTCCACCTGCCCAATGCGGGGCTCTGGATAGTTATTGTTTGACCTTGGCCTGGTCCGCCAGCGCCTGCTGGTCTGGAGCCTTGCCGCCCATCGCTACCATCTCCGGTGCAACGAGCGAGCCAGGGCGAATGCGCTGCAGGCCATTGACGACGATCTTGTCATCCGCCTGCAATCCAGCCGTGACGATCCGCAGGCCATCGGCCTTGGCGCCAAGCGAGATTTCGCGATACTCAACGACGTTCTTCGAATTGACGACCATGACGAACTTCTTGTTCTGGTCGGTTCCAACAGCTTTTTCGTCAACCAGCAATTCGTTACGCTCGTTGGCCTGACCCATGCGGACCTTGGCGAACTGACCGGGCATCAGCTTGCCATTGGCGTTATCAAACACCGCGCGAACCTTGACGGTACCGCTCGTCGCATCGACGCTGTTGTTGATCAGCTGTAACTTGCCGGTGATCCCGTCCTGGCCGTGCACATCCATCTGAACCGGGATACGGTTGACGAAGTCGCGGCTGTTCAAGCCCTCGGGAAGATCGGCGAGCGCATTGGCGACGACGTTCTCATCGGCCTCGAAACTTGCATAAATCGGGCTGATCGAAACCAGCGACGTCAGTAACGGCGCGCTCGGTCCCTCGGCGATGAGATTGCCGGGGGTGATCTCGATACGTCCGACCCGGCCGCTGATCGGTGCGCGAATATCGGTCCAGTCGAGGTTGAGCATGGCGGTCTGCAATACGGCCTTGGCCGCTTCGAGGTCCGCCTCGGCGCTGGTCTGAACGTTCAGACGTTGATCGTAATCGCTCTGGGATGCAAAGCGCGATGTCACGAGCTGCTTGCCGCGCTGAAGTTCGCTCTTGGCATAAGCGAGCTTCGATTCGGCAGAGGCCACCTGCGCCTTTGCGCGCGCAACTTCTGCCTCGTATGGCGCTGGGTCGATCTTGACCAGAAGGTCGCCCTGCTTGACGATCGCGCCTTCTTTGAAGGCAACCGACTGGATGGCGCCGGAGACTCGTGAGCGTACTTCAACCGCATCGACCGCCTCAAGCCGGCCAGAGAATTCGCTCCACTGCGTTACGAGCTTCGGCTGTACGACCGCAACCGAAACAGGCGTGGCCGGCGCAGGCGCGGCCTGGCTTTTTTCGCCTTCCGCGTGGCTCTGCTGCATGTCCAGAAAGTGCGAGCCGCCGACTGTGGCAAGTGTCAGAATCAGAGCGCTGGCATAGAGGCTTTTTCTTAAAGTGCTGATTGACATCGTGGTCATCCTGCTTTGAAAGTTTCCGCCATTGGGAGGGTGGCGAATCTGAATTCGATCATCGAATTGAGCATTGACGTTCTATACCGATCGGTATAGAACGGTTGATATAAGGCGGCGATGTAACAGCTGTCAATGGAATTTTATACCGAGCGGTATAATTCTTTTAGGGAGTGTTGTCCATGGGACGGCCCAGGGAATTTGATGCGGACGATGCCTTGCAGACAGCTTTGGAGCTATTCTGGCGAAAAGGCTATGAAGGCACGTCCATCACTGACCTGACCGACGGCATGGGTATCACCAAGCCCAGTCTTTACGGAACCTTCGGCAACAAGGAAGAACTCTTCCGCATGGCGCTGCAGCGCTACGAGCAGAACTACATGGCCTTCTTCTGGAAGGCACTGGAGCAGCCGACCGCGCGGATTGTTGCGCTGGATATATTGCATGGTTTTGCCAATGCCCAGACTGAAGAGTGCAATCCCGGTGGATGCCTTGGTATCAATGCCGCGATGGGCTGCAGTGAAGCCGCGGAAGCAATCCAAAAAACCATCATCGAGCGTCGCCAGATAGGGCAGAAGGCGCTGGCGCGGCGTTTCGAACGCGCCATGCGTGAAGGTGATCTGCCCGCCGACTGCAATGCGGACGATCTTGCCCGCTATCTCTTGACCATCGCCCAAGGCACTGCTGTCCAGGCATCGAGCGGGGCTGGCCGGGAAGAGCTTTACCGGCTGATCGACATCGCCATGAAATCTTTTCCAGGCTCGAACTAACTACCCTTCAAATTCAGCCTGATGCATCAGGTCAACCTGTTCCGGAAAAGCCAGGCCGAAAATGGCAAGGTAACCGCGGCGATGGCCACCAGCGCCAGCATTTCCGGCAGCAATTGCCTCAGTCCTGCGCCCTCCAGATAGACCTGGTGTGTAATGCTGATCGCATAGCGCAGCGGATTGATCATCGTCAGATACTGCAAGATCTCCGGCATATTGCCGATCGGCGCCGTTAGACCCGACAACAGCATGAATGGCATCAGCAGCACGAACGAGTAGATCATTGCCTGCTGCATGTTGCCTGCGAGCGAAGAGATGAAAAGGCCAATGCCCACTGCCGCGGCGAGGAACAGCACCAGGCCCAGGTAAAGCATGAAATAAGAACCCTCGAAGGGAATCTGGAACCATAGCTGGGCGACGAGCAATATGGTCGTTGCCTGCGAGAGACCGACCATCATCGAGGGCAGGGCCTTTCCAACCATGATCTCGGACGGTCTGAATGGCGTAACCAGCAGCTGGTCGAAAGTCCCCGCCTCACGTTCGCGCGCGACCGACATGGCAGTCAGCATCAGCGTCATCATCATGGTGATCGTACCGATCAATGACGGGATCATGTACCACCGCGTCTCAAGGCTGGGATTGTACCAAGCGCGGGTCGTAACCTTGATGCCGTTATTCCTGTCTTGGCCGTTCTCCTCACGCCATTGCGCGGTGAAGTCCGTCGCGATGGTATTGATATAGCTCTGCGCGGTGCCGGCCGTGTTGGAATTGCGGCCATCGGCGATGATCTGCAATTTGGCCGGCATTCCGGCCATCAGCCGCCTCTCGAAATCCTGGTCGATGACCACCACCAGCAAAACCCGGGCGTCATTGATGAATTTATCGATGTCGGATGTCCGCTGCAACGTCGCAACACGGTTGAAAATGCCCGAGCCGTCCAGTTTCGAAACCAGCTCTATGGATGCCGCGCTGTGATCGTGATCGAGAACCGCGTAGGGCACATTGTTGAGATCGTAACTCGCGGCATAGCCAAAGATCAGGCATTGCAGGATAGGCGGCAGCACCAGCACGATACGGCTTTTCGGGTCCTTGAACATCGCCAGCAATTCCTTGCGGATCAGCGCGATTATTCGGAAGAAGGATTCTTTCATGGCCGTCTCACCCGAGTTTCTTGCGCGTGGCGAAAAGGGACGCGGTCATCAGAACGGTTGCCATGACGGCGAGCACCGCCGCGTTCGGCAGGATGACGGCCCAGATGTCGCCCGCAAGGAACAATGTCTGCAGCACACTGACGAAATAGCGCGCCGGGAAGATATAGGTGATGCCCTGGATCACCAGAGGCATGCTTCTGATGTCGAACATGAAGCCCGACAGCATCATCGCCGGCAGAAAGGTGACGATCAACGTGATCTGGCTGGCGATGAACTGGTTCTTGGTGAGCGAGGAGATCAAAAGCCCGATACCGAGCGCCACCAGCAGATAGAGCATCGATACGATGATCAATATCCACAGTGATCCGCGCAGGGGCACGCCAAAGAGCACCTGACTGCCGATGACTGAAAGTGCCAGTCCCAGCATGCCGAGGATGAAATAGGGGACAGTCTTGCCCAGTAAAATTTCGCCGGGCCGGGCAGGGGTGACGAACAGCGCTTCGAATGTGCCGCGTTCCCATTCCCGCGCCATCACCAGTGCCGTCAGCAACGCACCGATCAGTGTCATGACAAGAACAATCAGCCCCGGCACCAGGAAATAGGTGCTGTCATTGGCCTCGTTGAACCAAAGCCGCGTCTGCAGGTCGATCGATGCGCCGGAATTCAAGACCATTCCTTGCGCTGCCTCGCGCGCCAGCCACGTGCCGACCGCGCCTTGCGCATAGCCGAGCGCGATACGGGCTGTATTGGCATCACTGCCATTGACGACGACCTGAATTTCCGCCGTGCCGTTCTGCACATCGCGGGCGAATTGCGGTGGTATGCGCACGATACCGCTGACGGTCTTGTCCGCAAGCAGCCGCTCCGCCTCCGCCATAGTCTTGACCGGATACGTCTGGAAATAATCCGACAGTTCGAATCCCGAAACCGCGGCGCTCGCCTCTGCTGATGATTCCTCCATGACCAGCGCAACGGGGAGGTTTTTGAGGTCGAACGACAAGCCGTAACCGAACAGGATCAACAGTACCATTGGCATAACGATGCCGACGGCAACGCTGCTTGGGTCGCGCACCACCTGCCAGCTCTCCTTGCGCACCAGCGCGAGGATACGGCGCATGCGGCCGTGTTGGGCGGAGGGTGCGGCCATCACGCGGCCTCCTTCTTGTCTCGCCGGGACTCCTCGACAATGGCGATGAAGGCGTCTTCCATGTTCGGTTCTTCGCCGTTCTTCGGCTTGGCATGGGCACGGATTTCGGCAGGTGTTCCCTCGGCAAGGTTGCGCCCCGCATCGAGAATGATGATACGGTCGCAATATTCCGCCTCTTCCATGAAATGTGTGGTGACGATCACCGTCACGCCTTGCTCGGAAAGCGCGGTAATGCGCCCCCAAAACTCGCGCCGTGCCAGCGGATCGGCGCCGCTGGTTGCCTCGTCCAGAAACAGAATGTCTGGCTCGTGCAAGAGCGCCGCCGCCATGGCAAGACGCTGCTTGAAACCGCCGGGCAATTGTCCGCTCGGCAGCGTTGCCAGATCACCCAGCTCGAACTGCTCTTTCGACCAGGCAACGCGGTCGCGTTTCTTCTGCCCGCGCAAACCATAGGCGCTGGCGAAGAAATCGAGATTTTCATCCACGGACAGATCGCCATAAAGCGAAAACTTCTGTGCCACGTAGCCGAGTTTCTGCCGCGCTTCGGCCCGTGAGGTGCGTAGGTCCGCACCGGCAACGCGCAGCGTGCCGCTGGTTGCCGGCATCAGCCCGCACAACATGCGAAACGTCGTGCTTTTCCCGGCGCCATTCGGGCCGAGCAGTCCATAAATCTCGCCCCGCTTCACCTGAAAGCTGACGTGATCAACGGCAGTGAAATCGCCAAATTTGCGCACCAGATCGTGGACTTCGACCGAGATATCATCACCTGCTGCCGTTTTGGGCCGCTCCAGTTCCACCTCGCTGGAATGGCTCTTGCTTGCTACAGCGCCGAACAGCACCATGAACCCATCTTCGAAGCGCGCGGAGACCGGTTGAAGTTTGATGGCCTTGCCGTCAACCTTGATGTCGTCCTTGAAGTCCGGTTGCTTCACCACGCGCACTTTGCCAGCTTCTGGCACCGCATCGACAACGCCATCCAGCCGGAACAACCGAGCCTGCAGCGACCGGGCGTTCGTGCCTTTCCCCGGCGTGGCTATAAAAACACAGTCGCTGGCTTTCTCCGTGATTTCGTCGGGTTTTCCCTGCGCCAGAACCTTGCCCTGATGCATGACGACGGCGTGGTCGCAGAGTTCTGCCTCGTCCAGATAGGACGTGCTGACGACGACGGTCAGTTTGTCCTCGTGCACGAGCTTGGTGACGATCTCCCATAATTCGCGCCGTGACAGGGGATCGACGCCCACGGTCGGTTCGTCCAAGAGGAGGAGTTCCGGCGAGCGCACCAGCGTGCAGGCGAGGCCGAGTTTCTGCTTCATGCCTCCGGATAGCTTGCCGGCAAGGCGTTGTGTGAAACGCCCGAGGTCGGTCATCTCCATCAGCCGCGGGTAGGTCTCCCTGCGCTGTTCCGTGGTGATGCCGTGCAGGTCGGCGTAAAGATCGAGGTTCTGCTGGACACTCAAATCCTCGTAGAGGCCGAATTTCTGCGGCATGTAACCAATGCGGTTCTGTATTGTCTGCGGATCGGCAGCGACATCGATGCCGAGTACGGAGAGCTCACCACTATCGGCGACCATCAGCCCGGTAATCAGGCGCAGCAACGTGGTTTTGCCCGCACCGTCAGGTCCTACCAAGGCAGTTAACGTTCCTTGCCGCGCTTCGAAGGAAACTCCGTCCAGCGCTTTGACGGTCTCGCCCGTATCGCGGCGGAAGCTCTTGTGGATGGTCCGCGCCGTGACGGGGTTGGTTGGCGCGGCGCCGCTCATGGTGTTGCCTTGCTGTCCGCATTCTGGGGTAGGGGCTTTGGTGCTTCGTCTGCGAGGAGCTTTACCGTGGCGGGCATGCCGAGCCGGAACATATCGTCCTTGTCCTCGACGAAAACCCGCACCTCATAGACAAGGCTCGAACGCAGATCTTCCGTCTCTACGGTCTTCGGCGTGAATTCCGCTACCGGCGAGATAAAACCGACCCAGCCGTCAAGCGGGCGATCCGGGAAACTGTCGGATGTCACCTTGGCGCGCATGCCGGAACGGACATGTCCGAGATTGACCTCCGAGACATAGGCCCGCACCCATTTCGTGCCGATGGTCGCCAGCGAGAATACGGGCTTCGTCGGGGCTGCCATTTCGCCCGGTTCCATAAGCCGCGAGCGTACCACCGCGTCGAACGGTGCCACGAGTTCCGCATCGTCGAGCTCCTGCCGTATCAGCGCAAGCTGGGCTTCATTGCCACGTAGTTGTGCTTCGGCCTGCAGCAGTTCCTCGGCGCGCGGACCGGCCACGGCAAGATCGAGCGCACTCTGCGCGACTTCGACTTTAGCGTCCGCAACTGCGGCTATGGCCTTTGCCGTGTCGAGATCCTGCTTGCTGATCGTAGCTGTCGCGGTCAGTGCAGCCCGCCGCTCATATTGGATGTTGGCGTTTGCCGCGTCCGCCTTGGCCGATGCGAGATTGGCGCGCGCCTGCGCAATTTCCTCAGGGCGGCTGCCGTTGCGGAGTTTCATTACCATGGCACGTTGCGCGGCGACAGTCGCATCGGCCTCCCGCACCTGCGGCGACAGCCGGCTGATATCGAGTCGCGCCAGAACCTGGCCCTTTTTGACGATATCACCTTCCTCGACGAGAATACCGGCAATGCGTTCCGAGCCATTGAAGGCGAGCGTTGCCTGCCGCAGGTCGACATTGCCATAAAGCGTCAAAGCATCATTGGCCACCGGCCGATGCAGATACCACCATGCTCCGCCGCCGATCGCGGCAAGAACAAGAAGGAGGATGATGATGCGAAGCGGCTTGTTCATCTCTCAACCATAACGCGAAAAATATCGATATGTCAAATTTGAATTTGAATTTCAGCTTTCAAAAATTTCAAATTTCGTATAGAATCATCGCATGGCCCGAAAAACACCGCGCAAACTGCCCGGCCGCCGCGAAGACGGCGCCACAACGAAAGCCCAGATTCTGGAAGCTGCTGGCGATGTTTTTGCCGAGAAGGGGTTCGACCGTGCCACCGGCAAGGAGATTGCCGAGAGGGCAGGCAGCAACTCGGCAGCGGTCAACTACTACTATGGCGGGATCGAAGGCCTCTATGCCGACGTGCTTGTAGAAGCCCATCGCCGGCTTTTGACCTATGACAAGCTCCTAGCGCTTGCAGAGAGCCCTGGAGAGCCGACCGAAAAACTGAAAAGCCTCATCGGCATGATTGCTCGCAGGATCACCGGACCCGAGTCGTCGTCGTGGGCGCTACGTGTCCTCAGCCGCGAGATTCTCTCGCCGTCATCGGTGTTTCCGGTCCTCGTGAAGCAGGAAATTCTACCGAAGAAGCTTGTTGTAACCGGCATTATAGGGGAGATTTTGGACAGGCCGCATGACGACCCTGTCGTCACGCGTTGTACACTGAATATCATCGCTCCGTTTGCCATGCTGCTCGTCGGCAACAGGCAGATATTTACCCAGGTGCTGCCGGGGTTCAACTCCGGCGAGCCTGAAGTCCAGGAGCAGATCGTCGAGCATTTTCAACGCTTTGCCCTTGCCGGGCTGGCGGCAACGGCTGCTGCGCTGCGATCAGACGATCACTGAGAGTCCGTTTGAAAGTCGCTGCGGCGAGCCATATGACGTGGTTTTCGAGAACCGGAGCGGAGCGTACTCAAAGTACGTGAGCACCCGAAGCGCAGAAAACAGCGTCAGATGACCGCCGCTGTAGAGTTTTAAAATGGGCTCTGATGGATATCTTCGGAGTTATCTGTGTGCCTGCCTTTGGGAGTTACATAGGCAGGTTCATCGGTCTTCTTTTGTGACTTGGCAATTGCCTCCCGCAGCATCTGCCATTCTCTTTCATGGCGCTGGTAAACATCCTGCGGAACAGTTTGTATCGTCATGTGGGTTCTCCGAATGGGTTGACGCCCCTATAACGATCACATAGGGCGCCCGTTCCCACTTCGCCACTCAAGATTTGCAACCGGCATTTACAGATGCGAAGAGGATGGTCTCGGCGTCCACAGACGCGGCGTATTTACCATAGGACGAGATCCTGGACGCTTGGAACTTTGTCGTTCATTGCAAGTTCATCGTACTGGGTGCACCTAATGGTTGCATCACTTCACAGGAGACAATCTATGCACAGGATACTGAACGCCATCTCCGCAGCCATGCTCGGATTGGCAATGTTGTTGACATCCGCGGTCGCGTCCCAAGCCGCGCCCGTGTCCCCCACGACCATTCAGCTATCATCAAATGTTGAACAGGTGCGCGACAACAGGGCAGATTGGAGGCGCCATCATTATAAGTCTCGCCGTGACTGGCGTCGTGATCGCCATGATTGGCGTCGTGACCGTTACCATCGGCGTCATTGGGCAGAGCGGCGCGATCATCGGCGTTGGAGCCATAACCGCAGGTACTATCGCTATGGTAATGGTTACATGGGCGGCAGCGGAAGAAGCCATCAGTAGCGATTGGCAACGCACTTAGCCCGAATGAAATGGTAAAAGGCGGGTCTTCGGAACCGTCTTTTTTGTATTGGGTTTTACCTGCCGGCTTTCAGGGTTTCATAACCAACGCGAACCTTCTCTGCCAGTGTCAGCAATCTGTCCTTGCAGGTTTTCGCATCATAGTCGGCTGGTTGTTTCGGCGAAGCGATCACTGCCCTGAGCCAGCTGCGTACGGTACTGTCCGCCTCATCGGCCGATTTTCCGAGCCCTTTCAGAATGGTTTCGCTGCTTTCGATGGCCGAGTAATGCGGCTCGCGCCCGAGTGCGTCCTGACACTGATAGGAAACTATGACGAGATTTTTCGCGTCCGCGATTACCCCGCTCTTGCCGCCGCCCGTTGTCGTGCATGCCGGCAAGATCGCAGCCACCAATACAATAGCCAAAACTGAAAATCGCATCTGTTCCCCCATCACTGGAGCGCAGGCTATTCAACCAGCGTCGTAGTGTCGAGAGGGTCGATTTGGAGAAAGGGCCCTGACGCTAGGGTACGAGCAGGTGCTGGCTCCAGTCCTTTTTCGGCACGAGTTCGCCGATTTTATATTTGAAGCCGACGACGTTCATGTTGTCGGCGCTGGTTTGGCATTTGTATTTCAGGTGGTACCACTCACCGCGGCTGCGAAAGGCGGCGCCGCGCGTCTTGATGGCGTGGTCTTCCATTGTCGGGTCGGCGAAAGCGTATGCGAGCACTTTATCCGGGTTGAACTTTCCCTCGTCCTTGCGGATGCGCTCCATCGCTTCCACATCGCAGCGCTGCTCCAGCCGGGTTTGTGGATCAAGCTTCTTCAAGCCTGCCTCCTCGGTCGAATTCATGGCTGATGCTGGACGAAACGCGAAAGCTGCCAGCGCAATCGTAACAAAAATCTTCTTCATGCTCTGATTGGCCCCTGTATCTGCAAATGGTGCCGGACAATATCGGCAAGTGATGCCAATAGCCAACCCTTGCCGGCCCAGCGCCCACAAAATTGAACGATATCCTGCAAACTGTGATTTCCGGCGTATCGGACGTGGATGGCGCCGCCAAACGCATCCTTGACGAATGGCCCGCCGAAAATGGTGATATCGTTGCGGGTTGGCGCCTGACCTGGCTTCAGGAAGGGGTCCGATGTAGCGAAATATATAAAGGGGGACTTTTCTGCGGCGAGGGGGGAAATTGATTGACGATCCAAAAAACGCGGTTCCAAAGAGTGTTGCGATAACAGCCGAATGGCAAAGTCCCACGTCGCTTAGGAGAAAACGAATCAGGGTTATGATATGAACGTTCCACCTAAAAGGAATCGCCGAAATCTCTTTGTCCCCCGCCGGACAAAAGGAGGGCAAGGATAACCTAATTCGAATTGATTAGAAACACTTAGTCGAACTTTGCTTTGCGGAACAAGGTGCCATTTGTGTGCGTTGACCCACCATGACCAACCTCGATTTTCTTGCTGTCACGATTGAAGTTGATGAGACAGGTGAGCTGCGGAACGTGAGTTCCGTCGCTGAGGCCGCCGAAATCCTTCGTCAGAATTGGCCAGTCGACCGCGGCAAAGAACTTTCCAGAGCGCGGCGTGCCTGCCTCGATGCGATAGAAGGGACGGGAAGCGTGGAAGAGGCGAGAACGGCCTTCGTCGCTGCCGCCAAGGAAGCCGGCATATTGGTCTGGAACAGCGCTTGGCGGTTTTGATCTCGGCTCCATGCCGGTAATGCGATTTTTGGGTGAGGTGGAACAAAATCCTTGCAAACATGGGGTTTCATCTTTAGTCAGCGTCCTCGGAGAGGTGGCCGAGTGGTCGAAGGCGCTCCCCTGCTAAGGGAGTAGACCCGTTAAACGGTCTCGAGGGTTCGAATCCCTTCCTCTCCGCCACATCGCATTGTAATCATTGTGTTATTTGGCCTTTTCGAGGCGTTGTCATAACTTTTTGCATAACCGAGTATGCCACAGTGGTTACCGTCGCTGTTATTTTGGATTTTCCCCAAGGCCCCGCATAGCTTGGCCGCCCAACAGTCCGACGATGGCACCAAACCCAATCTTCGCCATGTCGAGCATTGAACTAAGCATTTTCTCCATCGTGTCAGGCATTTGATCGCCCTGCACAAGATGAACTGTCACACAAATGGCGGTAAATAGAACAGTGCCTGCAGCAGCAGTCAGAAACACCAACTTAAACGTCGAGTTAATCGGCGGGTGATTTGTGCTCTTGCCATTTGCCAGGTCCGTCAACGCAACTGAGAATTCTGGGTCATCAGTGCAAACATATTTTCCCAGTGTTTCGGACCAAATCGAAAGCCTACTAGGCGATTTGATACATTGTTTTACTACGGCCGCCATTTCCCCGATCATGTACCCACCCCCAAGGATATGTAAACACCAAGAAACCATATCACATTCCCCGGTCCTACGCAGGTGAGAAATTGCGCCCTAGCTCGATACAAACGCTGCCCTAGCGGGCGGAGTCAGTCCACTGACGAGGAGCGCTCAACAAGAAAAAGGCCGCTGGTGGTTCAGCGGCCTTTGCTCTGTGGTGGTTATCTTCTTCTCATCGTGGTGGTTCTCCTCCTACTCCGACTGAATCAGGCCGCTTGGTGGTTTGGAAACTCAACGCCGACTGTCCGCAAAACGGCCTCGGCACGCGAGGAAGGCGGCGGAACCTCGCGCCAACTCCGACCGACCGGGAAATGAAAGCCCTTTGAAAAGGTGTTGCATGGCGCCAATTGGCGCGAGTGGTCGGCGGCAGGAAACAACTCTTCCTGCAAAAGACGAGCTTCCATTGTCAACCACTCCAGGTAGGCGTGACTGGTATCTCTGTCGGGTTCCTGCGAATGTGCGATCTTACTGGCCATGACCTTCTCTCCAATTGATTAATTTAGCTCAATATGATTTGTATCGCGCAAGACAAACACGTCTTCAAGCGGAAGTTATCATAATGAGCGAAATTAATCAAATAACCGGACGCCAAATCGCTGCCGCTCGCGCTTTGACAGGACTTGGCCAGGTGGAACTAGCGGTGCAGGCTCATATCTCTGCACCAACCTTGAGGCGTATGGAGGCGGCGGGAAACGCTCCTATATCGCCGTCGAATAATTTGCGGGCGGTAGTATCTGCACTCGAATCCGCTGGCGTAATCTTCGTGCCGGAGAATGGAGAGGGCGCTGGAGTGAGGTTAAAGAAATGACAGCGTCTTCTGTAGCCCTTGAGCAGTTAGTTGCAAAAATACAGGCTGATTTGGCACCCAATTCTGATGTGGTGCACAACGTCATGCTGAACGGACGTCATAGCGGTAGAAAACGCCAAATCGATGTGCTTGTTCGCGACAAGATCGGGCAGTACGAGATTTTGATAGTCATTGATTGCAAGGACTATAACAAACCAGTCGACGTTAAGGGGGTGGAGGAATTCGCAGGCTTGGTGGACGACGTGGCTGCGCAGCGAGGTGTATTGGTTTGTCCAAAAGGATTTTCAGAGGCCGCGAAGAAACGGGCACAGACTTTGCAAATTGACCTATACAGCCCGATCGACACCGACCCTCATAAGTGGACTGCGCGCGTAACTGTTCCTGCGTTGTGCGATTTTCGAAGTGCCTCTATGTCGTTTCGCATTAAGGTTTCGTCGACACTTCCATGGAGACTTCCTGAAAAGTTCTACGAAGATTTGGATGTATTCGATGAAAATGATGCGCCCCTTCAAAGCCCCTTAGATGCGGCATTGGACAAATGGAACGAGGGGAAATTTCCTATCGATATCGGAGTACATCAAGATATCGAAATATATGACGGCATCGTAAAAGCCGATAGCGGCTACGATACGACTTTTCCTGTCAACTTGACGGTGAGCTTACGCGTGACTCGAAAACTATATTTTGGACAATATCCGATCAAAAAATTTTCAGGTTTCAAAGACGAAGTGAAGGGCGAGATTATTGCCAATGCGTTCACTCTAGGTGCACTTGACCCGGAATTTGTCGAGAAACAATGGAAAGTAATTGCCGACGAGTCTGATGCTCCGGTGAAGCATGTAATCACGTTCATGGGCTTAGTGGGGTGGGCTACAGACAAGTAGTCCCGATCGCTGCCTCGAAAGGCCCAATCTCCACAGCCGCCGACCCCACGACCCGCCACATACTACTCCGAACGGGTTCCCTCACACTTCCCTAAGTTCCCATCCGCGATAGCTAACCAGCAGAAGAATCGAGTGTCAGAAATTCTACCCACGATCTATACTCTCGACGAGGCGGCCGAGAAGATGCGATTGAAGCCTCGGGCGTTGGCAACATTCGCCCGAGAGCGAGGTTTCTGTTCAGTGATGGGCAGAACCATCCTTTTTAGTGAAAGCGACCTGGTGGCCATTTGGGAGGCGATGCGGTGCGAGCCATCCTCCGAGATCGCAAGCAAGCCTTTCAGCAGTCCTAATGGTGACATCGCCTTGAAAATGGCGAGGATAACTTTGCGGCAGAGGCCGGGAGGCAACTCTAGGAAGCGCCCAAAATAGGTATGCAAGTATCCTTCCCAACTAGCCTGCCGCGCGCTATCCTCGCTGCATGACCAGCCTCCACACACCTCCACCAAACACGCTCGGGCGCCATAGGGGCGCACCGCGATTACGTGGAGAATTACAATGTCGCCAGAACAACGTATTGAACAACTCGAAGGCAAGGTGCAGCAAGCGTACATTGTGATAGGAGTGTTATTGGCTGGCGCCGATCGCAACTCCCCTGACTTCGAAAGCAAGGAAGGCCAGCGGGCCTTAGATTATTTCGCGCATGAGGAATACGACGGCGACTTTTTGCCGTTCGTTCATCCGGGCGCGCGGAGATAAACTTTTAAATAGCTTTTGACGATCGGGGGATCGCAATGAATCTAATGTCCTACCTCTTCATGTATGCCTTGGACGTGGCACTCGCCGGAGTAGCTGCAAACTTCATACACCCACCAATGCCGACATTCCTGTTCGTGCTGGCCATCCTTTGGCTCGGGCCAATCGTGCTCGGATTCTGGGGATTTGTTAAATTTTGGGTGTTCTACCATCTTTACTTTAAAAAAAGACTTGTGCGGGCCATTCTCGCAGATTTCTATGGGTCAAAGTTTCCCGTAGCAACTGAGTTCTTCGACATGGAAAGCTACGTCGAACACATCAGTCATAGTGCTGATGTCCCCGAGGCAGCAAAAATGCGCGCCTCCGGAGCAGTCGGGATGGTACAAGCCTATCAATTTACCAAGCCGCTTACTATGAAACTCGCCTATATGGCAGCGTTTGAAGAAGCGATGAATAGATATAGGCCGAACGAGTTTTTAGCCGAGTATAGACAGCCAGGAACAGAGTAGGCAACAACAAGACCACTGCGACAATTCAACTTGCAATCCTTCCCTACCCCACGCATAGATTGCGAAAATGGGGTTCAAGAAGCCGTAAGGCGGGGTAACATGGCTGTAATTGCTAAGTCGTCAGATATATTTCTCGAGTTGGATTTTGGGCCCGAAAATGGAACCGTTAAATTTATCTCAATAGATGAGGTCAGAGCTTTTATTGAGACAGAATTTGCGGCATGGCAGTGGCTCTCCCAACCTCCTGTCATTAGTTCAGTAAATCAACCTTGGAATATCATTCAAAACCAAATCGCGAATGCGAGAAACTACGCACAGCGAGTGACGGATGCCGATCTAACCCACTTGCAAGGCCTCAGCGCAGCCCTCGACAACGCGTTCGGTGTCCATCGAATTCCTTTAACGGTTTCGCGGGTATTTCAATTTATTGAGGAACTGAGGTCCGAATCGGCAATTACTGCTGCCGCAGCCATCGCTACCTGGATGAATTTAGGAGGTGTCGACACCTCCAAGTTTGCTCAACTTAAGGGCTCTGTATTGATGGTCGCATTCGACGCTGAGATAACGTCGAAAACACCAGTGGCCGTAAAGCGATCGCTGGAAAAGCTTAAGCAGCAGTTTCACGACTCTCGGGTCGCAACTGAAACAGAAGTCATAAAACATCACAACAATTTCAGATCTGATAGGTTGGCATTGCGAAAGGCGATGGCGCGCATGCTACGGCAGAGCAGAAAGGATTTAAGGAATTTTCGCGACCGAAAAGCGGTAGAGGTTGCCGAGTCGATTAAGAGCCTCGACGATACCCAAACTCTATACAGAGAACACATGAGAATTAAAGGGCCTGTTGAATATTGGTCTCATAAAGCAAGCGCGCATCGAACTTCCGCATTGAGTTACCGAACGAAACTGATGGTTTTCGCCGCCGTCGCAACAATTATTCTAGTGGGTTCACTGTACTTTTTGGCCAGCCACGCCATCGAAGTGGCGAATGCCGACAAGCCTCCAGCGGTTTATCTCATCCTAGTGACACTTGGTGTTGTCATCACCACCATAGTTTTCTGGGTGGCGAGGATTATAACAAGGCTGTTCCTTAGTGAACATCACCTCGCTATCGACGCCGAAGAACGTTCTGTGATGGCGCAAACATATCTAGCTCTTACAGCCGAAGGTTTAGCGTCAGACAAAGAGAGGGAGATCGTTCTCGCATCGCTATTTAGACCAACTGCGGATGGCATTGTGAAGGATGACGCCGCGCCCGACCTATCTCCAGCCTCACTGATTTCGAAATTGGGTTCGCGGTAATCTTTGTATCTCCGTTGGTCGTTCCATGCTTGCTTTCCTCCAGACAGCGAAGGAAGCTGCCGGAATGTCTACCGTCTATCAAAAAGCTGGAGAGGTGGCCCAAAATAAAACGCGTCGACGTGTCTGGAAACGTCAACTATCGATGATCATAACAGTTTAACTGGTGCAAAAAGTTGCCGTAGTGCTTTGACAAGCAATCGCTTTGCCTGTCATGAGTAGATGTGGCAAACGTCCTCAGGTGAATAATGTATTTAAAAAGTATTGAGCTCGAAAACAGTGGGCCTATTGCCTACCTTTCTTATCAATTTTCGTTTGATGCCGAGGGGAAACCAAAGCCGGTCGTATTCGTCGGACAAAACGGATCGGGTAAGAGCGTACTACTCTCCCACATAGTCAACACGATGATAACAGCAAAAGGTGCAGCCTTTACCGACGCAGAGGTAGAGTCTGGCAAGGTCTACAAGTTACGTAGTGCAGATTATATTCTTCATGGTGCAAACTACTCACGATCCGAAGTTAAATTTCAAAATGATCTATACCAATCCGAATTCCAGCTTAGATTACCCAGGGGAGTTTTTGAAGAAAAACTGGGATATACTTCTATTGATAGTGCCTGGAACAACCTTGGCTTGAAAGACAATACGGGACTCGCTTCGAATTTTCACGAAAAGGCTGACCAAATAAAGGACGCACTTCTTAATTTTAGCCTCTTATATTTCCCTGCAAACCGATTTGAGGACCCGGCTTGGTTGAATATCGACAATCTTCTTAATGTGGCAACCTACACGCACCACAAGAATATAGCGGGTGTGTCGAATCGCAAGATAATCAACTATTCGCCCTTGCGCGACAATCAGAATTGGCTGCTGGACATTTTGTACGACAGCTTTGCTCTTGAAAGGACAGTCCATTCCATCAAAGTCGGGGAACCAGCTATTATGCTACCTGTCATGGTGGAAGGAACTGGTCCGGCAACGAAATTGAGACAAGAGATTGAACGATTTTTCCTGACGTTGTTCCAAAGAGAAGGAGCACTCAACTGGAATGTAGGTCAAAGAGGGAGACGGCAATTAGCTTTGATTGGCGCGGGTTCTCCGATCGCCACAAATCTTTTTACACTCTCAACCGGACAGACTGGCCTCTTGAACGTATTTCTGACGCTGATAAGAGACTATGATCTTTCCAGAGCTCAATTTAACTCCTTAGCCGATGTTCGAGGCATTGCAATCATAGATGAAGTCGATTTGCACCTTCACACGGAGCTACAACATACAATTTTGCCAGCTTTGATCGCACTGTTTCCTAAAGTTCAATTTGTGCTTACAAGCCATTCGCCTCTCTTTATCTTAGGCCTTCAAAAAGTACTCGGGAATGAAGGTTTCGATATCATTGAATTGCCGTCAGGTCAGCTGGTCGGCGTGGAGCGTTTTTCCGAGTTTGAAAAGGCATATAGGTACTTCAAGGATAGCGCACAATTTGAGGAAGATGTCCGGTCGTCGATTGTCAGCAGCCAAAAGCCTGTCCTTTTTGTAGAGGGATCAATCGACGTTGATCTACTACAACAAGCAGCCGAATTGCTTGGACGACGTGAAAGTCTCGATAAGTACCGACTTTTGGACGCCAATGGCTATGGCGGCCTCGACAAAATTTGGAAGCATTTCGATTCCCACCTCGCTCAATTAATGAACCAGCGAGTCACCTTGTTATATGACTGCGATGTTAGTAAATCGAACTCTAGCAAGCCAGGGGTTCGACGTCTTGCCATGCCACAACAGCAACGACGTTTGAAAAAGGGAATAGAAAATCTCTTTCCCGAGACTCTCATTCAACAGGCAAAAGAAGAACATCCAAAATTTATAGATGTCACCCCATCGTATGAAAAGCTCGTGCGGGGATCAGGTGTCATGGTGGATGAGCAATGGGAGGTCAACCCAGACGAGAAGAGAAACCTAGCAAATTGGATACTAGATAAAGCCACGGCTAATGACTTCGCTGATTTCTCGTCCATTTTCGATACAATCGACGCTGCTTGAAAGACGTCATATCGTTAACGATATCGTTCGCAGATTCGCATCCGGACGCCGATTGCATTTATATGGGAGCGGTTAGGCACCGCTCTCTATAGCTATTTCCACGCCCTTGTCTGCTTGTGCGTTTTCATTGACTTGAGAACGTTCGCGCTAAATTCCCGCTGTTGGCGGTCCATAGCTTGCTCAATTCGTGCCACCGCGTCGGCGTCGGCTCCGGTCGCGTCAATGACCGGCGCATAGGTAATCGAAGGCCCGACAGCAGCAAATACAATATGATCCTCTGTTTTTATGACTAATGAACGAATCCTCTACATTATAGCACGCGAGCGATACACATCCGAACGCGTGTACAAACCTCTATTCGAAACAATGATGCTGGCTATGATGAGGCCATGAGGGAGACTGTGTTGCACAATCCAGAACATTCGATTGATCCGACAATCACCTTCAACCCTGATTCTGACAGACCGGTTGCCACGCGGGAAAGTGACCATTTCGGATTTGCGGGAATTGCTGAAAGATTGGCGCCTTCGATTCTCATGGCGTCTAAAAGCGATGGAATGGTCATAGGTCTAGAGGGAATATGGGGCTCCGGCAAAACGAGCCTACTAAACTTGTTACGTGAAGAGCTGAACCGAAAAAAGGCATCCAATACTTACGTAATTTCTATATCTCCTTGGTTAAGTGGTGATAAGTCAAATCTTGTTAAATCACTGCTCGATCCTGTAGCCGAAATATTAGAAAAGATCGAGCAAGCAAAAGACCAGGACAGAAACGCGAAGAAGAGCACTCGTTTCTTTAGATCAGCGAAGAGGAAGAGTACCGAACTGGGTAAAATGGTGAGGGCATACGGAGTTCGAACCGGACGAACGTTGGCTCCAGCGGTTCGATTCGCAGAATATTTTGTCCCGGGTTCAAAGATTGTTGCCGATGCCGCCGAACTAGGCGCCGAGTATCTGGAAAAGTTCGATCGACACGCCACGACGGCCGAGACAAAAGAAGACATAACGAAAAAAATATCAGAGCTCGCGGTAAGTTTTATAGTCATCATTGATGATCTCGACCGACTTGAACCCTATCAAGCAGTTGAAGTTGTCAGGCTAGTTAGGTCGGTGGCTGACTTTCCGAGAATTGCCTACTTAATGTGTTATGACCGGTCCGTTCTAGCCCAGGCATTAAAGCATGCGCTCAACATCGATGACGGAGATCATTTCCTCCAAAAGATAGTTCAACTAACTTTCGCATTACCATTGCCGGAGCCATTTGATCTACGAACAAGTTTTTTAGAAGAGGCAAAGATAATATATAAAACGGTCAATAAGTCTGAGCTATCTTCTGATATTCTTGAAGATTTGAAATGGGCGGTTGATAGGCAAGGTGGGGCTCTACAGACACCCCGCGAAGTTAAGCTTGCCTTAAACGGTATTCGCTTCATCTATCCCTCCATAAGTGATGACGTCTATTTTCCGGATTTGTGCCGCCTGTTTCTCATCAAGACGACATTCCCGAAGCTTTATAGGTGGATGGAGGAGTATCTTTCCCTGAGATCAGTGTTAGTTACCAATGATGCTTCTATTGGAAATTCAGAAAAGAGCGAGCTAGGGGATCGCCTCACCGAATTACTTCCGATTGAGGAATCGGACTCCACTCGCTCGATTTGGAATCTTCGCCTGTTCATCCCAGGCGTAAAATATCATAAGGATGCTAAAGAACGAGTCTTTGGTAGCACCTCATTAGAGGAGGTGCGGAAGTTGATCTCTATGAAACGGCTCGGCAGCCCAATACATTATCGCTTCTACTTTGCTCTTACGGCTCCCAAAAATGTTATGCCTGATCGGGATTTCGCCGCATTGCTTGCTCTGGCTAGAACAGATGTGTCGGAGCTGACGGAAAAACTGAAAGCATATGCCGATCAAATACGAGTATCTGGCAAAAGTTGGTTTGAACACATTTTAGATCGTTTAGACACTGCCCAAATTGGTGCACTCGACACTGCCGCAGCGGAGGGGCTTGCAGTAGGGATCGCAAACAGCATGGATAGCGTTTTAAGCAAGAGAAGTGAGCCCCGCCCATTCACAATCTCCGTCGAGACCCATGCCAGGATTGTAGTTCGGGATTGTCTCAAGCAAATTAGAGCTAGCGACAGGCAACGGTTTATGGAAATATCTAGAAACCTTGTCAGTAACAGTATCTCTTTGAATTGGCTCGTCGGTACTTTCATCCGCACTGAGCTGCGTCAACACGGTATTGCGGGCGAAAGGTCTTCGCAACCTGAGGACTGGCTTTTTAGTGATAGTGAACTGGAGGAGCTCCGAGCAGCTCTGGGTTCAAGAACATCCACGAGCGAAACTCAAAATCAGATATCCGAAATGCCTGATGTGAGCGCATATTTGTTCGGTTGGAGAGACCTTTCAGGTTCGGAGCCAGTTACTGCTTGGGTTCAAGAATATGCAGAATCGAACAAAGGCTTCCTCGATTTACTCCAACATCTGAGAAGTTGGGCGTTGAGTGATCGGGTCTACTATCCTCTTCACAGGTCCTCTGTGACGGCCTTCTTCGACTGGGAACAGGTTCTCGAAAGGCTAGACGATTTATCTCACACGGAGTTTGCCGAGAAGGTCAGCGACATACAATTGGCAATCAAACAAGGAGAGAACCATTAATTGGCGCGGCGTCTGTAGCTTATATTTGCACTTATCGAAGTTAAAGAACTCGACCTAGAATGAAGGCTGTGACTGCTAGTATTGGGGTGCCAATTATCATCGCAATCAACCAGACGAACGCCGCGAAGAACGGTTTTGCGCTTGTGAGTTCATGGTATCGCATTTGGAAGTACGCGCCTAAGACCGCACCAACCCCCATGATTTGCCACATATGAACGAAAAGAATTCGGCCAATAATCATTCCGACGATTAGGCCAAATGCTGGCGATAAGACCCGTAGAACGTCCTTGAATGTGCTATTTGTTTCCATTACCCGCGTTGGTAAAGGACGCACGTTAAACCGCATTCAAAATGACGGGTAATATTTTACGGAATTCGTTGATTTTCACGGACCCAAGATATCGTCGTCTGCAACGTTCTCAGAAGGCCAATTCAACTTACCAGCACTAGCAGGCGTGGCGCCAAGTTGCCCTAAGACTTGTCGCAAAAGTTGCATACCAGGCACGCCTAAAGACGCAGTCTGAACCTGTGCCTGGAGTCGCGCTGCAATTCCAACGACGCAACGATGACTACCATTGAGCCACGGCAAACGTTTCTCAAATTCCCGCCACGCTGCCGCTTGCTCTTTGGTCAGCCATGCAGGCGGTTTTCCAAGTGGTTCGTTGACGACGAGCTCGGCTCGGTTGCGGTAGCGCTGTGGATTTTTGGCAGCGGCGCCCGAGATACGGGCCGCACCAAGTGGTTTTCGTGGTGGTGCCATAAATTTTACCCCCATTGTTTGATATGTGGACGTGCGCGCGAAGGCCCCACAACGGTCCGCGAAAAACCGCGTTTTGAGGGATTTGACCCACCCCTCCCCATAAGGCTAGGCGCTAGTTAAGCCTGATCCTACGCGCCTTGAGGTCGAGCTCAATTTTCCGCCGAACAATCTCGCTTGCGCGGTGCGCTTCCAACGACCGCAACGCGGCGCTGGTGTTGCTGTAAGCGGGCCAAGTAACGATACTGACCTCATACAGGGTAATCTCTGTCAGAGTGCGAACTGGCAAACTGGTACCATCAACCCATGTCTCGGCTCGGACGCCGAATCCAAAGCTGCACTCCTTCAAATCCCGCCGACCAACTAGGCCTGTGATAGCCTGTCCATCCGGTGTCGACGGGTCAACGGTTAGCTCATACCGCAAACCCTTCGCGTCTTCGGCAAGCTTGAGCGTGCCGTTGCTCATTCGGCCGAGCACGCGCCCGTGGTCATGATGAAGGAGGAAAACCACGTCATTCTCACGTAACGATCTAGCAAAGGCGCCTGGCTGAATTTTCTCGACAAACTCGCCAGCAATCACGGCCTCAGTGTGGAACGTTGCGGCGTAGCCGCTAATGATGTTGGCCTTTGGGTTATCCAGGGCACTGGCACGGGTTTCGAAGTCAGCGCAAGCCATGCTTACGCTCCAACGCCTGCAATCGTGCCTCACGCTTTGCGGCCGGAGATTCCCTGCGCATAGAACGGGCGATGGCGACGGGATCAGAGTTCAATCTAATATCCAGCGGCTTGCCTCGCACTAAAATCTTACGCGGCGCATTCCCGCGCTTGGCCTGGGCCTTTTCAATCGCCATTTTAATAGCCCGCCCTTTTGGCTTCACCTAGCCAGCGAGGAACGTGGCCGTCGCGATAGTCGCCGAGGAATGCCGGAGTCATCGGAACAAGTGAACCCCAACTAACGTCGTTCGCGTCTAGGTCGGAACGCAGTTCATCGTAGTGTGCGCGTGCAACCTGTACCTGTTCGAGGGCCTCGGCCATCGCTTTGACGCGGCGAGCATACTCAGGTTTGACCTTTGCGCAGACTGCCAGGCTGGCTTTTGAACGAGCGTCGGCGAGCCTGATTCTTATGATTTCCAGCGCATTCGCGATGGTCTTTAGATGGGTATCGATTTCACCCACTCGCTGCCGTGAGGTCGCTTTTCCCGACACCGGATCGCCTAACAGTGCGGCAACCTTGGGATCAACTTCTCGGCTGGTATCCGCCCGGATTGACGCGACAAGCCCGACGCGCTCGGCGGTAAACTTTGCCTGCTGGTCGAGGAGGTCGCGCTGCTTAGCGACCAATTCGGCGTAGGCGGGATCAGCGTCGGCAAGCGACGGCACGACGAATGGTACGGTTTTCTGTTTTAGCAATGACATGGTTATTCTCCGAATAGATCGTCAATGGCGGCAGCGATGGCGCGGCCTGGTATAGTGACTGCCCGGCGATGATGTGGGTCGGCCCAATGGGAATGAAGTGCGCCAGGCTCGCGGAAACGAGTAATACTGTCGGAGCCGTAGATGGACACCTCTCTCCAATTTTGAACGATATCGATCTGAACGTCGGCAAGTTCATTAGGAAGGATGAAAAAGTAATTTAGCCTTGTGCCGACTGTGGCGTATTTTGCCTTCACGCTTGCGGGCATGTTTGGGGTATCAAATCCAGGCTCGCCGAGCTCCCGATATCGAGCGACCTCTGCGGGAATTGCTCGCAATGGCACATCCAAAGATGAGCCGATAAGGATATCGAGGAAGTGGATCAGTTTTATTTCGGGCGGCCTGTGTGGTCCGCCAGCGGGAATGCTGCCCGCTTCGGTCAGTTTAACAGCCACAGAGCGACAGCGCTCGATGGGAAAGCCGACGCGCGCAGATATCGCTTCGACGGCCTGATTGGTTGTTGGCATCGTAACTCCTTTCTTTTCAATTTGATGAGTACGGAGGTTTTAAAAAAACGGTGCACCAGCACCTATATGGCAGCGTTGATGCTGGTGCTTTCGCGGCGCTACCAGGTCGCGAGACAAATAGCGGAGGCTCCCGGCGTACAGGAGAAATACGGCCGGAAGCTCGATCAGCGTTCCGCGTGCGGTGAACGCGATCAAAAAGGCCCGCATTGCTGCGAGCCTGAACTTGTGAGGATTTTTCTTCCTATACCAATATACGCTCTTGTCCCTATGCGAGGGACTGAAAAACTATGCGGCCATCGAAATGAATTCGTCGACCGCCGAGTTAATCTCTTCGACGCCTTTTCGTTCGGCCGTCTTCCCTTGATATCCCATCGCCTGGCCTATCTCGCTGGCCCTGGCGTCTGTCGTCGCCATATCCAGGTAATAGACTGTCTTGGCGCTAAGTTTGGCCTTTGCGTTCTTGAAGTCTATTCGCTCGATCATTGCGTCATCCCATGATCGCGTTGAGCCACCAAATGTTTCGTTTCCAGCAATGCGCATACCGATAAACGACGGCATATTGTCTTGAAACCCGCCGTATTCTGTTCGCGGAAGAGCCGGGCCATTCAATTTTGTTATTCCGCCAGTGTATGCGGTCTTGGCTGCGTCGTATTCGGCTTGCGTCCAATCGGCGCCGGGCTTGCCGCCTTTTGTCGTGTAATATTTTATAGCTCGGCTGACCTTTGACGCCGCGCTGTACCGCTCGACGCCTTCGCTAGGATACTTCGAAGCCGGTAGCGTCGTGGGAAAGTCTGTACCAATACCCGCGAGAACTGCGACCAGGTGACGATTTGACAAAACAGTGGCGTCTTTGGTTCGTTGGTCGAAGAGCTCTTCTAGTTGCTCGTCTTTCGACTTGTGCATGGCTACACCCTTCGGCTTGCGATACTCCTCCCATGGGTTGCGCCATTTTCCATCGCTGCTCCGCCATTTGGTAAGCCGACCTTTCGAATCGAATTGAATTCCATCCTTTCCGGCATTGGTCACCTCGTTAACGGTGGGGCGGATTTTATAAATCCGTTCGACTCCCATTTCGCTTAGGAGCTCCGGCGAGTTGTGATTTGTCGCGATCGGAGGCGCTACAGAGTTGTCGTTTGCAGCGGCGTACTTCGCTAGGCTTTCCGCCCTTGTCTCGTCTCCGGCGCGAATATAGCGCGTTGCGGTTGGCCAGGCCTTGACCTGATCTATGTCGGAGTCCCACTTCGGCAGCCTGGCCATGAATGCCTCGCGCGCCATATGCCATTCCCGAGCGCACTCTGGCGTCGTAGGGCCGTCATGCGGTTGAGTGGTCGCGCGACCGATGCGAGGTTGTAATGTCGCGGGCGTAAACCTGATTTGGCTATATAACGCTGATCGCTCCATTACTATTCGCTGGTCGAGGTCGAGAACGACCGGCGTTCCCCTCGATTCATATTCCGTTGTATTTGTGCGATCGAGCGTCCTTTGCGATGAGTAAAGTCGACGGCCTTCCGGTAATACCTTGAAGCGATTCCAGGTCATGCCGCCCTCACACTGGAACGGCCAAAGCCAAGCCCTCCGCCCGGTAGGTTCATCGCAAGAATTGGCATTCCTATCGGAGAATCGCCCGCGTGCTTTTTGAACTGAACGCAGGCTGATGATTTCGTTTCCATTGTGTATTGGATTACCTCGCCTTCGCGATCGCCATCCATGTACTGCAAACCCAACTCGACGTTTGCCCGGCTTTCCGCATATCCGGTAATCCGCATTTCTTGCGTCAGAGTTGGCAAGATGAGTTTGCCATATGACGGCTTATTGGAATTGGCTGGTGCAGCCCGGTCGGCCTCGTCATACTTCTCTGCGGCCAGCCACTTTTCTAAAGGCATACGTTTCTGGCCTGGCTTTGCGGATAACGCCCACGACTTGGCGCGCTCAACCATTCTTTGAGCAAGGTCGGCATCTGGATTGATGGAAAGAAAGGCCTCTCTCGATTTCTGTTTGTTGCCTAGCCTCCCATAGGCCAGCCATAGTCGATTAAAGGCAAGCTCTTGACCATCTATGATTGCCGTGGCCCCAAGGCCAAACGGCACATCATTAGATGATACTGTACCCCTAACTATATCCCCGTCTTTATACGGGTCTAAGTTAGTTGAGTCTTTGGGTACCCCGAGGTCTCCGGTTGAGGGGATAACTGGGTACCCCGAGGTATCCATTACTGGGTACCCCGAGGTCTCCGGTTGGGAAAAAGTGCACAAGTTAGAAGTGTGCGAATTACTGGGTACGTCGGGGTATCCAGTCGGATTTATGCAACCCCATTTGGAAACGATTACCGGAGGCACACTTATTGAAATGTCGTGTGGAAACTTCCCGCTTGAGGCTTGTTCCAGTAGGTGAAAGTTTGGCCACCAGCGCGAGGCATTACCCTTGCCAGCGCCCTTTTCGACAAGCGCGAGGAATTTCCAATCTATAAGTTCGTCTTGAGCCTTCCTTATGGATTTTCGCGCCAGACTCCATCTGCCCCCAAATGAGCCGCGAAGGTCAGACTCCATGAATCGTTCTGATGCGAGCGAAGTCCATTTGTATTCTTCGTGCGAGCGACGCAAATGGAAACGCCAGACAATTACGTGACGAAGCGCTATGCCAGGATAACCAAGGATTAGCTCGTTCAGCTTGTCGCGACCCAGTAACGAATGTGGGTCTGTCACGTCTTTCATCCAGTACGATACTGTTCGAGGTTCGAAACTCATGCTGCCACCAATGCGGCCTTGCGCTTGGCGCGTTGCTTCCTATTTTTGTCTAACTCTTCCTCGATTGCGCGTTCTCGCTCATAAATTTCGCGTTCGCTGTCGATTGCTCGGCGCAACTCCTTGCGTATGGCGCGAATCTTCTTCCTAGCGTAGGAAATTGTGGCTTGGTCGCCCTCTGTTAGGGCCTCGTAAAGGAAGGTTTCGCACGCGCCAATATTGCACTCTGCAAGCTCTCTAATATGCTGCGCGGACAAGCCCAATTTGCGAGAAATCATAAGGCCGTTCATGCGGCCACCTGGCGCGCGTCAATGCGATCTTGTACCCAAGCCAAGACCTCCGCACGCACGAAGGCGATACGGCGCTCTCCCAAACTTACCTCAACGGGAAAATTGCCGCGTTCCCGAAATTTATTGATTGCGGTACGACTTAGAGAGGTAAGTTCGCAGACATGATTGAGTGAAACTAGTCGTGGGGTGTTATCGTTCAAAGCGTCCTCCTTTAGTTGTTGGATGACGCCTGTTATAGCTATAATGACATTGGTGAATACCTAGGCGAATAAGACATTCACTTAGGGTATTTTATTGTTATTTTACAATTAGATAGCATCGCTCTCGTCTTTGCCTTTGTCGTAGTAAGTAAGACATGCCTCAACGTGTTTTCCACTTCGGCCGCAAAACCTGGCAAGCTCCTCGACCCGATGCTTTCGCTTTGACATACCTTCGTCTTCGAGCCGGATGTTTTCCATTGCTATTTCGTACCACATGTACAAACCAACTGGCTGGCCGCCCCTCTTTGCGTCAAACAATCCGGCCACAAGACGTTGCGTCTCAGGCTTGGCTTCACCGGCAGCAAGCGCTTTCAAGGCAAGCTCGATAGCTTCCTCCCGCTTACGGTGGTTCAGCAGTTTTCGAATCTCGAATGCCGTCAAATCTATGTTAAGCTTAGCCAACGTAATTGCTCCAATCTTCCATTAGCTTGCGCCTTTTTTGCAGGGCATCGCTTCGCCGGTAAGCAGCCTCGACTCCGCCAATAACATGAGCGAGGGCCTGTTCAGCAACTTCGCGGGGATGGCTAGTCATATCGCCAGCCCAATCGCGGAAGCTAGATCGCAATCCGTGAAGGGTGGCCGCGCCATCCTTAGGCGCCGCCAGGCGCAAGGCCTTTGTCATTGCGGTATCGCTGATCGGGCGGCCGTCGCGGCCACCGCCGAAAACAAGGTCTCCTGTCGCTCGCTCTTCCTGCGACTCAAGGATGGTGAGTGCTGCATCTGTAAGAGGTACACGATGCTCTACACCCGCCTTCATACGGTCGGCGGGTATCGTCCAGAGCTTCTTGGCCTTGTCTATCTCTTGCCAAACCGCGCCGCGAGTTTCACCCGAGCGCGCCGCTGTCAAAGTGCTAAACTCAACAGCACGCGCCGCGACGCCTTTCGACGTGCGTAATTTCTTCACCATCGCGGGAATGTCTGAGTAGGCGAGGGCGGCATGGTGGCCGCGACCAAGTTTTTGGCGCGCAGGCATCACTTTATCGAGCAACCCTTTCCAGCGGGCCGGATTGCCCGCCGTGCGCCATTCGTGGGCTATCCCGTAGTCAATGACCGCTTGGATACGGGAACGTAGGCGATCGGCTGTCTCGGGCCGTGCTTGCCAGTGGGGAGCGAGGCATTCCTTTACGTCACCCATTACAATGTCTGCGATCGGCATGTCGTGAAGCGGCTTGGCATATTCACGCAAGGTCATAAGCCACTGCTGCTTATGCTTCTCGTTTTTCCAATCGTCCTTCTTTGTCTCAAGCAATGCCTTCATACAGTGCTCAAACGTTATGACTTTAGCTGGCCGCTTGTCAGTACGTGGATCATCGCCACGAGCAAGCTGGCCGCGAATTACTTCTGCCTTTTCGCGGGCGAGGGCTAAAGGAACGGGCGCAGTACCTTGGCCATAGCCACCAAGACCTATTTCGTTACGCTGGCCTGCTCGCTTCCACACGAATACCCAATTGCGGCTACCGCCTTTTTGCACGCGAATATATAGACCATCGCCGTCGCCATAAATTCCAGGTTTTTCCAGCGATTTCACCTTGGTTTCAGATAGCTTATTCTTCGCCACAAAAAGTCTCCGCCAAACTCAATTTCGATTCCCGTTATCATAACCGCCAATTTGACCTTATTAACTTTATTGGCAATTACAATGGGTTACGGACGGAAAAGTCAGCAAAAACGGCGGAGAGGCGGACTTCCTCTCCGCCAGTCATCTATATTCATGGTTCCCGAAACCGACCGTATCACCCGTGCTGTCGATCGCCCGGTAGAGATACATCCACTGGCCTCTGAGCTTGATGTAGGTCTCGTCCATATGCCACTTGCTGCCAACAGCGCTGGTGAAATGACGGCCTATGAACATCATGCGTTCGGTCGAGCCAACCCTGTGTTCGGCGTTTTCAATTTGATGGTGTCGAGTGCGCCGCCTTGTTCAACCGGCGTTTCGCTCGAAAAACGTCCCACTGCTGATCGACCAGAACGCCAATAAGGATCACCCCTCCCATAACTGCGAAATTGAGCGACGATGGAATGCCGAGAAGATTGACCAGATTCTGCAATTCTTGCAGCAGTATTGTGCCGAGAATTACGCCGACGATTGACCCTTCACCACCGCGCAGCGAAAAGCCACCGAGGACGGCGGCCGCGATCGCATACAGTTCATAAAAATTGCCGTGGCTGGCGGGGGAAATCGAGCGGGTATACATTGCAAAGTAGATAGCCGAGAGTGCCGTCAATACACCGCAAATGACATAGGCAGCCATCACCATTCTACCTGTCCTGATCCCGGAATATCTTGCCGCTTCCTCATTTTTGCCGATGGCATAAAGATAACGCCCGAAAACTGACCGGTGCAGTACTACCCACGTCACGCCCATAATAATGAGAAGGGCTATAAAGCTGTTGGGAATGCCATAGGTGCGGCCGGCCGTAAGGAATTCAAGAGTGGGAAAGTTCTGGCCGAAAGCAAAGCCGGCGGTCCCATCGGCAGTATAGAATCGGGCGATCCCGCGATAAATCAACAAGCCACACAGCGTCACCACGAATGGCTGGAGCTTCAGCCGCGTGATCAGCCAGCCATGGGCCAAACCAATGAGCCCACCGAGAACCAGGATGAGCATGAAAGCCAATGGCCAAGCCATGCCATGATTTGCAATCAAATCGATGAACAGAACACCGAGTAGCGCGATTAACGAACCCACCGAGAGTTCGATACCGCCGGTTATTATAACAAACGCTTGTCCTATCGACAGGATACCGAAGAGACCGATGAGATTCGACGTATTGGCGAGATTGATGGGCAGCAAGAAACGAGGATTGATTGTTGCGACAACGGCTCCCACGACGACTATGAGGATCAACAAGCCAATATCTTTTTTATTCATCGTGATCTCCAACCCTTATAGATGCTATCGTGCTGACTTGCCCACCGCCAGCAAAAGCACATTCTCCTGATCAAGTTGATCCTTGGCCAGAATGCCGGAAATCTGGCCTTCATGCATAACTGCGACGCGGTCGGAAACACCGATGACTTCCTCCATGTCGCTCGAAATCATGAGGACCGCGACACCTGTGTCGGCGAGCGCCTGCATGAGTCTGTAGATTTCAGCCTTGGCTCCAATATCGATCCCGCGAGTCGGCTCGTCGAAAATCATGATCCTTGGTTTCATCGCAAGCCATTTTGCCAGAACGACTTTTTGCTGGTTGCCGCCCGACAAGGTGCCGACACGCGTTTTTACCGATGGAGCCTTGATGCCAAGGTTACTTTTCTGTGCTTCTGCCGTCGTATTTTCGCTGGCGGCTGAAATTATCAAATTGGCCGAATGCGCCGAAAGATTAGGTAGCGAAATATTCTGTGCAATAGCGAAATCAAGGAGTATGCCAGCCAGCTTTCGATCCTCGGGGACGAGAAAGATGCCAGTGGCCACCGCATCAGCGGACGAAGAAAGCAGGACATGTTTGCCATCCAGATAAAGCTCTCCGCCAAGGCTCCTGTCTATGCCGAAGACAACGCGGGCGAATTCAGTCCTGCCCGAACCTACAAGTCCTGCTAGCCCGAGGATTTCGCCATGCAGCACGTCCAAATCGACGGTCCGATGAGGGTAAGCAGCTGTGCGAATGCCCTTGGCGGACAGCGCGACTGCACCAGCCTCGCGCTCCGAGGTATTTGTACGGGCTTTCAAAGCACGGCCTATCATGAGCTTGACCATCTGGTCGTGATTGATGGCGTCGCTTGCAAGTGTGCCCGCCAGCATTCCATCTCGAAGGACGATAACTCGATCGGCGACGCTCTCGACCTCGTGGAGTCGGTGCGAAATAAAGATAACGCTGATACCTTCTGCCTTTAGGCCTTTGATCACGCCGAGCAACTTTTCAGTTTCAGCCAAGGGAAGACTTGAGGTGGGTTCGTCCAGGATAACAAGCCTTGCCTTGATCGAAAGAGCTTTGGCAATCTCGACCATCTGCTGCTGGGCTAGCGACAATTCCGATACGGGGGTGTCGGCCGTAAAATTAGCGCCGACCCGTTTTAGGAGTGGTAAAACCATCTCGCGCAATTTAGCGCGATCGACCAGCTTCAGAGGGCCGCCGCGCAAGGGCTCCCTGCCAAGGAAGATATTGGCGGCAACGTCCAAATTTTCGAACAGGTTCAGTTCCTGATGGACGAAGGCAATTCCGGACTGGAGGCTATTTTCGACTGTAAGACGGTCATGATCGACGCCGTCGATCCTGATAAGACCGCGGTCCGGGGCCGCCACACCGCCCAGAATTTTCATCAGCGTTGATTTGCCAGCGCCATTTTCACCGACAAGGCCGATTACCTCGCCAGGTCTGATCTCAATGGAAAAGCCATCCAATGCCACAACACCGGGATAGGTCTTTCGCACGTCATGCAAGCTGAGGAAGGCTGCCTGATGACGTGCGTCAGAAGAAGTATCGATTGTGCCCGGCGTGGATTCGGCGCGATTAACGCCACCTGTTGCGGTAAAACCATTGCCAGTCATCGCGTCAAGCTCTTGTTCGAAAACAGCCTAGTTGCCAGCCATCTTTTTCAGATTGGCAGCGTATGCATCGACATCGTCCTTGCCGACAATCACAGTCTTGATAATCAGCAATTTGTTGTCCGGAATGCTCGACTTGTCACCGGCAAGGTAAGCGGCCATCATTTTCATACCCTGATAGGCCCATTCGAATGGCTGCTGCACGACAGTAGCGGCGACAGTGCCTTCCTTGACGCCACCCAACGTAATCGGATCGTCATCAAATCCAACGACGGTGATCTGCCCCAACTTGCCTGCATCGCGGAGAGCCTCGTAAATGCGAGGTGTATTATAAGAGTAAAAGCCAACCATGCAGGTAACATCCGGGCTAGCCACCAGAGCGTCTTCGACGTTCTTCTTGGCACGCGTCTGGTCAATATCGTCTCCGCGAACATCGACTAGTTCAATTTTGGTGCCTGCGAGACCATCCTTCATGCCCTGGATACGTTCCTTCGCATTGTCAGCGCCGAGCAGGCCGACAAATCCGAGACACTTGCCCCCGTTAGGCATGGCTTTTTTCGCGATTTCTGCAGCCTGTTTGCCTGCATCGACGTTGGACGAACCGATATAGGCGACGCGATTAGTCTGAGGCGCATCGCTATCTGTGGTGAAGAGGGCAGTCTCGGACGCAATCTTGTTGAGTCCATCGGTAGACGTCTTCGGATCTACGGCCGACACCATGATGCCCTTGACGCCGGCTGTGACGAGATCATCCATCAGGCGCTGCTGGATGGCTACCGAGGACTGCTCGGGATACTTGAGCTCCAAGTTGTAGTCGGGCAATTCGGCCTGCGCCTTCTTGACGCCCGCCTCGGCAGCTTTCCAGAAATCGGAGGCCCCATTCACCACGAAAGCCAGCGTTGGCTTGTCGGCGGCATAGGCCATAGTTGGCATTGACGCGCTAAACATCAACGCAGCGCAAAGTGCGGCAATAGATATTGCGGATTTCATGTCTAACCTCCCATTTGGCTCAACGCAGTCGTTGATCCGAGTTTTCAATCGGTGATCGAAGCCGGGCCACCTCCTATGGTTACCGGCAACGGGTGAAAGGCGTTCCACCATTCAGCCTGCAGACTTTAATGAGCCGATTCTCAATAGTAAATAGAATTATCATATAGTATTATCATTGCATTCCATTCGAATGGCGAAGGCACTACTCTTGGAAAACCGCCAAATCTCAGCGTGAAAGCCAAATGAAAATCCGCTCATCGGGAGCGGACCATGCATTTCAGGCAATGCGAAAGCACATGCGAAATCTCAATGGCGAGAATGCGCTCTGGACGCTTACCATTGACGACCATCGCTTTACGCAGTTCGGCATCACGGACAATGATCGCCTATCGATATACAAACTGCTGGACCGCTATGCTGCCAGCTCTGTTTCGCGATCAAAAAGATGCAGATTATCCAAGGAGATATGCAAGCGGACATGGTCACCTCTGCGAGTTACGGGCCTGCCACTGTGGGCGAGAACAACTGGCTGCGATGCGACCTCCAAAACCACGAAGGTCATGCTTCCCGTCGACTCAATGCCGGTGACGGTCGCATCAATGGCCATGTCGTTCACGCAGGGCTTCAGGGAAAGATGTTCGGGCCGCATGCCAATCCAGAATTGGCAACCGGCAGCGATATCGCGATTCAAACCTATCTGGGTGCTGTCGTTGTCAAGTACCAAAGCACCATTGTCGGTAACGGTCGCAGGCAGAAAGTTCATTGCCGGCGAACCAATGAAACCGGCGACAAACCTGTTCGCCGGCCGGTCATAAAGATCAAGCGGACTTCCCTGCTGCTCGACAACGCCGGCACGCATAACGACGACGTGATCGGCCATGGTCATCGCCTCGACCTGATCGTGCGTGACGTAGACCGACGTCGCGTTCAGGCGCTCGTGCAGTTTACGAATCTCGCTGCGCATATGGACGCGCAGCGCCGCATCGAGATTGGAGAGAGGTTCATCGAACAGGAACACTTTCGGATTGCGCACAATGGCGCGACCCATGGCAACACGTTGCCGCTGACCGCCCGACAAGGCTTTGGGCAGGCGATCCAAAAGATTGCCAAGGCCGAGGGTTTCTGCAGCGGTTCTCGTGCGCTCCGAGATTTCTTCCTTCGGACGGCGTTTCAGGCGCATCGAATAGTTCATATTGTGCTCGACATCCATGTGCGGGTAGAGCGCGTAGGACTGGAATACCATGGCGACATCGCGCTCACGCGGCGGTTTGCCGATGACACTCCGTCCGGCAATCCGGACGTCGCCGGAGCTGGTTTTCTCAAGTCCGGCAAGGGTTCGCAGCAAAGTGGACTTGCCGCAGCCGGAAGGCCCTACAAGGGCGACGAACGAGCCCTGTTTGATGGAAATGTTCACGTCCTTGAGCGCATGGAACCCGCCATAATGCTTATTCAGATGGTCGATTTCGATCTGGAGCATCATTCACCTCATTTAAGTGCGCCGGCGGTAAGACCGCTGACGATCCGCCGTTGCAACAGCATGAATACGATCAGGATGGGCGTCACGTAGATGGCCGCGTAAGTCATGATGCCGTTCCAGTCATTGGCATTCGGCCCCATGAACGTCTGCAACCCGACAGTTGCTGTCTGCAATTCGTTCTTGGCGATCAGCGAACGCGCATAGACATATTCGCCGAAGGACTGCAGAAAGATCAGCACCGACGTGACGAGAATACCATTGCGTGCCAAGGGCAGCATGATGTGGAAGAATGCGCCGATGCGCGATGATCCGTCTACGAGCGCCGCTTCTTCCAGTTCACGCGGCACCTGCACGAATGTTGCCCGGCAGAGGACGATGTAGAGCGGCAAGACCTTGGCGGTTTGCGCCAGGATAACAGCGATGCGCGGACTGGCTAAAAGACCGATCTGGTTGAACATAACGAAGATGGGTGTGACCATCAAAGAAGACGGCAAAACCTGCATCATCAGGATCGCGAAGAGGGCGATTTCAATCCAGACATTACGCACCCGCGATAATACGTAGGCACAGCCAGTTCCCAGTGTCGTAGCAAGGATCGTAACACCTGTAGCGATGAGCAGCGAATTCCAGATGTACCTGCCCATGTCGCGGCTCTTCCATACCTCCAGAAAATTCCACTGCGTGTCTGACGGCCAGAATGTAGGTGGATACTGAAATATCTCGGTACTGCTTTTCAGGGCCGTCAAATACATCCAGTAAAGCGGGAACAGATAGATCGCCGTCATGGCCAGACCGATGATGAGCAGAACGTAGCGTTTCATCAGCGTCCTCCTTCCTCAGTAGCTGTGTTCATGACGCGTAGAGCGCACATAAACGGCTGCTACCACTATGACGAAGATGATCATGAGAACGGAGACGGCACTGCCGAGAGAAATCTCATATGTCTGGAATGAGAACTGCCACGACCAATATTGAGCGACATTAGAGCTGTCAGCGGGGCCGCCCTGCGTGAGAGCAGCGATCAAGTCGAACTGTTGGAGTGTAAAGATAACGCCGAGCGATATCACGGCCCCAAGCTGCGCACGCATCAGAGGGAGGGTTATAGATCGAAAACGCTCGAATGCTCCTGCGCCATCAAGTTCGGCGGCCTCGTAGACGTCACGCGGTATGCTCGCGAGGCCAACCGAGAGCAGTATCATGTTGAAGGGAATGCCGAGCCAGATATTGGCGATGATAACGGCATAGAGCGCCACGTTTGGATCTGAGAGCCAGAAAATGCGGTCATCGGCAATCCCGAGGGATGTCAGGGCATAGTTGATAACGCCAAAATCGCCGGCGAAAAGCCATTTCCAGATTGCGCCGACGACGAGTGCGGGCATGATCCATCCGGCCAGGAACAGGCCACGCAAATAGCTGGCGCCCGGAAAGTCCTGCTGGAAGAAAAGTGCCAGCCCGAAGCCGATTGAAAGCTGGAACACAATAGAGAGAAACACAAATTTTACTGTGTTCCAGAAGATTGTACCCGCAACGGGCTGGGAGAAAATATCGTAGTAATTTTGCAAGCCCACGAACGGGCGGTTGAATGAAGTAAGCGTGAACATGTCAACCGTCTGCAAGGACATGATGATATTGTAGACGATGGGAAACGCCGAAAAAATGATGAGATAGAGCAGGGCAAGCCCAAGCAGCAAGATGTCAAATCCGCTGCCGTCCCGGATGGTTCTGATGATGCCTTGCACAGTATCCTCCCGCTTGCCACTTCAAATCTCCGATCCTCGCTCCTCCGCACGCGCGAAGGAGCGATTGTCGAAGTCTATTTGTTCAAAACAGCGTCGATTTGCTTCTGTGCAGTACCAAGCGCAGTCTTCGCATCGCTCTGATGCGTCAACGATGACTGTATGGCGGTGTAAATCGCCTTCGAAATCTTGGGCCATTCAGGATGAGGACCGCGATTGCGGGCATATTTCATGCTTTCCTCGAAGACGGCATAGATGGCTGGCGTTTTTGGATCATTCGACTTCACATTTGCGGCAGGCACAAAGCCAAAACGGTTCCAGACATCGGGCATCTTGCTATAGAGAAACTCCAGCAGGATAAAAGCTTCTTTGGGATGCTCGCTTTTGGCGAGGATAACGTTGTCGCCTTCGCCGAGCGCAGAGGCGCGCGTGGCGCCTTCCTGGGGAATCGGCAAAAGCGCGGCGCGATAATCGAATTTTGCTTCCCGTCCCATGCGAGGTAGTTCCCATGGGCCAGAAATGGCCATGGCTGCATTGCCGGCATTGAAGGTACCAGTCGAGTCAAACTGGCTGCGGATCAAGGTATCGGGAGATGCGAGCTTCTCGTCCAGCAGCTTGCCCCAGAAATCCAGAACCTTGATGCCACCCTCGGTGTCGACCTTGTTGTAGTCGCCGCCGGCCATCTGCAGCCAGGGCAAAAACTGGAATGTACCTTCTTCCGTGGCTACCGCCGAAAACGCCAAGCCATAGATATTCTTGGCCGGATCGTTGAGTTTTTTCGCGGCGGCGTATAGCTCGTCCCAGGTTTTGGGCGGATTGTCCGGGTCAAGGCCCTTCGCCTTGAACATGTCCGCATTGTAGTAGAGCGCAATGGTATTCGCGCCGCGTGGAATGCCGTAAATCTTCCCGTCCCAAGTGACCGAGGAAAGCGGGCCGGGGAAAATGTCCTCCTTCTTGATGACCTTCGAGTCAGCCAGCATGGGGCTGAGATCCAGCAGCAAGCCACGCGAGGCGAAGAGTGCGACTTCGGGATTGTCGATATAGGTCACGTCAGGCGATTCACCGGTTGCGGTGGCGCGTGCCAGATCGTTGACCATGTCGCGAAATTGAACGGTCTTGATGTTCAGCTTGATGTCCGGATGTGACTGCTCGAACTCGTCCTTCAGCAGGTACATGTACTGATCCGGGCGATCGATCGTCCAGATATCCAGCGTTACCGGCTCGGCTTGAGCGGCACCGGATATCAGCAGCGATGCAGCCGCGATCCATTTCATAACTCGTTTCATGCTTTCCTCCTCTTGTTGCTGGTCCGGCCCGCTTGCTTCTTTGCGGCAAGATTGGCCGGTGTCGAGTTTCAGGGGTTAGGGACGTATGAGCCGCCGCGGCTCTGCTTGAGATAGTTGAGCGAATGCACTTGCCCGGTCATTTCCAGTTCATTGCGATAAACCGGATCGTGCCAACCTTCGATGTCGATCGAGCCCGACCACCCGGCAAGCCGCAGTTCGGAAATCACATCGACCCAGTTGGTGTCGCCGAAACCCGGCGAGCGCATGAATACGAATTTCTCCTTGCCGAAGATGCCGTGCTCGCGGATGACCTCCCAGCGGATCGTCGCGTCCTTGCCGTGAACATGGAAAATCTTCGGTGCCCACTTGCGAATTTGCGGCAGCGGGTCGATCAGATAGACCATCTGATGGCAGGGTTCCCATTCAAGTCCAATATTGTCGGCTGGAACCTCGTTGAAGATCATTTCCCAGGCGTCGGGATTATGCGCGATGTTCCAGTCGCCGCTCGCCCAATTGCCGTCCATGGCGCAGTTTTCGAATGCGAGTTTTACACCTTTGTCGGCAGCACGCTTGGCCAGTTCTGTCCAGACTTTCCGGTATTGGGGCAAGCTTTCCTCGATTGGCTTACCGCGAACACGTCCCGTAAATCCGGCAATTGTCGTCGCGCCGAAATGGTGCGCATTGTCGATGAGCGCCTCCCAACCTTTCAACGTTTCACGGTCGATTTCTGTATCCTCGAGCGGATTGCCGAACATGCCCAGTGTCGACATGGTGACATCCTCGTCGCCGATCGCTTCCTTCAGTTCCTCCGCAAGTCTTGGCAGGTCCTTGTTCATCACTTGCCAGAAGAACGGTTCGAAGCTTTCAAAACCGTGCGCCAATATGCTCTTGACATAGGCAGCAGGGTCGGGCGCATTACCCTTGATCATGGTACCGATACGGATGGCTTTTGCCGGGTTGCTCACTTCGAACTCCTTCAGATCGTAATTTCGATGCGTCGTCCGGATTCGGCGCTGTCGATCGCACCGAACACCATGGCGAGGCTCTTGATATTTTCCGTGCCGACGGTCTCCGGAGGCGGACCGCCGCGCGCAGCTGCAATGAAATCCTGCATGACTCCGAGGTGACCGCCGATACGATCAGACGCGTCGAGGGGAGGGATATCGACGGCGGTCACCTCGGAAAACAGGCCTTCTCTGCCGGAGGTGACGGCTTCGGCCCGTATGTCATCGTATCCGTCCCAGACAATCGATCCCTTGCTGCCGATGACACGCCATGCACTCTCCCAGCTTGTGCGCAAACCGTCGGCGCACCAACTGCCGCGATAAGTGAAAACCGCACCATTGGAGAATTCAAAGATGGCAGCCGCTGAAGATCCCTGGCTGTACCACGAGTTGCCGGGCTCCCACTCGCGGGCGTAGACGGCGTTGGCGTCGTCTCCTGCAAGAAAGCGGGCAGCATCGAATGTATGGATCGCCATGTCGAGAAACAGAACGTGGCGCATCTCTTCGCGGAACCCGCCGAAATGCGGAGCGAGAAAAAAATCGCAGTGGAGGCTCGTCACGTCGCCAATGGTGCCCGACTGGATAAGCCTGCGGATACGCCGGATTTGTGCCAGATATCGCCGGTTTTGAACGACGGCATGAATTCGGCCTGTCTCACTCGCACGGCGAACGAGATCGCGCGCTTCCTCCAGAGTTTCCGCCATTGGTTTTTCGGAAAGAACATGGCAGCCAGCCTCGAGAGCAGTGGCAACTGTTGCATGCCTGGCGGCTGGTATCACGATATCGAAAACGATGTCGGGAGAGGTTTGACCAAGAACATCAGATAGATTGCTACCGACGGCGGCCGTCTCCCAACCGAACTCCTTGGCGCGGTGTTCAGCGCGCCCAGTGTCGAGGTCGACGATGCCGACAATCTCGACATCGCCGATGGTGCGGGCGGCCTCGAACCATGCTTTGCTCATGGCTCCGCAGCCGACTAAAACGGCACGTTGCATTTTTTCTCCTCCCAACGAAAACCATCGAAAATCAACGAAATCGATTGCAAATGGCTTCCGTAAACGTTTACGATTTCATATCGGAGTTTTATTTTTGTCAATCCCTCATTTCGGTGTTTTATGAGGGGCGGCCCTCAGAACGAGCGCGCCAAGGAGAAAAAAGTGTGAGTATTCGGGACCTTGCCCGCCATCTAAATATTTCGATCGGAACTGTTTCGCGGGCGCTGAATGGCAAGTCCGATGTCAATCCCGAAACCCGCGAGCGTGTACTCCTCGCGGCGAAAGAGTTCGGCTATGTCCCGAACCAGTCCGGCCGCAGCCTGCGACAGGGTACCACCAACACGATCGGTTTCATGATCGAGTCGTCTATCGAAACGGCCGACAATGGCGGCAGCTTCTTCATGCCGGTGTTCGAAGGCGTGCAATCCGTATTCAGGCGGCATCAACTCGATCTCGTGGCTCTACTGTGTGGAACCGATGAGGATCCCGGTGCCTATCTCAATCGCATAGTCGGACGCCGGTTCGTCGACGGATTGATTATTTCAGCGACAATGCGCAATGACCCGCGAATAACATTCCTGCTCGAGCGGAAAATCCCCTTTGTCACGCTTGGGCGCAGCGCCACGGGCGGCCAATATCCCTGGATCGATCTTGACTTTGAAGGCGTGGCGGCAACCGCGGTGGCCCGGCTGCTCAAATTCGGTCATCAGCGAATTGCAATCGGCGTACCGGCCAGTGATATCAATCTTGGCTACGTTTTCGTAGAAGGTTACAGACGAGCGTTGAGCGCCAATGGCATCAGCTTCGATCCTGATCTTGTCTTTCCGGCGAACAGCAATGAAGAGGGCGGTTACCGGGTTGCTACCGCAATGCTGGCGCAGAAGCAGATGCCGACCGCGGTCATTCTGGTGAATGAAAACATGGCGATCGGTCTTTACCGGCGCTTCTACGAAGCGGGTATCCATCCCGGCCGGGACATTGCCGTCGTTGGTTTTCGCGAAAGCACGCAAAGTCGCTTCCTGTCGCCCACTCTCACATGTTTTCGGATTTCGCTCCGCGATCTCGGCATTAAGTTAGCCGAAGCATTGCTTTCAACCATGCCCGCTTTCACGAGCAATTATCCGCAGGACAGCATTGACTTGGTCTGGCCGATGGAATTGGTACCCGGCGAAAGCGATGGTCCTTGGCATGGAACCTGATTGGTTAGAGGTCGCTGGTTATCTCGATGGTGTCATCGGATGCCTACGCGGCCACCATCGCCTACCGCCGGCGAACTTGCTGCTGTCGATTCATAGCAATTAGACCCGTTCAGGTTATGAAGCTGTTTGTGACAGATCCAGGCCCCCGCCCGGGGAATTGCACGGCGATCATCCCGCGACCTGGAGATCTCTTCGATCCAGAGACACAGCTAAGGCTACAGTGTTGATTTTCATCAGTTTTCTATGGCGTTGGCGGTAGGTCTGGGGCTCGATCCATCAAAAGCTTGGAATTCGCCGCCCCCTAGCGGGCTCCGCCGCATAGCACGATCACGGACCAGGCATTCCGCTACTTGAGAATTGACCCAACCAAGGCAATCATCGTGGCTCCTGATAAGAGATTTGATGGACTGGTTCAAATGCCGTTGAGCTGCAAAGTTTTGCGTCCGGACTGGCAGAGACAATATTCGGCCAGCAACTATCGAGGGAGCGAAAAATGAAACTATTCGATCTGCATGGTGAAGTGGCCATCGTCACTGGCGCGGGCAGTGGCATTGGGCAAGCCATAGCAATTGGGATAGCTGAGGCTGGAGCTGATGTCGCCTGTTTTGGCCATCGCTCAAACGGTGGTTTGGACCAGACCGCAGAAAAGATTCGTGCTCTGGGCCGCAAGACCCTGACGTTCGAAGGTACTGTAGTCTCAGCGAAGGACCTTTCTGGGGCGATCGAACGAATTGAGAAACAGCTTGGCCCGTTGACCATTGCTGTTAACAACGCAGGCATCGGCGCTGGCGGCGAAGCCGAGACACTGGAGCTGAAGAACTGGCAGCGGGTCTATGACGTTAACGTTACGGGCGTTTTCCTGTCTTGCCAGGCTCAAGCACGCGTAATGCTGCCCCGTAGGAAGGGGTCAATTATCAACGTCGCTTCCATATCTGGCTCGATCGTCAACCGCGACCTGAAGCAGGCAGATTATAATTCGTCCAAGGCCGCTGTCATTCATCTCTCCAAGAGTCTGGCGATGGAGTGGATTGGCCGTGGTGTTAGGGTCAACTCGATTAGTCCTGGATACACACTAACACCCATGAATCGTCGGCCTGAAGTTGCCGACCAGGTGGAGATATTCGCACGGGACACGCCGATGGGTCGCTTGGCGACGCCTGAGGAAATGATCGGTCCCGCCGTATTCCTTTCGAGCCGCGCTTCGTCGTTCGTCACGGGCATCGACCTTGTCGTCGATGGTGGATTCACTTGCTGGTAGCGGTTGGTAGGATGAGGGATTTGCCAATCCCTCGGCCTGACACCACAGTCTACCGCAATATAGACTTGATCCGCGATCTGCGCACCGTAGTCGGCGACCATGGTCGGTTTCTCCATCACGCTGGATGTGCATTGTTCTGAGAAACTCGCCCAGGACAGGACCCGACTGATCAAGGCGGTGGTGAGACTCTGATCCAGCGCCTACTGTTGCATCCAGAGAATAATGTGGCTTAAAATTGTGGGTGTGTCCCATCGCCTCAGAGGCTCGACACGACGGCGAGTCCTGCGCACGGGCCATCGATGGCCTCATACCATTTCCATCAGATTTATGGGTTCACGACCTAACTCTTCCCACATCCGGCTCGAGCCGTTAATGTCCGTAAGACTACGGGTGTCTTTGCGGCCCCTGCAGGTATCGAGCTGGGAGAGTACAACGCCATGACCGGAACGCGCCGCAAGCTGACGACGATCTTCTCGGCAGATGTTCAGGACTATACACGCTTGATGCGCGCCGATGAGGAAGGAACCCTCGACACCCTGAAAAAATACCGCGATACAATGTCCCGGTTGATCGAAATCCATGGCGGCAGGGTCGTCAACACCTGGGGCGATGGACTGATCGCTGAATTCGCCAGCGTGGTCGAGGCGGTGCGCGCAGCGCTCGATGTGCAGAACGAGCTTGCAGGCTACAACGCCGACCGCCCCGACGACACGCGCATGTTGTTTCGTATCGGTATCAACCTTGGCGATGTGATCGCCGAAGGTGACGACATTTACGGCGATGGTGTGAATGTGGCTGCACGCCTGCAAGCATCTGCATCGGCTGGCGGCATCGTCATATCCAACACGGTGTACGACCACGTGCGCAACAAGGTTGCGGTGGGTTTCGAATGCTTGGGACAGCTACCCGTCAAGAACATTGAAGGTGGCGTGCTCAGCTATGCCGTCAGGATCGGGGAAGATAGTCCCCGTTCTGCACAACAGGAGCCCTTACCGGCCAAGGGCGCGTCCGATGAAAAGACCGTTGAACTCACCAACACCCGCAACACTGGTTCCGGCGTGGCACCAAAGTGGCGCAACTACGGAGTATTGGGCGCAGTCTCAGCCGGTATCCTCGCCATCAACCTGCTGTCGTGGGACGGTGAGTTCTGGGCGCCGTGGCCAATCCTCGCTTTAGCAATCGTGGCCGCACTTTCATGGATGCGCACCGCCCGACAGGTTGATCACGTTCTGGCCGCCCTCGCGATAATTGGCTTTGCCCTCATCTGCATCAATCTGCTTTCCTGGCAGGGCACTTTCTGGGCCGCCTGGCCATTGCTTGCGATGGCTGTCCTCGGCAGCATCCGATGGTTTACGCGCCGCCGCGCGGAACCTTAAGGCCAGTGTGCGGAGGCTCGGAACCTCCGATGATTTGCAGCAGGGTTTACTATTTCTCCGCCCATGGTGGATGATACGGTTCAAATGGCTTGCCATCATTGTGCAGGCAACCAGCGAGCAATAACCCAAAGATAGCCAAGGCAAGTAGGGATTTGAGAGACATCGCATTGCTCCTTCCTGCAGTGTGCTTAAGATAAGCATTGTAGTCCGGGCAAAAAAGAGCCGGACTACATAAGCCCGGCTGAGTTCTTCTTCTAGGGGAAAAGCCGAAACGGAGGGGGGGAGAACCGCCTCGGCAACACCCAAGTTAGGCAAGTCTCGTTACAGCAGCATTGCCATCGGGCCTAGATTTGTTTCTAAAATCACAAAGTTGAACCCGGCCCACTGGAACGGTTCGCGTGTGTCGCCATCCTTTACAGGCTAAGTCGAACTACAACACTTCAAAGACGTTGTAGATTGGTCCATTGGCCTGTCTGTGGCCAGTCCCGATAGCAAGGGTTCGATTGATCCAATCGTATTTTGCCGACGCGGTCTCAAACACCGGATTGATGCGGAAATAGTAACTTGCCGGGTCGACGACTTCACCTTTCTCGATCCGGTCCATGACATCAGTCGGACCGTGACGTACGCCTTGATACGTCATGCCAATCAGTGCGTCGTCCGTCGTTCTGAGAACGAGACGGACATTCAACGTTGTGCTGCCATCGCTTCGCACCGTTTGCCAGTCGCTGCCGCCTTCCAGCACTTCTCCGGATAGTCGGTCTCCTTCGAACGATCCTCCAAGAATCACACCAATACGGCGAAACGCACCTGGTGTGTCCCCAATAACCTGAAGCTTCTGCACTTGCAGACGCATGGCGAACAAAGATCGCGTTCGAATGGCCCTAAGCGGCTCAGGCAGACTATCGGTCAGGAAAGTGGTCACAAAATGCACCTTTCACATCGCTCTTACCAAGTCACTGACGAATACCTGACAATCAAGCCTATTAGCCGGGCACTGTGAGCGAACGGCAGAAGGCGATGTCTGTCCATCTGATGCATGGTGATGCACGCTGTTAGCGTGCGTCGCGCTTGGCCTGTGCTACCTGTGCGGCCGCGCGCTGCCGACCGCGTTCCATTGGCCGGATAAGACTGTCTACCTTGGTGTTAGGATTCGCACGCATGCCTTGATGTGCATACCGCGTGTTGAATTCATTGCCTCTTGTCGGCGCCTGCTGTTTTAACGCCAGCACATTGCGTGCGTTTTCGATCAGTGTGATGCTGGCTGCCAGGCGGCGACGTCGCTCCACTTCAGTGTTCAGCCGGCGCATTGTCATCGCGAGAACGGCGACTTTCAGCTGAGATCCATCATCCCGGGCCGAAACTGCGCTGCCCTTCGGGGCGGCCTTGCCGCGCATTTCGCGTCGGCGTCGGTTAGCCTCCGTTTGCGCCTTGTCACGCTGTTGACGTGCAAGCTTTACGAGGTTGGACAGGTCAGCATCATTCATCTCCTGCAACGCTGGATGGTGAGACTTCTCCACCAGAATACGCTCTTCTGCGTTCAGTGCGCGCAGCTCTTCCTTGCGTGAGATGGCCATGCTGTGTCCTCTCCGTAGAAGTTGTCGCCCGACTTTCTTATGAATCACGCATGCGGTCAAGGTTGGCGCCGACACCTGCCCAAATCCAACTGCCTCACGACTTGTGCCGATGTTGATGGTGCGCATCCGGGAAATGCGAGTGCGTGTGTCGCAAGGCAGGATGTCTGTGGAGATGGCTATGGCTGACACCTGCGGCGACTGGGTACGGGTGATCATGCTGATGGTGCAGATCGTGAACGTGCTCATGCTCGTGCTCGAGTTCGGCATGGACGTGATCATGATGGTGTTGTTCCGTGAGATGAAGCCAGATGCCTATTGCCATCAGGGTACCAGCAAAAATGAGCGAAGGTGTCAGTGGCTCGCCCATCGCCAGTGCAAGCACTGCACCAATAAAAGGAGCAACTGAGAAATACGCACCTGTTCGAGCAGTCCCCAAGTGCCGTAGCGCCACCACAAACAGGGCCAGACTGATTCCGTAGGCGACGAACCCAAGTATGAGCGCACCGATCAGATTGGGCAGAGGCGGCAGATGAGAACCCAACAACAAGGCTAGTCCGAGGTTGACCGAACCCGCGACAAGGCCCTTCACCGATGCGATCCACGACGCGTCAGACAAGGACACTTTACGGGTCAAGTTGTTGTCGATGCCCCAAGCAAGACACGCTGCCAAGATCGCACAGGCCGACCAGAACCCCTCGAAATGGGCTTCGCTTGGCCAGCTCAAGATCAGCGCTCCGGCCATAATTGCGATCATACCAAGCGCAATACGCCGGTCGAAATTCTCTTTGAAGACGAACCAGGCGAGGAGGGCTGTGAAGACAGCTTCGGCATTCAACAGCAGTGAAGCACCCGATGCGGGTATCCCGACCAATCCAACCATGAGCAGAACTGGTCCAACAACGCCACCGGCAGTGATTGCGCCAATGAACCATACCAACTCGTGACGAGGTAGATGGACAACTGGAGACTTCGTGAGCCGACGATATAGCGTCAGACCCAAGCCAGAGCCGAGATACAAGAGTCCGGCAAGCATCCAGGGACTGACTGATGACAGCAGCAGTTTCGCCAAAGGTGTCCCAATGCCGAACAAGGTTGCGGCCATCAGTGCCGCTGGTACTCCTTGAACAAGTCCTATGCGCATTATGTCTCCATTTAGTCGACCGTCCCGGCAGCCGCGCCGTCCGGTTTGGGAACAACTTTAAGCGCCGCAGTCGACCACTGCTAGAGCCTCGTCGTACTTGACACGTGCCGGCAAGGTGACATTATATTGTGATGGGGTTGCGATCACCCCACAAGGCGTCAGCTGAAGTATCGCGTCCAGGTAACCGAACAACGGAGGACGCGTGATGACTTCGCTTCTCGAAATTTCTTCTGAAAAACTCTATCGCTTGGTTGGCACGCCAAGCTGCCCTATCCTTGTCGACGTCCGCACCAATGAGGACTTTGACGCTGATCCACGCCTGATCCCCGCCTCGATAAGGCGCTTCCATGGCAACGTTCAAGAATGGCTCAGCCATGTGGCAGGTCATGCGGTTATCGTGATTTGCCAACGGGGACGAAAGCTAAGTCACGGAGTGGCGGCATGGCTTCGCCAGGCGGGGGTCGACGCCAACGTTCTTGAGGGCGGGATCGAAGCATGGCTGGCATCTGGCTTCCCGGTTATCCCGGTTTCGAAATTACCCGCTCGCGATAGCGCGGGCCGTACGGTCTGGGTGACACGAGCGCGACCGAAGATCGATCGCATCGCTTGTCCATGGCTGATCAAGCGCTTCGTTGATCGGGATGCTGTTTTTCTGTTCGTCCCGCCGGCAGATGTCGTGGAGGTTGCCGACCGCTTCAATGCAGCCCCATACGACATCGAAGGCGTTTTCTGGAGCCACCGCGATGAACGGTGCACCTTCGATGTGATGGTCGAAGAATTAGGCTTGTCGTCAGAGCCCTTGCTGCGATTGGCGACCATCGTCAGAGGGGCCGATACAGCGCGACTTGATCTCGCCCCTGAAGCTCCTGGGCTACTGGCAGCATCCCTTGGACTGTCGCGGATGTTCGCGGATGACCACGAGCAGCTGAATGCTGGTCTCGGGCTCTACGACGCCTTCTATCGCTGGAGCCGAGATGCGACCGACGAGAAACACAATTGGCCGTCCACGAAGCGGACAGTGTGATGACAGACATTATCGGCAAGTCCAGCGCAATCTCAGATGAGCAAGAACATGAGCACGGCATCTCCTTCTCGGATGCCGTGAAGGTCTGGGCAAGGGTCGCCGCTCTGAGTTTTGGCGGTCCTGCCGGTCAGATCGCGGTTATGCATCGGATCATCGTCGACGAGAAGCGGTGGATCGGAGAGCATCGGTTTCTACATGCGTTGAATTACTGCATGCTTTTGCCAGGGCCGGAAGCACAACAGCTTGCCATCTACATCGGATGGCTTTTGCACAGGACGGCCGGAGGCCTTGTCGCCGGTATCCTGTTCGTCTTACCCGGCTTCCTCGCAATCCTTGGCCTCAGCTACATCTATGTCGCCTTCGGCAGCGTCGATGTTATTGAAGGATTGTTCTTCGGGCTAAAGGCTGCAGTGCTAGCAGTGGTTTTTCAAGCAGTGTTTCGGATCGGCGGGAGGGCTCTGAAGAACAAAGCTATGGTCGCAATTGCGGCATGCGCCTTTGTGGGGATCTTCTTCCTTCATGTCCCGTTTCCAATGATTATCTTGATGGCGGGTGCGATCGGCTACATGGGCGGCCGGATCGGATCACCGCTGTTTCAGATCGGTGGGGGCCATAAGTCCGGAGCAAGTGCAGTGCTGGAAGACAGACATTCGGCGCTTGGCGAAATCACCCCTCGTCACGCGCGGCCCAACCTTGTTTGGTCGCTGAAGGTCTCAGGTATCTTGCTTGCACTTTGGCTAATACCTGTCGCACTTATTGTCGCCTTTCTCGGCTTCGACAGCGTCTTTTCCAAGATTGCGATCTTCTTCAGTCAGATGGCATTGGTAACGTTCGGCGGAGCCTATGCCGTGCTTGCATACGTCGCGCAAGAAGCGGTCCAGCACTATGGTTGGCTCAAGCCAGGCGAGATGCTCGATGGCTTGGGGATGGCCGAGACGACACCGGGACCGCTGATCATGGTTGTCCAGTTCGTTGGCTTCATGGGTGCCTTTCGCGCTCCGGGTTCCCTAAATCCAATGGTTGCAGCAACCTTCGGAGCGGTGCTGACGACATGGGTGACGTTCATCCCATGCTTTCTGTGGATATTCCTTGGCGCACCGTTCGTCGAGAGCTTGCGCGGCAACCAAGCGCTGACAGGTGCGATGTCCGCAATCACTGCTGCAGTTGTCGGCGTCATTTTAAACCTGGCAATCTGGTTCGGTCTGCACGTGCTGTTTGCAAACGTTGAAACCTTCAGTGTTGGATGGTTCTCGCTCGATATTCCAATCTTTCGGTCGATAAATGTTGCGTCGCTGCTTTTGACTGCCGCCGCTGTACTCGCATTGTTTCGATTTCGAGTATCCGTCATCTTTACGCTCATCGGCTGCGCTGTGGCCGGGGTGGCTTGGACGCTCATGACACGTTTCTGATGACAACACGGCAAGCGAAAATCGCATTGCCGTGCCGCGAGATCACTTCTGTTCGATACGCTTGAGCACGGAGTCGAGGGCAAGCGTCAAAGCCCTTGTTCCGCCATTTTCCTTGAACTCTGCGAAGACCTGCTCATTCAGACCACCCTTTGTCGAAAACTCGGAAGCCATTGCCTCGAATGATTGTTCATTTGATGCGTCCGTTACGTGGGACAGACCTCCGAACAGCCCTTTTAAATAGATACTCGCCTGATCATAGGGCATGCCCTCGGCTTCGAGCCAACGGGCGCTTGTTTCCAGCAGGCCGAAATATGTGGCCATCAGCGCGCTCGCGGCGCCAAAAAGGTCGTATTGCTTGAGGTCTTTTGCCTGCACTGCAGTCCCGAGCGATGAGAACAAGTCAGCAATCTCGTCGTTGGGCGGATAGATTGCCGTTGCTCCGCGTAATTCAGCGACAAATGGCAGGGGAATCGTCCTGGTAATGGTTACGGGCACGCCAATCCAACTGGTAAGCGACTCGATCGGGACAGCGGCAATAAAGCTCACCACCTGTTGGTCTTCGTGGAATTTGAGCTCTTTTACCACGTCCTCGGCGATTTGCGGCCTCACCGCAAGAAACACGATGGCGGCGCTGTCTACGACATCCTGATTGTCACGACCCACGCGCACCCTCGGAAACATTTCTGCCAATCGCGCCGCAACCTCCTGACTGCGAGGCGAGACGACGATAGCCTCGATATCGGACCTTGATTTCGTCAAGCCCGTGACGACGGCCTCGGTTATGGCACCCGTTCCTACAAAACCTAGTTTCATTGTTCCCCGCAAAGTTTGACGTGTCCGTGTATCATATCTCAATCAAGTCGCCGAGCCATGCAAAGTGGATCGGGACTGTGCATCTCCCTCAACAATATGATCAGCTTGCAAGCGGTCGAATATGGGCGCTTCCTGTTGTGCGCTGCGGCCTTGATCGTTTGACGTTGTCAGGCACAGCTAAAATTCGAGCTAACGAGGGGGACCCGATGAAGCTTTCAGGATTTCGAGGACACGCGCCGATGACGCTTGCGGTGCTGATGATGGTGACCGGCCCGATGATGGTATCGTCTGCCGACGCCGCCCGGCGAACGGTTGCTGGCTGCGGTCCACGTGGCTGTGCCGCCGTGTCGACAGTTCGCAGAGGCGCCGTCGTCCGTCCGCCGGTACGGCGCGGGGTCGTCGTCGTCAATCCGCGTCGTTACTGGCGGCCGGGCGGAGCGATTGCGGCAGGCGCCGCGATCGGCTTCGTTGCAGGTGCCTCAGCTGTGGCCATCGCAGGCTCGCCGCTCCGTTCCGGCTATTGCTGGTATTATACCAACGCCGCCAGGACGACTGGTTTCTGGGACGTCTGCCCGAGCTGATCCTCGCCTGATTTACTTGCTGGCCGGGCCCTTGTTGCCCGACTCGAAGCCCGTCCATGTCGAACCGATGTTCAACCATGTGTTCTTCGGTTGCAGTGTTTTGAATCCAACGCTGCCCGGGCCCAATGCCGATCCTCGCTCGAAGACGTTCTTGTAGAGGATCGTGTTGTATTTGCGTGAACTGTAGAGCGGCGGCGCTTTGAAGCTTCCGGTGTAGGTCCACATGAGTTGAAAAGCGTCAATGAAGCCGAATTTCAGATTGGTGAACCGGTTTCCTTCAAAAACCGTTCCGTTGTAATCTGCCCCGTTATACCCCCAGGATTCAAATTCGACGCCGATATGCGCGAGCCTGTTGAAGGTGTTCTTGCGGTAGACGTTGCCAAGACCGCCCCAGACACCCGCAACGCCTGAATCGGTAAAGGTCGTGCCGACATAAAGCCCGCTATTGCTGTCGCTGACCGTGTTATTGGAGTATTGCAGGAAATACGGGCTCAAGCCGTTGTCCGAGCTCAAGGCGACAGTCATCATGCCATGGCGCATTTGCGAGATGTTGTTCCGGTCGACAACGGCATCATAGACATTGCCGTAGAGCAGGACGGCGGTGGAGTCGGAATCGTGCTTGAAATAGCTTGGGCGGCCCTGGAAAGTGTTGTTGTAGATGGCCACCTGCGAAGCCGCTGCTGCAAGGGCGAACCGGCTCGTGTCATCTGGTACGACATTCCAGGCTTTGTCCAGGGTCGCCGTGTTGTCGTTTACCGAAACGATACGCCGATGCTGGCCCGCACCTCTGCCGCCGACGATAACCAGATCCTGGCCCCCGGCCTTGTCGGAGGCCAGGAGTGACGAGAAGCTGACCGTGTTCGCGGTGGCTGCCTTGAATCCGTCCTTCAGGTCGCTGCCGACCATCTCGAAACATATCTGTTCACCCTTGTTGCAGTCGACCTTGTTGCAATTATGCGGGGCGGCCTGGTGCGAGACATTGTCGCCCCAATACATGTTTTCCATGCTGCCGGCGTGGCCTTGGGCAACAAAGAACCGGCCGATGCCGTGTCCGTCGTCGCGGTTCTCGTCAGCATTGGCGAGATCGTTACCCACCATCGAAAACTCGCGTCCGCCCCAAAGCGCAACCACAGACTCGCCATATCCCGTCATGCGAAAGCGATTGTTGGTCATGAATATCTGGCGGCTGTTGCCGTAGAACGATCCATTCTCGATCAACTCTGAGCTGTCGATATAAAGGCCCGATGCGTCGTGCGCTTCAAGAGCCGGTGCGCCCCAGGCTTTCAGCCGCATGGCTTGCAGGCGCAGGTTCTCGACACCAGGGATCCATAGCAGCGGGGTAGTGCCGGTATTGCCATTGGCGTTGAGCGTCAGTTTTTCGAACTGCGCATTGCGGTTCGCATCGACAACCATGCTGCCGGAAACCTTTTTGCCGAGTCTGATCTCGGTCGCATCCATACCGTCGCCAAGCCAGTGCACGTTATCCGGCGCTCTGAGCACCGAATCGATAAGATAGGTTCCGGCCGGAAAGTGTATTGTGGCGGGGGCAACGCTTGCCGCCGCTGTCAATGCCGCCTCGATAGCGGCGGTATCGTCGGTCACACCATCGCCCTTTGCGCCAAAACTCCTTACGTCGATCATCTTCTGGTCTTGCCGGGCCCATGGCGATTGATCGGCGATGGCCAGGTTCAACGGACCGCTCCAGCCGAAACGACCGCCATGGCCGTTGTGGACCCAAACTTCGTAACTTCCCGCCGCAAGGTTCGGTACCTTGAAATCCACCTTGAAGGGATTGATGAGAACCGGCGTCACATACTTCCCGGCACCGTTGGCGGGCTTGATGTAAATAAACGATGCTGATGTGCCATTGGACCTCGCCAGATTGCGCCCATAGACTGAAATCGTTGCTCCTAGAACAGCATTGTCGGGCCCGAGCCACCAGCTTTCCGTTCGGTTGATCGCGAAAGCCTTGCCGCCCGCGGCATCGCGCTTCGGCCGGATCAAATACATTGACCAGGCGGGGAGGGAGTCGGGCAACAGGACAGTCGCAGCGGTGTCATCGGCACGCAGCGGCGAGGTCGAAATGACTGATCCTTCCGGGCTGGACGGCGGTTGTGAAAAGACGTCGAAGCTGGTCGCTCCATCCAGGTCGACGCCGGTCATCGAGACGATTTCGTCGTGGTCTGCAGTTCTGGACATTTCGGCGATAGCGGGCGCGGACGGACTTACAGCGAAGGCAGGTGGATCGAAGGCGTCCACTTCTTGTGGCAACTCTGGCTCGGGGCTAGGTACGGGAAAGCCGAAATCACTTGGCCGGGCTTTCTCATCTGCTCTCGATGCCTCCGGCAGAAGCGCCGTGCCGACCCACGCTACTACAATCAGGGCGAGACATTTCGTAAATCGGCTCATGTCCTACCCTGAAGGAGGGCATATTGAGATTCAAGTCATGGCGAGGCGAAAATGGTGGGTTTCGAGAACCGGAGCGCAGCGTACTTAAGGTACGTGAGCACCGGAAGCGCAGAAAACCATCATTTGCAGCTCGTCAGGACTTGAATAACGATGTGTCTAGCCTAAGCCGATACGTTTTGCGCCTTGCCTGAACACAGCCTCGGTGTCGGGTGTGAACTGGAACGTCGCAAGAAAATCATCGACGCAATACTGGGGTAGTGTCTTGCGTATGGAAGCGGCAAAGGCCTTCGCTTCGTCGATCCGCCCTGCCAGTGCCAGGCAATGCGCGGCTATTGAGAGAATGATGGCATGGGCATTGGGCCGCGCTGCTGCTCTCAGTGCCCATTCCGCCGCTTCTTCGAACTGGCCGAGGCGAACATGGGCCATGGCGCGCGCACCCAGCATACCGAACAACAGCGGATCGACTGGGCTCAAATGACGTGAATGGTCGGACGATCCAATCGCCGCTGTCGGATCGCCTGACTGGGACTGGACGAACGACAGCGCGTAATGGCCGAGTGCGAAATTCGGGCTGAGCTCCACAGCTCTTTCAAGCTCGACAAGCGATTCATCCTGCCGATGCCGTAGCCAAAGCGCCCGGCCCATGGCCCAGTGCGCTGCCGGATTGTTATCGTCGACGATAAGGCTTTGGCCAGCCGCAGCGTATGCCTGGTCACTTTCTTTCGCGTAGTCGCCCCACCGTTGAAAGGCATTCTGCCAGTGGGTGAACGACAGGCCCGCATGCGCTCTGGCAAAGGTTGGATCGAGTTTTACCGCCACACCGAAAAAGTGTTGCGCAAGCTCGTTCTCCTGCCGCGTAAACCTGTACATGTGCCAGAGGCCGCGATGATAGGCCTCCCAGGCATTCAATGAGCTTGGCGACTTGAGGATCGCGCGGTTGCGCTCGACCAGCTCAATTTCGCTGGAGATTGACGAAACGATCCTGTTGCCGATTTCGTCAAGAACAAGAAATGTGTCGTCAACCTTATGATCGAAGACCTCCGCCCAGACAATGCGTGCGGTTCGCACTTCGACAAGCTCGGCCCGCACCAGAATGCGATTTTGCAGATACCGCACGCTGCCGCTGGCGACGTAATCCACGTTCAGGTGACGGCCCGCGTCCTCCGGGCCAATATTTCGCTCCGCCAGGGCAAAAACCGAACCGCGTGCGATCACAAAAAAGCTTTTCAGCCGGGCAAGGCGGGTGATGATGTCGTGGGTCAGGCCGTCTGCAAGCCCGCCCCGTATCAGCTCGCTGCTTGTCTCCAGCACGAAGGGCATGACGGCAAGCGACGCGTGATGGTCCGCACCGGCAATCGGGGTCGTTGGTGAAATCAAATCGATGCGCGGCGCGGCGGGAATGTAGATGTGTCCTGCAGTTGTGGCCTGTCGCCCGTTTTTGATCGCGGGCCATGCTTCCCGTACCGGCGTGAAGTCCAGTCCCTCCGCTTCGAACAGCCTCGCCGCGGTTGCAAGGTGTTCTTCGCATTCCACGATCTGCCCGCGCTCCGCAAGCGTTGCCAGCAACGCCAGATGCGCGCGCTTGTCGAATGGCGCGAGCCCGACCCATGCGTTCAGGATGGATGAAATCTCGTCCGAATCTGCCGGCAGTTTCTTGGCCAGATGTTCAAGAACGGCAGCGTGGCAGGAGCGGAACCGGCGCCGTTGGGCGATCAACCAATGATTGAAATGCGGGCTGCGATCGATCTCCAGCCCTTCAAGAAAATCACCGGCGAAGTGCCGTGAAAGCTCGCGCAACCGTGGTAGACCGAGCGTTTCGATACGTTCCTCCGCAGCCGAGGCGATATGAAGTACGTCGACGAAACAGCCACCGAGATCGAGCCGGATCGTGTCGTCGGTGGTTTCAATTCTTTGGTGGCCCGGTTCGTTGAGGACACCGCGTAGCTTGCTGAGACACCAGCGCAGTTCGCCCCGCGGATCGTTGGGCACGTCCCACAACAGATCGCAGAGGCGGCTGCGTCCGACCGCGTGCGGCGTCAGCGCCAGATAGGCGAAAAGAGCGCGCACCTTGCGTGACGCGGGAAGTTCCAGCGGGACACCGTTCTGGGCGATTGTCAGGGGACCAAGCATCCGCACGCAAACGCCGGCAGCATGGCCGGTCAACGCTACCAATGCAGATTCCACGTGCGTTTCCACGCTTGTTCCCACGATGCCCCCACGTTTTTCTTCTATCATGGAAATCGAAAAGTTGCATCCGCGCCGGACGTGCAGGGTTCGGCTGGCGCAATTTGCGCAAAAAAACAACCATAGGGGAAAAGGATCATGACAACGCAAGCGACAATCAGAACGACGAATGGGCGAGGGCGCCTTTTCGACAGCATTCTCGACACGGTCGGCGATACGCCGGTGATCAGGATCAATAATCTCGCTCCAGATCATGCCAAAATCTATGTGAAGGCCGAGTTCTTCAATCCGGCTTCGTCGGTCAAGGACAGGCTGGCGCTCAACATCATCGAAGAGGCTGAGCGCAACGGCACGCTGAAGCCGGGTCAGACCGTCGTCGAGGCCACAAGCGGCAATACCGGGATCGGGCTTGCCATGGTCTGCGCGCAGAAAGGCTACCCGCTGGTCGTGACCATGGCCGACAGTTTTTCCATCGAGCGGCGCAAGCTCATGCGTATGCTGGGAGCCAAGGTCGTGCTGACGCCCCGCGCACAAAAGGGGTTTGGCATGTACCAGAAGGCGGTGGAACTTGCCGAGATGAACGGCTGGTTCCTCGCCCGTCAATTCGAAACCGAAGCCAATGCCGATATCCATGAAGCGACGACTGCCCGCGAGATCATCAATGATTTTGCCGGATCGCGGCTCGATTATTTCGTGACCGGCTACGGAACCGGCGGCACTGTCGCTGGCGTTGGCCGTGTCTTGCGCCGGGAACGGCCAGAAACGCGGATCGTTCTCAGCGAACCGGCCAATGCTCAGCTGCTCGGTAGCGGCAAGGCACAGGAGCGCGGCCCTGGTGGCGCGCCGGCTGCCAGTCATCCGGCCTTCGAACCACATCCTATCCAGGGCTGGACGCCGGATTTCATTCCATACGTGCTGCAAGAAGCCATCGACGACAGCTTCTATGATCAGGTCGTGCCGATTCCCGGGCCGGAAGGCATCAAATGGGCACGGGCGCTTGCGCAAAAAGAGGGCATTTTCACCGGCATTTCCGGCGGCGCGACCTTTGCCGTCGCCCATAGCATCGCCGAAACGGCGCCTGCTGGTTCGGTGATCCTGTGCATGCTTCCCGATACGGGCGAACGATACATGACGACGCCGCTCTTCGAAGGGATCGAAGCCGAAATGGATGAAGAGGAAACGGCGCTCTCGCGCTCGACCCCCGGCTACCAGTTCGCTGCCGAATGACCGGAGGTCTGAAATGGACACATCGCTCAAGCCGGTAGCAAGGAACGCCGAAGAAACGCTCGATCCGGAGGACTGGGCGGGCGTCCAGACGCTGTCGCATCAGGTCATCGACGATGCTGTCGGTTACCTGCGCAATATTCGCGAGCGCCCGGTCTGGCAGGACATGCCAGATCAGGTCAGGGCTTCCTTCGACGCCCCGTTGCCGCAATCACCAGCGCCGCTTGCCGACGTCTACCGCGAGGTGGCCGATACGGTCATGTCCTATCCCATGGGCAACATTCATCCACGTTTCTGGTCGTGGTACATGGGCACGAGCAACTTTACCGGCGCTTTGGGCGATTTTCTGGCGGCCATTCAGGGCTCTAACCTTGGCGGCGGCAATCACGCCGCCGCTTTGATGGATCAACAGGTCGTCAACTGGTGCAAAGAGATGCTGGGCTTGCCGGCCTCGGCCAGTGGCACGCTGGTCAGTGGCGGCTCGATGGCCAATATCATCGGCCTGACCGTAGCGCGGAACGCCAAGGCTGGTATCGACGTGCGCGAGCAGGGCGTCGCTGCGATCGAAAAGCCCTTGCATTTCTATGGTTCCGATCAGCTCCACAGCTGCCACCGCAAGGCAATGGAGGCGCTGGGCCTCGGGAACCGCGCGCTCCAGCGTATCGGCACCGACGATGAGTTGCGCATTGACCTTTCCGCGTTGCGCGCGGCAATCGCGGAGGATCGTGCGGCGGGACTTCAGCCCGCCTGCGTGATCGGAACGGCAGGCACCGTCAACACCGGCGCCTTCGACGATCTGCAAGGCCTCGCGACTTTGGCAGCGGAGGAGGGCCTCTGGTTCCACGTCGATGGTTGCATTGGAGCGCTCATCGCCATCGCGCCCGAAAACAGGTGGCGCGTTGCCGGCATAGAGCGCGCGGACTCCGTTGCGCTCGATCCCCATAAGTGGCTGCATGCACCGTTCGAAGTCGGCTGTGCGCTGGTCCGCGATGCGGCTGCGCATCGTGAGACATTTGCCGTGACGCCGGAATATCTGGAGATGACCTCGCGCGGCCTCGCATCCGCAAATTGGCTTCACGAATACGGGCTGCAAACCTCGCGCGGGTTCCGCGCGTTGAAAGTCTGGATGTCGCTGAAGGAACATGGTGTTCAAAAATTCGGGCGACTTATCGACCAGAACATCCGCCAGGGCCACTACCTCAATAGTCTGGTCGAAGCCGAACCGCTTCTCGAACTGGTCGCAACGACCAACATCAACATCGTCTGCTATCGCTATCGTCCTGAAGGGTTTTCCGGCGAACGGCTCAAGGCACTCAATACCGAGATCATGCTGAGATTGCAGGAAGAAGGGACGGCTTCCATTTCAGACACGACCGTTCATGGCGAGCATTGCCTGCGTGTCGCAATCAACAATCACCGCACCCGCCAGGGTGATCTCGACCTGTTGATACGCGAAACATTGCGCCTGGGAGCCGAGATCGCCAGTAAATACTGACGATCCCGTTATTTCCTTATGAAGGGCAGGCGGCGCCGGTCGCGACCCAGGCCTTGATCAGCTCTCCAAATGCTTCCTGCGTTCCGGGTACAGGCTCCCTGCCGTCGCCCGGGTGCCAGCCCCAGCCCACGAGATCGTCATGCGCCATGTGCTCGACGATCTCGTCCAGGTTCTTGCCGCCATTGCGCTGCGGATCCTTGATCTGGTTGCAGATGGCGCCGAGGGACTTGCCCTCCCAGGCCATTTCGATAGGCGCCAGATGCCAGTTCGGATTGCCCGGAATGCTCTTGATCGTCTCGGCTTGCCCGATGACTTTTACATTCTCCGGCCCGTGGCAGGTGTTGCACTGCATTCCGGGCATGCCCATGCCGCCTTCACCGCGCGACACCGGGGGCTGGTGCGGATGCATGGAAATATCCTGCAGCGGCCTGTCACTTGCCGGATGGCAGTTGACACAGCGCGGATGCTCGATGACCTTGCCGGCCTCCTCGAAAAGCGCAACGGAACGCTGCTTTTCATCGGTGATCGATTGGAACGACGATGCGGGCTTGAGTTCCTCTTTTGCGACGACCGGCTTGTCCTGGGCGCGCGAAATACTCGACACGGCAAGCCCGCCATTGACCGCAAGACACACTGCGAGCGAGATGTAAGCGATATTGCGTTTCATCCTGCGTCCCCTCAAGCCGAAAGCACATTAACGATCGGCAGCTGCCGGACGGGATTATTGGTCAGTCGCCGCCATGCGTTGGCGACCGCGGGGCCGACCGGGGGTACACCCGGTTCGCCGACACCGGTCGGTTTTTCGGTAGAAGGGATGATCGCGACTTCGATTGCCGGCATCTCGTTAATGCGCAATGACCGGTAGTCGTGGAAGTTGGATTGGACGATCTTGCCGCCATCTCCAAGCGTGATCGCATCGAACAGCACCGCGCCGAGACCGTAGCCAATGCCGCCTTCCATCTGCGCCGCGATGACATTGGGATTGACCGCGACGCCGCAATCGACGGCACACCATACCTTGTGCACGCGGGGTGCGCCGTCCTCGCCGAGCGAAATCTCAACGATCTGCGCGACATAAGTGTCGAAGCTCTTGACGATCGCAACGCCGCGCTGGCGTCCATCAGGCACCGGCGAACCCCAATTGGCCATTTCGGCGACCTTCTTGAGCGTTCCCATATGCCGGGGCTCTTTGCTCAAGAGCGCCAGTCGGCCCTCGACCGGATCCTTGCCGACCTTCTGCAGCAATTCATCGACGAAGGTTTCGACCGCGAAGCCCGTATGCGTGTGCCCGACCGAGCGCCACCAGAGTGGCGGCACCTCCAGCTTGGTATTGTGCGCAATGACGCGCAGGTTCGGGATCGTGTACGGCAGGTCTGAAGCGCCTTCGACCGACGTGGAGTCGAGGTCGGCCTTGCCCATGATCGACTGGCCGACGATTGTCTGGTCCCAGCCGACGATCTGGCCATCGGCATCCATGGCGCCGCGCATCTTGTGCACATACATCGGACGATAATAGCCGCCGCGAATGTCGTCCTCGCGCGTCCACATGTGCTTCAGCGGGCGTCTACCATCGGTCGCTGCAAAAACACCCGCGGCTTCCTGAATATAGGGCGAGCCGAACTGCGCCTTGCGGCCGAAGCTGCCGCCGGTGATCTGGGTGTTGACGCGAACCTGCGCAGGATCGAGGTTCAAGATCTTTGCTGTCGTATTCTTGTCCATCCCGGGGAACTGTGCGCCGTTATAGACATCGACCGATCCATCGGCTCGCTTGATGAACACCGCATCGAGCGGCTCCATGGGGGCATGCGCGAGGAACGGAAAAACGATCGTTGCTTCGAGCGATTGCACGCCCTGTCCGCCGAATGCCTTGTCGACATCGCCATTATGCGTTGCCTGAATGCCCGTTTCTGCGAACATCTTGGTGTAATCCGCCGTCAACTGGTCACTCGACCGGGTTTCGGCCTTCGAGAGATCCCATTCGACCTTCAAGGCGGCGCGGCCCTTCAATGCGGCAAAGGTGTTGTCGGCGTAAACCGCGACACCTTGCGGTACCTGTTTGACATCGACGACGCCGGGCACCTTGCGTGCCTCGCTGTCGTCAAAGGATTTGACCGTCGCACCGAAATGCGCGGGATGCTCGACGACCGCATAGAGCATGTTGTCGGCGGTCACATCCAGCGTATAAACCGCCGTGCCATTGGTCTTGCTGAGCGTATCGAGCTTTGGAAGCTCCTGCCCGATGAGCACGAAATCTTTCGGGTCCTTCAGCGTGGGTTCGGCAGGCGGGGTCTGCGTCGCGGCCTTGGCAGCCAGCGCGCCGAAGCCGCTTTCTTTGCCGGAGGCCGCATGCTTGATACGGCCTTTGGAAACCGTGATCTCGCTTGCCGGAACATTCCATTCCGCTGCCGCAGCGGAGACCAGCATGGCCCGAGCTGTCGCGCCCGCCTTGCGAAGCTGCTCGTAGGAATTGGCAATGGAGGTGGAGCCGCCTGTCCCCTGCAAGCCATAGATCAGGTTGGCGTATATCTTGTCATCGGCTGGCGAATGCACGGCGCGCATCTGGCTCCAGTCCGCATCGAGCTCTTCGGCGACAAGGGTTGCCAGTCCGGTGAACGGCCCCTGGCCAAATTCGATATGCTTCGACAGGACGGTGACTGTGTCGTCAGCGCCGATCTTGACGAAGGCGTTCATCGGCGAAAGCGTCTCGCCGCCGCCGGCCGGGACACCTTCGAGTGCCTGTGCGGAAAACACTTTTGGCGCCAGCGTGAAGCCGATGACGAGCCCGGCGCCTGCGAGGAACGACCGGCGCGTAGCCGTGATGTTGTGAATGGTCATGGCTCAACCCTCCATCGTGTCGGCGGCGTTATGGATCGCCTGCCGGATACGGTGATAGGTGGCGCATCGACAGATATTGCCCGCCATCGCGCCGTCGATATCATCGTCGGTGGGCTTCGGCGTCGTTTGCAGAAGCGCCACCGCGGACATGATCTGTCCGGATTGACAGTACCCGCATTGCGGTACATCGATCGCAACCCAGGCTTTGTGGATGGCGTCGGCTTCCTTGCCTTCGATGCCTTCGATCGTGATGATGTCCGATCCTTCGACTGTTGATATCGGCGTGATGCAACTGCGGCGCGTCGTGCCGTCCATGTGGACGGTGCAGGCGCCACACTGGGCAATGCCGCAGCCGTATTTCGTGCCCGTGAGTTTCTCGAAATCGCGAATGACCCAAAGCAACGGGGTCTCGGGATCCCCGTCGAAAGTCCGTTCTTGTCCATTGAGTTTGAAGGTGATCATGTTCGTGTCCCGCATCTGGCTGCGCACGTGGGGCGTGCTGGCTTGAGTTGGTCTGTCCTGAGCGTCCAGGCTGCATCGAACATGGAAGGCGTCCGGCGAGGGGTCAAGACACGTTTCTGCTACCAGAACCAGAAACCACCGCGCCAGCTTGAAATAATTTTCGGAAGGCTGTCGGGTGCTCTGGTTGCTGTTCGTCTTAACTGCATTGGCCCACATAAGTTCCCATTGTCGAGGAGACGAACATGAAAATTCTTTCAAGCCTTATTGCTGTTGCGGCGGTTGCATTGACCGTCACGTCGGCTCACGCCGCAGCCGCGGTAAAAAGCGGGCACGTCGAAGCTGACGGCATCAACTACTATTATGAAATACAGGGAGAAGGTGCCGGTACACCGCTGCTCCTGCTGCATGGTGGGCTTGGCTCCACTGGGATGTTCCAGCCGATCATGCCGCGCCTCATCGAAGGTAGGCAGGTTATCGCCGTCGACCTGCAGGGCCATGGCCGCACCGAGCTCGGCAATCGCCCGATGAGCCTTGAAGCAATGGGTGACGACATGGCGACGATCCTGAAGTCGCTCGGCTACGACAAGGCCGACGTTCTCGGTTATTCGTTCGGCGGCGGCGTGGCGTTCCGGCTGGCCGTACAGCACCCCGAAATGGTCGACCGCGTGGCGCTGGTGTCCGCAGGCTATGCGCAGGACGGGTTCTATCCCGAAATGATCAAGATGCAGGCGGCGGTGAGTCCGGGCATGGCCGACATGATGAAGGAAACGCCCATGTACAAATCCTATGTCGCCGTCGCTCCGAAGTCCGAAGACTTTCCTCGGCTCCTTGGCGCGATGGGTGATTTCATGCGCAAGCCCTACGATTATTCCGCCGACGTCGCGAAACTGAAGATGCCGGTGATGTTAGTCTTCGCCGACAGCGACATGTACCGCCCCGAACATGAAATCAAGTTCTACCAGCTGCTTGGCGGCGGCCTCAGAGATGCGGGCTGGATGCGCGAGACCATGTCGCAGAACCGCCTCGCCATAATCCCCAACCGCACGCACTACGACATTTTCTTTGCGCCGGAGCTGGCAGAGGCCGTCATGCCGTTTCTGGACGGGCAGGACAAGGTGAAGAGCTGGGACGATCTGGTGAATGCGGCCAATTGAGGCAAGGTTAGTGGCACTTGGCCGGATAGGGATCGTCGTCTCTGTCCGGCCAATTTTTTTGCCGTCAGTTCATCCAAACCGGCGCGTTTTCGTTAAAACTATTACATCCGATGTAATTGATGACCCCATGCATCCCGCGTTATCAATAACATGCTTCTTGCAAGAAGAGTTTTCCCAACCTGCGCCGGCGTAATCGCTGGCCGCGATTTTCACCGCATGGAGAAACTCATGGATACGATGAGCTTTACGAAAAAAGACCCTCCAAAATGGCTTCTGCACTTTTGGAAGGAAATTGATGACAAGACCTTTGGCGACGGCTTTGATTGCTTCGTTGAAGATGCGACGTGCAACCTGGGCATTGCCGACTGGAAGGGCCGCGAGACCATCCGAGAGAACCTGCGTGCCTTTATCGATACAGGATTTACCGCGCTTCATGACGTGACCGAATATTGGGATGGTGGGTCTCTCAAAGTGTTTCGCGGCACTGTAACGATGACGCCGGATGACCGCGCCCATCCAGTTGTCAAACCGGTCATGACCCATTTTTTCTACATGGATGAAGCCGAGCCTAAGAAGGTCCGTCATTGGTATGGATCCGTGGGTCCCGTCGCCTTCTAGTGCTGGCTAGTGAGCATGTCGCTGGCGGGATATCGGTTATTGTCCCGTCAGCACGTTGATGATCACATGGAAAGGTCCTGAAGATGAGCCTCACTTCCAGTTCGAACACGGCGAATGTTCTTGGACCGCAATTACGCGCATGGCGGGGTAGCCGCGGCAAAAGTCAGCTCGCTCTTTCGCTCGATACCGGCATCTCCCAGCGTCAGATAAGTTTCATCGAAAGCGGAAGAAGCACCCCGGGCCGTCACAATCTATTGCATATAGCAGATGCTCTGGACGTTCCCTTCCGGGAGCGAAATGCGCTTTTACTCGCCGCGGGTTACGCGCCAATCTATTTCGAGGCAAGCCTTGATGACAGCGAGATGAAAGGCGTAACCGAGGCGCTCACGCGGATGCTCCGTCAACATGAACCCTTTCCGGCGATTGTGATGGATCGTTACTGGAATGTCGTGATGACAAACGAGGCAACCCGGCGATTTTTCAACTGCTTCATCGACTTGTCAAAGCGCCCGGAACCAAGAAATCTTTTGCACCTGATGTTCGATCCGGCAGGCATGCGACCGTTTATTACGGATTGGGTGGAAACGGCAAAGAGCCTGTTGGCCAGAGTCGTTCGGGAATCCGTTGGCAGGGTTATGGATCCCCAGACCAAGGAACTTATAGGAAGCCTGCTTGCCTATCCCGATGTGGACACCGACTGGCATGTTTCTTCGACGGGAGCCCACCTCCCGGTTATTCCTTTGTCATTTGCCAAGGACGCACATTGTTTGAGATTTTTTTCGCTGGTTACCACCGTCGGCACCGCGCAAACAATTGCGACGCAAGAACTGCGCGTTGAGTGTATGTTTCCCTTGGATGATGTTTCGGAGAAGCACTACGCTGACCTGATGGAGACAGCCTATGGTAGCGACGGACAAAGTCTTCGCGGGGGCAATTCCGGAAATATATGACCGGCTTATTGTGCCGATGATCTTTGAGCCCTATGCGCAGGATCTTGCCGACCGTGTGGCCAGGTTCAAACCGGAAAACGTGCTGGAGATCGCAGCCGGCACCGGTGTCCTGACGCGGGCCATGGCTTCCCGGCTCAACGCGGAAACGCGGATCGTTGCATCGGACCTCAACCAACCGATGCTTGATCGTGCAAGCGCGCGGCAGCCCGAAGACAGTCGCATCGTCTGGCAGCAAGCGGACGCTCTCGCGCTTCCCTTCGAGCCGCAAATGTTCGACGTCGTAGCGTGTCAATTCGGGGTCATGTTCTACCCGGACAAGGTCCAGGGGCATAAGGAGGCCTACCGCGTCCTGAAGCCGGGTGGACATTATTTTTTCAATGTCTGGGACAGGCTGGCCACCAGTGATTTCACCCAAGTGGTGACAAGCGCGCTGGAAGAGATGTTTCCGGACGACCCGCCCCGGTTCATGGCAAGAACACCACATGGGTATTGGGATCAGAAGGCGATCCGCGATGAATTGTCGGCCGCGGGTTTCAGGTCGATCGCCATAGAAACGCTTGAGAAGTCCAGCCGTGCAAATTCCGCGCGCGATGCCGCGATCGCGTTCTGCCAGGGAACGCCGCTGCGAAACGAGATCGAAGCACGGTCGCCAACCGGCCTTGAGGCCACTACAGAACATGTAGCACAGGCCTTGATGCAACGGTTTGGAAGCGGCGTCATCGAGGGTAGGATAAACGCCCACATTGTCGCCGCTGTGCGCTAGCCGGAAAGGGCGTGTCGAGATTCAGTCAGGGCGAACGCAGTGAACAAATGCCATTTGCAGGCCGTCATGGCGTGAATATCAGCGCGCAACGACCGGCTGAACCTCGAAATTGTGCCGGGTATTGCCGATCGTCAGAACTGTTCCCCACAACACAAACAAGACGGCTGCCAATAACACAGCCATGATCAGGAAGTCTCGAAGTTCCAAAGGTTCAATGTCGCGATTCCGCATATCACTGGTCCCCGATTCGTTTCTCTGTATTGTGCGGAAACCACTATTTCTCCTCAATAAACCGTCGCCTCACTAAAATTAATTAGGGCGTGTACTCATAAATCCAGACGCCACGAACTTGGCGACGTCCGTTTTACATCGTGCGATTTCAGAGTCCGGCCGCTTATGATATGCTTCAACTAGGGGCCCGCGAGCATAGCGGCTTGGTTGCTGGAGGCATCCCAGACGACATGACTTGGCGGGGGGAACCCATGCGAGAGGTTCTTGATACGGTCGTTATTGGCGCGGGTTCGGCGGGACTCGGTATCAGCTATTTTCTGCAACAGCATGGCTGTGCGCATCGCGTTCTCGAGCGAGGTAGCGTCGGCGAGACATGGCGGACCCAACGCTGGGATTCTTTTCGCCTGAACTCGACAAACATACGCACAATAATGCCGGGTGATACCTACGACGGGCCCGACCCTTGGGGAGCTCTAACGCACCACGAATTCATCGCCTATCTGGAAGGCTATGTCGACCGGCACCGCTTGCCAGTGAGCACCGGAGTAACGGTTGAGCAGCTTGATCAGCAGAACGGAGCCTATCGCGTCACGACAAACCGCGGCGCACTGGTGGCTCGTACGATTGTCGTTGCGACCGGCAACCAGAGCCGCCAGGTTCGGCCGTCGTGGTCGACGACACTGCCGGCGGCAATTCGGCAAGTGGATTCTTCGGCCTATCGCAATCCAGCCGAACTCCCCGAGGGCCCGGTGCTGCTGGTCGGAAGTGGCCAGACGGGCGGCCAGATCGCCGAAGATTTGGTACAGGCCGGACGGCGTGTGTTTCTGGCGACGAGCCTGAACGGCCGCTTGGTCCGTCGCTATCGCAGCGGCGACACGTTCAATTGGCTCACCATTTGCGGCTTCGCGGATGTCTCCCGCCGCGAACTCATTGTGGAATATGGCAGACTACCTCCGCGTCCTCTTCTCGGCGCGACGCACACCATCAGTCTGCAGTCGTTGAGCGCGCAGGGCGTGGTGCTACTTGGTCGCTTCAACGGAATCGTCAATGGCAGCCTCGCCTTTGGAGACGAGCTTGCCGACAACATGCGCTTCGCCGACGAGGCATCCGCGGCCACAAAGCGCGTGATCGACGCCTATATCGACCGCGCCGGGCTGGACGCACCGCCAGCTGAGGATGATCCAGCGGAAACGATAAATCCGCGCCTGCCCACCCCGTCGATCCGTTCGATGGACCCGGCCTCAAGCGGCATTTCCTCGATCATTTGGTGCACAGGCTTTACGGGCGATTTCTCATGGGTGAAACTTCCCGGCGTCCTCGACGAGGTCAGCCAGCCTATTCACGAGGATGGAACCAGCAATCTGCCAGGCCTGTTTTTCGCCGGGCTCGACTACGCGGTCACACGGAAATCGGGCACAATACCCGCCGTGGATGAAGAGGCGCGCAACATGGCGGATCACTTAATCAAGCAGTTATCGGCATAGTGCCCACGCCATTGTCCGCTTCGGGCCATTTGCGGACACTGAGCATCGTCCGCTAAGCGCCATTTTCGGACCTTCGGCCGCAATGTCGCAAAGGCCGCGTCTTGCTCCTTTACGGAAGCCGTTTGATCCGGCCAAACTCTCACTTAGAGACCGGAGCGGCACCGGCAGCACCAACCGGCTTGGAGGCACGGCGGCCAGCTCCAAAGCGGGTTTGCGCCTCGGTCATGCCTTCCCTTCCGGACGTCAGTGCCCCGTTGCGAGGGACACTGAAGATGTCCCGAACACCAGTTGAGTGAGCTGCCTAGATCTGCGGCGGCCCAAGCTTGACCGTCAGCTTGTTGAGCGTGCCGGTGAAACGGAAAGGCACCTGATAGTCCTTGTCGTCCACCGGGCTGCGGGTGTCGATACCCACGTCGAAGGATTCGTCGATCGTCGCCACGAACGGGATGGTGTGCGGGATCGTCTGCTTGGCGACCTCGGCGCCATCGACGCTGAGGACGCCGGTGCCGCCCTTGGCGAAACCGGGCCCGTCATAAGTGAAATCGAAGACGACGCTGTGCTTGCCGGGCGTCAGGGCGTCCGTGCCTTCCCAGCGAAACCGCTCCAACCCCAGCAGGTTGTAGGTGAAGACCGGCTTTCCCTTCAGCAGGTAGAGGCCGTAGCCGCCGAAACGACCACCGAGTGTGTTGATCACGCCTTCCCCGCCACCTTCGGGAACCTCAACGTCAGCTGTGATTGTGTAAGATCGAGTTAAGGGGCTGGGCGCAGCAGAGGGCGACAGGCCCGAGAGTACGCCGGTGTAGGTGAACGTGTCCCGACCAGCGGTGGCGCTCGGCTGTTGACCGAAGCGCGTGGCAACCCTGTTGTCGAGCGGGAACACTTGGTATTTCGCGGCCTCCACAAGGAACAGGTCTTGCAACTCCTTGAGCTTGGCGGGCTCCTTGCTGGCGAGATCGTCGAACTGCGAGAAGTCCTTGGTCAGATCGTAGAGCTCCCAATTGTAGCCATCGAGTACATCGGGAAGTTTACCCAACCCGAGAAGCCACGGCCCAGCAGCCGGCGTGGTAGAGGCGATCCAGCCGTCATGGTAGACCGCGCGATTGCCAAACATCTCGAAATACTGGGTCTCGCGAGCTGATGGAACGTCCTTAGCTCCCTTTGACCATGTATAAGCCATGCTGACGCCTTCTATGGGCTTCTGGGCGATGCCGTTCACCGTTTGTGGCGCTTTGATGCCTGTCGCCTCAAGTATCGTCGGCACGATGTCAATCACGTGGTGGAATTGGCTGCGAATACCGCCCTTGTCGGTAATGTGGCCCGGCCACGACATCGCCATACCTTGGCGGGTGCCGCCAAAATGCGAGGCAATCTGTTTGGTCCACTTGAAGGGTGTGTCAAAGGCCCAGGACCAAGCAACTGACATATGCGGTGTCGTCCTATCAGACCCCCAAGCGTCATAATACTTCAACTGATCCGCCACCGGCATGTTGATCCCTTGGATCGCCGCTAGGTCGAAGGCCGTCCCGATGGTCGAGCCCTCGGCGCTGGTGCCGTTATCGCCTTCGATGTATATGACTAACGTGTTGTCGAGCTTGCCCTGATCACGAACCTCATCGATCACCCGACCGATCTCATAGTCGGCATAGGCGACATAAGCGGCGTAGACCTCTGCCTGACGGGCAAACATCTTCTTATCGTCAGCTGATAGTGTATCCCATTTGGGAAGGTCATCTGGCCACGGAGTCAGCTGGGTATTCTCCGGAATCACTCCGAGCCGCTTCTGGTTGGCGAAAATCTCGTCGCGCATGGCGTTCCAACCCATGTCGAACTTGCCTTTAAACTTGTCGATCCATTCCTGCGTGGGGTGGTGCGGGGCATGGGTGGCACCCGGCGCGTAGTAGAGGAGAAATGGTTTCTCAGGCGCCGCCGCGTCGACCTCGCGCAGGTAATTGATGGCGTCGTCGGCCATACCGGTGATCAGGTTGAAGCCGGGCTGATCTTTCCATGGGAAGATCTGGGTATGGTCACGGAAGAGCCAAGGGATCCACTGATTGGATTCACCGCCCATGAAGCCATAGAAATAGTCGAACCCCATACCCGACGGCCACTGATCAAATGGGCCCGAGGTCGAATATGCGTTGGTGGGAGTGTTGTGGTTCTTGCCGAACCACGAGGTCGCGTAGCCGTGACTTTTAAGGATATTCCCGATAGTGGCGTTGTCCGGCCTTATGATCGAATCATAGCCGGGAAACCCAGTGGCTTGCTCTGAAATGACTCCGAAGCCCGAAGAATGGTGGTTACGCCCGGTGATCAGCGCGGCGCGGGTGGGCGAGCATAACGCGGTGGAGCAGAACTGCGTGAAGCGCAACCCGTCCGCAGCGACCCGATCGAACGTCGGTGTCGGGATGACACCGCCGAAGGTTCCCGAGACGCCGTAACCCGCGTCGTCGGTCATGATCAGCAGCACGTTCGGTGCGCCCTTTGGCGGGACCACGGTGGGCGGCCACCAAGGGGTTGAGTCCTTGGCGTCCAGATTGATGGTCCCGCCGAATACCGGCGGCGCAGCCGGCAGTGACTGGCCGTCAATCGTTGACGTGGCGCTGGGTGAGCCCGGTGCCCCTGTGACTTGCTGCGCGGCAGCGGGAAAGACATAAAAGCAACTGGCGGCGAGGACTGCGAGGTAGGAGCACAATTTCATCGTTCAATCCTCCCTGTTGGTTTTAAGCCAAAAACGGGAAGCGAGCGACACCTCCCGATCTCAAATGTTCGCTCGTGCGCGGATGAGAGTCCGTAACGGTACGGCCGACGTATGCATCAACTTTAACGATGCGATTACAGAGTTTCAGACTGCTGGCCAGCAGTGAAGTACGTTACTGTAACATACCGAACCGCTGAGAGCGGATATCGATGCAAATGGTAATGATTCAATTGACGCGAAACTTGTTGGGGAATCAAATCAGTAACCGCCAGTGGCGCAGATGAGCCATCTCAGAAGGCTTCGGCTGCGGCCGCTTTCCGCTAAATGGTGATAACCTCGTGCATGCCGAGGGAGATCCGCCAAGGGCCACCTGCGGACATTCAATAATGTCCGCTCCGCGCCAATTGCGGACTCCCATCTGGTCTCCAAAGCTCCAGGTCAAGATACGGGTCGGGACCGTGATCCCTCCCAGGCCCTCTCGAGGACAAGGGACGGGTGACGCGATCCGCTTGCGACATTCAATAGTAACCGCAGAAACCGCCAATACGTGATTTTGGTGCGCCGGTTCACCTCATCGGGGCAATTTCGGTTGCTTGGATCGATCATGACAGTTGATCCATTGTATCAAGCGTTTGGCTTCACTTTGCTTGCGCGACGGATGGGTGGTCGGGCGATGTTCTTTTTCGGCCGGCAATGGTATTTACCTTCTCGCCCGGCTCTCGCCCCACTTGCTGATTGATACCGCAGAGGCGTTCCGTGCTCAGGCCGGGGGGCGTTACGTGATGCAGATTAGGGGTAACAAGAAGAAGGGTGCCCTTTCGGCGTGGGATGTGCCGTTACGGCTGCATCTGAGTGTCGTAATCCTGGGGCTGTTGGCCTGCATTTCACTACCGCTCATATGGATGACTTACGCGCAGGGCAAGTTTACGGCGTTGTCCGCTGGCAAAGCCGAGATGGGCCAACTCGGGCTTCGCGCGATCGAGGATTACCGCAATGTCTTCAACAGCGGTTATGCTGGAGTGGTGACGGCCTCTGTCGTTCCGGAGATGCTTACCGCACCGCCACAAGATCTGAAGGCAAAGCACGACTTCCTGCTCAAAGTCCTGCAGTCGACTTTCCGTATCGACAGCGTCTATGCAGGCTATCCCGACGGTAGCTTCGTGCAGGCTGTCGACGTGACCGCAAATCCGGAATGGCGCACCAACCTGGACACCTCCGGGGAGACTGCATTTGCCGTCCGCGTGATCACACAGGTTGGCGGAGCGCCCAATACGACCTGGACGTTTTACGACAAGGATGCGCGCCCGCTCTATCGACGCGCGGATCGCGATGACATGTTCGACCCGCGTATTCGGCCATGGTATGTCACAGCTGTCGATAACGGCAAGGCAGTCTCGGTCGGACCCTATGTCTCGGCGGCCACCAACTCCATGACGATAACGCTCGCGATGCCCACGGGGGAAGGCAATCGCGTCGTGATCGGAGCGGACGTGCTGCTGCTTACCCTCGGCGAGATCGTCGATGTCAGCGCACTCTCGAATGAGGCACGTGGCTATGTTTTTGACCGGAAAGGTCGCGTGCTCGTCCACTCCGACAAGACTGTCATGAATGAAATCCGCGGGCAGCTTCGCCGGGGACGGGAGCTTTCGGTTGCCGACCTTGCAAAAGCCGATCCTGCCATTCCGGCAATCGCAACTTTACTCGCCTCGGACGGGGGTCCCGCGACTGGCGATGTGGTCCAGTTTCCCGTCATGGGGCGCGAATACCTGGCGCAGTTCTTCAGCGAGGACATCTCCGGGCTGGTCGGCGGTTATACGGTGGTGATATCGGCACCACTCGATGAACTTGTGGCGTCCGTCGAGCGCACGCTGAAGCGCAACCTGGCGATCGCCGCGGCTTTCCTTGCCACAGGCGTGTTGGCGGCGCTCATCATATCCCGGCTGATCAGTAGATCACTCTATGCGCTCGCCGACGAAGCAAGGCACATAGGTGAACTCGAATTCGGTGAAAGCCGTACCGCACATTCCTTCATATCCGAGGTCAATGCGCTGGCAAAAGCACTGAGTTCGGCACGCACGGCCATCAAGACGTTCTCGCTTTACGTGCCGCGGGAGCTTGTGCGCAGGATCGTCATTGCAGGTCAATCGGCTGTCGGCTCGGCAGCACGGCAAGACATCACGGTCCTCTTCACCGACATACAAGACTTCACCACCATTTCCGAGCAGCGCTCACCGGAAGAAGTCGTCGCTCTGCTCTCAAGCTATTTTGAAGCACTCAACGAGATTATCGAACGTCACGGCGGGACGATCGTGCAGTATATAGGCGACTCCGTTCTGGCGATGTGGAACGCTCCCGTTCTCGATGATCGGCATGTCGAACATGCTTGTCACTGCGCCTTGGCGATGAAGGCTGCGATCGATGCGATGAATGCCGCCAATTGTGCGGACGGTCGGCCCGAGCTCATCACGCGCTTTGGCCTGCACACCGGACCGGCTGTGGTAGGCAGCGTGGGTGCAGAGACACGTCGGCAATACACGCCCATTGGAGACACTGTGAACATCGCCTCGCGTCTCGAGGGGCTCAACCGGCAGTATGGAACGTCGATCCTCGTCAGCGGCGCAGTCCGCGATGCGGTTGGCAAAATGTTTAATCTCGTCCCGATCGAGGTTGTCAGCGTCAAGGGACGAACCGGACAGACGGAACTCTTTGAACTTAGGGCGTAAGGCCAATCCGAGGACGGCTGGCTTCTAACTCTGCGTTAGAATCTTCCGACGTGTTACCCATCATGCGTTTGCTGGTGTGACGCTTCATTTGGGAGTATTTTCGTTCATCAAGGATTGGCCTACACAGCGCTCGGGAGGAGCTCTGCAATGGAGTGCCGTGCCCATATTGCCTTTCTTGCCTTCATCGTTTTGGGACTGTTGCCTGGAATTGCACTGGCGGCGGAGCCTTTCGTCCCGAGCTGGATCAAGAACGTACCCGCAGCCAAAACCGTGGCGATAGAGATCGTTGCCGATTGGAATCAGGTCGAACGGTATCGCAGGGACAACATCCGGACCGACATTATAGACTTCAACGGATACTGGGGCGGCAATCTTACGATTATCGTCCCGGTGGATTGGTCGGTAGAGATCACGTTCATCAATGGCTCCTTGTCTTTCCCACATAGCCTGATGGTGACCAGGGTCTATGCTCAGTCAGAAATGCCGGTGAAGCTGACGGCCAAGGATGCGATCTGGGGTGCGCATACCGATCCGCCAGAGGGAATCAAATACAATGAGCGAAGACAACTCAACTTTGTTGCTCTGCAGGCCGGAAAATATTTCCTTGCCTGTGCCAGGCAAACACATCTGATGGACGGTCACTGGATCGGTTTCGAGGTGAGAAACAACCTCGACCAAGCCGTAGCGGTCGTCCATGACGACAAGTTTCCGCGGGATCAACCCCCGGGACGTCCGTAGATCTGCGCTACCCTTCCTTCCGGATTGTGAGGGCATGTCCGCTTCGCGCCACGAGCGGTCATTCGCGTTGACTCGGGGTTAGTTAGTTCGCGCGAGACGCTGCACTCTAACGCTGATCGCGATGATGTCCGCCGGGTGGTCAGCCTCTGCGATTCGCCAAGGTGGTGATCGATCGGGGCGTCAGCCGACAAGCGTTCAATCAAGACTGCGCTCCTGCCGAGGCCAAAGCAACGTTGTCATGAAGATCGCATAGGCTATGGCCACCAGTATGTAGGTCACCCGGGTGGAAAAGGACTCGGCGGCGGACCCCGGAAGCGGTGACACACCTGTTCCGAAAACGAGGAGGAAGATCGTTAAAGCACCCGCGTAAAGTTTGGCGGACGGCGCATGCATGGCAGCACGACCGCCAAATACCAACCCGGCCAGCAGTACCAATAGAAAGAGGAAAATGAGGGACGGCCGTAACTGAAGCAGCCCGAATGCGACGGACGCAGCTACGCCTCCGGTTATATTGGTTATCACGAGCCCCAAGGCGGCGCGTGTGCTGGCTGCAACGTCGAATTGTGAAAGCAGTGACACCACTGTTATCGGAATGACGATCGCCGTGGCCAGTCCTTCGCGGGTCAGACAGGCAACCACCGCGATCAGCAGTATGGCGGTGTTGGCTGCAGCGTAGCGTGCCGCACGCGGATACGTCGTTTTCGTCGCGGCCTGAAGAGCCGGGCCACCTCTGTCTGGTATAAAAACGTAGGCCGCCCACATCAAAAGCATTCCGGTTACCACACCCTGAACCAGGATCATAAGAATGGTGTCGCCGAGGTCTTCGTTCAGAATTGTGAGGAGTGGCACCATAACCGCAATGACCAGCACAAGAAAGATTGTGGGGCCGCCCTTGCCATTGGCCTGCTGGTAGAAACATCCGAAATAAATCAGTCCGAGCAACAGCAACAAAACAGGCGGCCTGTCGCCGGTCAGAACCGTCAGGAATTGCAGAAACGCTCCGGTGACAAGGATCAGCACTGTGACCGCCAACGCCTTTTGCAACGGCATGGGGCGGGAACTGGAGATCAGAAACTGTGCCGCAAACAATGGCCCAAGGAAGGGGATGATAGCCCCCGAATAAACCGACCAGGAAAAGCCGACTGCAACGGCAAGCGCTATGCGCAGACCCTTGCGCTTTACATTAACGTGGTCCGCCTCGTGCAAAAGAAGCGTATCAGCTGACATAGGTCAGGACCGAAAGGATCCGGATCCAGATGCTGCCGAGGGCATTGGTGATTGGATGGTCTCCGGTATAGATCACCACATTCGCCTGCGAACCGTAGCGTACGCCCTTGGGCCGCCCTTCGTCGAGAACCAGGCGGATGGGAAAGCTCTGCGGTGTTCTCACCCATCCAGTGTCTGTGGAAATCTTCGGCAGGCCTGTCGCCGGGTCGACACTCCCTTGAGCCACCCCCATCCCGATGCCTTCAACTGCGGCGGCGAAAATCTGACCCGGGAGAACATCGAAAAGCACCTCCGCACGGTCGCCCGCGGCAACCATCTCGAGGCTGTTTTCCTTGAATGCGGCCGTGATCCAGATCGTGCCGGTATCGATGAAGGTCATCGCACTCTCGCCAGCGCTGAGCATACCTCCGACGGAAAGCTGGAGATTGGTGACGACGCCTTCCGCCGGCGCCAAGACCGTCGTACGCAGCAGATCAAGTTGGGCTTTTTCAAGCGCCGCGAGCGCCTCCTGCAATTGCGGATTGTCCTTTCCTGCGGGCCCAAGCTCCTCCCGAGCCCGCGCCAGGTCGGCTTCGGCTGCATCCACGCCGGCATCTGCCTGATCCAGCGCCGCCGCGGCCTCATCATGTTTCGCCTGGGCGTAGATACCACGCTTGACAAGTTCCACGGCGCGGGTGGCTTGATCCTGGACATTGACCCGGACTGCCTTCGACTCCACCACCTTGGCCTGGGCGACATCGACTGCCGCCGTCGAAGCGCCGATCGTCTGACCTACCCCTGCCAGGCGTGCTTCCGCCTCTGCCACGGCAATCCGGTACTGTTCCGGATCCAGCCGAAACAGCATCTGGCCGGGCGTCACGGCACTATTGTCAGTCACGCCAACTTCAATAACCCGCCCGGTAACCTCGGGCGCTACGCCAACGACATAGGCACTGACGGTCGCCTGCGAGGAAGAAGGCGTGCGCCGCTCCATGAAAACTGTCACGACGAACAGAAGCGAAGCCACCAGAAGCACGGTAATTGCGACCGTGCGCTGCGGGTTTTTCTCTTTCAGAGGCGCGCCCATAGTATTTGGAGCATCATCACGAGGGGCCCCAGTTGCATCCGACGCCATGACGTTTCCCCCTAGGATCACGCGGCCGTCGCGTTGGAAGGCAATTTAGTCCTAAGCGGCCGCCATCGCAAGCAAGCCGATGCGACATCGCGCTTGTCGAATGGCCGGAGAGGCGCGCACCCATCGAACACTTTTGCATCTGTCTTGCGGGAAGACCAAAACAGGTAAATAATTACACAAAGTACCAAGCTACCTGGGAAATCCAGATTGGCTGGGAAGGGGGCAGCAAAATGCAGCCGAACGTCACAATCCCTGAGCGCGCGCCGTCGCTCTTGAGAATGCTCGATTCAGTGCTTCAGATCGGACTCGTGGGCTTACTGATCTTTGCCTGTAGCCGCATCATATTGCCGTTTACCGGCATCCTGCTCTGGTCGGTGATCCTCGCGGTCATGCTCTATCCGCTACACCAACGCCTGGTCGCCCGGGTCGGCAATCGCTGGTCGGCGACGTTGATCGGGCTCGTCAGCGTTGCGCTGATGCTGGTCCCACTGGTCATGGTAGTGACGTCGCTCGGGTCTTCCACCCTGGAGTTCGTCTCAGGCTTGCAGGACAGCAGCCTGACGGTGCCGCCGCCGCCGCTATGGCTTGCCGACCTGCCGGTTGTTGGCCAGAAACTGACGGAGACATGGGTGCTCGTCGAGACAAACATGCCTGCGGCGCTCGCCAAGTACGGCAAAATGCTCGGTGGAGTTGCATCATGGCTGGCGTCGTTCGCGGGCGGTTTGGCCGCCGGTCAGCTGTCGTTCGTACTATCGTTCGCAGTCGCTGCCGTACTCATCGCCTATGGTGAAGGCGCCACCGAATTCGCCAGTCGCCTGTTGGAACGCATCACCGGCAGCAAGGCGCAGGGCCCCCGGCTGGTTGCGATGACCGCCGCTACGATCCGGGGTGTGGCAGTCGGCGTCGTTGGCGTAGCTGTCATCCAGTCGCTGCTGATCGGCATAGGCTTTTTCGCCATAGGTCTTTCGTCAGCTGGCATCTTGACGCTCGTGGTGCTGTTGTTTGCAATCGTGCAGGTGCCGGCGTTGCTGGTAACACTACCTGTCATCGCCTATGTTCTTGCGACGGAAGCGACCACGCCGGCGATCATCTTTTCAATCTGGACCGTTATTGCCGGCCTCAGCGACAACCTCCTCAAGCCACTGATGCTCGGCCGCGGACTTGAAGTTCCGATGCCGATCATTCTCATTGGTGTGATTGGCGGCATGATCGCCGACGGGCTTCTTGGCCTGTTTGTGGGCCCAGTTCTCCTGGCCGTTGGATACGTCCTGCTTATGGAGTGGTTGAGGTACGACCCCGTTGAGGGCGGGCCGCCGATTGAAGATGCGCCGCCATGATCGCGGTTATTGCTCTCGGCTTGCTCGCCATGTTGGCGTGCCTTGCGCTCCAGGTGCTGGCATCGGTGTTCGCCGCCCGCTACTTCGCCAAGGCCTCCCGGCAACCACTGGGCCCAAAGCCGCTGCGCGGGATTTTCCTTCAATTCTCGATTCTGATGCTACTGCTAATGATCGGCAACATCATCCAGGTTGCGTTTTGGGCATCGCTGTACAGACTGCTCGGCGCATTTGCGGACTTTGAAACGGCGATGTATTTCTCGGGCGTGACCTTCACTTCGCTCGGTTATGGTGACGTTTTGCTGCAAGGCCGAATGCGGCTGCTTGGGCCGCTTCAGGCTGCCAACGGTCTGATGATGTTCGGGATCACCACGGCGCTCTTCATCTCCGCTATCCAGCAGGTCATCGCCAAATGGATCGCCGCGCAGTCAGCCCGCACGTAGAATGCCGATGGGACGACGGGGGTTAAGCCGGCCTCTGTGACCACTAGCGCAGGATGGAAAGGCCTCGCTTGCTTGATGTCGATATCAAGCAAGCGTCGAGGATCCAGAATGACCGCTTTGCGCCAAAAGACTGGACCTTTAATAATTGTCCGCCGTACGCCTACGCCAGACTTTCGTTCCACGGAAAATGGTGCGCTCATGCCGCGATGGTCGGAACGATCTATTTCGCCGAAATTGATTCAGATCGGTGCTGAATTGTGGGCGTACTCGATCGCCGAAAATTGCGCGTCTGTTCTACTCGACGGTGCGGTACCTGGCTTCTTTCAGAAGAGGACGCGCTAAAATCGATAGGCGATTTCATGTGGGTGCTATAAAATCCATATGATGGAAGGAGGCACAACTGTTATCAATATGTTGGTAAAACAATGGAACAGAGACTAGCCGCAGTCCTGGCAGCCGATATGGCAGGCTATAGCCGGCTAATGGAGGCCGACGAGGCAGGCACGATCGCCCGCCTCAAAACGCACCGGATAGAATTGATCGATCCTGCCATCGCGAAGAACAAGGGCCGGATCATCAAGACAACGGGCGACGGCATGCTCGTGGAGTTCCAGAGCGTGACGGATGCAGTGAAGTGCGCCGTGGAAATCCAGCAGCGCATGCAGCGGCGCAATTCGGACGTGCCGCAGGATCGGCGGATCGAATTTAGGATCGGCATCAATCTTGGCGATATCATTTTCGAAGACGGCGACATTTTCGGCGACGGTGTGAATATTGCTTCTCGAATTGAACAACTTGCCGATGTAGGCGGTATTTGCGTCACCGGCGCCGTGGCAACACAAATCGCCGATCGTCTCGAAGTCTCCATCGAGGATCTGGGTGAGAAGACGCTTAAAAATATAAGCCGTCCCGTTCGTCTGTTTCGTATCGGACTTGAGAATTCTGCCTTGCCCGCTCAGCCGGGGGACTTCGATGCGAAGCGGTCTATCTCCAAACCCTCGATAGTGGTCCTGCCCTTCAACAATATGAGCGGTGACCCCGATCAAGAGTTTTTCGCGGACGGTCTTACCGAAGACATCCTTACGGAATTGTCGCGCCGCCACGAACTATTCGTCATCTCACGCAACTCCAGTTTCGTTTACAAGAACCGAGCCGTGAATGTGCGCGAAGTCGCAGAGAAACTCGGGGCTCAATACGTGGTGGAGGGAAGCGTCCGGAAGATCGGCGATAGGGTGCGCGTAACGGTCCAGCTCATCGACGCAGCCAATGCTGCCCATATCTGGGCGGATAAATACGACCGTAGGCTGGACGATATATTTGCGATCCAGGATGAAATAACAGCTGCGATAGCAGCAACCTTGCCCGGGCGCGTTGAAGCCGCCCAGCGCGACCAGCTAGGGCGGACGAAACCTGCAAACATGGCCGCATACGAGTGCGCGCTCGCCGCCAAGGTGCTGCATCACAGGGGCACAGTTGCCGACAATACGCAGGCTCAGTCCCTGATAGACCGGGCAGTTGAGCTCGACCCGGGTTATGCCCATGCCCATGCTTGGCGGGCGTGTATTCTCGGCCAGGCCTGGGTCCACAGCTGGTGCGAAGACAAGGATGCTGTCTGGGGCGAAATCGTTGCTGCGCTGGATCGGGCTTTGGCGCTGGATGACAACGATGCCGACGTGCATCGCATACTGGCCGCGGTGAGTGTGAACAATAACGCTCTGACCACGGCCCGTTATCACCAGGAGCGTGCCCTTTCCCTCAATCCCAACTACGACCTTGTGGTGGTTCAGCAAGGGGAACTGTTGACGTGGCTGGGACGGCCTGAAGAGGGAATCGAATGGATCCGCAAGGCAATGCGGCTGAATCCACATCACCCCGAAAGATTTTGGAGTCATCTTGGAAAAGCACACTTCGCTGCGCATCAGTATGGCGAAGCTATCGAAGCATTCATGCACCTGTCCGTCCTGGATGAGATCCAGCACGCATTCGTCGCGGCATGTTACGGCTGGCTCGGCGATGAGATCGCGGCTACGGCTCATATGAAGGAGGTCAGAACGCTCCTCCCCGAATTCGCCGTCGAATCCTTCCTCGCCACATTGCACTATGCTCAGCAATCCGACGTGGATCACCTCCGCGAGGGACTTGTCAAAGCAAGAGGGGACGACGGTTTTCCTGCAGCGAACGATTTTTGAAAGGGTACCATTTGAGCCTCCAGTCTTGACGGGAGAGTCATTATCCTCGAGGAGCTTGACCTTCGAAGCACAGAGCGAAGACAACTCAACTTTGTTTCTCTGCAGGCCGGAAAATATTTCCTTGCCTGTGCGAGGCAAACACATCTGATGGACGGTCACTGGATCGGTTTCGAGGTGAGAAACAACCTCGACCAAGCCGTAGCAGTCGTCCATGACGACAAGTTTCCGCGGGATCAACCCCCGGGACGTCCGTAGATCTGCGCCACCCTTCGCTGCCTTCTGCATCGTGGAGGCGCCAATGTCCGCTTCGCGCCACAAGCGGTCGGGCAGCTCCTCGATGCGCCTTACGGGCTAGGCTCTCGTCGGAAGCAGAATAACGGCGGCACCCACGAGGCAGATGACTGCCCCTGTCACGTCCCATCGATCAGGCTTGCTGTTTTCGACGAGCCACAGCCACAAGATCGACGCGACGATGTAAACCCCGCCATAAGCCGCATAAGCGCGTCCCGCCGCGGTGGTATCAACGAAAGTAAGCAGGTACGCAAATAGCGCCAGTGAGGCCATGCCGGGTATGATCCAAAGCGCCGACTTGTCGAGCCTGAGCCACGCCCAGAAGGAGAAGCAACCGGCGATTTCCGCGACGGTGGCGCCAGCATAAACGAGAATCGTCAACATGGCTCACCTCTATAGATGTTTCCGTAGCACGGGCTAGAGGTCTTGCTCCGTCTGTCATTGCGGATAATCGCCATGCGATCAGTTCTCAGCCAAGCGGCCATGCCGATGGGTGCTATCCGCCAAAGTCTCGATCACGCGGCATTCAGCCACCCGGCCACAGGCGCATTCCTTGAGCATCCGTTGCAATTCCGTTCGCAGGGCGCTGAGGCTGGCAATGCGTTCCTCGACTTCAGCGAGGCGCGCCGATGCGATCCTGTCGGCAACGCTGCAAGATTGATCCGGATTGTCCTGCAGCGAGAGAAGCGCACGGATTGCCTCGATGTTGAAGCCGAGCTCACGCGCATGCCTGATGAAGGCAAGTCGCGCTATACTCTTCTTGTCGTAGCGCCTTTGCTGCCCTTCCGTGCGAGGTGGGGGTGCCAAAAGGCCAATCTGTTCATAGTAACGTATGGTTGGCACCTTTACCTGTGTGCGCCGCGCGAGTTCGCCAATCGAAAAATCCATGAAAAAAACCTCTTGAACCTCTAGTCACTATAGGGACTAGGGTGCCAACATTAAAGGAGGCACTGCATGGCTGAACATTGCTGTAACCACGAAACGAGCACTTCTTGCGCACCAGCGACGTTGGTCTTTCCAGCGGACAAGGCAGCCGCTCTCCACAAGGTTGAAGACACTTGCTGTTCCGGTGGAGTGCCAATCTTTGACGGCGTAGACCCGCGCTACAAACGGATACTCTGGACTGTGATCGCCATCAACGGAGCGATGTTCCTGACGGAGATGGTAGCTGGTCAGCTGGCGGGTTCGCAGGCGTTGAAGGCGGATGCTTTGGACTTCCTGGCGGACACCGTCACCTACGGATTGAGCCTCGCCGTGATCGGGGCAAGCCTGCGCACCCGAGCGACAGCCGCCCTGTTCAAGGGTCTCTCGCTTTCTGTCATGGCTGTCTGGGTCTTTGGTTCGACCGTCTATCAAGTCTTTGTCCTCGGACTACCGAGCGCCGAGGTGATGGGTGTGATCGGTTTCTTGGCGCTGGCTGCTAACCTTGGCTCCGTTCTCCTGCTGCGGCCTTACAAAGATGGCGACGCGAATGTTCGATCTGTCTGGCTCTGCTCTCGCAATGACGCGATCGGCAACGTTGTGGTTATGGCTGCGGCTTTTGGAGTGTGGGGCACATCGACCGCATGGCCTGACCTGGCGGTTGCAGCACTCATGGCAGGTATCTTCCTTACATCTTCGGTGCAAATCCTCCGACAGGCGTGGAGCGAGTATCACGAGGGAAAACGCCACGCTTCTCCGGTTGCTGTGGGGTAACAGGTAAATCTGCTATTTCGCCAGCAAGAACACAGGTCCCTTTATAAGATTTTGATATTTCCGGACCAAAGCTCCAATCGATTTCATATGTCGTTCCGGCTATTCTGCGATCGTCTCCGCAAGGGGGCTCGTTGCTGGCTGGACTTCAGTTGAACCGGCCGGAAATGATCATCGGACAAAATGGCCTGCGCGGGTTCGACGCGCGGTCCATTCGCATTTGGAGGTTACGGTTATGCGTGATCTTTCTATTCTGCTCGCCGTCGCTGTCGTCCTGATCCTGGCGTTTCAGACACAGCGCAAACATCGCTAGACGACTTTAAGACTTTACAGTTTCAGCCGTGCCCTTGCGGGCGTCGAGGCCCGGCTCAGCCTTGTCCCCTCAAGTTTTATGAGGGCCGGGGCTCGTTCATTTACCCGCTGGCAGAACGTTATGAGCAGAGTTGGCAGATACCGACGGCGATCGAGACAGCAAAGCCGAAGATGAGCAAATGGCACCACATTGGCGTGGTGTAATGCATGATGTTGTCGTCTTCTTCATCGTCGTGCATGAATGCTCCTCTTGACGCTGAGCCGTCCCCTATCAATTCAATGTGAACGTGGGATGTCAAGGGGCAAGGGAAGTTGTCGGCAGTCATGTGCCGTCAGATTGGACATCGTTACAGTTTCAACTATCCTTTGCTCTGGGCACCAAAAAGGATGATGAAATGACAGTCCATGCCTCATTTGCGGCAATGGTGTTCGGTGCCATGGTCGTCGCTATTGCGCCGGCGCGAGCCGAATCCACAGTGCCGGTTGCAGTGGCAAATTTTGACTTTCTCGACACTTCCGGTGAACCGGTCGATCAGAGCGACACGCACAAGCGCAGGCTGAAGGCGCTCTCTGATTTTCTGCGCGATCAGTTGGCTGCCAGCGGCAAACTCAAACTCGTGACGCTGCCTTGCGAGGCGTCGCAATGTACGGCAGCGGATCCTGGTTTCGAACCGCTTACACGGCAGGCCAAGCAGGCGGGCGCACGTTTTGTCGTTATCGGTGCCGTCGAAAAGACCAGCACATTGATTGGTTGGGTCAAATATTCTGTGCTCAATGTCGACGACCAGCGCGCGATTTGCGGGGAATTGATCACCTACCGCGGTGATACAGACGAATCCTGGCGCCGCGCAGCGAAGTTTTCGGCGGGGCAGATCGTCAACCGCTGCCAATTCGGCGGGTAACTACCGGCGCAAATCAGTTATACGCGAGTTTCGGGGCGTGCGGCGCCTTGGCGTGCACTTCCTTCTGGCGAAGCTCCGCAACCTTGAGCTCGGCCGCGGCAGCAAGGTCCGAGAATATCCTGTCGAGCGCATCGGCAGCTTCATGCAGCGCATCGACAAGGTCGACCGCACCGATCTCCCTTGCCAACCTGCGCATTTCTTCCGCGTGATTTTCCAGAAAAAAGTGCAGCCGTGTTGCCTGATCCAGCGTCAGACCTTCATAGGCGAGGAACCTCGGTATCTTTTCGCTCAGCTGCCCCGCAAGTTCGTTTTTCTCGCGAAGTATATCCAACCATAGTGCCATGCAAGGTCTCCGGTGTGCCGAGTGAAATCCTTACAGATGAGCGACGCAACGTCAATTAATCGTCGAGGTTAGATATCTATAATGCAGATGTATTATGTGACTAAATCAGAAAGAAGTTGATATCGCCGCAGTTTTTCTTGGAAAGGGGCCCCATGTCACGAAAGTACTTTGCCTATTAACAATCCTGACCCTGCGAGTCCGAACCATGCGGCTCGGCGCTGATATCGCTTTTTCCCATGCAAAAAAACGGATATGCCTTGGACTCTGACACATACATTGGCGTTATCGTCTGGAGGCTCTATATTTGGATGCGACTAGGGTCAGGACCTATTAATATGATCGAAATGGCGCCTGAAACGGCAAGAAGATGCGAGGAGAAGCGTGAAGGGCGGGGCCTTCCCCCCGGCCGAGCGGTTCGACACTGCAGCTTGCAGCCGTTTCGGCGTCCGGTGGATATGGTCTTTTCGCCCGGCTACTTTGTCGCAAAGGCTTGAAAATGAACCACATTTCCATCGCCTTTGCTCCGCGTATCCGAACGAAAAGCCTCATGCCATTTTGACCAGATTAACAGGTCCTGACCCTAAAATATCGGAAGCTTTGATGAACAATGACTTTCAGGCCGACATCGATGCGATCGGCCGGATTGATGCCGTACCAATGATCCTCGATGTCGTTTGCCGCAGCACCGGCATGGGCTTTGCCGCCGTTGCGCGGGTAACCGACGATCGCTGGATCGCCTGCGAGGTTCTCGACGCGATCGGTTTTGGCTTGAAGCCGGGCGGTGAACTGGCCGTGAAGACCACGATCTGTGATCAAATCCGCGATAGCCGCGAAGCGGTGGTTATTGATGAAGTCGCGAAAGATCCAGTCTATTCCACTCATCACACGCCGGCCATCTATGGTTTTCAAAGCTATATTTCCATGCCTATCATCCTCCCGGACGGCTCGTTGTTCGGTACGCTATGCGCCATCGATCCAAGGCCGGCGCGTCTCAACAATCCCGAAACCATCGGCATGTTCAAACTGTTTGCAGAATTGATCGCCTTTCATTTGCATGCAAACGAGCGTCTGGCGAGAACGGAGGCGGCGCTGCTCGACGAGCGCAAGATTTCCGAATTTCGAGAACAATTCGTCGCCGTGCTTGGCCATGATCTGCGCAATCCGGTCGCGTCGATTGATTCTGGAACACGCATGCTGCTTCGCTCGCCGTTGGACGAGAAAGCGACGAACATCGTCAAATTGATCCGTGGCAGCGTCGTTCGCATGTCGGGCCTGATCGACAACGTGCTGGATCTGGCGCGCGCAAGACTTGGCGGCGGCGTGGTGCTGGAACTCGACGATGAGGAACCGTTGAAGCCGACACTAGTTCAGGTCATCGATGAATTGGCTTCCGTTCGGACCGGCTATATCGTCGAGGCGCATCTCGACTTCGAAGATCCGGTGAAATGCGACCGGGTCAGGATTGGCCAGCTCCTGTCGAATCTTCTCGGCAATGCCCTGATGCACGGTTCTGAGGATGGTCCCATTCGCGTCAACGCATCGATCGATAATGGCGTCTTTGAGTTGTGGGTCTCCAACACAGGAGAACCTATCCCGCCGGAAGCAATGGCGCAATTATTCCTGCCGTTCTTCCGGCGTGAAGCGCGGGCCGGCCAGCAGGGACTGGGGCTCGGGCTTTATATTGCCTCGGAAATTGCGCGAGTGCATGGCGGGACCCTGGACGTTTCCTCGACCTCTGAAGAAACGCGGTTCACCTTCCGCATGCCGCTGGTGCAATAGGTCTGTCGAGGTTCATGTCAGGGCGAGTCGAAAATGGTGGTTTTCGAGCACCGGAGCGCAGCGTACATTGTCGTACGTGAGCACCGGAGCACAGAAAAACGCCGTTTGCAGGCTGCCATGGCATGAATCTCGACAGACCCTAATGGCGTTCGAGCACGGCCACACAACTGTCGAGATCATTGGTCGCGAGATGGGCGTAGCGCATCGTCATCGACAGGGTCTGATGGCCGAGCCAGATCTGGACGCGCCTGATATCGATGCCGCCGCGCACCAGTCGCGAAGCGCAGGTATGGCGCAGAATATGCGGGACCACCTGATCGTCCGCCCCAAGTCCGACTTCCGCCTTGGCTTCGTTCCAGATCGCGCGAAAACGCACTTGCGTGTGCATGGCGAAGGGACCCTTCAACCGGCCATGCGGGATCTGGACGGCCTCCTTCACCCGGGTGGTCAAAGGAACCGTGCGGCTGCGGCCAGACTTCGTCAGCCAGAAAGTCGAGCGCGAGTCCTGCAGGTCGTTCCAGTTGAGGCCGATCGCTTCGCCAAGCCGGCAACCCGTATCCACCAGAAAGACGCTCAACCTGAAGCTGTCTTCACAACGCATGCGGATCGCCGAGAAAAGCCGCTGTTCTTCTTCCGCTTCAAGGAAGCGGATACGTCCCTGCCGCTCTTTTTGGCGCCGGAACTCCGGCAAATTGTAGATGTCGCCCATTTTGCACGCCTTCCGCAGCAGCTTGCTCAAGGCAGCCATCTTTCGATTGATGGTTGCATTGCTATTGCCGCGCTCGCGTAGCGTGCCGATCACAGAATCGAGCATTTCCTGCGTGAAAACGCTGAAACGCTCGCCGCCCAATATTTCGCAGATTTCTCCAAGGAAAGACCGGACATTGGTTTTGTGCGAACCTTCATCCCAGAGAATACTGATATATTGCGCCGTCAGATTGTTGAGAGAATGCTCCTTGACCAATCGTTTGATCCCATGATCCGCCGAAGCATAGCTGAGATCGTACTGGAACCGGACCGGAAACGCCGTTTCGGGCGGGGAGGGGGCGACACCCAAGGCAGAGATCGTCATAATGATTGCGCTCTAATCGATAAAACAAACATCGGAAAAATATCTGACGAGTTGTACCCGTCTTTTCCGAAAGCACAATCCAGAAGCCCATGCCACTTTAGGCCAATAGACCTTCGTTTGATAAAACCATCACCGGCTTCATCAACGCCCAACCTTGCTGGTTGCTGTCCAAACATGTCACCATCTCCTCGGTCCACGACCGGTTTAAAAATCCTCTCTCGCTAAATGTCTGTGCGTTGCTCTACGAACGCTGAAAATTGAATGGTGAATATGGTTTGAGGGGAAGGCCAACGCCGGAAAAAGCCCGGCGTTGGTTGTTAGTTGACCAATGATCAGAAGTTGCGCTGGAAGCGGACGATGCCCTGGAAGGCATCATCCTTGGCGCCGCGCGTGCGGGCCTGGCGAGCATCATCAAACTTGGTGTAGTTGACTTCCGGCGTGATAACGAAACCTGGAACCAGCGTGTAAGCCACGTTCAAAGCAGCAGCGATTGTGCCTTCGTCTTCGTAGCCAACCTGTGCATTGACAGTTGCCTTGGCGGAAACTTTGGCAGCAATACCGCCCCAGACGGCGTAATCGCCATTCCATGTACCGTAGAAGTCTTTGACATCATTAGACTTGTATCCGCCCATGACCCAAGCCGAGATAGCCTCTGTGACCGTTACGTCCAGACGAGCTTTGCCGGCCCATTCTTCAGCCTTGGAGTCGTAACCGACAACACCGGTAACCGAACCCCAGCCCTGCTTGAACTTCGCGCCACCAAGAATATGCGGAAGATAGTCATCGACCAGGTAGTCGCCTTTACCCTGTTCCGCACCAGCGAATGCCGAGAAACCGTTGTCGGCGGAATAGGTGTAGCTGATCTGGTTGGTGACGTAGTTGCCTTCGGCGATGACGTCGTCGGAGATGATTCCGGAGCCAAGGTAACCGGTCCAGGATGTGAACTGCGAGTCGGCAGCACCAACACGGAAACCGCCAAGCTCGATGGTTGCCTGATTCAGGTCAACCGTTTCGGCATCTGCACCATTCTTGAAGTTGTAGCGAAGTTCAGCATAGGAGCGCAACGTGCCGAGCTCGGTTTCCGAACGGGCATCGAAACGGGTAACGGCACGGGCACGCCAGTCGTAGGTGTCGCGTTCGATGCCCTTGTAAACGTCGTCACCGCCACGGATTTCCGCACGGACATAGCCGCTGACCTTCAGGCAGGTTTCGGTCCCGGGGATATAGAAGAAGCCGGCGCCATATGCGTCGCAGATGCGAACATATTCAACCGGTTCTGGTTCAGCGACGACAACTGCGTCTGCGGCACGCGCGCCGGATACTGCAACGAGGGCTGCAGCGGAGCCAAAAAGCAGGCTCTTGATGTTCATTTCTAATCTCCAATCAAATAAAAAATGGCTTGGGTGTTTCAAATTTGGTGAGGGAACAGGTCCTCTCGACCGGTACCTGCAATTCAACCAACGAACGTCGAATTGGTTTGTTGAGGACGAAAAACCAATGCCGGAACGCCCGGCATTGGTTTGTGTCAGCCAATCAAAGGATCAGAAGTTGCGCTGGAAACGGAGGATGCCGCCAAAGGCGTCGTCGGTATCGGTCGCGCGAGCACCGTCGAACTTGGTGTAGTTGATTTCCGGCGTGATCGTGAAGCCAGGAACCAGCTCGTAAGCCACGTTCAAAGCTGCAGCGATTGTGCCATCATCTTCATAGCCGACCTGTGCATTGACAGCTGCAGTGTCCGTAACCTTGGCGGCAATACCGCCCCAGACAGCAAAATCACCATTCCAGGTACCGTAGAAATCAGTTCCGTCGTTAGATTTGTATCCGCCCAGAACCCAGGCTGAAATTGTGTCGCTGAATTTGGCATCGACGCGGAGCTTACCAGCCCATTCTTCCGCATTGGAGTCGTAGCCAACGACGCCCGAGACCGTGCCCCAAGCTTGTTCGAATTTCGCACCGCCAACGATGTGCGGAAGATAGTCATCGATCAGGTTGTCGCCATTACCCTGTTCTGCACCGATAAACGCCGAGAAACCATTGCCGCCAGTGAACGTATAGCTGATCTGGTTGGTGACATAGCTGCCTTCAGCGACCACGTCGTCATTGATGATGTCGCCGAGATAACCGGTCCAGCTCGTGAATTGCGAGTCGGCTGCACCGACCCGGAAACCACCGAGCTCGATGGTTGCCTGGTTCAGATCGACAGTTGGAGCATCCGCACCATTCTTGAAGTTGTAGCGAAGCTCGGCGAAAGACTTCAACGTACCGAGTTCGGTTTCCGAACGGGCGTCAAAACGGAGAAGCGCACGTGCACGCCAGTCATAGGTGTCGCGCTCGGCGCCGGAATAAACGTCGTCACCGCCCTGAATGTCGGCCCGCACATAGCCGCTGATCTTCAGGCAGGTTTCGGTCCCCGGAATATAGAAGAAGCCCGCGCCATAAGCATCGCACACTTTGACGTATTCGACGGGTTCGGGTTCAGCGACAACGACTGCATCTGCAGCGCGTGCCCCTGATACTGCAACGAGAGCTGCAGCGGAGCCGAGAAGTAGGCTCTTGATGTTCATTTCTGACCTCCAGTCAAGATTCGACGGGAGGCTCCTGGAAAATGGATAGCTGGCGCACCAATTGGCCAGCAAATACTGACCCTAATGCCCGACCGAGCTCGAGAAGAGATTGACGATGAGCACGCCGGCAACGATCAGGACCAACCCGACGATCGCAGCAATATCCAGCGATTGCTTGAACCAGAACCAGCCAACGGCGGCGATCAGCACGATTCCCGCACCCGACCAGATCGCATAGACAACGCCGACGGGCATGGTTTTGAGCAGTATCGAAAGCAGGTAGAACGCCGCTCCGTAGCCGGCAATGCAAACCAGCGATGGCCAAAGCCTGGTGAATCCATCGGCCTGTTTGAGGGCGGAAGTGGCCACGACTTCGCAGACTATGGCGATAAGGAGGTAGAGATATGTCATGTCAAATCACCATTCAGGGAGAGCGGAAAATCGTTGATTCGATTCAGCGATTGGCCAGCAACACCGCTGTAATGGCCGATTCTTCGGGTGTTTGCAGTTCCAATCCCGCCACGTTCCGGCAAGATTTTATTAAAAACCGGGTTACCAATATTAATGAGGGGTAAAGATATTGCAGGAGCCGAGGCGATTTCGTGGCTTTTGTGCAACAGCGCTCTGGCATAGAGCCCTAACAGGGTGCCGATCCGGACATTCATGGTTGAAACCCCGGCGCTGGCGAGTATGGTCTGTCGGGAGGAAGGGCGTTCATCGCATTTCTTCTTGGACTTAGGGGATGGGGACAGGTTGTCCTTCAGCCAAATTGGAATGCCCAGACCCATTTTTAACTTTGACTGGAGGTCAGAAATGAACATCAAGAGCCTTCTTATCGGCTCCGCTGCAGCCCTCGTTGCAGTATCAGGGGCACGCGCTGCAGATGCAGTCGTCGTCGCTGAACCAGAGCCCGTCGAATACGTTCGCGTTTGCGACGCATACGGCGCTGGCTTCTTTTATATTCCGGGGACCGAAACCTGCCTGAAGATCAGCGGTTATGTCCGTTATGATGCTGCTGGCGGCGACAATGTCTACGATGGTTCCAACGTAGGTGCCAAGGACAACGAAACCTGGTACAAGCGTACACGTGCAGAAGTTCGTTTCGACGCTCGTTCGGAAACCGAACTCGGCACCCTGCGTTCGTACATCCAGGGCCGTTTCCAGTATACCAATGGCATCGATGATGGCGGTTCGCTGCCACAGGCATGGATCGAACTCGGTGGTTTCCGCATCGGTACTGCTGACGAACTCTTCGGTTCGTGGACAGATTATGCCGGCGCGATCATCAACGACGACGTGATCAACTACCAGTCCGGCCAGAGCAACCAGGTCAGCTACACTTTCGTTGGTGGCAATGGTTTCTCCGCAATGATCGGTGCTGAACAGGGTCAGGATGATGTTACCGGCCTCGGCGGCGACTATGTCATCGAAGACTACATGCCACACGTTCTCGCTGGTGCGAAGTTCGAGCAGGGTTGGGGCAAGGTCTCCGGCGTTGTTGGCTATGACTCCAACGTTGAAGAATTCGCTGGCAAACTGCGTTTGGACGTGAAGTTCAACGAAATGTTCTCTGCTTGGATCATGGGTGGTTATCAGTCCGGTTATTCTGATCCAGTCCTCGCAGTTAACGGCGATGGCAATCTGGCGCTCGTAAATACTGACGAACGCAACTGGTTCGGCACTTGGGAAGGCGATTGGGCAGCTTGGGGCGGTATCTCCGTCAAGGCTACCGATAAGGCAACCATCAACGCACAGGGTGCTTGGGAAGACGAAGGCACCTATGCTCTCGCTCTTAACGTAGCTTACGAGCTGGTTCCTGGCTTCACGATCACGCCAGAAATCAACTACACCAAGTTCGACGGTGCACGTAAGGACGTAGCTGAATTCGAAAGCGGCAGCGACGATGCATTCGGCGGTATCATCCGCTTCCAGCGCAACTTCTAATCCTTCACGGATTGGTTGATTTGGACCCGGCAGCGCAAGCTGCCGGGTTTTCTTTTGCCGGAAATCTGGTGCTCTACAATGTTTATGGCACGCGGACACACCCCTGTGTTGAAATGGCCATAAATAGCGGGCAGACATGATTGCGGGTAAGAGCCCGTTTGGAAAGTCGCTGTGGCGAGACATATGGCGTGGTTTTCGAGAACCGGAGCGCAGCGTACTCAAGTACGTGAGCAGCGGAAGCACAGAAAATCGCGTCAGATGACCGCCGCCGCAGAGTTTCAAAATGGGCTCCAAGATAAGAAAGTATTGACTATATGCAGACGATCAAAAGCTGGTTCTGGCCGGGCGTCATCACCATTGCGCTGCTGACGGCCTTGGCTGTGTGGTTTTTGACAGATCCGATCGACCGTGAGCTCACAGAGACCGCCAACAATGCGCTTGAGACCGGCAATCCATGGGCGAGCGCCGAAATCGATGGCCGCGATCTGGTCCTCAAGGGAATTGCACCATCCGAGGAAGCGCTCGCGGAGGCGTTGAAAATTGTGAGCGAGACGAGGGGCATTCGCGTCGTCGACAATCAGGCGACACTTTTGCCTTTGGCTGTTCCGTTTTCCTTCGCGGTCACCAAGTCCGATGAAGGGATCCTGCTTTCGGGCAACGTTCCCTATGGCGATGCCCGCGCCAAGATCCTCGCCGCCGCGGAAAGTGCCATGCCAGGTATCGAAATTCTCGATGAAATGGCTGTGGCGCGGGGCGCACCGCCGGGTTTCTTCGATCTTGTCGATTTCGCGCTGGCGCAAGCGGCGCAATTGACCAATGGCGAAGTGGAAATTTCAGGTGAAACCTACAACATCAGGGGTACCGCTGCCAATTCGAATGGTTATGATAGCCTGAATGCTGCTCTGCACATGGCGCTTCCGGGCAATGGAAAGCCGGGCGAGGTGAAATTGGAAGTGCCGGCCAGCGCCAGCAACAACTAGGTCGTAAACTCATAAATCTGGTAGAAATGGCGCCTGAAACGGCAAGAAGATGCGAGGAGAAGCGTGAAGGGCGGGGTCTTTCCCCCGGCCGAACGGTTCGACACTGCAGCTTGCAGCCGTTTCGGCGTCCGGAGGATATGGTCCATCTTCCCGGCAACATCGTCGCAAAGGACTTGAAAATGGATAAACATTTCCATCGCCTTTGCTCCTTGTATCCGAAAAGATGGCCTCATACCATTTCCATCAGATTTATGAGTTTACGACCTAGAGTAATTCCACGAAAAGTGGGAACCGCTGCTCCAGGGTCTGTTGAGATTCGCGATCATGGCGAGGCGAAAACGGTGTTTTTCGAGCAACGGAGCGCAGCGTACATTCTGGTACGTGAGCACCGGAAGCGCAGAAAATCGCCGTTTGCAGGCCGCCATGGCGTGAACATCGACAGACCCTGCAGCAGCCATTGGGAGGACGACGGCATGTGGTATTTGATCAGCGAGCTCTGGCTCTTTCTTCTGATTGCTGTTCTTGTCGGTTTCTATGTCGGCTGGTCGACCCAGGCCTGACTTCGATAGCGAAGGTGGGATAACGAATCATGGTGATGTTCATTTTATCGTCGCTGTTCCTCATTGCCGCCGCCTTTATCATCGGCGCGATTTTAGGCAATGTTTCCAAGAGGTTCTCGGCAAAAAGAGATTCTGTTTCTGAAAGCTCGACGAGGGCGGCCGATGCGCGGCTTGCGTCCCTGTCGCTGCTCGGTACCCCTGCGAATGACGATGTGAAGAAATCTGCCAGAGAAGCCGCCGCCATGATTCCGCCGGCGGAACCGGTTCCCGCGCCAGACCCTGCGGGTGCGGGCCGCAGCAGATCAGGACGCAAGACGGCCGCGCCAAAGAAAAGCCAGGCAAAGGCCGAGGCGAAGATCGTGCGAAGCCCAAGGCAGGATGACAAGAACCGCCCGGCGTTGCTCAAGACTGCACGCCGCGGCAAGCCCGACAAGCTGACTGACATCGATGGCATTGGTGCCGTGATTGAATCGAAACTCTTTGCGGCCGGCATTTTCCACTACGACCAGATTGCTGGCTGGACTTCCGACGAAGCCGCCTGGGTCAGCGAGGAAATCGGCTTTCCCGGTCGCGCCCATCGCGAGGGCTGGATCAGCCAGGCGTCAGGCTTGGTGAAGCCTGTGGCGAAGGCAAAACCGAAGGCGGCGCCGAAAAAAGCTGCACCGGCGAAAACTGGCAAAAGCGGCTGAACATTTTCCGTTTGGCAATGCTGCTGTGCGTGGTTCGACAAGCTCACCATGAGGGAGTGGGTTGATTGCATGGAGTGGGTTGATTGCAGGGTTGAATTTCTGCAACGTCGGTGATTGTCGTTGCAATTCTCTATCGCCCTCATGGTGAGCTTGTCGAACCACGCACAGCAGCATTGCCATCCGGCAAATCAGCAACCTAAACCGCCCTCAGATCCACCCCGGCGGCAAATGCTGCGATCAGCTCGGGCAGGCGCCCGGTTTCCAGCATTGGCGCGTGGCCTTGGCCCGCCACGTTGATCACCTGCAGCGCCGGATGTCTGCGTGTCATTTCCTCCACCGTTTCCGGTGCCAGTAGCGGCGTGTTTTCTCCACGGATGAGCAGCAGCGGCAGTTCGGCCAACAAATCGAACTGCGCCCACAGATCCGGCAATTTCTGCGTGAAATCGATGCCTGCCAGCGTTTTCACGAGGTGCGGGTCGTAATCCGGGCGGATAGCTCCATCGATCTCGCGGTAAATCGCGTGGGCGAAGCGCTCCCAGTCCGCATCCCTCAGCGCCGGGAATGCGGCCCCATGCACGGCGCGCTGGATCTCCGCTGCTTCCGTCCAGCTCTTCGGCAGCCGCGGATTGTCCAAATACTGACTGATCTGCAGCAATCCCGCCGGCGCGATCTCCGGGCCGATATCGTTGAGGATCACGCCGGCCAGGAGCTGCGGCGCAATCGCTGCGAGGATGTGGATGATCAGCCCGCCGCGCGACGTGCCGAGAAACACCGCGCGATCGATCCCGAGCACTCCGAGCCCGGCAATCACATCGCCGGCTTCAGTGCCTATATTATAATGCGTGAAATCGGGATCGTAGGCCGACAGCCCACGTCCGCGATAGTCGAAGCTGACCACGCGCCGCGGCGTTTCCGGATGCTCCGAAAGCACCAGCGCCAGCTCATGGAAATCCCTGGCGTTGCGCGTCAGGCCGGGCAGGCACACGAGCGGCAGGCTATCCACGTCGCGCGCCGGTTCATACACCCGCGCGTAGAGCTTCAACCCATCCGGCGCATCGTAAGTAATCTCGCGAAAAGCCAAGCGATCAGCCGCGCCGCCCGGCGGTCAGATCGCTTTCGATCTGCGCCTTGCCGGTAAGCCGCGCCTTATAGACCTCGTAGTTTTCCATCACCCGCTGCACGTAGTTGCGTGTCTCGGTATAGGGAATGCGCTCGATCCAGTCGACCACCTCGTCGAGCGGCTTGCCGCGCGGATCGCCATATTTCGCCACCCACTCATTGGCGCGGGTCGGGCCGGCATTGTAGCCGGCAAAGGTAAGCACATACGAACCATCGAACTTCGAGATCTGCTCGCCGAGGAATTTCGCGCCGAGTGTCGCGTTATAGGCCGCATCGGTTGTCAACCGGTCCTTCGAATAACTCATGCCGGCGCGGGTGGCGACGCCCTTGGCTGTTCCCGGCAAAAGCTGCAGCAGGCCGCGTGCCCCGGCGCTTGATACGGCGGTCGGGTTGAACTCGCTTTCCTGCCGGGCGATGGCATAGGCAAGCGCCGTGCCCGATCCGGAGATATTGGCATTGCCCGGAATGGCGCCGATCGGATGCGACAGGGCGCCCACATCGATGCCGCGCTGCGCCGCAGCCTTGCCGACACGCAGGGCGACGTAGTGATTGCCCTTGCGCTCGGCCATCACCGCCAGCAGCGCGAGTTCGCCGGGGCTGTCGAGCTCCTGCGCAAGGCTCGTATAAAGCATCGCCGCGCGTGAATCGTAACCCGTGTCCTCGAGCCGCTGGATCGCCCGCACAGCCTCGCGCTGTGCAAAGCGCGTACGGTCGGCGTCGCTCGGCTTGGGGTAGGGCAGTTGCAACCCGGATTGCCCGAGCTTCGCCGCCGCAAGCTGCCCGTAGAACGTGGTGCCGTAGCGGGAAGCCCGCGTATAATATTCGCTGGCGTTCCCCGCACTGCCGGCTTCCGCCGCACGTCCGAGCCAGTAATAGGCGCGCGAGGCCGACATCGGCCGCGACGATATCTCGGCGATCCGGGCAAAATGCTTCTGCGCCGTTTTCGCGTCGTTCAGCGCCCTGAGCGCCACCCAGCCTGCGTGAAACTCCGCGTCCGCCGCAACGGCCGGTGTCTCGGCGCTGTGCGAGGCGGCAACGCGGTAGGCGCGCTTGGCATCGCCAATGTCCAGCAATTCGCGCGACAGCACCCGGCGCTCGGTCCACCACGCATCCGGATCGACCAGCGAAGCCGCATCGCGCGGCGCCGCAGCCATCGTGTCCGCCGCTTCCTTGTATTTCTCCTGCCGCCGCAAATATTGCGCCTTGGCGAAGATATAGGCGGCGTTCTGCGCCCAGGATCCATCGACCTGCGCCAGCTTCTTGCCGGCATCGGGCGCCTTCTGCAGCACGGCGGCAAAAGCCTGATACAGCGACGTCGCGCCGGCAAGCTTGGCCACGCGCCCGGCGGATTTCACCTTGCCCTCATAGAGCATGGTCAGCATGCGTGTCAGATGGTCTTCGCGCGAAATGACCCCGGAAAACTCCTTGAGGATCATCGCTTCCTGATTGTCATCGAGCTTCTTCGTCCGCCAGAACGGCCCGAGGATTTGCCGTGCCGCACGCTGGTTGCCGCTGGCCACATAGGCGCGGGCGAGGATCACCACGCCTTCCGTCGTCTGCGGCGCGGTATTGCCAAAGGCACTGATGACCACCGAAGGCGCCGGATTTTCCTTGTAGAGCGCCCGTTCGGAATTGCTGCGGAAGGTCGCCATGCCCGGCCAGCCCGGCAGTTCTGCGGCGGCCTGCGCAATCTCGGAACTCGGCACGCCCGGCGCATTGGAAAGGCCGATCGCCCAGGTCAATATATGCCGGTCGAGCGCCTGCGAAGGCAGGCCGTTGCGGATGCCGATCGCCCGCCGCACATCGCCCGAAGCGATGGCATCGAGCCCGCTCTTCAGGCTGCCGGCGATAGCCGTAGGCTTCGAAGGCTGGGCAATGCCCGCCGTCGTCACCGGGTCCGGATGCATCGCCGCCTGGATCGCCGGGCTGACGCGGGTTTGCGTCGAGGCGAAGGGCTTCAGCGTGGGGATTGGGATCGCTGCCGAAGGCACAGGATTTTGGGCGTACGAAGCCGACGCACTCAAACCCGCTGGCAGCGCAACGGTGAGGCCAAGAAGAACATGACGCAAAACAGAAGTTCTCAGCATAAAACTACCGGTTATGTTGAAGCGGATCGTGAAGAGCCCCTCGATCCAAAAGACCATATCATAATAATGGCGGACGTATGAAAGCAGTATTAACGAAGCGTTAGCCGGAAGGGTGGGATTTGAAGGGTTTCCGACTTGTTCACCTCTCCGTTATCCCTAGTCCCCCACCCCTCCGTCATCCTCGGGCTTGACCCGAGGACCCATCTTTTCTTTGGAGAGATGGTTTCGTCCGCAGGGATTCAAAGTTTTGAATGGGTATATGGGTCCTCGGGTCAAGCCCGAGGATGACGGAGAGGTGGTGCTTTGTGACGACGGAGAGGTGGTGCTTTGGGATGACGGAGAGGTGGTGAATGACGGAAAGGTGGTGCCCGGCCCGATGATGGAAAGGTAGCGCTTGGCAAGACGATAACGGAAAGGTGGGGTCACGCGTTAACCCCGAGGACGACACCAACATTTCCGTTATCCTAAGTCCTCGGGTTAAACCCGAGGACCCATTTTTTCTTTGGACCGCGTTAGCCTTTCGTCCAATTTACACGAACGATGTTAGCGAAGCAGACTGGGAACTTTCCGGACTTCCGCTGCATGAGTGGCTATGTCTACATCCTTGGCAACCGCAAGAATGGAACACTTTACATCGGCGTGACGTCCGATCTTCCGGGTCGCATTTATGAGCACAAAGAAGGGCATACACCCGGATTTGCCTGGAAATATGGCTGTACACGACTAGTCTGGTACGAGGAACATGCCCTTATCGTAGACGCCATCCAACGAGAGAAATCTTTAAAGCGTTGGTACCGGCAGTGGAAGATTGATCTGATTGAACGGATGAATCCGGATTGGGAAGATCTCTACGACACACTTTACTAGCCGCTCACCTCTCCGTCATCCTCGGGCTTGACCCGAGGACCCATTTTGACGTTAGCGAAAGAAATCGCGTGGTCATCGCCGCGCGTGAATATATTGCCGACAACTCAGCAAACACACTCCAGGATCACAGGATGAAATCCGTAGCGAGTAGAGCAAGGCTGCCATTCCGAACGATAATTTCAAACTCGACGGTGTCCAAGTTCGTATCCGTATTACCTTGCACGATCAAAGCACCACCATCCGCGAAGTATCGCAGCTGTCCCGCTCCGGTGAAAGCCGATGTCCCCTGCCAACCGAATGCTTGCTCGCCCGATACAGTGGTGTTGGCATCAATGGGCGCGAGATCGATTTTGTCCCATGAATTCATAAAAATTGAATCTCGATCGCCCGGTTTGCTCTCGCTGGCGTTGAGGTAACGTATGGTGTCCACGCTAGGGGAATAGCTGAGATCATCACACCTCAACTGATCCCCATCCGCTCCACCGATAAGCACATCCTCCCCGTTGTCCTCCTGATACGATAGCAGCCTCGTATCAAGGGTATCGAAACCCGCTCCGCCGTCCAACGTCATGCTGAGTTGGTTATCTTGTAAGCTGTCACGAAAACTCGAACCTATGATCTTTTCGATTGTGAGATCGATCCCATCCCCTTCTGCATCGCCGCCAGAAGGGCTGCCATCGAACCTGATAAAAACACCAGCGCCCGATGACGAATAATCGACTGTATCGAAGCCATCGTCGCCACGGAAACTGTCAAAGCCTGGACCGCCTATGAGGACATCATCGCCATCGCCGCCGCCGAGCTGGTCACCGCCATCGCCGCCATTGAGCGTGTCATTACCATCGCCGCCGTCGAACTTATCGTTGCCACCCATGCCATTGAGCGTATCATTGCCGCCAAGACCGATCAGGATATTGTTGCTGGCATTGCCCGTGATCGTGTCGTTATGCGCCGAGCCGACGACATTCTCGAAATCATTGACGACGTTATCGTATTGGGCATGGCCGCCGCTGACGGTGACATAACCGCCTGTCAGCACCGACATGTTGACTGTTACGGCAGCATCGGAGCTTTCATAGCTCAGCGTATCGATGCCCAAGCCACCGCTGAGCCTTTCCTTGAGTAGAGCATTACCCCCGGCGCCGCCTTCGATGAGATCATTGCCGGCAGCGCCATTGATGTTGTCCTGCCCGCCCATGCCATAGATCTGGTCGCTGCCGTTACCGCCGTTGATGAGTTGCAGCAGAGCGCCCGTCCCGGTAATCCGGTCGTTGTTGTCGCCGCCGTTAATGTCGGGGAGCCCTGATGTGATGTCGTCATTGCGGCTGGTGCCGATGGGGCTAGTCTGCCAAGGTCCGTTGTAAATGTTCAAAAAATCGCTTCCGAAATAAATGGAATCAAGTGCCATGATCATGCACTCCCCGTAATGGGCTGCATGGGCCGGTATCCTCCCCAGGGCCAGTTACTCCGCAGCCAACGGCATTAACCATACGCCTTTAGTATGAGAGCACAATGAATTATACTACAAAAGTAGTAATAAAAATGGGTTAGGCAGCAATAAATCTGCGATATCTTCAAGCCGTTTACTGTTGCTGGAAGGAATTGTGACGTGTTTCGCAAGGATCGGCGCGGCCAAGACTATCGATGTCATACCACCGGGCAAAGACAAGGAGCCGAACTGGCCGCCGACGCCATCGGGCCCATTCTTCATCGCCATGCGGCTCCACTGATCGAAGCCTGAAGCGCTCGATGACGGCTGAAAGCCGCCGCCGATGCAGCGGGTTGTATGGGAGAGGGGCAAGCCACACGGCTGTAGCTTGTCGCAACTTTAGATTTTTTGACAGCAGGTTTTGAAGCAAACAGGTTTTTAGAAACGACGATTTTTGAGGATTTCGCCGGTCTCTCAACAGGCTTCACACCCGCGGCGCGAATTGCCGAAAGGGAAAGCCCGTGGTTTCGCCGTCCTCGGAACCACGGGAAGGTTCGTTACAAGATGAAATCAGCTGCGGTCAGGTGTCCGCGTAATGGGTCGCCAAAAAAAGTTACATCGAGACCAACAGTAATCACACCAACCAATCCTCCCCCAAATGTGATCAAATCGCTTATCGAGTTCTGTTGGGTAATGACGATTCCACCGAGGTCACTACCAAAGTGGAACGGGTCATCGGCTGGCGTTGAGGGGATGGCATCGATAGCGGATAAATCAATCTTATCATTGTTAAAGGCCACGATTCTCTCACCTGCCACAAAATCATCGGGCGCAAGATATTTGTATGTGACAGCCCCAGTCCCGAAGAGCCCGGAAAGTTGGTCGTTGCCTGCGCCGCCCACCAGCACACAGCTGCCCGTGCTAACCGAAGTAAGACTATCCGCACCGTTTCCGCCATAGAGCGTGACTGAGCCGGTCCGTCCCGAGCCTATAACATCATCAAAGTTGGTTCCGATGACGGTTTCGATGCCGCTGTACGTATCCCCAGCGGCATCGCCGCCGGAACCAGCGCCTGCCAGTCCAACCGTGACACCACCCACAGTCGATGTCGAATAATCGGCTGTGTCGATGCCCGCGCCGCCATTGAGCACATCCGCGCCAGCGCCACCCACCAGGATATCGTTGCCACCACCGCCATTGAGCGTGTCGTTGCCGCCCAATCCGGCAAGAACATTTGCAAGGTTGTCGCCGGTGATGGTGTCGTCGAAGTTCGAACCCACGACATTTTCAATGCCGGTCAACGTATCGGCAAGGCCATCGCCACCGATAGCCGTACCAAGGCCACCCACCGTCATCAGCACGGTCACGCCGTTGCTCGCATTGGCGTAGCCGGCAGTATCTCTCCCGCCGGCGCCGCCATTGATGGCGTCGATACCGGCACCGCCTTCCAGATAGTCATTGCCTTGGCCAAGGATATAATCGCTGCCAGGGCCTCCGGCGAGCGTTTCAAGAGCCTGAGTGTTCAGGCCGGTGATCTCATTTGGATTTGCGCTGATGTCAAGCAATGTGAATAGTGCCTGTACTTGAGGATTGATAGCCATGATCAAGCCCTCCCCGTTCGGGCTGCATGGGCCGGTATCCTCCCCAGGGCCTGCTACCTCCGCAGCCAACACTATTAACCATACGCCTTTATGCTGAGATAGCAACTAGACCTGCGAAATAAGGCTTAAACAAAACGAGCTAAGTACTTACCCTATCTTGGCGCGGCATAAGTCATGAGAGCGCGTCTTCAATCAATATAGCTATACACGTGAAGAAGAAAGGTGTATAATCAGGATTATACTTGTTGCTCGTTCATGAGCCTCCGGGGGCGGTGGCCTGTCCGTGACATGAGATCACGGCGATTGACGAATGCAAGGCAACGCACATTCATAAGCTCGCCGGTCCTGAAGCAATTCCAGAAAAAGGTTCAAGCGGTTTTTGCCGCCTGGAATTGCGAATTAAAGAGAGGGGCCGAACCCTGTGGGAGGGGTCATCGCGAATGTGCCGGAAGCGCGCTCATGCGGAAGCTCAAGGCATCCCCTGGAAGGCCTCATTCCAGTCCACCTTAAGCCAAATCGATTGGCAATAGTGAAATGCTTTGTGCATGCCCCGTTCAAACAGTGGCTGTTTCATGGCAATCGACGCTTGTGCGGGAAATTTCGCCCACGATCCTGTACTGGCGGAGATGCTTGACAACAGTTGGCTCAGCCGGCTTCGTCCTCGCAAATATGTGAAGCTGGCAAAACGGACGGGGTTGCACGTCCTCGGGGAGGGACGCGCGGAGGAGGCAGCGCGGACAGATCTGCGCTGCCTCCTCCTGAGTTTGCGCGGGAGGTGCGTGGTTCGACAAGCTCACCATGAGGGACGTAGTGAGCTGCAGGAGCCAAGAATTGCAGAGTTAAGAATCTGCAACTTTGACGAGTTTTGCGACGGAGACGATTGGCATTGCAGCCCACCACCTCCCTCATGGTGAGCTTGTCGAACCACGCACATGATCATCCTCATCCAGAGGCCAAAAAAAAAGCGTTCTCATATCAACCGACGTTTAATTGAACGATCGTTTCTTTAATTCTGGCCTGGAATCCAGTTCGAAGCCCGAAATCGGCATGTTTTGGACGCTCCTGTCCCGATCTGGGTGTGCAAATGGTGCGAATTCATCCCGAACTCACACAAACATCGGCGATTCTCATGCAAGAAACCTCGATTCCGGCGCAAGAATTTCAACCGGCGCGGGAATTTTAGTTGTCTCAAGTTGATGATTTCCATCATCAAAAGGAACTTGTAACCAAAAGCCCGCGCGACTATGGTGCGCCACCTCGTGACCGGGTAGGGTCTCGGGGCTGATCATTATTATTTCGGAGTTTCCCATGCTGAAAGGCTCAATCACCGCTCTCGTCACGCCCTTCGATCAGGACGGCGCGTTCGACGAGAAAGCCTTTCGTGGCTTCGTTTCCTGGCAAATAGACAATGGAACCAATGGGTTGGTACCTGTGGGCACCACCGGCGAATCGCCGACGCTGTCCCATGCGGAACACAAGCGCGTCGTCGAGGTCTGCATCGAGGAAGCCGCCGGGCGCGTGCCGGTGATTGCGGGCGCGGGCTCCAACAATACGCGTGAAGCCATTGAATTGGCTGAGTTTTCCGAGAAGGCGGGTGCCGATGCCATTCTCGTCGTCACGCCCTATTACAACAAGCCGAGCCAGCGCGGGCTCTACGCCCATTACGCGGCGATCGCCGAGGCCGTGTCGCTGCCGATCATCATCTATAACATTCCGGGGCGGTCGATCATCGACATGACGCCGGAGACGATGGGCAAACTTGCCAATGATTTCAAAAACATAGCTGGCGTGAAAGACGCGACCGGCAAGATCGAGCGCGTGTCGGAACAGCGCATCACCTGCGGCAAGGATTTCATCCAGCTCTCCGGCGAGGATGCGACGGCGCTCGGCTTCAACGCCCATGGCGGCCATGGCTGCATCTCGGTGACATCGAATGTCGCGCCACGGCTTTGCGCGGAATTCCAGGCGGCAACGCTGGCTGGTGATTATGACAAGGCGTTGTTATTGCAAGATAAATTGATGCCGTTGCACAAGGCGCTATTCCTTGAGCCGAACCCGTCCGGGCCGAAATATGCGCTGGCGAAGCTTGGCAAAATGCAGAACGCGCTCCGTTCGCCGATGGTGCAGGTCGAGGCCCATACCGCCGATCGTATCGATCAGGCGATGCGGCATGCTGGTCTGGTGAATTAGAGCAATTCCAGGAAAAGTGTGAAGCGGTTTTCCGTTCGGAATTGCGTAAGAACATCAGGAATCCCATATAAATTGCATGAACAAGCCAAAAACTGCCTCAAAACCCATCACGGTTCGCAAAATCATTGCGGAAAACCGTAAAGCGCGCTTCAATTTCGAGATTCTCGACACGCTGGAGGCTGGCATCGTTTTGCAGGGCACCGAGGTCAAGTCGCTGCGCCGCAATCAGTCGAATATTGCCGAGAGCTATGCGAGTTTCGAGAATGGCGAGTTCTGGCTGATCAACTCCTACATTCCGGAATATCTTCAGGCCAATCGCTTCAACCACGAGCCCCGCCGCCATCGTAAACTATTGATTTCAAAGCGGGAAATGTCGCGGCTGGCGCAGTCCGTGGATCGCGAGGGGATGACGGTCGTGCCGCTGAAACTCTACTTCAACGACCAGGGCCGGGCCAAGCTCGAGATCGCCGTCGCGCGCGGCAAGAAGCTGCATGACAAGCGCCAGACTGAAAAAGAACGCGACTGGAACCGCGAGAAATCACGGCTCATGAAAGAGCGCGGCTAGGCTCCGCCTTATCTCTCCCCTTGTGGGAGAGAAAGTGATTTCAGCATCTTAGCGTTTGCTAAGTGCTAGAAATCACAAGAGAGGGGATTTAATATTATCCAACGATTCCATCAAGATAACGCCGGACCTCTGCGAACACGCCCTCGAACATCTCCGTCGTCAAGCGGCCGGTATTGGTGTTGTAGCGCGAGCAGTGATAGCTCGAAAAGATCCGGACATTGCCGATATCCGATTGGCCGCCATGGCTGAAGGGAAACTTCGCCACCGGCTGGTTAAAGGCCCGGATCGTCGATTGGTGCGCGATGGTTCCGAGGGTGACAATGGCGCGCAAATTGCCGAACTGTTCGATGGTCGGGGTTAAAAACCGCCGGCAATTGCTGATTTCGCCGCCAACCGGTTTGTTCTCCGGCGGAACGCAGCGAACCGCATTGGTGATGGCGGCATCGATCAGTTGCAGGCCGTCGTCAGGACGCGCTGCAAACTTGCCGCGCGAAAAGCCGAATTCATTCAATGTGTTATAGAGAAGATCACCGGCATAGTCGCCGGTGAAGGGCCGCCCTGTACGGTTGGCGCCGCGCAGGCCGGGCGCCAGACCGACGATGAGCAACCTGACCGATTGAACGCCCTCGACGGGGAGGAAGGTTGGTACTGGCGCGTTGTGCCAGCCTGGCTCCTTCACCCGCCATTCGGCGATGAAATCATGCAGGCGGACACATATGGGGCAATCGGGCGAGGGTTCGACGCTCAAAACCCGTCGCGATCAATAATCGACCTGTTCTTCTTCGACCCGCGGCCGCGGCGCCCGTTCGGACGGTTCACGGCCGATCTCGGCTCGCAGCGATGTCAGATCTATGAAATGATCGGCCTGGCGGCGCAGTTCATCCGAAATCATCGGCGGCTGCGTCGATAGCGTCGAAACGACGCTGACCTTGCGGCCTTTGCGCTGCAGCGCTTCAACCAGCGAACGGAAATCGCCGTCGCCCGAGAAGATAACGAAATGATCAACCGTATCAGTAAGTTGCATGGCATCGACAGCAAGTTCGATATCCATATTGCCCTTGATCTTGCGGCGGCCGGCAGAATCCGTGAATTCTTTCGCAGGCTTGGTCACGACCTTGTAACCATTATAGTCGAGCCAATCGATCAATGGCCGAATTGAAGAATATTCCTGGTCTTCGACCAGAGCAGTATAGTAATAGGCGCGCAACAGATAACCGCGTTTCTGGAAAGCTGAGAGAAGTTTGCGGTAATCTATATCAAATCCGAGTACCTTGGACGCTGCGTAGAGATTTGCACCATCGATAAACAGGACGATTTTTTCGCGGGGATCAAACATAATAACGTTCCATTTCAAAAATCTGAGCTTCAATTTCAAATCAGCTGGAGAATAACAAAGCCCGATCTGATCTTATACGAAAGTTGAATATTTAATTACGTCGGGTTGCGGCAAAAGCCAAGACCTTGATTGAAGATTTGTATATGTTTTTGGACATAAGTGCTCAACATTCGGTGAGGTACCGCACCGGATTCGTTCCATGTAGCGCGAACTTTCGGCGCTTTTGCTTGTTTTTTGCGCGCAAGCACGTTATGTCCCCATTAATCCGCTAATTCAGTTAAAAATGAAAGGGGCAGTTTATGGCCCGCGTCACTGTTGAAGATTGCGTTGACAAGGTTGAGAACCGTTTTGAACTGGTTCTGCTGGCCAGTCACCGCGCGCGCCTGATTTCGCAAGGTGCAGCGATCACCATCGATCGCGATAATGATAAGAATCCGGTGGTTGCTCTGCGTGAAATCGCAGAAGAAACGCTTTCGCCCGGTGACCTGAAGGAAGATCTGATTCATTCGCTGCAGAAGCATGTGGAAGTCGATGAGCCGGAAGCAGTCGCTGTGCCGCAGGTTACTGCTGATAGCGATCTGACCGAGACTGTCGAGACCGATGCTGACGACAATGTTTCCTTCGATTCGATGTCGGAAGAAGAATTGTTGGCCGGTATCGAAGGGCTGGTAGCCCCCGAGAAGAGCGACGACTACTAAGAGACGGTTTTAAACGTCTCTACATCAAATCCTTTTTGATGCGTCGCAGTCTCTGCGGCGCATTATTTTTGCGTGTTGGTAACGCAATAACCATATAGACGGCATAACAATTCTTCTTCGACCAAATTCTGTTTGTGTGTAACTCCGGAGACCCCCATCCATGATGCGTCAGTATGAGCTTGTCGAGCGTGTCCAGCGTTACAAGCCTGACGTCAACGAGGCGTTGCTTAACAAGGCCTATGTCTATGCCATGCAGAAGCATGGTCACCAGAAGCGTGCATCGGGCGATCCGTATTTTTCCCACCCGCTGGAAGTCGCTGCCATCCTGACAGACATGCACCTCGACGAGGCGACCATCGCCATCGCCTTGCTGCATGACACTATCGAGGATACCTCAGCGACACGGCAGGAAATCGACACGTTGTTCGGCCCGGACATAGGCAAACTTGTCGAGGGTCTGACCAAGCTGAAAAAGCTTGATCTTGTCTCGAAAAAGGCTGTTCAGGCCGAAAATCTGCGTAAACTGCTGTTGGCGATCTCTGATGATGTGCGCGTCCTGCTCGTCAAGCTCGCCGACCGCCTGCACAACATGCGCACACTCCACCACGTGCCCGAGGACAAGCGCCTGCGCATCTCCGAGGAGACGATGGATATCTATGCGCCGCTGGCTGGCCGCATGGGTATGCAGGACATGCGCGAGGAGCTGGAGCAGCTCGCATTCCGCTACATCAACCCTGAAGCCTTCAATGCCGTCACCAACCGGCTCGCGGAGTTGCTGGAGAAGAACAAGGCGACGCTGAAGCAGATCGAAACCGATCTTTCCAGCCTGTTCGAAAAACACGGTGTCAAGGCCAGTGTGAAAAGCCGGCAGAAGAAAGCCTGGTCGGTGTTCCGCAAGATGGAAAGTAAGGGCCTTTCCTTCGAGCAGCTATCGGACATTTTCGGGTTTCGGGTCGTCGTGGATACGGTTGCCGATTGCTACAACGCTCTCGGTATCATTCATACGACCTGGTCGATGGTTCCGGGGCGGTTCAAGGACTACATCTCGACACCGAAGCAGAACGATTACCGTTCAATTCATACGACCATCGTTGGGCCATCGCGTCAACGCGTCGAACTGCAAATACGCACCCGTGAGATGAACGACATTGCCGAATATGGTGTCGCGGCGCATTCGATCTACAAGGACCGCGGCAGTGCGCAGAATCCTCACGTCATTTCAACTGAAACCAATGCCTATGCATGGTTGCGCCAGACTATCGAGGCGCTGGCGGAAGGCGACAATCCGGAAGAATTTCTCGAGCATACGAAGCTCGAACTGTTTCAGGATCAGGTCTTCTGCTTCACGCCGAAGGGCCGCCTGATCGCACTGCCGCGCGGTGCTACACCCATCGATTTCGCCTACGCTGTGCACACGAATATTGGTGACAGCTGCGTGGGCGCCAAGGTCAATGGCCGCATCATGCCGCTGATGACCGTTCTGCATAACGGCGACGAAGTGGAGATCATCCGCTCCAAGGCCCAAACACCGCCTGCCGCCTGGGAATCGATCGTTGTTACAGGCAAGGCGCGCGCTGCCATTCGCCGCGCGACGCGGCTGGCTGTGCGCAAGCAATATTCCGGCCTCGGCATGCAGATACTTGAGCGAGCGTTCGAGCGGGCAGGGAAGGTCTATTCTCGCGACGAATTGAAAAAGGGCCTGCCGCGTCTGGCACGCAAGGAGATCGACGATGTTCTGGCTGCAGTCGGCCGCGGTGAATTGCCATCATCCGACGTGATGAAAGCGGTCTATCCGGAATATCAGGACGCCAAACCCAAGCCGAGTGCGCCCGACCGCGAGGAAGGTTGGGTGAATTTCCGCAACACTTCCGGAATGATCTTCAAAATGCCTGAAGGTGCGGAGGCCGCTGGTCTGGAGCCGGGTGGTCCGAACGCCCTGCCGATCCGAGGCGCTAGCCCGGATATGCCTGTGCACTTCTCGCCTGAAGGTGCGGTTCCCGGCGACCGGATCGTCGGCATTCTCCAGCCGGGTGCAGGAATGACAATCTATCCGATCCAGTCCTCGGCGTTGATGGCCTATGACGATCAGCCGGAACGTTGGATCGATGTTCGCTGGGATATAGATGAGAGCCGTCGCGATCGTTTCCCGGCTCGCATAAACATTTCGGCGATCAATGCGCCGGGATCGCTAGCGGAAATTGCGCAGATCATTGCTGAGAACGAGACAAACATTCACAACCTTTCGATGGTCCGTACAGCCCCGGATTTCACGCAGATGATCGTTGACCTCGAAGTGTGGAATCTCAAACATCTCAATCGGATATTGTCAAAACTTAAAGAGAGCAAATGCGTCAGCGATGCGCAGCGCGTTAGTGGATAGAGAGGCGGAATGAATACAAATGAGGTTCTGGACGTGTTTCGCGAGGCGGGGGCGGTGCTGGAAGGGCATTTCATCCTGACATCAGGTCTGCGCAGCCCGATCTTTTTACAGAAAGCACGCGTCTTCATGCATGCGGACAAGACCGAACGTGTCTGCCGTGGCCTCGCGGAGAAAATCGAAGGCGCCGGCCTTGGCCAAATTGACTATGTGGTTGGTCCCGCCATCGGTGGTATCATTCCGGCCTACGAGACATCACGGCATCTGGGCGTTCCGGCGATCTGGGTCGAGCGTGAAAATGGTATTTTCAAGCTTCGTCGCTTTGAGATTGCCAAGGGCGCGCGCGTCGTCATTGTTGAAGATATCGTGACGACAGGGCTTTCCATTCGAGAGACGGTGACTTGCCTGCAGGAGTTGGGTGCGGATGTACTGGCAGCAGCGTGTATCATCGACCGGTCAGCTGGAAAAAGTGATGTGGGAGTGCCGTTGATAGCGCTGGCGGAATATGAAGTACCGGCCTATCCTGCTGATGACCTTCCGCCTGAACTTGCCGCAATTCCGCCTGTTAAGCCCGGTAGTCGCAACATCTGAATGAACTAGAGCAAGTTTTGTCTAAATAGAGTCGTTCTGCCGGAGGGAATTCATGGGACAAGGTCGAGGGGTTTGGCGAGGCCGATGCTTTTCCATCGGACGAAGCCGAAGCCCGATGGATTTGGCCCGAATTCACCCGGCCCTTCGGGTTTCCGGCTGGCGGCCAACCACTTTGTCAGGCGTCGTCGTCCGATGGAAAAGCATCGGCCTCGCCACCTTCCTCGTGGATTGTCTCGCCATCCGGGAAACAGAACCGGCTCTATTTAGACAAAATTTGCTCTAATGAACCAAAGCGGATTTGACACATTCAAAGTATACGTTGCTTTGGTGCAGAAGGACTTGGATTGAGATGCTCTTCAAGAGGCGTAAAGAACCTTGTCTGCGGGAACGGCTGCGCGTAGCGCTTTGGCCTCGCCGTTCCGTCGGTCGGTCTTTACGCTATTTCGGCAAGCGTGTCCTAAGACTTCGAGCTACACCCCATGCTATCGCGACTGGTTTTGCATGCGGCATCTTCGCTGCATTCATTCCGCTTCTCGGCGTCCATATTGCTGTTGCCCTGACCATCGCCTGGTTGATCGGAGGCAACATTGCTGCGGCAGTTATCGGGACAACCTTGGGTAATCCTTTGATTCTGCCTTTCATCTGGGCCGCGACGCTGGAAGTCGGTCGCTTCGTTCTGAGTGGCAGTCTGACTGGAGAACCCTTGCCACCGCATCTCGGCGCCATGCTCAGGCATCTGGATTTTCTCGTTCTGTGGCAACCGCTGATCAAGCCTATGCTGATCGGAGCCGTTCCGCTCGGTCTCATCGCAGCGCTGCTCATCTATTTTCCGGTGCGCTGGACAGTTGCAAAGTTCCAGCATCGGCGGCACAAGGCTACATTCCGCCTGGAAAAGGCAACCGAGCCGACATGATCATTGGAATCGGTAGCGATTTGATCGATATCAGGCGTATCGAAAAGACGCTCGAACGGCACGGCAGCCGCTTTATCGAGCGGGTATATACTCCAATTGAACAGGCCAAGTCTGACCGCCGCAAAGAGCGTGCAGCTTCCTATGCCAAACGCTTTGCTGCGAAGGAAGCCTGCGCCAAGGCTCTCGGCACAGGCTTGTCACGCGGCGTATTCTGGCGCGACATGGGCGTCGTCAACCTGCCAAGCGGCGCACCCACCATGCAACTTACAAATGGAGCGGCGGAACGGCTCTCGGCAATCACTCCCGCCGGCTGTTCCACACGAATTCATTTGACCATCACCGATGATTTTCCCCTTGCACAAGCATTTGTGATTATCGAGGCGGAGAGAATCGAAGAATAGCCGTAATCAAACGGCATTGAGCGGCATTGCCCCCCGCGCGTTCAGCGGTTAAGAGGGGGCACATTTGGTTTTTGGAGATATGAGACACGTGAGCGACAAAGCTGTTGTGAAGAATTCTGGTGGTCTTGGTGAGACGATCAGCGTTATCGTGCAGGCGCTGCTGCTCGCCCTGGTCATCCGGACGTTGCTGTTTCAGCCCTTCAACATCCCATCCGGCTCGATGAGGCCGACCCTGCTCGAAGGCGATTATCTGTTCGTCTCGAAATTCTCCTACGGTTATTCCAAATATTCGATTCCCTTTGCGCCAGATTTGTTTTCGGGCCGCATCTGGAGCGGTGAACCGAAACGCGGCGATATCGCCGTATTCCGCAAGCCCAATGACACATCTTTGGATTTCATCAAGCGCGTTATCGGACTGCCGGGTGACAAAATCCAGATGCGCGGTGGTGTACTCTACATCAATGATGTGGCCGTACCGCGCGAGAAGGTTGGCCAGATCGACAATCCCGACGTGACGGAGGTCAACCGGCCCGTCGACGTCTATCGTGAAACGCTGCCGAACGGCATCACCTACGATACGCTTGACCTGACGCCGAACGGCCTTGGCGACGACACGCGGGAATTCATTGTTCCAGCAGGAAACTACTTCATGATGGGCGACAACCGGGACAATTCGAGCGATAGCCGATTTGACGTCGGCTATGTTCCGCTTGAGAATTTCGTTGGCCGCGCCAACATCATCTTCTTCTCGATCGCCGGTAAAGCAAGCCCGCTTGAGATTTGGCGCTGGCCGTCGGAGGTTCGCTTCGGACGGCTGCTGCACAGCGTCAACGGCGCTCCAAACTCCGTCCAGAACAATTGATGAGCCAATGAGCCTGTCCGCCGACGCCGTTCGCAGACTGGAGGAAAAAACCAGGCACACCTTTCGCGATCTCGGCCGCCTGGAGCGTGCGCTTACGCATGCAAGTGCGCGCCCTTCGGCCGGGTCCGATTATGAACGCCTCGAGTTCCTGGGCGATCGGGTTCTCGGTCTTGTGATCGCCGAACTGCTGTTCCGGGCCTATCCAACCGCGACGGAAGGAGAACTGTCCCTACGGCTGAATTCCCTCGTCAACGCCGATACCTGTGCGTCGGTTGCTGACGAGATCGGTCTGCACGAGTTCATTCGTACTGGCTCCGATGTGAAGGGCCTTGCGGACAAACGGCTCAAAAGCTTGCGTGCCGACGTGGTTGAATCGCTGATCGCCACGATTTATCTGGACGGCGGACTGGAAGCGGCGCAACCTTTTATCGAGCACTATTGGGATGCCCGCTCGCGCGAAATCAATTCGGCGCAGCGTGATCCGAAGACAGAATTGCAGGAATGGGCGCACCAGCAGAATGGCGCTCAACCGATTTACAGCGTGGTCGACCGCACAGGTCCCGATCACGATCCACAGTTTACGGTGAAGGTCGATGTCAAAGGCTTCGATCCCGCAACCGGCATAGGCCGTTCGAAGCGCATTGCCGAACAGGAAGCCGCGGTTGCGTTGCTTTATCGTCAAGGCGTTCGTAAGAAGACGCAGGAAGAAGAACCATAATGACCGAACAAGAACAGACAACAGAAGCTGATGCAAAGCCCGATGTTCCAACCCGCTCGGGCTTTATCGCTTTGATTGGCGCGCCGAATGCGGGCAAGTCAACGCTGGTCAACCAGCTCGTCGGAAGCAAGGTGTCGATCGTTACCCATAAGGTGCAGACGACGCGTGCGCTGGTGCGCGGTATCGTCATTCACGAGCAGACGCAGATGGTACTGGTCGATACACCCGGCATTTTCAAGCCGAAACGCCGTCTGGACCGCGCAATGGTCACGACTGCCTGGGGCGGAGCCAAGGACGCCGACCTCATTCTGGTGCTCATCGATGTGGAGCAAGGGATCGACGAAGAGGCTGAAGCCATTCTCGGCAGTCTCCATGAGAAGAAACGCAAGGTGATCCTCGTCCTCAACAAGGTGGATCGTATCGAGGCGCCGAAGCTGCTGGAACTGGCGCAAAAGGCCAATGAAATGGTCAATTTCGACAAGACCTTCATGATTTCCGCGCTGAAGGGCTATGGCTGCAAGGATTTGTTGAAATACCTTGCCGACAATTTGCCGGAAGGTCCGTGGTATTACCCGGAGGATCAGATTTCCGACATGCCCATGCGTATGCTTGCAGCAGAAATCACCCGCGAAAAGCTCTATCTGCGCTTGCACAATGAGCTGCCCTATTCGTCACACATCGAGACCGAAAGCTGGGAAGAAAAGAAGGACGGTTCCGTTCGCATTCAGCAGGTGATCTACGTCGAGCGCGACAGCCAGAAGAAAATTGTTCTCGGACACGAGGGGCAAGCAATCAAAGCCATCGGCCAGGCCGCGCGTAAGGAACTGATGGAAATCCTCGATCAGAAGGTGCACCTCTTCCTTTTCGTCAAGGTTCGTGACAACTGGGGCAATGACCCTGAGCGTTACCGCGAAATGGGCCTTGAATTCCCGAACTCATAGCGCCAGTCTCATAATATGGAATGGCATGACGAGGGCATAATCCTTGGAACAAGGCGGCACGGGGAAACCAGTGCTATCCTTGAATTGATGACGCGCGAACACGGCCGCCACATGGGACTGGTACGGGGTGGGCGTTCCCGTCGCATGCAACCGCTATTGCAGGCGGGCAATCGCGTGGACGTCATCTGGCGCGCGCGCATAGATGAACATCTCGGCATGATGCAGGTCGAGCCCGTCAGCTTTTCTGCTGCGCGATTGATCGAGCAGCCGGTGGCGCTTTACGGGCTGCAGCTGGCGGCCGCGCATCTGCGGTTGCTTCCCGAGCGCGATCCGCATCAGAATTTGTTCGAAACGCTGGCCATCATCCTCGAACATTGCGAAGATACATTGATTGCCGGCGAACTGCTCGTGCGTTTCGAAGTGATGATGCTCGAGGAACTAGGTTTCGGTCTGGACCTGAAACGCTGCGCCTCCACGGGCACCGATCAGAACCTGACCTATGTATCGCCGAAATCCGGACGTGCAGTCTCGCGCGATGCTGGAGCGCCGTGGGCGGACAAGCTGCTTGCCATGCCTCCGTTCATGGTCAACTCGAGCGTGCGCGCTGCATCGCTTGCCGAAATCATCGCTGCGTTCCGGCTGACCAGTTTTTTCTTCACCCTGCATGTCTGGGAACCCCGGGCGCAAAAGCCGCCTGAAGCACGCGACGGCTTCCTGAATGCTGTTGCCAGATCATTGTCGAATTCGGCAATCTCCTCCTCCGAGACTAGCCAGCTCCTCTAAGACTTGTTGAAAAACTGCAACTTCGCGATCTGGATTTCGCCAAACCGTGTTCTGTCGAAAGTCATGCGTTGACTTAGCAAATTGCATATGAGTACACATTGATGCATTGCAGAATACAAATGTTCTGTGATGTGCGGTCGAGGAGGACTGCGGGGGAGGAATTGAATGGATACTATCTTGACCGGCTTGAAAGCCGCCGTCGACGCAATGGGACCGACCGTTCTGTTGCCAATTGTAATTTTCATCATCGCATTGGTTTTGGGGGCAAGACCGGGCAGGGCGTTCCGGGCCGCCGTCACAATCGGCGTTGCCTTCATTGGTATTAATCTGGTTCTCGGGCTGATGCTCACGTCGATTGGCGATGTCGCCAAGGCGATAGTCACCAATACTGGCATTCATCGCGACATTGTGGATGTTGGTTGGCCATCGGCCGCCGCGATCGCTTTTGGATCGTCCGTCGGTCTGTGGGTCATCCCGATCGCCATTGTGGTCAATATAGCGTTGCTGTTGACGCGCCTTACCCGCACGTTGAACGTCGATGTTTGGAACTTCTGGCATTTTGCATTTATAGGCTCGCTCGCCGTAGCGGCTACCAACAGTCTCACTTATGGCTTGATCGTTGCAGCGCTGATGGTTGCACTTTGCCTGCTGTTTGCGGATTGGTCCGCCAGGGCCGTACAAAAATTCTATGGAATCCCGGGCATTTCCGTGCCGCATCTCGCATCAGCACAAATCCTGCCAATTGCGATCGTACTCAATTGGATCATCGATCGCATTCCTGGCATCAACAAGATCGAGCTCAACACCGAAACCTTCGAACGGCGCTTCGGTGTTTTCGGTGAACCGGTCATTCTCGGTCTGATCATCGGCCTCGTGCTTGGCATCATAGCCTACTACAATGCCGGTGATTTCGGCGTAGTGCTCACGAAGGTGCTCCAGACCGGCATGACCCTGGCGGCTGTTATGTTGCTGCTGCCGCGCATGGTGAAGATCCTGATGGAGGGCCTTTTGCCTGTTTCCGATGCCGCGCAGGAATTCGTGCGTAAACGTACCGGCGACCGCGAACTGCTCGTGGGGCTCGATTCCGCCATCCTGATCGGCCACCCCGCAGCAATCTCGTCATCGCTTATTCTTGTGCCGATCGCGATCATTTTGTCGATCATTTTGCCCGGAAACCGCGTCATCCTGTTTGCTGATCTTGCAGTCATTCCGTTCCTTGTCGCCATGACTGCGCCACTTCTCAAGGGCAATGTCTTCCGCATGGTGATCGTCGGTACTGTCACTCTGGCTGTCGGCTTTTATGTCGCCAATGCCCTTGCGCCGCTCTTTACCGCCGCGGCCCAATCGTCTGGCTTCCAGATGCCTGCAAATGCAGTGCAGATCACCAGCGTTGTCGATGGCTTCCTGTGGATACCATACGTCGTCATTGCCCTGATCCAGAATTTGGGTGCAGTTGGGCTTGCGGTGCTGGCAATTGTCATTGCCGGAGCCTTCTGGGCCTATCACCGCAACACCGCAGCGTGGGAGCGTGCAGCAGGTGCCGACGATCTCGGGACAGATGAAACCGTCTAACAGCACCAGTGGAGTGGATGAATGGCGCACGCCTTGATGAACTATCTTGATCCCGGGGCGATTGTCCTCGGGGTCAAGGCCGCGACAGACCAGGATGTCATCCGTATTTTGGCTGATCGATTGCAGGCGCTGGGATATGTCAAACCTAGCTTCGCTGATGCCGTGCTCGCGCGCGAGGCAACGCTGCCGACCGGCCTGCCGCTCGGAGGTGACAACAACGTAGCCGTACCACACACAGATCCTGAACATGTGCTGAGGCCCGGTTTGGCACTTGCAACGTTGGTTGAACCAGTGTCGTTTTCCAATATGGAATATCCGGACGAGAAGCTGCAGGTCAGCGTGGTTTTCCTGATGGCCCTCAATGACAAGGACAAGCAAATCGAAATGTTGCAGGAGATCGCAGGCACAATTCAGTCACCCGAAATTATTTCGGCGCTGATCCAATCCAAATCGGTGGAAGACGTGTCCCGCCTTCTGCGATAAGTCTGCATTAAAGATTAGGGAGGAAACTTATGACTCGGCAGAAAACCGTGCTTTTTGCATGCGGAACGGGTATCGCCACATCGACGGTGGTGGCGCATGCGGTCGAGGATGCAATGAAGGAGCGTGGCATCCGCTTCAACTCAAGGCAGTGCAAGACAACGGAAGTGGCAGGACAGATCGATGATGTCGATCTCGTCGTTACAACCGCGCAACTGCCAAAGGATCTTAGCAAGCCAGTCATCACCACATTGGCCTTTCTGACAGGTATCGGTAAAGCGGAAGCGCTCGACAAGATTGAAGCGGTTCTGAGAGATTGAGACCCGAAAACCGCACAAGTCAAATCCGCCGCTCATTGGCTTGAGCGGCGGATTAGTCTATTCCGCCGGCTGGAGGGCAGAGCGTACAGCAGCAGTCTCTTCAATTGGCCAGTGAACAATCGCCGCAAATATGCCGAGTACGACCCCGAGCCACCAGACGGGATCATAACTGCCGAAGTGGTCATAGAGATACCCGCCCAGCCAGACACCCAGGAACGAGCCGATCTGGTGCGAGAAAAACACGATGCCGCCCAGCATGCCGAGATAGCGGGTGCCGAACATGATGGCGACGAGTGAATTTGTCGGCGGCACAGTCGAAAGCCACATCAGTCCCATGAGGATCGCGAAGACAATCACGGAAGTTCCTGTTTGCGGAAGAAGCAGAAAGGCCGTGACCAATATCGAACGCCCGAGGTAGAGAAACGCCAGAAATTTCGGCTTGGAATAGCGCTGGCTGATCATGCCCGATGCAAGCGAACCGATGATGTTGAAAAACCCGATGAGTGCCAGCGCTAGTACCGCATAGGTAGCATCGATGCCAATGTCGCCTAGATAGGCGGGAAAATGTGCCGTGATAAACGCCACCTGAAATCCGCAGACGAAGAAGCCCGTCGTCAGTAGCAGATAGCTCTTGTGTGCGAATGCTTCCTTCAATGCCTGGCCAATCGACTGCTTGTATTGAGCTTCCTTGGTTCTGCCGCTTGAGGAATTGCCACGCAGGGGTATGGCAAGGATCGGAACAATCAACATTGCCAGCCCGAGATAGACCAGCGCATCCGACCAGCCAAATCGATCGATGAGGCCCTGACTGATCGGCGCAAAGACGAACATGCCTGCGGAGCCTGCCGCTGTGCCGATACCGAAGACGAAGGTCCGGCTGGCTGCTGAAACATTACGCGCAAAGGCCGATAGAATAACGCCAAAGGAACCCGCGGCAATACCAAGACCCACGAGGACACCGCCGCCGAGATAGAGGATGCCCGGCGAGGTGGCCCAAGCCATCATGGCCAGACCGCTCGAATAGAATAGCGCGGACAGAAGCAGCACACGCCACGTGCCATACTTGTCAGCGATCGCGCCGAAGAATGGCTGTCCGGCACCCCAGAACAAATTCTGCAGTGCCATGGCCATGCCAAACGTAGTTCTATCCCAACCCTTCTCGGCGAGCATCGGTAGCTGGAAGAATCCCATTGCGGAACGAGGCCCGAACGTCAAAAGCGCAATGAGACAGCCGGCAATGATGATGAGCCATGGCACGGCGGACTTTTGGGCGACACTTGCTTCGTTCTGCGGCATGGCCGTCTCCTTTTATGGGAGGCGCAGGATTATCTCATTTGTGATCCCAATCAATTGAATTGAGTTGATTGGTACATAAATGCATTTGATGAGTTTCTCGGGTCCTGACCTGAGTGAGTAAGGGATTGATTTCATGCGAATAATTCTGCCGATTCTGTTGGGCTCTATGATTCTTGGCGGTTGCGCCAACTCCGGCAATGTCAGTCCACTCGTTTGGTGCGATCGGCCAAGCGATCGCGATGCGAAGGTGTTTACCGATTGCACACCACGTATCGGCGGCGACAGCCCGCAAAGACGCTATTTGCAAGAGCGCCGTTACAATGATTACCGTCAGTCCAGGGGCTGGTAATTTCGGGGACGGAAAGGTCGTCAAAGCCACACCTGGCGTATCCTTCCCGTCAGGGAGTCACAAAAAGCTCGATTATCAACCTTGAAGCCAGCAAAATAATCCCCTATGTATTTCGCGACGGCCCTGCCGTTTTTCTTTTGGTCATAAATATGCTCAAAGTGAGTATAAATGACCAATGACCAAAACTTGGCCAACTTGCCAAGGACAGAATGTCCAGGAGGAAGTGGATATGACCAGCGCCGCCCGCATCAAGACTGACCGTGTGTCCGGTCAAACTGCAGCGAAACGTTTTGGCGTTCTCAAGATGCCGGATCTTTCGTACACGCCGGAGATCGCCGCCGAAACCGAGCATCTGTACGAACGTGTCGCTCACCATATCCCGCGGATCGAATGGCCGGTCTACGCACCCTATGTGGCTGCGATCAACCGTCTGAAGAAACAGCGCAACGCCGTCATCCTCGCCCACAATTACCAGACCCCGGAGATTTTTCACTGCGTGGCCGATATCGTTGGTGACTCCCTGCAGCTCGCCAAAGAGGCGACACGCGTGGACGCAGAGATCATCGTTCAATGCGGTGTGCACTTCATGGCGGAGACGTCCAAACTTCTCAATCCGCACAAAACTGTGCTGATCCCGGATATGCGTGCTGGCTGCTCGCTGGCTGAGTCCATTACCGGCGCTGATGTACGCCTGCTGCGCGAGACCTATCCTGGAGTGCCGATTGTAACCTACGTGAACACCTCCGCTGAAGTGAAGGCCGAAAGCGATATATGCTGCACATCGGCCAATGCGGTCCAAGTTGTCGAAAGCTTCGGCGTCGATCGCGTTTTGTGTATTCCGGATGAATTTCTCGCGCAGAATGTTGCTGCACAGACGAACGTCAAGATCTTGACGTGGAAAGGCCATTGCGAGGTGCACGAGCGATTCACAGCGGATGAGTTGCTCGCATATCGGGCAGCCGATCCGGATATCCAGATCATTGCTCATCCTGAATGTCCACCTGAAGTGGTGGCAATCGCAGACTATACCGGCTCGACGCGAGGCATGATCGACTATGTAAAGGACAATCGTCCGGCCAAGGTGCTGCTCGTCACGGAGTGCTCCATGGCCTCCAATATCGAATCTGAAGTACCGGACGTAAAGTTCATCAAGCCGTGCAATCTCTGCCCGCACATGAAGCGCATCACATTGCCGAACATTCTTGAAAGCCTGGTCTACATGCGTGAAGAAATTCACGTCGATCCGCTGATCGCCGAAAAGGCGCGGCTCGCTGTAGAGCGTATGGTCAACCTGAAGAACTGAGACGAGAAAAGCTGATGTCCACTCATTCCGATCCCGTCATCATCATCGGTGGCGGACTTGCCGGACTTTTTTGTGCACTGAAACTTGCTCCCCGGCCAGTCACCGTGCTTGCAGCGGCACCCATTGGCCGCGGCGCATCCTCGGCCTGGGCGCAGGCGGGTATTGCTGCTGCCGTCTCGGAAGGCGACACGAAAGAAAAGCACGTCGCCGACACGGTCGCCGCTGGTGACGGCATTGTTGACGAGAACATAGCGCGTTTAATGGCGAGCGAAGCGGCGTCCCGTGTCCACGATCTTCTCGGCTATGGCGTTCCCTTCGACCGCGATCTCGAAGGCAGGCTGCAAGTATCGCGCGAGGCGGCGCATTCTGAGAGCCGTATCGTCAGGGTACGCGGCGACATGGCGGGGCGTGCAATCATGCAGGCTCTGGTGAAAACGGTTGAAGATACGCCATCGATCAGGGTGATGGAAGGGTATGTGGTCGAAGACCTGATGATCGAGAAAGGCGCGGTAACCGGTGTCATCGCGCGAACAGAAGCGGGGCGTGCCACGCAGGTAAAACTGGCTTCACAGGCGGTTGTGATCGCCACCGGCGGCATCGGCCATCTCTACGCAGTGACCACCAATCCTTCCGAGGCACGCGGCGAGGGTATCGGCATGGCAGCGCGAGCTGGTGCGATGATGGCGGATATGGAATTCGTGCAGTTTCACCCGACGGCGCTGGATGTGAATAAAGACCCGGCACCCCTGGCGACGGAGGCCCTCCGTGGTCACGGTGCGACATTGATAAATCGCGCCGGTGAACGTTTTATGCTTAAGCTCGATCCCGATGCGGAACTGGGTCCCCGTGATGTCGTGGCGCGCGGGATTTATGCTGAAGTCATGGCTGGTCGTGGTGCCTGGCTCGACTGCACCAAGGCCGTGGGTGCCTCATTCGCCGAGGAGTTTCCGACAGTCTACAAGTATTGTCGCGACGCCGGCATTGATCCTGTTGTCGACCCCATTCCTGTCATCCCTGCCGCGCACTATTTCATGGGCGGTATTCTGACAGACGCCGATGGGCGCACCTCGATCAACGGGTTGTGGGCTTGCGGGGAATGCACCTCGACAGGAGCGCATGGGGCAAACCGGCTGGCTTCGAACTCTCTGCTCGAAGCCGTCGTGTTTTCGGCGCGCATTGCCGCCAAGATCGGCAAGGGTGACGCGCAATACACGGAAGATTGGTCGAAGGGCTCGGTAGACCGGGACGATCTTGCCGCCGAAGCGGATACGGCAGCGATGACCACACTCCGCAAGACGATGAGCGCCAGTTTTGGTGTTGTTCGCGACCGCAAAGGCATGCTTCAAGGGTTGAAGACTATTCTTGAGTTGGACAAAGCCAATCGTGATGCTGCCTTTCGGAATGTATTGGCGACGGCAAAGCTGGTCGCCGTCAGTGCGCTGCGACGCGAGGAAAGCCGCGGTGGCCATTTCCGCACCGACTTTCCAGAGAAACGTGCTGAGTGGCAGCACAGGACATTTCTGACACTGGCCGATGCCGAAGCTTCTGTGAGTGAAATGATGGAGTTGGCCTGATGGCTGAAGACATGCAAAAAGCCTTTCCGCCATCACTTCCGCAATTGTTGATCGAGGATGCCGTGCGTGCTGCCCTGCTCGAAGATCTCGGCCGGGCAGGGGATATTACGACCAACGCGACCCTGCCCGAGGATGCCGTAGCCAGCGCAGTGCTTTCTAGCCGCGCGGTCGGTACGATCTGCGGCATGGATTTTGCCCGCACCGCCTTTACGTTGATGGACCCCAAGCTGAAAATCACTACGCTGGCCACGGATGGCGCGAGGGTCAAGCCGGGCGAGGACATTGCACGCATCGAAGGCAACGCCCGTGCCATTCTCTCCGCCGAACGCGTCGCGCTCAATTTCCTCATGCATCTGAGCGGCATTGCAAGCTATACCGCAAAATTCGCTGATTTGATTGCCCACACCAACGCGAAGGTCTGCGACACACGCAAGACCATTCCTGGCATGCGTGCCTTTGCCAAATATGCAGTGAAATGTGGTGGCGGCTCCAACCATCGTTTCGGCCTCGACGATGCCATCCTGATCAAGGACAATCACGTCGCGGTGGCAGGCGGTGTCGCAAAGGCGATTCTCGCTGCTCGCGCCTATGTCGGACATCTCGTCAAAATCGAGGTGGAAGTCGACGGCCTCGAACAGTTTGAAGAGGCGCTTTCCGTCGATGCCGATGTGATTCTTCTTGATAATATGACGCCAGAACTGCTTGAAAAGGCGGTGAAAATCAATGGTGGCCGGGCGAAGCTGGAAGCATCCGGCAATATAGCGTTTGACACGATCAAGGCGATTGCAGAAACCGGCGTCGACTATATCTCGACATCGAAAATTACCATGGCAGCACCAACGCTGGATATCGGACTGGACATCGAAATCAAATGAAGGTCATCGCCACCATCGCAGAACTGCGCGCTGCCCTGAAAGCTGACCGCCTCAAAGGCAAATCCATCGGTCTCGTACCGACGATGGGTTATTTGCATATCGGCCATATCTCATTGGTTCGCCATTCAAAAAACGCCTGCGACGTCAGCGTCGTTTCGATCTTCGTGAACCCGACGCAGTTCGGACCGAATGAGGACCTGTCCTCCTATCCGCGCGACATGGCAGGCGACCTTGCCAAGCTCGAGGCCGAGGGTGTTGACTACGTTTTTACGCCGGACGTTGCGGAAATTTACCGCCAAGGCGCCAATACGATCGTTGATAACCCGGTGCTGTCGCGGATACTGATCGGCAAGATCAGGCCTGGGCATTTTCGCGGCGTAACAACAGTCGTCACCAAATTGTTTAATATAGTTCAGCCGGACCATGCGTTTTTCGGCGAGAAGGATTACCAGCAATTGACGATTGTCCGCCGGATGGTGGCCGATCTCGACATGCCAATTGGGATAACCGGAGTGGCCACCGTGCGCGAAGGCGATGGGCTTGCGTGTTCGTCGCGCAATGCCATGCTGACCCCTGCCGACCGCAAGGCTGCTGTCATCCTGGCCAAATCACTGGTGCAGGCAGAGGAATTGGTCGGACAAGGCCAGCGCTCCGTATCGGCCATCCGCAATGCGGTTCGCGCAGTTCTGGAAACCGAGAAGCGCGGCGAGATCGAATCCGTCGACATCCGCGATGCTCGGACACTTGATCCGGTTTCAGGCAAATTCAAACAGCCAGTCGTCATTTTGTTGACAGTCCGCTTCGGCAAGGTGCGTCTGATCGACCAGCGCGTTATCGGCTGAACGGGGAAGTGGGAGGAGGAGCTATGAGTCAGGAAATCGTCACTCGCCGGGTCACCGCACCGGAAATACGTGTCCGCAAAGGCGGCGAGCCGATCGTTGCGCTGACCTCCTACCACGCCAACACTGCGCGCATCGTCGACCAGCACGCTGATATTCTCCTCGTTGGCGATAGTCTCGCCATGGTTCTTTACGCGATGGAATCAACGCTCGGTGTGTCGCTCGATCTTATGATCGCCCATGGCCGTGCCGTGGTGCGTGGCTCAAAGCGGGCGATGGTCGTGGTCGATATGCCCTTTGGCTCTTACGAGGAGAGCCCCGAGATTGCGTTCCGCAATGCTGCTCGCGTCATGCAGGAGACCGGTTGCGGGGCCGTCAAGCTGGAAGGTGGCGTGCGCATGGCTGACACCATCCGCTTCCTGATCGAGCGCGGCATACCGGTGATGGCGCATATCGGGCTGACGCCGCAATCCGTCAACACGCTCGGTGGTTTCAAGACACAAGGCCGCGACACGGCACTATGGCCGCTGATCAAGGCTGATGCAAAGGCGGTCAGCGACGCTGGAGCCTTTTCCGTAGTGCTTGAGGGAATTGTGGAGCCGCTTGCGGCTGAGATTTCGCGCGAGATCGCTATCCCCACGATTGGAATTGGCGGGTCACTCGAATGCGACGGTCAGATTCTCGTGCTTGAGGACATGCTTGGCTACAATCCGAAGCCGCCCAAATTCGTCAAGGTCTACGGTGCCGTCGGCACGGCAATCGACGAAGCTGTCAAAGCCTATGCTGATGACGTCCGTTCGCGAAAATTCCCAGGCGATGAAAACGTCTATCTGCTGAAATAGATACTAGCTGTGCGGTTTTCGCTCTGTATCAGCGCCTTGCCAGTATTCCATCGTGGCGGTTTTATCGTAACCTTCACTCAGTAATCGCACGCCGACGCGTCCCGTTTCGGGATAGACCACGACTTCGTTCGGGTTTTTCTCGCCGATCATGATGAACCGGCAGGGCGCGTCGCTGTGGTTGTAGAACGAATGTCCGACTTTCTGACCGGCCGGAAAGCAGACGTGATCCCCCGCCTTCATCCGATATGTCTTGCTGCCGAGCCGCAGCGTCATCTCACCCTCGAGGATGAACGCCTGCTCCTCCTCGAGCATGTGATAATGGTTCATGTTGGATTCCTTGCCCGGCGCCAGCTCTTCCAAGGCAACGCCAACGTGATTCGCTCCTCCAAATCCCGAGAGATAGCGAAACTTGCTGCCATAGCGCGTGCCCTTCGACCATTCCTCCAACGGAACATTTTCCGATGCGAATGGTTCGGATATTCCTTCGGCATTGAGCGATGTCGGCTTGTCGTTCATCCCTTCCTCCTATCCCCTGCCACCAACGCGCAATCCCGCCACGCTGCGCTCTTCGAGCACATTGTGCCGGAACCGATAAAGTGCCGCAGGCCTGCCTCGCGCCTGCGTTTGTTCTGCGCCAGTTGGCTCGACCAGTTCCGTTGTCTCGACCAATCTGCGGAAATTCTGCTTGTGCAGGTGGCGACCAGAAATCGCCTCCACAGTCTCCTGCAAGGCGGTCAAGGTAAAGGTGGGGGGCATTAACTCGAATACCACAGGCCTGTATTTCAGCTTGGCGCGCAGCCGCGAGATGGCGGTCGCAAGAATGCGCCGATGGTCAAAACTCATCGAAAGTCCCAGGACACGCGAAAGATGCGTGCCTTCCGCCCGCCCATCCCGCGCTGCCTCCTCTATCAGTCCCGCTTCGTACAGGAGTTCATAACGTTCAAGTACTCGCTCTTCATCCCACATAATTCCATCGTCTCCGAATGCGAGCCGGAAACGGCTTAGCCGCGCGGGAAGCCCACTCTTGTCGGCCCAGGCATGCAGAGCGGGACGGATGGTTTCGTCGATCATGGCGGGCTTGCCGACGCGCCAGTCTTCCCAAGGCAAGAACGAGTACCAACTGCGCCAGCGAGCACCGGATTTGCGAAGCGCATCTCCGTCATCGGTTATGCGCGTCAGCGCAAGATAACCGACGGAAACAATGTGCAGGTCGCGATCTTCGGCGGTTTTGTGGCGGCCACGATCACCGAAGGTGTAGAGCTGTTCAACATACCCAAGGCGTAAAGGCGTCTGCTCCGCCACCCACTCACGCAGTCCGGTCTCGAAAGTTCGATGCAACAGCGGGTTGAACGGGCCGAAGGGCAGCTCGTCGCGCTCGTTGTCATCGCCAGAAGGTGTGGTCAAGATCAGCGGATCATTGTTTGCTACAGCCACAATGGCGGCGCTCAGGTTGATTTCAACGGCATTGGGTGTGCCCGTCACGTCTACACCGTCAGCGGAAGAATGAATGGCGTGCCCTCAAAGGCCTCTTCACCGCGACCGATCGCGTTGATGGCATCCACCATTCTGCCCTTGCGAACGAGGATATCATCGGCGAGCGCTACAAGTCTGCCATTGGGTGTGGCAGAGGGTGCATTCTGGCGCAATTTCTGCGCCAACAACACTTCATCAAGCTCCGGATTAAGCGCAATCGCTGTGATATAGGCAGCGGCGGTCGAGCGCGAGATTCCGGCGTAGCAATGGATGAGCAAGGGTGCCTTGCGGTCCCAGCGCTGGCCAAACGCGATCAGCTGGGTGATGTGTTCGGACACAGGGTGTGTCATGCCTTCCGCAGGCTCGAGAATATCGTTGAATCCAAGAAACAGGTGACGCGTCTCTAGAATCTCTACGGGGCGAGGCACGACCGTATCGGCATTGATCAGCGTGATCATATCCCGTGCACCGAAACGAGTTGCAGACTCAGCGAGACGCGACAAGGGAGAGACAACGATATGCGGCATGTTCTTATCCCCGGCTCTGTGCCCGTGACTCATTAAGTATAGCAAAACGCAGCAGAAAAGCATTTTGTGCATTCTGGGTCGCCAGTGCTGTCAAGTCGAGACCTTGCGGATCAATTCCGCGGGGTCGCCCGAAAAACTGTACCGCTTCCTTCTCCGCAAACCCTGCAAGGCGCGTCGCTTCATAATAGGCGGCAATCGCATCCGCCCGCTTGATCAGGGCACGTAAAGTTTGGTGAACGACGGGCGCGAGCGAAAAGCGTAGATGAATAGCGTGTTGCAGTCTCAATTCGACGCTTTTGTAATCTCCACCAACAACGGCTTTAAATGGTGAAATCATGTCGCCGATCACATATTCGGGTGCGTCGTGCAGGAGAGTAGCAAGGCGCTGTTCCGTGGTCGCCTCCGGGACGATCTTCCCGAAGATTTCTTCCACCAGCAGCGAATGCTGTGCCACCGAGAATGCGTGCTCACCAACTGTCTGACCATTCCAGCGCGCAACACGCGACAGGCCCTGCGCGATGTCTTCGATTTCAATATCGAGCGGCGAGGGGTCAAGCAAATCCAGTCGCCGCCCTGAGAGCATGCGCTGCCAGGCACGAAATTCTGTTTTCTTCAAACTGCTCTGTTGCGGCTTTGCCGGTCGCAGCATCCTATTCCCCGATCAGGCCTCTTGCTTCGCCTCGGGAAATGTAAACCGGTGTTCGGAGGGAATGGCAAGGTGGATCGGAATATCTCCTGCCAGAATGGGGTTGCCGCTATCCAATGCGTCTTTTACGCGGTCGATCCGGACGATGCCAAGGCCAGATGATCCTGCAACGCTGCCGAGGGTGCCAATCTCGCGTTCATTGGCAGTTATGGATGTACCAGTAGCCGGCAGGTCCGAGGCTCCCGTCACAATCAGGATACGTCTTCGCGCGGTTCCACGATGCTGCATGCGCGAGACAACTTCCTGACCGACAAAACAGCCCTTTCTGAAAGAAACGCCGCCAGTCTGGTCCAGATTAACATCATGGGGAAAGGCATCGCCGAGCGTATAATCCATTGGTGCTTCCGCCACCCCATGGGCGATGCGCAGCGCGGTCCACATTGTTTCTGGAACGTCTGATGAAGGCTCACCCTCATAACATCGCACAACGTTGAGCGCTTGAGGAAAACGTCGGTCACGCACTGTTGAATCTGCTTCTGAAGCGCCAGACTCATTTTCCCAGGAAACATGAACAAGTGACTCTGAATCCACGGCTATTTGCACTTTGGCGCGCAGTTTATAGAGCGTCAGCCTCTTCAACAAATCATCTGCAGAGGTCTGCAGTGTATCAAGCCGCAGGCCGCCGCCGTTCCGTGAAACGAGAAACTCGAACAGGATCTTGCCTTGCGGATTGAGCAAGGCACCAGGTTTTAGATCGCCGTGCTCCAGCGTGTCGAGATCGGTGGTGATGAGATTTTGCAGGAAATCTTCGGCATCCTCGCCCGTAACGGTCAGGACTGCTCTTCCACTTAAACTTAGCCGCGGCATTCGATCACCCTTGCCTTTCCTGTCCCTGTTACGTAATCCGCAAGGGACGCGTTCGCAAGGCCGGAGTGGAAAGCAAAATGGCTCAGACATTCGATACGATTTTCAGGAGCGGGATTGTCGTCAACCAGGACGGTGTTGGCTTGCGCGATATTGGCATCGCCAACGGCCGCATTGCTGCCATCGGCAATCTTGGCGGCGCTTCAGCCGCCGAGATCATTGACGCCACCGGCTTGCATATCCTTCCGGGCGTCGTCGACAGCCAGGTGCATTTTCGCGAACCGGGCCTCGAACACAAGGAAGACCTGGAGAGCGGGTCGCGCTCTGCAGTGCTTGGTGGAGTGACGGCAGTCTTTGAAATGCCGAACACCAAACCGCTGACGACCACTGCTGAAACGCTGGAGGAAAAGGTTCGGCGTGGCCACCATCGCATGCATTGCGACTTTGCATTCTGGGTCGGTGGCACGCGCGACAATGCAAATGATGTCGCAGAGCTCGAACGTTTGCCCGGCGCTGCCGGCATCAAAGTTTTCATGGGCTCGTCCACTGGCGATTTGCTTGTCGAAGACGATGACGGGGTGCGTTCTATCCTGAAAAACACCCGCCGCCGTGCCGCTTTTCATTCGGAGGACGAATTCCGCCTGCGCGAACGCGAAGGTTTGCGCGTTCCGGGAGATCCGTCTTCACACCCAATCTGGCGCGACGAGATCGCGGCGCTGCAATGTACTCAGCGTCTCGTACGCATCGCCCGCGAAACCGGCGCGCGCATCCATGTTCTACACATTTCGACTGCGGAGGAGATCGATTTCCTCGGCGATCACAAGGATGTAGCGAGTTGCGAGGCAACGCCGCATCATTTGACCCTCGATGCCAGCCAATACGCGACGCTTGGAACATTGCTGCAGATGAACCCCCCGGTACGCGACGCGCGGCATCGCGATGGCGTTTGGAAGGGTATCGCACAGGGCATCGTGGACGTATTGGGTTCGGACCATGCGCCGCACACGCTCGAAGAAAAATCGAAGCCCTATCCGGCGTCGCCGTCCGGCATGACCGGCGTGCAGACACTGGTGCCGGTCATGCTCGACCACGTAAACGCTGGCCGTATGTCGATCGAGCGTTTTGTTGATCTGAGCTCGCATGGCCCCAACCGCCTGTTCGGCATGGCTCGCAAGGGTCGTATTGCGGTCGGCTACGATGCCGATTTGACCATCGTCGATATGAAGCGGCGCGAAACCATTACCAACGCGCAAGTCGGGTCAAAGGCTGGCTGGACGCCTTATGACGGCAAGACGGTAACCGGCTGGCCTGTTGGTACCATCATCCGCGGTCACAAGGTCATGTGGGAAGGCGAGATCGTGACACCAAGCCGAGGCGAGCCGGTGTTGTTCGGTGAGGCGCTTCAGGGCAAGTAAATCTGAGCCTTCATAAAGGTAACGGCTGAACCGGTAAGCAGCACGCGGTCACCCAAGAGCTCACAAAGCAGATGTCCGCCGCGCTTCGAGCGTTGAAACGCCGAAAGCCTGAGTTTGCCCAGTTCTTCTGCCCAATAGGGCACAAGCGTTGCGTGTGTCGAGCCTGTCACCGGATCTTCCGGAATGCCCGCATGCGGAACAAAATAACGCGAAACAAAATCGTGTTCGTCGCCCCTTGCCGTAATCACGAACCCAAATGGATCGAGTTGGGTGATCCTCGGTAAATCCGGGGCGAAATCGAGAACCGCCTGCTCATTCTTCAACACAACAAAGACGTTTTCGAAGTTCTGGAATGCCGATACGTGGTTGCCTGCAGTGATTTCGTTGAGCAGTGGAAGAATTTCGCCAATCGGTTCTGGCGGAAAGCTTGGGAAATCAAGCTGGTATGCTGAGTTCTTCCTGTTGACGCGCAAAGCGCCAACTCTTGTCTCGAATACCAGCTCGCCCTCTACGCCAAACTCATTTGCAAGCACATGCGCCGTCGCAAGCGTCGCATGTCCGCAGAAATCGGCCTCGTGCACTGGCGTGAACCAGCGCAAATCCCAGCAACTCGCATTGGGCTTCACAAAGGCGGTCTCGGCCAGATTGTTCTCGCTGGCAATCGCCTGCATTGTCTCTACTGGCAACCAATCATCGAGGACAAGCACTGCGGCAGGATTGCCGCTAAAGAGTTCGGTGGTAAATGCGTCCACCTGATACATCGTCAATGATTGCATAAATAAGATCCTTGGAGGGCGATGGTCGCCACGCTAACGAACGCCAGCCAAGCGTCAATGCGCAAAGTCGAGATGACGAAGTTTTTCAGGATTCCGCACGACGTAGATCGCCTTGATCTTGCCGTCCTCAATTTCAAGCGCAGTGGTTTGCGGAATCCCGTCACTTTCCGCTGTCACAAAGCCGGGCAGGCCATCGATGAGTCCTTCGTGCACTAATGGCGGTAAACTATAGGCTGCCCGGCGCGAAACGTCTCCGAAGAATAGGCAGACATTTGCCATTGAATGGATCGGATCGATTGCAGCGAAGCGAATTCCGCCGCCATCGGCGTAGAGCACGACATCGTCTGCTAATAGAGACTGCAGGGCCTGCATGTCGCCACTGCGGGATGCCTTGAAAAAGGCAGCGGCGATATTCTTGCCTTGCTCATCCGAAACCGGGAAGCGCGGTTTTGCTTTCTGGACGTGGCTGCGGGCGCGGCTCGCGAGCTGTCTGCATGTTGCTGGATCTCGACTGATCGCTTCGGAAATCCGATTGAAATCTTGGCCGAACACGTCATGCAGCAGAAACGCTGCGCGTTCCAGAGGCGACAATCGTTCCAGCGCCATCATCAAGGTCAAGGTAATATCGCTGTCGGATTCGTCTTCGCTCGGATCAAATATGGGTTCGGGCAACCAGTTCCCGACATAAGTCTCTCTCCGAACCCGCGCGGATTTGAGATGGTCGAGACAAAGCCGCGTGATGGTGCGCACGAGGAAAGCTTCCTCGCTGCGGACATCAGACTGGTCAGCCTGATGCCAGCGAATGAAGCCTTCCTGGACGATATCCTCCGCCTCCGCGACTGACCCGAGCATACGGTAGGCAATGCGGGTCAGACGTGGTCTGAGGCGATTGAACGTCTCGGCGCTATTATCAGGCTGCGGCACTGTTTTTTTCCACCGGATGGACAGAGCGGAAGCCGATAGCCAGGCGGTTCCACCCATTGATGGTTACGATCAACATGGACAGCTTGACGATCTCCTCCTCGGTGAACTGTTCCTTCAGCACGTCATAGACGTTGTCCGGAGCATGGGTCTTGGATATCAGCGTCAGCGCTTCCGTCCAGGCTAGCGCCGCGCGTTCACGTTCACTGTAGAGCGGCGATTCCCGCCATGCGTTTAGCAAATAGAGGCGCTGCTCGGTTTCGCCCTTCTTACGAGCGTCCTTCGAATGCATGTCGAGGCAGAAGGCGCAGCCGTTGATCTGCGAAGCCCGCATCTTGACGAGCTCGATAAGGCTCATTTCCAGCCCGCTGCTAACGACGCTCTCTTCCATCTTGAGCATTGGTTTGATGAGTTCTTGGAAATTGTAGAGGTTCAATCTTGGTTTCATTGTCTATCTCCTTATGCGGCATTCAGTTGCCTGTACACAAGACGAGACAGCTCTGCCGAACGTGACATCCCGGCAAACTTTTTTATGAATCTTTGTAAGATTAGTCGCCGGTGACGAAAAACCGCCAGCGCCCCTTTGGCGTGATGCCAAGGCGATAGAATACATAGGTGCCGAATTGCTTCATCTCGTCGTAATCGCCTGCGGTGACGATCTGGAAGAGTTCGACCTTTTGCTTGGCATCGAGCTTGTCGAGCGGGTAGGCGAAGAAATAGGGCCAGACGTAAAGTTCGTCTGCCGTGCCGGCATCGAGGTGCACATAACCGGACTCAAGCACATCGACCAGAATAGCGAGAATTTCCTGGCCATCTGGATCGCCGGCGAGGCTTTTCAGATACGCCAACGGATCGCCGTCGACATCTGTCAGCGAAAGCATCGTGACATCATCGCCTGAACCGATCAGCGGACGAAGCGCTTCGATCGATCCGGATTTGGCTGCTGTCAGAATGAGCTCGCGCATTTTCTGCACTGGGAAAGGCAGTTTGGCGACGTCGTATTCGACCTGAGGCGCTGCTGCGCCTTCCTTGGCATTCGGCATGGCAGGATTGTTGCTCTGTGCAGCAGCACCGTCATCATCCGTCGCTGCCGGTGCCTGCGCAGGCTGCTCCGGTGTTGCGTTGGGCTTTTCGGGAGAGGAGGGTTGGGTCTGCGTTTCGCCAGCTGGTTTCTGTTCAGCACCGGGCTTCGCTGGTTCGGTGGCTTTGGGCAGCTCTTCTTTTTTGATCTCGCTCAAGGCGAGTTGCATCGGCGTATCGACGCCGGCAGCGAAAGCCGGAACGGAGAAAGCACAAACCGCTGCCGCTAGAAAAAAGGTTCCGGCGATCGCGGAAGCGGAAAAGTGCTTTTCAGGCATGCAGGATCACCAATTATTGCAGAATGCGATTCGATGAAAATTCACCCGCAGAAATACGTTCACGCAAGCCATCGAGCAAGGCCAATGCGGACACCTCGCCGTTATCACGGATCAGTTCGGTCAATGCGGTGGCAAAAGCGGCTTCGGCCATAATTTCAGGCTCGATACCTTCAAGCGTGCCATCAGCCCAGACTTCATTCTGATATTCGATTGCAACCAGCTTTTTTTCTTCTGCAACCAACCTATCAAGGTCTGTTGATGTCATGTTCATGATATACCATCCTTGGCCGAAGCCAATTCTTAAACTACCGCTAAACAATACCATACGTTTTGTTTAAAATGCGGTTCATTGGCTTCAACAGTTAAAGCCTGGTTAATTTCCATAGCCCGATACGATCTCCGAAGAAAGCCTTGTTCCTTCGATTTGGTAGCGGTCAATCGCCGCAATCGCCTGGCTCGTGCAGGTTGAGTAAGTTTCGTTGAACGTGCGATATCCGCGATTGAAACTGGCGATCAACTTAGCCCGGCGTGCCGGGTCTGGATTCTCCGCCAGGAGCAGCGAATCCATTCGATCCCGCCATTGATTGCTCCTTTCGCCGCAAAGATTACGCAGCGAATGGATCGATCCGAGAACCTCAGCCAAACGTAGGAGCTTTGCCTCATATAGAGGGTCGACCGCGTAAGCTGGCACAGCCGTGGCGATTGCCGTCAAAAACGCTGTGATTACTATTGTACGCCGCACGAGATAACCCCGAGACCAATTCCCCGAAAAGGTTGTTGCCTGAAAGCTAGGCAGCTTCAAGGCGTCCGTGGTTAATACCCTCAACTTTTAAAACCGGCAGCCAATTCACGTACGACGTCCAGAACACTCTCGGTCACGTCGAATTTCGTCATTTCCTCCACCCGGAGCCAGTGCACGGCCGCCGCATCATCCGCAGCGATGGCTTCTCCTATTGGATCATGCGCCAGGAAGACGGCCAGGCGGAAAGGTTTCGCTGTTGGAAATTCCGGCGTCGAGTAATCAAAGGTGACGGTCGTGAGATAAGTTACTTCTGTTGCTGTTATGCCGGTTTCTTCATGCAGTTCACGAATTGCCGCTTCTTGCGGCATCTCGCCTTGCTCTCTCCTGCCACCCGGAAATGCCAGCCAGCCTTTTGACGGTTCGCGTGCTCGCTCCACCAAGAGGAAGGCCCGATTGCGGATGCAAACGGTCGAAACGCCGTCGACAGTTGCGGAGAGGGGAATTTGGTCCATATGTCAGGGGTAGGTGGTAAGAGAAGTTTTGACAAGGCCACCTTGACCCTGCATCGCAAATGCGGATGATCGCCACTCCCAAAAACAAATCAGGCATTGACTGTATGTGCGGACGTTTTTCACTCCTCGGAACGCCGGAAGAGATCGCGGCCTATCTCGCGCTCATGGAGCTCGAGGCGTTTCCGCCACGCTACAATATCGCGCCGACACAGCCGATCCTCATGGTGATCGCCGGTGAAACACCGCCGCCGGGCAGCAACCGGCCTGATCGCAGGGCGCTTCTGGTGCGGTGGGGATTTATTCCCGGCTGGATAAAGGATACGGCAAATTATCCACTGATGATCAATGCCCGTTCGGAAACGGCAATCGAGAAGGCATCGTTCAAGACTGCAATGCGTCACCGCCGTGCGCTAATCCCGGCCTCGGGTTTCTACGAGTGGCGGCGGGACGGCAACAGGAAATCGCAAGCCTATTGGGTCCGGCCTCGCAACGGTGCAACTATCGCATTCGCCGGCATTTATGAACCGTGGGCGAATGCAGAGGGCTCCGAAATGGACACCGGTGCGATCCTGACCACAAGCGCCAGCGAGGATCTGCGTTTCATCCACGACCGCATGCCCGTTATCATAGAGCAGAAAGATTTTGCGCGGTGGCTCGATTGCAAGACGCAGGAACCGCGCCATGTCGCCGATCTCTTGAGGCCCGCTCAGGCGGATTTCTTCGAGGCGATCCCCGTATCGGACAAGGTCAACAAGGTTGACAACACAGGTTCGGAAATCCAGGAGCGGTTCGTCGAGACCTTAGCCGAAGCGAAGAAGCCAGGACGCGTCAAACCGCCGGAGCCTGACAGCCAGATGAAACTGTTCTAAGACCCCAATCCAACCATTCTCCAGGATATCTACCCGATGTTTTCAGCCGCTCTCTCCGGTTTTCTTCTTGGTGCGTCCCTTATTATCGCCATCGGCGCCCAGAACGCGTTCATATTGCGGCAAGGACTGCTGCGAGAGCACGTCTTCCTCTTGAGCCTTATTTGCGCGCTGTCCGACGCCCTGTTGATCACGGCAGGCGTCGCAGGCCTTGGGACGCTGATCGCGCAGTCGCCTACACTCATCTCTGTCGTGACGCTCGGCGGTGCCGCATTCTTGTTCTGGTATGCTTCGGTTGCCTTTTGGCGCGCGCTCCACCCCGAGGTACTGAAAGCTGCGAACACCGGCAACGGCAATTTGAAAGTGGCGATCGGCACCGTTCTGGCGCTGACCTTTCTCAACCCGCATGTCTATCTTGACACCGTCGTTCTGCTTGGCGGCTTGTCGGCTCGCTTTGAAGGCGCGAACCGTGCGGCCTATGGCGCAGGCGCGGCGCTCGCGTCCTTCATATGGTTCTTCGGCCTCGGCTATGGCGCGAGGCTGTTGCAGCCGATTTTTGCCAAGCCGGCCGCGTGGCGCGTACTTGACGTTTTGATCGGCCTCGTCATGGCCGGCATTGGTTTAAGTCTGTTAGTCCGTTTCCTGAACAATTGAAGCAAACTTCAATTGCGGGCGTTGGCGAACGGTACTGAGAACGGCTGCAAGGATCGCAGCTGGCCCGATCGCGCGGTATTGTGAGGTGAGATGGTCGGCGCGGGCGCTTTCGCGCGGCTTTGCCGTTTGCTGGGCATCGGTCATGGGTTTGGTCCTTTATTCCCCTAAAGTCTAAGGCATCAGGATTCCCGTTCAAATTGGCCGGAAAGAAGGCACTTTCCGGGAGGATTTTGGGCTATTCGGTTAATTTGGATTAACCATCGTAAAGTCGGCAAAAATGCAACACCGCGTCTTTGGCGGCAGCGCTTGACGATTTGCCCGCACTCGATCATAAATGCCCGCATGAAAACGTCGCCCGTAACGATTATTATTACCTGTCGGATTATTATCAGCTAGCGCTCGCTGGCCCGGCCGTTTTCGTCTCAAAAATCCTGATAAAGATGCAAAACGCACCGGTCGCCAGACCAGCGCGATGATATTCGTTTTGACGATGAAACCCGAATTTTGAGATCCAGGACATGCCGCAGGAACTGAAGCTGTACAACACGCTCACGCGCACGAAGGAGACCTTTGTGCCGATCGATCCGAATAATGTGCGCATGTATGTCTGCGGCCCGACCGTCTATGACTATGCGCACATCGGTAATGCGCGGCCGGTTATCGTCTTCGACGTGTTGTTTCGGTTGCTTCGCCATATCTACGGCGAAAACCATGTGAACTACGTTCGCAACATCACCGACGTCGACGACAAGATCAACGCTCGCGCCGCCCGCGATTATCCGGACCTGCCTTTGAATGAAGCGATCCGCAAGGTCACTGAACTGACCAACGAGCAATTCCAGGCGGATGTGGCAGCGCTCGGCAATCTGCAGCCTTCGTCTCAACCGCGCGCGACCGAATATATTGCTGAAATGGCGGCGATGATCGATCGCCTCGTTGAGCGTGGCGTTGCTTATGTCGCGGACGGTCACGTATTGTTTTCGCCATCGGCGATGAATGCCGCCAAGGGCCCGCGCTACGGGTTGCTCTCCCGCCGCTCATCTGACGACATGATCGCTGGCGCGCGCGTCGACGTTGCCTCTTACAAACGAGACGAGATGGATTTCGTTCTGTGGAAGCCCTCCAGGGAAGGGGAGCCGGGCTGGCCATCGCCCGCGGGCATCGATGGTGTCGGCCGCCCGGGCTGGCATATCGAGTGCTCGGCCATGTCGATGGCGAAGCTGCTTGAACCATTTGGCGGCGGACTGCAATGCGATGATCCGGTGAAGAACATTTTCGATATCCACGCCGGTGGCATCGATCTGGTGTTCCCTCACCATGAAAACGAGCTTGCCCAGTCCTGCTGCGCCTTTGGCACCGACCGGATGGCCAATATCTGGATGCACAACGGCTTCCTGCAGGTCGAGGGTCAGAAAATGGCCAAAAGCACCGGTAATTTCGTGACGATCCATGAATTGCTGGCGACAGACACGTTCGGTGGCCGTAAATGGCCGGGCGAAGTGCTGCGCCTTGCCATGCTCATGACCAACTATCGCGAGCCGATCGATTTCAGTGTCAGAAAGCTGGAGGAGGCAGAGAACATCCTCGCCAAAGCCCGTGAATATGTGGGCGATGCCGGCGTTGGTGTCGTTCCGGATGAGGCTATCGATATCCTGTCTGACGACCTGGCAACTCCAGGCCTTATCAATTGGCTGGCATCGATCAGGAAGTCGCGCGTCCTCGATCCTGAGGTGTATCGTGCCGTGTTCGCGCTGCTGGGCATTGATCTGAGCGTAGAAAGCGTCTCACGCGAGCTCGAGAATGAAATCGAAGCCAAGATCCGCAATCGCCTGTCTTTGCTTGCAGCCAAGAGTTTCCCTGAGGCTGACCGCATCCGTGATGAATTGCTGGAACAAGGCATTCAATTGAAGGACGGAAAAGATCCCGCAACCGGCGAACGCGTCACGACCTGGGAGATGAAGCGATGAGTCTGGATAACAAGCCTGTCTACACCGGCGGTTGCCAATGCGGCGCGATCCGTTTTCGCGTGGAGGGTACACTCGGTGATGCATCGATCTGTCATTGCCGCATGTGTCAAAAAGCCTTCGGCAACTTTTTCGCGCCCCTGACATCAGTGCGCGGCACGGATTTTGAGTGGACACGGGGCGAGCCCAAGCGGTTTCAATCGTCTAATCACGTCAAGCGCGGCTTTTGCGCGAACTGCGGAACGCCGCTGACCTATGAAGCACCTGACGGCACGGCACTTGCTATCGGTGCGTTCGATGAACCTGAAGAATTGGCGCCCACCCTTCAGTGGGGCATTGAAGACAAACTGCCTTATGTTGATGATCTGTCGAAACTCCCCGGATACACATCTGACAGCGATGCGGAATCGGTAGAATTCCTGAAAACGATGGTATCCTATCAACACCCCGACCATGACACGGAACAGTGGCCGCCATCGGGGTCGCGAGGGGAGGCGGGCGAGTGACAAAAGAACGAATCTATCTCTTCGACACAACGTTGCGCGATGGCCAGCAGACGCCCGGCATCGACTTTTCAGTTGAGGACAAGAAAGTCATTGCATCCATGCTGGATGATTTCGGCTTCGACTATGTCGAGGGCGGCTATCCGGGAGCCAACCCGACCGACACCGCCTTCTTCGCCGAAAAGCGTACGAAGCATGCAAAATTCGCAGCTTTCGGCATGACCAAACGCGCCGGCGTCTCGGCCTCCAATGATCCCGGACTTGCAGCGCTCATCCGTTCGTCAGCCGATACCATATGCTTTGTCGCCAAAAGCTGGGACTATCATGTCCGCGTAGCGCTCGGCTGCACGAATGAGGAAAACCTCGAGTCCATCGATGCTTCCGTTCGCGCTGCTGTTGAGGCAGGCAAGGAAGCCATTGTCGACTGCGAGCACTTCTTCGATGGCTTTAAGGCCAACCCGGAATATGCGCTGGCCTGCGCCAAAACTGCCTACGACGCAGGAGCCCGCTGGGTCGTGCTGTGCGATACCAATGGCGGCACGCAGCCCGCGGAAGTCGCCGAAATCGTCCGTGCCGTCACAAAATTGATCCCCGGCGATCATCTGGGCATTCACGCGCACAACGATACGGAGCAGGCAGTCGCCAATTCGCTTGCTGCGATCGATGCGGGTGTCCGCCATGTGCAAGGCACACTCAACGGTATCGGTGAGCGTTGCGGAAATGCCAATCTGGTGACGATCATCCCGACGCTCATGCTGAAACCCAATTGGGCGAACCGTTTCGAAACCGGCATCAGCCTGGAGAAACTCCAGGGGCTTTCCCGCTTGTCGCGCAGTTTCGACGAATTGCTCAACCGTGCACCCAATGCGCAAGGTGCGTTCGTCGGCGCATCGGCATTTGCAACCAAGGCCGGTATTCACGCGTCGGCCTTGGTCAAGGAACCGGCGACATATGAACATGTACCGCCGGAAACTGTTGGCAATCGTCGCAAGGTCATGGTTTCGGACCAAGGCGGCAAATCCAATTTCATCAATGAACTTGAACGTCGCGGTATTCCGGTGGCCAAGTCGGATCCAAGGCTCGACACGCTGATTGCGCTGGTCAAGGAACATGAGTCCGAGGGCTACGCCTATGAAGGCGCCGATGCCAGTTTTGAGCTCTTGGCGCGACGGACGCTCGGCACCGTCCCCGAGTTCTTCAAAGTCGACTCGTTCCGCTGCATGGTCGAGCGGCGCTTCGATGCAAATGGCAATATCAAGACCGTCTCGGAAGCCGTTGTCCGTATGGAGGTCGATGGTGAGACGCGGATGTCCGTTGCTGAGGGGCATGGACCGGTCAACGCACTCGATCTGGCGTTGCGCAAGGACATGGGCCGCTATCAGGACGAGATCGCTGATCTGGTGCTTGCGGATTTCAAGGTACGCATATTGAACGGCGGTACCGAGGCCATCACGCGTGTGCTCGTCGAGTCGACCGATTCCAGCAACGTGCGCTGGTGGACGGTCGGTGTTTCGGACAATATCATCGACGCATCCTTCCAGGCGTTAATGGATTCCATTGTCTATAAATTGATGAAAAATCGGGATTTGGCGGGGAAAATAGCAGCTGAATAAAGATTTTTTTGTCATTTTAGGGAATTCATGCCCCAATTTTGAGCGAAAACATCAAATGGCTTGATCGATTGATCAGTCGAATTCAATAGACGGCATGTCGCGCGGGGACTAGGACTTCGCACCATGACTCAACAAATCGATAGCAATCGAGCCGTAGCCGGCAACCATTCGACAGCCGATGCTTTCGTTGGAATGTCGGATGGAAAGAAGGGCTTTATTTTCGCTCTTTGTGCTTATCTGTTGTGGGGCATCTTGCCATTCTATTTGAAATCGGTCGCGCATATACCAGCGCTGGAAGTGGTGGCCCACCGTATTGTCTGGTCGGTTCCCATTGCCGTCGTGCTGCTTTGGTGGCTTGGGTTGCTTGGCGATCTGAGGGTCGCCTTCACGACCTCGCGCATGCTGGCCATGGCTATATTGACCGCCAGTCTGATTACCGTGAACTGGGGCACATATGTCTGGGCCATCGGCAATAATCACACTGTAGATACAGCACTGGGCTATTACATCAATCCGCTGGTGAATGTGGTCCTTGGCGGCATCTTCCTGTCCGAACGCCTTTCGAAGGCGCAAATGGTTGCCATAGCTTTGGCAGCATGCGCGGTCATTCTGTTGACGGTGTCGTCCGGTGGTCTCCCGTGGATTTCACTCGTCCTCGCCTTCAGCTTTGGCTTTTATGGTTTCTTTCGCAAAACCCTGCCGATCGGCGCCATCCAGGGTTTCACGCTTGAGGTACTAATACTTTCCATTCCCTCGCTCGGTTTCATTGCCTGGACCCTGACGCAGAACACCAGCCACTTCACAAACGGTGCGCCGCACGACACGGGCCTGTTGCTGTTTGCAGGGCTTGCAACCGCTGTGCCGCTTATCTTCTATGCCCTTGGCGCCAAGCTCCTGCGCTATACGACCATTGGTTTGATGCAATATATTGCGCCGACGATTGTGTTCTTCATTGCAATCTTTGTCTTCGACGAGCCGTTCTCGCATGTACAGCTCATTGCATTCGGTCTGATCTGGTCAGCCCTTGCGATCTACACCTGGTCAATGGTGCATGAGGCGCGAAAGCTGCGATTGGCACCGGCGCAGGCAAAACTTGCCTAGTTCCGCGATCCGCCGATCTTTCTCACGACGAGATAGACCATTCCAGAAATACCGAGTGCCAAGGCAGTAATAAGCCAGAATCCATGTGTACTTTCCGCAAGCGGCAGTCCACCGGTATTCATGCCGAAAAGCCCGCTTATGACAGTGCTTGGCAAAAGGACCGCGGTCATTACCGACAGGACATACAGAAACCGGTTTGACTGATCCGTGAGTTTCGCCAGGAGTTCGTCCTGGAGCAGGCGTGCACGCTGCTGCAGTTGTTCGCCTTCCGCATGCAACGTTTCCGCGCGGCGCGACAATCCTTCGATCAGATCGTCCAATTCTTCGGGAAAAACCCGGCGATCGGCGTGATCAATATGACGGAACAGACCTGTCGCCGCCGTGAGATAGCGGTGAAACACAACGATCTGACGCCGGACAGGCACGAGACGTTCCCGCTCGCCCTGCCAGTTCTCGCCGACGATATGATCCTCGATGGAATCCAGGGTTTCGGAGAGTTTGGCGATCTCTATTTTTAGAAGATCGAGAAAACGCCGGAAGATGGCGTTGAACAGAGCGATTGGCGATTTCGGCTTTACCTTGCCGCCGAGAATAGCCTGACGTACATCGTCGACCGATTGGAGAGGGTGACGACGCCCACTGATGAAGAATCGCTCATTGAAAGCGAAGCGGAAATAGCCGAGCTCCCGCGGATCACCATAGTGCTTGTGCTGCAAATCCGGCAATTCACCGTAAAGCCAGCCCTCTTCATAGGTGATCTGATACTGGTCGCCGGGAGAGAGCAATGCTTCCCGCACAACTTCTGGCAGGCTTTCGTCAGTTTCGAGATTGCGCCTTGCCCGCGCATCGGCAAGGCCATAGCTTTTCCAAACCCACGCACTTTCTGCTGCTCCGGCGTGTGCGGATGGCAATAATGTGCCGTCGTCGCGGAAGCTGTGGGCGATGACAAACTCATCACTTTGGATGAGGGGTGCGTTGCTTGGGGGATCGGGGGTAATATTATCCGCCATGAGATCCCTTTTGCTTGCTACAGCCGCTCTATGATTGCTTCATTGCCTTCCCGGTCACCTCGTGCAGCAGCATTGAGGATGGCGGGTACGATATCTTCCGGCTTCTCTACCACAAGCGGATTGACCAAATGTGACGTGTGCACGAAACCCTCGGCTTTCATGTGCTCGATGAGGGCCAGCATCGGATTCCAAAATCCGTTGATGTTGGCGAAGACCATAGGCTTCCGATGACGGCCGAGTTGCGCCCACGTCATGATCTCGACGATCTCTTCCACAGTGCCGATACCGCCGGGCAAGGTAACGAACGCGTCCGAGCGCTCGAACATCTTATGCTTGCGCTCATGCATGTCTTCGGTAACAATAAGCTCTGAAAGCTGGCCAAGCGCGTGTTCGGTGGCCTCTTTGTTCATCAGGAATTTCGGAATAATTCCTGTGACTTTGCCACCCGCAGACATGACTCCGTCTGCAACTGCGCCCATAATGCCTTTGGTGCCGCCGCCATAGACGAGCTCAAGCCCATGCTCAGCGATCGTTTGGCCGAGAAGCTTGCCGCTTTGTTTGTAAATCGGGTCGCGGCCCGGTGAGGAGCCGCAATAGACACAAATGGATCGAATCTTGCTCATACAATGAGTGGTGCCTTGCACATCACAAAACGTCAAGTCGGTACAAATGCGAGACAAAAGTTTCATACGCCGGCTTTATGGATACGTCGAAAGAATGGGTCTGAATCTAAAGGGTTTTCTTGTAGCCTGACAGAAAAGGCGGTAGAGCAAAAGGAACAATAGGATCGGGGAACGATGTTCGAGAATAAATTTGCGCTTTTGGGATTTGGTACTGTCGTTGCTGCCGGTCTTGTTGCGGCCTATGTGGGCCTGATGCCGGGCAAGCCTGTTGTGGAGCAACCGGCCCCTGTGATGAGTGGAACGGTGCAGACACAGCCTGCAGTGCCCGCGACAACTTCCGAACCCCAAATTCAGTCCCTGACGACCGTACCGGATACAGACGTTGCTTCCGGACAGGTTTCGGCTCCGCCGCCAGCAACGGCAAATAATGGCGCGCCAACTTTTGATGTTCTGCGTGTCGATCCCTCAGGCACCATCGTCATCGCCGGCAATGCCGCAAAAAATGCGACGGTTGACCTTTTGTCGCGCTCGAGCGTCATCGGCACGACGAAATCGACTGAGAATGGTGATTTTGTTATCGCGCTGGATAATCCGCTGAAGCCCGGCGACTACCAGCTTGTCTTGCGTTCGACAACACAAGACGGCAGCGCCATGACTTCGCTTGAGACGGCAATAGTTTCCATTCCAGAGTCAAAGACTGGTCAGGTATTGGCGCTTGTTGAACAATCCGGCCAGCCAAGCCGCATGATTACAAAGCCCGAGCCGGTGGAACCCGCACCTTCATCCACCCAGCCAACAACTGTTGCTGCACCCAAGGGTGACAAGCCGGGCATCGCTCCCGCAGAGAAAGCGTTGATCACGGTCGAGGCTGTCGAGCTTGAAGGCAGCAAGATTTTCGTCGCTGGTAATGCCCAAGCGGGCTCTGCGGTAAAGGTCTACGCAAATTCCACTCTGCTTGGAACGACAAAGACAGCACCTAATGGCCGGTTTTTGGTACAGACTGTTCAGCAGCTGGCTGTCGGAGACTATATCATCCGTGCTGATATGCTGGGCAAGGATGGCGTGACGGTCGTGGCCAGAGCCGCGGTTCCGTTCAAGCGCGAGGCCGGCGAGCGTGTCTCGGCTGTCGCACCGGCAACTCCAGGTGCCGATACGCAAACCGAGACTGGTGCGATTGTACCACAAACCGACGGACAGGCGCCGCAAGTCGCTGAAGCGGGCACGCCCCTGCAGAACGTCGATGGTTCGGTGATTATCCGCCGCGGTGACAGTCTTTGGCAGATTTCACGCCGTACCTATGGTGCTGGCATGCGCTACACGACCATCTATTTGGCTAACAAGGAACAGATCCGCAATCCGGACATGATTTACCCCGGGCAGATCTTTGCATTGCCAGAAAAAGATAAACCTGTAGTTCAATAGAAAAGACGGGCTGTAAACGCCCGTTTTCGAAAAAAAGAATCGCAATTTCTCCTTGCATCAGAAAATTATATCGTTTATCGCCGATGAACGATGAAATGCACGGGCTCGTTCCAACATCATTCTGATGCCAATACAGCGCGCATACTCGCCGCGTTGGCACATCCAGCGCGCTTGCGCATTATCCGCCAGCTCGCGTGCCTTGATGCTTCGTGTTGCAAAGATATTGTCGCGGGGCTTGATCTGGCACAGTCGACCGTATCACAGCATTTGAAGATTCTCGTCGATGCCGGTCTTGTCCGCTACAAGCAGTCTGGCCAGAGCTCTCATTACAGCATCGATCCGGCAGCGTTTGCCAGTATAGCCGCACTCGTGAACGACATGGCCCGCCTTTGCTGCTCGCCAGAAACAATCATCGGGGAAACGCAAGCGTTGCCCGAACTCGAAATTGTCTTCAAGGATTAACAGTGGCCAACAAAACCGTCTCAGACGAGTCTGGAAAAACCCTTCAGACCATTCGTAATCTCTGGCCCTATATGTGGCCGATGGAACGCCCTGATTTAAGAATGCGGGTCGTCTGGGCTTCCGTGTATTTGATCATCTCGAAGGTGGTCCTGATCCTGGTTCCTTATTTTTTCAAATGGGCGACAAATGCCTTGAATGGGAAATTTGAGGCGTCTGATCTGGTGCCGGCACTTCTCGTCGGCCCGCTCATGCTCGTGGCAGCTTACAATGCAGCCCGTATCGTGCAGGCGGGTTTAAACCAGTTGCGCGATGCACTTTTCGCCAGCGTCGGCCAATATGCCGTACGAAAGCTTGCCTATAAGACCTTCGTACATATGCATGAATTGTCGCTGCGCTTCCACGTGGAGCGCCGTACCGGTGGTCTTTCGCGCATCATCGAACGCGGAACGAAGGGCATCGAGACCATCGTTCGCTTCACCATCTTGAATACGGCGCCGACGATCATCGAGTTTCTGATGACCGCGGTGATTTTCGCCGTGACCTATGGAATGTCCTATTTGGCAGTCGTGGTGGCTACCGTGTGGCTCTACACATGGTTCACGGTAAGAGCCAGTGACTGGCGCATCGGCATTCGCCGGGACATGAACGCCTCTGACACCGACGCCAACTCCAAGGCAATCGACTCGCTGCTGAACTATGAAACTGTCAAATATTTCGGCAATGAGACTATGGAGGCCGGTCGTTTTGATGCTGCCATGGCGCGCTACGAGATTTCGGCGACACGCATCTGGACGTCGCTTGGCTGGCTTAACTTTGGACAGGCGGTGATTTTCGGCATCGGCATGGCGGTCATGATGATCATGTCGGGCAGGGAGGTGATTGCGGGTACGCAGACATTGGGTGATTTCGTCTTCATCAATGCAATGCTGATGCAGTTGTCAGTCCCGCTCAACTTTATCGGCTTTATTTATCGCGAAGTGCGTCAGGGTCTAACGGATATCGAGCAAATGTTCGACCTGCTCGACGTCGAGCAGGAAGTGATGGACAGGCCGGATGCCAGGCCACTGGTGATCGAACGCGGGGCCGTGCGTTTCGACAACGTACAGTTCGCCTATGATCCGAAGCGCCCGATCCTGAAAGGCGTCAGCTTTGAGGTTCCCGCAGGCAAAACCGTAGCAATTGTTGGGCCTTCCGGTGCAGGCAAATCAACCCTGTCGCGCCTGCTGTTCCGCTTTTACGACATCCAGAACGGCTCGATCACCATTGACGGCCAGGACATCCGTGACGTGACGCAGGACAGCTTGCGATCGGCTATCGGCATGGTTCCGCAAGATACGGTCCTTTTCAACGACACCATCGCCTATAATATCCGCTACGGGCGCATCACTGCGACAGAGGCCGAGATGCGCAATGCGGCGGAGCTTGCACAGATAGGACCTTTCATTGAAACGTTGCCCGAAGGCTATGACGCCATGGTGGGAGAGCGCGGACTTAAGCTTTCCGGCGGCGAAAAGCAGCGCGTGGCGATTGCAAGGACGATTTTGAAAGCTCCGCCTATTCTGATTCTCGATGAGGCGACTTCGGCGCTCGATAGCGCCACCGAGCATGAGATCCAGTCCGCGCTTGATCTTGTCAGTCGCAATCGCACGACATTGGTTATCGCCCACCGGCTTTCAACCATCATCGCTGCTGATGACATCATTGTCCTGAAGGATGGAGTGATCGCCGAGCGCGGCACCCACGCGAAACTTTTGGCCAAGAGGGGGCTCTATGCCTCCATGTGGAACCGTCAGCGCGAGGCTACGGAAGCTGAGGAGCGTTTGCGCCGCGTACAAGAGGAAGACGACCTTGGCGTCATCGTGCGTGGAAAGCCCGCTATGCCCGCTTGAATGGTTTGCTCCTGCTGCCAATCTCCGATAAGTAACGCGCGACCTGCCTGAAGCGCTCGCCGTTTCAGAGAATACGGGCTACCGGCACAACCAGGAATAAATTAATGAGTCTTGTCGATTCCATACGCAACACCTTGGTACCTATCCATCGGGAGGGCTATCCGTTCATCGCTGGTTTTGCCGGATCGACGATTGTCCTCGGCTATTTTTGGGAACCGCTGTTCTGGATCGGTCTCATCCTTACTGCTTGGTGCATTTACTTCTATCGTGATCCGCAGCGTGTTACCCCGACCGATGATAAGCTGGTGATCAGTCCGGCAGATGGTATCGTGTCGGCTGTGGGGCCCGCTATCCCGCCGCGCGAGCTTGGTCTTGGCGACAAGGAGTTGACCCGGATATCCGTGTTCATGAATGTCTTTTCCTGCCACATCAATCGCGCTCCGGTGCGCGGCCGGATAACAACGATCGTGCACAAGCCTGGCAAATTCCTCAACGCCGACCTCGACAAGGCCAGCACGGAGAATGAGCGCAACAGCCTTTTGATTGACAGTCCAAATGGTGAGATTGCCGTCGTGCAGATTGCCGGGCTTGTGGCACGCCGTATTGTCTGCTGGGCCGACGAAAACACTGCCATTTCGATCGGCGAGCGGTTCGGTCTCATCCGCTTCGGCTCGCGCGTCGATGTTTATCTGCCGGAGGGCTTTACGCCGCGCGTCGCGATCGGCCAGACTGCAGTCGGCGGCGAATCCGTCATCGCCGAATTCGGTGGCGCGGCAAGCGCTCCGTTGGTCCGGATCAGTTGAGGCAGAGCGCATGACCGAGACCGAAGTCGATCCATTGTTTGACGAGAAGCCTCAGACTGCCGGACCCGTTGGCCGACGAATCCCCATGCGCTATCTCGCGCCCAATGTGATTACAGTTCTCGCTATCTGCGCCGGGCTGACGGGTATCAGACTGGCCTTCGAGAATCGTTTCGAACTGGCAGTGTCCATGGTGCTTCTCGCGGCATTTCTCGACGGGATCGACGGACGCATCGCCCGTATGATGAAGGGCTCCACGAAATTCGGCGCACAGATGGATTCGCTGGCCGACATCGTCAATTTTGGCGTTGCTCCGGCGCTGGTGCTCTACGCCTATATGCTGGATCAGGCGCGCTCGTTCGGCTGGATTGCGGCGCTGCTGTACTGCATCGCATGTTGCCTGCGTTTGGCACGCTTCAATGTGATGCTGGATGTAGTGGGCAAGCCGCTCTGGCAGAACAATTTCTTCACGGGTGTACCGGCTCCGGCCGGAGCCATGCTCGTCATGCTGCCGGTCTATCTCGGCTTTCTCGGTCTCGCGCCAACGCGTGCGATCGCCTTTGCGGCCGCCGCTTATACCGTCGGTGTCGCAGTGCTGATGATCAGCCGCCTGCCGGTCTATAGCGGCAAGGCGGCAGGAACGAGGCTGCGTTCGGACTGGGTCATGCCCACATTCCTGTTCATCGTGGTCTACGTGGCATTCCTGATGAGCTACACGTGGCAAACGCTAACACTGACGGCAATTGCGTTCTTCATCTCGCTACCGTTCAGTGCACGGGCATGGAAGCGCTACGAAGCGGCAGATCGCGCCGCATTGGCAGAAGCTGAAAGCGCTGGTTCCGAAACCCCTTCCTGATTTCGGAACCAGGCGGGTTTCACTGCTCGGCTTCCATCAGATTTTTGCGGAAGAAGGCCAGGATATCTGCGTTGAACTGCTTGTGGAAAGCCACGCGATCAAAGCCTGCCGTGTCGGTGCATAGCTCAGGCTCACCGGAGTTTCCCACGAGTTTTGCAAATTCCTGGCTGCAAGGTGGGAGAAAAGAGAAATGGCCAGAGTTTGGCACGATGCGATAGTCTGGCTTGGCAGGCAGGTTATGAGCAACCGTGGCGGCATCTTTGGGCGATAGGCCGTCTCCACCATATTCGGATGCCCATAACTGGACTGGAACCGTCACTTTGCCCAAGCCTTCGGCGGTGAATAGGCTACCGCCCGCGGGGTCGACCAACACGGCAGTTTTGATCCGTGGATCACCGGCCAAAGGAGCAATTGCGGAGCTGCGAATTTGCTCGCAAAAGCGGTTTCCCGGATAGGTCGGGCAATTATCAAGCAGCAATTTCCAGTCGGGGTTGCCGCCTATCATGGCGAGGCCAGTGAAGCCGCCTCGTGAAAAGCCGAAAACGCCGATTCGTTCCGGATCGATCTGCGATGCATTTGACCAGCGATCCAGCATGAAATCGACAAGCCTTGTCATATCGACAGGGCGCTGGGTCATGGAAGCTATATCGTTCGGATCTCTCGTTTTCGATGCGCCGCTATCCCGTGGATGATTGATGGCAGCGACTACAAATCCTGCATCGGCAAGCATTTCAGCAAGTGCATGATAATTGCCGGACCATCCACCCACACCATGAGAGATCACGATGAGCGGAAGTTTTTCGGCTGTGAGTGGGCAGTCCTGCACAGCTGTCGAATAGTCGAAGCCTATTTCTACCCGTGTCGGCTTGCCAACACACGGATACCAGACGGCAGCCGTCAGAACGGGTCCACGATTGTTGGAAGGCACCTCGATGAATGTGAGACCTGCGGCCTGCGCCGATTGAAACGTGCTAAAAGCAGTAATGGCAAGGATTGCTACGAGCTTGAGAATTTTCATAATTGATCCCTCATTTGGATGTCGTTGATGATGATTGAAGGCGCTACCGGATCGTGGCGCGGACATACTCGCTCCTGATCTCGATTGACGGCTTTGCCCCGGGCGTGCTTTCGCGCTTGCTGTCGATGAACGAGGCCTTGGCATCGATCAGGTAGCTGATGGGCGTATCCTTGACGAAGCTGAAGCTCGCGTCCAAGGCGTGTGAATCCAGCCGGATCGTCTCGCTGTGGTTCGTCCGTTCGAACCGCATGTCGCTGCGGACTGCATCGCCTTTGATGTCGAGGCTTGATGCATAGCCGTCCAGAGAGAAATCGGCGGCATTGCTGCTGATGGTGATGCCGCGATAGTCGCCAGACAATTTTGCGTAAAGCGCTTGCTGCTGGATGTTAATATCGCCGTTTTTCGGCAGATTGACGTTGATGCGCACTTCGCAATCGGAAAGGCTTATCAGAGGCGATTCCGCAACATGGATCAGCAATGTCTGATCTTTCACTTCCGTTGTCGTATCTGTCTCACAAGCGTTTGAAAACCAGCTCGAATACCAGTTCGAAAACCAGCCCGATTGATTGCCGGAGATACTTGCGGCGTAGGGCTGCGTGTCCGTGGTGGTGAACTCGACGCGGCTTGCCTCTCCCGTTATGGCGACCGTTTTGATGTTCGCCATGTCGAGCGGCTTGCTTGGCTCCGCCCTTGCCGCAACGGGGCTGAGTGTTGTTAAAAGTAATATCAATGAAGCGAAAAAACCGGGCATCATATTCTCCTGAGATTCGGCGCCATCATCAGCGCTGATCTCAGGAAGCTGCATGTGACTGGTATTTTCGACCTGGATTGCATTTCAGGTCGTCCGCGATCGCAATTCAGGACATAGTGATGTTCCGAATTACCGTGGTCTCGACGATGATCTTTGTTCCGTTGCCCTTTGTCGTTGCGTTGCTGCTGTCCATCCTTCTGATCCAGATGATCAGACGGCGGGAAGTGACTGTTTTGAATCCGTTTTTCTTTAGCTTGATTGCTGCCTATGCCTTGCAATCAATGGTCATTGGTTTGCGTTGGGGCTACGACCTTAGGGGAGTGTTGCCGGTCCAGGCCGTGCTTGCAGCCGCTATCGCGTCGCTGGCCTGGCTCAGCTTCGAGGGCTTGCGTACCGGGCGCTCTCCCTTAAAGCGGCCACTGCTGTGGCTGCACGCGCTCCCGCCATTGTTTGTGGCGGCGCTGGTCGCGTTCTGGCCGGCACCGATCTCTCTCGCGCTCATTCTGATCTTTGCGGGCTATGGCGTTGCGCTTACATGGCTGGCATCGGCAGGTCCGGATGCTCTTGCCTCGTCGCGCCTCGATGGGGTGATCAACTCTCATCGTGCCTTGCAGGTTACAGCTTTCGCCATCGCTGCCTCGGCCGTCATCGATATCATTATCAGCCTGGACTTCGCGCGATCCGGCGGCATTCATTCCGGCCAGATTGTCGCCATTGGCAACGTGCTTGCATTGCTGGTTTTGGGTACAGCGGCAACTGTGGCGGGTGCCAACCAGTCACCGGCTGACGTCGAGGTCGAGGACGACGGGCGCACAAGCCAGCCGAGTGCTGAGGATACGCAAATAGCAGCCTCTCTCGACGATCTGATGCAATCGCGCACGCTCTATCGTGATGTCGATCTCAATCTTAACCGGCTTGCCCGGAAAATGGCGCTCTCGGTCCGGCAAGTGTCGAGCGCGGTCAACCGCGTCAAATCGATGAGTGTCTCGCAATATGTGAATGATTACAGGGTGAGGGAAGCTTGCCGCTCGCTCGCTGATACCGACGAGCCGATCACGCGGATCATGTTCGATGCCGGCTTTCAGACGAAGTCGAATTTCAATCGCGAGTTCCTGCGTGTCACCGGTATGAGCCCGAAGGCATGGCGTGCCCGGGCTTCTGTCGCAAACGAGAAGGCTGAAAAGATCATCCGCCTCGTAGGTTAACTCGGGTCGTTGTAGCTCAGCAATTTGTCGGCGCGCACGTCGTAGAGCTTGCCGGTCGCGTTTAGCGCCGGGTCACAGAGCAGGGCGATCTTTGCGGCGACCTCCGCCGGCGTGGGCAAGGTCTCAGGATCTTCGCCTGGCATAGCCTGCGCACGCATGGCGGTGCGGGTAGCCCCAGGGTCGACGGAATTGATGCACAAGCGCGTCTGTTGCGATTCCTCGGCCCAGGTGCGCGCCATCACTTCCACAGCGGCCTTGGAAGCGGCGTAAGGTCCCCAATAGGCGCGAGCAGTATGTGCCACGCTCGATGTTAGCAGGACGGCGCGGCCGGCGTCAGACAACTTCAAGAGGGGATCGGTGGTGCGGATCAGGCGCCATACACTCGTGACATTGATTGCCATCAATCGGTCGAAGACTTTCGCCTCCACATGTCCTATTGGCGAAATCGTTCCCAGAATGCCCGCATTGGCGACCATGATATCAAGCTTGCCCCAGCGCTCATGGATGGAACCGCCCAGCCGGTCGATGGCGGGCATGTCGGTCAAGTCTAAGGGAACGAGCGTTGCGGTTCCGCCTGCTGCCTTGATTTCGTCGTCGAGTTCCTCAAGCCCGCCAACTGTGCGGGCAACGGCGATGACGTGAGCGCCGCGTGCAGCGAGTTCTTTGGAAAGCGAATAGCCAATGCCACGGGATGCGCCGGTGACAAGCGCAAGCTTGCCGTCCAGCCGAAAACTGCCGTCAGAAATCATAGAGTGAACTCAACCGTTATTTGCGAGAAGCGAGAACTGGCGAACGTTACTCGCCCCGTCCTTGTCGAGAAGCCGCGTCGGATAATCGCCAGTGAAGTAGTGATCGGTGAACAGCGGCGAGCGCGGATCGCGAGGGGCGCCGCTGACAGCCTTGTAAAGCCCGTCGATGGATAGGAATGCCAGGGAATCTGCTCCAATGTATTCGCACATTGCATCAAGGTCCGCATACTGGTTGGCCAGCAGCTTGTCCGCATCGGGCGTGTCGATGCCGTAGAAATCTGGATGGAAGATCATCGGGCTGGCAACGCGGATATGCACTTCGCGTGCACCGGCGTCACGGATCATCTGCACGATCTTGACCGAAGTCGTACCGCGCACGATGGAATCATCCACAAGCACCACGCGCTTGCCTTCAATGACGGCACGGTTGGCCGAATGCTTCAGCTTCACACCAAAGGCGCGGATCGACTGGGTTGGCTCAATGAAGGTGCGTCCGACATAATGGTTACGGATGATGCCGAGCTCGAAGGGAATGCCGCTTGCCTGGGCAAAGCCAATGGCTGCCGGGGTGCCGCCGTCCGGAACTGGAACCACCACATCGGCCTCGAGTGGTGCTTCCTTGGCGAGATTGATGCCCATGTTCTTGCGGGCAGTGTAGACATTGCGTCCGCCAACGACCGAGTCCGGACGGGCGAAGTAAACGTATTCAAACAGGCAAAGCCGTTCGCGCTTCGGATTCTGCGGCTTGTAAGTATCGATGCTAATCGACCCATCAGCCTGGATCTCGCAGACCACCACTTCGCCATTCTCGATATCGCGGACGAATTTCGCACCGATAATGTCAAGTGCGCAGGTCTCGGAAGCGAAAATAGGCTTGCCGTCGAGTTCACCCATCACAAGCGGGCGAATGCCGATCGGGTCACGCGCAGCGATGAGCTTGGTGCGGGTGAGGGCGAGCATCGCATAACCGCCTTCCATCTGGCGGATCGCGTCGATGAAGCGATCGCTGGATGAAGCATGGCGCGAACGGGCGATGAGATGCAATACGACTTCGGTATCGGAATTGGACTGGCAGATGGCGCCATCGGCAATCAGCTGGCGGCGCAGGGTGAGGCCATTGGTGAAATTGCCATTATGGGCAATGGCGATGCCGCCGACCTCAAGTTCGGCCAGAAGCGGCTGCACGTTGCGCAGAACCGTGTCGCCGGTGGTCGAATAGCGTACATGGCCGATCGCCCGGTCGCCGGGCAGTTGTGCAAGGGTTGCCGGATTGGTGTAGTGGTCCCCGACGAGACCCATGCGGCGTTCCGAACAAAACTGTTTCCCGTCATAGGAGACGATACCGGCTGCTTCCTGGCCGCGATGCTGCAGGGCGTGCAGCCCGAGCGCGGTCAGGGTCGCGGCGTCGGGATGCCCCAAAATGCCAAACACACCGCACTCTTCATGCAGTGTGTCGTCATCCAGGGACATCAATTGATTATCGTTACGAGAAATGTCGGTCATTGCCGCCAGCCCTTCCGCCCCAAGATTACCTTGGATCGAGTCAATTGTGCCTATTTCGCATTATGCCACGTATATGGAGCATTACCAAGTAAACGCCAAGGCCTGATAAATGCCAATATTGACGCAGTTGTGTTCTTCGACTGCATCAAGGCTGGTTTGTCGACCCTTCCGGCGGAATATCTTCCTTCGGCTCCGGTGTTGTGGTGGTGCCGTCGGGTGCCGCATCCGGAGCCGCTGTCGTACCGGGCTTCAGGCGGTTAAGGATGGTTGATTCCGGATCTTCTGGCAACAGGCTGATCAGTTTTGTACCCAGTTGATCGATCATCGGCTTGGATTTTGCCTGACCCACCCATGCCGGCTGGTTCTCGGGAACCAGCCAATTGAAGAACAGCATGGCGACAACGACGAGAAGGATGCCCCGCGCCGCACCGAAGAGGAAACCCAGCGTACGATCGAGTGCGCCGATACGGCTGTCGATGATGAAATCGGCAATCTTCATTGTAATGATCGACACGACAATCAACGTAACGACGAAGACGAGGCCAGCAGCTGCGATCTGGGCAATTGTATCATTGCTGATATAGGGCGTAAGGAACGGAATCACCGGCTTATAGAAGAGGTATGCCGCTGCGGCCGCTGCTGCCCAGGAAACCACCGACAAAACTTCGCGCGAAAAGCCGCGCACCATGGCCAAAACCGCCGAAACGAGAGTGATGCCCAATAGAATTCCGTCAAGCAACGTTATTGGCATTTAAGTTCATCCCCATATTCAGTCTGGCCAATACTATCTGGTCAGTCGTCGCGTTGTCTCTTGTCAGGTCCCGATGCCGCAATCCGGGCCACTAGGTCCGGCAGCGAAGCGGTTTCTGTCAGACGAGCATTGCCGTTCTTTGCCACGTCGTTGCTTCCCTTGGGAAGAACAGCCTGTTTGAACCCAAGCTTATCTGCCTCCTTCAGCCTCTGCACAGCATGCGCCACCGGGCGAACCGCACCAGATAAACTGACTTCGCCGAAATAGACGCAATCTGCGGGAAGGGCAATACCGGCAATTGAGGAAACCAGCGCAGATGCAACTGCAAGGTCCGCTGCGGGCTCGGTTATTCGATATCCACCGGCCACATTCAGGTAAACGTCGTGCTGACCGAACCTTACGCCGCAATGCGCTTCGAGTACGGCGAGAATCATCGACAGCCGGTTTCCATCCCACCCGACAACTGCGCGGCGCGGCGTGCCAAGCGTCGAGGGTGCAACCAGCGCCTGAATTTCGACGAGTATCGGACGCGTACCCTCCATGCCTGCAAAAACCGCAGCTCCTGGAGACTTTTCGTTGCGTTCACCCAGGAAAAGCTCGGAAGGATTGGCGACTTCGCGCAATCCCTTGTCGGACATTTCGAACACGCCGATCTCGTCCGTCGGACCAAAACGGTTCTTTACGGTCCTCAAGATGCGGTAATGGTGGCCGCCTTCGCCTTCGAAATAGAGCACGGCATCGACCATGTGCTCGATGACACGAGGCCCTGCGATCTGACCCTCCTTCGTCACGTGCCCTACGAGAACAACTGCCGCGCCGGTCTGCTTGGCATAGCGGATCATGGCTTGGGCGCCGGCTCGCACCTGCGTCACTGTGCCGGGGGCAGAATCGGCGGCGTCTGTCCACAATGTCTGGATCGAATCGATAATGATCAGATCTGGCCGCTTCGAATCGGAGATGGTGGCCAAGATGTCTTCGACATTGGTTTCGGCCGCGAGCAGCACGTCGGTATCCGCAGCGTGCAATCGCTGGGCGCGCAACCGGATTTGCGCCACCGCTTCCTCACCCGAAACGTAAACGACTCGGTGGCCCTGGCGGGCGAGGGCCGCAGCAGCCTGCGTCAGCAATGTGGATTTGCCGATCCCGGGATCGCCGCCGATGAGAATCGCCGAACCGCGGACAAATCCCCCGCCGGTGACACGATCCAGTTCGCCGATTCCTGACTGGATGCGCGGTGCATCCTCGATTTCGCCGGAAAGCGTGGTCAGCGCTACTGCGCGACCTTTACGTGATGAGAGCTTGCCTGGCCCGCTACCAATGCCGCCAGCCGTACCTTCCTCGACAAGCGTGTTCCACTCGCCGCACTCATCGCACTTGCCGGCCCAGCGGGTGTGTACTGCGCCGCAGTTCTGACAGATAAATTGAATTCTTGGCTTGGCCATCAATCGCTTTCGGATTTGAGATAGCGCCGGTGATAGCGGTTCCCAAGGCTGGTAAGCAACTCATATCCGATCGTTCCAGCGGCGCGAGCAGCGTCGTCCAACGCAATGTTGTGTCCGAAGAGTTCGACGTAGTCCCCTGGGCTGACCGCATCCACTGGAAGATCAGTGATATCGAACGATGTCAGATCCATGGTGACGCGACCAATAATCGGAACTTTGCTCCCGGCAACAAAGCCTACGCCGCCGTTGGGTATGGCGCGGCGCAACGGCACGCCACTGCCCGATGCGGAACGAAGATAACCATCCGCATAGCCTACCGAGCAAACGGCAATACGCGTGTCGCGTTTAAGCGTCGCGGTAGCGCCGTAACCCACGGTCTCGCCCTTTAGTCCAGTGCGGATCTGTACAATGCGTGCTTCCAGCGTCACCACAGGGCGCATGGGATTGGCGGCGGCCGAGAGTGGTTCGCCGCCATACATGGCAACGCCGGGTCGGCTGAGTTCATATTCACCTATACGTGTGTGAAAAATGCCCGGGGAATTTGCGATGCTTGATTCAATACCTGCAAAAGCCACGCGAAGTTTTTGAAATGATTCGATTTGTTTCCGGTTCAACGCATGCGCTTGATCGTCAGCCGTAGCGAGGTGCGTCATCAGTAGAACTGGCTTTGGGTTCCGTAGATCAGCCGTGAAAGTCAAGGCTTCCTCGACGGTAATGCCGAGACGGTTCATACCGGTGTCCACGTGCAGCGCGAAGGGAAGCTTGTCCTTTCGACGGGTATTCAGGCGCTTCCACAAATCGAGTTCATAAACCGAGCCAAGAACGGGAATGAGATCCGATTGGCAGTAGGCTTCGAATGCTTCGGCGAAAAACCCGTTGAGCACAAACACCCGTGCATCAGGCGCGACAGCTTTTACCCGCAGACCTTCCTCGGCCAGCGCGACAAAGAAAGTGCGGCATCCAGCCTGCCACAACGCCGGTACGACATGCACGATGCCGAGGCCGTACGCGTCGGACTTGACGACAGCACTGGCCTCTGCGGGTTTCGATTTTTCGGCGAGGAATAGCCAATTGGCGGCAAGCGCATCGAGATCGATTGTTAGCCGTCCCCCGGCTAGCCGAGGATCTGCGCCGATCGTGGTGGTTTGAGGCTTTTTGGCAGTCAAAGGTTCACTCGAACCGTTCAGGAAGATGCGAATCTTCGGCAAGATCGGTAAAGCGGGTAAATTCCGCCTGGAATGCCAGTCTTACCGTGCCAGTCGGGCCGTGACGTTGCTTGGCGACGATGACTTCCGCCTTGCCCGTAGCTTCGTTGAGATCGGCCTGCCACTTGAAATGCTCTTCCGTGCCGACCTTAGGTTCCTTGTTCTTGATGTAATATTCGTCGCGATAAACGAAAAGCACCACGTCGGCGTCCTGCTCGATCGAACCGGATTCGCGCAAGTCGGAAAGTTGCGGATGCTTGTCTTCGCGGCTTTCCACCTGACGCGACAGCTGGGAGAGGGCGATGATCGGCGTGTTCAATTCCTTGCCAAGCGCCTTTAGGCCCGTGGTGATTTCGGTAATTTCCTGCACGCGGTTTTCCGAAGCGCGCTTGGACGACCCTTGCATCAGCTGAATATAGTCGATGACCAGAACGTCGAGCCCGCGCTGGCGCTTCAGCCGCCGCGCTCGCGCTGCAAGTTGGGCGATAGAAATACCGCCGGTCTGATCGATATAAAGCGGCACCTTCTGCATATGCTGCGAACAGGCAACCAGCTTTTCGAAATCGGCTTCACTGATTTCACCGCGACGGATTTTTGACGAACTGATCTCCGACTGCTCGGAAATGATACGCGTGGCCAGCTGTTCCGACGACATTTCGAGCGAGAAGAAGCCGACAACGCCGCCGTTCTTGGCCTTGAACGTACCGTCTGCCAATTGTTCCGGTTCATAGGCTGCGGCAATGTTGAATGCGATATTGGTCGCAAGCGAAGTCTTGCCCATGCCGGGGCGTCCGGCGAGGACAATCAGATCGGACGGTTGAAGGCCGCCCATGCGGGCATCGAGCGCGCGAATACCTGTCGAGATACCCGAAAGGTGCCCGTCGCGCATGAACGCCGCGTTGGCCATGTCGACGGCAGTCTTGACCGCATCGGTAAAGGTCTGGAACCCACCATCGTAGCGGCCGGTTTCGGCAAGCTCGAACAGGCGCCGTTCCGCATCTTCGATCTGGCCCTGCGGCGCCACGTCAACCGGCGCGTCATAGGCTATGTTGACCATGTCTTCGCCGATGGTAATCAAAGCACGGCGCGTTGCCAGATCGTAGATCGCCCGGCCGTAGTCTTCGGCGTTGATGATAGTTACGGCCTCGGCGGCAAGGCGGGCGAGATATTGCATCACCGTCATTTCGCCGATTTTGGCGTCAGCCGGCATGAATGTCTTCAGCGTCACCGGATTCGCCATCTTCCCCATGCGAATCATATCGGACGCGACTTCGAAGATCTTGCGATGCAGCGGTTCGTTGAAATGGGTCGACTTCAGAAAGTCGGAAACACGGTAAAACGCATCATTATTGACGAGAATGGCGCCCAACAGAGCCTGTTCTGCCTCGATATTGTTAGGGGCTTCGCGGTAAAGCGCTCCTTGAGCCTCGTTGATCTTGCGTACCGTAGCTTCAGCCATTTCAAATTTTCCTGTTCTCCGATCACTATGGCCCAGTGGGGAAAATTATGGCGTGGCAGATTTGCCCTTATCACCACAATTCACACAGATGCGGATAAGAAAACCCGTCGCTTGACTCTGACGGTCGACTATACCGTGAGTCGTGTTGAAAAAGCGACGGTATACGGGCTGAAAGGCACTACCTCTCCGTCATCCTCGGGCTTGACCCGAGGACCCACGGCAAAGGGGTGTCAGCTTGAGCAACGTACTCGACGGGATCCAGTTAGATGATTCGAAATTCGCCATTGAGCATGGCGCTGAGCTAGTATGCGTCGTGCAATCTATCGGCTTAGCGCGTCTCAGCCGTGGGTCCTCGGGTCAAGCCCGAGGATGACGGAGAGGAGGTGCTTTAGCAGAACTGGAGCGGACGGCTCTATCTCGTCGAACGTGGCTGGAACGTTACCGCCCAGCGACTGATTCTTTGGTTTCCACCTGGCTGTTGGCGGAGCTGCGTTCGCATTCGAGCCGCTTGAGCCGCTTTTCTTCCTTCTCGATATAGTTCCGGGTTAGTGGCACGGCTTCCTGCCGGTGTGCGAGCTGGATCTGGAACACCACCAAGTTTTGCCAGCGGAACGCCGCTTCCGAAGCCGCAAGATAGAATTCCCACATCCGACAGAACCGTTCATCGTAGATCGCCTTGGCTTTCTCGCGATTCGCCATGAATCGTTCGCGCCAGATACGCAAAGTGTCCGCGTAGTGCAGACGGAGAATCTCGATATCGGTGACAACGAGGCCAGCCTTTTCGATGTGCGGCAGCACTTCCGAGAGTGCCGGAATATAACCGCCCGGGAATATGTATTTCTGGATGAAGGCGTTCGTATAGGAGGGGCCATCCGAGCGCCCGATAGAATGCAGGAGGAATACGCCGTCCTTCTTCAAAAGCCGCGCGGTGTGCTGGAAATATTCCGGGAAGTGCCCGATACCGACATGTTCGAACATGCCAACTGATACGATGCGGTCGAAGGTCTCTTCAATCGTCCTATAGTCCTGAAGGGTGAATTGCGCTTGTCCCGTCAGGCCTTCTTCAAATGCGCGCTTGTTGGCGATACCGAATTGCTCTTGCGACAGCGTTACACCGGTCACATTAGTTTCGAGGTGCTTGGCGAGATAGATTCCGAGACCGCCCCAGCCACAGCCGATATCGAGCGTTTTGTGACCCTTTTGAACCAAAAGTTTGGCTGCGATGTGCCGTTTTTTCGCCAGTTGTGCCTCTTCCAACGTGGCATCCGGCCGTTCAAAGTAGGCACAGGAATACTGCATGTCAGTATCAAGGAACAACCTGTAGAGATCTTCAGACAGATCGTAGTGGCGCTGAACGTTGCTGGAAGCGCGCGTCAGCGTGTTCATCTGATGCAGGCGGCGGGTGGCACGGCGGATACCTTCGATCGCCAACATCCAGGGTTCCTTGGCGACAGTCGCCCCGGTATTTTCGAAGATAATCTTCAGGACGTCATAAATATCGCCTTCGAGAACGTCGATATCGCCGTTCATATAGGCTTCCGGGAAATGTAGCGACGGGTCGAAAGCGATCTTTCGTTCGGCCGCAGCGCTATTGATGCGAAAGGCGAATTGCTCTCCGGTTCCATCACCGAAGGTTTGAGATTTACCGGAAGAGTCTGTGATAACCAAAGTGCCAGTGTAGATCATCCGCGAGAGCGCGGCTTTTAGTATGGCATTCATGAACAATCTCCATCATTGACGATAGAGCTCGGCCATTAACAGGCTCGGGAGGTGAGCCGTGGTCGGGCGTGGTAGGACAAACAAATCTAATCGTTTTTTTGTTCCTGAAAAGCAAAAAAATACCCGGCACTGCTGCCGGGTACTTTCAAAATGTTGATGAGATCATTCGAAAGAATGATCTATCGAAAAAAGATCAGGCGTTTTCTTCGCCTTCTTCGTCCTCATCGAAGAATTCGTCCGCAAGCGGAACTTCCTCGATGCCGTAGATCGCCTCAGCGGAGGTAAGATCTTCGCCCTTTACCTGACGCTCGGCTTCATCTGCAGTACGGGCAATGTTGATCGTGACCGTTGCTTCGACTTCCGGATGTAGTGTCAGCACGATCTTGTGCAGGCCAATGGTCTTGATCGGCGTGTTCAGTTCAACCTGGTTACGGTTGATCGAGAAGCCTTCAGCGGTGATCAGATCAGCGATATCGCGTGTCGAAACTGAACCGTAAAGCTGACCGGTTTCGCCAGCCGAACGAACGGCGATGAACGACTTGCCGTCGAGCTTTTCGGCGATCGCCTGTGCTTCCGTCTTGCGTTCGAGGTTGCGTGCTTCGAGCTGTGCGCGCTGGCCTTCGAACTTCTTCTTGTTGGCTTCGTTGGCACGAAGAGCCTTGCCCTGTGGCAACAGGAAATTACGGGCAAAGCCGTCCTTTACCTTGACTGTTTCGCCCATCTGGCCGAGGCGGCTGATACGTTCGAGAAGAATGACTTCCATTTGAATTATCCTTGTCTGTTCTAATGTTAATTGTCGTTGTTAGGTGGTGTTGTATTCGCAGCCTTCGAAACCGGGGCGTTGCGCGACGTGTCGAACAAACCGGCAAGAAGGAAGAGGAAAAGCACAAAGGCGAAAAGCAGAACCGCGAGGTAAGCGAACCATAGTGCCACTGGACGCCATGGTGCGCCGCGGGTTCTTGCGTGCAATATGGCGAAACCGGCCATAGTGAAACCGGCACCGAGTGCGCCGGCTATTGCCGTTGCGGCGTAGCCGATACCGCCCGGCAAAAAGCAAGCAGCGCAAACGATGGCGAAGATGATAAGCGCGGAGCGAGGCATACGCAGCGCCCGCGGCCAGTCATCATGCGGTCGGCGTAGTTTGCCGGAAGCCGCCGTCAACCGCAGTGCCAGATAGAGATTGGCGACGATTATCGTCACCCATACGGCCGGCTGAAGGGCGGGCAGTACACGCACGACAAACAGTGCCATGCTCTGCGCAACATCGGCATTTGCAGCAAGTTCAGGGTTGCTTGCGGCAAGCTGCTGCCCCAGTGATTTCGCCAGTTCGCCTGCAAGTTCATCGCCAAAGCCAACGAGCATTCCGATGACGATGAAACTGGCTGCTACAATCAGCGCCAGGCGCAGCAGAGTATCGGCGAGTGGATACCAGACCATGACGTCCTTCGGCCCACCGATTTCATCGGCAGGGCGCGCCAAGCCAGTAAAATAAGAGGCGGCCGCGGCGGGGAGCGCAGTGATCAGGACAACGATAAGGGCCGCCATTGGCGCGGCAAGCACGGACACGGCAACAGCCATGGAAAGGGCGGCAATCAGGCCGGCGGCCGTACCCCAGCCGAGAGCTGCTACAAAAATAGGCAGCGGCGAAAACAGCAATAGCGCCATGGCGAGGGTCGATTGCGTGATAACGCCAACCGAAAGCAGTGCAGCGGCAAAGCCCGCCAACACACCCACGCCGATATCTTTTGCAGTCAGTTTCATTTCGCTCGCTGTCCTGCTTGTTTCAGCAGTTAGAGGCGGTCCTTAGACCACTACCTCAACTCGGGTTTCAATTTGTTTTGACGCAATCCCTGACGGAAAACCGGTTCCCACTTTTCCTGGAATTGCTTTGGTCCACCAGGCCCGCGCCCATCGCGGATGGTGGAATAAGGCGGCGGGTCGAAACCCACCGCCTCAGTTTCATTATTTTACAACGTATGGCAGCAGGCCGAGGAAGCGGGCACGCTTGATCGCCTGGGCGAGTTCGCGCTGCTTCTTCTGGCTGACAGCCGTGATACGGGAAGGAACGATCTTGCCACGCTCGGAAATGTAGCGCGACAGGAGCTTCACGTCCTTGTAGTCGATCTTCGGCGCATTGGCACCCGAGAACGGGCAGGTCTTGCGGCGGCGATGGAACGGACGGCGGGTCGGGATCTGATTGATATCAACCATTATTCTGCTCCTTCACCGGCTTCGTCACGCGGACGGCGTGGACGGCGCGGACGGTCGTCGTCGCGGCCACCGAACTTGTTGTCGTCGCGGTCGCGGCGATCGTCACGGCGAGCGAGCATGGCCGACTGGCCTTCCTCGTGTTCGTCAACGCGGATCGTCATGAAACGCAGGACGTCTTCGTTGATGCGCTGCTGACGCTCGAGCTCGGCAACAGCTGCTGCAGGAGCAGTGATGTTGAGCAGCGAATAATACGCCTTGCGGTTCTTGTTTATGCGATAGGTGAGGGCACGAAGTCCCCAGCTTTCAATACGCCCGACTGAGCCGCCATTGGTCTCGATGATACCCTTGTATTGTTCTACAAGCGCATCGACCTGCTGCTGCGAAATGTCCTGTCGAGCAAGGAACACATGTTCATAAAGAGCCATTTGTCTTTGCCTTTCTTCGTTAATATTGCCCGGTATCAACGGTAAACCTCTGCGAATCTCTCTGCCGGAGACCGGCGAAGAAAGGACGCTGATGGAGACGATCGAGAGCGGAGACACGGGAGGCTGAAGCTCTTATGCTTCGACGGATCGAAATCCGGCCCTCCGTTCAGCCCCCAGCTGACGCCGAGCAATGAACGGGCGCTCTATACGGGCAAATGCCCAAATAAGCAACCCGCCTGGAAATTTTATGCGGAAGAGCGCGTTTGAACTGTAAAACGAGGTGAATGTCCAATCTAAAAGCTCTGTCGACGTAAAGGTGACGATACGCTCGCCCTATCAAAGCTTGACTTCGTGCTTGCCTGTAGGCACATCGCGCGACAGATTCACACTGTAAGCAACCTTTGGAGGCGCAGCTTATGTCCATTGCATTCACCTTTCCGGGTCAAGGAAGCCAGGTTGTCGGCATGGGTAAGGCTCTGGCCGAGAACTTCCCGGAGGCCCGTGCTGTTTTCGACGAGGTGGACGAAGCTCTGGGTGAGAAGCTGTCTTCGATCATCTGGGAAGGTCCCGAAGAAACATTGACGCTGACTGCCAATGCCCAGCCCGCACTTATGGCCGTATCCATCGCTGTACTTCGCGTGCTGGAGTCCAAGGGCGTGTCCTTGAAGGACAAGGTTGCCTATGTAGCCGGCCATTCTCTCGGCGAGTATTCAGCACTTTGTGCAGCAGGCACATTCTCGCTTTCAGACACGGCGCGCCTCTTGCGCATTCGCGGCAATGCGATGCAGAAGGCCGTTCCAGCGGGTGAGGGTGCTATGGCCGCCATCATCGGCCTTGAGCACGAAGATGTCGAAGCCATTTGCGCCGAAGTCTCAAAGCAGGGACCCGTCCAGATCGCCAATGACAATGGCGGCGGTCAGTTGGTGATTTCCGGCGCGAAGGGCCCTGTCGAGGCAGCGGCTGCGCTGGCATCCGCTAAAGGCGCCAAGCGTGCGATCATGCTGCCGGTTTCCGCTCCTTTCCACTCTGCTTTGATGGAGCCCGCCGCGGAGGCCATGCGCGTCGCACTGGCCAATGTTTCCAAAAACGATCCGGTCGTGCCGCTTATTGCCAATGTCCGCGCTGCGCCAGTCAAGTCTGCAACCGAAATCGCCGCATTGCTGGTTGAGCAAGTGACGGGACAAGTGCGCTGGCGCGAGACGGTGGAATGGTTTGGCAATAATGGGGTCACAACGCTCTACGAAATCGGTGCGGGTAAAGTGCTGACTGGTCTTGCGCGCCGTATTAATAAGGACATATCCGGTATTGCTGTCGGCACGCCAGAAGACATCGATGCGGCTGTTGCTGCCCTCAACGCTTAAAAAGGAACGCGCAATGTTTGATCTCACAGGCCGCAAGGCTCTTATCACGGGTGCGACGGGTGGTATTGGCGAGGCAATCGCTCGTGCACTTCATGCACAGGGCGCAATCGTGGGTCTCCATGGCACCCGTGTGGAAAAGCTGGAAGCTCTGGCGTCTGATTTTAGCGATCGCGTCATGATCTTCCCGGCTAACCTTTCCAATCGAGATGAGGTCAAGGCACTTGGTGAAAAGGCCGAGGCTGATCTTGGAGGCGTTGAGATACTCGTCAACAATGCGGGCATCACCAAAGACGGTTTGTTCGTGCGCATGAGCGATGCGGACTGGGACAATGTGCTTGAAGTCAATCTGACTGCAGTTTTCCGCCTGACCCGCGAACTCACGCATCCAATGATGCGCCGCCGTTATGGCCGCGTCATCAACATAACTTCGGTCGTGGGCGTGACAGGAAATCCTGGTCAAACCAATTATGTTGCTTCCAAAGCCGGGCTTATAGGCTTCTCCAAATCCTTGGCGCAGGAAATCGCTAGCCGTAACGTCACGGTCAACTGCGTTGCACCGGGTTTCATCGAATCGGCAATGACCGACAAGCTCAACGACAAGCAGAAAGAAAGCATCATGTCTGCTATCCCGATGCGTCGCATGGGTACGGGCGCCGAAGTTGCTTCGTCGGTTGTCTATCTTGCCAGCAGCGAAGCATCTTATGTCACTGGTCAGACCATTCACGTCAACGGCGGTATGGCGATGATCTGATCGGGTTTGCATCGATCGTATCCACCGGTATCGGTCTCAATCACATTTATGAGATTGAGACCGTGAATAAAGCGTGATAAGTCGCGCACCAGTCTGGGCAGTCAAATCGATTTGATGTCCTTTCAGTTCCGCAAGGAAAGAGCCGCAAGGACGGGTGTTTTAGCTGTTAAACAGGGCGGAACAACCATCTTATTGCTTGATTAGAGTCATCCGTGCCGCTAACCAAGGCATAGGAAAAAACAAACAGGTTGAGGTTTCCACATGAGTGATACTGCAGAACGCGTCAAGAAAATCGTTATTGAACATCTGGGCGTTGATGCCGAGAAAGTCACCGATGGTGCGAGCTTCATCGACGATCTGGGAGCCGACAGCCTTGATACTGTCGAGCTCGTGATGGCTTTTGAAGAAGAGTTTGGCGTCGAAATCCCCGACGATGCTGCCGAGACGATTCTGACAGTCGGCGATGCCGTCAAGTTCATCGACAAAGCATCTGCCTGATTTTTGTTCGGCCCCGCAGCGATCGTGATATAAGGTGTTTAGCCTTGCTCGTTCATGCGTTGGGCCGGAAACAATCATGTTGCATTTGATAGTTAAGGATCTGCCATGAGGCGCGTTGTCATAACCGGCCTTGGGCTGGTTTCTCCTCTCGCATCCGGGGTTGAACTAACCTGGTCGCGGCTTCTTGCCGGCCAGAGCGGCGCCCGGCGTGTGACGGAATTTGAAGTTGAAGATCTTCCTTGCAAGATTGCCTGCCGTATTCCGGTAGGTGATGGCTCTGATGGTACATTTAATCCTGACGACTGGATGGAACCCAAAGAGCAGCGCAAGGTCGATCCTTTCATTATTTACGCTGTTGCGGCTGCCGACCAAGCGCTTGCGGATGCCAAGTGGGCGCCGGAAAGTGATGAAGATCAGATCCGTACGGGTGTTTTGATCGGGTCCGGCATTGGTGGCCTCGAAGGCATTGTCGAAGCAGGCTACACACTCCGCGACAAAGGCCCCCGGCGCATATCGCCCTTCTTCATCCCCGGCCGTTTGATAAACCTGGCTTCCGGCCAGGTATCGATCAAACATAAGCTGCGGGGTCCGAATCATGCGGTCGTTACCGCTTGTTCCACCGGCGCTCATGCTATTGGCGACGCCTCGCGTTTGATCGCATTCGGAGACGCCGACGTGATGGTGGCTGGTGGCACCGAGTCGCCAGTCAGCCGAATTTCGCTAGCCGGCTTTGCTGCATGCAAGGCGTTGTCCACTGCCAGAAACGACGATCCGACAACTGCCTCGAGACCCTATGATGAAGACCGCGATGGTTTCGTGATGGGTGAAGGCGCGGGCGTTGTCGTCCTTGAAGAGCTGGAACATGCCCTGGCTCGCGGCGCCAAGATTTACGCCGAGATCATCGGCTATGGCTTATCCGGCGATGCTTACCACATCACCGCACCATCAGAGAGTGGTGAGGGCGCGCAGCGCTCTATGGAAATGGCTTTGAAGCGCGCAGGCATAACTCCGGGCGATTTGGACTACATCAACTCGCACGGCACTTCGACGATGGCCGATACGATTGAACTCGGTGCAGTCGAACGCGTTGTTGGCGACGCCGCTTCGAAAATATCGATGTCATCCACCAAATCCTCCATCGGTCACCTTCTTGGTGCCGCTGGCTCGACAGAGGCTATCTTCTGCGTGTTGGCGATCCGCGATAATATCGCTCCTGCAACGATCAATCTCGATAAGCCTTCCAAGGAAACGAAGATCGATCTGGTTCCGCACAAGCCGCGCGAACGCAAGATCGATATCGCGCTTTCCAATTCCTTCGGGTTTGGCGGTACGAATGCTTCGCTCGTAATGCGGCGTTATCAACAGTGATTGATTTCTTGGCGGAGCGCTCTCGCGTTTTTGCCATATTCACAATCGATTCTACCGGCGTCAGCCGGTATCATGTCCCGAGGTGCTTGCGTGAGCTCAGATCAGCAGTCTGAAGAGACAAACGGTTCAGCCGCCAACGCGCCGGATCGCAAGCCGATTGTCCCGCAATCGGCTTCCGAAGCGTTGCGTCCTGAACCGGGTACACCGCCACCTCCGCCGAAGCGACGCTCTCGTCGCGCTCGCAGCCAGATCGTTGTTTTTGCCAATTTCATGCTGTCGCTTGTCGTGCTGGTGGTTCTTGCTGCCGCGGCCGCTGTATACTTTGGCAAGCTGGCGTTCAATGAGCCTGGACCTAGCGATGTTACAACCAACTACGTTGTGAAGAGCGGTACCGGGATTGTTGAGATAGCCGACGGGCTGGAAAGGCGTAACATTATCAGTGATGCCCGGGTCTTTAAATATGGCGTTCAGGCCTATGGCCATCAGGGCGACATGAAAGCTGGCGAGTACGAAATCAAGGCGCATGCGTCCATGCGAGAGATCATGGATCTGTTGCGCAGCGGAAAATCGCTGCTTCGTTCGCTGACGATTCCCGAAGGGCTTACCGTCGAACAGATTTTCCAACGGGTGCGTGAGGATGACGTGCTTGTTGGTGATTTGCCGGCAATCATGCCGAGTGAAGGCTCGCTTTTCGCCAATACGATGCGCTTTTCTCGCGGTACAACACGCGAGGAACTCATCAAGAAGATGCAGGCCGATCAGAAAAAGCTGGTTGAAGACATATGGGAACGCCGCGATCCCAAGACTCCGTTGAAAACCATTGAAGAGTTTGTGACGCTCGCATCCATTGTCGAAAAAGAGACCGGCAAGGCGGACGAGCGTCCACGCGTTGCCGCCGTTTTCATTAACCGGTTGAACAACCGCATGCGCCTTCAATCCGATCCAACGATCATTTATGGCCTGTTTGGTGGCAAGGGCAAGCCGTCGGACCGCCCGATCCTGAAGTCAGATCTTGAGAAGCCGACGCCTTATAACACTTATACGATCAATGGCCTGCCACCTGGGCCGATTGCAAATCCTGGTCGTGACGCGCTGGAAGCGGTAGCTCATCCGTCGCAGACCAAGGACCTTTACTTCGTTGCCGACGGCACTGGCGGACACGTATTTGCTGAGACGCTCGAAGAGCACAATGATAATGTGAAACGCTGGCGTGAGGTCGAGAAGAATCGCCTCGACGAGGCCGCCAAGGCGGCAACCGGTGACAAGAATGCATCGCCGGACGCAGACAACGGAAATTGATACTGGAAAGGCCCGAGGAAGTTCAGGGCCTTTCGTTCCAGGGGGTAGACATGTCATTGCAAAGCATGACGGGATTTGCCCGTCACCTCCGGAACAGCGCCGGGGTGCAAATCTTGTGGGAAATCAAGTCGGTTAACGGCAAGGGTCTCGACGTGCGGTTTCGCCTGCCAGCAGGTCTTGAAACGATCGAGCAGAAGGCCCGTATCCTTTTCAGCCAACATTTCAAGCGCGGCAATTTCCAGGCGGCCGTCACCGTCGATCGCAGCGCGGGTGTTGCCAAGGCAATCCTCAACGAACCACTTCTGAAGGAACTGGCAGCGATCGCTGCACGTCTGCGCGAAGATTACGGTCTGGCAGCATCCACGCCGGAGGGCCTTATGGCGCTCCGCGGGGTCCTGGAGGCGCCACAGGAGACCGCCGATCCTGAAGATCAGCACAAGATAGAAGAAGCAGTACTGGCGGTTCTGGACGAGACACTGATTCAACTGGCGCACAATCGCCAGGCCGAGGGCAGGGCGCTGGGCGAGATTTTGACTGTACAAATCGCGGCGATCGAGATGCTGGTGGAACAGGCAAGGCTTGATCCAAGCCGCTCGTTTGATGCTATTCGCTCGCGGCTGGCTGCACAGGTCTCGCTGCTGCTCGATGCCGCTCCCGCATTGGATGAATCGCGGCTGTACATGGAGGCCGCGTTCCTTGCGACGAAGGCTGACATCCAGGAAGAGCTTGACCGGCTGGAAATGCATGTCACCGCCGCCCGTGATCTTCTGAAGGAAGGCAACGGTGTAGGCCGCAAGCTTGATTTCCTGACACAGGAATTCAACCGCGAGGCGAATACGCTCTGTTCCAAGGCCAACGCGGCTTCGATTACATCGATCGGACTTGACCTGAAGGCTGTTGTGGATCAATTGCGCGAGCAGATACAGAATCTGGAGTGACCATGCACAACAGCATCAAGAGACGCGGTCTTATGCTCGTCCTGTCATCGCCGTCCGGCGCTGGCAAGTCGACGATTGCCCGAATGCTGCTTACGCACAAGGAAGAATTAGATCTCGCGCTTTCGATCAGCGTGACGACACGTCCGCGCCGCGCCAGCGAAATCGATGGCGTCCATTATCATTTCATCCAGACACGCGAGTTCGAGCGGCTGCGCGACAGCGACGCGTTGATCGAATGGGCAGAAGTCCACGGCAATTTCTATGGCACCCCGCGGGAGGCCGCGGAAAATGCGCTCGCGGATGGTCAGGATATGCTTTTCGACATCGACTGGCAGGGCGCGCTGCAGTTGCAAGAGAAGATGAAAGGCGATGTTGTCAGCATTTTCATCCTTCCCCCATCCATGGCCGATCTAAAAGAGCGGCTGCATCGGCGTGCCGAGGACGCTGAAGACGTGATCAACATGCGATTGAACAACGCCCGTAACGAGATAGAGCGCTGGCGCTCTTACGATTATGTCATAGTCAACGAAGATCTGGACCGCGCCTATCATCAAGTCCAGTCGATCGTCACCGCCGAACGCCTGCGCCGAGACCGCTGCCCGGGTCTGTTCGATTTCGTCAGCAGTCTTCTCGATGAAAAGCTGGACTAGAGCGCATTCGCTAACGCTACGAACTCTTCGATTGACAGCGTTTCCGCCCGGCGTGTCGGGTCGATACCGACCTTGGCAAGCAAAGCCTCGCCGCCAAGCGATTTGATGCTTTGTCGCAGCATCTTGCGCCTCTGGCCAAAGGCAGCCTGGGTGACACGTCCCAGTACTGCCGCATCGCAGGCGAGCGGGGCCACACGCGGTACCAAATGGACGACCGAGGATGTAACTTTTGGTGGTGGTGTGAATGCTTGCGGCGGGACGTCAAAAGTAATTTTCGCCTCGGTTCGCCAGCCAGCCAGCACGCCGAGACGGCCGTAGGCATCCGAACCCGGACGCGCGACGATCCGCTCCGCCACTTCGCGCTGAAACATCAGCGTCAGCGACGCATAGAACGGTGGCCATGGTTCACTAAGTAGCCAACTGATCAGCAATTGCGTGCCGACATTATAGGGGAGATTGGCAACGATCTTCACCTTGCTGCCGTTTGCTAGCGCAGAGAAATCCGTATCCAGGGCATCGCCGGCAATAACGCGAAGCCGGCCCTGGTAATGATCGGATATTTCCTGCAAGGCGGCCAAGCAGCGTTCATCACGCTCGATGGCGATAACATTGGCACCTTGGGCGAGAAGGGCACGCGTGAGGCCGCCAGGGCCGGGTCCCACCTCGATGACAGTCTGATCCTTGAGATCGCCTGCCTGGCGTGCAACTTTTCCCGTGAGGTTCAGATCGAGCAGAAAATTCTGCCCGAGGGACTTCTTTGCCATCAGCTCATGGCGTTGGATAACTTCGCGCAGCGGTGGAAGGCTATCTATGCTCATGTGTCGAGTGTGCGGTTCGCCGCCAGTTCATCAGCAAGCCGCAGCGCTGCAATGAGGCTGTCAGGCTTGGCCCTGCCGGATCCTGCGATATCGAAGGCTGTGCCGTGGTCCGGCGAGGTACGCACGAAGGGCAAACCGAGCGTAACATTGACGCTGTCATCGAAACCCAGCGTCTTGGCGGGGATCAGTGCCTGGTCGTGATACATGCAGATGGCGGCGTCATAGGTGGCTCGTGCAGCGGCATGGAACATTGTATCCGCCGGGAAAGGTCCACGCGCATCGATACCTTCAGCACACAGCGTTTCCACCGCCGGACGCACGATGACTTCGTCTTCCATACCCATACTGCCGCCTTCGCCCGCATGCGGGTTCAATCCGGCAATGGCAAGCCGTGGCTTGGCGATGCCGAACTGACTTTTGAGTGCCAGCGCAGTGATCCGGCAGACAGTCAGGATCGTCACTGTGTCGAGAACAGCGGGAACCTTGTTCAAGGCAATGTGAATTGTTACAGGAACTGCCCGCAGCAACGGTCCAGCCAGCATCATCACCGGCGTTACAGCATATCCCAGATGCTCACCGGCAAGATGTGCCAAAAACTCCGTATGACCCGGAAATTTGAAACCAGCCTCATAGAGCGGCTTTTTGGCGATGGGACAGGTGACTATGGCGCGTGAGCGGCCTGCAAGCGTCAATGCCACGGCCTGTTCAATCGCCTCGATCGTTCCTGCCGCATTTTCGGACAGTGGAATGCCGGGTTGATCCGATTGCCGGTTCTTCAGCGGCACGATTGGCAGCGCCTCATCGAATATAGCAGCCGCGTCCTCAGGCGTTGTGATTTCCAGTGGAACATTCACGCCAAGCTGTACTGCGCGCGAGGCGATTAATTCCGCGTCGGCAAGCAGAAAAAACGCAGGAAGCTGCATGTGCTTGCGCAATATCCACGCAGCGAGCGCGATGTCAGGCCCAATGCCCGAAGGATCACCGGAACTGACGGCGAGAGCGGCTTTCATGCCAGTGCAATCCCATCATTCAGTGACGATCTTCGCCTTGCTGCGCAGTTCCTCGAGATATTTCTTGTCGACAGCCTCAGCTGATGCATCCGGTTTGCCGTCACCCGCCGCTGCTGTTGCTTCCTGGGAAAAGACAAGGCGAGCCACGCGATCGTCGGAGACTTGACGGGTCGCGCACACGCCGAGAAATTCGACGCCCTTATCCGTATCCAGGGTCGTCGTCGCATGACCGACCGGTGTGGATATGACCAGCTTCGACCATTCGGGCGGCAGTTCCTGCTCTACGAATTTTCCGAGATCGCGCACGGTGACATCCAATGTGCCCTTGGCGATATCGCGTGTTGTCTGGCAGCCGCTGAAACGGCCACGCATGGCATTGGCTTCACCTCGCCGCTTGGCGAGAATGCCGCGATTATTGGCAGGGACGACGAATATCACCTGCTGCAGTTGGTATTCGGTAGAAACGGGCTTCTTCCCGCCGTCCTTGAGCATGCGTTGCACGGCATCCTGCTCGGACACCCTGGTTCCACCCTGTGTGCGATTACGGGTGGCGAGCGCGCGGCCCCAACTCATCTGCATACGGATATATTCTTTGAAGTGCTGCGGCGTCACGCCGGACTTGTCCAACACGCCGTTGAGCTGATTGAGCGTCATCTTGTTGTTGGTAGCAAAGCGCGTATAGGCGTCGTTCACTTCGTTGTCAGAAACAAGCAAATTGAGACGTTTCAATTCCTGGCGCTTGAGCGCGTCGTTGGTCAATTCATCCCGCGCCTGCTGGGTAAGGTTGCCCTTTTTATGCTGAAGTTTCAGAAAGGCAGCACGCTTTGAAATATCGTAGTCGGTGATAGCGGCGCCATTGACGACAATCTTGATCTCGCTTGCTGCAGCAGGCAATGTCACGCCAACCGCCAGAACAGAGCTCAATGCAGTGATCATTGCCGCTGCAAGAATATGCTTCCTCACCATCATTTCTCAACTTGTCCGATCATGGACCATTTTCGCGAAATGGACCGTGTTTTTCTTCTTTTGATGTTCATTTCCTCTTTATTGTCGCTTTACTAAGGCAAAAGCATGACTGGCCGCAAGTGCGGCCAGCTTAGACAATAAGATTAGATCCCGCCGATATCGACTGGCTTGCCGATTCCCCACAAGGTTCGGAAAGAGATGTTGAAGCCAAACGTTGAGGTCTTATCGCCCTCGACGTTGTTCACAGTTACCGGTTGCTCCTGAGTGTAGTACATGCTGTACGTGAAACACTCGTCATCATAGGCAAGCGCAGCGGTACGTTTTACAAGCGTATTTGACACAAGATCATACGTTCCGGTGCCGAGGAGTCGCCAGTTTGGTGTCAACTTGGCCTGTCCGCCGACAGTGACTTCCTGGCGGTCGTCGGGGAAACCATAGGTTTCCTGTGCGGCGATGAAAGCGTATTTCACATAAACAGAGCCATATTTACCAGAGGTTGTAGTTGCCACTGTTGCACGCTTGACTTCAAAATCGTCCTTATCGAATCTTCCGCCAGTCGTGATGTTGAACGCGCCTTTATTGGCACCGATCATTGCAACATAGTCGGAACGAGCCGATTCCAGTCCGGATTCGGCACCAGCATTGACAAAATCTGGCGATGCAAAGGAATTGAGCCCACCTAACTGGAACGATTGGCCTGCAATACCATTCAAGCCCCAGCCATTGTTGAAAGTGCCAGAGTAGCGGAGACCGAGATTGGCACGGGTGCCACCTTCGACGCGATCATATCCGGAAAACTTGTCACGTTCGAACAGGTTTGACGCATCGAATACGAAACTCTGTGCGTCTTCATTCGGCATCTCACCCGGATAGGATTCGTTGTTGCGAACGAAAAGCTGGGCTGTCGGCTCGAGCACATGAGTCGAGTTGGCCGCTGTAAACAGGATTGGCCATTTCGTTTCAAGACCGGCAGTAGCCATCGGACGGAAAGCATCAGAACGTGTGACACCGTCTGTATTGGAATCCACGTACATACCATCGCCTCGCAGGGCGAGGAGGGGGGTGATGACCAATCCGCTTTCGGTGACAAACGTGCGTTTCCATTCGGCTTCCCCGGTGATACGGCCATCGTTGCCTTGTATGCCGGCTATGTAACCGGTCCGATCGACACCGCTGAAATTGCCGTCAAATTCGTCACGCGTCAGGGCCTGCAAATTCAAATTGAAATTGAGTTCGCCGCCTGCAACCGACTGCGTAGGCGTATAGGCATAATCCAGGCTCGGGAGAACCCAGGGCTGCTTTTCCTCAGAGGAACTCGGATCGGAATCTTCGAAACCCTCTTGAACGTGGAACCGGTACAGACTGAGATCGAAATAGTTGCGGTCGTGCAAGCCACGCAGATAGACTTGGTCGGTAATATTATAGTTGTCGTAGTTTTCGATGCCGTAGCGATAGGCAAAAGCCTTGTCCGACTGTGCCAAGACACTCCAACCATACGTCCAGCGCGGGTTTATGTTGAACGCGCCCGTCGATCCGATCATTCCCCGTGTAGTAGCATTTGAGTCGACCTGGTCGCCGGCAATGCTGTTAAACGCACCAGGATCCTGCTGGTCGATGCCAGCAAGCTTGATCGTATATTGACCATTGGCCAGCCGGTGACGCCATTCAGCCTCGCCCAGGAAACCCTGCTGCGTATAGTAGGTCCCCTGCAATGTCAGGTCATAATTGGGAGCCAGTGCCCAGAAATAGGGCACTGTGATGCCGGTGCCGAGTTCAGTCTCATGGCGATAGCTCGGTATGAGGAACCCGCTCTTGCGCTTGACTGTCGGGTCGGCGATTTCGAACGCCGGCAGGAATGCCAATGGCATGCCGAACATCTCGAAGCGGCCGCGCTCAAAACGAATGGTCTTCTTCTTGCCGTTCCAGATAATTTTTTGGGCGCGGACCTGCCACAGCGGCGCCCGATCGGGTTTTGCCCGGCAGGGTTCGCACGCGGTGTAGATACCATTGTTGAATGTCGTCAGCTCGCCGCCGATGCGCTCCGCGCTCTCGGCTGCAAAGCGGGTATTGTCGGCTGCTTCGACCCGCAAGGCGTTGACGAAGCCTTCCTTGAAATCATCGGTAACATCGAGATTTTCCGCATAGATGCGGTTGCCGTCTTTCTCGACGATCTCGACCTTGCCTTCCGCTTTGAGGCGGCCGGTATTCTGGTCATAGGTGACCTTCCGCGCTACGAGGCGGTTTCCGTCATAATCGATCTGCACGCCGCCGACTGCGGAAATGGTCTTGGCGTTGATGTCATAGACAAGCTCATCCGACTCCAGCAGCAATTGTGCGTTTGGATCCGTTTTTACATTTCCAACAAGTGCATCACCCGTCTGGGCGTAGGCTGGGAGCGAAATCCCGCCCGCAAGGCATAGCAAGGCCGTGCTGCACGCAAGCCGTGCAAGCCACGCCGGCAACACCGAGCGCGTTAAATTCAATCCCACTCTAACCATCCTCCTTGTGCAACAGAAAGGAGACCCCAAAAAATGTTGCAATCAACACGGGTGTCCATGCGGCAACAAAAGGCGGAACGAATCCCGCATTCCCGAATGCCTTGACCACAACAGTGACGACATAAAGCACGAAGCCTGCGAGGACGCCACCCAGAATCATCGTCCCCGATTGTCCAAACCGAACAAATTTCAACGAAACGGTTGCAGCAATTAAAGTCATCGCCATCAGCAGAGCCGGCAAAGCCAATAAAGACTGGAAATGCATATCAAAAGCGTTGGCTGGATAGCCAAAAGAGCGAGCTGCGGCAATTTTGTTACGCAGCTCAAAAAAAGGAATGGTCTCGGGCCGCGCGAGGCTTTCTTCAACGAATTCAGGGCGCAGATGGGTTGGAATGCGCACGGTTTCCAAGGAAACCGGCGTCTCTCCCAACACAAATTTCGTCACCTGATTCAGTTGCCAGAAACCATCATCCAGATCGGCGCTCTTGGCGTCCAGCCGCTCGGTAACGTCCTGATTCTTGTCAAGTCGAATGAAGACGGCGTCGACCAAACGCAATCCACGGTTGACGATCGACTTGGAGCCGATGATCGTTTCGCCCTCTTCGGTTTTCTGCCGCAACCAAGGGACGCGATCTGCCGATACATCATTGGCTTTTCCGGCGCGCCAGTTTGCCGTTATCTGTTCGCTTCGCTCAAAACCATAGGCAGCAAGCGGATTGACGACCAGCACAGCCGCCAGGCCGAAAAGAAACGCGCCCGTACAGGCAGGCAGAAGAAACTGCCAGGCCGAAACGCCGACAGAACGCGCGACGACCAGTTCATATTTGCGATTGAGCGAAATAAGCGTCGCCATCGCAGCAAACAGCGCGATGAATGGAAACACCTGCTGCATGATATAGGGGATGCGCATCACCGACAGCCCAAAGGCCCGGATCGCAGAATAATCGGGCAGCGCAGACAGTTTTCCCGATAGTTCGGTGAAGTCGAGGATCAGGGCCAACGCAAAACTGCCCATCAGGAAATAGCATGTGATCGTCACATAGCGGAGGAAGAAGTAGCGCCCGAGCGTCCAGCCGATCATTACCGGTGTCCTCCGCGCTTGCGACCGAACAATCTTGCTCCGGCGCTCGCGAATGCCACCTGCCTGGTTTCAAAAGTACGTTTGAACCAGTTGCTCCACGTTGTCGGGATACCGATCTGGCGATTGGTTGCGAGCGCATAGATCGCGGAAAGCGCTGCGAGAATTGGAATTGCGAAGAGCATTGGCAGCATCGAAGCGTTCTTGTCCGTGCTCTGCCCGGTCGAATATCCCAGCCAGAACACAATGAGACTGATCGTTATGGCCGTAAATGAAGCGGATATGCGCGCTTCGCGATGAGAGCGCGAGTCAGCAGCTGCGGCGAGGGAGATCAACGCAAACACGATCGGATACATCCAGTCCGTCAAGCGCTTGTAAAGCTCGGAAGTGTAGCGAAGCGGACGCTGTTGATATTGTTTGTCGTTGGGATCCGGATTCATGAGGTAATCGAGAGGCCGGTCCTTCGGAAAAATCGTGGCCTCCTTGTCGTCCGACGAAAGAAATGCCGCGAGATCAAGAGCATAAGTATTGAACTTGATGATGGACACATTGCCGGTCTGCACATCACGTCGATGAACCTCGCCATCCTTCATGATCAGCAGGCCTTGATCGGCAGTTTGGACGACAAGGCCTTCCTTGGCGTAATAAATGAGATCCGTCGTCTTGTCGCGGGAATCAGAAACGAACAGGCCCTGGATCGTGCCATTGGAATCGCGGTTCTCGATCTGAAGGTAGAGGTCCGTATCGATTTCCCGGAACGAGCCTTGTTGAACCACGAGATTGATCACATCGCCACGCGCCTCGGCCACCATTTGGCGCATGTTCATCTGCGAATACGGCACGACGAAGTTGGAAATAAGGAACGATGCAGCTGCGATGACGATCGCAAAAAGCATGACAGGACGGATCACGGCGGAGCGTGGCGCGCCCGCCGCATTGATGACCACCAGTTCTGAATCCTGGTTCATCGTCGAAAGCGTTTGCGTCACGGCAATCACCAGAGCAAACGGCATCACCACGGGAAAGGCGGATGGAAGCAGATTGGAACTGAATTTTAGAATATAGTAGAAGCTCTGTCCGCTGGTCGTCAGAAAATTAATACGACCGAGCACCTGGACGATCCATGTGATTCCGACCGCTGAAAGCAGAACGGCAAAAAACATGACGACGATCCGTCGCAAGATGTATATCTCAATCAGGCGCATGTCATGTTTCGCAAAAAGAGTTCCGCCACCTTGTTCGACCAGCCGTTCATTAAAGCCCGACTGTCCAATCCATGCCATGGGAGCCAAGGCATTATTTTGAGCTTTATGGGACGAACCCGTTACATGTTCAATAAACCCGACATATGTTCAATCTAGTCAGGCTTGGCTAAAAATAGGCGAAGAAAGCTAGTTAACAAGGTCTTAGTCAATCCCTTCATGATCCCCCCTTCATTCATCAAGATCGATGATCATGAAAGTCACATTTTTGTTCAAACCGGAGATATCATGTCCAAACGCCCATCCATCAGTTTCGCAAAATATGCAGCCGTCGAAAGCGGCACCGCAATCTTGCTTGTTCCCGCTGAAGGCAAAGCAGCTGCAGAAGCCGAATCTGTTGTCGGACAGGCATTGCTGTCGCGTATCATCAGCGTCTCGGATTTCAAGGGAAAACTTGCAACGAGCCTATCTACCCTCGCTCCAAATGGCACAGAACTGGAACGGTTGGTGCTTGTCGGTAGCGGCGATCCGGCCAAGCTCAAGGGCGACGATTGGCTGAAAATCGGTGGCGCGGCATTTTCAAAAATCGGAAAATCCAAAAATGTCTCGGTGATCCTCGCGCTACCCGGCACAGATATCTCAGCCGAAAACGCTGCCGATTTCGCCCTGGGTATGCTTCTGCGCTCCTACACATTCGACAAGTACAAGACAAAAAAAGGCAAAGACGAGAGCGAGAAGGAAGATAAATTCGTCGCTAGTATCACTATCCAGGTAGCGGATCCTCACGCCGCGAAAAAGGCATTTGCTAGTGCCGAAGCGGTGGCGGATGGCGTTATTCTTGCACGCAATCTGGTCAACGAACCTGCCAATGTTCTCGGTCCAGTCGAATTTGCCGAACGTGTCGAAGAGTTGAAAAAGCTCGACGTCAAGGTCGAGATTTTGACGGAAAAGGACATGAAGAAGCTCGGCATGGGCTCGCTGCTCGGTGTCGCACAAGGGTCCACACGCCCAGCGCGCATCGCGATCATGGAATGGCACGGCGGCAAAAGCAAAGACAAGCCGATCGCCTTTGTCGGCAAGGGCGTGACCTTTGACTCTGGCGGCCTTTCCATTAAGCCTGCTGGCGGTATGGAGGAAATGAAGGGTGATATGGGCGGTGCGGCCGCAGTCACCGGCCTTATGCATGCACTTGCTTCACGCAAGGCCAAGGTCAATGTCGTCGGTGTCATCGGGATTGTTGAAAACATGATCAATGGTGATGCGCAGCGCCCTGGCGATATCGTCACGTCCATGTCGGGCCAGACGATCGAAGTGCTCAACACCGATGCGGAAGGGCGACTCGTCCTCGCCGATGCGCTTTACTATTGCAATGATCGCTTCCAACCCAAGTTCATGGTCAATCTCGCTACCCTGACAGGCGCCATCATGGTGGCTCTCGGCGTTTATCAGGCGGGGCTGTTTTCCAATGACGATGCACTTGCCGCGCAGCTCTTCGATGCCGGCCAGGCAACCGGTGAAAGGCTGTGGCGCATGCCACTCGGCGCCGAATACGACAAACTCATCGACACGAAGAATGCTGACATGAAGAACATTGGCGGACGTCACGGTGGCGCAATCATTGCCGCACAGTTCCTGAAGCGCTTTGTGGGTGATACGCCTTGGGCCCATCTCGACATTGCCGGCACCGCGATAGGTGCGCCGACCAATGAGTATAGCCAGTCCTGGGCTTCGGGCTACGGCGTTCGCCTTCTCGACAGGCTGGTTCGCGACAATTTCGAAGGGTAGAAGTTAAAAGGGACTGGCTTGACGTGAGCCAGTCCTTTCACACAAGACTGCACTCATGACCGAAATCCTCTTCTACCATCTGACTGAATCGACACTGGAGAACGCATTGCCGGGTCTCGTCGAGCGTTCGCTCGACCGCAAATGGAGAGTCGTCATCCAGACTGGTTCCGAGGAGCGGCGCGACAGTCTCGACAATCATCTTTGGACCTGGTCCGATGCGTCTTTTCTTGCGCATGCGACTGACCAGGAGCCTCATCCGGAAGAGCAGCCCATCATTCTGATGACGGGCCACGGCAACCCCAACAGCGCGACTGTGCGCTTTCTTGTCGATGGGGCCGAGCCGCAGAATGTCAAAGTCTATGAGCGGCTCGTTCTCATGTTTGATGGCCACGACCAGCAACAGCTTGAGCAGGCGAGGGCACAATGGAAACTGTTGAAAGAACAGGGTCACAAATTGACCTACTGGCAGCAGAACGCCGAAGGGCGTTGGGAAAAGAAAGCTTGAGAAACTGTTGATGCGTCCGCTTTTGCTACTCCTCTTGATCGCCGGAATTGTGCTCGGGATCGGATATCCTTGGGTGGTCGGCAATTTCTCGGGAGAAGAAATCGGCTCATGGCGCGTCTATGATCGCCCCGGTCCCTACAAACCTGTCACCGTCACTTTGACCGCGGGCGACGCTCCGGTGCGCGCCTTCGTCGATATGCAGCCTTTGCGGAATTTCGTCCCTTCCGTCGGGCGCTCGGCGCTGACAGCCGTCGTCACGCGGCAAGGCAGGGACGTCCTTGTCAGGACCTTGAACTACGAGAACAGCAAAGCGGCCAACAAGGGCTCACCACAGGGCCCGCAGGTCTACCGCGACAGCATCGGAGACATCGATCCGGTGGAAGATGGCGATTATGTCTTCACCATCGGACCTGGCGATTTCGACGGCCTGGAGGTGGCGGAGGTTGATCTTGTCTTGCGCAAGGGCGCGACGGCCGTCGACTGGCGAGCCATGCCAGCCGGCATTGCGCTGATTGTGATCAGTCTTTTTGGGCTCGTTCGCCTGAGACGCAGTCGCAAGGCAGCAGCAAACAATGTACCACCTCCGCCCAAGTGGGGCAGATGATGGTGGATCAGGCGGGGACCTTTCCAAAGATCCTTACCGAAAGACTTCGGTTACGCCGGTTTGAGCCAAAGGATGATGTCGGGCTCCACGCCTGTATTGGAGATGCAAATCTCGTGCGCTATTGGGATTTTTCTGCCTGCAAGAATATTCAGGAAACGCGGAGGTGGGTACGGGTGCTCGCCAAGACCATGTCACCCGATGAATCCATCGCTTGGGCGGTTGCCGAAAGGGACAGCGATAATTGCATCGGCATGGTCAACTATCATCATCGTGAGCCGCTCAATCGCCGCTTGGAGATCGGCTACATTCTTCGATCGGAATGGCACGGCAGGGGTCTTATGAGCGAAGCGGTCCAAGCGGTGATGTCCCATTGCCTCGTGAAGCTGAACACCCACCGCATCGCAGCAGTGATCCATCCGGATAATGCGCCGTCCATCAGGCTGGTGACACGACTTGGTTTTCGCTTCGAGGGCGGGCCATTGCGTGATTACTGGCGTGTGGGCAACAACTATATGAGCCCCATGCTTTACAGCTTCATCGCCAATTGACGGTCCTCATTGCGCTTTTCGACAATGCGGTAGGCGCAGCGCCGGGCACCTTTCAATATATGTTCGAAGCGTTTGACCTCGACATTCGGCCCAAGCGCCGCCTGAAACACCTCGAGCTCTGACCGGCATAGTTTCTGGCAGGCTTTGGCCGCAACGCAGATAGGGCAGTGATTCTCGATCAGTATAAGTTCGCCGCCCGTGTCCCGGCTGACTTCGGCCATATAGCCCTCTGCCGAACGAATTTCTGCGAGGTGTTGGACTTTCTCTTCTAGCGAAGTAATCGGTTCCAGCGCCGTGCGGTACTGATTCAGTGTCGTTTTCTCACGATGGGAAATCAATTGGTCGAGCCCGGCATCACCAAAAACCGCTGACACCGACGCCAGAAGGTCCGCTGTCAATCCGGCATGATTATCGGGAAACTGGGCGTTTCCGGCGTCGGTCAGATGCCAGAAGCGTTTGGGCCTGCCGACGCTCTCCCGGCTGTCCTCGAAACCAACGAGACCGTCCTCGTGGAGACGTGCAAGCATCTGCCGCACCGCCACGGGAGTAACGCCAAGCCGGTCGGCCAGTACGGTGGCGGTCTGCGCCCCAGCCACTTTCAGCGAATAAAGCATGCGATTTGTCGTGCGATCCTGCATGGACATACGATAGCAAGAAAAATTTAAAAAGCTATTGCTTGTTTTATTTGGAGGAATATAAAAATATAAAACTTGTTAAATTGAGGAAATGCCATGCACGAGACGACAGAAGAAACCGGCAGTACCAGCTGGTCGGAACTCCTGAGCCCTGCATATTCGGCGGCGACCCTGACGCTATGCCTTGGTGTAGCGCTGTTCGCCTTCAATGGTTTCCTGGTGTCCACTTCACTTCCGACGGCAGTGCGCGAAATTGGCGGACTCGAGCTGATTTCCTGGGCTTTCACCCTCTATCTCGTCCTCTCCATTGTCGGCGGTGCCAGTGGCGCATTGCTGAAGGCCCGAGTGGGTGCGAGGATGGCGCTGGTGGGGGCCGCGCTGGTGTTTCTCGCGGGCACGCTCATCGCAGCGTTCGCTTCGTCGATGACCGAGGTACTGATCGGGCGTGCGTTTCAAGGACTGGGCGAGGGGATCATCGCCGCGATTTGCTACGCACTCATTCCCGAACTTTTCCCGTCAAGGCTTGTTTCCAAAGTTTTCGGCGCTGAGGCCGTCGTTTGGGCGGTTGCTGCCTTTGGTGGCCCGTTGGTCTCGGGTCTGCTTACTGAACATCTGTCATGGCGTGCCGCGTTCCTCGTCAATGTGCCTTTGGCCCTGATATTCATCGCACTCGTCTTCTATATCGTGCCCAGGTTTTCCGGCGAGATCGCACGCCTGTGCGTACCGTTCCTGCGGCTTTCGGCCATCGGTTTCGGCATCATGCTGGTCGCCTTTGCCAGCATCATGCGGACGGTTGCGACGGAAGTGCTGTTTGTTCTGGGTGCCGCAGTGGTCCTCGCCTCGGTAGTCGTCGTCGACCGGCGCAGCCGCACGCCCCTCTTTCCCTCCGATGCCTTCGCTCTGAATTCCACTGTCGGCATTGGCCTATGGATTGTCCTGCTCATGCCGGTTGCACAAGCCTCCACGTCCGTTTACCTGGTGATGACCCTGCAGAACCTCTGGGGTTACGGCCCGACAAAGGCAGGTGCCTTCAATGCCACGTTCGCCATTGCATGGAGTACCGTTGCCATCCTCGTTGCCAACATACAGGACCAGCGCCGCCGTGCATGGTTGATCCGGCTTGGACCAACTCTTCTCGTTGCCGGCCTCGCCACCATTGTCTTCGGCTTCTTCGTCGATATGCCGCTGGTCGTCATGCTTGGTCAGATCTCCATTGGCACTGGCTTCGGCGCCAGCTGGGGGTTTCTCAGCCAGTCGGTCATGGAATCAGCGCGAAGCGGCGAACGTGACCGCGCCTCGGCCCTGTTGCCGACGCTGCAGTCCGTTGGTTATGCGATCGGCGCCGCTCTCGCTGGTCTCGTTGCCAACGCTGTCGGCTATCCTGAAGCCACGACACCGGCGGCCCTGCGCGACGCCACGATAATTGTCTTTGCCGTTTCGACCGTCATCGGCGTTGGTGCGTTCGTGGCCGGGTTCGCCTTGCCAACGCGCAAGAAAACTCTACTGGCGATCGAAATGCAAAAACGGCTATAGATCGCGGATGGCAATTGATGAGCGAGATTTGAAGGCCGATCCTGCAATCGTCAGGACGTGGGTCGAGGGATGGGCGCTAACCCGTCAGGTAGCGGCGCCCGTTTTCGAAAACGGGGGCTATCGTGTCGAAGTTGGTCTTCCGGATCAGTTGAGGCGCCATGTTTTCTCAGAATATTCCGATTGGGTCCGTCAGCATGCTGAGGCCATTTCCGAGCCGGCGATCTTTCTGAAGGTCTGTGCGCCGCCGGAGTTTGTCCAGCCGAATCTGCCGGCCCGTTGGTATATCCAGTCTCCCGCATTCATGATGTTGCTGTCCGGCGCCATGCCGGGGGAGACCACCTCGTTGCCGGGTGGCTATGTATATGACCATCAGGTGTATGATGGCGTAACCATCGTGAATATCCTTGATAGGGGCGGGGAGGTCGCAGCTACGGGAAGGATCGCATTTCCCGGGGAATTGGCTGTCTATGACCGGATAAGTACCCATGAGAACCATCGCCGCAAGGGGCTCGGCCGGTCTGTTATGAAGCGGCTGGAAATGCTTTCCCGAGAAAAAGGCATACAACGCGCGGCACTCGTGGCAACGCCCGATGGCCGTGCACTCTATGAACCGCTCGGCTGGCAGTTACATTGCCTCTACACAACCGCTGTTATTCCAAAGCCCGGTGCTTGAAACTGGCGCTACTGCGCCAGCTCGGTCATCGCCTCTTCATATTCGCCGGAAAGTGTCAGCCACTCTTCTTCCGCGCGGGCGAGCGAAGATTTGGCATAGCCGATTTCCTTGCCGATCTGCGTCGCCTTGGCCGGTTCGCGCGTATAGATGACCGGGTCGGCGAGTTGTATCTGCAGCGAGTCGATCTTCTTCTGGAAGCGGTGCACCTGTGCCTCCGCTTCCTGGATTTTCTTTTGCAAAGGCTTCAAAGCTTCACGCTTCTGCGCGGCAAGCTTGCGTTGCTCGGCCTTGCTCAGTTTCTGGCCTTCTTCCACCACGATCTTGTTGCCTGACCGCTCGGCTTTCGCATCGGCCAAAACCAGCGAGCGATAGGCATCGAGATCGCCATCATATGGCGCAACGCCGCCATCGCGCACCAGCCAAAGCCGGTCCATAGTCGCTTCGATCAAATGTCTGTCATGGGCGATCAGGATGACGGCGCCGTCGAAATCGTTCAGCGCGTGCATCAGTGCTTCACGGCTGTCGATGTCTAGATGGTTCGTCGGCTCGTCGAGGATGAGCAGGTTCGGACCCTGGAAGGTGGCAAGACCCATCAAAAGCCGAGCTTTTTCACCGCCGGAAAGGTCTTTTGCCGCCGTGTTCATCTTCACCGTGGCCAGGCCCATGCGCGAAACGCGGGCGCGCACCTTGGATTCGGGCGCGTCAGGCATCAATTTGCGCACATGCTCGATCGCGTTGTCCTCGGGGATCAGATCATCGAGCTGATGCTGGGCAAAGAACGAGATTTTCAGGTTTGGCGCAACGGTGATCTTGCCTTTCTGCAAGGGCAGGCGACCGCCGATCAGCTTGGCCAGCGTCGATTTACCATTGCCGTTCGAGCCGAGCAGGGCAATTCGGTCATCCGCATCGATACGCAAATTGAGATGCTTGAGAATGGGTTTGCCAGGCGTGTAGCCGACTTCGCCGCTCTCAATCGCGATAATCGGCGAGGCAACCACTTTTTCCGGCTCCGGAAAATGAAACGGCATCACGTGGTCTTCGATATGGGCCGAAATCGGCTTCAGCTTCTGCAGTGCCTTCAGGCGGGACTGCGCCTGCTTGGCCTTGGATGCCTTGGCACGGAAACGCTCGACGAAAGCCTCCATGTGGCTCCGTTGTGCTTCCTGCTTCACGCGCTGCTTCTGCTGCAATTCGAGCGCTTCGCTGCGAAGCTTCTCGAATTGATCGTAATTGCCCTGCCAAAGCGTCAGTTTGGTCTGGTCAAGATGGATGATCGAGTTCACCGCGGAGTTGAGAAGATCGCGGTCATGGCTGATCAGGATCACTGTGTGCGGATAACGGCGCACATAATCCTCGAGCCACAGCGTGCCTTCGAGATCGAGATAGTTGGTCGGCTCGTCGAGGAGCAGCAAATCTGGCTCAGCGAAAAGGACCGCTGCGAGAGCTACGCGCATCCTCCAGCCGCCCGAGAATGATGAAGCCGGACGCTTCTGCGCTTCCGCGTCGAAGCCAAGACCTGAGAGGATCGCGCCGGCGCGCGCTTCGGCCGAATGCGCATCGATATCCGCAAGCCGAATATGGATATCGGCGATACGGTGCGGGTCGGTGGCTGTCTCAGCCTCGGCAAGCAAGTCAGTGCGCTCGGTATCGGCGGCAAGCACGATCTCGATCAGGGAATCCTCGGTGCCCGGTGCTTCCTGCGCCACCTGGCCGATCTTGATGTTCTTCGGCAGGAAGAAATCGCCGGTTTCCGCGTGAAGCTCACCGGTGATGACTTTGAACAGCGTTGATTTGCCCGCACCGTTACGCCCGACCAGGCCGGCTTTCGTGCCGGATGGCAGGTTCAGGCTGGCGTGGTCGATGAGCAGGCGGCCGGCCATACGCACGGATATATCGTCGAGAATAAGCATGGCCGCGCTTTTGCACGGGAAATGGCTTTTCCGCAAGACTGTACTGTTGCATATCTGCCGTGCGCTTGAGGTAAAGAGACGTCACAATGCATTAGGAGTAGGGCCTGCCTTCTTCCGTTCGCTGGAACTGGATGAGATCAAAGGATGGCGCTGCTTTGCCGAGCGCCGTCAGAATGGCGTGCGCCTGACCACGATGGTGCGTCTGGTGGTTGAAGAGATGTGAGAGCGCCGGCGCGAGACGCTGACTGATCGTCCGCATGTCGCTGACCGTTGTATAGGTGAAGCGTCCGGCGATATCCGAGCTGTCCAGGCTGTTAACCCAGTCGATAATGCGGGCGTCCTCTTTTTCTCGTGCCGCCTTCAACGCGTCGAGTTTTTCAAAAAGGGTCGCATCGAGCGCCTTTGGTGCATCGCCTTCGCCGGTAAAGCGGTAGAGCCAGATACGATCGGTCACCAGCAGATGGTTCAGGGTGCCGTGCAGCGAAGTGAAGAATACCCGCACGTCGCGCCGGTATTCCTCATCGTCGAGCTCGGCTGCCGCGGCATAGAGCCGTTGGTTTACCCAGCGATTATATGCGGCAAGCATCCTGAAATGCTGTTCCATCACGTTGACTTCCTGTAAATAAAGGTCAGTATTATTGACATAATAACCGAAGAAGGAGCAGTTGCGATGGCAATCATTTTGCACGAGCTTGTCGGCACTGACCAAGGCCGTCCTTTCAGTCCACACTGCTGGAAAACAGTGATGTCATTGGCGCACAAAGGTCTGCCATTTAATCGCAATCGCGTTTCCTTTAAAGAGATACCGAAACTTGAGAACGGCTATTCCGCCAAAGTGCCGATTATCCGCGATGAAGACAAGCTCGTAGCAGATTCCTTTGCGATCGCCCTCTATCTGGAAGATAGATATCCGGACCGTCCTTCGCTGTTCAAGGGCGAGGGGGGCCGCGCTATGGCCCGCTTTGTCGAAGGCTGGTCGCAGATGATCATCCACCCTTTCATCAACGTAGTGATCCTGATGCCGGTGCACGATCTGCTTGACACCCCTAACCAAGCCTATTTCCGCGAAAGCCGCGAAAAGGTGTTCGGCCGGACGCTCGAGGCCGTGGCAGCGACGCGCGATGCGAAGCGCGAAGCGTTTACTGCAAGCCTTGAGCCCATCCGCAAGACGCTGCTATCCCAGCCGTTCATTGGTGGTGAAAGCCCCTTGTTTGCCGACTACATTGTCTTCGGTGCCTTTCAATGGGTTCGCGTTTTGACATCCTACAAACTGTTCGATGCAGGCGATCCCGTGCAGGACTGGTTCGAGCGTTGTCTCGATCTGCATGGCGGTGTTGCACGCGAAATCAAGGCTGCGGCGTAAGCTGCCATAAGGGAGGATTGGCAAATGGTCTATTGGCAAATGGGCCTGCTCCCGCTATAGAGCCGCCACCATTCCCCCAAATGACAAGGTTTCATTCCATGGCAATTGAACGCACTTTTTCGATGATCAAGCCCGACGCGACCCGCCGCAATCTGACCGGTGCCATCACCCAGAAGTTTGAAGAGGCTGGCCTTCGCGTCGTCGCTTCCAAGCGCGTCTGGATGAGCCGCCGTGAAGCCGAAGGCTTCTACGCTGTGCACAAGGAGCGTCCATTCTTCGGCGAGCTGGTTGAGTCCATGTCCTCGGGCCCGACTATCGTTCAGGTTCTCGAAGGCGAGAATGCCATTGCCCGCAACCGTGAAATCATGGGCGCGACCAACCCGGCCAATGCTGACGAAGGCACGATACGCAAGATTTTTGCGCTCTCCATCGGCGAGAACTCGGTTCATGGTTCCGATGCCCCCGAGACTGCCGCAGAAGAAATCGCCTACTGGTTTTCCGGTACTGAAATCGTCGGCTGATGCTCTGCTACGCGAATAAAAGAGCCGGGCGAAATGCCCGGCTTTTTATTTTGAATCAATCAATTTTTCTTCGCCAGCTGGGCGATGGTTTTTCCGGCGTCGTCGTGCAGCAGCAGTTTGCCGGTGTCGGCATCGATCGCGTAGGACCGCGTCCGTTCAAGCGCGGAAAAGAATTTTTGTTCCTGATCCATCAGGGCAGGCGGACACATCATGCGCGTTGCAGCCGCTGGTTTGAAAGAGAGACTGGATCCATCGATCGTGGCGCTGGTCATGAAGCGATTGCAACCGCCCGATCCGTTCGCAGAACCGTCGGCATTGATCATCAGTGTCGTTTGCGCATTATCGATGACACCGCGCCCGTCGATGTCTTCGGCGAGCCAGGTCACATTCCTGATTTCGCCTCCCGGTTCGTCACTGCGAGCGGACAATGACAAAACCAGCAGTACCAGGACGGCCAGAAACCCGATGATGAGTGAACCAACTGCGACACGGTTCATTTGGTTTTTTCCCAGCGCTTGAGTGCTTCCTCGTCGGTTGCCTTCGCCTCGACCCAGTCGCTGACTTCACCACTGACGAGGTGCTGCTTTTTCCAGAAAGGGGCAGCATTTTTCAGATAGTCCATCAGGAACGATGCGGCCTCGAAAGCCGCTTGCCGGTGAGCGGAGGCAGCGACGACAAGGACGATATTCTCGCCAGGTTTGATAAAACCGTAGCGATGGACAACCGTCAGGCCCGTCAAACTCCAGCGGTCCAGGGTTTTTTCGGCGATACGGCCAATTTCGACCTCCGCCATGCCCGGATAGTGTTCGATTTCAAGCGCTGCCAGCGTCCCGGCCTCATCTCGGCAAAGGCCGCTGAATGTCACCACAGCGCCGATGCCGCGCCGGTCCTTGGTCATCCGGTCAATTTCGGCGGCTGTATCGAAATCCTCAGCCTGGATGCGGATGAGCGGTTCGACCGTGCTCATACTGCATCATCCCCCGGTCATCGGCGGGAAAAGCGCAATCTCGTGTGCACCCTTGATCGGCGCATCGTGTTCGACATGTTCCTGATTGATCGCGACGCGGATCACATCCTGGTATTCAAGCGCCGATTCATATTCTTCGCCGCGGGACTTCAGATGGGTCAGCAAGTCATTGACCGTGACGATCGAGGGTTCAAGGTCGAGATATTCCTCGCCCTTGCCGATCCGTTCACGCACCCATGCGAAATAGACGAGTTTGGTCATTGGTCAGTCCACCACGTGTTTCAGCCCGGCCCGGAAATAATCCCAGCCAGTGTACAGCGTTATCAGTGCGGCGATCCACAATAGAATAATACCCAATATGGTGATCACTGGCACAATTTCGTCGCCGGCAGGTCCCGCCAGCAGAAATGCGATGGCAACCATCTGAATAGTGGTCTTCCACTTGGCAAGCTGGCTTACCGGCACACTGACCTTGAGTTCCGCCAGATATTCGCGCAGGCCCGATACCAGGATTTCGCGGCAAAGGATGATGATGGCAGCCCAGAGTGACCAACCGGCGATCGTTCCATCGGCTGCCAGCAGCAGCAGGCAGGCCGAAACCAGCAGCTTGTCGGCAATCGGATCGAGCATGCGACCGATGGTCGAGGTCTGCTTCCAGATGCGCGCCAGATAGCCATCCAGGAAATCGGTTATGCTCGCAATAGCGAAGATCGCCAGAGCGCCCCAGCGCGCGGCGTCGCTGGATTGCAGGCGTCCTTCCAGAAAGAAGCACACCACTACAAGAGGCACGGCGATTATTCGGGCATAGGTAAGAATATTCGGCAGAGAGTAGGCGTTGTTTTTGGACATATTTTCAACCAATCAAATCAGTGCCGATCAAAAGGGTTCGACCGTCAAACGTCAAGCTCATCAGCGGGGAGTCGGGCGCATTTATGTCCCGATTACAATAGTTAGAGTTCTATGTACGAAAATGATCGCGAATTGTAATGGCCATGGCTTCAGATATACCGTCGACCTTCATCAAATCTTCGACAGCCGCCCGCGAAACCGCCTTTGCCGTACCGAATTGATGCAACAAAGCGCGCTTGCGTGAAGGACCGATTCCCGCGATTTCATCCAGCGGATTCTTTACCATCTCTTTCTTGCGTTTGGCCCGGTGCGTGCCGATAGCAAAGCGGTGGGCCTCGTCGCGCAGACGCTGCAGGAAATACAGCACCGGATCACGCGGTGGAAGGGTAAAGGAGGGCTTACCCTCCATGAAAAACCGTTCGCGCCCTGCGTCGCGATCGACGCCTTTGGCGACGCCGATGGCAGTGACCTTGTCGGCAATGCCCATCTCCTGCAGGATACCGCGCACTGCGCTCATCTGACCTTGACCGCCATCGATGAGGATTATGTCAGGCCAAGCCGGGAAAGCATCGGAATCATCGTCGAATTCATCGATCTCCACATCCTCCGCCGGTGCATCCTTCGTTTCCGGTGTACCGTGCTCTTTGACCAGACGGCTGAAACGCCGCTCGATCACTTCGCGCATCATGCCAAAGTCGTCGCCCGGCGTGATCTCGGTCGAGCGGATATTGAACTTGCGATACTGATTTTTGACAAAACCTTCCGGGCCGGCCACGATCATCGCGCCGATGGCGTTGGTTCCCATGATGTGAGAGTTGTCGTAAACCTCGATGCGGCGCGGTGTTTTCTCCAGCCCGAAGGTCTCGGCCACGCCCTTGAGCAAGCGCGATTGCGATGACGTCTCTGCCAACTGGCGGCCAAGGGCTTCGCGCGCATTGCTGAGAGCATGCTCGACCAGATCGCGTTTCTCGCCGCGCTGCGGAACTGTGATTGTGACCTTGCGATCCGATTTCGCCGTCAGGGCAACGCCAAGCAATTCCTGATCTTCGACCGTTTCGGAAAGCATGATCAACGTCGGGCATGGCTTGTCATCATAGAACTGCGACAGGAATGCGCCGAGAACTTCGGCGCCCGAGAGCGACGAATCCGCCTTGGGATAATAGGCGCGGTTGCCCCAGTTCTGGCCGGTGCGGAAGAAAAACACCTGGATGCAGGTCACGCCGCCATTTTGATAGATGGCGAAAACGTCGGCTTCCTCCACCGATTGCGGATTGATGCCCGAATGTGCCTGCACGTGCGACAACGCCGACAGGCGGTCGCGATATACGGCTGCCCGCTCGAAATCGAGATCTGCTGAAGCCTCGCGCATCGCATCCGACAAATGCGTTTTCACTGCCTGGCTTTTTCCTGAGAGAAACGCCTTGGTTTCGCTGACCAGTTCGTCGTAGTCCGCTTCGCTGATCTCTCCGGTGCATGGACCAGAACAGCGCTTGATCTGGTAGAGCAGGCAAGGGCGCGTGCGGTTTTCATAGAACGAATCCGTGCAGGTACGCAGAAGGAATGCACGCTGCAGAGCATTGATCGTGCGCCCGACTGCCCCCGCCGATGCGAAGGGTCCGAAATAATCGCCTTTGCTCGAGCGAGCGCCGCGATGCTTGAAAATTCCGGGTGCGAGCCGCCGATCAGTCTGCTTGGGTGCCGTGAGAAGGATATACGGAAACGACTTGTCGTCCCGCATCAGCACATTAAACCGCGGCCGCAAACGTTTGATCAGATTGGCTTCCAGAAGCAGCGCTTCTGTTTCTGTGCGGGTGACAACGAACTCCATTTTCATGGTTTCGCGGATCATCCGCGCGATGCGGTTATTGTGGCCCTGACCGCGGGCATAATTGGAAACACGCTTCTTAAGGCTGTGCGCTTTGCCCACATAAAGCACGTCGCCAGCCTCGTTGAACATGCGATAGACGCCCGGCTTGTTTGGCAAGCGCTTGACCAGCGCAGCGATCACATCGGCGCCGCTGGTTCCATCGCTGACGATCGTCGAATCCCATTCGATTGCACTGATCAGAGCCGCTACGTCCCGGACAGGTCCGTTGCTTTCCTCGATTGGTTCGTCCAGATCCTCACCAAGAGGCAAATCGATATCGTCTTCTTTCACATCGTCGGAAAGAAGCTGTTTTGGGCTGGATTGATTTGCCGGGTCGTTCATTCTGCTATTCCTGAAACATCCGGCGTCTGCCATGCCAGATGCTGCCCGCCATCGAGAGCGATCATTTGCCCCGTAATAGATGGTGTTTCCCACAGATAGCGGATCGTACGGCCGAATTCTGACAGATCGGGCCCATGTTTCAAAAGGAGCGTGCTCACCTGCCGATCGAAGTCGGCCTGGCTCTGCCTGTCACTCGGCATGGTTGGCCCAGGTGCGATCCCGTTGACGCGGATCCGTGGTGCGAGAGCCTGGGCAAGCGTCTGCGTGGCAGTCCACAAAGCCGATTTGGACAAGGTATAGGATATGAATTTCGGCGTAAGCTTCCAGACACGCTGGTCGATCATATTGACCACCAGACCATCTTTGCCTGCTGGCAGCGCCGCTGCCATCGCATCCGCAAGCAGCACGGGTGCCTTGACATGGACGGCGAAATGCCGGTCCCAGATTGTGTCATCCGCCAGATTACCGATGCCGTCTTCCTGAAAAACCGAGGCATTGTTGACCAGCAGTTGCACAGGCCCGAGTTGATCCTGTGCGTCGCGAACAAGGCGGCGCACTGCATTGCTGTCGGAGAGATCGGCCTGCACCACGCAGGCCGTGCCACCCGCCGCATAAATATCCGTCAAAAGCTCTTCGCCCTCGTCGCGGGAATGATTGCAATGAATCGCCACGGCAAAGCCATGTGCAGCCAGATCCTTGACAATTGCCTTGCCGATCCGCTTTGCGCCACCGGTTACAAGAACAACGGGCTGGTCAGTCTTCAAGTGCTGGACTCCTTCATGCGGCGATTCAGTCACGAATATAGGGATCACAGCATGAAAGCGCGAGAGTGAAAGGCCGCAACAGTGTCAGTAGTGAACAGATGCAATCGATCGTCGAAGTTCATCTGCGCCAATGCGGGTGCAGGTCGTATAGCAACACAACATCCTCCTGCAAGCCAAGTCGAATGCAAAACTTAAGCATCCATTAAGCGTAATATATTGCACTGCAATATCGAGAGACTTTCGACCAAATTTCTCTCAAATATCGATTGGCGTCTATTTTATCGGCTTACTTACTTGCTATTGAAATCATTGAAGAATTCGCGATGTTGCATAAAAAACACATCGCATTTCCGCCATTTTATCGACAGTTTCTTTTCACACTGCGGCGCAAGTGCCGCCACAATGCAAAGCGAATGTCTGCCCTGTCAAGCGGATGCAATTCTTGGTTCTTCCCCCCAACCAGTGCCCGCTCCGTGTAAAAGAGTTTAAAAAAGGAGATTGCCATGCGCACTCTTAAAACAACGATCCTCGCTACCGCGGCTGTGTTCACGCTCTCCGCTCCAGTATTCGCCGCCGACGCCATCCAGGAACAGCCACCTGCACCGGCTCCTATCGAAGCACCGGCTGCTGCTGATTGGTCCGGCGCTTACCTCGGCGCCTATGGCGGTTACGGCTGGAACAAGCACAAGACCGACGATTCTGGCAACATCAACGCCGACGGCTTCCAGGGCGGCGCTTACGGTGGTTACAACTTCCAGAACGGCCAGTTCGTCTATGGTGGTGAAGCAGATCTCGGCTACTCCGGTGGCGACGAGACCCGTGGTGGCATCAAGGCGAAGCAGGGCGTAGAAGGCTCGGTTCGTGCTCGCGCCGGTATCGCACTTGATCCGGTTCTGTTGTACGGCACAGGCGGTCTCGCCGTGACGAACAGCAAACTGTCTTCGGATACGGGTAGTGACTCGAACACGCGCGTCGGCTGGACAGTTGGTGCCGGTGCCGAAGCCAAGTTCACGCAGAACATCGTAGGCCGCGTCGAATATCGCTACAGCGATTACGGCAAGAAAGACTTCGACCTCGGCGGTCTTGACGACGTTTCCAGCAAGCTGACAACGAACGAGATTCGTGTCGGTGTTGGTTACAAGTTCTAGACCACGACTGATTTGAAAAGAGCCGGGCAGGAAACTGCCCGGCTCTTTTTTGCTCTTATTTCGGCAGAAGGGCCGCCAAGTCAGGATGCAATTCCTCGAAGCGCTTCTGCCAGCGCTTGAGCTTTGAGCGGCCTTTTTCCCATTTGCCTTCAAAACGCAGGCTTGCATAGGCGAGGGCAGCCGCAAGGGCGATATGTCCGCCATGAATTTTCTTGCCGAGGCGCGGCGGTGCCGCGTTGAGGTGGTCGAGCACGCGGACTGCCTTGCCCCATTGGCGGTCGAGCCATGGCTGATGGATCTTCTCCTCCGGATGGAAGCGGCGCTCATAGACGTGCGCGAGCAGCACATCGCAAAGTCCGTCTGCAACCGATTCCAGTTGTTCGGCCTCAAGCCGTTTTTCGGCATTGCGCGGGAAGATCTTGTTCCCCGACATGCGGTTCAGATATTGCGTGATGACGCGGCTGTCGAAGATTGCCTTGCCGTCATCCAGAATAAGCGTTGGAATCTTGCCGAGCGGATTGGCGCTGACCAGTTCCACGGGTTCCGCGTTGCTGTCCACCAGCACATTCTCGACAGGAACCCCCGCATAAAGCGCCGCCATGCGGACCTTGGTACTGTAGGGTGAGGCGGGGGAATAAAGAATTTTCGGCACTGTGGACTCCCATTGATCGCGATTCGGTGCCGGAACCGTAAACCTGCCATTGGTTTTCGCAAAGAGCGGCATTTTCGCCTCACTACTGCGCAGCAGGCATATCCACGGAGCGCCGCCGGCAAGAAGAACGTTCGACTTCAGGGCAGGGGCGGAAGTTCAGATCCTTGGTCAGGCAAACACGCACTTCCCGGAGATAGTCGCTGTCGCAGGTAACGGCGACACCGTCTTTGGCAAGTCCGGGATTAGCGGAAACAAAGGCCTGCTCCAGAACTTGCGGATTGATCGGCGCGCGCGATGTAGGTTGGCGGTAAGGGGCTGGAATCGCAACACGCTTTACCGCTTGGCGCATAACGGAGAAATAGTCCTGCTGGGTCAAGCCAGTGCAGGAGCCATGTTTGCGCCACTCATAGGTAACGAGGCCGGGCGATGGCATGATATCGGACAATTGTTTGGCTTGGGCGTAGGGAACGTTGCGCGGCTGCGACGTATCGCAATCCTGCGGATAGCCCCGTTCATATTGCGGCCAGAGCCCGTGCACGACGAATCCGTAAGGCCGCCCTGACGAACATTGTTGCCGATTGGCGTTCGGGCCTTCCGCCGCGCAATAGCTGGGTGACCAGGAAAGCGCGAGCACATAGAAGTCGAAGCCCGTGCCGGAGGGCAGTGACGAGGGCTGCCCGGCTTGCCGTTCTATCGGCGTATCCGAAGAAGGTGCGATAGGAACGTTCTTCACCGGCGCATTCTCTTCGCGCAGATAGGAAAGTATTGAAATGCCGATCAGAGCCGCAAACAGCGCATAGCGAGCCAGCTTACCGATCGGCATGCTTTGGCTTGATTAGTAAAGGGTGCGGCAATTGCCGTTGTAGACGTGCCAGCGATCAAATCCGGAGACGCAGAATTCAACGTTATTGCCGATACCGACGAAACCTTGGCCTTCCTCGACCAGATACCAAACCGGACGTTGACCACCGTCCGAGAGATGTGCTGTCGCGCGGCAGTAATGGCGTGCCACGGCATCCATTTCCGGATCGCGGCTAGGCTCAAAGTGAGTCAAGCGCACGTCGGTGAAATCCTGGATCCCCACTTGAGGCAGATTTGGTACATGCCGTACCTGATAGGAAAACCTGTTGATGATGCGATTGAGGACGCGTGCCTGCCCGCACGTATCGTCGTAACCGGGCCCGCTTTCCACATAGTCTGCGGCCCGCGCCGGAGCGGCAGCGGATGCCAGCGCGACGCCAACGGCGAAGCTTGCAGCAAGAAACGATGATACGCGTGTCATAGGATCACTCTCCGTGAAATCTCGTTGGTCGCAATCTCAACCAGCCGTTGCCTTCGGTCAAGCGACAAGTTACTCGCCGCGTATCCATTCGAGCGTGAAACCTGCATTCTGTTCTTCACTGAGGATTTTCGACAACGCTGGCAGTACGATACGCAGTTCGTCATCGAGCGTAAAGGGCGGGTTGATGATGATCATGCCGGTGCCATCCAGCCGCGGTTCCGGCGAGGTTGAGCGAATCATGAGTTCGGTCCGCAATATCTTGGGGATGCCGGTATCGTGCAGCGCGGCTACAAACCGCCGGACTTCCTGCCGGTCCTTGATTGGATACCACAAAGCGAAGGTTCCACCGGAAAAGCGCTTGTGTGCCCGCACCAGCCCATCGACGAGACGGTCGAATTCACCCGCCACCTCGAACGGCGGATCGACCAGGACAAGCCCGCGTTTTTCCTTTGGGGGCACGTGTGCGCCGAGTGCCAGCCAGCCGTCCAGCTTGGTCACACGGACCTGAATGTCGCCCTCGAATATCTCGGCCAACAGCTCTGCATCTTCCGGATGCAATTCCAGCGCGGAAAGCCGGTCCTGCCGGCGCAAAAGATGCCGCACGATCAGCGGCGATCCCGGATAGTGCCGCATCTCTCCATCCGCATTTTCGGCGCGTACGATATCGAGATAGGGCTGGATCAGTTCCGCAACCTTGGCATCGATCTTGGCGTCGAGCAGCCGTCCGACGCCGTTCTGCCACTCGCCGGTCTTCCCGGCTTCGACACCGCTGAGATCGTACCGGCCTATGCCCGCATGGGTATCGATAACGCGAAAGGCTTGCTCCTTGCGTTGGAGATAGAGCACAATTCGCGTCAGGATGATGTGTTTGACCACATCGGCGAAATTGCCGGCATGATAGGCGTGTCGGTAGTTCATGCTGGGCTTCTCTCATGACGCGGGCCCGGTCGCAAGCGGGCTTGGTACTTCATCATTTTCTTTGATGTTGAACTCCAGCTTATCGAATTTGCCATCCGACACAAATCTGTCATACAGCGCATCAGGCACACTCGTATCGCTGGCGTGCTGCGGGTGAGCAATAATGTCCGGAACTGTCGTCCTCATCGTGCTGTTTGCAGCACTCATGCATGCAAGCTGGAATGCCGTTGTCAAATCTGAGGGCAACAAGTTCCTGAACACTGTTGTTGTCGTCACCTCTGCCGGCATCATAGCGGCAGTCTGCCTGCCATTTTTGACGCCACCAGCACGCGAAAGCTGGCCTTTCCTCGCTGCTTCCGGTGTCGCGCAGGTCATCTATCTTGCGCTGGTCGCGGCGGCGTATCGCAGCGGTGATATGAGCCAGGCTTATCCGATCATGCGCGGCACGGCGCCCTTGATCGTCGCCATCGCCAGCGGTCCGCTGATCGGCGAAGTGCTTTCCGTGCAAAAGTGGGCCGGAATCGCGTTGATCTGCGGCGGCGTCCTTGCGCTTGCGCTGGAATCGCGGCGGCGGGCCGGCTCAAATCGCGCCACCACGATCCTTGCGCTCATCAACGCGGTGGTGATTGCGTCCTACACGCTGATCGACGGCGTCGGAGTTCGTCACTCGGGCGCTCCGGCTTCCTATACGATGTGGGTGTTTGTCCTGAATGCAGTGCCGCTGTTCGTCTGGACGACGGTCATGCGTCCGGGTGAATTGTGGCCGCATTTCCTCAAGCGAACGCGTCTCGCGACGATCGGCGGCGTAGGCACGCTTGGCTCCTACGGCCTTGCGCTTTGGGCCATGACCATGGCGCCGGTCGCCGCGGTTGCTGCGTTGCGGGAAACAGCGATCCTGTTTGCGGTGGCTATTTCGGCGTTCATCCTCAAGGAAAGCGTCGGGCCGAAGCGCCTTGCCGCCGTAGCTTTGATCGCAATGGGTGCCGCCGTCATGCGTCTGGCTTAAATTTTTGTAATCTACTGGCAAACATTGGATGTGCGCCCTATCTGCGGTTACGCATTTTGCTCGGGCCTATTCAGACTTGGATAAATCTTGGATATTTGCACCTTCTGGTTCGGTCCCTCGCTTCGTTTTGTTGACCGAATATGTCTGGCATCAATGCTCCTGGCAGGGCATCGCGTAAAACTTTTTTCATATGGCGAGATTGATAATGTACCGGCTGGCGTCGAAATTCACGATGCCGAGCAAATCCTTCCCCATCACACCTTCGCGCGAATCAACCCTAATTTTCCGGCTACGACACCCGGTGTTTCGATTCTCCAGTTCAGCGATCTGTTCCGGGTTATGTTGATGAAGTATGATCAGGGAGCCTGGCTTGATACGGATGTTTACCTGCTGAAGCCGTTTCTTCCATCCCCGGACAAGCCATATCTCGCGCATGATACCCTGACGAGGCTAGGTGTTTCCGCACTGTATCTGCCAACAGGTAATCCTATCATCGGCGATTTTGTCGCCTATATCCAGGGAACCGAAGTTCTCCCCGATTGGCTCGGCTTTCACCGTCGGGTGATCAAGCCGGCCCTGGCCCGCTGGAATGGCAAAGAAGTCACGACGGCGATGATCGGCCATACTGTCTTTGGCAATGATGGCATCTCACGTCTGGCGCGCCGGCACGGTTTTTTCACAGATGCTGCACCGAAACAGAGTTTCTACTATTGGACGGGCCGGGATGCACTTCGCATATTTGACCCGAGATATGGCCTGGAACCGACACGTCACAAAGACTTCATCGGGTTCCATATTCACAAGAAAAAGCCAACAGACCTGCCTGCCGAACCCGGAAGTTTCTATCATTGGGCGATTGAAAGAGTGCAGCACCTGCTGAATTAAATCACTTCGGTACCATGTGGAAATAAGGTTTTGCTTCCTCGATGGCTCTTGCGAAGGATGGCCGATTCATCAGCCTTTCCAAATAACGCGATACGCTCGGATGTTCAGCTCCGAGCGGGAGATTGAGATTGGCATAGAAAAGTGCCGGTGAGGCGGAGCAATCGGCCAAGGTATATTGATCCCCAATGGCCCAGATACGGTCCTTCAGCCTGTCTTCCAGGACGCTATAAGCTGTCCGCAGCTTTGTGACCGCTTCCTCCACCCCGAAGCCATCTTTTTTGCCTTCCGGCCGCAGCTTGTCCCCGACGATCTTCTGCATATGCGTGTGTACGTGTAGATCGAAGAACCGGTCAAACCAGCGCGCTTCATGTGCCATCTCGGGGTTGGTCGGCAGAAGTTGTTCCTTTCCTGGATAATGCAATTCCAGATACTCTATGATCGGTGTGGACTCTGTAATGAGCCTGTCGCGAGCACCGTCTTGCAGTACCGGAAATTTCCTGATTGGCCACATCTCGGTGAAGCGAGCGTTTTCTTCCGGATCGCCGAAGTTGACCAGTTTTGCCTCGAAAGCCAGGTCCTTTTCGTAAAGCGCCGTCAGAACCTTCATACAATAGGACGATAGCGGGTGATAATACAGCTTCAACGACATCTCATTCCTCCCATTACAATACTAAAGTAATTGCTTAACTATCAGGCGAGAACGCACGCGTCAAGCTTGTTACCACGACAAAAAGCAGCATTGTGACTGCCGGAATTTGCGCTAAGGATATCGCATGAACAAACCTGTCCTGCTCCGCACGGGCCATTCCGCCTGTCCCCATGATTGCCCTTCGACCTGCGCCCTTGACATCGAGGTGCTCGATACGGGCCATATCGGCCGCGTGCGCGGTGCCAAGGAGAACAGCTACACGGCTGGCGTCATCTGCGCCAAGGTTGCCCGCTATGCCGAACGCATTCATCATCCTGAACGGCTGCTGAGGCCTGTCATACGTGGTGGCGCCAAGGGCGAGGGCGTATGGAAAGAGGCGAGCTGGGACGCGGCGCTCGACCTGATCGCTGAACGGTTTCTGAAAGCGGAAGCCGAATACGGCTCCGAAAGCGTCTGGCCTTATTACTACGCCGGCACCATGGGTCTTGTGCAGCGCGACTCCATCCATCGACTGCGCCACGCCAAGAAATATTCCAACCAGTTCGATAGCATCTGCACCAACCTGGCCTGGACCGGTTTCTTCGCCGGCACCGGCAAGCTCGGTGGTGTCGATCCGCGCGAGATGGCAAAGTCCGATTGCGTCGTGATCTGGGGCACCAATGCTGCAGCGACGCAGGTCAATGTCATGACCCATGCCGTCCGCGCCCGCAAGGATCGCGGCGCCAAGATCGTCGCCATCGACATCTATGAGACCGCCACTGTCCGGCAGGCGGATCTGGGGCTGGTCCTCAAGCCTGGAACCGATGGTGCCTTCGCTTGCGCCGTCATGCATGTGCTGTTTCGCGATGGGCTTGCCGATTGGGACTATCTCAACGCCTATACCGACGATCCGAAGGGCCTCGAGCAACACTTGAAGGACCGTACTCCGGAATGGGCCGCTGCGATCACCGGCCTGACCATTGCCGAGATCGAAGAGTTTGCCCGGCTCGTCGGCACAACCAAGCGGACATTCTTCCGTCTCGGCTACGGTTTTGCCCGCCAGCGCAACGGTGCGGTCAATATGCACGCGGCGCTGTCAATTCCGGCTGTTACCGGCGCCTGGAAGTATGAGGGCGGCGGCGGCTTCCATTCGAATTCAGGCATTTTCCGCATGGACAAGCGGGAAATAGAAGGCCGTGCATTTGTCGACCCATCCATCCGGCACATCGACCAATGCAAGATCGGTCCGGCGCTCACCGGCGATCCGGCCGCGCTTTATGGCGGCCCGCCGGTCATGGCGATGCTGGTACAAAACACCAACCCCGCCAATGTCGCGCCGGAGCAGCGTCTGGTGAAACAGGGTATGCTGCGCGATGATCTGTTCATGGCCGTGCATGAGCAGTTCATGACCGACACCGCCAAACTCGCCGACGTTGTTCTACCGGCCACCATGTTCATGGAGCATGACGACATCTATCGCGGTGGCGGCCAGCAGCATATCGTCCTCGGCCCCAAGCTGATCGATGGTCCGGGTGAAACACGGCCCAATCTATTTGTCATCAATGAACTGGCGAAACGCCTCGGTGTGGGTGATTTCCCCGGCTTCGATCTCGATGCGAAGACACTCATCGACAACATGATGGCAGCAAGCAATCTGCCCGGCTTCGACGTGCTCAAGGAAACCCGCTGGCTCGACATCCAGCCGGATTTCGAAACGGCGCATTATGAAAAAGGTTTCAGCTGGCCGGACGGCAAGTTCCGTTTCAAGCCGGACTGGACCAATGGTCCGTCACCCAACCGGCCGCCGCAATCAATGGGTCTGCAAGGTCCATTCGAAACATTGCCGCAATGGCCGGACTACTGGCAGGCAATCGAAATCGCCGACGAGAAGCACCCCTTCCGCCTGGCGACGTCTCCTGCGCATAATTTCCTGAACTCTACCTTCTCTGAAACCCCGACTTCGGTGGTCAAGGAGAGGCGGCCGGAGCTGCTTATCCATCCGGAAGATGCGGCCGAACTCGGTATCGAAGACGGCGCGCGCGTAGAGATAGGCAATGATCGCGGCGAAGTCGTTGTGCATGCGCGCATCCAGGCCGTAACCAAGCGCGGCGTGGTAATCTCTGAAGGCATCTTTGCCAATTCGGCTTTCGAGCGAGGCGAGGGCATCAATGTCCTGACCGGCGCCGATGCTCCAGCACCCAATGGTGGCGCTGCCTTCCATGATAACAAGGTCTGGGTGCGGTTGGCAGTGGTATAGACTTGTGACACTGTGGACGTGTTTTTAAAGCTTTGAAATTTTTTGATATCTAGACATTTTGACAACTATGGTTTACAAAATTTGTGAAGAAATTTCAGGAAACAGAGGTATTTTCCTCGTGGTTTAAACAGTTACGAGATATTCGGGCGAGGGCCAGAATAAACCAAAGGCTGCGCCGGTTCATGGCCGGGAATCCGGGAGATGTTAGGCCGGTAGGTGACGGCGTTAGCGAACTTAGAGTCAATTATGGTCCAGGCTATCGGGTCTATTTTCTGGAGCGGGGTGATGTGATCGTTATCCTGTTGTGTGGTGGCGACAAGAATACGCAAAATCGGGATATTAAAGCAGCAAAAGACTTAGCACGAGAATTTAAAGGACGAAAACTATGATCAAATTACGTAAGTTTGATCCGGTACGTTACCTGGACTCCGAAGAAATGATCGAAGAATATTTACTGGCAGCATGTGAGGAAGGTAGTTCTTCGGATATTGCCCGTACATTGGGGGACATCGCCCGAGCTCGTGGTATCACCGATCTTGCCCGCAAGACCGGACTTACCCGTCAAACGCTCTACAAAGCCTTGAGCGGCGAAGGCAATCCGGAATTGGCGACGATTACCAAAGTTGCTGAGGCTCTCGGATTTCGCCTATCCTTTGTCCGAACATCGAAAGACCAACAAGATGCCGCTTAGTCAGGCTAGTCGGTAAAAACCGTCCGCCCGTCCTTCATCACAGCTTTGCCGCTTGCAACCAGCGCGAGCGCCCGCACATAGGTTTTGTGCTCCACTGACAGCACCCGTTCAGCGAGCGTGTCGGGCGTATCGCCGCTCTCCACCGGCACTGCCGTCTGCGCAATGATCGGCCCTTCGTCCGTGCCCGCAGTGACGAAATGCACCGTGCAGCCATGCACACGCATTCCGGCTTCGAGTACCTGCTCATGCGTGTGGAGGCCTTTGAACAGCGGCAGCAGGGAAGGATGGATATTGAGCATCTTTCCCTCCCACTCACTTACGAATTCCGGCGAGATAATTCTCATATAACCCGCAAGGCAGACGATATCGGCCTTTGCAGCCTGCAGCGCTTCGGAAACAGCCTTTTCATGCTCGCGCTTCGAGGGAAAATCGCGATGGGGAATGGCAAATGCTGGAATGCCTTGTGTCCGTGCTGTTTCCAGCCCGCGGGCATCTGTCTTGTTGGCGATAACCGCAACGATTTCCGCCGGATAGTCTGCGTTCTTTGCAGCTTCGATGAGCGCACTCATATTGGAGCCGCGCCCGGATATCAGGATGGCGACGCGTTTCCTCGGTGTGGTCACAGCGCCAGCGTGCCTTGATAGACGACCCCGGCATCGGTGCGTGCAACCATCGTGCCCAGTCGCACAGGCTGTTCGCCCTGTGCTTCCAGGGCCGCAAACACCGCATTGACATTGTCGGGCGCGACCACGGCAATCATGCCGATACCGCAATTAAAGGTCCGCAGCATTTCATCGCGCTCGACGCCGCCGGTCTTTGCCAGCCACGAAAACACGGGCGGAACCTTGATGGCCGACAAGTCGATGCTCGCCGTCAGGTTCTTGGGCAGCACGCGGGGAATATTGTCCGGGAACCCGCCGCCGGTAATATGCGCCAGTGCTTTGATCGCGTTGGTTTCGCGGATGGCGGCGAGCAACGGCTTCACATAGATTCGCGTCGGCGTCAGCAGGGCCTGCCCTAGCGTCGTGCCGGTCCTGAAAGGCGCGTCGGCATCCCAGCCAAGGCCCGAAAGTTCTACGATGCGCCGTACCAGCGAAAATCCGTTGGAGTGAACACCGGAAGAGGCGAGGCCGAGAATGACATCGCCCTCGGCAATGTCACCGGATGGCAGCAACTGATTGCGCTCAGCCGCGCCCACGGCAAAGCCGGCAAGGTCATAATCGCCATCGCGGTACATGCCCGGCATCTCCGCCGTTTCACCGCCGATCAGCGCACAACCGGCCTGCAGGCAGCCTTCGGCAATCCCGCTGACGATAGCCGCACCCTGATCCGGATCGAGCTTGCCGGTGGCAAAATAGTCGAGGAAGAACAGAGGCTCGGCGCCTTGCACGACGAGATCATTGACGCACATGGCGACGAGGTCGATGCCGACGGTGTCATGTACGCCTGCATCGATGGCGATCTTCAGCTTGGTGCCGACACCGTCATTAGCTGCCACCAGCACGGGATCGGTAAAACCTGCGGCCTTCAAGTCGAAAAGTCCGCCAAAACCACCGATTTCGCCATCGGCGCCCGGCCGGCGTGTCGAACGCACGATCGGCTTTATCTTTTCAACAAGCAGATTGCCGGCATCGATATCCACGCCCGCCTGCGCGTAGGTAAGGCCATTCTTGCCACCTTTGGCGGGCTCGTTCTTGGTATTCATGATCTGCTCCGGATTGTTGCCCGCGAAATGGCACGACTCTGGTCCTGCTGCAAGGTCTGAGTACCTCAAGGGCCAGGAAAACGCCATTTATCGACATCTTGCCAGCCGTTTGGGCTTGAGCACCACACCCATTCTCTCCATTTAGGCTAAGACACACTACTTAAGGAAGCGGACCAAGTGACAATTCCCAACTACATCACGATCTTCCGCTTCATTCTCGTTCCATTCATCGTAATGGCCTTGCTGTCCGGATATGTCGGAGCGGCGCTGATAGGCTTCGTTATCGCCGGCGTCTCCGACGGCATTGATGGTTTCATTGCACGGCGCTACAATCAAGGGTCAGAGCTCGGCGCCTATCTCGATCCCATCGCCGACAAACTCCTCCTGGTTTCGCTGTTCGTGGTGCTTGGTTTTGTGAAGGAGTTGCCAGTCTGGCTGGTCGTCATTGTCGTTTCACGCGATATCTTCATAATCGGCGCCGTGCTCCTCGGTGCGGTCATCGGCAAACCGTTGGAAATGCATCCGCTGCTGGTGTCCAAGGCGAATACCGCGTTTCAGCTTGTCCTTGTCGCGGTCACACTGGCGGATATTGCATTTGATTTTTCACTCACCGGCAGTCGCATGGTATTAGTATGGATAGTTGCCCTCTTGACCGCAGCTTCCGCGACTGCCTATCTCATGACGTGGACGAAACACATGGCGGGATATGAGCAAGAGCATAAGCAAGACTAAAACGGATCCTGTTCCGGTCGAAATTCCGGACAAGGACATTCACGTCGATGTCCAGGTCACCACGCTTGGCGCAAGCGTACGCCGCCAAGCCGTGTTCTGGACAGGCGCGATGCTTTTCCTGGCGTTTTTCCTCTACATCTTCTCATCGATCCTCCTGCCTTTTGTCGCGGGGCTTGTACTCGCCTATTTTCTTGATCCTGTCGCCGACCATCTGCAACGTCTCGGCCTGTCCCGTCTGCTGGCGACGATTGTCATCCTCGTCCTGTTTGTCGTCACCTTCGCGCTGCTGCTCATCATCCTCGTGCCTGTTCTGGCCTCGCAGATGAGCGATTTCATCGTGCGTTTGCCGAGTTATGTATCGCGCCTGCAGGAACTCATCGCCAATCGCGACTCGCAATGGTTGAAGGATTTCATAGGTGTCGATGCGTCGGTCATCCGCAGCAGCCTGGATTCGCTTCTCCAGCAAGGCGCCGGCTTCCTTACCACCCTGCTGCAGTCGATCTGGAGTTCTGGCAAAACCTTGATCGATGTCGTGGCGCTATTCGTCGTTACGCCTGTTGTGGCGTTTTATATGCTGCTCGACTGGGACCGCATGGTTACAGAGATCGACAAGCTCGTTCCTCGTGAACACGTCCATACCGTTCGAGTCATAGCGCGCGACATGAACAAAGCCATCGCCGGTTTCGTTCGCGGGCAGGGTACGGTGTGTCTCCTTCTCGGTATCATATATGCGGTCGGCCTCACGGTTACCGGGCTGAACTTCGGGCTGCTGATCGGTCTCTTTGCCGGCCTGATCAGCTTCATTCCCTATGTCGGCTCGCTGGTCGGTCTGCTTTTGGCACTTGGCGTAGCGCTGGTGCAGTTCTGGCCTGACTATATCAATGTTCTCTATGTCGCTCTTGCGTTTGGCGTTGGACAGTTCATCGAGGGCAATATCCTTCAGCCGAAACTCGTCGGCTCCTCCGTAGGCCTGCATCCCGTCTGGCTGATGTTTGCACTGTTCGCGTTTGGCTCGCTGCTTGGTTTCACAGGCATGCTCATCGCCGTGCCGACCGCCGCCGCCGTCGGCGTTCTGGTGCGCTTCGTCATCCATCGCTATCAGCAATCCCCGCTCTACACAGGCGACTATCGCAAAAACGAGAAGACCAAAGAAATCAGATGACAGTGCAGCGTTGCTGGCTGTATTTCATCGCTCCATGACCGATGTAAGTACACCGCGCCAGCTGCCGCTCGATCTCGGCCACGAACCGGGCTATTCCCGTGACGATCTTATCGTGTCCGCATCCAACATGGCTGCAGTGGATATTGTCGATCGCTGGCCGGGCTGGATATCGCCCATCGTCGTGTTGGCTGGTCCGACCGGCTCGGGCAAAACCCATCTTGCCGCCGTCTGGAAAGCGGAATCTGATGCCATCATTCTCGATGCGCAGAGCATCGGTACCGCATCGGGCGAGAAGGGCCCATTCCTGATCGACGACATCGGCTCAGGACCGATCGACGAGTCCGGCCTTTTCCACCTGATCAACACTGTGCGCCAGAGCGGTTCCAGTCTGCTGATGACCTCGCGCAAATGGCCTGCCAACTGGCCTGTGACCTTGCCGGATCTCGCCTCCCGCCTGAAAGCGGCGACTACGGTAGAAATCGGCGAGCCGGACGACACGCTACTCGCGGGCGTCCTCTACAAGCTCTTCGCCGATCGGCAAATTGCTGTCGATCCCAATGTCATCAACTTCCTCGTCAGCCATATCGAGCGCTCGCTCTCCACGGCCAATCGCATTGTCGAGCGGCTGGACCGCGCTGCACTCGAAAAGAAATCGAGAATCACCCGCGCTCTTGCCGCCAGCGTTGTCACCGCGAGCGATGAGGGGCAGGCGGCGTTTGAGCTCTAGAGCAAGTCCAGCAAAGTGGGAACCGGTTTTGCGTCCGGAATTGCGTAAAAACAAAGAGTCAGAGCAATTCCGTGATTCGAGAAAAACGGAATTTCTCTAGTGCGCCTTATCAATTCTGTTCAGGCAGCAGCGGCGCTCCCGGGCGATAGAGCAGGATTGGCCGGATTTCATAAACGGCAGTCGGATTGGCGCGGCGCAGGTCGCGTGCGGCCGCAACGGCGTCCTCAAGCGTCGGGCAATCCACAATGTAGAAGCCGAGCAACTGCTCTTTGGTCTCGGCAAAAGGGCCGTCAATGATCACGCCGGCGTCCTTGCCACGCAAGGTCACGGCGCGCTGCGTTGGACCAAGCCGTGCCGCCGGGCCCAAAAGCTTTTCGCGCACGAGGCGCTGATTGACCTCGAGCAGTTCGGCCATCAGCGCCGCGTCCTCCTCTTTGGTCCATGATTCGACCACGTCCTCCTCGTGATAGGCCAAGATAGCATAGAACACGTTTTATCCCTCCTTTGTATCGGTCAAACTTCGGCTAATCGGGCCTCAGAGTCCTTTTGGAAAGTCGCTGCGGCGAGGCATATGGTGCGGTTTTCGAGAACCGGAGCGCAGCGTACTTAAAGTACGTGAGCGCCGGAAGCACAGAAAATCGCGTCAGATGACCGCTGCAGTAGAGTTTCAAAATGGGCTCTCAGCCTTCACCCTCGTTTTCGATATTGACTATGGCTCCACAGGCTTTGCAATGCACTGCATCGGGATCGTGCCGGCTTAGTCCGCAAGTCGAACATAGATAGCGAACTTTATTTGGCCGAAACAACACTTGGGCAAGGCGCAAGAACAGCGTTACGCCAAAAATCATGATCGACACTGATATCAATCGGCCGCTCGTCCCCTCAAGCGTGATGTCTCCAAAACCCGTTGTGGTTAGGGCAGTGACGGTAAAATACAGCGCGTCGGCATAATTGGCGATCTCGGCATTGGTCCGGTGCTGCGTCTCGTAAACCACACCCGTCATGATGAACAGGAACACCAAAAGATTGAGGACGGCGATCAGCGCATCCTCGTGCTGGCGCACAAACGGGAAGTCGACGCGCAGCCGGGCCAGAACCTGATAGGTGTGAAGTAACCGAAGGGTTCGAAGAATTCGTAGAAATCCGAAACCCTCACCAGAAAGAGGCGCAAGAAAAGAGAAAACGGCGGCAAAATCCGCAAGCGTAGAGGGTCGGAAGATTGACCGCATCGTCATCTCGCCGGTCGAAAAGCGGGCCACCAGATCGAGCAAAATAATCAGACCAATGCCAGTATCTGCCCATTCAACGACCTGGGTCCGCGGAAGGAAGGACGTGCCGATCACGAACAGGACGGTGGCGATATCGAAAGCCAACAACGCATACCGGAACCGGTGTGCCCTGTTGGTGTTTCCCTCATACAGCTCCGATATCAACCTGCTCACGGCAATCCTGTCATCGCGTTTAACCTGGTAAAACCATAAGGCAGAATTCGTTTGCAAATACCATCAAACGAAAATTTTGCGAACAGAAGAGATGGACGTCAGTTCGAGGGCCATCAGCCGTCAGATGTGCTACAGTTACGTACTTGTTCATCGTGGATGCAGAATTCAGGATCGCCGGATACGGCTGTTTCGGCAGTAGGTAGGGCACTTGGGGAAGTGGAGCAGATCATGACGATGTCATTGGATTCGGCCGCGGAGGTTTTCCGTGCGGCCATGCGGGAAACGGTCAAGCGGTACTCCTTGTGGTACCTCATTCAAGGTGCGCTTCTCGTCGTAGCAGGCGTCCTGGCGATCATCTATCCCATTATGTCGTCGGTGGCGGTCATCATCATGTTGGGCTGGCTGTTGATCATCAGTGGCGTTGCGCAGGGCATCAGCCTTGTGGGAGCACGGCACGTGCCGCACTTTTGGCTGCAACTCATCTCCGTCATCCTTGCCTTCCTTATCGGCTTCCTCTTCCTGCGTGATCCCGCACAGGGCCTGCTGACGGTCACGCTTCTCCTGATCGTGTTCTTCATGATCGAAGGCATCTCAAAGATCGTCTTTGCGCTAACGATCCGTCCATTTCCCTATTGGGGCTGGGTGCTGGCCAGCGGGCTGATCGGTGTCCTGCTCTCTCTGGTGCTTTGGGCAAGCCTGCCGGTCACGGCGCTATGGCTCGTCGGATTGCTGCTCGGAATTCAACTGATCAGCGTTGGCGGTGCGCTTGCACGACTTGCCTGGCAGGTGCGGCGAAGCCCGACGACTTGAGACGACTCAAATTCCCGCCACCCTTTGGCGGGCTGGCGGACGAAGCTTCAGCATTCTCTCATCGATTTTCTGCGAGACGAAGCCACTTGATAAAGTGTATTAACAACTTTCGCGCCACTATGCCCGCTCTCGCTCTAGGCAACAGAGTTTTATATGTCAGATGTCCCGCTGCTCGAGTCCGCCGTCATTGCCCGCTTGAAAGCGGAGTTACAGGCTAAAGAATCCATAATCCGCGATCAGGCCACTGCACTGGAACACAGTCGCAAAATCTTTGCACGAGCGTCTGTCGCTGCCCGGATTGGTGTCTGGGAGTGCAGCCTTCCCGATGAGACATTGCATTGGACCGACGTGGTCTATGACATCTTTGACCTGCCGCGCGGGTCGAATCTTAATCGAAACGAGATCGTGGAATGCTATGCGGAGAATACTGCGAAAGAACTCCAGCGACGCCGCAGAAGAGCAATTGATGATCGCAGCGGCTTCGAGATGGATGCCGAAATCATAACGGTGCAGGGCAATCGCCGCTGGATACGAATTACTGCCACGGTTGAATCCGAAAATGACATACCTGTCCGCATTTTTGGTATGAAACAGGACATCACCGAGCAAAAGATTTTGTTGGACCGCACGCGATATCTGGCCGACTTCGACCTTTTGACCGGACTGGCCAATCGCAGCCAGTTCCAGATGAGACTTGCAGATTTGTGTAAACCTGATGCCGGTCAAAGTCCGCGCGGCGCATTGCTCCTGATCGATCTCGATGGTTTCAAGATTATCAACGATAGCCTGGGGCACCCCGTCGGCGATGAGTGCCTGAAAGAGGTCGCCAATCGCCTCCTTGCTTTATGTCACGAAACTGAGGTTGTAGCCCGAATTGGCGGCGACGAATTCGCCATTTTGCTGGGATCCCAATTTGGGCAGGATGCGATTACAGACCTTGCACAGCGGATCGTCGGTTCTCTAAGCAAACCTTTGGAGTTTTTCGGTCAGTCACCAAAGCTTGGGGCATCGGTGGGTATCGCGCTTATCGATGACTGTGTCCCGTCCGACGTCGTAAAGAATGCCGATACCGCCCTCTATGCTGCAAAAGCTGCGGGACGGAACACTTTTCAGGTTTTCGATCCGGCGCGCACTCCCAACGAAAAAGCTGCCTGAATTCCAGCAAGTAGTCAGCCTTCGGCGGCCAATTTGTCCTGGGTCTTCGTTTCGAAGTCACTGGCATCGTGACGCTCACGCAACTGGGTCGAAGGTTCACCCGATGTGCGATTGACCATCCGGCCGCGCTTTACTGTCGGACGTTCGTCGATCTGGTTGGCCCAACGCACCACGTTCTTGTATTCCTGCACCTGCAGGAATTCCGCGCCGTCATAAAGCCGGCCTTTGACCAGTCCGCCATACCATGGCCAGACGGCAATGTCGGCAATGGTGTACTCGCTGCCTCCCAAATACTCGCTTTCCGCGAGGCGACGGTCGAGCACATCGAGCTGGCGTTTGGTTTCCATGGCAAATCGGTCGATCGCATATTCGATCTTGGTCGGCGCGTAGGCGTAGAAATGGCCGAACCCGCCTCCCAGATAGGGTGCGCTGCCCATCTGCCAAAACAGCCATGACAGGCATTCGGCGCGCGCCGCTGTTTCCGTCGGAAGGAGCGCGCCGAATTTCTCGGCGAGATAAACGAGGATAGAACCGGATTCGAAAACCCGGATGGGTTTCGGGCCACTGCGATCCACCAGAGCGGGTATTTTGGAGTTTGGGTTGATCGCGACAAAACCGCTACCGAACTGGTCACCGTCATTGATATTGATCAACCAGGCATCGTACTCCGCGCCCCGGTGGCCAAGCGCCAGCAGCTCTTCGAGCATGATCGTAACCTTCACACCATTCGGCGTACCCTGAGAATAGAGCTGAAGCGGATGGCGGCCAATCGGCAGGTCTTTCTCATGTGTCGGTCCTGCGATCGGCCGGTTGATATTTGCGAAGCGACCTCCGCTCTCTTTAGTCCAGGCCCAGACCTTCGGCGGCGTATAATCGTTGGAAGCACTCATTTGCAAACTCCGGGGATTCGATGGTGAATTGCGTTGACCATCGATCTAGCCTTATTGCTCGTGATGACTAGACGAAAAGGTCAACTTTTGTGGTTCCTGACTTCACTTTTCTGTCAAGTCGCCACCTGATCGGCCGGGAAGCCGATCGTTGACTATCGGCCAAACAAGTGAGGTTTGCAATTTATGCGGGACTTTTGGCGTCACATGTTGCCTTTGCAAACCATTCGTTCGGTTTTCTGCTTTTTTCGTGTTTTGAGCTATTGCGTTCTCAGGCCAATATCTCTAGGGACAGCAGCGTCAACAAAGGACGGAGCGTAGCGCAGCCTGGTAGCGCATCTGGTTTGGGACCACCGTGTCCACCCGAATTGCTCTTTAATTCCAATCACTTGCGGTTTGCTTTTTTCTTGGTGGGATTTTTGGTGGGACTCGCTGCCTCCAACCCGGCGCGCAAGTCTTCATGTGTAACGTGGGCATAGCGGCTCGTGGTTTTGATATCCGTATGGCCGAGCAGCAACTGCGCCTGCTTGAGATTGCCAGTCGCGCGCACCAGGCGGGTGGCAGCGGTATGGCGGTTATCGTGGAACCGATAGCCCTTGAACGACCGTCCAGCCTTCTCGCAACGTTCCTTCGTGCGCCGCCATTCTGTCTTCAACCCGTTATAGGTGATCGGATAGCGCGCATCCTTTGTGCGACCGTCGCGGGTGCGCACGGCCACATAGGTGAAGACGGCCGTCGGATGGTCATCCTTTAAAGACCACAAGAGATCATAGACGGCTTTGGTCATGGGGATGGTTCGTTCCTTCTTGAGCCCATCCTTGCCCTTTCCCCATACCGTGAAGTCGCGTGTATGGAAGCGAACGTCGGTCCATTCAAGCCCTACAACCTCCTCGAGGCGGACGCCGGTCAGGAGCGTGAAGCGCACGGACGGTGCATAATCGCCGCGCAAGATGGTCATCAGAAAAGCTTCCTGATCGGGGCTGGCTTCGGTCTTAATGACCTCTTCGGCCAGCATGAACTTCTTCCATTCGATGTCCTCGACAGGGACCTTCCAAACCTTCTTGGCCTCGAGCATCATCATGCGAAAGTATTCGGTATGCCGGTTCACGGTCGAATTGGCTGGTCTGGTTCCACGTGTGGTGAGCATGCCGCGGCGCTTCGCAACGAGTTTGGTTACGATCGCATTGTCTATCTTGGTGATAGGTAGATCTGGTCCGCCTTCGATGTTGTTGGCAATCCAGATCAGATAGCGTTCGGCATCGAGGCTGTTGGCGTGGAATGCCGCGCGCTCTTCATAGAACTTGGCGGCAGCCTCGGCGATGGATATTTCCTTGGCGGGTTTGACGGCCTTCGCCTCGTCTTTGAATTCGGCCCTTAGCCGGTCTTTTTCGGCTTTTTCAAATTTGTCAGCCTCTCGTTTGTCATGGCATCCCGTCGTGCCAGAAAATCGATGGCCCTTGAACTGGAAGTCGTAGCTGTACGGCTCGCCCTCGCGCTTCCTGTAGACGGACATTCCTGCCTCTTCCTTCGTTCAATGAATTCCTGAAGGTCCTCTTCAGTGTAACGACGCCACTCACGCTTCATGCCGTTGCCGACATTGACATACCTAATGTGGCCAGACAGCGTGAGTGCCGTCAACTGCTTGTACGAGATTGCCAACTCTCTCGCGGCTTCCTGCGGTGTCAATAGAGCCATCAGACGTACTCCCAACCGCTATGATCGCCGTGCTCGGCACACTTCTGACGGACGTCCTCGGCTTCCGGCGTATCGCCATAATCGAAATCGCCGCAAATAATGCACTGGTGAACATCGACAGAGCAGCCGCAATCACGGTCGCAACCGGCGTTACAACCACCGTAGAATTTCCAGGTATGGCCGTTGGCGATGCACTGAGAGAAGTCGCGAGGCTTCACGCCTTCGCCGGCAGCTTCTTTCAGACGGTAAAACTCTTCCTCGGATATAGAGACGGTGCTCATTTGCCGCCTCCTCTAGCAGCGCGGGCGGCGCGGAAGTCAGAAGGGCCGAACCAATCGCATATGCGGTCGTTTAACGGAGCCTCATGTGTCCATCCGTTTTCGTCCACCCAGTTTTCCCAGTCTCGCACGAACGGCTGTAGCGCCTTCAACGCCTCGTCTCGCTGGCGTTCTGCGAGTTCAAGGCGCGATTGAATATCAGTCCGCTTCTCTCTGGCTTTAGCCATAAATTCCTTTGTGAACTCGTCTATATCCCTGAAGGTAGTGTTAGGGTCTCTCGCCAGCCATTCGCTCTCTGCCCATTCAAAAGCTGCGTCACGTTCTTCGGTGGCATCTGCCTCATCGTTTGCCCATTGAAACGATGTGGCTTTCCACTTCTCGCTCTCCGCCTCTGCCTTCTCCACGCGCTGTATAAGGTGGGTGAGTTCGGTGGCGTCGGAACGGATGCGGGCGATGAGGGAGAGGACAACGCTGTCACCCCAACAATCATCCCAATCATCATCGCACTGGGATGCCCAATCGGTAATCTGTGCGTCTGTCGCAGGCCTAGTCATGGCTTGGGTTCCAGTGCATCTGCGATGAGCGGGATAATATCGTTTCGTATTTCTGAAGCGGACAACATCGCGGCGCGACCGATCTCATCGTCTTGGCTTTTCACCGCCTGAACGGCTTTCATCCAATGCGCTGTTAGCGCTACTCGGATTTGTTGCAGCGCTGCCCGCTCCACCGCCTCCCCGCTTATCTGCTCTGAGGGGGAGGAGTGAATGTAGAGGGGCATTTTCATCCCATATTGCGGCAACGGGATTGTAGACAGACTTATATCTGCACCATCCTCAGTTAGCGCGCGAATGTCAGCCTCGCAGGCATATGCCACAGCCCTGCTTATCTGCTCGGTGGAAGGGCGGGAGTTGAGAGCCGTGATGTGATTATATATCGATTTCCATGTATCTATCTCAGCCTGCAATACCGCGCATTCAGATTGGAGACGTTCAATTTCAGCGATCTGAAGTGTTTTGGTCGATTTGCATTCATCGCATGTGTCTGTCTGCCATTCATCGGCGCGCATTTGGTATGGTTTCAGTACCTTGCCGGAACCGTTGCATGCATCGCAGATGATCTGATTGGGATATTCAACTGTACCCCCCTCCAGCCGTTCACCTTGTCCGTCACAATCTGCGCAAGGCGTCGGATATTCCTGAACGGGCTGCACCTTGTTGTAGGAACGCTTGCCGTCCTTAAACACCCACCGGCGCTCCACTAACTCCCCGCTTATCTGCTCGCCTTCCGGTTTGAGGGTGGAGAGGAGGGCGACGGCTTCTGCGAACAGGTCACCGACGTACGTTCCCGCGTGCATCTCGGACATAACCGACATTTGACGGATGGTCTTCGCCTTATCCATTTTGGGCTTCCCCTTCCTTGAGAAGGGCGCGGAGAGCTTGTGCGGCTTTCTTGGCCGCGTTCACTCGTTCGACCTTTTTGTCGAAGTCTCCATCGCCATTGAATGCCTCGACAGCATCGAAATACTCAACAAAAACCCGTATCGTGTCGTTGTGGGCAACAACAGCCACATCGCCCGGCCCTGCATATCGCCAACCGTCTATGCCGTCGCCAACAATGATTACTGGTGTGGGCTGGCCTACCGGTTTGAGGGCGGCGCGTATCTGCTGTTCATAATCGCGCACCAGATTTAGCCCGCTGGATGCAGCTATATTTCGGTACGTCTCAGCCCTCACATAGAGACCAGCGGCAACGGCCTTGTCATGCTCTCGAATAGCCTTAGCCATCCGGTCAAACCATTCGGCCGCGCCCCAATGGTCACAGATCTCGAATAGATCTATTGGATTTGTCATGATTGCACCTTCAGGGCTGCGGTGAGGGCTGCGCGTCCAGCATCTGTGATCTCCCACGGCGTTGGGGTGGGAGGGCCATCTGAGGGAAGTTCATCCTCTGTAGGACGGGCAAATCCGGCCCTCCCCAGGTCACGGAGCGCAGCAAGCTCAGTTATGCGCGTGCTGGCGTGATCGGAAAGCCCAATCCATCTAGAAGCAGTGCCGCGCTTTAGCAGGATGATATGAGTAGGAAGAAGCTCCAGCACACTCAATGGCTCGGTTGCTCCTTGTGCTGGAGTTGGCCCCCATTCGTCGCCGAAGTGCTTGCGCAAGATGTTGCAGAGAACGGATTGCACGTCGCCGTCCAAGGTCTCGGTTGCGGCGTCCCAGGTGATGATCCGCGGGTCCACGTTGAGAACCTTGCAGAGCTGTTCCATCACAAAATCTACGCCAGCATTCCAGCGATCATCTAGCGCTGGATCGACGCGCCAATCTGCCACCGCCACCTCAGCGGGGGCTGCCGCGCCAGCGGATTTGGAAGTTTCGATGTAATCGGCAACCGTGCGCAATAGCTTGACTGTGCCCTCTGTATCTTTCAGGTAAGCTGCATCAGCACGTGACCGAAGAACCCACGGCCAGTCTATCCGACCATCTTCCACCTCAGCAGGTGCTATGGGGGTAAGGGCGCGGAGTTTGGCCTTGGCTTTGACTGCAATCTCATCACCACCAACCCTGAATTCCATGGCGCGAGAAATGCGATCCTGAACTTCGGCCATTGTTGGCGGCGTGGTCCCCGGCTTTGATATGCCGTGCAAAGCGTTGAAGTGCAGTCCTTCGATGGCCTCGACCTCAATGCAGAAGTCGTTGGCAGGATCAGGGTGATGACCGAAAAGGCCCAAAGTTTCCATGGTAGGCTCCTCGGTTGGCACCATTGGGGAAACTGCGGAGAGGGCGTATTCTACAAACTGCTCGTACGTCATCAGGGCGTGGTCTGGCAAATCTTCTGGTGAAGTCAAATCGTCGGGGTTAGCGTCACAAAAGCTGACCCAAGCATCACGAAGCGCTTTCTCGATCTGGCTCATAGCTCTTCATCCTTGAGAAGCGCGCGGGCATCAGCAATGATCTTGTCGAGTTCTTTGAGGCCAGCGTATCCGTTGTAGCTGTTAACGGGAAAATCTTTGTCCCATTTCACAAGCCGCGAGAGTAACCCCGACTCTCTCGCGGCAGTTACTTGGGGCACGTATTCAGGCAAAGGAGAGTGCTTAGGCTTTGCCGCCTGCTTTGCACGAATCTTCTCCACCTTGGTCCAGATGCGAGTGAGTTCGGTTTCGCCAGCCTCATGCATATCGAGGCCGTGAGCGAGGCAGAAGGCTGCAAGCGTAACCATTACGCCGCCTACCTCTTGTGATGGTTCACCCTTTGGACGGGAATATGTGTATTCCTCCAGGAAGCTAAGGCGCTCGCGCGGATATCCAACTGACTGCAAAAGCTCGAATAGTTCTTCTGCCAGACGGTCGCCGCGCTCCAGTTGATCGTCGCTGATTTCTTGACCGAAGCATGCCATCATCCAGGGCTGGACTCGCTGCTGGAAAGTCGCCTCAGTGGGTGCTTCATAGGCTTCGTCTGCCGAAACAATACGCTGGTACTCAACACCGTTAGGAGCGCGAACTGTTTGAGAAACGCGACCATCAAGTGTGTCGGCCTGCTCGATGACCATCTCTGCGGGCAAAAGGGCGGTGGCGAGTTCATCGAATGCTTTGTGCATGTCGCCCATCGTTGGATAGCTGATAGTAATCCGGTGTTTCCCATCCCCGCTTTCTTGGAGACAAAAGCCCGTCCTGAACGTCGCAAACTTGTCGCTCACCGTCCCTACTGTGGACGGGGAAAGGGCTGCGAAGACATAGACGGTCATGCCATCTTCGAAGTATTCGCCGCAAACAATGTCTTTATGCTTCGCACGGTCGAACCGTTCCTCGACCAGAACGCCATGCTTCAAGCCTAGTTCTTGGATCGTGCCGCCGTCAGCGTCGTGACCTTCGAAGGCAATTCGACAAATATTCTTGCCGAATGCTTCCCATCCTGTGGATGGTTCTATTGGTGTGTTCATTGCAGAATCCTCCCGGCGTAGGCGGCTTTGAGCGCTTCCAAGTTGGGAAAGCATTTGCCACGCGCCCATTCGATAATGGCCCGATAGCCGGGGTTGCCGGCGGCCTCGTATCTATCGACGCCTTCAAACCATTTCTTTTCATCTGGCATTTCGAACAGCATATTCCGGCAATGCGGGCAGCACGGAAGGCCGTCTCGGTTTCCTACTTTGTCAATGCCGTCCCACCATGTGCAGCGGGCCCCATAGGGGATTCGGGTATCTTTCATGGCTGGATGCTCCTGAACAGTTTGCGCGGCGGCAAGGATTTGGAACTCGGCGCGTGCACCTTCTCGGCCTTGCGAAAGCCAGGTGACTTGATCTGGCCTTTCGCCCGTTTCATACCGAGGTGCTTTTCCTCGCGGCTTTTAGCCTTTGCGATAACAGCGACATCGATTTTTGTTTTCGATTTGTGGCAGCATTCGACACCGAGCAGCTGACCATCGTCGGCCGTCAGCTTGCGGCTCTTCTCGATCTCAAGGCCATCCGGCTTGATGTGGTCGACGTGATACGGCTTCTTGCCGAGGATCAGCCCGCAGCCTTCACAGAAGACGCCGTGAACCGGATGCATTGCCCGCTTCACGATCTGGGCATAGACGGTCTTTGTGAACTCGCGCCGGGCCATTATGCAGCCCTCACTTTTGAGCGCTTCATAAAATCGCCGAACTTGAGTTCGCTCCAGCAATCCGAAACTTCGAGGTAGTAGCTATACCGCGCTGCTGATCTGGACTTCGCTGGCACGATGCGGGTGTAACCATCGAACTCAACAACGAACGCCTTCCAAGGTTGTTCTTGCTTCGCCAGATAGTCGGACAAAGCCCAACGTCCGGTTTCGGTCACGGCGAAATATGCCATGTCGTCACGCTGGCCGAGCTTTTCCCAATTGGGGGAGGCGCTGAACTCGGCCTGCTTTGTTCCCGAGCTTGTGGCGAAATAATTCCGGTGCGATTCGAGAAGAGGGAAGATGGGTCGACCTAATGCATGATCGATATGGTCTATGCTCTTATCGTGGAGGTACCGGTTGACGCTCGGATTGTTCATGCTGCGGCCCTCGCTTGTTTGCGAACGGTCTTGATCAGCTTGCCGCCCACCTTGAAGACGCGAACGATCTTGGCTTTCTCGCACTCGAATGAATGATTGCCGACGCCGTCAGGATCCGGGACAACTGCACCTATTGGCTCGACCTCGTAAACTCTGCCACGGATGTCAGTGTGCAGGCAGGCGCAGATGAATGCAGCTTCCATGTTCGTGGTGACGTAGACGCGATCCCGTCGGCAAACCGCGCCAGCGCCATAGGATGCAGTCGAAGGAGCTCCGGTTTTCTCCGGCGGCAAGACGTGTTGTCCCACACGCAACCCACCGAAGCCGCCATGGTAGTATTTGACGGCTTCCATCACTCTTTCCCTTCCATGCGATCGAAGAACTCGCGATCTTCGTTCCGGATGTCGCGGAGATGGTCAGGATCCGGTTCTGCCTTGACCGGCTCGCCTTTGCACCAATCACAAACCCGCTCGCATAGATCACAGCCGCCCTCGGGATCGACGCAGCCAATCTCGTCTAAGCAGCAGTAGATGACACCTTCGCCAGCGCAGTTTGAACAGTATTCATCGATCTCGCGATCATCATCTGGGCTCGCGAGCTTCCATTCGTCATAACCTGGCAAGCCCGTCATGCCGCCACCTCGTCGATGTTCTGCTTGATGACGTCGAAGGAGACAGCGACAACCCACGGGTTAGCGTCAGCAGCACTAGCGCCGTTAATGTTGCCCCAAAGGGCGAAATAGGCGTCGGATGCCGTCTTAAAACCTTCGTCGTCGCAGCCGTCGTAAAAGTACCGATGGGCGGTCTCTTCGACGTGAACTCCGCCGGCACAATGCGCGCCTATGATGACGTTCTCGCACGCAATGCCTTCTGCCAAAGCATCGGCTTCGCTGCAATCCTGCAGACGCTCTATGCGAACATCGGTAACGATCAGAGTAAGGCGTGACACAATTCGGCGCATGAACAACGATGGCCGCCAGCGTAGGGCTTCCGGTTGGACGCTATCCGCGCGGTAATAGACATGTCTGCGAAGATCGGGGCAGGCATGGATATCGTCTTCATTGTCACCAACCAGCGCGTGGGTCTCTTTCACCCAGAGCCGGTCGCCAATCTCAAAGCGAACTGGAACCTTTGCCAAGCAACCGGTGTTGGAGGCGATGGCATAGATACCGTCGTCGCCAAGCTCCATGTCTAGGACGCCAGTCGACCATTTCGGGGCTTTGATAATCCGGCGCGTCTGGAACTTGCGGCCGTCAAGCAGTGCGCGAACCATAGGAGCGCTGAACAGGGTAGGACGGTCGGTCATTGGATACCTCCGATGCGTTCGCCAACGCGCTTTTGAAACCACAATGCGGGCGGCTGATACGGCAACGGATTCTGCGTCATGTAGACGCCGACAAAGTCCGGATAATCATCGACAGTAACAATCGTCGGCAGTGGTTCGCCGGTAGCCGATTGACTGTGGCGGTGAAAAACCGATGCAGCTTTTTGCCGTACTTCTGCTATCCGATTTGGAATGCGGGTAAACAGTGCCTGAACATCCGGATGGACGATGCTGAAGCCCGATGTTTGAAGCGGGCTGGCCAGCGCCCTTTCGAGCGGACCTCTCCAATTTACGGGAGTGCCGTCCGTCCATTTGTAATCGCGGCCGATATGGTAGGATTTGCCGCATTCCATCGTGCTGTAGAGCGCAGGGTGGAATTCATCATCCTCTTCTGCCCAATCGGGGTGGCGCATTTTCGGCACCACGTGAGCTCCAACAGAATACGCATAGACTATGCTTGGCTGCGCCCATTCTGGAAGCGGGCAAAAGTATTGCCCGCCGCAATACCCCATATGAATGGGTTCTGGAGGTTGGCAGGCCTTGAACATGTCGTCCGGTATGCCAAGCGTCATAGGGGCGCTGCAGGTGCCGTCCGGATCGCGAAACACTGCCATAGCGTGAGCGCTGACTGCCGCCACGATAGCGCCGCCTTCGGCGCATGGCTCGACGACTATGGTGTCAAAGTATCGTTCATTTTCCGGACGCCGAGAATGCTGAACGATTGGTTGGAGCATCCATAAAATATCGGATCGGAAACCGGCAAACCCGAATTTCGGCTTTTCAGTATCAGCCATGGTTCACCTCCGGAAATGCATCGTGGGTAACACCGTCGAGCAAACGGCCGGAGAGTTTCTTGCCGGCGCGGATCATGCTGTGATCAGGATCAAGATCGTCGCACCACATTGGGCGATCCCAATACTGCCACTCTTCACCATCCCATTCGGCCCACTGATATCGGCTAATCTCCGGATTATCGGGCAGATCGACGGCGCCAAGCTGCGGTGCCCATTCACCGTTCTGTTTGTGGTGATAGGCGAGACCATGAGCGAGGCTCTGATCCCGGATAGAGCGCAGCCAGTCGGGATGCGTAGGACGTGCCTTGTGTCCTCCCTGGTCGGTTTCTCCGCCGCTGATCCACCATCCGATGGCGGGTAATTTTGGCCATCCATCGGCGCCGATCTTCAGCCCGCTCGCCTCATAGTGTTCGCCTTCGGAAAGCCGCTGCGGATAGGGATCGCCGGTCATCCATGGCGACAGGTCGCCGAGATCCCCAAGTAGTGGTTCGCAACTGGCGAAAAGGAATAGAGGACGGAGGCCCGCGGCAACGACCATATGAGGCAGGTTCGTTTCGACGCGCTGCCTATCCTCGATCGAGGTTCCGAAAGCGATGTTGGATGGCATGAAACCTACGATCTTCACCATCTTGACGATGTTCTGTGGGCGCTTGGTAAGCAGCAACCAGACAAGGTTTGGTGTTGCGCGGATCAGGTCGAACAGATCGCGGCGCCATTCCGGCGGCACCTGATTGTCGAACACATCAGCCAGGGAGGCGCAGAACACGAATGGCCGAGTTCCATCGGTCTCGGCTTGCCGGTTCCATTTCAGCGGCTGCTTCCAGTTTGCCGGCGCAGTCCTGACCCGTTCGCCGTGAGGTCCCCATCGGACCTTGCCATAGCGCTTATCCATCAAGGCTTCGGCGTAGCAGCCATCGCAAGCCGGTGAGACTTTGGTGCAACCCATCCACGGATTGAAGGTATGGGTAGCCCAAGAGATTGCTGTGTTCTCGGCCATCAGTTTGCTTCCCAATTTTCAGCGGAGAGAACGCGATCTAGATAGCGCGCCAAAGCTGGCTCGCGCATCGCATCAAGCCGGAGCTGTTCGTGCTTGGCCGCCTGCTTTTCGATGAACTCGGCAAGGCGGGCTTTGGACCGGCGGACATGGCTCGGGGCGTAGAGGGCGGAGGTCATGCTGTCACCGGAACGAAAGCAGCCTCAAATTCTTCCACCTTTTCCATGTCGGCCTGGTAGAACACGCAGTGGTCGTTTCGATCCCAAACGACAATGGGATGTTTCATGGACTTGCACGCAGGGCCGCCGATTTCGATTTGCAAGGCAGCACGAAAGGCTTTGATGGTGTTCTCTCGCGAGTGGTCGCAGCCGATAACGACAAAGCCGCCGCCTGACATGCTGTGCATGGTGTCGCCTTCCGGCAGCAGAGCTTCTGCTTGTTCTGGCGTAAGGATAATCTGAATATCGTCGTTCATGCTGAGATCCTCGTTTGATTGGCCCAGGCTTCGAAGGCTTCGCGATCACCGTTGCAGCACGTGTATTCGGGCTTGACCGGCCCTATGAATGGACTGCGCCACTGGTGCATCGGTTCGTTCCTGCTGTAATGAGCAGGCGCGATCTGCATGCCGGGGAATTTGAAAGAGATGACTACTTGCCCCCAATGCCAGGCGCCCTTGTCCATCGTGACATAGGCGTGGTGGTGGCCGCGGTATTTGTCTGGCTCGTTGTCGCAGAACTCAGCATCCGGGAAGCGCTTCAACACGACGGCCTTATAGGCCCCGATGGCAAGCTGCTCCTGTTCCTTCCGCTTCGCTGCGCGTTTCATCGATTTCCATTTGCAGCGCGCGCAACAATAAACCGAGGTGGCCTGAGTTCCGATCACACCCTCGACGGGCAAGCCTTCTTCGTCGAGCCAATCCTCATCGATCTTTGCGCCACAGCCTTGGCATTCGAAGTGCCAGCCATGTGCGATCATCACGGAAATCGTGGGGTCTTGGTTCTCGGCGAATCTGTCGGCCCATGGCGCCCGACGACACGAGACGTAGGCGAATTCGCCACCGGCATATTCGTTTGCACCATGTCGGCGCGCTGTCACGGCATGCCTGGCAAAGACGATCCCGCCCGTGTTGTCATCGGTTTCGGTTACGGCAAAGGCTTTGAGCGCGCTCATGCTGCCTCGCTTCTGGCCGTAGCGCCACGCTCGACACCCAGAAGGTCATCGATGAAGTTGAGAACGGCTTCCTTGGACTTCTGAAACTCCGCGGCGCCCATGGCCTTCATCGACTGGCTCTTCGCCGTCATGACATGAACAACACAGTTGAGCGGAACGACCACGCAATAATCATGCAGGGGGCGGATGAAAGCGGCTACGCGCTCGGCTTCCTTTTTGTTGGCGCAGACAATCGAGCGCTCGTCACGAAACCCGGTGCGGATCAGCGCCTTTTTGCGCAGGTGTTCGACCGTCGGATACTCGCCGAGCATGGAGTCGTGCAGGTTATCGAAACCGTTCTTGACCGAAGCAAAGTAGTGATTATGCGAAACATCGGAACGTTCGCGATGCTCGACCAGCTTGTAATGCTCGCCGACAACGAAGTGTTTATCAGCCATGGTCTTGTTGAAATGGCTGGACGGGCGGAACGCGCCGTCGCCTTCATACTGGAATGAGATCGGAGGGATGTTCATGGGGCTGTCTCCAGCGCTTTGGCATCTTCGAAATTGACGATGCGCCGGGTCGAACCTGTCTCGCCATCGAGCTTTACAGTGTACTTGGCCGGTCCATACTCATAGACACCATCAATGGTGCCTTGCGCGTCGCCTTTAAAGGTCTTGATCGAGACGCGGGCGCCGATCGGCAATGGTGGCTGGATATTGTTCTCAACAGCCCAAGCCTTCTGTGCTTTTTCCACTTCGATGCTGATCTCGTAGGAATAGCCGTCGAGAATTGATGCCATATCGAGATTGCAGTCCCAGTGCGCGCGGCGATCGAGATCCTTGGCCAACTCGTAACCGTCCGCAGAATCCCCGCCGTACTGCGCAAGATCGTTGGCATGTTGATCGACCGCGTTAGCTTCGATGTGACCGGCCTTCACGAGGCGCGCGGCTATCACGGCAGCTGCGGCGAGGCGCATCTCATCATTTACTTTTGGGCGTTCTGTCATTGTCCTAAACCTTTCCGGGGCATTCGCGCCCCTTGTCTGGTTGCTAAGCCGTCACGCGCTCGTAGGCGCGTTGCATGATGTCAACGAGGCTTTCCCAATCGGGCGGGAAGAACGTCTCCTGCAGGTGAGCAAACTCGCAACGAAGCTCTTCCCAATCGCCTTCGTCCCGGACGCACGCAAAGCGGGTCTCAGCATCCTTCAGAACATCGTCCGGATTGGTGAAATCCTGCTTGGCAGGCTGTTGTTTCGATGGTGACGGTGGTGTGAGGTCCATCGTCTGCTGATCATCATCGGTTGCGATTTGAGCTTCTTCGATCTCGGTTTCGCCTTCATCATCGCCGTGATCATTGTCGAAGCCGTTGTCAGGGATAGGATCGATACCGCTCGGCTTCGTCGGCGAGGGCGGGATTAACGACGTCGCGGCCTGTTCCGGCTCGAAAATCTCGCCAGCGATCTCGCGGGCTTCATATTCGTCTGTGATACCGCCGAGGACGTCGGCAAAGAGCTCTCGCAAGCAGTAGCCAGCGGCGCGCCATTGCTGCATGCGCTGCGGATAGCGAAACCATGGCGCCTCGTTCGGCACATCACTCCACTGCTTCGTGTTCCAGTCCTGCTTTTTGACGAAGGGGCGCTCATCCCAAAGGCCAGCGCGCTTTGCGTCGGCGATCGAGAACTCTACCCGCTTCTGTTCGCCGGTATCGGCACGCTTGGCCTCACACCAGCCGACGCCTCTCGCTTCGTCATATCCGGTGCGGATATAAGCAGCTTTCTTCGAGCGTCGCGCGACATTGATGATGCCATCGCCATAAAGCGCAGGTTTCCCGCCGATGACGGTGAAGCTGCGCAAAGCAACCATGGGAGGCAAGCCAAGCTCGGCGCCGGCCATGATGGCGATAGCAACAGCGCTGACCGCATCATTGCCCGTCTTTTTGCCGACGAGAGCCTTCGGTGCCAAACCGGCCGATACGACCATTGTCGACACGCGCCAGATTTCCTCAATTGACTGAGGAACGATCGCGTTCACGGATCCGCCAACCATCAATGCTGGCGGTCTGCTGTCTGGCATTTGTGTAACGGCGTTCATGGCATGACCTCTGCGATTGACGCCTTCAAGTCGTCGATGAATTTCCGAAGACTGATGACGGATTTTTCGTTTCCCTTGATGGGATAGATGTGAGCGTACAGGCCCTCACCGAGGGTGCCGCGCAGTTGCTGAAGGTGCCAATCGACACTTTTCAGCGACTGCTCCAAGGTATTGATGCGCGAAATTGCACTCTGCATATTCGCCGCTGCGCTCTTCATGGCAGCAACAGCGGCCTTTTCCTTTGCGATCTGATCGTCGGTTTTTTCGGCATTCATTTCGGTGAAACTCCTACTGATCGACGTCGTCGAAGATTGAGCGGTTGCCATGCTCGTCGAGCATTGTCCCGTCGCGTGAGAAGACTGGAAAGCCGTTGGGATGTTTTGTCGCTCGCTGATCGTCGGTGCGCACGTCCTCTGAGACAAAGCGAAGGACGAACCGTTCGGCGCGGTCGGATTCGGTCTTGATCTCAACGATGGTGGCTTTGGTTTCGCCACGGCTGGTTGCGACGTAAACCTTCTGTCCGACCTCAACGGGAATGTCGGAGAAGAAGTCGTACAAGTTCGGGCTAAAGCCGAATTTGACGGCGACGATCGTGCGATGTGCGAGGGCGTCGCTCATGCCGCCCTCTTTTCTTCGAAGCGCTCGACACCGTCGAGTTCATGACCTGCGCGGATGGCGCGGTTGGCAAGCTGCTCGACAAGGGCCTTCATTTCAGGGTGATCCTTCAAGGCAATCAGCGCCTTGTCGTAATCGGCGATACGAGCGGAAACGAACGTGCGCAGCGCCAATTTGGAACCGGTACGACCGGCCGTGACGTTGCGAGCCTGCGCTTCCTTGTCCGCCTCGGCGGCAAGCTTGGCCAGACGTTCGGCATCAGCCTTTGCAGCCTCGTCGACCGGATCATTCGGGTTGGAAGAGATGTTTTGCGCAGCGCGCGCAGCCTCATCAGCGTCGCGCCTGGCCCTGTCGGCTTCCTCGCGTGCCTTGCGTTGGCGTTCCTGTTCCAGGCGATCCTGCTCGTTAAGATAGGCGTCCGAGGCGCGCTTGATCCTTGTGGACAGGAGTTTCGGCTCCTCCTTCAGATCCCGCCACTTCTCATCGACACGACGGCCTTCGTCGAGGCTCGGCTGCTTGTCGACCTTGTGCAGGCTAGTCGCTTTGGTGCCGATGGCAGTAAGGCGCTTTGCCCAGACGGCGGCCTTGTCAGCTTGCTCCCGCGTGGTGATAGGGGTCTTGAGAAAGTTCTCCGCGATTTCCTTGTCGCTCTCGAACTCTGCTTTCAACGCCTCGAACGGATCGGAAGGCACATTAGTCAGAACCTGCGTTGGCTCCGGTTCGCGCGGCCATGGTTTGCCGGTGCGCACTGCCTGGTAGGTCTCTTCCGAGATCGGATTGCGGCAAGCATACGTCCAGACGGTATCTGCTTCCGTGAGCTTGCCATCAACGAGGCAAATGAGTTTGCCCTTCGGATCGATCCAGATGGCGACTGTCTGCCACGGTCCATCCTTGGAGGAGCGGCGGCGGAAGAAACCGGACTTGGGATCAGCCTCCGAAACGCCGAGAGTTTTCATATGCTCGCGGGAAAGCTCGCCGCAATCACCAACGAGTTCCAATGCTTTGAAATACCATGCGTAGGGATCAGTCATTACGCTACTTCCTTCCGTTCAAAAACTGTGTGGTAGACATGCTTGAGTGCAGCGCGAACGCGGTCATCCGGCTCGTTAAGCAGTCGTTTTTCGATGTGTCCGAGCGCATCTTCGCGGGAAAGCCGCTCGATGATGGCGAGATCGGAGGCGATGCAGATCTGAGCGGCGGTCACGATGGGTCACCGTCTAATACGTGCCGGAGATCGCTATGTGTCTGTTCAAAGTCGTGGTGGAGGATGGCTGTGCCGCCTTCCTTGACCCATGCCTTGGTGTTGCGTTCGAAGTCATCGATGAGGATGTCGCCAGGCGCGTGCATGAACAGCGGCTTGTTCGTTCCGCCCATGACTGGCAGGACCAAAACATCACCTGACAGGTGCCTTCGTACCCATGCACGCTTCTGTTTGGCGACATGCTGATAGTTCGACTTTGGACATGCAGTGAGAATGATCGGCCGCATCCAAAACACTTGGCGGAAGAAGTCATAAGCACCTTCGCAGAGCGGCATATCCAAGAAGTACGAGGGATGCGCGTTGATGGTCGACCACATGTCATCATCAGCGAGACTGCGATGATCCAAATTGAAGGTCGCCGGGAAGTGCTTGTCGAAATCAGCCATGACGCCGTCAAGATCGAGATAAAGGCGTCTCATGCCGCAACCTCGTCAGCCATGATGCGGAGAGTGATCCTGCGGACCATCATCCAGCCTTCATAAGCATCGTATGTGCCGATGTAGTCGCCGTTCTTGGCGAACCAGTCACGCTTGCCTTCGACCCGTGATGGCTGGTGACGGATGGCCAGGATGGCGAGGGCGATCGAAAGATTCTTTTCAGCGGTGCTCATTTCGCACCTGCCTTCGCGTCCAGAACACGGCGCTCGGCGTACCAGCCGACCGTCATGCAATTTTCGATTTGAACGCCGTATCCTTGGCCGGTAGTCGACCAGACGTGCTGTTCCATACACTTATCGTTCGCATCCATCAGGGAGGCGGTTTCGTATACGAAGCCGTTTGCACAGCCGGACAGGAACATGGATGAGAGGATGACGCCGAGCGTCACTCCGGTGAGAAGGGCGCGGTTCATGATGCCACCGCCAGTTCTTCGGGATCGACCGGCAGTTCTTCGACTTTGACCGGATCCGGATCAACGCGGACAACCTTGCTGATCCACCACGTCGCGTAATTCCCGTCGCCAAACGACACCCACGCATGATCGTCTTCTATGGCAAGCACCGTGGCTGTACCGGTGCCACTATCAGCCCACACCGTGTCACCAACCTCGATGCGAGGATGGAGCATTTTCACATTGCCCAGTGGCGCATAGGTTTCGCCAAATCTGGGGATGTCTATTTTGACGGCATCCGCACCGTGGTAATCACTTGCGACCACTGCTTGGACAAGCACGACATCGCCTTTTCTAAATTTGGTCATGGGATCAATCTCCGCTGTCGACGGTCATGTTGAGACCGCAATGTTTGCAGGAACCGGGATGCCAGCCGCGACCGTGGTTCGCGCCGGGAGCGTCAACCTTTTCGTGTTTGCAGATCGCAAACCGAAGAACGATTGGTGTCGGAATGCTCTTCTTGGCATCCTGGTCGTACCGGCTGCCGCCATAAATGACCGCGTACCCGGTGCCGTCGAAGGTTCCCTGACCGCCCATAGAAACGGGGCTCAGGAAGAACTGCGTCCATTGCTTACGTCCAGCATCCCGGCCCTCATTACGGAGAGCCCATCCCCATTTCGGGGTCATGCTGTGTCCGCCAGAGGCGAGGTTGTTCAGGAACATGAGAGGTTCGGCTTCCTCGGTATTGGGGAGGGGAACCTTGCCTTCGACGATCGGCAATAGATCGCTCTCGATCGTGTATGCGCGCTGGCTCATTGATCCACCTGCCCGAGCGCTGCTTCACGTGTCTTGAGCGCGCTTCCAATGCTGCCGAGAACGACAGTGGTGAAGCCAAGCAGGGCGACAACGGCTACGAGGAAGCTCATGCTGCACCGCCAGTCGCAGAACCTGAATGCTCAAGGAATGTTTCGAGATTGCCGACGAAGCCCTTGAGCTCGCGAACGTAATCGTTGAACCTGTTAGCATCACCGGGCTTGCTGAGGTCGAAGCCGCGATAGGCAGCCTTCATCTCATCGAACTTCTTGCACGAAACCTCGAAGGCCTCTTCGGCGCATGTGCCAGCGTGCATAAACCTGCCGCCGTGGTTGTACGGTGTCTTAGCGCTCATCAGATTGCCCTCGACTTGAAGCCATTGCAGATGATGTGCGTCTCACGAGCCAGAAGCTCGCCTACGTCGCGCATGTGACCAAGCAGAGCGTACTGCTCGACCATCTGTTCAGCGGCTTTACGGTTGAGAGGGATCAGCGCTTCGAGCTGCTGATAGACGGTCCAGCAATCGCGCGGCAGCTTTGCCAGAGCGACTGCCGTTTCCAGATCGCCGGTCAGGTTGGCATGGTCTGTGAAGAGGGCCGATGCGGTGTTGCTGTAGCTCGTCCGTACCCAAAACGAAGGCTTGCCTTCAGCGGCTGCTTTGCATGCGTACCGCTTTGAATTGGTGTCAGGATAGTTGCGCAGCGCGTCACCGATGCTCTCGATGATGAAGCCGGTTTCGGCTGCAACTTCGTCTGGCGTCCTGAACTCGTGGTTGATGATGTTCATCGTGTGATCTCCAAGCCGTTGATTGGCTCTATGTCGATCACATTAGCGGGAAATTTCCCGAAGTCAACACGGATTTGGGAAAAAACCCGAAATTGATATTGTGACTTCGGGAACAATCCCGTACAATTAAGGAATGGATGAGGGTGATGGTGTCAATGGTAATGGACGGCGAAGCGCTTTTCTGCGGTCGCGTGACCTATGGATTGATTATGTTAATCAGCACCATATGTTGAGCCATGCCACGGCACGCATCGGAATCTTCATAGCACTGCGTATGACAAGTAAAAACCCCACTACACAATGGACGGTGGAGAAATTAGCCCGAACTTTGCATGTCAGCACCAAGACTGTGACTGACGCTACCCTACGGCTGGAGCGCCTTGGGTTAATGAGGGTGAAGCGAAGTAAACACGCGGGAAATGAATACAGCATCCGACTGCCGGGAAAATTGGATACGTTCTAGCTACGTATCCAAACCCGTTGGTTTAGGGCTTTGCCGATCTTAGATCAAATGTATTAGTCGAGCTCTAAGTTCACTTTCCAGGGATTGGGGTAGGGCGATAGCCGCCTGTTACCACACCCTTGATGATGACTTCAGTGGTCTCGTCTCCGTCGATCGGGATAGGCTGCCATTTGTCGTTGGAGCTCTTCGGTACCAGAAAGAATTGCTCTCCGGTGCGCTCGATAGCCTTTACGGTGATCTCAACGAACTGACCCCCGCCCATACGACGCTCGACGTGGACACGCATGCCACTCGCTATTTCAACGCCAGCATCCCAGTAATCAACGCACGTAACGTAGGTTCCGTCTGGGTATTCGAGATCCATAGAGTCCCCGCGGACTAGTAATGCATATTGTCTAGCTCTCGGAAATCTCGGGTCTCTCGCGACGGGGATATGATGCGGTTCTTGTTCACCTTCAAACACAGTTACTTCCAACCAGGTACCAGCGTTAATTTCGGATATGACGGGAAGTCCTACAACCGGGATCTCGACAGTCTCAACATTATCATCGTTCGCCCCCAACAGAAATTCGGTTGAGGTCTTTAATGCTTCAGCTAGCTTTGCGAGATTTTCAGCGCTCGGACTTTTAGTTTTCCCTCTGAGTATATCACGAACGAAACTGGCGCCCAACCCGGCAGCTTTAGCAGCTTGTAGAGCGTTGAGGCCAAGGTGGTCCATGCGTTGCCGCACTCTTTTTTGCAATGACGAATCCATGGCATCTATCATACTTTTGGGAAAAATCACGTCCATCGGGAATGATCCCGAAGTTTGTGGTTGACACATTTGGGAAATTTCCCGATAGTGCCGGGCATGAGCACGAGCACTGAAATCACCAAAGAAGACATCCGGTCATACCTGTTGCAACGCGCCCAGGCGTACGCCGACACGATAGACCGTAAGCTTTCGTTTGTTTCCCAGCAAGCTGTCAGCGATAGCAAGTTTCTGGACCATGTGAGGAACGGTGGGAACTTCACCATCGTCACATACCAGAAGGTCATTGACTGGATCGATGAGCAGGAACGCGTTTCCGCTGGTGAAGCAGCATGAGTGCCGAGGCGGAAGTCAAAGCATTTATCGATCGTATCCTTCGCCTCAAGGAAGAGGGCGCGACGCGGCAAGAAGTGAAGGCTGCCTACGCAGGCCTTTCCGGCGATCAAAAAAATTATGTCGGTCTGATGGTTCGGCAGGAATGGCAAAGGCGCCAAGGATGGCGCGTCTATTTCGCAGCCTTCCCAAAGTCCGGACTGATCAAGATTGGCATTTCCAAGAATGTCGAAAAGCGGCTGCGCGATCTTTCGAAGATCAAGGGAGAGGAAGCTGAGCTTCTTTTCGATTTCCCTGGAATGTTCCCTCTGGAGGGTTGGTACCACGCTGTCTTTCACGACTGGCGCGTTGTCGGAGAGTGGTTCGCCCTCAATGACCTGACGCTTGCCAAGGTCGATGAACTTCGACGGAACGGCCCCGCGATAAAGATGGAGGCCGCATAGATGATCACGCGTAAAAGCCTCGCTGATGAGATCGACACATACGACCAGTCCATCGCTGATCTCAATGACAGCAAGAAGGATTGCTTCGACGCTTACCGCGATCAACTCTTCGCAGCTGGTGTGCTGAAAGAGAACGTTCGCAAAGAGATCGTCGCCGTCAAGGCAGCTATCCGCCGCCGTCGCGCCGTCCAGAAGAACGAAATCGAAGTCGAGGAAAAGGACGCCCTCATCGATGAAATCTTCGACGAGATCAATCAGCGTTCCCGTGCGCCGCGCACACACGTAGAAAACACACGAGAATTTCCGGTTGATCGGGAAGCTCGGCGTAAGCAGCGCATGTCCGAGAGCATGGACGATAATATAGCGCTCTCTGCGGAAATGGTTGCCGATGGCTTGATTTCGGAAGAGGCACACGCTGAGAACATCGCGCTGTCCAATGCCGTTGCTCGTAAATATGGCAATGGACCCCTCGACGGACAAATCGATCCCAAGCTTGCCCATACCATCGTAACCGGCTTGCAGACCGAAGCGGGTCGCGCCGCGCTGATCACAGCCGTCGATATCATGATCGCACGTGAAGAGCGCATAGACCCGGACACCGGCGAAATCCTCGGCGATGTAGGCGAGGGACAGGAAGCCCAAAGCAGTGACGTGGAAGCGGACCCTGCCAACGCAGGAGGCGACGATGTAGATCGCAGCGCATTGCGCGCCAGCAGCGCCGTGGAAGTCGGCGCAACAAATTCGCCGGAAACGGCACACCAAGTCCCAGCGCAGGACGGCGGCGGCACGGCTACCGGCGAAAGCCCTAGCGATAAGTCCAATGCGGCGCGACCAGCATCTGTAGATGCTCAACCGAACGTCGAGGGGATAGCGGGACAGGCTATCAATCCGGGCGTGACGGGTGGCGAGAGTGCCACAACCAATTCGCCGGAAACGGCAAACGAGATGGACCGCGACGTGCTTAGTGGTGGCTTGCCCGCCAATGCCGTGCCAGCGGAAAACGCCCGTAAGGCAATCCCGGAAACGGAAGACGGTAGCGTGAGCCATGCTGGCGCGGATGAAAGCTCCGCAACCAATTCTGAGACTACCCCTGACCCGCACACCCCAGCGGCTGACGACGGCCAGCCGGGCATACACTGCTCTTCTCCCGCGAGCGCAAAATACGATGGACTCCCATCCATCGTCGGTCAGGACCGCGAAAGCGGTGTTAATCATACGGGTTCGAAAGAAGAGCAAGCCGTCGACCAATTCACACCACCAGCATTCCTGCAAAAGCCGGTCAACCTCCGGCCTGATTGCCAGCATCCGAGCGCTTGCGCCGGTTACGGCTCGCATCAGTGCCATGCCTGCACCAAAGCGGCGCAAGAGGTGGCAGCATGAGTACGGTTCGCATCCCGCTCACACGCGGCTTCCATGCGGTTGTTGACGCTGATGATTTTCACTTGGTTGAAGGGTACATCTGGCAGGCAAGCTATAGGTCCGGTCTCATTTATGCTTCGAGACGGGAGGGTAGCCAAACTATCTACATGCACCGGGTAATCCTGGGCATAACGGATGAGCGGCTCGTCGACCATGCCGACAAGAATGGACTGAACAATCGCCGATACAATCTGCGCGAAGCAACCCGGCCGCAGAACATTGCAAACAGCGGACCTCACAAGACGAATGCCTCCGGCTTTAAAGGTGTTTCCTTTGACAAGGAGCGTCGACTTTGGAAAGCGCAGATCAACGCCAAACTCATTGGCCGTTTTGCATCGCCGGAAGAAGCTGCGCTCGCATATGATGACCGAGCCTTCGCGGCTTGGGGTGTATTCGCTTACCTCAATCAAGATCATTGTCCAAACCTCTGTGCGAAACGCATGCTCGATCTCGGGATCGAGGACCTGATTGCAGTTGAAAGCGAGGTCGCATGACCGTCGCGGTAAAAAAACTGGCAGCCGCCCGTAGGTGCTGCCAAGTTATTCAGGACGCAGTTTCCCTTCGGAACGTCGTGGCTTTTGCCTCACTTGATCTGCTTTTCTGTCCTGAAATTCTCGTTGTCGTGTCCCGCCAGGCTGCATCCGCTGTTTCGGATGCGAGCGCGGACGTCCAGCTTGATAACCATGCCGCTCGCCACGTCCTCCCGGCTTTGAGCGGTGACGGCCACAGAGGGTGCGACATCCTCTGTGGCCTCTTTACTCGCCTTTGCGCGGGACAGGATGCGCTCGGCGAGAAGTCCTATCGAATTCCAGTCATCAACCTCGTGATCCCCATCGTGTTGGTTGCTGCTGGCTTCTTCGTCAGTCTGTTTCAGTTCGTTTTTCTGGCTCGGTTGATCCGTCATGAGATCAATTTAGCCAAGGAATTCAAGCATGACGTTGTCAAAAAACGAGCATCACGTTGTCAAATTGAAATCGGAGCCGGAAGTCGTGAGTAGGGCCGAAATAGCCAGTAGCTACGTCAACCGCATGGTTGATGTCGAGAGCCGTGGTTGGGGCGATGTGTACCCGGCCATGGAACGTTTGGGGCGCCGGTACCGGCTCTCCAAGTGGACGCTTAATCATCTGAGGAAACACCGCGCAAAGACGGTCGATGACGGCACATTTCAGCGCATTCGATCGGCATACCTCCATTTCTGCGAGCAGCAAATTTCAAATCTTCAGCACGAATTAGAACTCGAAAGGTCGGTCCACCCAGATGCTCATATGGAGGATTTTGAGCGCGAGGCTTCGCAGCTTTTGGCGAAGGTTCGTGAAGCGAAGAAAACAGCGAAAAGCGCCGAAACCGGAACGCAGGGAGGATCATAAATGACAGTCTATTTCGCCAAGGCAAACAATCTGGTGAAGATTGGCCACGCGGAAGATGTGCAGCGCCGCCTTGCGGCTCTGGCAGCCTCATTTATCGACGGCATTGAGTTGGTTGCTCAATGCGATGGCGGGAAAGACGTAGAAGCCGCCTTCCATGCGATGTTCTCGGATTCTAAGGTCGAGGGCGAGTGGTTTGCCAATTCCCCCTTGATGGAAGCAACGATTTCCAAGCTCGCGCACAACGTTGGCGAGCGCAGGTTCTTCGGTGGTCAGCCCAAACTCATAGTTCGGTGTGTTGAGGCCAATCTGGCGAAGGCACTAATCAACAACCTGTTCGAAGCTGGTCTCTGGTCTGTCTCCAAGAACCTAGAAGCCGTTTATCACAAGCTCGCCGCTCTCAACCCCGAATGGAGCCGTCGCCGAGTGCGATCCATTTGGAATGGCGAAACTCGGAACATCAATTTCAGCGAGGTTGTCGATCTAGCCGCAGCGTCAAGCCTCACGCCTTATCAACTGGCGAAGATGATAGTCGATTCCAATGAACCTCAGGCTCAAGACGCCGAGGTGGCGGCATGAACCGCCCATTGATCATCGATTCTTTTGCAGGGGGCGGCGGTGCTTCCACCGGTATTGAAATGGCGCTTGGCCGTTCGCCGGACATCGCCATCAACCATAACCCGGCTGCGCTCGCCATGCACGAGGCGAACCATCCGCAAACGATGCATCTCTCAGAGAACATCTACAAGGTCGACCCGCTCGATTATGTGGCTGGCAAGCATGTCGGTCTGGCTTGGTTTTCGCCGGACTGCAAGCACTTCTCGAAGGCCAAGGGCGGCAAGCCAGTCGAGCGCAACATTCGCGACCTGGCGTGGATCGTTGTCCTTTGGGGACGCCGTGCCAAGCCGGATGTCATCTTCCTCGAGAATGTCGAAGAGTTCCGCGAATGGGGACCGCTGATCGAAACAGATCGTGGTCTGATGCCGGATCCTGACGCAAAGGGCCATACCTTCGAGCAATGGTGCAAGGCGCTGCGCAGCCTCGGCTATAAGATCGAATGGCGGGAGTTGCGGGCCTGCGACTTCGGCGCTCCAACGATCCGAAAGCGGTTCTTCCTCATCGCCCGTCGCGACGGCAAAAAGATCGTCTGGCCTAATCCTACTCATGGAAAGCCGACTGATCCCGAAGTCATTTCCGGCAAGAAGTTGCCTTGGCGCACAGCTGCCGAGATTATCGATTGGTCGATTCCCTGCCCGTCCATCTTCGATACCTCGGAACAGATCATGACAAAGCATGGATTGCGCGCTGTCCGCCCGCTTGCGCCAGCGACGATGTCGAGAACCGCACGCGGCTTAAAGCGATACGTGCTGGACGCTGCCCGTCCCTTTCTGGTCAACCTCACCCACGGCGCACGGCTCGAATCCGTCGACGAGCCTTTCAATACGATCACCGGAGCCCATCGCGGTGAAAAGTCCGTTATCGCGCCTTCGTTAATTTCAGTGGCGCACGGATATAGCGGCGGTCGCCGCGAGTATCCGCTGACTGATCCTATGGCAACGGTTACAAGCGGCGGCATAAGCCACGCTGTCATCGCGCCGGTTCTCACAGCCGGACAACACGGCGGGTCTAATCGCTCCGTCGAAGATCCCCACCACACCATCACCGCCAGCAAGAAAGACCAGAACGCGATAATCGTTCCCCATCTTTCAAAGTTGTATGGCAAATCGGATGCGCAGACCGTTGAAGGGCCAGCACATACGATAGCAACAAGGGGCAAGTCTGCCCTCGTGTCCGCCTTCGTGGCGCAGCACAACAATGACAGCCGTCGCGACGGCGGGGTTAATCCCGGCCGCGCAATGCATGAGCCGTTGTCGACCGTCACACAGACCGGATCGCAGCAAGGCGTCATCGCAGCATCGCTCATGAGCCTCAAGGGATCAGATCGGCGAGATAGCGACATGGACGAACCTCATCCAACAGTGCTTGCCGGCGGACGGCATTCGGCGCTCGTGACCCCGTTCATGACGAAATACTACGGCACTGGCGACGGTGCTCGAGTCGACGAACCGGCACACACCGTTACGATGAAAGATCGCTTTGCCTTCGTCGAGGGTGAGGTCGCACCGCCACCGCTGACCGATGACCAGATCACCCGGGCGCACGCTGTAGCCGACTTTATGCGCGAGCATGGTTTCTGGGATGAGCGCGAGGTCGTCACTGTCACGATCGGCGGCGACCTTTACACGATCGTCGATATAGGAATGCGCATGCTCACGCCGCGCGAGTTGTTCGGCGCGCAAGGCTTTCCACCAAACTACATCATTGACCCAATCTACAATGGCAAGCCGCTTTCGAAGAGTGATCAGATTGGCTGTTGCGGCAATTCCGTTTCCCCGCCCATGGCCGCTGCGCTTGTTGGTGCGAACTGTTCTGACCTCATTGAATATCGCGAGGCTGCCGAATGAGCGACAATCCTGACACGGTCAGCCCTTTGCATACCGCTATCGGCGTGTGCCTGGCACTCGTCGCCCGCTCAACTCGATCTGTTCGGCGGTGCGGCATGATCATTTTTCGGCAGGATATTTCTCCAAAAGCTGCATCATGGCGTCAAGCCACTCGGGTATCGCACGATCTCCCGACTTCCATCGGCGCATTGTCCGGGCATCAACCCGTACTCGGCGCGCCAACGGAGATTGCCAATCGTGGCCGTATAGTCCCATCGCACGAATTTCCAACTCAGATGGCGTCATTGCGTAATGGTATCAACAAAAGGGATGTTGAACTGTTTCGCGTACTTGCTGGCTTGCTTACGCATAGACGGAAGTGCGTCACCCGTCTTGAACGGAACAGACTCCATGACGGTGTAACCGTTTTCGGTCTGAGGTGCATCAATTCTAAGCTGAATGTACCCGTTCAAGAGCTCAAGCGTGATTTTTGTGGGGGTGAGAGGCCGGTAGTTCATTTCGCAATTTCCTTGTTTCGTTACCATCAATATAGGGCCAATGGTCCTATGTGTCAACGACTATTTTCCGGGGAAATTGCGGCATGAACGACGATCTGAAGCCATGGGAAGTGTACGTCACCCTGTTTCTCGTCTCCCTGCTCATCGGGATCGTTGTCCTCGGCTTCATGTCCATGGGTGAGGTGCCGGTATGAGCTACGTCGATTTCCTCAAGAACAAGGTTCGGCTCGCTCCTGTTTCCGGATTCGAGATATCGGATGATGAAGTCAATCCGATCCTCAAGTCGCATCAGGCGGCCATCGTCAAATGGGCGGTTCGTGGCGGCAAGCGCGCGATCTTCGCTGCGTTCGGCCTAGGCAAGTCTGTAATCCAGATTGAAGTGCTGCGCATCGTCTCGAAGAAGGCCAAGGGCAGGGGATTGATTGTTCTCCCGCTCGGCGTACGGCAAGAGTTCCGCCGCGACGGCCGGATGCTTGGTGTCGAGATAAAGTTCATTCGCAGCATTGCGGAAGCGGGCGAAACCGGGCTCTACATGACCAACTATGAAACGGTCAGAGACGGCAAGATCGATCCGAACGACTTCATTGCCGTCACTCTCGATGAAGCATCGGTGCTTCGCTCCTACGGCTCAAAAACCTATCAGACCTTCCTCACGCTGTTCGATGGCGTCCGGTACCGCTTTGTTGCGACGGCAACACCAAGCCCGAACCGCTACAAGGAACTGATCCATTATGCTGGCTTCCTTGGCATCATGGACACTGGTCAGGCGCTGACCCGGTTCTTTCAGCGGGACAGCACGCAGGCGAACAATCTCACGCTCTATCCGCACAAGGAAAAGGAATTCTGGCTCTGGCTTAATTCCTGGGCGATCTTCCTGCAACGACCTTCCGATCTCGGATATTCCGATGAAGGCTACAGCCTCCCGCCGTTCAAGGTCATCTATCACGAAGTGCAGTCCGATATCGCTGACGGCGGTATCGATCGCGACGGTCAGTCAGCCTTGTTCAAGGATACTGCCATTGGTGTTGTGTCAGCTTCGAAGGAGAAGCGCGACACGCTCGAGGCTCGTATCGCAGCGATGCAATCCATTCTCGCCGCGGCGCCGGCAGATCATTTCATCATCTGGCATGACCTCGAGGATGAACGCCGCGCCATTGAGAAGGCGGTACCTGGATCAATCTCAATCTATGGAACGCAGGATCTCGACAAGCGCGAACAGTCGATAGTCGATTTTAGCGACGGCAAGTTCCAGCATCTCGCCGCAAAGCCGGTGATTGCAGGATCCGGCTGCAACTTCCAGCGCCATTGCCACAAGGCCATTTTCCTCGGCATCGGCTTCAAGTTCAACGACTTCATTCAGGCGCTGCACCGGATTTACCGGTTCCTGCAAACCGAACAGGTCGAAATTCACATCATCTACGCCGAGAGCGAGCGCGAAGTGCTGCGGACTCTGCAGGGCAAGTGGGAGGCGCATAATCGCATGGTCGAGAACATGAGTGAAATCATCCGGGCCCATGGTCTGGACAAGCTTTCGGCCGCTGATGTGCTGACCCGTTCCATCGGTGTCGAACGGATCGAGGCGAAGGGCGATGGCTGGCTGGTTGCGAACAATGATTGCGTCGCTGAAGCGCAGTCCATGGCGGACAACTCCGTCGACATGATCGTCACGTCAATCCCGTTCTCAAACCACTATGAATATACGCCGAGCTATAACGACTTCGGCCATACCGACAGCGATGCGCATTTCTTTGAGCAAATGGACTTTCTTACGCCGGAGCTCCTGCGCATCCTGAAGCCCGGCCGGATATACGCCTGCCACACCAAAGACCGGATCATGTTCGGCAACGTCACCGGCATGGGAATGCCGACGGTCAATCCGTTCCACGCCAAGACGATGTTTCACACCATGTCACACGGCTTCGCCTACATGGGGATGATCACGATCAATACCGACGTCGTTCGGGAGAACAACCAAACCTACCGGCTGGGATGGACGGAAAATTGCAAGGACGGTACCAAGATGGGCGTCGGCTCGCCTGAGTACGTCCTGCTGTTCCGCAAGCTGCCTTCAGACACGTCGAAGGCCTATGCCGATGATCGCGTAGCGAAAGACAAGGAAGATTACACCAGGGCCCGCTGGCAGGTCGATGCACATGCGTTCTGGCGTTCATCTGGCGACCGGCTGCTCACACCCGATGAGCTGGCGTCCATGGGCCCCGATCTTCTTGCCAAGGCCTTCACCGAATGGACGCTCAAGAACGTCTACGACTATGAAACCCATATCCGCATAGGCGAGGCACTGGAGCTCCGTGGCGCGCTTCCGTCATCCTTCATGAGTTTGGCACCCGGAGCGCATGACGACTTCACCTGGCACGATGTAAACCGGATGCGGACGCTCAATGGCGACCAGACCAAGAAGGGTTTGGAAAATCATATATGCCCTCTCCAGTTCGATATCGTCGACCGGCTGATCAAGCGGTATTCGAATGAGGGCGATCTCGTATTCGATCCATTCGGCGGCCTGTTCACCGTGCCGTATCGTGCGCTGAAGCTGAAACGCCGCGGTCGCGCCTCCGAACTCAATCCCGGCTATTTCCTCGACGGTATCAAATACCTTGAGGCTATGGAGCGGGAAGTTTCGACACCAACCATGTTCGATATCTTCGAGACCAAGCACTTGGAGGCAGCCGAGTGACGATGCAACCGACACTGTTCGAAGGGTCGAAGCGCCTCGTTTATGACGACGCTATCGAACTGACTTTGCAGTCGATGCAAGCATATGGCCCCGAACATGAAAATTGGGGCATTGCTTGGTCAGGCGGCAAGGATAGTTCTGCCACCCTGACGCTGATCATTCACTTGATTGACGTAGGCAAACTGAAGCCACCGAAGAGCCTGACCGTGTTCTATGCCGACACGAGGCTCGAGCTTCCACCGCTGGCGATAGCGGCCGAGCGGATCATGGAACAACTAGCGGCGCGCGGCATCCGATGCGAGGTCGTTCGCGCACCGCTGGATAAGCGGTTCATGGTCTATATTCTCGGCCGCGGCGTTCCGCCTCCGAACAACAACACCCTCCGTTGGTGCACGCGTCAGATCAAGATCGATCCTATGGCCGCAGCGCTCGAGGCTCGCATCAATGAGTTTGACGGCAAAATTCTGATGATTACCGGCGTCCGCGAAGGCGAAAGCGCCATCCGCGACAAGCGCATCACCATGTCGTGTGGCAAAGACGGCGCCGAATGCGGGCAGGGCTGGTATCAGGAAGTTCTGCCGAACGCCAAAGGCATCCGTGGTCGTATTGCTACTCTCGCGCCGCTGCTCCATTGGCGCGTCTGCAACATATGGGATTGGTTGCGCATCTATGCTCCGATGATCGAATATGGCGGATGGTTCACTGCAGCCATTGCCGACGCCTATGGTGGCGACGAGGCGGAAGAGAAGAATGCTCGAACCGGTTGCGCCGGCTGTCCACTGGCTTCGAAAGACATGGCGCTTGATACCATCGTGGCGATGCCAGCATGGTCACATCTGGCCCCGCTGAAGCGCTTGAAGCCTCTTTGGCGGAAACTGCGCGAGCCTGAGAACCGACTGCGTAAGGCTGGCCTGGAGCGGCTGAAGAATGGGTCCGTTGCCGCCAATCCTCAACGCATGGGACCGTTGACCTTCGAAGCGCGACTGATGGGCCTTGAGACGGTTCTATCTATCCAGGCGGAGTGCAACGCGGAAGCTATCCGGCTCGGCCGCCCGCTTCTCGACATTCTCAATCCCGAAGAGGAAGAGCGGATCCGTGAACTGATCGCCGCTGAGACTTGGCCACAGGGTTGGGACGGTGACGAACCGACCGCTGACACTCCGATGGACACGATCTTTGCAGACGGCTCCGTTCAGCCGCTGTTTCTGTGAGGGGTGGATTATGAAACACTCTCGATCATCTGCAGAATGGGAAATCCGCGATGCGCTCGTGACGTATTGCCGGGCATCAATGCCGACCGGCCGGATCGTGCATGAACTCAACACCAGCGGGCAGGGAAGTTGCCGAGCAGACCTTGCAGTGATTGAACCGGACTATCTCACTCTATTCGAGATCAAATCGCAGAAAGACACGCTCAAACGGCTTCCCGAGCAATCCAAGGCCTTCGAGGCGTGCAGTCATGAGTTCATTATTTGCGCCCATACCAAGCACTTCATCTTTGAAGAGACAGAGCACTATACCTGTCCCGTGAAGCGGTTAAATGCTGACGGTTTTGCATGGAGAGATGACCATGTTTGGGAATACCCAGAGCCGCCGAAATATACCGGCCTAGGTGATTTCCGGTGGAAGCTTCGCCGCAACGATCAGTGGAAAAAAGGCAGGCCGTTTGAACCGCGGGCATTGTCTATGCTGTCCATGCTTTGGCAGGAAGAGCTTGTAAACATCTGCCATGCCCATCGCATCGCCGTCACAACCCGCGCCACGATCCCGGTCTGCATCAAGGAAATCACCTGGCACATGACCGGGCAGGAAATCTGCAAAGCAGTATGCAGGGCGTTGCGAGCCAGAACATTCACTGAAGCTGATGCTCCGATGATGGTGGCAGCGTGAGAATGACATCTGCCGAGTTCCGCCAGATGGCAACAGCAAAGCCAACCAAGTATGGCAATGAGCCTGTTTGGATCGATGGCATTCGCTTTGACAGCAAAGCCGAGGGCAAGCGCTATTGCGAATTGAAGCTCTTGCAGGCCGCCGGTGAGATTGCTGATCTGGAGTTGCAGCCCAAGTTCAAACTGATCGTCAATGACGTAGAGGTCTGCACCTATATCGGCGACTTCCGTTATTGGCACAATCATTCCAAGACGCGTGTTTGCGAGGATGTGAAAGGGGTTTCCACACCTGCTTTCCGTCTAAAGGCAAAGCTGTTTCGTGCCGTCTTTGGCTATGAAATCGTTCTGGTGAAGTCATGACCAGCGCTGCCGTGCGTCTCACCCAGATCGACGGAAAGCTGCCGAACCTTGCTTTGATGAAGCTTGCTCACTGGCACAAGTCACGGGGGGATGACGTAATTTTCACCAAGCATATCGAGCGCGACCTATACGAGCCCGAGTATCATCGGGTCTATGGCTCTGCCATATTCTCCTATAGCGCAGATCGTGTTGCCCTTTTCAAGGAACAGTTCCCTTCTGCCATTATTGGAGGGACATGGAACCTTTCCACCCTGACCACCGTCGAAGAGATGATTGGCCAGGACGAATACGAACACTACGATTATTCGATCTATCCGACCTTTGACGCGTCGATCGGCTTCACACAGCGCGGTTGCCGGCTGAAATGCGGCTTCTGTGTCGTTCAGAAGAAGGAAGGCAAACCGCGTTCGGTCAATACCATCGCTGATATTTGGCGCGGCGGTTCCTATCCGAAGCATCTGCATCTGCTCGACAATGACTTCTTCGGCCAACCCGAGGATCAATGGCGGGCCCGGCTCAATGAGATACTGGACGGCGGCTTTAAGGTTTGCCTGAACCAGGGAATAAACATCCGTCTGATCACAGAGGAAGCCGCTCAAGCGATTGCGACTGTTCCCTACTACGACGACAGCTTTAAGTACCGACGCCTCTACACGGCTTGGGATAACCTCAGGGATGAGAAGATATTCATGCGCGGTGTGGAGCGCCTAAATAGCGCGGGCGTGCCTCCGTCTCATCTCATGGTCTATATGCTGGTGGGTTTCGATAAATCCGAAACATGGGAACGGCTGTTCTACCGGTTCAACAAAATGGTCGCCCTCGGCATCCGCCCTTATCCGATGATCTTCGGCGATCGAGGAAAGACCCTTCCACTCGGAGGCGTCAACGCTCCGATCGCGGATCGAACCCTTGGTGAGTTTCAGCGGTGGGTGATCCGCAAAGCATATAATTTCGTTCCATTCGAATCCTATGACGTGAACGCCCGCGGAACCTTGGCGCCTGGACAGGGAAATTTGTTCGAGGTGGCCGCATGAGCAAGAACCCTTGGATACGATTTTTTCCCTCGGATTGGCTTGGTGGAACGCGTGGCATGAGCGCTGTTGAGACCGGCGTTTACATCACGCTGATCATGACGATGTACGAGCGTGGCGAGCCAATTCCAGAGGATCACGCCCGTCTGGCTCGGCTCTGCGGAGCGTCAAATTCTGCCTTCAAATCCGCTCTCGAAACCCTCGTTTCGGAGGGAAAGATCGTCCGCGTCGTGGCTGGTCTGTGGAATGAACGTGTCGAAAAAGAGCAAGTCTACCTCTCGGAAAAGTCAGAGGTAGGATTTCAGGCCGCAAAAGCCAGATGGACGAAAACCAAACAAAAACAAAGGCCGAAAGATGCAGATGCAATGCGTTCGCAATGCGATGGCAATGCCATTCCAGAAGCCAGAAGCCATATAGAAAAACCTACCAGTTTTTCTGAGCGCGCAAGCGCGCGAAAACCGAATGGATTTGTCCATATTCGGAAATCAACAGATGCAGCACTTTCACTCATCCAGGAGCTCAAGGAACATGAACAATTCGGAGAAGATCGAGGCGACAAAGTCATTGACCAAACTGTTCGGGAGCTTCCCGCAATCGCCCATGTCAGATCCTGACCTGCAGCTTCGTGCTTACCTCGATGCTGTCGAGGACTTCGAGTGCATCGACGTGCTGGCAGCCGTAGAGCGGTTTCGTCAGGGCGAGGTCAAGGAGGTCAACAAGGCCTATTGCCCGTCCACAGCTCAGCTCTGCGATGAGGTTCGGTACCGGAAGCAGATGCGGGAAATCATGGCCCGTGCCGGCATGAAGCCGGGACAGGCAGTAATTCAGTAGGAGTGCGTTGCATGGAACATGCAGAGAGTTCAGTAATGGCCAGCATCGAGGAGAGGGCAGATCGCATCATCGCGGTTAGCCCGGCGCTGGCGAGGGAAATAGCGCGACGGTTTCATGTGGAGCCGTCAGGACTCACCCATCGCCAATCCGAGGCGTTGGCGTTCCTCAGAAATTTTCAGGCCACGCATGGTGTTGCCCCAACATACAGCGAAGCGGCTGAAGCTCTTGGCGTATCAAAAACAGCAGCGTTCCACATGATCCATCGACTGGAGAAGCGCGGTCACATCCGCATGCTTTCCAATCAATGCAGGTCGATCGCGTTCATCGAAGCAGCATAGACCACGGGGAGGCGACGCCCCGAACATTTAACGGACAGGACAGGACACAATGGAAGCGGTGATTGACAAAGACAAGCATTGGTACGTGGTGAGAACCAACGTGAAGAGCGAGGAAAAGGCCTTTGCGAACATCCGCAAGGCCGGATACGACACGTATTATCCTCGTCGACGGGTTGAGGTGCAGAATCGACGCACCCATACCTATAAAACGCTCGAAAACCCTTTGATGCCGCGATACCTATTCGTCGCTTTCTATGTCAGGGACAAGAGCTTCTATCGGGTGACTTGCTGCGACGGTGTCGAATGCATCCTTGGTGTTGATGGCCGTCCCATCCAGGTATCTGCCAATAATGTGGAAAAGATTTACCTGGCTGAAATCGACATGAAGTTCGACGATACCCGAGCTGCGAGAATACATCGGCAAGAAGAGTTGGCATCAGAGAAGGAAAACACAGCGATGCAGTTTCCGGCCGGGCGCAATGTCTTTGTCACAGAAAAGGGAAATCCTTTTGCTACGTTCGGCGGTGTTGTTGAGGAAGTCACCAAATCCGGCAAGGTCATTGCACTGATAGAACTATTCGGGCGCATGACGGCGGTTCAGTTTGATGGTAAGCAATTGACACCAGCTTAGGTGGAGGCTTTCCATGAAAGACCCGAGAGAACTGGCAGCGCGTGCGCTGTGTCGAAAGGCCGGTAATCCAGAGAATACAAAGTTCGAAGGCAAGCCGATGTGGACGTCTTATCTCGATGAAGTTGAGACCGTGCTCGCCGCCGTGAATTATGACGAGCTCGTTGCTTCCTTGGCAAAGAAAGCATAATAGGTAGATATCCCCAGTATCTTGATAAAAATCCTTTTGTGTAGGACGCAAATCAGTATATACGCGCATATGTGATTTGCGCTGCCGCCGGACCTTAGTCATCGGGAACACTCGCCGGGCGCCTGGGAAGAGCTTCACGGCTTCCCGCCATGGAAAGCTATTCACCAAATTCAGTGTGTCGGAGTGGAGCAGTCTGGTAGCTCGTCAGGTTCATAACCTGAAGGTCGCAGGTTCGAATCCTGTCTCCGCAACCAATTGCCCGGTAGTGCTGCTGGAAAATGCAGATAGACCTCGACCGGGTAAGTGCCGCCACCCATTGACCGCAGTCTATGCGATAGGGTGGCGGCCTTTCCATTCTTGCAGTCGGGTCTGGCCAATCCATCCGCCAAGACGTGCAAGGTCTCGTGGCCCGCGAGCGATAAAGGAACGGGCGAGCGCATGCCGGGCGTGCTTCTGTTGAGAAGCGATACGGGCGCCAGCGGGTCAGTGGCCTTCTCGTTTGGTGGCACCCTTGGAAGAGGTCTCCATGGCGGTAGGATCCCGCCCTGTCTGGCGAGAGACGGTAAACCTCGCATAGTTCCCAGCGCCGGCACACACCCCGGCTCACCTTCATTTCGTTTCCGGTAAATCGGGATGCGGGGACATCAGGAACCGGCAGGTAAGTGCGCTCCCACAGGAGGCCAGAAGCCTGATAGCGAGGCGCGGAACGGGTATCATACCGGTCTACGGCGTGGAGTGGGGAAGCCCCAGTCTCGAAGTTTCGCCACATGGTGGCAGGGATGGCCAGTAATCGCGGATCAGAATGCCGTGGTGAATACCATCCCAATCTGTCCGCCCCGCCTTGTGCGGGGCTTTCATTGGAGAGCAGTGATGAACGCGTGCAACTGCATCGGCCCTCAAAACGGCAATCCACTCTGCCCCTGCATGATGCGCGGCGTCACCGTTGAAAACGGGCGTTATGTCCAGAAGACAGATCTCGGTCCCGCACCTGCAGAGGTAGGCGGGAAATCATGGCTCACCCGTCAACCTGCGAAAAGGAAACTGACATGACTACGACTGTAATCGTTAAGGCAAATCACGGCTGGCCGGTTGATGTAACGCCACGCGATCCAAAGACGGGCGAAGCGTTGGATCACTATCCGACACAGCGCGTCGAGCCAAACACCGAACGCATGGTCCACGTTCACTCGGGTATGGATCTGCTTATTCATGAAGTCCAGCCGGACGAAATCAAAAGCGACGACGACGGCGCTTAACACCATCCCCCGCACCTCATAGTGCGCTTGCGGCGGCCTTTCGGGTCGCCGTTCTCATTTCACCAACCCGAAAGGAACCAAGCATGCGAATGTTTCGAAGTATCATGTTCTGCAGTCTGGCAATGTTTGCCGCTGCCATCATTTATGTGACGCCCTCCAGTGCGGAATATCACCGCTCAGATGCTGGAATCTACAGCCTGGCATTCACCGACTTCGACTATATGGCTCCGCTGGCCGTGCACATTGATGTGGAACGCCTCGCTGTTGTCCATGCCGATGATCCCATGAAATTGGTCAAATCGCGAAGTATCGGCATTCTCAAGCCGGTCTATCAGGCTTCGCTCATCACCGACGGTCAGAACCTCATCGATCTTCGAATGCGCTGCTAGCGTCTCTAAATCGAGCCGGGTGCCACAACGCGCCCGGTTCTTCCGATGTTCATCTCTGCTTCCTCGAATCGAGGACGAAGAAATTAACATAGGGGTTTCAATCATGGGTGATATCGGCGGTGCATTCAAAATGCTCCTGATAGTTGCATGCTTCGGTCTCGCCTTCATCGGCTCAATGGCTGTTAGCGCACTCGTGGCCATATTCGCTCCTGTCAGCATCTTCTATGCAATTGGCTTTGCTTTGCTCGTTAGCACGCTCGCCAGCTTCTACGTTTCGGCAAAGGTGCAGTGATGATCAATCGGGTACGTCGCAAGCCAGGTGGAGAAGTTCGCCAGCAAATCCGCGAAGCTATCCTTGCAGATTATACCGCAGGTGTTCCGGTTGGTGAGATTGCTCAACGCCACAACGTCTCGGGTAGCTATCCTACGATTTTGGCTCGGCGCCATGGATTGACGCGTCGATCGAATGAAGTGACCAAGGCAATCAAGGCTGCAAAGATTGCCAAGCGCGAAGCGGAAAATGCTCCAGCGCCAAAGGTAGCCGCGCCTTGTCCGGTCAATGAAGTTCTTCGCCTGTCCGCCAAAGGAATAGGCATTTCAGCTATCGGTGCTTTGCTTCGCTGCTCATACCGCGATGTGATGGCAGCCCTGGATATGGGAGAGACAGCATGAACCGGCGCTCACTCCTCGCATTCATCGGCCTTGCTCCCATTGCTGGAGTAGCGGCTGCGCTGCCACGGCCGGCAGACCCGGTGAAACTCGCTGGTACCGGCGGTCGTGAGGTGAAATTTACCTTCCCACCCAATCCCGAGGCGGATGATTATCTCAAGCAATACTTGCATGAGTGCTACGGCAATCGACGGCCGTTCATTTTCAAGGATGGTGTTTTGGTGCTGGAGAATGCTCGCATCAACGATATCTACCGGTAGATCGCATGTTCATGTCCCGTCCCATACCCCCGGAGAGCATCACGTCCATTGATGCCAGGATAACCTTTGCTCCGGCTCCTGAATTGGTCGAGTGGGCAAGGGCTACCTTCATTGAGGATGATGGCAAGTTGCACAACCCAGATCACTTCCATTTGCAGTCGGCTTCCATCGGCATGCTCTGGACCAACGTGAGCAACAGCCGCAAAGGCCGTCGCATCGTCGGTCAATGTGAAGAGGGTCAGCCATCCGGCATGATGGGCAAATGGGGCAAGGCTCGGGCGGAAGAGCAGATCATCGGATGGTTCGGTCACGTGCCGGATTTCATTCTGACCTTCGAGGCTGAATACGCCATGTCCTGCAGTGATGCTGAATTCTGCGCACTGGTTGAGCACGAGCTGTATCACGCTGCGCAAGAGACTGATCCTTTCGGTGCCCCGAAGTTCCGTAAGTCGACAGGACTGCCAGCATATACCCTGAGAGGACACGACATCGAGGAGTTCATCGGTGTTGTCCGTCGTTATGGGGCAGATGCTTCACATGTTCGCGCACTGGTCGATGCAGCCAATGCAGGGCCAGAGATCGCCAATGTCCGTATCGCTCATGCATGCGGTACCTGTCAGTTGCGTGCCGCTTGATTGCTTGATGGATACTTGATCGACCATGGCCAAGGGAAAATTGTCAGTCGAGCAGCAAACCTTCGTTGTTCAGTCGCTTGCATGCTTCGACACTCCGATGGTTGTCGTCGCTGCACTCAAGAAGGACTTCAACGTCGTCGTCAGCGCACAGGCCGTAGAGGTTTACGATCCGAACAAGCGGGCTGGTCGGAAACTGTCAATGCGGTGGCGGGCACTGTTCGAAGAGACGCGTAAGACTTTCCTCGCGGATACTGCGACGATCGCGATCTCTCATCGCGCTGTTCGTTTGCGTGCTCTCCAGCGTATGGCGGACAAGGCTGAGACGCAGGGAAACATGGTCCTCGCATCATCGCTGCTAAAGCAGGCTGCTGAAGAAGTTGGCGGATCGTACACCAACCGGCGCGAACTGACCGGGAAGGATGGAAAGGACCTACCGACGGCGGTGCCAGCGGTGACGATATTCCAGTTGCCCGATAATGGCAGGAGCTAGCGCAGGGCAGGTCGCCCAAACCATCATCCGGCCGCAAGCGGGACCACAGACGACATTCCTCGCTTCTCCGGCTGATATTGCTATCTATGGCGGATCGGCAGGAGGCGGCAAGACGTGGGCGCTTCTCATGGAGCCGCTGCGCCATGTGGCCAATCCACAGTTCGGTGCAGTGTTCTTTCGGCGCACCACGGTGCAGGTCAGAAACGAGGGCGGTCTTTGGGACGAGAGTGAAAAGCTCTACCCGCTCATGGGGGCGCAACCGAAGGAACATAACCTTCAGTGGAAGTTCCCTTCCGGTTCGGCTCTTTCGTTTGCTCACCTCGAGCATGACAAGACCGTACGCAACTGGCAGGGCTCGCAGATCCCGCTGCTCTGCTTCGATGAGTTGACGCACTTCAGCGCGAAGCAGTTCTGGTACATGGTTTCGCGTAACCGCTCGATGAGCGGCGTTCGCGGGTATATCAGGGCAACTTGCAATCCTGATGCTGATAGTTGGGTCGCTGGCTTCATTTCGTGGTGGATCAACCAGGACACCGGATTTGCCATTCCAGAACGTGCCGGCATCCTGCGTTGGTTCGTGCGCATTGGTGATGCGATCATCTGGGCCGATCAACCACAGGATCTTGCAGACTACAGACAGCCAGACGGGACACCAATCCCGCCGAAGTCTGTCACGTTCATTCCGGCCAAGCTGACCGATAACGCCGCGCTCATGGCGGCTGATCCCGGCTACATGGCCAACCTCATGGCTCTGCCAACGGTAGAGCGGGAACGCCTACTCGGCGGCAACTGGAAAATTCGCCCCGCCGCTGGTCTCTACTTCCAGCGCGCTTGGTGTCAGGTCGTTGATGCTCTTCCGACGGACATCACTTGGATACGCGGATGGGACTTGGCAGGAACGCCGAAGATCGAAGGTAACGACCCGGATTGGACGTGCGGTACCAAGATGGGCAAGACACGGGATGGTCGGTATTTCATTGCCGATCACCGCAGGGACAGAACAAGCCCGGCCGGTGTCGAGCGCATGATCAAGAACACGGCTGATGCAGACGGCACGAACGTCCGTATTTCATTGCCGCAGGATCCGGGGCAGGCGGGCAAGAGCCAGGTCGCAACACTGACCAAGCTGCTCGCTGGCTACAATGTCCGGTCATCTCCCGAATCCGGTGACAAGATCACTCGTTTCGGCGGGTTTTCGGCACAGGCTGAAGCCGGGAACGTCTTCGTTCTTCGCGGTAACTGGAATGAGACTTGGTTCACAGAGCTCGAAAGCTTCCCTGAAGCCGAACATGACGATGATGCAGACAGCACGAGCCGAGCCTTCAACGCCCTGTTGGATGGCTCTACCGCGGCTTTGTTTGGCACGTATGGAAATCGATAATGACCGATAAGCAACCCAACGCGACGAGCAGTGATTTTGACGCCATGAGTTCGTACTGGACCATGGTGTCAACGATCCTTGCCGGCGCGGATGCCATGCGTAAGGCCAAGCAGTATCTGCCGAAGTTCCCGAACGAGACAGAGACCGATTACGAGTTCCGTCGCAAGAACAGCAAGTTCACCAATATCTTTCGTGATATCGTTGAGAACCTGGCAGCGAAGCCTTTCTCAAAGGAAGTCGCGCTTGGCGACAAGGTTACAGAGCGGATCAAGACCCTTGCCGAGAACATCACCGGGCAGGGGGACAGCCTGCATGTTTTTGCGGCTAATACCTTCTTCCATGGCATTTCCTACGCCGTTGACTGGATCCTTGTCGACTATACCAAGAACGTTCCTGCCAACGTCACGGTTCAGCAGGAGAAGGAACTCGGCGCCCGTCCGTATTGGGTACGGGTACCGGCGCAGAACTTGATTGCAGCCTATTCCGAGATGGTGGGCGGCGTTGAGACCTTCGTCCATGTCCGCATCAAGGAAGATGCGACGGAACGTGACGGCTATGGCGAAAAGACGGTTGAGCGGGTCCGCGTCCTCAATCGTGAGTTGACCCGCGATGAAAAGGGCGAGGTGATCTCCGCCGCTGATGCAACGTGGGAAGTCTGGGAAAAGCAGAAGGATGCAGCCGGCAAGGAAACTTGGGCTTCGGTCGGTGCTGGCCCGATCACGATCAAGGAAATCCCGCTTGTCCCGTTCCTCACCGGTCGACGCCTCGGTCATTCATGGCAGGTCGTTCCGCCGCTTCAGGATGCGGCCGATCTCCAGATTGAGCACTATCAGCAAGAGTCTGGCCTGAAGTACGCCAAGGAGTTGACCTGCTTCCCGATGCTCGCCGGTAACGGTGTGTCTCCGGCCATGGGCGAAGATGGCAAGCCGCTTGCCGTCCCGGTCGGTCCGAAGTCGGTTTTGTACGCTCCGGCCAATGGCGCTGGCGACCATGGCGAGTGGAAGTTCATCGAGCCATCGGCTCAATCCCTTAAGTTCCTTGCCGATGATGTGAAGGAGACGGGCCAGCAGCTTCGTGAGCTTGGTCGCCAGCCGCTGACCGCTCAGACCGGCAATCTCACTGTGGTTACGACCGTGTTTGCCGCCCAGAAGGGTAACAGCGCGATCCAGGCATGGGCCCTGAACCTCAAGGATGCGCTTGAGAACGCAATGCGGCTGACCGCGCTATGGTTGAACGAGGAAGTCGAGGCCGAAGTCACGGTGCACACCGATTTCGACGTCGAGACAGACAGCGTCGAAGGGATGAAAGTCGTTCTCGAAATGAAGAAGGACAGCCTGATCTCGCGCACCGCGTCTATCACGGAAGCCAAGCGCCGCAACATCCTGTCGCCTGAATATGACGGTGAAGCCGACATGGAACTCATTCTCGAGGAAGTGCCGGGCGAGGATACCGAGGCCGATATCACTGGATCGCAGACACCTCCGACCAAGCAGCCGATCATTCCGGCACAAACCGTATAGGAACCGCCATGTCATTCGAAACCAAGAAGGTATTCACCGGGACCGGCGTGTCTGACTCGGTCTACATGGCCAAGGGCCTTGCCAAGATCAGCGGAACGTTCGTCGGTACGGTCGGCATTGAAGTGGATGTGCTTGGCGATGGCGTGTTTGCACCTGTCGTGGACATGACAGGCGCAGCGGTCGCTTTGACTGCGCCCGGTGCTATCAAGATCGATAATGGTGTCGGTGCCTTCGTGCGGCTGTCCTGCACAGCATTTACATCCGGTACGATCACTGGCGGGTTGCGCGGTCAATGATCATCGATCCGATCGCAGCACCACTGGCCAGAGTGATCGGTCGAAGTGTCGGCAGCGATAGCGTTGCACTGCCTGACCTTGTCGCTGACTTCACCATAACGATTGGTGCGGAAGCGGCAGCGCCAACCTATCTCGGGGCGGGCGCTGTCGGCGCCACCACGTCAGTCACGACAATCACCCCAGCGCTTGCCGCTGGAATGGCTGCAAACGACATCATCGTCCTGCAGGCTGTTTGCCTTGGGTCGAACACGGCATTCGATCTGCCGACCGGCTACACGCTGATATCTGACTTCAATGTCGGTTCGCATCGCGTCGCATGGTGGTGGAAGCGTCATACCGGAACGGAATCTGCTGTTGCCGTCGTCAATACCGGCAGGACATCGACAAACCTTCTTGCTGCACAGTCCAGCGCCCGCCGCGGCTGCATCACGACTGGCACGCCATACGAAGCGCTCAACACGGCGCTGCAAGCCGCTGCCTCGGTTGTATCGGGTGTAGCCGTCACCTCCTCCGGATGGCGCCGCCTGGCAGAACAGAACATTCAGCGCCTTGGTGCGAATACTGCGTCGACACCTTCATTGCCATGGCTGGAAAACCTCGATCAGGGAACAAGCGGCGGCGGTGGTTGCCGTTTCTATATCGCCACGTCGACGCTGGACTTCGCCGAGACCGTCCCGGCAACCGATATCGCAGGCGCTAACGTGATCTATGGTGCTATCGGACTGGCTTGGAAGGGTGTTGCACCTGAAATCACGGTCTCGCCTGCGAAGACGCAACGGCGCGGTCTCTGGGTATGGGACTACTCAACGGTCATTGCGACGACCAATGAGAAGAACATTCTGCTCAATGAGTGCGTGAATAGCTCGATCACCGATCTCTATTGCTTCACCACGGCAGCTCTGGTCACGGCCAATGCGGCGGCGATGCGCAGTTTCAATGCCCAAGCCAATGCCTTGGGGATCCGTGTCTGGGGATTGGATGGTGATCGCGGTCACTTCTCCGACGGCGACGGCTTCGGCTTCATGTTCGCTAACATTGATGCTGTGATCGCGTTCAATGCGGCTTCGACCACGGCGCAGAAGTTCTGCGGCTTCCAGATCGACAACGAACCGCCTGACACCGGCATATACACGACGTTCCACAACGGGATTGCGAGTTCTGTCCTGAGTGCGGTGTCCGGTGGCGTCTGGCAGGCCACACAAGCGCTTGATCGTGAGTTCCTGATGCGTGATTGGGTGTCGATGCATAGCCAATGCAAACAGCGTTGCGCCACTGCCGGTCTGCTGTTCGGCTCTGCGTTGCCGACATGGGTTGATGATTATTTCGGCGAACCCATCACCTGTACCTATGATCATGGTGACGGTGCCGGTGCGATAGCCCAGAACGTGTTCCTGCACATCGCCCGTTATACCGACGTCATCGCCTCGATGTCCTATGTCACCACGGCGTCGAACCTGATTGATCGGGTCAGATACGAGACCGGCAAGAGCAATCAGATGGTTCCGCCAACCCAGATCGGCATGTCGATCGAGAGCGCTGTTGGCGTCGGCTCCGGCACTTCCTACGGTGACACGGCTGGAAAGCAGACGAAAGCCGCTGCCCTGGCTGATCTCACCACGGCAGTTGCCATGTATTCCGGCGATCCGGCGGTTAACTGGACAAACCTGCATGATTGGGCGGGATGGAAGGCATTGAGCCCTGCATCGGTCAATACGGCCACGCCGACACCGACATCAGCGCCGAGTGCCGAGACGGTCTATCCCATTCAGTCCAAGCGGACCGCGAGAGGAACGATATCGCTCTCCGCCTCGACTGTTTCCGAAGCCGCTGCCGTCGATATCGCTGTTGGTACGTTGAGCGGCGGTTCGGGTCACGTCCTGCGATATGATCCCGGCCGGTTCTTCAAGATCGTATCGGGAGAGCTTCGGGTCGCGCGCCGGCCTATCAAACCCGGCAGCTACGCCATTCAGGTCTCGGCCCGAGCCTCGTAGCAGTCACACCACATTTTCGAATTGGCCTGCCAGCGGATGTTGGCGGGCGAACGGGCGGGATTGCCCATAGCAAGAGGCCGGATGGCCGGAAAGACCTGACATGAAACTCAAACTGATCACCATCGACGGCAAGACTTTTGCCGAAATTCAGGATGGCAAGCCCATCTATGTGCATGAAGATGGCAAGGAAGCGGCATTCGACGCTCCAACGACCGTCGCCACGATATCGCGCCTGAACGGCGAAGCCAAAACGCATCGTGAGGCCAAAGAGGCTGCCGAGGCGAAACTGAAGGTGTTCGAAGGCATCGAGGATGGCGACGCTGCCCGCAAGGCGCTCGAAACCGTCAAGAACCTGAAGGATGGCGAACTGGTCACAGCCGGCAAGGTTGAAGAAATCAAGGCTGCGGCGAAGAAGGCCGCGGAAGAGCAGGTCGCACAAGCAGCCAAAGCCAGTGGCGAGCAGATCAAGACACTGGAAGGCGAGCGCGACAAACTTCGCGATGACCTGTACGGCGAAAAGATCGGCGGAGCATTCTCGCGGTCGAAGTTCATCAGCGAAAAGGTCGCTATCCCTGCCGATCTGCTTCAGTCCCAGTTCGGTGGCCGTTTCAAGGTCGAGGATGGCAAGACCGTTGCCTATGACGCCTCCGGCAACAAGATCTATTCCCGCAGCAAGCCTGGCGAGATTGCCGAGTTTGATGAAGCGCTCGAAACCATCATCGATGGTTATGCCCACCGCGACGCTATCCTCAAGGGTACCGGGAACAGCGGTACGGGCTCAAAGGGAACCGGAACCAATAACAACGGTACCAAGCAAATCGGCCGCGCCGAGTTTGACGGTCTCGATCCTGCGAGCCGCGCAGCCAAGATGAAAGAAGGTTTCACCGTAACCGAGTGAACCTGACCTGATCCAATTTGCCGCGACCCGGATAGGTGGCGGTGTTCCGGGCTGGATAGCCCAACCAACCCCAAAACATCGCCATTTAGCCACGAAAGGGCTCCCAGATGTCTAATACCATCACGGGTCTATTCCCGACCCTCTACAATGCACTCGACGTCGTATCCCGCGAACTGGTCGGCTTCATCCCGGCTGTTTCCTCGGATATGACATTCGAGCGCGCCGCAGTCGGCCAGACTGTCATTTCTCCCGTGGCACCGGCCGCGACTGCCACCGACATCACTCCCGGCGTTACGCCTCCGGATGATGGCGATCAGACCATCGGCAATGTGTCGATGACCATCACCAAGGCCCGCCGCGTTCCTGTCCGCTGGAATGGTGAGCAGAAACTCGCCCTCGACAACAACGGTGCCAGCTACAACGTCATCCTGCGCGATCAGTTCGCCCAGGCCATGCGTACGCTGTGCAACGAAGTGGAAGGCGATCTTGCTGCCCTTCACGTCAATGCTTCCCGCGCCTATGGCACGGCCGGCACCACACCGTTCGCAACGAACCTTGCCGATACTGCCCAGGTCCGCAAGATCCTTTCGGACAACGGTGCGCCGCTCAGCGACCTGCAGTTGGTCATCGATACATCTGCCGGCGCCAACATGCGCACCCTGACGCAGCTGTCCAAGGCCAATGAATCGGCTGATACGTCTCTGCTTCGCCGCGGCGTGCTGCTCGACGTGCATGGCTTCGCTATCCGTGAATCCGGTCAGGTCAAGACTGCTACTGCCGGTACCGGTGCAGCTTCCACGACCAACGCTGCCGGTTATGCCGTCGGCGCAACGGTCATCACACTTGCCGCGGCTGGTACCGGCACGATCCTTGCCGGTGACGTCATCACCTTTGCCGGTGACACCAACAAGTACCTGGTCGCATCGGGCGATGCCGATGTATCCAACGCGGGTACGATCACGCTTGCTGCTCCCGGCCTTCGTAAGGCTATCCCGGCCGCTGCTACGGCGATCACGCTCGCTGCTGCTTCTGCTCGCAGCATGGGCTTCGCCCGCTCTGCAATTGCACTGGCAACCCGTGCCCCGGCACTTCCTGAGCAGGGCGACCTGGCTCGCGACCGCACGCTGGTCACCGATCCAGAATCCGGCTTGACCTTCGAAGTCGCGATGTACCCGCAGTACCGCCAGATGCAGTACGAAGTGTCTCTCGCTTGGGGTGTCAAAGCCGTCAAGGGCGAGCACATCACTGCGCTGCTCGGCTGATCTGAACCATAAGCCGGGGCCTCGGTCCCGGCTCCTCTCCTCGCAACAATGGAGTTCGCCATGTCGAACACTATCCGGGTCAAGCCATGGTCAGACGATCAGGGTGATTTCGTCATCATCAATGAAGCGGATTTCGATCCGAAGTTCCACGAACTGCTCGACGCTGCCCCCGCAACGAAGCCTGCCGCTCCCGCGTCAACACCCGCTCCGGTCGATACCGGCGACAAGACTGCACTAGAGGTGCTCGCACTCGCTGACGGTAACTTCATGTCCTTTAAGTCGGCTGCGAAGAAGCTGCTCGGCGACAAGACGCCGTCGACCAAGCCCGAGATCATCGCGGCGCTTGAAGAACTCGCGACAACCCCGGAGTAAGCCGACATGAACGTTTTACCCGCTGGATCATCCCAGACCCAAACCCTGCCACCCTATCAAGCGCTCACTATCTCCGGATCAGCGGGATCGGGCAGCCTTGTCCGTCTCGGCGACGTGCCTGGTGAAGATATGCAGGGCGTTACGCCGGTCGCAGCGGGTAAAACCATCGTCGTCGGCCCGTTCACCAAGCCAACGCGTTACAATGTAATTTGTGATGTAGGGTCGCTTTCGTTCGGTATTGCTGCCGCCACCGCAGCGGCTATGGAGCGCAAGCAGCAGGTTGTCGCGACACGTGGCGCAATTCATGGCGGTGTCGCCAATTCCGGCACAACCATGACGCGCGGCGAACATCGCATGAAGGTGAACTTCGGGCCTTCGCCTTGCCGCGATATCCAACTCGTGTTCGGCAATTTTCAGGCAAGCGGATCCGCTGCGGAAGTAGCAGGACCGAACGCCATTACTGTCGAGGCCGCGATTGAAACGATATCGCCGAGCGTTGCGTTTGCCACGGTTACCTTCGGCGGTGATACGTCCGTAGTGATCCAGCCCGGCGCCGTTGTCATATCTGATCCCATTCCCCTTGACTTTGATGCCAATGCCTCAGCTTGGATCAGGACGGGCGTTATCGTCACTCTTGGTCAGTCATGGCCGCGTACCAGCATGTTCGCCATTACAGGCGAAGCGATGTATGAAAGCACCGAGGCTACCAGCCAGGTGCAAGCGACCGGCGCAATGGCTGCGCGTGCGACGGGCGCAGTTGCGGGCGGCGGATATATTCCGATGGCGATCATCGGTGTTCCCATGGAACCATTCCCATCAGTCGGTCTGCTTGGCGATAGCATCATGGCCGGTACGGTCGGCGATAGTTCCGATGCGACAACCGGCGCGCGCGGCATGTTCGCTCGCGGCATGTACTTCACAGATGGCACGGTGTGGCCATGGGGGCTCTTGGCCCGAGCGTCTGAAACAGCGGCGTTCAATGTCGGTGTCGCGGGATATCGCCGTCGCGGCGTGATGGACTATTGCACCCACATCATCTGCGACTATGGCACGAATGACATTGCTGCCTCGGCAACACTTGCGGCAATTCAGGCTTCGCTCACCACGATATGGACAAGCGCCAAGCGGCGCGGCTGCAAGGTCTATCAGTCGCTCATTCTCCCGCGCACCAATGCGGGCAATACTGCACCATCTGCTGGCTTTACAGTCGGCGGCGTTCGCGACCAGTTGAATGCATGGATCATCACGCAAGTCGGCAATGGCATCCTTGATGGCTACATCGACACCAATGCCATCGCGGAATCAAAGGTCACGCCGGGGCTTTGGGCCAACAGTGCTTGGACCAGTGATGGTACCCATCCGAATGCAGCCGGATGCATCGCAATCGCTGCAGCTGTTCGGTCCGTCGCCGCAGCATTCACGGTCTGATCTCGATGACCACGGTCGTTTACCGCGATGGCGTGATGGCTGCCGACAGCCGGGCATATGCCGGTAACAAGCAGCCACTCGGCACAAAGCGGAAAATTCATCGGTTGGCTGATGGCTCTCTCTTCGGGTGTAGTTCCTCCAAGGTCGGGCTTCCAGAGAAGCTTCGACGCTTGGTGGAGGAGTTCGGCGTCGAGACCTCATTCAAGGAATCGATTGATGCCCAAGCCATCGTGGTCAAACCCAACGGCGACATCTTCTATTTCAACGCAGAAGATGGGTTTTCTGGTCCCATTGCTTCGGATTTCATCGCGATCGGGTCGGGCGAACACTTCGCACAAGGCGCTCTCATGATGGGAGCGGATGCAGTTCGCGCCGTCGAGATTGGCTGCGAATGTGACGTATGGACCGGCGGTCCCATTACCCAACTGAAACTTGAGGGCTGATCATGGCACTGATCGTTGAAACGGGCACGGGCTCTTCCACGGCGAATGCCTTCTGGGATGTCGCGAGCATCGACACCTATCACGCCTCCCATGGCAATGCCGAATGGACTGGCGCTGATGCCCTCAAGGAAGCCGCTATCATCCGCGCAACAGCATTCCTGTCCAATTCCTACCAATGGCAGGGGTGGAAGCGCAACGGGCGTCCTCAAGCCTTGGCATGGCCTCGCGTAGACGTGGTCGACAATGAGGGATGGGGCGTGGCCTTTGATGAAGTGCCGATCGAGATCAAATACGCCACGGCCGAGATTGCTTTGCGCGAGCTCGTTACACCAGGTTCGATGAACCCGGATTTCACTGCGTCCGAACAGGTCAAGCGTGAAAAGGTTGGTGATCTCGAAACCGAATACCTCAATGCAAACACCTCGGCGGAAGCGGCTCGGCCGGTTCTTCTCGTTGTCCGTGATCTAATCGGTGGATTGCTGCGCAAAGGTGCCGGAAACGCTCTCGTAGGGCAGGCGTACCGGGCATGAGTGCGAAATTCAACTATGCCCGGTCGCAGCAAACCGCCCTTCGCCTGATAACCAAGTTCGGGCAAGCAGGATCCGTTGTGCGCGATGTGCCGGGCGGCGGTCCTGTCTATGACCCTGGTGAGCCTGTTCCGACGTCTTATGCCTGCACGCTGGCTGTCATGAAGTTCGACAACAGGGACATTGACGGCACGCTGATCAAGGCGAGTGACAAGAAGGTCTACATCGCTGCCAAAGGCTTCGCGATCATTCCTGTCACCACGGATCGGCTGCTGATCGGCGGTCTGTCCCACACCATCGTTCGCGTCATGCCGCTCAATCCGGCGGGTATCAACGTCTATTTCGAAGTGCAGGCGAGGGCGTGATGTTGCAAATGGCGCTGATGTTATTTGCCGCTCACGCCTTGGCGGATTATCCGTTGCAAGGCGATTGGCTCTCGAAAGCGAAGAACCACAAGCTTTCGTTGGTACCGGGCGAAACGATCTGGCCGATGGCTCTTGCTGGTCATGCGGCGATCCATGCCTTGCTCATGCTTCTTGTGACAGGTTCCGTCATCATCGCCTTTGCCGAATTGGTCTGCCACACGGTGATCGATTACGCGAAGTGCGACGGTCGGCTGACATATAATCAGGATCAGCTACTGCACGTGGCCTGCAAGGCTGTTTGGCTTGTGCTCATAGTTTCAGGTCTCGTCTAATGCTTAAGCGCCTATCAGCCCGAGAGAAGTTCGAACAGCTCATCGCCGACTACGAGCCGCTGCTTCGAAACGCTTTCCTCGAGAGTATCCGCGACATCAAGTCGAATATCCAGATCGTTCGGATTATCGAACGATTGGAGCGGAACGATATCGCCGGCGCTATTGAAGCGCTGTATCTTGATCCGGCTGCCTTCCGGCCGCTCGATCGCGCCATTGCCCAGGCATTCGAAGGCGGCGGTGTGTCGACCGTGACGAACCTCCCTACGGTGCGCGAACCGAGCGGTGCAAAGCTCATTGTGCGCTTCGATGTCCGCAACTATCGGGCCGAGGCTTGGCTGCGAGATCATAGTGCCGGTCTTATCACCGACATCATTGCCGATCAGCGCGTAGGGCTTCGCAACTTCCTGACCGATGGTCTTGAGGCAGGCAGGGGCCCGCGTGCAGTAGCACTGGATATCGCCGGTCGCCTCAATCGGGCAACGGGCGTCCGTGAGGGCGGTATCATAGGTCTGACATCCACTCAGACCAAATACGTTGCAACCGCGCGTGGCGAGCTTCTGTCGAACGATCCGGAGCAGTTGCGGCACTATCTGACCCGCAATCGGCGTGATAAGCGCTTCGATGCGACTGTTCGCAAGGCGATATCGACCGGCAAGGCCATTCCAGTCGCGACCGTCGACCGGATGACCACTCAGCAATATGCCAACCGGCTTCTGCTCCTTCGCGGCGAGACTATCTCCCGTACCGAAACCATGGGCGCATTCAATGCAAGCCAGATGGAAGCCTACCAGCAGCTGATCGACAGCGGCGCGATCGCAGAATCGGCGATACAGCGCGTCTGGCATACGGCAGGAGACGGTCGCGTTCGTGACACCCATCAGGGCATGAACGGGCAGACAGTTGGTTTCAGGACACCGTTTCAATCGCCGAATGGTCCGTTGCTGCAATATCCGGGCGATCCAAGAGCTCCGGCTTCTGAAATCATCAATTGTCGGTGCCGCATGAGCATCAACATTGACTTCCTCGCGGATATCGACTGATGGCCGTCTCAAATGTCTCTTTCGCCTCCCAGGTCGAGGAATGGGTGAGGGATACCGAAAAGCGCATGATCGCGGTGTTTCGGACCTCGGCAAGCATGGTCATCAAGGACATGCAGAAGACGCGCTTTGAAGGCGGTCTGAACCGGATTGATACCGGCGCTCACCTCGCTTCGATGCAGGTTGGCATCAATACGCCGCCGCAGGACGCGATCAAGAAGGCGACTGGAAAGCCTTCGGCACCATTCAACATGGGCGCAGTCGACGCAGTGATAGCCGGTGCAGAGATCGGCGATACCATCGTCGCCTCTTATGGCATGGCCTACTCGCTCCGGCTCGAATACGGCTTCGAAGGAACGGACAGTCTCGGACGCAAGTACAATCAAAAGCCATATGCCTTCGTCCGCACCGCGGCGCAGCGGTGGCCACAAATCGTTGAGAAGGCCACGGAACTGGCCAAGGCTAGATCAGCAGCAAGGAATAAGTGATGGCAGCCACAACGATCGAAGGGCGCATCCCCGAGGCTCTGCTGGCGCATATGGCGGCTTTGGTACTTTCTCCCGCGCTGCCCGTTGCATATCCCGACGTCGCGTTCTCGCCTCCGGCCAATGCTCCATATCTTCGGGTCTACTTCATCCCGAACGGCACCGAGCGTCTGTTCATCGGCAACGGAGAGGAGAACCTGCATCAAGGCATCCTGCAGGTGACGGTTGTTTTCCCGGCCGGGCAGGGCGCCATCAAGCCGAATGATGTTGCCGGCACGATCGCCAATCACTTCGGCGAAGGAACGCAGCTTCCGATTACCGGCGGCGTGATCCGCATCGACAAGAGGCCAAGCATCGAACCAGCGATGCAGGAAACCGACCTCATTCAGATTCCAGTCTCAATCAACTGGATTGCCTTCCTCTAAAGGCTGCCGTCCCCGTCCCTTCGGCAAGGATTTCAGAGCATAGGAGGCCGCTATGGCCACTTTATACCCGGTCGCCGGATGCAAGATCTATATCGGCCCTGCGATGGACCTCGAAGACGGTGACATGGTTGCCGCCGATTTCACCTCGGTCGTCTGGACCGAAGTCAAGAAATGGACATCGATGGGCGCATACGGCGATGCTGCGGCGCTGATCACGACCCAGGTCATCAGCGAGGCCCGAGACGTCAAGCAAAAGGGCACGCGCAATGCTGGCCAGATGCAGAACGTCTTTGCCGTGGCTGCTACTGATCCCGGTCAGATCGCGCTCATCGCGGCCGAAAAGACCAACCTGAACTATCCGATCAAGGTTGAGCTCAACGACAAGCCGGCCGTCGGCGCTTCGCCGAAGAACTCGATGCGTTACTTCATGGCTCTCGTCACGAGTGCGCAGGAGGCAGGCGGCGCTGCCAATACGGTGCAGAGCCTGAATTCAACCTTCGAAATCAACTCGAACATCGTGCCCGTCGCCGCGTCGGCCACGTAAGGAGACCAAGCATGTCAGCCAAGAAGATCAACGATCTTTCCGCGTTCGATGGCCTTAACGAGGCACAGGAAAACGGGATCGATATCGAGATCAAGGATCCGTCCGGTCAGCCAATCGGCATTTCGATCAAGATTGCCGGTCCGGACAGTTCCAAGCAGAAGAAAGCGGTTCAGGCGCTTACCAACGAGCGCCTCGCCGCCGAGGACATGGCACCTGTTACCGCACAGGACATCGAGACGAACACGCTCAAGATACTGGCAAGCTCTGTCATATCCTGGACGCCGATCGTTCTCGACGGTGCCGACCTTCCCTGCTCGGAAGAGAATGCATTGCGGCTCTTCGCCCGTTTCCCGTTCATCCGTGAACAGGTCGAGAAGAAGGCAGGCAAGCGCGCGGGTTTTATGAAGCGCTCGTAAGGGCGCTCTGTAGGGCTTTACGCGATAACCATAATGATCGGCGGCCAAACATTCCGGCCGCCGCTCAACACGTCTGGAACTGGTTCTGTGTTCTGGACATGAAGCGTTCCCATAATGGCTACATCTGGTTGCCGATCAGTCATCTCGAAATTGATGCCTGGCAGCGGCTATCCGGGGAAGAGGTCGACCCATGGGAGCTTCGCGCAATCAATGCGATGGATATCGAGAAGACGAAACTGCTTAACGCTCCGAAGGACGATAGCAGTGACGTCCTGTCATCACGGCCGGTCACGCCAGACCTGTTCGACGCGCTGTTCTAGCATCCGGTGTTTTCGAGATAGACCTTCTGCCGGTCGGGGATGAACTTGAACGGTTTGAAACCGACATACCCGCCTTGCGTGTTCTTCGTGTTCACCTGACCGCAAAGAGCACCGTCTGGCTTTTTGACCAGTCGCCGAAACTGAGTTGAAACAGGGTCGGTGAAAGCATCAGAAACAGCATTCACGGCATGAATGACCAATATCTCGTCAATGCCGGTTGCGGAATCATCCACAACGGTCTGACCCATCGCCGGTAGCGTTGCGACCAGCAGCGCCAAAGCAGCATACCGAACCTGTTTCATGCAAACCCCCGGTGAAAATCGGGCGGACGATAGCTTGCGGCCTTCAAAGGATCAATAGATGACGATTGCTAATCTAGGCATTGCCGTTGATAGCGGCCCGGCCGCGCGTGCCGCCGTCGACCTGGACAAGCTTGTCATCAGTTCAGCAAGCGCAGATGCTGCCGTAACCAAGCTTGGCACGTCCAGCACGGTTGCCTTTGCTAAGGTCGGGACCGGTGCGGGTGCTATCTCTCAGCAGCTCCGGCAGGCTGCCAATGATGCCGAGAGCCTTGCAGGTCGCATCAACAAGGCTTTGAACGTCAGGACAGACTTCGGCGGCTTGGGCAGGGGTGCTGATATCGCGGCTTACGGCATGGAACTGGACAAGCTGCGCGGCAAGTTCAATCCGTTGTTCACGACCATTACACAGTACAAAGCGGTGCAGGCTGAAATCCGGCAGGCGCATGCCATTGGTGCGATATCCGTCAACGAAATGACGGCTGCGCTCGATCGGGAACGTACCGCTGCCCTTGCCAGCATTGCCGCATTGCGAGGCCGCCAAAGCGCTATGGGAACGGCTCGCCCTGGTGGCACTGGCGCTTTCCAGACAGCCAATATCGGCGCGCAGTTTCAGGACATCGCCGTCACGGCGGCTATGGGGCAGGGTATAGGCACGATTGCGCTTCAGCAGGGAACGCAGCTCGCAGCCGTCCTGAACACGATGGGCGGTGCGCGTGGCGCGATTACTGGCCTTGCGACTGCTTTCACGTCCATCATCAATCCGGTATCTCTGCTCACGATCGGCCTCGTAGCCGGCAGTGCCGCACTGATTCAATATTTCATGACGTGGAAGTCCGATGCTCCCACGATGGAAGATGCATTGAAGCGTCACGCCGAACTGATCGAGAAGATAGAGGCACAATGGCCCGGTGCGACTGATGCCCTTAAGCGATATAGCGCAGAAAGCGCCGCTGTTCTTGAAGCATCCGCGCGAACCAACATCGCCACGTTTCAGACGCTGGCTGATGAGGCCAACAAGGCGCTGCTTGATGTATTCGGCAGCGGTGGAACCGGCACACGTCGCGGCCTTCAGGTCGATGATGAGTTCAAAGCCTTTGCCGCTCCTATCCTTGAGCTTCGCAATCAGATCAAGGCCGGCAATCCCGACTTTGCAGCGTTCCAGCAGCAAATTGCCGAGATCGGGCGCTCCGATCCAACCAACTTGCAGAAGACTGCCGACGCTATCCTGAAGGCAGGGACCGAATCCTTTACCGCAGATGGCAAGCTGAAAGAGGTCAAAGCCACTCTCAGCACCATTGGCGGCACGGCAGCGGCACAGCTTGAAGGATTGTCGCAGTTCACGGCAGCCATGCGCGAACTCTCGGGCATCGGCTTGCCTGACATTTCTGACCAGCAAAAGGCTCTGGATCAATACACGATCGCATCCAATCGCGCGACGAACCGAGAAGATAAGGACAGCGCGTTCTTGAACTATCAGGATGCCTTGGCACGTCTAGATGAGCAGACGCGTCTCAAGAATATTCCGAAGCCAGACGACAAGCCGAACCTTGAGAGCCAGGCGCTTCCCAAGGACAAAGACGCAGCAAAGGCTGCATCCGAAGCGACCCGCACTGCCAATGCTTACCGGGATCTCATCAAGTCAGTCGATGACCGTATCGGCCAAATGGAGCTTGAGGCTCAACTGGTCGGAAAAACCGGTGTCGAAGCAGATGCTTACCGGCTGAAGCTGGAGTTGTTGCAGAAGGCCGAAGACAAAGGCCGTCATGCCAGCCCCGCCCAGGTGGCAGAGATCGAGAGCAAGGTTGCTGCTTATCAGAAGCTTGCCGAGGCCACTGCAAAGGCCACGCTACAGGCTGATCTTCAGTTCGAACGCGATCAGATGTTCCGGTCGCAGACCGACCAGACCATTGCGAACACGCTCAAGGGCGCAGGATTGCCCGTTGACTTCGATTCTTACGAAGCCGGTCTGATCCGGACCAATGAGCAGTTGAAGGAAGCGCGTGAACTTGCCGGTGACTTCGCCAGCACGTTCATTCAGGGCATTGAGCAGGGAAAATCCGTGTTCGAATCCTTGGGTGACGCGGCATTGTCAGTCCTCGACAAGATCACTGACAAGCTGCTGAACGAGGTTCTCGACGCCATGTTCCAAGTCGGCGGTGCATCAGGCGGCAGTGGCGGGGGACTGCTTGGTTCTCTCTTTGGCATGGGCGGTGGATCATCGTTCAAGGTCACGCCTGGCGCAGGATTGTTTGCCAAGGGTGACGCCTTCGCGGATGGCGTCAGCGGTTTCAGCAACTCGATCGTGAACACGCCGACTTTGTTCAAGTTCGCAAAGGGCGCCGGAATGATGGGAGAAGCCGGTCCTGAAGCTATCATGCCGCTCAAGCGTGACAGCTCCGGCCGGTTGGGCGTCTCAGCCGGCGGAACGGGTAGCGCCGCGGCTAATTCCAACCAGCCACAAGAGGTGACACTTCGCGTCATCACTGAGGAGGGCCCGATGTTCCGGACCACGATCCGAGCCGAGAGCCAGGACGTGTCGGTCCAAGTGGTTCAACAGAACAACGAAGATCAGAAGAACTTCAAGCAGAACGGCGGGGAATGATGGTCACAGTTGTCCCACTTCCCGCCGTTGGCTTCACACAGTGCGATTTCGATCCTATCCGGCCTCGCGACACCAATCGCATGGAAAGCCGCCGTACGGAGGCGCAAAGCTTCGGTACGCCCTATTGGGTGGCGAAGTACACCGCAGCCCGAATGAGCTATGTGGAGTTTGGTCTACTCGACGCCTTCATGATGTCGGCCGGAGATGATGGCGAGGTGTTTACCGCTTATGACGTGTTCCGTCCGCGTCCGGTCTTGATGGATACAGGCGCTCCGCTGTCCGGCACAAAGGCAGCCGGCGGCGCGTTCAACGGTGATGGCGGGCTGCAGTCGATAACGGATGCACTGACAATCGTCGTCAACGGTTTACCAGCCGGGTTTCAGCTATCGCCGGGTGACTATGTCGAGATCCGCAAGTCTGCTTCGATCCGTTCGCTGCACCGCATCAAAACGGCGGCAACGGCTAACTCAAGCGGCATTGTAACTCTGTCCATCAAGTTTGCCCTCGACCTGCAGAACTTCACGCTGCCTTGTACAGTCCATTTCGAAAAGCCGTCGTGTCTAATGCAGATCGATCCCGGCAGTTGGTCAGGTCCGAAGTCATGGGCGAACCGGTCGCCAAGCTTTTCGGCAACTGAGGTGTTCTTCTCATGAGTGTGGTTCTTGATCCGGCCGTTGACGCTGCGGTTGAATCCGGTCAAATCCGGCGGCTCGATCTTATCCGCTTCGATCTTCCTGGTAAGACTGTCGGCTATCATCGGGGAGGGCGACCGTTTACCTACAACGGTCTGGTGTATCTGCCGAACCGGTTTCTGTCTGGTGGCCAGATGAGCAGCGCGCTTGGCATCGCTGTAACGACACGAACGATCACGTTTTCCAATGTTCCGACCACTGATGTTGATGATGCTATCGCGAAGATCGAGGAATATGACTATCCCAACTCTCCCGTCATTATTGCCCATCTCTGCGGTGATCCGGCGACTGACCAGGTGTTGGGCGTTCTCGCGTCCAGCATCTATGAAATCGACAAGGTGAGCTATAACAAGGGTGCGATCACTGAAGGTGGCGAGCGTTCATTGACACTCTCGATAGACCTGCAACCGCCGGGCCGGTCTGCTCGGGGTTCGACACAGGTCAAACGCTCCCAGGAAGAACAGCAGTTTGATAATCTCCTGACCGATACCTGTCTTGAATTTGCGTCGGTTGTTGGAAGTCAGCCCATCGAATGGGGCCAACGGACGGGTTGACCATGACACGATTTCAGATTGTTGAGGCTACGCTCACCGCGGAGCTTGCAAAGCCATATGAGTATGGCATCGCCGATTGCTTCTTTCTCGGTATCGCCATGATTGATGCTCTGTCCTGTTCCGATCTGCGGAAGAAGTATTCCAAGGATTATCGCACGATCCTCGGCGCACAGAAGGCGCTACGCAAGCGCGGGCATAAATCGCTCGTCACGTTCTTCGAAACGATTGCAGAGCCTTGTGCGCCCGCGCAGGCCCGTCTCGGCGATATCGTCATTCTTCAGCTTGGCCCGCATGAGCATGTCGGCATCTGTCTCGGTACCCGGTTCGTCACCAAGACTGACGCCGGCAAGTCCTATCACCCGTTAAGCGACTGCATCGCAGCGTTCCGCGCAGGATAATCATTCATGCCCATTTTCACGGCCATCGGCACTGCGATTGCGGGCGCGCTCTTCGCTGGCTCTACGATTGCGGCTTCGCTCATCTCTGCGGGTCTCGCATTCGGCGCGCGACTAGCTGTCAGCTACCTTAATCGCCCCAAGAAGCGCAAATATTCAGCCGTTCAGGGTGAGGTGCAGTACGGCGCCGATATTCCCGTCGGCGCGATGTTCGGCACCGGTATGACCAAGGGCCATCGGGCTTTCTATGGCAAATGGGGCAAGGGCAACAAGTTCAATGCCGATGTTTTCCTGCTTGCGAACGGCTGGTGTGATGGCCTTGAAGCACTGTTTTTCTATGGCGAGCAGCAGACACTTGTTCCGGTCGCAACAATCGGCGGTGAAGCTGCCCGGTTTGAAACAACAGGGTTCGGCAACAATCTCACGATCCGATTTTATGATGGACGTCCGGGGCAGACTGTCGACGCCAAGCTCGTCGCCGATACCGCCGGTTCCGGCCGGACATGGAAGTCAACGAGCCGTTGCGCCGGGATTTGCTACGTCATTGTCGAGCGTGAGTATGATTCACGTTTTGCAAAGGGCACGCCTGAGTTCAGTTTCGTGCTGCGCGGCCTTCGTCTTTATGATCCTCGCAAGGACAGCACGATAGCCGGTGGCTCGGGCGCTCATCGCCTGGACAACCCTGCAACCTGGGAATACAGCGGTAACCCTGCATTGCAGCGGCTGAATTATCAGATCGGCCTTAAAGGCTTGATTTCCGGACGGACCTTAATCGGTGAAGGCAAGTCGATCGGTCAACTCGATCTATCTTCCTACTTCGCTGCCATGAATGTCTGCGATACCATCAAGAACGGCAAGCCGACATACCAGAGTGCAATGTATGTTGAGAGTGAGGATGATCACACCGAGATCCTCAAAGAGTTCGATGATGCGATGGCAGGCTATGGCCTAAACCGTCGTGGCCTGTCCGGTGTCATTCCCGGCGCTCCGCAAATACCCGTTCTTGAAATTACCTCTGCGGACATCCCCGTTGACCGCGCCCAAGATGTGAGCCTGCGCAAATCCGCCTTCGACATGTACAATATGATGTCGGGGCAATTCACCTCTATCGAGAGCCAATGGGGCGCCGAAAGTCTCAAGCCCATCATTGTCAATCAGGACATTGAGGATGACGGCCGCCGCCGGCAGACTTCGAACGATTTCCTGCAGGTGTCAGACCCGGACATCGCGCAGTACCTACTGAACATCCGCTATCGGCAAAACCGCAAGGGCGGTCAGGCGACCGTTCCTGTTAGTCGTCGTGTCGGGCTTAAGGTTCAGGAGGGAGAGTGGGTAAGCTTTCAGGGCAAGACATGGCTGGTCACCGAATGGCGTTGTGATGAGCAGTTCCGGTTTACGCTGGTTCTCTCGGAAACAGGAGCAGATATCTATTCGGATGGCGATATCGAGCCAGGTCCGGTCATTGTTCCGCCGTCGCCGCCGATCAACCCATCCATCCTTTCCACGATTCAGGATTTTAAGGTTGAGGTCGGATTAATAACCGGGTCCGCCGGGTTTGAAAGGCCCGCCCTTCGCTTCGACTGGCTTGCGCCGGATGATCCAACCATCACGGAAGTTCGGGTATTCTATCGCAAGGCTGGAACATTCGAGGAGTTTGAGGACAAGTCATCACAGCCAGAGGCTGCCCTTCACGGATCGACTGAGCCGGGCAGGGCTGGATTCATCACTGGTAAGAATGTCCAATCCGGCGCGTTTTACGAAGCGCGGGCAACGATCACAACCGTTCCGGACAGGTTCAAGACGTTCACGCCTTGGCTGACGACGCTCAATGAGACCGGCTTTGAAACGATCTACAACCCCGGCATCGTCGATGAAATTAACCAAGCCATCGGCGACCACCTCGAATGGGGCGGCGGCACAACGAGATGGTTGACTGAGCAAATCGAACGGATCAACGCGCTTGTCGCGGCTACGGGCTCTCAGTCGTCTCAAGACAAAGTTGAGCTAAAAGCTGTTGTCGGCAACGTCTCTGCACGTTTCTCAAGAGAGATCACGGTCGTTGCAAACGCCACTGAAGCCGCCGTTATTCGTGTAGAGACGCTCGAAGCCACGGTTAACAACCCGGTCACAGGTGTTATTGCTACCGCCACTGCTGTTGATAGTTTGTCGACCACGGTCAGCACGCTGAACGGTGTCGTCACAGCGCAAGCCACAGCGATAACAAACCTGACCTCATCGGTCGGGGCCGTCTCTGCCAACGGACTGTTCCGCGTTGAAACTGTTGCCACTGAGGCAGGCGCTTTGTCCACGATCGGTCTTTCAGCTTCGACCACTTCCGGATCCGGCACCAACACGGCGGCGCTCTTTTTGAGTTCACAGTCTGGCGGACTGTCTTCGGTAACCATCATCGCTGACCGGCTCGTTATCTCAAACCCTGGTGAGACGGCGCAGTTCCCGTTCATCTTCCAATCGGGAATTCTCACCATGAACGCTACTCGCGTTAACACGATCACAGCAGGAATGCTGCGATCTACGGATAGCAAGATGCAGGTCGATCTAAGCAACCGGCGCATTCTGGTTGCGGATAACACCTAAATGGCAAACAGAACGCTCATTGGCGACTTTGGCAGCGGTGACTATCGACTTCGGGTGTCAAAACCTGGCTTCGATGTCACCGCCGCGCTAGACCGAGAACGGCTGGCATTTGACAGCAGTTGGCCGGATGCAGCTGTTGTCTACAAGACGGGGATTATAAACGTCACCTCCTCGCCTGTAACCGTACCCTTCGGAGAGACATTGCCGACTGTCCCGTTTTGCGTGGTTTTCCGTGTCATAGACGCCAACAATTACATGATGGGGCAGACATTCAATCAAGGCCCTAACAGCTTCAATTGGATGGCGGAATGCACCACGACTTACCTGCGCTTCTTTGAGTTTCACGGTGGGGGTGGATACTTAGGTGGGTATGTCATTCTTCGGGGGCCGCTATAAATGGTCAATCGAATCCTTATCGGTAATCACCCAACCCACGGTTTGGGTGGCTTTGTTTCAGTGCCAGGCGTTGATGTACTCAGCGCCAACAAGTTTCAGATGATGTGGTCGTCGCAGCAGGAGCAATTGCAGATCGTTTCGTCTGGATCGTTTTTGGTGACTGCAGGCGGCCCAGGAACCGATGACGGTGGCGCGTTCGTCCCGATCAGTTGGACGCCTTTGGGTTTCACGCCGATGATACTCTTGGGATGCGATCAATTCGAACTCTATCTGAATTATACGTCCGCGAATTCAGCACAGGTCAGAAGCTGTTCGTACAACGAATCGAGGTTCCCTGTGAACTACCCGACCGGCAATACAACCGGATATTACATGGTGACGAGAACGCCAAAGCCGTTTTGAGGACTTCATGGTAAATCGCATACATATTTCACCTGGTGTCTTTGACGTGTCCAGACCGGGGGTCGATGTCCTTGTGGCCTCGCAAGTAAACCTTCTTTTCAGCGCTGACAGGGGAACTCCTGCTCGCTTTATACGCGGTTCCTTTTCCAGCAGCGTTGGCGGTGGTGGCGGCGGCAGTAGCGACAGCCGCACGATCATGTTCGGTAAGACGTTCTCTGTCGTGCCGTTCGTTATGACGCAATGGTTCGAAGGTACGGGCGCATCGCGACCGGGTAACTGGGTGCCTCAACGGGGTTTTGGAGGTGGACGCACCAGCTATGGCGATTTCGCCTTTAACTTTGTCGCAATCAACGTCGATGTGTACACCGATCGCATCTTTCTCGAAATTAAAAACGCAGGGTCTCCAGGGTTCGATTACGCCGTCGATTATCTGGTGTTCGATTACAGATTGGGATTTTAGGAGAGACAGCATGACGATCATCAACCACGATGGGCGCGGCTTCATCTATCACATTTGCAGTGAGCCTGGCGATGCAGAAACGCTGGCCAACTTATTGGCAATGGAGGGTGCGCTGCATCTGCCTGGCGTACCTTTGCCGTTTGTTCCAGTCCGCGATGTGGACGGAAAACTCGTAATCGAGGATGGCAAAGTTAAGAAAGAAAGTCCTGGCTTTACACAGCCAGAAGTTTCCCACGATCGCCACATGGTTGTAGACGGCGCCGTAGTACTGCGCCCCACGTTGCCCTCTGGTGACGTTGAGATAAAGGCTGATGGAATTGACGCCTATGTCATTGACGGCCTTCCCACAGGCAGCGTGCTGCGGCTGGATGGCGCCGAGATTGTTATTGACGACGGCACGTTGGAATTTACGACAGACGAGCCTGGCATCTATGTCTTCGAGGCGAGCTTCCCGTTCGTCGACTGGCAAGTGAAAGTGACGGCGCGATGAAGATTGAAGGCAAAAAAGACATTGCGGCCGAACGGTTGCGCGGCAGGGCGGCTGTCGATGCTGTTTATGTGCCGCGGATTAACGCTGCGATGGGTCCGAAGTTCGCGCTGTACATCGTAAAGGGCATGGATTCATCCCGCTTTGGTGGCGAGGACGAGGCACTTGAGATAGAGAAGAACTATCGAACGATGATTGATCGTCTAGCCACCATCGAATCCGAACGCCAAGCACTACAAGCACGCATCGACGCAGCCACCACGGCAGCCGAAATCGACGCCATCATAGCCTCGATCTAGCTTAACCCATCACATCCCAATCGTTATCACCCGCCTCGGCGGTGAGGAGAACCTATGTCCGATCAGCCAGCACAACAGTCCGAACCGAAGACGATCAACGTGCACCCGCAAGCCGCGTTGGGCGAGTATGCCGCTATCAAGGTGTTCTACGAGAACCGCGTCATGCTTCTTGCTCAAGAGGTGTTCAAAGTCACGTCAGAGAACGAAACCCTGCGTGCGGAGATCCTTAGCATTCGCGCTGCGCTGGAGGCTGAACTTGCGCCCAAGGCTCCCGAGGAGACTGCATAATGGCTATCAAACCAGACTATCAGGCTGGCACGGTCTCCCTAACTGCAGGTGCCACGGCGCTTGTTGGTGCGGGCGGTGCTAATTGGCTCGCTGCGGACATCCAGCCAGGCGACACGTTCAAGGTGCAAAACCTTGACGCCGTCGTCGCTTCGGTAACTGACGCAACGCATATTGTTTTGGCCGAACCATGGACCGGAACGACCCTTGCTGCAGCTCCTTACCGTCTGCGTTATCAGCCAGACGGGTCGCGACTGTCAGCTGCTACCCGCGCTCTGATTGATTTGCTCGGCAACGGCAATTTGCAAGCATTCGCCGCTCTTGCTGGCGAGCTCGATATGATTCCCGTCTTCACGGGTGCCGGCGCACTTGTGCTGATTAGCAAGACCGACCTCACCAACGGTGTGCAGACTGACGAGAAGGTTGAGACGATAGCAGACCGCGCTGCCTTTGACGGGCAGGCGGAGGGCTTTTCCGTACTCGTTGCTGATGTTGGCGACGGGCGATCGGCTATCTACTTCAAGCTCTCTTCGTCGCTTGCTGACTGGTCTGATCCTGCGTTCCTGACTGGTGCTAACGGCACCTTCCAATCGAAGGGCGCATACAGCGGAGCGACTTCTTATGTTGTAGGTGATGTTGTCCTGCAAAACGGCTCATCGTGGATTGCTCGCGTCAACACGACGGGCAATGCGCCTCCGACACTTCCAACAACATCGAACACTCAATGGTTCCTGCTGTCCGCTGCTGGCAATGGCTTCGTGTTCAAGGGCGCTTATTCCGGCGCGACGGCCTACGTCAAAGATGATGTGGTTCTCTATAACAACTCGTCTTGGATCGCTCTTATATCCACGACAGGGAACACTCCTCCCGCACTTCCGACGACGGTCAACACTCAATGGCAGTTGCTTGCAGCGCGCGGTGCCGGCGATGTGAGCGGGCCTGCGTCAAGTGGTGCTGGGCGTCCCGCTGTGTTTGCCGATGCGACCGGCAAAGTAATTGGCGTCGCTGCCACAGATCGAAACATATTGTCAAATGGCGCAATGCAAGTTAGCCAAGAAAATGGCAACACGCTTGGCAGTACCAGCGGTTATTACGCCGTCGATCAGTGGCTGCAAGGATTCGTTGGTCCTGTTGTTTCTTTTCAACAAATTGCATCTGTAACCCCCAAGAAATCGGCAAATCGTATTCGACAAATCATCACGACCGCTGATGCCTCGCTCACAGGAACAGAGTTTTTTGGTATCGTTCAGACCGTAGAGGGGCTTAGGATATCAAGCCTCGGCTTTGGTTCGGCGGGAGCGATTCCGGTGCTCTTGAGTTTTGGCCTTAAAGCGCCGATCGGCACTTATTCTATTTGCATTCGGAATGCCGCGCTGAACCGATCTTACGTGAAGACCTTCGCTGTAACAGTCGCAAACGTGGATACTTATTACAGCATACCAATCCCCGGCGACGTGACGGGAACATGGGTGTCGTCTTCTGCGCTTGGAATGTTTATTGGATTTTTCTTTGGCCTAGGGCCGACATTTCACGGCACCGATGGCGCGTGGCAAGCGGGTGACATTCGTGGGACGGTAGCAAATACAAATGGTGCCGCTACACTCGGGAACACATTCGATCTATTCGACGTAGCGCTCAATGCTGACCCGTACAGCACAGGCATCGCACCAGAATGGAAAGCACCTGATTTCGGCGATGATTTGCGCGATTGCCAGCGTTATTTTCAGCGTCATCAAGTGGTAGTCGAGACGGGCGCGTTGTTTCAATCATGGGCATATCCAGTACAGTTCAGGCTGTCTCCTACAATATCAGGGGGTGGCGCTGGTTTTTCCGTGCAAGTTGCGAATCCCGATGTATGCAACGTGAGTCAAACCGCAAGATCGTTTCAAACTCTAATGTTCAATGCGAGACCATGATGAAATTTGTCAGCGCACAATATGTCGGTGTCGACAAGATCAAGGCTGTTGACGAGCAGGGCGTTGAATATTTCATTCCCGCCCAAAGCGATGTCTCACCGTGGCCGGAATATATTGCTAGTGGTGGCGCAGTCGATCCATACATTGCGCCCGAACCGGTCATTCCTGATGTCGTATCCAGTCGACAGTTCTTCCTGCAGTTAGCAATTGCTGGCATATCAGAGCAGGTCGAAGAATGGATAGCGCAACAGGATGCGCTCGTGCAGATCGCATTCAACAAGTCAGCGACGTTCCGCCGCTCGGATGAAATGCTTCAGCACGGGTTCACCGGCCTCGGTTTCACGGTCGAGCAGGTTGATGGCTTCTTTGCCCAGGCGTCGTTGCTTTGATTCTGCGCACTTTATCTGTCGAATGGGCCAGGGACAACTTTCGCAGGAACTCCAAGGCAGACAACAGCTAAATCGTCTTTGCCGAACACCGATCCTTGATCTGGCCACCTATGCCCGTCGCACGACACCTCAGCCCATGCTTGTTGTTCTCGGGTGGCTACGAAGACTGTTAGGCCAGTAACTTCATTATATAACTGCGCAAGATAGCCTGGCCACCAAACAGCGAAGATCGAAAGTGTCGTGCCGTACGTATGCCATCCGGTGGAAAAATCCGCGCCAGTATGGATGTTGGCGAGGCTTGAAACTGTCGTTCCTATGAATGCGATTTTTCGGATTTTATCTTGGTTATCAAGATGCCCGATATCTTGGGCTATCCGGTTCATCATCAACAGGTCGCGCCGGTTGACGCGCTGTTGATCGCTGAGAACTTCATTGTTAGATCCAATAAATCCCAAGAGTATCAAAGCGACGGCTGAAACTGCTATCCTCCTGTACACTCCGGTGGCAAGAGAAACAGAAACTGCGGCAATGCCAGCCCAAATAACTTCTACTGATAGCAAGTTTCTGAACGCAGGCATCCACGACAAAGGCACGATAGTGAGTGAGATTGCGAACACAAAGGCCGCTGCAACGGAGACGGCAAGAAGAATGACCAGCAGCACTCTATCACGCACACTAAACTCAGTTCTCCTTGCAATCCCGAAAACGCCAAAGATCGCCAAACCGATAAACAGAACTCTGGTCAACCATCCGGTTAGCGGATCTTGAAGCGAAACCACAGAAAGTAGTTCCCGCGCACGAGAAAAAACAAGTCCCGGATCAGAAAGCAAGATGATCGATTCTCTGCCGAGAGACTCCAGATGTGTGGTGTAAGAGATCGCAAACTTTGCGGCCACCACGTACAAGGCAGTAGCAACGCCAAGAGCGAGACCTCGCATCACCCATTCGCGTAGGTCAAACCGGTTCCTCAAGATTGTTACGATAGGCTCAAACGCGAGCACGCATGCCGCCATCTCCAAAGGGATTTGGTGTATCGCTAACGCAAGTACGATCACTGCTGCTGAAAGCGCAAACCATGCCGCGCTTCTGCTGCAAACGAGTAGCGCCCAAAACGTCATTACGAACGGTACGCCACCAGGAAACTGCGCAATTTTCCACGTCGAAATGTCGGCTTGATACGGATGGAGCACCAACACTGCGACAACAACTGCGGAAATACGCCAGTCATCGTTCACCTTCCACAGCCGACAGACCATTAACGCGCCAATAGACTGACATAGTAGAAGCGCAACGGCGGAGAGCGTGAAAGTTCGAGCAACATTGATTCCGAGTGCCGTCAGGACCTCAACTATCACCGGACCAAAGAACCTGCCCTCTCTAAGAGCAGTATTTCCGAGTGTTTGGAAATCGAATTTTCCCGGCCAGAACCAAAGATCATCGACGTTGAATGTTGCGGTGTAAAGTGATGACCCGCGTGCAATCAAACATAGAACTACCGCGAAAACGAATAATCGCGCCTCGTCTCTCTCCCAATATTTCATGCCGCTCAACTATTTCTTAGAAGTACATCGATCAGCGACATTCGCCTCACCCCAATGAATTCTCGACGCCAGCAGTAATTGATGACGAGATTCATGTCCATATCGCACCCATCCTACAAACAAGGAAATGACCATGCGTCTCATAGACGACTGGCGATCTGTGCTGCGCAAAGCGTGGTCAGTGCGCTTGATCCTGCTCGCCGGCCTACTGGAGGCGCTCGGATCACTGATGCCTTACCTCGGCGTCGTTCTACCAATTCCAGAAGGTGTTTTCAACGTTTTGTCCTCGCTCACCCTCGGAGGCGCGGTCGTTGCCCGCCTCATCGTTCAGAAGGAAATCTCAGATGGCAAGTAGAATACGGAACGCGCTCGTTGGCGTGACTGCCCTTGGCGTGGTTGCTGTCGGGTATGTCGGCGGCAAGGAAGGGCTCAAGCTGGTCACCTATCCGGACATCATCGGTGTCTGGACCGGGTGCTATGGCGAAACCAAAGGCATGCACAAAGGCATGAAGTTCACCAAAGGCCAGTGCGATTCGATGCTGGTCGATAGCCTTGTCGACCATGAAACCGGAATGCGGAAGTGTCTGAAAAATCCCGATGCGATCCCGGACAAATCGTATCTCGCCTTTCTCTCCGGAACCTACAACATCGGGGTAGGGGCGTTCTGCCGGTCGAGCATGGCGCGCCTGGCGAACCTCGGGGATCTTCGCGGCGCATGCAATGCGCTGATGCTCTACGTCAATGCGGGCGCAAAGAAAAACGTGCGCGGTTTGGTGCTCCGCCGAACCGATGAAAAGGCAATGTGCCTCGAAGGTCTGAAATGAACATCCTCATTGCGATCCTTCGCGCGCTCGGCATTCCGCTCTGCATATTCCTCTTCATGCTCGGCTATTACGAGGGCGTGCCGGTCCTTCGTGACATTCCTTATATCGATCATATCCCGGTCGCACGCGAACTGATCGCCGGACGTGTTCCGACGGAACGTGCGAAAGCGGCTGATGCCGCTCGATCGGGGTATGTACTCGAAGCCGAAAAGAAAACTGCAGAAGCCAAAGCGGCGAAGATGGAGAAGGATCGCGCCGCCGCTCAAATCGTCATCGACGCGTACCAGGTCCAATTATTGAATCGCCAAACACTCGACGCTCTGGAGAACGAACAGCATGAACAGGAGATTGCTGATTATGAAAAGAAGTTATCGGCTGCTGGCCGTACCTGTCATGTTACTGATGCTGACCGGAGCTTCCTGCTCAACCCTTCAGGATCGGCTCGATAAAGCCGCTACGACGCAAGGGGAATTGCAAGCCGGGCTCAATCTTCCAGATTTGCCGCCGGACTGTCGTGTCATGGAGCCTCATGCTCCGGTTGTAGTGGGTGGCGAGGCGATGTCAGGATGGAAGCGCGAGCGTGGCGCGACAGACAGAGCAAACGCCCGCGTAGGACGCTGTGCGGGGTTTTATGACCACGCAACAGGAAAGACTCGATAATGGCCGCGACAAGTCTCAATGACATCTACAGGGCCATAGGAACACTTTCCGAACAGGTAACCAGCCTTCGCCGCGATATTGATGCGTCAGAGCGACGGGCGGGCGCTGAGAACCGGGAAGCGGACGAAAAGCGCGCGCAAGTGCATCGCCGCATGGATGATCTTATTTCCGAGGTTGGCGACATCAAAACCGACATCGCGATCATCAAGGATGACGTTGGTGACGCCAAGGCTGTCACCGATGACGTAAAAAAGTGGAAGTTGATGGGGATTGGCGCTCTTGGCGTCGTGGGTATCGGTGGCGCTGCGCTTGGGGTCAGCCTTGCCAATTCATTCGAATGGCTCGCTCGCTTTCTGCACAAATAGCAATCGCCCTGCCGGTCAGGGCTGCCGGGAAAGGGGCTTGTTTCATCACTGCCCGAGTAGAAAGCTTGTCTCGACTATAGGAAGCCTTACACCCTTATTTTGACATTCAATTTCGCGCCGTGCTGTCCTTCGGGATGGTACGGCGCTTTTTTTGCGTTTTTGGGGTGATGCCCAATGCCTCTCATCACCGCCTAAAACAGGCCAAAACGCCAGCAACTACGGGCTTCCGGAGGTGATCGCTTTGCGATAGGTCACCGCCTCAGTAATGTGCAAAAAGTTCACATTACTATGACCCTCGCTTGGGCTTGCCTAGGGTGAATTCTACAATTGACGGACGAAGGTTTGGTGGTGATGACTTTCCGCTTAAGCAAAGGAAAGGATGCCACGGAGCATGAATATCCAAGTAGAGATCATCGACAAGATCAACCTCGTTCGAACTCAATTGAGCCTGGTCTCTATGGCAGTACAGTCGATAGAGGATCGAGAACAGAGCGCTGCGCTCGACGAAGGGATTTGCATCGTGCAAGCCTCTCTCAAAGAGCTCAAAGATCTGGCAAAGGATGCATTAGCGTCAGAGGATGCATCCAGCGAGTAGTGGACATCGGCAGATGATATAGGCCCGCCGCCGGTTCTCCGGTTGGCGGGCTTTTTTGCGTTTAGGGATTCAAAAGCGCTTAGGCGCACTCTTCCAAATGGGAGTCGTTTTCCCCGTGGGAAGGCTCCGCTTTTAGCTGGATGCCAAGAACATGAAGAACTTTAAGTACGGTTGCGAATTCAGGATTGCCACCAACGCCTAGCGCACGATAAAGGCTCTCACGTGAAAGTCCGGCCTCTCTCGCGATTTTAGTCATGCCTCTAGCTCTGGCAACGTCGCCAATAGCGGCCGCGATGAGGGATGGATCACCATCTTCAAAAGCAGCGTTCATATAGGAGAAGATGGCCTCTTCGCTTTCGAGATGTTCGGTGACATCCCATTTGTTGATTACTACAGCCATTTTCAGTCACTCCTTGATTTCAGATGCCATCTGCTTTGCGGTTTTTATGTCGTCGTCTTGTGTGGATTTATCGCCGCCGCATAGCAGGATGATAACTGTATTCCCCCGGTTAATATAATATACCCGATAGCCAGGTCCGTAGTTCACTCTGATCTCGCTAACGCCTTCCCCAACGGCTCTAACGTCTCCCTGGTTCCCTAACTCCAGCCGACGCAGCCGAACGAGTATCCTCGATTGAGCGTTTTGGTCTTTGAGTTTTGAGAACCATGTAGAGTAAACATCGGATTGTCTTACCTCAGGCATGTGTCATACGTATCTTATAGGCTACAGCTTTACAAGGTGTGAATTTGGATTACTCGATCACGCTTTGCGGCGCGGCTTGCTCTTGCGCCATCTCGGGGAGGGCCTTCCAGCCGTAACCGGATCTATCTCTGCCGGCGGAACATAGATATTCGCCTGTCGCGCCGCTTCGATAAACGCCACCCGCGCGATCGCTGGAGCAAGCTGGCCCGCAAGGCAATCGTGAAGGGCCTGCATAGCGACAAGCACGAGAGGACCTCCGCGCTCCGGTGGCCACTCTTCCAACAGGAACTTTGCAGCATCGTATGCGGTGCCGATGTTGATCATCTGACCGGGTCTGCGGCTCATAACGGTGACGGGCGAGAACGCTCTATAGGTTTCATATTCCATCGCAGGCTAACGACTCTCTTTGCTACTCAGTTCCGCGCGTCCGGATAATCAAATTTCATTATCCGCCCTTTGCTTTGACATAGGCGTTTGGCTCGGGCCTCAATCCAAGTCCGCCGCCTTTGTCAGCGGGATATTCAAGATAGCGCGCGTAGGCTGCCTTGATCTTGTCGGCTGCCTGCTGCTTGTGGTCCTCGATACCATCCGTATCGCCGTGCCGGAAATCGCTATGGCCAAGCAGGAACGACCATTCCCATTTTCCCTTCTGCGGTCCACCGTCGATCTTCTTCACCCGGCCAATGGTCACGCCTTCAGCCTCGGCAACAAAGTCGCCGGGTGCAGTCTCTCCGCCGATGACGGTCTTTTTCCATGTAATGTTCATTGGGGAATGATAATCACAGCCAATCCGGAACGTCTAGAGAACATCCGGTGGGACAAATGGTGGGACTTTTGGTGGCGAAGGGTCCCACCGGATGCCTAATTTTCCATATTTGTTCTTTTTGTTGATTTAGGCCCTTGCGTTTGCAGAGCGAAAACAATAGTGAAACCAACGTCTAACAAAGGACGGAGCGTAGCGCAGCCTGGTAGCGCATCTGGTTTGGGACCAGAGGGTCGCAGGTTCGAATCCTGCCGCTCCGACCACTTTCCCAAGCAAATGCTGCTGGAACTGAATTGAAGCCTGTAATATATCGGGATTGCAGACAAAGGAATCTCTTCAATGGCAGCACGCATCTTCCGCCCGGCAAAGACCGCAATGCAATCCGGCAAGGCAAAGACCGATACCTGGACGCTTGAGTTCGAGCCGGAGCAGCCGCGCAAGATTGAACCGCTGATGGGCTATACCTCATCGCGCGACATGAAGAGCCAGATCCGCCTGACTTTCGAGACGAAGGAAGAGGCGATCGCTTATGCGCAGAAAAATGCCATTGACTATGTCGTGCTGGAGCCCAAGGAAACACGCCGGCGTATCGTGTCTTATTCGGAAAACTTCCGCTTCGACCGCAAGCAGCCCTGGACGCACTAAAATAGCGTTTTCGATTTTTCCCGGGAAGATCGCTCTCCACGGGAACTCATATTGGTCCCGTAGCTCAGCTGGATAGAGCACCGGCCTTCTAAGCCGACGGTCACTGGTTCGAATCCAGTCGGGATCGCCACTACCCTACTTAACTAATTGATTTCATTACTAGGTGCGACGCACTCATTTGTAGGGTGCGACGTTATCGTGTTCGCTATGCGTTCGGCTGCGCCTCTTGCGAGCTTAGCTTTGTCAGCCTCCGGCTATCTTATGCAGCTACTCCACTTCCGTGGCATGTTGGCACGTTCACGCGGCCCGTGATGTGGCGGGCGGCGCGAGGCAAGCGCCTTCAGTTCCGTCATACAGCAGATCGCCTGTATGAACACAAGAATGCTGCTTCCAGCATCCAGCTTGAAGACCGGCTGGGTGTTCGCCTGCTCCTGCGCTCGACTCACGGTCTGACGCCGACAGAAGCCGGACGGAGCTTCTATGAACACGCGAGGCGCTCTATCGCGGCGGCGGACGAAGCCGATATGGCGGCCCGCGGCGCGGGCGCTAATTTGTCGGGCCGCATCCGCATCTGTGCGGCCGTGACCTTTGCGCGGCTGCATGTGGTGCCGCGCCTTGGCGCTTTCCTGGCCGAGTATCCGTCCCTCGACGTCGACATTATCCTCGACGATCGGAACACCGATCTGATCGAGGGTGGCATAGACATAGCCTTGCGTATGGGACAACTCACGGATTCGAGCCTGACCGCCAGGAAACTGGCCCAGTGCAAAAGATTGGTTCTTGGCGCGCCGTCTTATTTAGAAGCAGCAGGCGAGCCGCTTATACCGGCAGATCTCGCCGGGCATCAGACGATCGTCTACGACCAGCGCGGGGGCGGGGCAGCCTGGACGTTCCAGCAAAACGGCAGGCAGGCATCCGTTACAGTGGGCGGCCGTGTCCGCGTCAACGCGGCAGAGGGCATCCGGGAAGCCGTGCTTTCCGGACTTGGGCTCGCCATCGCATCCGAGTGGATGTTCTCGCCGGAGCTCGAATCCGGACGGGTACGGCCTGTGCTTCAGGATTGGTCATTGCCCCTGCTTGACCTGTGGGCAGTATTTCCAACCGGGCGGCAGGCAAGCGCCAAGGCCCGGGCCTTTGTCGACTTCATCGAAAGGCAGCTGGTGGAAGCTGCACCCCTGTAGCCAGACGTTGTCTCACGACGATCCAACGCCAAGCTCACTCAGCAATAATCCATCAGTTGAGTCTTAATTTCTGCATCAGACCGCACCAATGATTGGGGGTGACAAGGTCTCTTCCGGACTGATGCAGAACGGCCATGCCTCGGCCGACATTTCACCCGCTGCGATGCTTAAAAAAGAGGCTCGGCGGAGTACATTCTGGTCGCACACTTCAACGCCGAGCCTCATGCCACTTAGGGTGGATGGCACAAGCGAATTATGTAATGATTTCCAAAAGATAACAATTAATCCGGGGCTCGACAAATTTGATTATGACCAAAGACCTGAAGGATAAGTGACCTTCGACTATATCCGCCGTTCGGCCATTGCGCTTGGACTGGATTACGTCAGGCCGTTGATTTGCAACTGAACAAAGCCCGACCCTCCGGAACGCAAATAACCGGAGGATCGAGCGTCGGTTTGGTCTGCTGTGAAAAAGAAGCGGTATCCTTTAGCAGGCCTTGCCGGCCCGGGGGAGGTGCCGGCGCTCCTAAAATACTCTCAAAATGGCAGTGGCAATATGGACCAAATGCCTACGAGTGATCAGACTAAGGTCCGGTTTTGCACATTCTAAGGTCTGACGCTGATCGGGGGCTGGTGAGGCCCGGCGCCCTCCTTGGGCTCGGATGATGGACGCCGGGTCCTCTGTCGACTTGGCGGTCGACTCCCCTACACAACACATCATTCAGGGATCGGTTCTACAGGAAAAGCGATGTGATTTGTTACTGTAGCGGACGGTCTCGGGGCCAGTGAGGCTCGGCCCTCGAAGTGTGCCACATACGACCGAACCTCACCTGCGGATCTGTGACCCGACGATGAATTGTCCGCCCGCAGACAATACGTGTCAAGCTGGGTCTGGCGGAGAGATCACTAGCCCCTTGGAGTGATTAGCGCCCGGCTACTAGCCAGAGAGATAATTGAACAAGATGAAGTTATTTGATCGCCGACTTGGTGCTGGTTTCGACGCCCTGTGCCGCCAACTGCTCATGAGCGCTGGGCTTGAAGCGGGCTTCAATATCCAGGTAAGTCGAGTAGCCGACGCCGATCAACAACATTATGGCCACGCCATAGTCGCAGACCTTTACCAGGAATGACCGCGTGCGTCTTTCTTCAAAATCATAATAGTTTCGAGCTCTTCTCATGGCCCCACCCGGTCTTTTTCTTATTATTGGGCGAGGATTCTACTCCTGAGGATAGTCCCAAGCAATTCACCACCGGCTAATCAGTTGGAATGACGATCCTGCTGACCGAGAGCTATAAAAAGAGTTTTAGGCTGCAATCAATGATATGTGGCTTTGCGATCCAGGACGATTTCGTGATGGGCCGCAATCGTCGCAATAATCTCAAAGTCGCGCACGCCCGCATCGAACAGTTTCATGATGTGGCGTGCCAAGCGATCCGCATTTTTGTATGACACCGGCGGCTCGCCGAGAAGGTCGCAAGCCCTGATGTGAGCGTCCTCCAAAATGCACCAATCGTCTTCGTCATAGGTGAGTTTTTCAAAGAGATGCAGGGACATGATGGCTCCTCCTCTCACCATCAATGGCGGGAGCACTTGTGCGTCTCTCAATCGCTGGTGTGCCGTTGACAGACCCCTCGACGGACACATTAAAAAACTCGCTTGAGCCGGCGTCAATAGTATGTCTGCCGGTAGACAATTACATCAGCAGCGCTGGTGACGTTGCTGCGTCGGGCTCCATGCGGTAACCTTCATCCTTGCTCAATCTGCGAGTGCCGGTGATGAAACGTGGCCTCATTTTCGGTTTAGCCCTGTGCGGCGGTCTGCTGGGCGGCGCTGTTTTTATTGCCGGCCAATCCAGTGTTTCACCCAAGGCAATAGAGACATCGGTCAATCGTACACCGGAACTTCTAGGGCGTGCATGGCGCCTTCCGGTCGCCGCTACATTCAACTCAGACGTCACCTGGCAGACCAATGGTTCCCGCTGTGGCCCGGCAAGCATCGCAAATGCCTTCCGCTCCATCGGCGAGGAGGAAACCACGGAAGCGCAGGTCCTCGAAGGCACGGGCAAATGCTGGACAGGCTTCTGCATCATCGGGCTCACGCTGGACGAGCTCGCCGAAGTCGCGCGCGCCCATACCGAGCGAAAAGTCTCGGTCATTCGCGACCTGACCGCCGAGCAGTTTCACGAGCATATGAAACACGCCAATGATCCGGATCGCCGCTACATCATAAACTTTACCCGGGAAGAGATTTTCGGCGGCGGCGGTGGTCATCATTCGCCCATCGGTGGATATCTGGAGGCGGAGGACACGGTTTTCGTTCTCGACGTGAACGAAAATTATAAGCCTTGGCTGGTCAAGAGAGAACGTTTGTTCAAGGCAATGGATACGTTCGATGGCGACAGGAAACGCGGGCTGCTACTGATACAATAAACAAAACTTGCTCTATGCCCATTCAACCCACAGCGTTTCGCGTTTCGACATGTCGAGAACCGTTGCGTGACGGTCGAGTATTGCCCGCAGACAAGGACCGATCCGCTCTTCCGGCATAGGTTCAAAGCCATATTTACGAAACCACGGGCCGTTCCAGCGCGGTGCCCGGAAGGTTGTCAGCATAACGCCGGATAGTTTTAACTCCCTGGCTCTGGATTTGGCCATATCGAGGAATGCTGCGCCGATGCCGTGCCCGGAGAAATCGGCAGCCACCATGATATTGGCAATGTACATCATGCCGTCCAGCGGTTGCATCAGGACATAGCCAACACATTCACCGTCAACTTCGGCGACGACTGTTTCACCACTCAGAAAACGTTCTGCGGCGATAGACGGAGCGTCCACCACCATCTCGAGACCGTCCCATCCGGCATAACGCAAGCGCGCGGATTTCTCGATCGATCGCAACGTTTCGATCTCTTCAAAGCGAAATGGTCGCAGGTTGAGGTCGTGATGGTCCATTGTTGAATTTCCCGACGCGCAGAATCATCGGAATCATAGGACTCGTTCATGACAGCTGCGCGTCGGGTAATTATTTTGGTGTAAGTTCTATGCGTTCGCCCGTCGATAGAACGCGAGCGAACCGGCGAGGGCAAGCAATGCACCGCCGCAGATCCTGTCGAGCCAGAGCGCGCCGGATTTCTTCAGCAGGCGCACTGCACGCGAACCCAGAACGGCGTAACCGAACATGACGGCGAAATCGATCAGCGCGAAGGTCACCGCCAGTGCCAAGTACTGCGGAAACTGCGGCAATTCCGGCCTGACGAACTGCGGAAGAAACGCCGAGAAAAACAGATATCCCTTCGGATTTGTCACGGCGACAAAGAAACTCTTCAGAAATATTGCTCGCAATGACGAGCCTGCGCTGCTGCGTCCCGTATGCAAGACATCGAGCGTTCCCTTGGACCGCAACAGCATGATACCGAGGAAGGTGAGGTAGCCGACGCCGATCCACTTGACGATGGTGAACCAGAATTCCGATGCGGCAAGGAGTGCGCCGAGCCCCAGCGCCACCGCACCGATGAGGACGAAATCCGACAGCACCGCACCGGCCATACCGAGACAAGCGGCCTTGATTCCGAAACGCGAGCCGTTCGTCAGCGCCAGCAGCACGGTCGGCCCCGGTGTCGCAATGCCGATGAATGACACCAATGCAAATGCCAAAATCGTCAAGTTCGTCATGACCCGCTCCCGATCAAGTGCTGTTTGCCAGTCCACTAGCGTCAAACATCATTCTCTTTTTTCAGTTGTCAACTCAAGGCGGTGGTCGCGGATTATTGGTTCGCCATTGATTTGCCGTCCCTTGAGGCGGTAATGAATGGATCACTCATACAATCGCGGAGTCGCCTCAAAAGAATCGATGGAAACCAAAGCCAACTATCTTCTCGTTACGGTTTTCAGCCTTGTGGTCTGCGCGCTGGCGTTTGGTTTCTTTTACTGGGTCGGTCGTTATGGCGATACGCGGGAAACGTCGACGCTGGAAATCAGGGTTCCAGGTTCCGTCACGGGTCTGGCCGCGAACAGCCCGGTATTCTTCAACGGCCTGAAGGTCGGTGAGGTGAAGCGTCTCTTTATCGATTCGACCAATCCGGACGCCGTTATCGTTCAGACCGCGATTGACTCGACTACGCCGATCACGCGCTCGACCGTGGCAACGCTTGCCTTCGAAATATTGGCCGGACAGGCGCGTATCGAGTTGACGGGCGGTAAGGCCTATGAGCCCAGGCTTTTGGAAGAGGCGGACAAGGAGGACACAATCGCGCGTATGGACGTCGATCCATCGTCGCTGAAGACGCTGGTACAGACTGCGCAGGACTGGATCGACCGTGTCGACAAGGCGACGACCGCCACCGAGGAATATGTCGCGAAAACGCGTGGGCCGCTGCTTGCGAGCATCCAGCAGGCCAAGGAATTTACCGACGGCCTTGCCGGCAAAACCGAAATGATAAACGAGTATGGCCAAAAGGCTCGCAGCGTCGGAGAACTCATGAATGACGCGCGCGACGTCATCTCGCGGGTGAACAAGTCCTCTGTGCGCGTCGATGAAACACTGGCCAAGGTCGACAAGCAGCTTTCGGACGACAAGGACAGCACGGCCAGCGAAATACGCTCCAAGCTTCAATCCTATCAGCAGCAAGCCAAGAACTTGAATACCCAGCTCGTCGCCGTCCTCAACAATCTCGGCAATTTGACGGGTCAACCGCTAAAAAATGCGCAGCGCTTCATCTCGAATAGCCGGCGCACGGTCGAAGGCATTGATCGCAGCGTTTCCGAAATCGCGGAGGATCCGCACAATTATTTCTTCGGGCCCACCCGTACTGCCCCCGAATACGAAGCACCGCGATAGGAATTTTAGGAAAAATACATTCCCACAGCATAGCTGCCGACGGCCAGGAGAACCATGATCATCGCTGGCGGCCAGTACAGATAGAACTTCATTCCATTGTCGGCTGCGTACCCGTTTTCATCATTCGATGGGGCATATGTCATTGTTGCAGGGGACTTCGCCCTCTTATTGAAGCTCGTTAACGACACAAGAATTCACCTTCCGAACTGACGGCCTAAATACAAGACAATTGGTATGATGATCAAAAAGATTATGAGATAGCCCCAGATGGACGTCATGTAGGGCGCATAATCCTCCTTTTCTTTTTTTTCATCCTCTTCCATTGGTGCCTCCCACATCTGCCAATGAAAACAGTGATTAAGAGGACTTCGAGCCGCGATAAACTACGGCTTTGGTCGCATCAGGCCATAGCGGCGGTGCGAAAACAACTTAGTAATAATGGCTATATAACTAGCTCGAAAGCACTTCATAGGATCAATCCCCATCGATGAGCCTCGATAATGATGCGGCGAGTCCGCCATACAGGCAAGCCGTATGAACTGATGCGTCCTTCAGCAGACAAAAGTGACAAGGTAAACACAGAAAGATCGCTGTAGCCCGGCCACGGCGATCTTCATGTCAATTCTACCGTGACTTCCGTCGTGGGCTATTTAGTATGCTGCTTAAAACGCCGATGCGCAAAACCGCCTTTGGCTCGTCTCAAAATATCCGAAAGCCTGTTGGGGCTGGTAGGCTTGTTTGGCATTTCTTCGCGGACTTTTTGTAGAATCTGCGGTGTAGCGCAGCAGGCATTGTGGGGGGTATGAAGCGTCACGTCTCCCATTTGTCACTCCCTTAGAAGAACAATTGACCTAGCGGGCTTATCCGAAAGGCTGAAAGCAAACTATTCGCTTAAGCTAATAGGTGTACGCTTAGTTTTGCGGTTATTCAACTGGATTTGCAGCGTCGGGTGATCGTGTCTGCGTTTGCAGATCATCAACATGCTGTGAAACAAGCGGCGTTGCTTGAAAAGGGCGCCGCTTGCACCTGTTTTCGCAGGTCTGAAGGCTTCAGCTCTTAGGCGTAAATCGGGCGAAACCGTCGCAACGAAAGAAAGCCCGCGATGACGAACAACACCAGCAAAATACCCTGCGCAATCGCGAACGGAGGTTCTGACCCTGTCGGAGCAAGTGCGTTGAGTGCGGGTATTTTCTGGAAAGACTGTGCAATGAGAACAAAGCAATTCAGATAGAGCGACACAATGGCGCTGACCACATAGACCCAGCGCCAGGAACCGGCGAGACGGTAAACATAGAGCGCAGCGATCGCCGCGATGAGGAAGATCATAGATATGATACCCACCCCTATGGCCGGCGTGAAGCCGCTATAGGGAAACAGGAAGCCGGTTACGCTCGTGGCTACTGTCGTTATCAGGAAGATCAACGTCCAGCTTTCCTTCCTGTCGGAGCCAATAAGACCCGCCAGAACAACCAGCCCTGAAACAATACCGATCAGGCTTAGAATCACATGGAAAAGTGTAAACGGCGTCATACCGAAGATCATGATCGTGCCCCCAAGTTGCGATCCGTCCATATGTTCAATCCGGACGTGGCAACACGAAACAACGTTTGCGGCCGATTGTAAATCCGTCTGCCAGATGAGAAAATATGAGAAAATTATTCAATAATTCTTCAAGCAAATCAACGAATGGTGGGTTATCCGGTGCATTTGCGGCGATCTATAGACCGCGTCATTGAATCGGCCTGTCCCTGCAAGGCGCCGGCCTGTTTCTGGTTGGCCGTGCGATAATCGGGCAGGAAGGGACCGAAGCCGGTGACCACGTTCGGGTCCTGGTAGCCGCGGCCATTGGTAAGCCGGCTGATCTCGGCCACAGCCTGGTTGCGCTGCGCCACAAGTGCGGGGCAGGCGACATTGTCATAACGCAGGGATGAAATTTTTTCATTATCAAGCTGGCTTTGAATGCCTGCGCAGCCCGAGAGCAGTGCGGAAAGAATGATCACCTGAAGGTGCCTTGTCGTCATGTGCCAATATCCTCGATAACGAATAGGGGACATGAATGCGGCAATGGCGCCAGTTTGGCAAGATGGATGCGAAAAATGCAGCATCCACTTAGTGATTCGACGTCAGTCGATCAGCAGGACGCGCACGCTTCCCTGGTCGAGGGGGATGTCCAATACGTTGACGATTCGTGGCTCGGCGTCAGTCAGCAAGACGCAGCGGCGATAATATGTGGCGAGATAGCGGACGAAGCTCGAACCATGATCGCGGTGATAGAGTTCCGGCGAAAGCACTGCATAAATTGGAATATTGCGCTCCATGAGCCCGGTCATGGACAGGCAGGCGATCGCCTCATAGCCTTCGATATCGATCCATACGAGACCGATCTGTTCCAGCGGAACGCATGCGTCCTGCAGGATGGTTTCGACCGTACTGATCGGAGTTCTGGTCTTGGTATCGTTGGGCCGTTGCTGTTTCATGCCGCTTCGCTGCCTGTCGTCGCGGCCCACGTAGAAATTGGTCATTCCATCTATGACGCCAGCTGCACATGGATAGCAGGAAACCGTGTCCCGCAGATCATTGTCGTCGACATTACGTTTCAAGGCCGCAAAATTGCCCGCCTCCGGTTCGACGGCGAGTACGCGCGCAAATACGCCGCATGTTGCCATCTCGACGGTCTGCACTCCGGATCCGGCACCGAGTTCCAGCAATGTCGCATTATCGCGAAATGTGCCCGTTGTGCTCAGGATATGACAAACTTTCGCGACTTCGCTTTCGGGGAGCTCACCAAAGTCGATACGCCTGTCCGAGGCACTGCTGAGCTCGCTCCATGCGGCTGCTTTGAAAGAACGAAAACGCCCCGCAAGCGGCTGGATGCGAGCGGTCAAATAACCACCGAGACGTTGTACGAAATTACCCGAAAAGTCTGGTCGCGGCTCAAATGCCGCTGTGCGTTGGAAATAGGTCATTGAAAAAGTCCAGTTCAAAACAATGATCGATAAAAGCAATATGTGGTTCTTGTTAACGTTACAGGTCGTGTCAGTCAAACCAGCGCAGCTCAATAATTAGAGCTATATGAAAAATTCTAACAAAAAATACAGTATATTCAACGGTATGGCCGACTATTCGCAGTTCTTGGTTGAATGAAAGAGCTTAAAACTGTAGCGAAAACTCGATTTAATCAAGAATGACTAGTAAAATGGTATGGTATAGCAGTTTAGGCTTGCGATAAGTGCCTACTCGCCCTTATGATTCCACTTCCGGGAGCCCCCGGCAGTTGCAACACAAGAGTGAGGAGACAGGAATGCCTGGTTTGCTGCACCCACTTCATGAGGGCCATGCGCCCATCATATTGCACAATGCCTTTCAGGATGCGATTGACGCCTTGGAGGATTGGGAACTCGGCAGTGACGAGCCCCAGATTGACGTCAACGAGAAACGGGTCCCGATCAGTGCTGTGTTCCGGCGTCTATGGACCTGCACGGATATCCTTCCCGCACGCACGCTTGCCGTCGTGGAGGATTTGTTGCCTTTGCGTTCAGCCGAATTCAGAATCGGATCATCGACCTATGCCGATGCCGCCCATAGTCTTTGGCAGTTGAGCATGCAGAAACGCGCTGCAACTAACGAGATACGCCAGTAAACTGGAAAATGGTTTTGTGAAAATCACCCGCCGGCCAAAACCGGCGGGTGATTCTTGTTTGTTTAGCCGCCGTTCTTGGCCAGCCAGGCTTTCATTTGTTTGATCTCGCTTTCCTGTGCTGCGATGATCGTTTCGGCCAGTTTGCGGATCTCCGGATCCTTGCCGTATTCCAGCTCGACCTTGGCCATGTCGATGGCGCCTTGATGATGCGCGATCATACCCGACACAAAATCCTTGTCGGCATTGCCGGTAAAGGGAATTGCCATGTCCTTGTGCATTTTCGCATTGGCCTCGGCAAACGCCTTGGAGGATGCGCTTTGATCGCCTTTGGGCATCGCCATCATGTCATGCTGTTTGGTCTTGTGCGTTGTGTGATCCTGCGCCAGCACCGGTGAGGTAAAGGCGAGGGCGCAGACCAGCACCGCACTGTGAATATATGTGATTTTCATCGTTGATCTTTCCATGGGCCAGTCAAACCGGCGCAGGCTGTGGCCCGCTCACCTGCGCGTAAAAACGAAAGGAATGATCAATTATATGCGGGGAGGACGCGGGAGCGGCGCATTGTCGAGCGCGACAAGCGGCAATTCTCCGGCTCGCGGAATGACGATCTTGGGTTGCGGGATAACCGGGACCACAAACGAGATTGCCGGTACGCCGATACAGGCCGCACACACCGCTGGATGCTGTTGTTTGGCGTCCCCCGGGCAATGATGTTTGCCGGCGCAGTCATTGGAATGATCAACATGGCCAGACGCCTGCGAGGACTCGGTCGCAACATCCTGCGAACCCAGTTCTGCAGCCAGACGGGCGGGCGCCGCAAACACCGGAACCCAGCCAATGCTGAGCGCGGTCAGAAGAGCGAGGATTGCGGCGAGCCTTTTCATTTGCCCCTTATAGCGGTCAAGTCACCGGGATTGAAATCACCTTGTATTTATCCGCGTCAAACCGTCTTTGCTGCGGCCAGTCCGTTTTCAATGTCGGCAATAAGATCGGCCTTGTCTTCAAGTCCGATCTGCAGCCGGATGACCGGTCCTGCATAGTTCTTGCCCGTAATCTCCCGGCCGCCGAGATGGACATGCAATGCGAGACTTTCATATCCACCCCAGGAATAGCCCAGGCCGAAAATCCTCAATGCGTTGAGGAAGGCTTGTGCCTGTGCAACTCCGCCCTGGATGACAATCGAAAACACGCCGCCCGCACCACAAAAATCGCGTTTGAACAAGGCGTTTCCCGCATGGCTCTCAAGACCGGGATGCAGCACCTCGATGACACCGTCCCGCGCCTCGAGCCATCTGGCGATTTCCAGCGCGCTCTCCGCATGCCGCTCCATGCGCACGCCCATGGTGCGCAGCCCGCGCAAAACCTGATAGGCATCGTCACCGCTCACGCAAAGCCCGAGTGCGGAATGCGCCGCATCCAATGTCTTGAAGCATTTCTCATTGGCCGAAATGGTTCCCATCAGGATGTCGGAATGACCGGCAGGATATTTGGTCGCCGCATGGATCGAGATGTCGACGCCATAGTCCAGCGCCTTGAAATAGATCGGCGTCGCCCAGGTATTGTCCATCATGGCGATGGCATCTGCCGCATGGGCCTTTTCAACGATGGCCGGGATGTCCTGGATTTCGAACGTGTTGGAGCCCGGTGATTCGGTGAAGACGACACGGGTGTTCGGCTTGATCAGTTTCTCGATGCCAGCGCCAACCAGCGGGTCATAGAATTCGACCTCGATACCCAATCGCTTCAACATGGTTTTGCAGAAATGGCGGGTATTGCCGTAGCAGCTGTCGACCATCAGCAGATGATCACCCGGCGAGAGGAAAGCCAGAAGCGGTACCGTCACTGCCGCAAGACCCGAGGGAACGAGAACTGTTCCGGCAGAGCCCTCCAGTTCATCGATCGCGCGGCACAAAGCATCGGTGGTCGGTGTTCCATGCGTGGCATAGGTATATTGCTGGCTGTGATTAGCCATGGTTTGCGCATCCGGAAACAGCACAGTCGACGCATGCACGACCGGCGGATTGACGAAGCCGTGATAGTCGCGTGGATCATAGCCACCATGGGCAAGCCTCGTATTGATTCCGGCTTGCGCCACCTTGCCCGGTTGCTTCTCCATGAGATCGTCTCCATATTTTGTGTGCCTTGTCAGAGACCGTTTGAAAATTCATCCCTGATGTGTCAGCTGAGGTGGTTTTCGAGAACCGGAGCGCAGCGTACACATCGTACGTCAGCACCGGAAGCGCAGAAAATCGTATCAGATGATCGTCGGGGGTGAATTTGCAGACGGTGTCGCAGACGTCGATAATGCCACCGCGTGCTTGTTGCAACAGGAGAGCAGGCTGATTGACTGGAAAGACAAGATGACGAAGCCACGCAATCAGCGGCAAACGCAATCCGCCTTGGGCCGGGTCGGTCAGTCCGTTGTCCGCTTTCTGCGCCGCATCAATTCTCCCGCTTATCCGGGTTCTCCGCCCGCGTGGACGAACGGCATGTTTATGGCTGTCGTTCTCATCTTCTTCCTCATTCTGCTGATTCATCCCTATGACGCGCTCCTGTCGCGCACGCTGTCGACCTATGAGCCCCTTAATGGTGTGCGGCATCTGACTGATATCGGCCTGTCGCAATGGTATCTCATTCCGGCTTTCGTCATCGGCGTGTGCCTGATCGGCATCGATTGGGGGAATATTGCCCGAGACCGGCGTATCCGCTTTGGCCTCGTCTATGCACAGGCGACCTTCGCTTTCTGGGCCATCGCTTTATCGGGGATCCTGACCAATATTGCGAAGTTTCTTATCGGCCGGGCGCGCCCAAAATTCATCGATACGCTGGGGGCCAATAGTTTTTCACCGTTCGAAGCCGGATATAATTTTGCGAGTTTTCCATCTGGTCATTCAACCACGATGGGCGCGGTTGGTGGTGTACTGGCTCTGTGGTTCCCGCGCTGGCGCATACCAATCATCCTGGCGACGATGTTCATCGCCTTGACCCGCGTCTTTGCCCGCGCTCATTATCCGACAGACGTCGTGGCCGGTTATACACTCGGCTTTCTGTTCACGATTGTGCTCGCCAGATTCCTGGCCGGACGCCGTACAGCCTTCGTCTTCGGGAAAAGCCAATTCTGGCCGGATATGCGGTTCAGCGAGCGTTTTTGGTAACAAAACGCAGGTCTGAACAACAAATGATCCAAAAATCTCTTCGAGAGCAGTCGAAAGTCTAACATTGCTATAATATTGAGCAAAGATTACCGCTTGACCAAAGCGTCAGAATGGCCTTCGATAGCTGCGTGAATGGGAGACATATTGGGCCCTTTTTTTGGGGGCGTGGGGAGCGATCCGCCAATATGATTTTTCCTCTGTGGGAACTATGGGCACCAACCTAAAGGGTCAAATCGTTATGAAAAATCTTGTTTTGAAGGGCGCTCTGGCAGCCTCGGCGTTCGTCCTTCTGGCGAATGCGGCCTCGGCTGCCACACTGGACGACGTCAAGAAGAAGGGCTTCCTCCAATGCGGCGTAAATACCGGCCTTCCAGGCTTCGCTTCGCCTAATGATAAAGGCGAGTGGTCGGGTTTTGACGTCGACTATTGCCGCGCAGTTGCTGCTGCCGTTTTTGGCGATGCGACAAAGGTCAAATTTACGCCACTGTCCGCGAAAGACCGCCTTCCCGCGTTGCAGTCAGGCGAGATCGACGTTCTCATCCGCAACACAACCTGGACTCTCAGCCGCGATACGCAGGGCTTTGATTTCACTGGCGTCAACTATTATGACGGCCAAGGGTTCATGATCAACTCCAAGAAGCTTTCCGGTATCAATTCCGCGCTTCAGCTCTCTGGCGCGTCTGTTTGTGTGCAGGCTGGCACGACGACAGAGCTCAACCTTGCCGATTATTTCAAGGCCAACAAGATGGAATATAATCCCGTCGTGTTCGAGAAAGTTGAAGAGGTCAACGCGGCGTATGATTCAGGACGTTGCGATGCCTACACGACCGATCAGTCAGGTCTATATGCATACCGCCTTGCGCTCACGGCGCCGGATGATCACATTGTTTTGCCTGAGATCATTTCAAAGGAGCCACTGGGACCTGTCGTACGCCAGGGTGATCCGCAATGGGCTGACATTATTCGCTGGACTCACTATGCCATGCTGACAGCCGAGGAACTTGGCATTACTCAAGCCAACGTTGATGAAGTCAAGAACGGCGATAATCCGGAAATCAAGCGTGTTCTTGGCCAGGAAGCCAATACCAAGCTTGGCACCGATCTTGGTTTGACCAATGATTGGGTTGTCAACATCATCAAGGCCGTCGGCAATTACGGTGAGGTTTTCGAAAAGAACCTCGGTTCCGGAAGCCCGTTGAAGATTGCACGTGGTATCAATGCTCAATGGAGCAAGGGTGGTCTGCAGTACGCAATGCCGATCCGCTGATCGGCCCCGCTAAATTTTGAAAATCGGGTGAGGAGGCTTGGCCTCCTCACCTACCATAATAAAAAATAATAAGAACAAGCATTTAAAAGAAATGAGGGGTCAATGGCATCGCAGGATATTACGCCTGTCGGCAAAGACAGCGCCAAAGTATCACTTTTAAACGATCCGAAAGTCCGCGGTTACATCTTTCAGGCGGTGGCAGTGCTTGCAATAGCAGGTCTCGGCTATTGGATCGTCGACAACACAATTGCCAATCTTCAACGTGCTCGCCTGGCAACGGGGTTTGGATTTCTCGATGGCCGCTCAGGCTTCGATATCAGCAGTAGCCCATTTCTGGCCTATTCGAGTGACTCGACCTATCTAAAGGCTTTGATGGTCGGCTTTCTCAATACGCTGACCGTTGCTTTCGCCGGGATCATCACTGCGACGATCCTCGGCTTCATCATCGGCATCGGTCGCCTTTCGCACAATTGGCTCATCCGCAAGCTTTGCACCGTCTACGTGGAAGTTTTCCGTAACATTCCGCCATTGCTGGTCATTTTCTTCTGGTATTTGGGTGTTCTGTCGGTGCTTCCGCAGGCTCGGCAAAGCATCACGCTGCCATTCAACATGTATCTGAACAATCGAGGCTTCTTTTTCCCGGCACCGGTGTTCGGGGACGGCGCTTGGCTTGCCGGTGTTGGTCTCATTGCCGGCATCGTCGGGGCGCTTCTTGTTCGGCGCTGGGCACATAAGCGGCAGATGGCGACTGGCCAGCAATTTCCAGTCGGTTTGACCGCATTGGCTCTCATTGTTGGTTTTCCGCTGCTAGCCTTGGCCATCAAGGGTTTTCCGCTGTCATTCGACTACCCGGTTCTCGGCGCCTTCAATCTGAGGGGAGGCTCTCAGATTGGTCCTGAGTTCATGTCGCTCTTTCTGGCCTTGTCCTTTTACACTGCTGCCTTCATCGCCGAGATCGTCCGCGCCGGCATTCGTGGTGTCGGCAAGGGGCAAAGCGAGGCATCTCATGCACTTGGACTGCGGGCTGGTCCGACCACTCGCCTGGTGGTGGTGCCGCAAGCGATGCGCATCATCATTCCGCCGCTGACAAGCCAATATCTCAACCTGACCAAGAACTCGTCCCTGGCTGTCGCGATCGGATATCCCGATCTCGTCGCAGTCGGTGGAACGATCCTCAACCAAACTGGCCGCTCCATCGAAGTGGTGGCTATCTTCATGATCGTATATCTCAGCCTTAGCGTGCTGACTTCGCTCTTCATGAATTGGTTCAACGCCAAAATGGCACTGGTGGAGCGCTGATCATGGTGGATAGCAATTTAAGCTTTGTCCGTACCGAGATGCTTCAGGGACAGACACCGCCTCTGGCAGAGAGAGGCATCGTCCGATGGATGCGTATCAATCTCTTTGCCACGCCGATTGACGCCGCCCTGACCATTTTCGCCCTTCTGCTCATTGCGTGGTACCTGCCCCCGGTAATCAACTGGATGTTTGTCCAGGCGGCATGGGTGGGACCCGATCGGTCCGTTTGCGCGACAGTGGCGCAGGGCGGTATCCAACCGGAAGGATGGTCAGGCGCCTGCTGGGCCTATGTGAATGCCAACTTCAAACAGTTCATGTATGGGCCCTATCCGCAGGACCAGATTTGGCGGGTCAATCTCGTCGGCATCATGTTCGTACTGCTGCTCATCCCGCTGCTGATTCCCAAAGCACCATACAAAGTGGCGAATGCGATCACGTTCTTCTTCATATTCCCCATCGTCGGTTTTTTCCTGCTCGTGGGCGGCTGGTTCGGTCTTACCTACGTCGAGACACCATTATGGGGCGGATTGCTGGTTACGCTGGTCATATCTTTCGTGGGTATCTGTGTCTCCTTGCCGCTTGGAATCATTCTGGCGCTGGGGCGGCGTTCGCAGCTGCCAGTCATCAAGATGTTTTGCGTCATCTTCATCGAGACAATCCGCGGTATTCCGCTGATAACGGTCCTGTTCATGGCGAGCTACATGCTGCCGCTGTTTTTGCCGCCTGGCGTAACATTCGACAAGCTGCTGCGTGCCCTTATCGGTGTGGCGCTGTTCGCATCGGCCTACATGGCGGAAGTGGTGCGCGGCGGTCTGCAGGCGATCCCCAAGGGTCAATATGAAGGTGCCGATTCCCTTGGCCTTGGTTACTGGCAGAAGACGAGGCTGATCATCCTGCCACAAGCGCTGAAGCTGGTGATACCGAGCATCGTCAATACGTTCATCGGCCTGTTCAAGGATACGAGCCTCGTTTCCGTCATCAGCATGTTCGATTTGCTCGGAACCGTGAAACAGCACTTTTCCGATGCCAATTGGGCATCTCCGCAAACACCTATATCTGGCCTGATCTTCGCCGGATTTGTCTTCTGGATTTTCTGTTTCGGCATGTCGCGTTATTCCATATTCATGGAAAACCGGCTCGATACAGGACACAAACGCTAAGGAGCTATGCTTATGACCACTGAAAACATCATCGACCCGGAAGAAATCCATGTCGACCACTCGCTCCTCCATGTTTCAAAGACGGACGTAGCTGTTGAAATCATCAACATGAACAAGTGGTATGGCGACTTTCACGTTCTGAAGGACATCAACCTCAAGGTGATGCGCGGCGAGCGCATTGTCATTGCGGGTCCGTCCGGTTCGGGCAAGTCCACCATGATCCGCTGTATCAACCGCCTGGAAGAGCATCAAAGCGGTAAAATCCTTGTCGACGGTATCGAGCTCACCAGCGATCTGAAAAAGATCGACGAGGTGCGCCGCGAAGTCGGCATGGTGTTCCAGCACTTCAATCTTTTCCCGCATCTGACGATCCTCGAAAACTGCACGCTTGCACCGATCTGGGTGCGCAAGATGCCGAAGAAAAAGGCCGACGAGGTGGCAATGCATTTTCTGGAACGCGTCAAGATCCCGGAACAGGCCAATAAATATCCGGGCCAGCTCTCCGGGGGTCAGCAGCAGCGTGTGGCAATCGCCCGGTCGCTCTGCATGAATCCGCGGATCATGCTGTTCGATGAACCGACTTCGGCACTCGATCCGGAGATGATCAAGGAAGTGTTGGATACGATGGTCCAGTTAGCCGAAGAAGGCATGACGATGGTTTGCGTCACGCATGAGATGGGCTTTGCCCGTCAGGTCGCAAACCGCGTGATCTTCATGGATCAGGGTCAGATCGTCGAGCAGAATGAACCGATAGCGTTTTTCGACAACCCGCAGCACGAGCGCACGAAACTGTTCCTCAGCCAGATCCTGCACTAGCAGTCCTGGAACGAAATTTCCCGATTTATTGCGGCGGCCAAACCGGCCGCCGTCTCTTTACGATTTTCAATTCCAGATTTTTGACAAATCCATTTCATCGGAATTTTTATGACCGACGACGATCAAGAGACCGCCAGAGGTGAACTTAAAGAGCTCATTGCAATTGAAAAAATGCGCAATAATGAGATTCGCAAATACGTTGCTGCGGCGATTGACAGGCTTTCTACTGCAACTGCCGTGGTTGGCATTCTTGGACCGATTGTCAGCGTGGTCACAAATGGCGCGAGCGATCACACGTCATTCTTCTTGGTGTCGCAATCGGTTATTATTGTCAGCGGCGGGGTACTCTCGTACGGACTTCATCTTTATGGTAAAACGATATTGAGGCGGGGGTTACGATAATGCTGGCAAATACTATCTTCATTATATTCTGGATGACTGTTATCAGCGTTGGCGCGATTCTTGTTGCCAGACATGAGGTCAATCAGAGCCAGAAAGAAACCGATGATCGCATCGCCGAAATTACCCGCGAGTTGAAACGGCGTGGCACTCCGGCCGAATAGCACTCAAACCTGTTCTTTTCGTTCTTCCGCATCAAATCCGTACAGCCAGTCAAATCCCTCGATGAACTTTTCCACCGGACGGTTGCGCAGCAGGATATTGCGCGCAACGGCCACCGGTCCCTTTGCATGATAGGCCAGGTGGTTGAGCGCTCCGCGCCTGACAACTGCGCTGATACGTTTCGTCCGGGCTCTGCTGAACCGGGCGAGGGCAGATGGCCAGGCGGCACGATCCACGCTCAACGCGTCAGCCAGTGCGCAGGCATCTTCGATGGCCATCGCCGCACCCTGCGCCGCATAAGGTGTCATGGCATGCGCAGCATCGCCAATCAGCACCACACGCTCCTCGGTCAGGAACCGGCACTTCTTCATCTCGAACAGCCGCCACGGTGTCCAGGGACGACCCGCTCGCATGACATCGCGTAGTCCCACATGCCAACCGGCGAATTCCCGGATGAAATTCTGGCTCGGGCTCTCCGGATCGACAGGAACCGGCCATCGGTTGCCAGCTTGGCGGTCGGGCGCAACCGCTACGAAATTGAACATCTGGCCCGAACGGATAGGATAGGCGATCAGATGCGCGTTGGAGCCAGTCCAGGCGACGACGTTGACCCCTGGTGGCAACAATGTCTTGAACGATTCCGGCAGCTGATCGACCCCTAGTGATGATCGCCATGCAACCATGCCGGTATAACGCGCACGGTCCGCGTCGGAGACAGCGGTGCGCAGGTTCGACCACACGCCGTCTGCGCCGACCAGCAGCGCGCCGCGGTGTTCCTCGATGCGGTCATGATATTGCACGCGGACGAGCATGCCCTGGCTGTCTGCCTTGCGCTGCGTCACGGTCGACTGCAACTGTATGGCGATGTTGGGCCGGCTGCGCGCGAGGGTGAGCAAAGTGTTCTGCAAATCGGCGCGGTGACAAACGATATAGGGCGCACCCCAGCGTTCCGTCGCTTGTTCGCCAATCGGCAACCGCAGCAACTCGCCGCCGCTCGTTCCATCCTGCAAGCAGACGGCTTGCGGTTCGACGGATGCGTATTGCAGCTGTTCCATCGCGCCGAGCCGACCGAGAAGCCGTGTCGCGTTGGGGGAAAGCTGCAATCCGGCACCGATTTCGGCGAGCGCCGCGCTTTTCTCGAATATCTGGACATGAAAGCCCTTGGCGCTCAATGCAAGGGCAAGAGTGAGGCCAGCAATACCTGCACCGGCAATGATGATCTGATCAGGATTTGGTATTCGCCTGTTTCGTTCTGTTTTCAGATCGATGAGTGCTGCTTTCAAGCGGCCTTATCCACATAGGTGCAGCCCTCGGGAACGGTCACATCGGCGGCAAGTGATCCGTCATATCGATAAAGCGTAGAGCAATAGGGACACACCTTCTCATTGTCGTCGCCGAGATCGAGGAAAACATGCGGGTGGTCGAAAGGCGAATTGGCGCCGACGCACATGAATTCCTTCACTCCGATGGCAATGCTCGCATGTCCTGCGCTGTTCTGGAAATGAGGGATGCTGTGTCCAGCCATTATTCGCTCCTGAAATCTTCGCCAAGCGCGCATAGCGCCCATTCGTTTTGTCTTAAAACAAAAGGCGCGCAAAGGAAACGAGTTCTATGTCGCAGTATTTGTTTCTGCATTCGCGAAACAGTGCGAATCCCGGAGGCATCCCATCGGGAGGTCAATTATCCTCTCAAGTCGAGCTGCTTGAATGGTTATTTCAAAGTTAAGGCAGATCCCTTTTGCCGGGACTTTGGAATGGCTGCGTAGCCCGGGGAGACATATTCCACAATGCGAACATGACCATTGCGTTTGTTGTCGGGCCTTCGGGCCGCGTCTGTTACGACGGCGCGATCTGCGGGCACAATTGTCAGGCCGACGTTTAATGTTTGGGCATGCGCCGAAGGGATGCCAAAAGATGTTGCGATAAGGACGAAGGCACGAAGAACGGAAATAAATTTTTCCATAGCCGCTCCAGTGAAGTTCATGCATTCAAGCAAGAATTCCAATAGGTTAACGCCGATACGTTATCAAAAGTCCAATCAAAGGTTTGGGCATCGGATTAAACATTGCCCCCGGCCGGTCCCGGCCACGGGCATTCATTGCCCCGCTAATAAATGACCATGATCTCTGCGTATTGTCGAGTTAATCTGTCAGTTATTGTTAATGTGCTCGGGGCAAATTAGTTTAAATTTGATAACTATTTTAGCAGCTAAATAAGTTCAGAGAAGATCTATCGGTTCTGCTTTCTGCCGATGGATTTGGCCGAATTCCCCCCGCAGAACGATTCCATTCGGATGTTTTTCACTCTAGAGTGCGATTCAGCGGTATGATGACGATTTCAAGACGCTTGCTATCAAACTGTCAAAAGACTTGTCTACGGTGAGCGCCTTAAGGCCATTGCCAAAGGCGCCGAGGGGCTCCCATTTCAACAGGACATTTTTGTCGGAGAATACCAATGAACGAACAATCATCCGCGATTCCGGAAGCCCTGGAAAAAGTGGATACGACTGCGATTCCACAAGCCCTGGAAAAAGTGGATCTGGCGAATTTGCACACAAGCGTCGATCGCTTCGTTAACCGCGAGTTTTCCTGGTTGCAGTTCAATCGCCGCGTTCTGGAAGAAGCCGAGAACACGCATCAGCCATTGCTTGAACGTTTGCGTTTCCTCTCCATCTCGGCGGCCAATCTCGATGAATTCTTCATGGTGCGTATCGCCGGTCTTGCAGGGCAGGTGCGCGCTGGCGTTTCAGACCGCAGCGACGATGGGCGCACCCCCCAGGAACAGCTTGAATTCGTTCTCGATGAGGTCGTGAAGCTGCAGATTGCCCAGCAGCACCGGTTTGATGATTTGCGCGCGGAAATGCTGAAGGAAAACATCGAGATCGTTCGTCCGGACAGGTTGACCGCCAATGAGCAGTCCTGGCTGGAAGATCACTTCCTTGAAACCATCTATCCGGTTCTGACGCCGCTTGCCATCGATCCGGCGCATCCTTTTCCATTCATTCCCAATCTCGGTTTCTCGATCGCCATGCTCCTCAACCGGAGCACCGACAATCGTCCAATGACAGCCTTGCTGCGTCTGCCTCAGGCACTGAAGCGTTTCATCCAAATTCCGGACGACAGGGGACGTTTCCGTTTCCTCACGCTTGAGGATGCGATCAGCCTGTTTACCGGCCGGCTTTTCCCCGGCTACGAGGTTAAAGGTGCCGGTACTTTCCGCATCATCCGCGACAGTGATATCGAGGTCGAGGAAGAGGCCGAGGATTTGGTGCGCCTGTTCGAAACCGCGCTCAAGCGCCGCCGTCGTGGTCAGGTTATTCGCATCGAATTCGATGATGAAATGCCGGAATCACTGCGCAGTTTCGTCGCCACCGAGCTCGGTGTTCCCGATAATCGCATCAGCGTTCTCGATGGACTGCTTGCGCTCAACATGATTTCGGAAATCGTCAGCATCCCGCGTGCCGATCTGAAGTTCGTGCCCTATAATCCACGTTTCCCCGAGCGCGTGCGCGAGCATGGCGGTGATTGTTTTGCAGCTATTCGCGAAAAAGATATCGTCGTGCACCACCCTTACGAATCGTTCGACGTGGTCGTCCAGTTCCTGCGACAGGCTGCAGCAGATCCGGACGTCGTGGCGATCAAGCAGACCCTCTATCGTACCTCGAACGACAGCCCGATCGTGCGTGCGCTGATCGATGCCGCCGATGCCGGCAAGTCGGTGACGGCGCTTATCGAACTCAAGGCCCGCTTCGACGAGGAAGCCAATATTCGCTGGGCCCGCGATCTGGAACGTGCCGGTGTACAGGTCGTCTTTGGCTTCATCGAATGGAAGACCCACGCTAAAATGTCTCTGGTCGTGCGCCGTGAAGAGGCGAAGTTGCGCAGCTACGTGCATCTGGGGACGGGAAATTATCACCCGATCACCGCGAAGATCTATACCGACCTGTCATTCTTTACTTGCGAGCCGTCAATCGGCCGCGATGTGGCGCAGATATTCAACTTCATCACCGGCTATACGCCACCTTCCGGCGAGATGGGCATTGCCGTTTCGCCGATCTCGCTTCGCCCGCGCATCATGCAGCACATTGCCGAGGAAATCGCTCATGCCAAAGCCGGGCGGCCTGCTTCGATCTGGATGAAGATGAACTCTCTGGTCGACGCGGAAATCATCGACGCGCTCTATGACGCGGGCCGGCAAGGGGTAGAGGTCGATCTCGTCGTGCGCGGCATTTGCTGTCTGCGCCCGCAGCTTCCAGGCCTTTCCGACAATATCCGCGCAAAATCCATCGTTGGCCGCTTTCTCGAACACAGCCGCATTTTCTGCTTTGGCAATGGCGAAGCGATGCCGTCGGAAAAGGCACTGGTTTATTTCGGCTCCGCCGACATGATGACCCGCAATCTCGATCGCCGCGTCGAGACGCTGGTGCCGATCACCAATCCAACAGTGCATCAACAGGTTCTTTCACAGATTATGTTGGCGAACCTTCTCGACAATCAGCAGAGTTACGAGTTACTAGCAGACGGAACGTCACGCCGGATCACACCTGCTGACGGGGAAGAAGCTTTTAACGCACAGGAATATTTCATGACAAATCCCAGCCTTTCAGGCCGTGGCAAGTCGCTGAAGTCTTCAGCACCGCGATTGATTGCGCATCGCAAGCGGTCAAAGAGAAATAAGGCTGCATGATATCGGCTGCACAAGGACGCGTGCAGGGGCGTCAACCAGCTGCTGTCATCGATATCGGTTCGAACTCTGTACGTTTGGTGGTGTATGAAGGCGTAAACCGGTCTCCCACCGTTCTATTCAACGAGAAGATACTCTGCGGCCTTGGCAAGGGGCTGGCGAAAACCGGCAAGCTGAATGCGAAGGCCGTACAAAGCGCGCTGCGTGCTTTGCGTCGTTTTCGCGCGCTGGCCGATCAGGCCGGGGCAGTTTCGCTCGACGTTCTGGCGACAGCTGCGGCGCGCGAGGCCGAGAACGGCTCACAATTTATCCGGGAAGCCGAGGCGCTACTCAAGGAGCCGATAAAGGTTCTTTCGGGCAGGGAAGAGGCCTATTTCTCCGCGCTTGGCATTATTTCTGGCTTCCATGATCCGGACGGCATTGCCGGCGATCTTGGCGGCGGCAGTCTTGAGCTTGTCGATGTCAAGGGCAGGAAGATTGGTGATGGCATCACGCTGCCGCTCGGCGGATTGCGCCTGCAGGACATGTCCGACGGCGATCTGAACAAGGCTGTGGAGATTGCAAGGAAACATCTCGCCTCGGCCAAGCTGCTCGGCAATGGCAAGGGCAGGGCTTTTTATGCAGTTGGCGGCACATGGCGAAATCTCGCCAAGCTGCACATGAGCGCAAAACACTACCCGCTCCATGTCATGCATCATTATGAGATCCCGTTTGATGAAGCCCAACGCTTCCTCAAGCTCGTTGCGGCAGGCGATCTCGATTATATGCGCGGCATCGAGGACGTTTCCAAAAACCGCCGTTCGCTCCTGTCTTACGGTGCCATAGCCCTTCTCGAAACCATCCGGTTGATGCGGCCTTCCAAGGTCGTCTTCTCGGCGATTGGCGTGCGCGAGGGTTTTCTCTACTCGCTCCTGTCGGAGAGTGAGCAACTCGAAGACCCGCTGATCTCGGCAGCAGACGAATTGGCTATTCTACGTGCCCGGTCTCCGTCCTACGCACGGGAGCTGGCAGACTGGAGTGGGGAGGCATTTGCCGCCCTTGGCTATGAAGAAACCGAGGATGAAAAACGCTATCGTCGCGCCGCCTGTCTGGTTGCGGATATCAGCTGGCGCGCGCATCCGGATTATCGCGGAAGCCAGGCGCTGAACATGATTTCAAACGCTTCCTTCATCGGCATCGATCATCCCGGACGCGCCTATATCGCGCTCGCCAATTTCTTCCGGCACGAGGGCGTTTCCACTAGTGTTGCCGATCCGGAACTTTCTGCCATAGCCACGCCCCGATTGCTGGAATATTCGAAGATTCTTGCCGGGATCATGCGTATCACCTATCCATTTTCCGCATCCATGTCAGGTGTGGTCCCGAAGCTTTCCTGGAAGACGACGGCGGAAGGGCTCGAGCTTGTGATCGACAAGAGCAAGGCTGACCTGATCGGCGATGTGCCGGAAGGCCGTCTCCAGCAGCTGGCGCGGCTGACAGGCAAGAATATCAGGATGGTTATCAGCTAAAACGCTGACGGGAAGCGATGAGCATATAGCTACAACATCGCCTTTAGAGCCCGTTTGGAAAGTCGCTGCAGCGAGACATATGGCGTGGTTTTTGGGGTCGCCCTTGCGACGAGCGCAGCGTACTTTAAGGTACGTAAGCACCGGAAGCGCAGAAAATCGCGTCAGATGACCGCTGCAGTAGAGTTTACAGACGGCTCTTAGGCGGCGATCCCCAGCACGCCCGTGAACAGTGCACGGCCGTCGGTGCCGCCGTGAGCCGCTTCGATCAGGTTTTCGGGATGCGGCATCAGCCCCAGCACGTTACCATTCTTGTTGATGATACCCGCGATGTCGTTCATCGAGCCGTTCGGGTTGGTGCCTTCGGCATAGCGGAAGACCACCTGGCCATCGCCCTCGATGCGGGCCAGCGTCTCGGCATCGGCAAAATAGTTGCCATCATGATGCGCGACAGGGCACTGGATGATCTGGCCATGGGAATAGCCGCGGGTGAACGGCGTATTGGCATTGGTGACTTCGAGTTTCACCTGGCGGCAAACGAATTTCAGCGAGGCATTGCGCATCAGCGCACCGGGCAGGAGACCGGCTTCCACGAGAATCTGGAAGCCATTGCATACGCCCATCACCATGACGCCCTTGTTCGCCTTCTCGCGGATCGCTTCCATCACGGGCATGCGCGCTGCGATGGCGCCGCAGCGCAGGTAATCGCCATAGGAAAAGCCGCCGGGGATAACAATCAGATCGACATCGGGAATTTCCGTATCCGTCTGCCACACCGTATGCGGTGCAACGCCGGAAATCTTCGTCAACGCCGCAATCATGTCGCGGTCACGGTTAAGGCCGGGAAGGAGTACGACTGCTGATTTCATGGGTGCGGTTCAAACCTTGCTTGTGCTTCTGCGAATTCCCGAAGGTCGAGACGATTTTCAATGCGTTCGAGACGGTCGACGATCTGGCCGACAGTGCCGTGCAGATTATTCACGTCGCCCTGCAACATATGAAGATGGTTACGGATGCTAACGTTATCCTGTCGCAACTCGCGCACATTATCCTTTAAAGAGGATACGTCCGTCTGCACCTTCCTCAACACTTCGTAAATCAAATCTTGCGTCACTTCGACCATGGCGAATCCTTGAAAAGTCATCAATCAATAGCGAAACTATAATCCTCGATCACCGTATTGGCGAGGAGCTTTTCGCACATTGCCTTGAGATTCGCCTCGGCCTTTGCCTTGTCGCTCGTATCAAGTTCGACGTCGAAAACCTTGCCCTGGCGAACCGAGCCGACACCCTCGAAACCGAGGCTGCCGAGTGCACCGACGATCGCCTTGCCCTGCGGGTCAAGAACGCCATTCTTCAAGGTTACAGTGACACGTGCCTTCATCGATCTGTCTTCTCCGGTGTTACTTGACCAATACGGGCCCCGCAGGCCGCGTCGGTTCGTTTTCATTCATGATGCCGAGACGGCGCGCGACTTCCTGATAGGCCTCGATCAGGCCGCCCATATCACGGCGAAACCGGTCCTTGTCCATCTTCTCGCTCGTCTGCGCGTCCCACAGCCGGGCGCTGTCCGGCGAGAATTCGTCGGCAAGAACGATGCGCATCATTTCGCCTTCGTAAAGCCGGCCGCACTCAATCTTGAAATCGACGAGCTGGATGCCGACGCCAAGAAACAGTCCGCTCAAAAAGTCGTTGATGCGAATGGCGAGTGCCATGATGTCATCGATTTCCTGCGGTGCAGCCCAGCCGAAAGCCGTGATGTGCTCCTCGGAGACCATCGGGTCATCGAGCTCATCGTTCTTGTAGTAGAACTCGATGATCGAGCGTGGCAGCACGGTGCCTTCCTCGATGCCGAGGCGCTTTGCCAGCGAGCCGGCCGCGATATTGCGCACGACGACCTGCAGCGGAATAATCTCGACTTCCTTGATCAGCTGCTCGCGCATGTTCATGCGGCGTATAAAGTGCGTCGGGATGCCCATGCGATTGAGCTGGGTGAAGATATATTCGGAAATGCGGTTGTTGAGGACGCCTTTGCCGTCGATTACTTGCGTTTTCTTGGGGTGAAGCACAGTTGTGTCGTCTTTGAAATGCTGGACGAGTGTGCCTGGTTCTGGTCCTTCGTAAAGGATCTTTGCTTTGCCTTCGTAGACACGGCGGCGACGGTTCATTGCGGATTCTCTGGTATTGGAGTTATCGGTCGGCCTTGGGTCTTGGCCGTCATGTTGGCGCGCTAACTATCGCAAAAGCAAGCATTCTACAATGATCCTTTATGGAGCTCCCCCGTTTTATGGGTTATATGCTGGTTCTACGACAATATGAAACTAGTCGATGCAGGGATGGTCGATTGAGCCTTTTGATTTTGCACGGAATGGTTATATGGGAATCGACAAAGACAAAAACATCGGGACCTGCCTGAAAAACGCCTGATACATGACTGTATTACTAGTTAACGACACAATTTGCGGGAGCAAGAGAGGATGACAATGCAAGATCGCGAAAACGCCTTTGAAAACAAGTATGCGCATGACGCAGAAGTGCGTTTCAGGGCGGAGGCCCGGCGTAACAAGCTTCTCGGCATCTGGGCGGCGGAAAAGCTCGGCAAGGCTGATGAAGCCGCCGACGCCTATGTGAAAGAGGTCATAAAGGCGGATTTCCAGGAAGCCGGCGACGACGATGTCTTCCGCAAGATCCGTGCCGATTTCGATGCCGCCGGAATAGACACCTCCGACCATCGCATCCGCCGCAAGATGGAAGAGCTGATGATCGAGGCCATACAGCAAATCGAAGGACCTGCTGCCTAGAGCCAGAAGCCCCGACTTATTTAAAAGCGCGCGTGGCAGGTTCTGTCGCGCGCGCTTTTTGCCACGTCAAATTACGCTGATTTGGTTTCGCCCACCGAGCTTTGCCTCATAGAGCGCAAGGTCAGCGCGGGCGAAAAGGTCTTGTGCCGTATCGTCCGCCCGCAATGCCGTGATCCCGACCGAACAAGTATAAGCAAGGTCCGGCCAGTTCTGCAAAGGGCGGGCCATTCTGATCCGCTCCAGCACGCGCTCAAGAATGCCAATGCCGGTTTCGAGCGGCGTATCGGGCAGGATCAGCATGAATTCCTCACCGCCGATTCGTCCGAAACAATCGAGCCGCCGCACGAAACTGTGCGCGTGCCGGGCGAAATCGAGCAAAACCTGGTCACCCGCCTGATGCCCGTAACGATCGTTGATCGCCTTGAAGTGGTCGATATCGAGCACCGCAACACAGCCTTTGACGACCCCGTCAGCTGGCAATTCGCGCCGTGTCAGTTCTTCAAGCCTGGTCATGATGAAACGCCGGTTGCCAACGCCGGTCAATTCGTCCGTCTGCGAAGCACGCAATGCGAGATCGCGGTCCTGCCGCAAGCGGCGGTCATCCGTGCGCAACGGCGTAATATCGCTGGCAATACAAAGCATCCAGCCGTTCTGCTGGACTGTTTCCGTCATCCAGAGCCAGCGGCCATCGACCACATCTGTCTCAAAAGCGCGAAACGGCACCTTTCCCCGGCGCGACTGGGTCGATATCAGCCACTCATCGAAATTTTTGGTTGCGAGGACCGTCCCGAGCCCGGCCTCGAAATTCCGACGCATCAGGACACCCCAAGCCACCTCTTCGCCGGGTGCGATATGATATGCCGCCCGCCAGCTCTTGTTGGCGTAGCGCAAGACATCATTCTGGTCGTAGAGAGCGATGAGAACCTGGCTCTCATCCTGCGATAGCAGGAGGTTGTAGAGAATTTCGTCTCTTAGCCCAGTCTCTTCTATGAATTTTGGATCGTTTCCATCATGGAAAGCTGTCATCTGCGCCATAGTTGCATTGGTAATCGGACTCACCTCGCTGTTAGTTTACACGATTTCACCCTTACAATCGATTCTGTCGCCCATTCGTTCCGAGCGCCTTGTGGCAAATGAGAATTTCACCATCGCCCTTGACCAGTCTGGTCCCGCGTTCCCATACTCACCCCAGGATGTGTTGAGATTCATGTCAGGGCTAGCCGGAAACGGTGGTTTTCGAGTACCGGAGCGCAGCGTACATTTAGGTACGTGAGCACCGGAGCACAGAAAGACACCGTTTGCAGGCAGCCAAGGCGTGAATCTCAACACATCCTGATCACCACACGAGGAATCTCCCATGTCGCTCGCATCGCGTCTGAAATCCGGCGAAATCATCTATTCTGGCTGGTCGCATCTGACCGATCCGTTTGCCATGGAGGCGCTCGCCCGCACGCCGCTCGATGCCGTGCTGTTCGACATGCAGCACGGCCCGCATGATACGGCGAGCGTCGCCGCGCTCACCGGGATCCTGCGCAGCGCCCAAAAGCATGCGCTGGTACGCATTCCCGTCGGTCGTTTCGACATGGCGAGCCGCGCGCTGGATTTCGGTGTCGAAGGCGTCGTCGCGCCGATGATCAACAGTGTCCATGATGCCAAGCTTTTCGCAGCCGCGATGAAATATCCGCCGCTCGGCGAACGCTCCTGGGGCCAGATGCGCGGTCGTCCCGCGAGCTATGGCGCCGGCGGTTCCGGCGGCTATTTGCGCGAAGTGAATGATGAGACGCTCTCCTTCGCCATGATCGAGACCCGCGCCGCCTATGAGGCGCTGGATTACATTCTTGAGGTGGATGGTATAGATGGCGTGTTCGTCGGCCCGTCGGATTTCTCCATTGCCTGGAGCGACGGTCAGGAAGTGGATGCCGCTTCCGAAGCCATCATCGAGCCGCTGATGCAGATTGCCGCGAAGGCCAAGGCGGCAGGCAAGCTCTGCGCCATCTATGCTGCGACTCCAGCTCTGGCGAAGCGCTTCGCTGGTCTCGGCTATACGTATATTCCCCTGAGCGTCGATACGGCCTATCTGACCCTTGGCGTGCAGACATTCCTTGATGCGATCGAGGGGTAGCTCTCATGACATTGGTACGCGATCTGCATCATCCCGTTCCCAAACCTCTCCGTCATCCTCGGGCTTGACCCGAGGACCCACGTTTTCTTGAAGCAACACGAGCCCAGCGCTGCGATTTGGATAGCCAGATGGGTCCTCGGGTCAAGCCCGAGGATGACGGAGAGGGAGGTGTGTTTTCAACAAAACCTGGCACACCTAGTTCTTTGCCGTTGATTTCCTGCGGCGTGAGGCCGGAACACTATTATGATGTCCGGCCTCAAAATGTATAAGCCCTTTCTTTTATTCCACGACCAACAAGCCGCCATTGCGCATGACTTTGTAAGGTTTTTTAGCCAGATCTGAATTCTTGGGTACGATCAGCGTGCCCTCATCAAGCCGGACGCGGCCTTTCAAAGTGATATTGCCGGAAAGCTTGAGCGTGCCAGCGCCGGATTTCTCAAGATCGCCCAATTCTTCGCCTGAAAGCCAGTTTGGCCATTCATCCTTATCGCAGGCCGATGTCTGCCGCTCTTTCAGGGCAAAGCCGATGTCCCGGCAAATCCAGTCCGGCCGATCGGTCATCGCTTTGCCTTCGCCGGGAAGATCGGCAACGAAGGTGCCTTTGTGCAGAAAGACCGGTCCGTTAAAGGTAGCAGCAAGGTCTTGTGTATCCCAAGCCATCCAGTCCTTGTCGGCATCGCTCTCCTTTAGATAGTCAAAGGGAGCAGGCAATGGAATGAACAGGGCCCAAGCCGTCGTGATCTGGCGGTGCCGCGAAAATTGCATCAGCAGCTGGAGCGCCTGTTCGCCGTCGAAATAGGGAAAGCGATCGCGCACCCAATAGGACGACATTTCCTGCGAAACACCGATCAGGCCGTCATAGCCCGTGTCCTTGTATGGCTTCACCTTGCTGTCCTTGTCATAGACCAGTCCACTCCATGAGATGAAGCCCATGCCGGCAATGCTTTCCGAGAGGCCCGCATTGATATAATCGACGCCGATATTCAAGAGTTTCGACACATCGTTCCATTGGGACAATTGCAGTCCGGACGGGATCGTCTTGTAGGCTTCATAGCGCTGCAGCTGCCCTTCATAGGCGAGATATGCTTGCTCCGGGCCGATTCCGCGCGAACTGAATCCAATCGGTGTTTTTGGGACAAAGTAAAATTTCGACCCTTCCCCATCGATCCACTTGCTCTTGATCGAACTCAGTTCGGTCAAATCCGACGCTGTTGGAAGACCTCGCGTGGATAGCCAGTAGGCAATATTGATATCCTTGTTGAAATCGCCGACCGATTCGGCAAATTTGCCGCCCCAAAGATCGCGCTTGGCTTCGTACCAGATCCAGACGTTCTTGAAACCTGCCGGATTGCCCGGCGACCTTGCCAGTCTGTCATAGAGCTTGTTGATATATTTGACCGTGTCCTCATGGGAGTTCCCCCAGGCTTCATCGCCGCCAATATGAATCGTATCGGATTTGAACCAGGGTTTGAATTCGCCGATCAGATCAGCGAAATAGGTGACGGCTTTGTCAGGGTCTTTGGTGATGATCGTATCGCCATTCGACGCATAGGTAAGCTTTGGATTGTCCTTGGCAAAGGCAAGCGCGTGACCGGGCGTATCGAACTCCGGCACGAGCTTGATGCCATAACGGTATGCGGCAGCCTCCAGCCGCTCCCAATCCTTTCTAGTGTAGACATCGCCATCGGTCGGGATCAGTTTGAAGCGGGGCTTGTCTTCATTATAGAGCCGGAAATAGCCCTTTTTGGGAAGAAAACCCTCAGCAGACAGGATTGTACCATCCATTGCACTATCGTTGAGATGCAGATGCAGCTCATTGAGCTTGTGCAGGCTCATTTTGTCCATATAGCCGATCAGCTGATCGACCGGCATGTAATAGCGGGCGACATCGAGCATGATGCGGCGGTTTTCAAAAAGCGGATAATCCATGCCTTCAGCCCCGGCAATCCGCTTGTGCTTGCCGGCAGGATTGCTGTCGCTCATGGCCATGAGCGTCAGAGACTGGAAACCGCGCAGGGCGCCGATGGTTTCCTTGTAGCCTATGACGACACCCTTGCGGCTGATATTGAACTGATAGCCTTCGGCGAGCACATTTTGCTCAATGGTCTTTGTGTAATTGCCGCTTTTGCCGGGGCTGGTGTTCACCTTTGCGGATTTGGCAGCATCAAGGAAGCTTTGATCCGGAATATTGGTGAGGACGATATCGTTCGCTGTCGGATTGGTGTCCATTATGATTTCAAGCGGCAAACCGGTGGCATAACGCAGCTTTTGCGCCCAGCCGCGCGGCGCATCGAGCAGTGCAGCGAGATCGGGGTTGGCTTCCTTCAGGACGATGCGAGTGTCTTTGGTCAAAGCAAAATCACTGTCGAGCCGCTTTTTCTGCTGCAATGTTGAAAGAGGGCCCTTGGCCGCGGAGAATGCACTGTGTGGCTGCGCAAACAGTGCTGCCAGACAGAGGGACAGAGCCGTGGTGGCCGAAAATATTTGTCGCATCAATTGAACCCCTTGAAATTATTGTTCTTGAAATGGTGCTTTGTTGAAATTTCCGCCTGCCACGTGCTTGACGGGCAAGTGGCATCAAATTGGTGTTTGAGCACAACTCAGCACAATTCGACGAAAGTGGAAGTCCGGCGCGTTATGTGACGGATTTATGAAAAAGATCGGCGAAGATGCAATTTGACAACAGACCAATTAGTGCAAGAGCGATACCAATTTATTGGGAGGGGTTTATTGCAAGCAATGACGATTTGATGACGATTATCTCTCCCCTTGTGGGAGAGAAAGCGATTTCAGCATCTTAGCCCTTGCTAAGTGCTAGAAATCGCAAGAGAGGGGATTTGCTTCACTGAACTACCCCTCACTTGGATTTTCTAAGGATTTAGCGAAGAGGCTAAATCCAGGAAAATCTGTTCTCCCCCACAAGGGGGGAGATAACCGGCGATCACATGCATGTGACAGCTTGTGTGTTGATGCGGCTCGCGCCTTTCATCAATCTCGGCGAATGAAAAACGTATCTCCAATCGGCCGCCGTGCATTTCTGATGACGTCTTTCGCTGCCGTCGCATTTGCATCGCGCGCGGCCATGTCCCAGCCTGCCGCCGCCAAGTTGGACAAGGCTACCATCGATACCATCATGGAGGCGGCAAACGGCTTTCCGTCCCTCCATGCACTGATCATCTCGCGGCATGGCGATCTTGAGCTGGAACACGTCTTTCGCGGGCCAACCGCCGATCGGCCGGTGAATGTGAAATCCGTTTCCAAGACCATTATCGCCACGCTCGTCGGGATTGCTATCGATCGCCGCGTGTTCGAGGGGCTGGATCAACCCATTGCGCCGATGCTCGCAGACAAGTTGCCGCGCGACGCCGACCCGAGATTGCAGGTCGTGACAATTGGCAATCTGTTGTCGATGCAATCGGGTCTCGATCGCACCTCGGGGCCAAATTATGGCCGCTGGGTCGGAAGCAATGATTGGGTCCGCTATGCCCTGTCGCGCGAGTTCGTCGATGAGCCCGGCGGCGGCATGCTCTATTCCACCGGCAACTCCCACCTTCTTTCGGCGCTGTTGACGCGCAAGACCGGACGCTCAACGTTGGAGAACGCCCGGGAGTGGCTGGGCAAACCGCTTGAAATCAATATCCCGCCTTGGCCGCGCGATCCGCAAGGGATCTATTTCGGCGGCAACGACATGCTGCTTTCGCCCCGTGCCATGCGTGCATTCGGTGAAATGTTTTTGGCATCTGGCGCAAGCGGCGGCAGGCAGATCGTACCGAAGGCATGGGTCGAGGAATCCTGGAAGCCAAGAACGAGTTCGCCGTTTACGGGCGACGCCTACGGACTTGGCTGGTTCGTGTCTGAAGTCGCCAGTGGCAAGCCGGTTTACTACGCCTGGGGCTATGGCGGTCAGATGATCTATGTGGTTCCGCACGTCTCGCTTGTGGTTGTGATGACATCCGACCCCGCAACACCATCCGGACGCTCCGGCTATGTGCGGCAGCTGCACGATATGGTGCGCGAGCGAATCGTACCCGCCGCTGAAGCGCTCGACAGCTAGTTCTCAACCTGTCGTGGCGGCAATTTTCCGGCGTGTCGGCAGCGTCATGGCGGCAACGCCCGCAATGACGCAGACAAGGCCAATCCATGCGGTCGGATTCAGGCTCTCGCCAAGGAAGAGCACACCGATGCCGACGCCGATGGGTACGCGCAGATAAGCTTGCGATGTCGTGCTGACAGAACCCAGCGTGTGGATCAGCCGGAAATAGATCACGAAGGCGAGGGCGGTCGAAAAAATCGACAGGCCAAGAAGCGCCAGGATCGAGTGTGTCGATGGTACGATGGTCCAGGGCTGGTCGATGACGAGGCTGACCGGAATGAGCAGCACCGCGCCGCAGAGGAGCGAACCGGCTGCCGGCATCATTGGATCGAGCCCCTTGAAGCCTCGCCCGAAGATTGCCGCCGCGGCATAGGAGATCGTGGCGGCCACAATCGCCAGTTGCGCAATCACTTCCTTGCCCACGCCGTGAAACGCCTCAAGACCGATGATGAGGCTGATGCCGATAACGCCGGCGACCACGCCGAAGAGCTTGCGGGCTGTCACGGCTTCATGCCGCGTGATCAGCACTGTCAAAAGGAAGGTGAAGATCGGTGTGGTCGAATTGAGGATCGTTGCAAGCCCGGCATTCACCGTCAGCTCCGCCCAGGCGATGAGAGTGAATGGAACGACGCTGTTGATGCAGGCCTGGATAAAGAAGCGCTTCCAGATGACAGGGTCGCGTGGCAGCGATAATCCGCGCAGCTTGATGATCGCCAGAAGCAACCCGCCGGCGATGAGCGTCCGCGCCGCGATGAAGGTGACCGGCGGAATGGTTTCGACACCGATCTTGATGAAAGTATAGGACGCGCCCCAGAGCGTTGCGAGGACAGCGAGGAGGGCAATTTCTTTGGCGAGCGACGGAGCGGGGAGCGTCGATGTGGTCATGATGGCTTACTCAATTTTTTGCTGCGTGAATATTGTGCGTGGTTCGACAAGCTCACCATGAGGGAGTGAGTGAGTTGCAAGAGCCGAGAACAGCAACCTTAACGATTATTACTGCAATCAACCCTTCTCCCTCATGGTGAGCTTGTCGAACCACGCACATGATCAATGCAAGAAATCGGTGGCTCGATGCTTCGATCACGACCGAACTATAAGTTTCGAGCAAACCTGTTTTCGTCCGGGATAGAAATCACACAAGAGTTTGCGAATCCTGCACAGGAATGATCGATTCCCATGCAAGAATCATTGAATCCGGCGCAAGAATTTCAATCGGCGGTAGAAATTTGGTTGTTTGCGGTTGCGGTTTTGGCGTCCGGCCATTCCACGGCGCGTATTTTCTTGTTCTCGAATTTGAGGCAGAGCTCGCCATTGATGAGCTGCAGCGCCTTCTCGCCGAACACCTCGCGCCGCCATCCCTGCAGCGCCGGAATGTCATCAGCATCGCCTTCAGCCGCGATCCTGTCGATCTCATCGGTCGTCGCGACGACCTTTGCGGCAACGCCGTGCTCCTCGGTAACGAGCCGCAACAACACCTTCAAAAGCTCGGCCGCAGCACCTGCACCTTCGGGCGATTGCACCGATTTCGGCAGGCGCGGCATGTCTTCCTTCGGTAGATCAAGCGCGAGATTGACGGCGTTGAGCAGGCCCGTCGCCATGCTCGAACGCTCCCAACCCTTTGGAATCGTTCGCAAACGCGACATCGCTTCCGCATCGCGTGGCTGCTGCTGGGCGATTTCATAGATGGCGTCATCCTTGATGACACGGCCGCGCGGCACATTGCGTTCGCGCGCTTCACGCTCGCGCCAGGCGGCAACACTGCGCAGGACGGCGAGTTCCACCGGCTTGCGCAGGCGCATCTTCAGCCGTTTCCAGGCATCGTCCGGGTGCATGTCATAGGTCTCGCGCGCGGTGAGGATCTTCATCTCGTCGAGAACCCACTCCGTGCGGCCTTCCGCTTCGAGACTGCTCTTCAGATGCAGGTAAATGTCGCGCAGATGGGTGACATCGGCGAGCGCATAGTCCAGCTGCTTTTCCGAGAGCGGACGCCGTCGCCAGTCGGTGAATCGCGACGATTTATCGATCTGCGCTCCAACGATCCGTTGCACCAACTGGTCGTAAGCGATTGCATCGCCGAAGCCGCAGACCATCGCCGCGACCTGTGTGTCGAACACCGGATGCGGGATCAGATTGCCGAGGTGAAAGATGATTTCGATGTCCTGCCGCGCGGCATGGAAAACCTTGACGATTTTTTCGTCGGCCATCAGCTTGAAAAACGCAGCAAGATCAAGGCCCGGCGCCAAAGCATCGACGATCGCCGTGTGGTCAGGCGAGGCGAGCTGTATAACGCAAAGCTCCGGCCAGAACGTGGTCTCCCGGATAAATTCCGTATCGACTGTCACGAAATCGGATTGGGTGAGGGCGGCAACAGCCTGTTCAAGCTGATCAGTGGTTGTAATCATGGTCATGAAATTTCTATAGCGAATGGATATGCGTTTGTCTCCGTCCCAATCCTGATCTTGACAAATCACCCTCAAAATGCGCTTGTCCGCGCAAATTCCTGGACCGCTTGCGGGGCTTTCCACGCATGTCCATCCCACTATCAGAGGCACTCATCATGCACCGTTACCGCAGCCATACCTGCGCCGCCTTGCGTAAAGCAGACGTAGGTTCAACTGTTCGTCTTTCCGGCTGGGTTCACCGCGTCCGCGACCATGGCGGCATTCTCTTCATCGATATCCGCGATCACTATGGCCTGACGCAGATCGTCGCCAATCCGGATTCACCAGCATTCAAACTGGCAGAAACCGTGCGTGGTGAATGGGTTATCCGTGTTGACGGCGAGGTCAAGGCTCGTACGGACGACACGATCAACCCCAATATGCCGACTGGCGAGGTCGAGGTTTTTGCCCGTGAAATCGAGGTGCTGTCTGCCGCAAAGGAACTGCCTTTGCCGGTGTTCGGCGAGCTCGACTATCCGGAAGACATTCGCCTGAAATATCGCTTCCTCGATCTGCGTCGCGATAGCTTGCACAAGAACATCATGTCGCGCACCAAGATCATTGCCGCCATGCGCCGCCGCATGACCGATGTCGGGTTCACCGAGTTTTCGACACCGATCCTCACTGCTTCGTCCCCGGAGGGAGCGCGCGATTTCCTCGTGCCGAGCCGAATCCATCCCGGCAAGTTCTACGCACTGCCGCAGGCACCGCAGCAGTACAAGCAGTTGATCATGATGTCCGGTTTCGATCGCTACTTCCAGATCGCGCCGTGCTTCCGCGATGAAGATCCACGCGCGGATCGTCTTCCAGGCGAATTCTACCAGCTCGATATCGAGATGAGTTTCGTCGAACAGAATGACGTGCTTTCGACCATGGAGCCCGTATTGCGCGGCGTTTTCGAGGAATTTGCCGACGGTAAGCCTGTTACGCAGGAATTCCCGCGGATCACCTATGACGACGCCATGCGTAAATATGGTTCGGACAAGCCTGACTTACGCAACCCGATCGAAATGCAGGCGGTGACCGAGCATTTCGCCGGTTCCGGCTTCAAGGTTTTCGCCAACATGATCGCCAACGATCCGAAGGTCGAGGTTTGGGCTATCCCGGCTAAAACCGGTGGTTCGCGCGCTTTCTGCGACCGGATGAATTCCTGGGCGCAAAGCGAGGGTCAGCCGGGCCTCGGCTATATCTTCTGGCGCAAGGAAGGTGAAAACCTTGAAGGGGCAGGGCCTCTTGCCAAGAATATCGGTCCGGAACGCACGGAAGCGCTGCGCGTGCAGCTCGGTCTCGATGACGGCGATGCGGCCTTCTTCGTTGCTGGCGATCCCAAGAAGTTTGTGTCCTTTGCTGGTGCCGCCCGCACACGCGCCGGCGAAGAACTGAACCTCGTCGACCGCGATCAGTTCAAGCTGTGCTGGATTATCGACTTCCCGTTCTTCGAGTGGCTCGAAGACGAGAAGAAGATTGATTTCGCCCACAATCCGTTCTCCATGCCGCAGGGTGGAATGGAGGCGCTGGAAAACCAGGACCCGCTGACGATCAAGGCTTTCCAGTACGATATGGTCTGCAACGGCTTTGAGATCGCCTCGGGCGGCATCCGCAACCATCTGCCGGAAACCATGGTCAAGGCTTTTGAGGCTGTCGGCCATTCGCGAGAGGCGGTTGAGGAACGTTTTGGCGCCCTCTACCGTGCCTTCCAGTATGGCGCGCCTCCGCACGGCGGCATGGCGGCTGGCATCGATCGTATCGTTATGCTGCTTGTCGGCGCTAAGAACCTGCGCGAGATCACGATGTTCCCGATGAACCAGCAGGCGCATGATCTGCTGATGAATGCCCCGTCGGACGTATCGCAGGCTCAGCTGCGCGATCTGAACATTCGGCTCAATCCGGTGAAGAAAGAGCTTTAAAAACCTCTTCTAACTGACTCCAGTAAAACAAAAAGCCCGGCAACGATGCCGGGCTTTTTCATTTGATTAGTTTTGATCACTGGTTTGCGTTGACCGTGACGCCGAGGGTTTTGATCAGCGATTTCGGATCGGCCATCCCGCCGGCAGCGATAATCGCAAAGGGTACCGGCTTTGCCGGAGCGGCCTTGACCTCGATGTTTTTCGGATCATCGAGATAGGCATTGACGGCAGCCGCGAGCGATTGGGCAAACTCGGCATTGCCGAGCTGCGCCGCCGCCATTGGCAAGACCATCTTGGCCTGACCTATGAGATCGCTGCGTTTGGCGTGCTGTTGCTCCGCCACGTAGTCGAGTGCCTTGTAGGTTACCGACGCGTCATCAAACCGTATGGAGGCGCCAGTAAAGCTCAGCTGCTGCATCAAGCCCAGCATTGCCATGCCCTGCGCGTCATCGGGCTTGCCCTTCATGTCCTTCGTCGCTTCCTGCATGCCCTTGATGAAATCGAGGGTATAGCCAGAAATGTCGAGCTTGATGCCAAGCGTGCCAGCATTGTCGGCGATGAAATCCATTTTCTCGATGTTCAAACGCCCATCCGATACGTTCCAGGTTCCCGCGGCATCGATCTTTCCAGCAATAGTCTCATAACCAAGAGCTTTCAGCGTGTTCTTGGTCTTTGGGTCTTGGACATCGGAAAGGTCCGCTTTGAAGCTCGCAACGTTGCTCGTGAACGCAACAGGCGACGTTTCTGTCAGCGGCGATACCGTAGCTGTCAATCCATCGGCCACAAAGACGTCCTTGCCTTTGGCGTTCACGGTCACGTGCCTGACTTCGGCCTTCTCGTATTGAAGAATCTTGGCCAACGGTTCGGTCGCGCCTTCGGCCGGAAGCGAGATGCCTTCCATCTTGATGCCCTCGACGCTGATCTTGCTGTCGGGCTCACCTTCCGGGCTGAAATTGATATCCGGCATTGTCATTGCGCCGATCTTGAATCCCCCGCCTGATACATCGGTGACATCGCTCAGCGTGATATCGCCGACTTTGAACGCATCCTTGATACCGGCGGTCGAAACTTTGGTATCCTGAAGGATCACAGTCGAGTCGTGCGTCTCGACATTGCTGTACTCCATTGTACCGCCTTGTTCGGCGTAAGCCGCCTTAAGCCGCGCGGCGACAGCGTTACCATCGACCGCATAGGCCGAACCCGCAAATAAAACGGAGAGAGCCGAGGCTGCTGCAAGAACGCGCAAACTCGACTTCACAGGATGGATTGGAGGCATGTTTTGATCCCTGTTGTTTTCAACCATAATGCATCAGGAGCGGTAAGACTGTGATGCAATTTGGGCGCTACAAAGTCAGATTTGAGGTGTGGACGCAAGCTCTCCGCAATTGAACATTGCAATGATCACCACCAGCCTGTGATCTTGGCGAATCATCGCTTGCCCGCGATTCAGTGAGTTGATAGTCCATTGACATGGGAAAAAGCCTGATTCCGCCAGACAATGGCGATGATAATGTGGAACCGGTCGATCTGAAGGCGGCGCTGGAAGAGCGCTATCTTGCCTATGCTTTATCGACGATTATGCACCGCGCCCTGCCCGATGTGCGCGACGGATTGAAGCCGGTTCACCGCCGCATCATGCATGCCATGCGCCTCTTGCGTCTTTCGCCCGATCAGTCCTATGCAAAATGCGCGCGTATTGTCGGCGAGGTCATGGGTAAATTCCATCCGCATGGCGACCAGTCGATTTATGATGCGCTGGTGCGGCTGTCGCAGGATTTTGCCGTCCGTTATCCAGTTGTCGACGGGCAGGGCAATTTCGGCAATATCGACGGCGATAATCCAGCGGCGATGCGTTACACCGAAGCGCGAATGACCGATGTCGCCATGCTGCTGCTCGAAGGCATCACCGAGGACGCAGTCGATTTCCGCCCGACTTACAACGAGGAAGACGAGGAACCGATCGTCCTTCCCGGCGCATTTCCCAATCTGCTTGCCAATGGCTCATCGGGCATTGCAGTTGGCATGGCCACCTCGATCCCGCCGCACAATGTGTCGGAGCTCTGTGCGGCAGCGCTGCACCTGATCAAGCATCCGGATGCGACGGTCGAAGAGCTGATGTCGCAGACCGAGGATGAGGACCCGCTAAAGACCAAAGTTCGCGGTCCGGATTTCCCGACCGGCGGCATTATGGTCGAGACACCGGAGGCCATTCTCGATGCCTACAAAACCGGACGCGGCGGGTTTCGCTTGCGCGCACGCTGGCAGGTCGAGGATCAGGGGCGCGGCACCTGGAATATCGTCGTCACCGAAATTCCGTATCAGGTGCAGAAATCACGGCTGATCGAGAAGATTGCCGAACTGCTCATCGCCAAAAAACTGCCGCTGCTGGACGACGTGCGTGATGAGTCCACGGAGGACGTGCGACTCGTACTGGAGCCCAAGAGCCGCGGCGTCAATCCCGAAATACTCATGGAATCCCTGTTCAAGCTCACCGAGCTTGAAACGCGCTTTCCATTGAACATGAATGTACTTTCCAACGGCAAGGTACCGAACGTCCTGTCGTTGCGCGATGTGCTGAAGCAATGGCTGGAACACCGGAAGGACGTCCTCATAAGGCGTTCCCGCCATCGTCTTGGCGAGATCGAGCGCCGGCTGGAAATCCTTGGCGGCATGCTGATCGCCTACCTCAATATCGATGAGGTCATTCGCATCATCCGCGAGGAAGATGAGCCGAAGCAGGAAATGATCCGCCGCTTCGAACTCACCGACAACCAGGCAGAAGCCATCCTCAACATGCGTTTGCGTTCGTTGCGCAAGCTTGAGGAATTCGAGATACGCAAGGAATTCGACGGCCTGACAGGTGAGAAGAAGCAGATCGAGGAACTGCTGGGATCCGACGCCAAGCAATGGCAGACGATTTCCTGGCAGATCGCCGAGATGCAGAAAAAGTACGGCGCGGATACGCCGCTTGGCAAACGCCGGACCACTTTCGCCGATGCACCGCAGCATGATTTGACAGACATGCATCACGCCATGATCGAGAAGGAGCCGGTAACGGTCGTCGTCTCCGAAAAAGGCTGGTTGCGCGCCATGAAGGGGCATCTGGCGGACTTCTCGACGCTGACCTTCAAGGAGGGTGACAAGCTCAAGCTCGCCTTCCACGCCGAGACGACAGACCGCATCCTCGTCCTGACGACCGGCGGCAAGTTCTATACCATCGGCGCGAACAGCTTGCCGGGCGGGCGGGGTCACGGTGAGCCAATCCGGATCATCGTCGACATGGAAAACGACCAGGATATCGTGACCGCCTTCGTGCACAATCCGGAGCGAAAGCTGCTCCTTTCGTCACATGTGGGCAACGGCTTCCTTGTGCCCGAGGCCGAGGTGATCGCCAATACGCGCAAGGGCAAGCAGGTAATGAACGTCAAGGCGCCCGATGAAGCGCGCCATTGCATCCCGATCAGCGGCGACAGCGTTGCGATTGTCGGCGAAAACCGCAAGATGCTGGTGTTTCCCATTACCGATATTCCGGAACTTGCACGCGGCAAGGGTGTCCGTTTGCAACGCTATAAGGATGGCGGTGTCGCTGATATCCGCGTTTTCACGATGGATCAGGGGCTGACATGGCAGGACGCGTCTGGCCGCAGTTTCACTCGCGGTAAGCTCGAATTGTTGGAGTGGGCGGGGCCCCGCGCGACTGCAGGGCGTATGGTGCCAAAGGGTTTCCCGCGCTCCGGCAAGTTTTCTTGAAGCTTTGGTCTGCTACTTAAGTTCTCTATCGTGACTGATCCGGGTTGTCTATTGTCGCGCGACATGAGACAATTCTATGATAAAATCGTTCCGTAGTCGTGCGCTGAAACGCCTGTATGAGCAGGACGATGCCAGCCGTCTACCGCAGGATATCGTGCCGCGGATTGCATCCATTCTGGCGGCACTCGATTCGGCAGGCACAACACAAGACATGGATAGGCCATCGCTGAAACTGCATTCTTTGAAGGGCAATCGCCAAGGTCGGTGGGCGGTGACTGTGAGAGCAAACTGGCGTATTACCTTCTCGATGTCCGACGGAAATGCCTTCGATGTCGACTTTGAAGACTACCATTAGGAGGTCATGATAATGGTTATGAAAAACCCGCCTCATCCCGGTGCTCTCCTTAAAGACGATATCGACGCCTTGAAACTTCCTGTCAGTGCTGTTGCGCAGGCTTTGGGTATTACCAGATCACAGCTTTACCGCGTCCTATCCGGACAAAGTGCGATATCGGCAGAAATGGCGTTGCGACTGGAATATGTCATAGGCGGTACGGCGGATCACTGGCTGAGCATGCAATCTGCCCACGATGTCGCGCAGGTGCGCAAGAAGGCCGATGAAATCACCCGAGGTCTACACCGCCTAGCATCTTCTGCCTGAAAATTTCGCCGAGAATGAAACGAGAATGATCATTCTCGTATTGATCTTTCCTTATCATCCATGTAAATGAGAGAGAACGTTCTCTCTCATTTGGTGTTTCATGGTTGATCAGGCCCTGCCAAAGCAGGCTGCAAACATTTCTGACAATGCCGCCGACGACGAACCGCGTTGCTTCGTCGCCAAGCTCTTCGGCAAGCGCGCGCGCAATCGCGAAGTGCAGGAAGAACGCATCCTCACCGCCGCTATGAATTGTTTCATCCGTTCCGGTTTTCGTGGCGCGTCCATGAACGAGATCTGCTCGGAAGCCGGCATGAGCCCCGGAGCGCTCTATCGTTATTTCCCTTCTAAGGAAGCGATCATCGAGAAGATTGCCGCGACTCATCGCCAGCAAAGTGCGGAAATTCTCGCACGGATGTCGCAGTCAAATAATATCGTTGATGCCATCACGAATGTTGGCCTCGATCACGTGCGCAAGATGTCGATGAATGACGAAGGGCCAGGGCCTCGCGATTCCAGCGCCCGTCTTTTCGTCGAGGTGCGCGCCGAATCCATGCGAAACGAAAGCGTTGCCGCCATCTGTGAACTCCACGAAGGACTGATGCGCGAAGAGCTTCTCGCAGCATTTTCCGCAGCGAAGGAACGCGGCGAGATCGATCCTGTCACCGATCTGGATCTCACTGTGGCAGCAGTGGCTGCCATGGGCGAGGGGATAATCATGCGTAATTTTCCCGCGCAAGGCGTGCCGCTTGAGGCGTTGGAGCCGGTATTCCGCGCGCTCGCCGTCGGCTTACTGCGACCGACAACGCCTCTGGCAAACAAATGAATATTGCTCTCACCCAGGGTCTTCCAATGAGCCAGAATAGCAAAAAAGTCCTGATTTCCCTGGCTCTTGCCCTGGGCCTCTCATCGTTCTTGACGACCGGCGGATTTGCCGAAGAGAAAACGGCGGCAGCAATCCACGAAGCCAAGCCGCCGGTCATCAACGTCATTCCTGCCGGCGTTAATGAAATGGTCGCAACGCTCACCGTGACCGGCACGATTGTGCCTCGTCAGGAGGTGGCAGTTGGCACCGATGTCGCGGGTTTGCTTGTTCTGGAGCTCAATGCCGATCAGGGCGACGTGGTGAAAGAGGGCGATATCCTTGCGCGCCTCGATAAATCCTCGCTCGAAATTCAGCTGGCTCAGATCGAAGCGCAACGCGCCCAGGCCGATGCATCGATTGCCCAATCCGAGGCGCAGATCGTCGACGCGGAGATTGCTGTCCGCCAGGCGCAGGAAGCACTGGAGAGGGCGCGTGCCCTGTCAATGAAGGGCATCAACTCCAAAATGGAATTGGACAACGCCACCAACGCGCATGACAGCGCCAATGCGCGTCTCAACACGGCCCGGCAGGCTCTGTCAGCCACCAAGTCGCAATTGCAGCTCGTTGCCGCGCAAAAGCGCGATGTCCTGCTGCGGCTGGAGAAAGCCGATGTGAGGGCGCCGGCAAGCGGTGTAGTGTTGAGCCGCAATGCACTTCTCGGTGGAATTGTCTCTTTCAACGCCGGCCCGCTGTTCCGCATAGCGCGTGATCGCGATTTCGAGCTGGCGGCCAATATCCCAGAGGTCGATCTGCCGCGCTTGCAAGAAAACATGCCGGTTTCCGTCCGGGTGTCCGGCCTGGACGACCCGGTCGCCGGCCGTGTCCGCCTCATATCGCCGGAGATCACCGCAAGCTCGCGTCTCGGTTCGGTCAAAATCGCGCTCGACAGGAATGCATCGATCCGGCCCGGCAACTTTGCCCGCGCGGTAATTGAGCTGACCCGCCGCGAAGGCGTCAGCGTTCCGCTTTCCGCCGTGGTCTACCATGGCACTTCAGCGCTCGTACAGGTGGTCAAGGATGGTGTCATCGACAGCCGCAAGGTTGAGCTTGGCATTCGCAATGATCGTGCTGTCGAGGTGTTGCAGGGTCTCGGCGAGGGCGAAGATGTCGTGGCGCGTGCCGGTACGTTCGTAGCCAATGGTGACCGCGTCACGCCTGTCCGGGTAACCGACGAGGCGACGGGGGCCATCAAATGAACTGGAACATTTCCGCCTGGTCCATCCGCAACCCCGTTCCGTCGATCCTGCTATTCGTCGTGCTGGTGGTGCTTGGCCTGATGGCCTTTGCCAAACTGCCTATCACACGCTTTCCCAATATCGATGTGCCTTTGATCTCGGTCTCCGTCACCGATCCGGGCGTGGCGCCAACAGAACTTGAAACGCAGATCGCCAAGCGGGTCGAAGATTCGGTGGCGAATATCACCGGCGTCAAGAACGTCACGACCAACTTGACCGAGGGCAATTCCACGACGCTCGTGGAGTTCCGGCTCGAGGTCGATACACAAAAGGCATTGAACGACGTCAAGGACGCAGTTTCGCGTATCCGCGATGACCTTCCCGCAACGATCAAGGAACCGATAATCAATTCTGTCGACGTGGAGGGTTCTGCGATCCTGACTTACGGCGTCTCGGCGCCAACCATGACGTCGGAAGAGCTTTCCTGGTTCGTCGATGACAAGATTCTCCGCGATATCCAGGGCCTGAAGGGCGTTGGGCGTGTCGAGCGCTATGGCGGTGTTACCCGCGAAATCCGTGTGGCGCTGGATCCCGATCGATTGACCGCGCTTGGTGTGACGGCTGCCGATGTCAATCGTGCGCTGAAGTCGATGAATGCCGACCTGACCGGAGGGCGCGGCGATCTCGGCACCACCCAGCAGACGATCCGCACGCTTGGCGCATCGCGCACTCTTGATGATTTACGAGCGGTGGAAATCCCTATTGCCGGCGGGCGTTCCGTGCGGCTCGATCAGCTCGGAGCGATCACCGACGCCTATGAAGAGCCAAAGTCCTTTGCGCGTGTGAACAATCAGACGGTGGTATCGCTCGGCGTATTCCGCGCCAAGGGTGCGAGCGATGCCGATGTCTATGCGCTCGTGCAAGCCCGAATGGATCAGCTGCAGCAGAAATATCCCGACGCCCGTTTCAGCATCATCGATAATTCGGTGAACTACACCTACGGCAACTATGAATCCGCCATGAGTTCATTGGTTGAAGGCGCATTGTTGTCTATCGTGGTGGTCTTCCTGTTCTTGCGTAATATCCGCGCTACCCTGATTGCAGCCATCGCCTTGCCACTGTCGGCAATCCCGACCTTCTGGGCCATCGACATGCTGGGATTTTCGCTCAATCTGATCAGCTTGCTTGGTATCACGCTGGTGACGGGTATCCTTGTCGATGATGCCATCGTCGAGATCGAGAATATCGTCCGGCACATGCGATCCGGCAAATCGCCATACCGTGCGTCGCTCGAAGCCGCTGATGAAATTGGTCTCGCCGTTATCGCCATTTCGGTGACCATTATCGCCGTCTTCGCGCCGGTCAGCTTCATGAGCGGCATCGCCGGGCAATACTTCAAGCAATTCGGCCTGACAGTTGCTGTCGCAGTGTTCTTTTCGCTGCTCGTCGCCCGTCTGATAACGCCGATGATGACGGCCTATCTTCTGCGCGATGGCAAGAGCCTGCATCACGGCGAGCAGGAGACCGGCTGGATAAAGGCCTATACCCGTTTTCTCACCGTCACTCTGCGTTATCGATGGCTGACGCTGCTCAGTGGCGTGGCCATATTTGCCATCGCCATCTGGGCCATGGGCTTTCTGCCAGCCGGCTTCGTGCCGCCGCAGGATGAAGCGCGTGTCGCGGTCAGTCTCGAACTGCCGCCAGGTGCACCCATCGATGAGACGCGCCGGGTAACCGACGAAGCCGCATCGCTGGTACGCGAAATTCCCGAAGTCCAGCAAACCTATATAACCGGCGGCGCCTCGCCGACCGGCTCTCTCGACACCCGCCGCGCAACGATGATCGTCAAGCTCAGCCACAAAAGCGAGCGTGAACGCACGCAGAAGCAGGTCGAGGTCGATATTTTCAACAAACTATCGCAAGTACCTGATTTGCGGGCGAATTTCGTCAATGATCGCGGCGAGCGGGAATTCGCTGTCGGCGTCATCGGGAGCAACGGCGACAAGGTCAACGAACAGGCTCGCTCGCTTCAGAGCGCGATGACTGCGACTGGCAACTTTCAGGCGGTCTCCTCCACGGCGGCGCTTGATCGACCGGAAATCATCGTGACGCCGCGCATGGACAAGCTGGCGGAGCTGGGCATCTCCACGACAGCACTGTCGGACGCGTTGCGTGTGGCAACGCAAGGGGATCTCGATCCGAATCTTGCCAAATACACCGTCGGCGATCGCCAGATACCGATCCGCGTTCAGCTGACCGAAGAATCCCGCCGCGATCTGTCGATTCTCAGTACGCTGACCGTGACCACACCATCGGGAGTCGTGGTCCCGCTGGAATCCATTGCCCAGATCAGTTTCGGGCAGGGACCATCCTCGATCGAGCGTTTCAATCGCGAACGCCGTATCGTTGTCGGCGCCAATATGGCGAACGGAAAGGAGATCGGCGAGGGGCTCGCCATCGTCAAGAACCTGCCGGAGGCGAAATCCATGCCGGAAGGCGTGCGTATTCAGGAAACCGGCGACGCCGAAGTCATGGGCGAGGTTTTTGCCGGGTTCCGCGATGCCATGATCATGGGCCTGATGCTGGTGTTCGTCGTGCTTATCCTGCTGTTCGGCAGTATTTTCCACGCCTTCACCATTTTGATGTCATTGCCGCTGTCGATCGCCGGTGTTGCCGTCGCGCTGCTCTTGACCAATAATTCGGTCTCCATGGCGGTCGTCATCGGTATTTTGATGCTGATGGGTATCGTCACCAAAAACGCTATCATGCTCGTCGATTTCGCCATTGAAGAGGTGAAACATGGCATACCGCGTAACGAAGCGATCATCGACGCAGGCCGCAAGCGTATCCGCCCGATTGTCATGACCACGATTGCCATGTCGGCCGGGATGCTGCCCGCAGCCATGGCTTTCGGTGATGGCGGCGAATTCCGTGCGCCGATGGCGATTGCGGTGATTGGCGGCCTCTTGATCTCGACCGTTCTGTCACTGGTGTTCGTGCCCTCTTTCTACACGATCATGGACGATGTCAGCCGCTGGACAGCGCGTGTATTCCATTGGTCGTTCCGTCCGAACAAGCCGGATGAGCCGGGGATTGTCGTTAGACCCGGCATTCACACCGTTCCGCTGCTTCCTTCGAAGCCTGCTATTGAGGCGGCAGAGTAGGTAAGATCAGATCGGATGGCGGACCAGGCCTGCCATCCGTGACCTCTTGCGCACGTGATACATCTGCCAAAGCGAATGACCTACGAGTGACGCGATGATGATGATCCCGCCCACAAGGGTCGGATCGCTTGGCCTTTCAGCAAAGACCAGCCAGACCCAGATCGGCGTCAACACGGTTTCCAGCAAATAGAACATGGCAACTTCAGGTCCCGAAAGAAACCGTGGGCCAGCGGCGAGGCAAAGGAAGGCGAGGGTCGTTACGACCGCGCCGTTGAAAATGATCCAGCCGGGTACTGCTACGGTGTAACCATTCTGCGAGACCATGAAGGCAGCGACAATCAACGGCAATATCGTGCCGATGATCGCAGCAAAGCCCATATCCTTGCCCGAAGAGCGGCTGACCGTGATCGCTGTGGAGAGAATGAAGGTGGACAGCAGCGCCACCAGATCGCCGAACACATGACCGGAGGATAGCCCCTCGCGCACAATGATTCCGACGCCGATCAGCATGAAGAACATGGCGATGAACGTGACAGTCTTCGGCCGTTCTTTCAGGAATACCCAGGACAACAACGCTGAAAACACGGTGTTGAACGCCAGGATGAAGACAAGATTAGCCGTCTTCGTATTATAGACCGCGATCATGAAGCAGATCGAGGCGAGGCCATAGAGACCTGCGACCAAAAACCCGACGCGGCCCGGAACAATCGTACGCGCCCGGCCTGTCGCAAGACTCCACACCGCCCAGATGACAAAAGCGCTGATGAATGTCGTGCCGCTGCGCAAAAGCAGCGTCGACCATGTTTCGCCTTCACCGAGCCGGAGCAGAGGAATATCGGCTGACAGGATCAATCCGCCGAGGCCAGTGATAAGCAGGCCCTTGCGGTGATCGAGATGAAGTTGAGACATGCGGCGGCGTTTCCCGTATTTTTGTTATGCCGCGTGGTCTAGCTGGAAGGACAATCTTCGTCCAGAGGCCGCCGGACCCTAAAACGAAGTTCAGCGATACAAGACGTGTTCAAACGGCCAGGATGTTTTGAGCCAGCTGGAAACCGCCTCGTACAGCGGCGTGTCGAGATAGGCGTGGTCGGCGGTGACCCAGGACCTCACGACCGTTAACGCCGGGTCTTGCTTTGAGGGATAGATGTAGACGCAGCCGATCACCTGCGAACCTTCCAGCACCGTATAGGTAAAGCCGGTGCGGTTGGTAAAATCGCGAGCGTGCTCTTCGAGATCGCCAAGATTGGCTTCGAGGCTCATGCCTTGCAGTGGCGGCCAGTCGCTGAAACCCGGCGTTGCAAGGATGTGGGGAATGCTCGAGGACCACGCCTGGTGATCCGACAGATTGTGCTGCGGCCCGAGGGGCTCGAGCCGGAAACCTTGCCCGTCAAGTCCGATTGGGGGCACAAAATTGGCTGGTACAAAGCTCATCGGGTCGATCTAATCCTGTCGTTCCCAGCCCTTTGTGCCGAGATGTTCCTGAGGCTTGTAGCGAATTTTATATTGCATCTTGCGCGAACCCTCGACCCAATAGCCGAGATAGACATGTGGCAAACCGGCAGCCGCAGCGCGCTGTATATGATCGAGGATCATGAATGTGCCGAGCGAGCGGCTCGCATGCTCAGGGTTGAAGAAGGAATAGACCATCGACAGCCCATCCCCCATCACGTCCGTCAGGGCGACGGCGATGAGTTCGCCTTCGCCCTTCTTGGTAATGAAGGAATCCGGTCCGCGCCGCCTGTATTCGATGATTTGTGTCGGCACATGCGTATCCTCGACCATCATCGCATAGTCGAGCACCGTCATCTCCGACATGCCGCCCTTGTTGTGGCGCGCATCGAGATAATGCCGGAACAGCGAATATTGTTCGGTAGACGGCTCGGCGTGGTGGATATTCCCGATCAAATCGCGGTTGCGGTTCCAGACCCGGCGCATCGACTTGTCCTGCTTGAACTCGCCCGCCAGGATACGTACCGATACGCAGGCTCTGCAGTTCTCGCAGGCCGGGCGATAGGCGATGTTCTGCGAGCGGCGGAAGCCGCCCTGCGTCAGCAGCTCATTGAGTTCTGCGGCGCGCCCGCCTACGAGATGCGTGAAGACCTTGCGCTCAAGCTGACCCTCCAGGTAAGGACAGGGCGAAGGCGCTGTCAGGAAGAACTGCGGTGATTGCTGCGGCTGATGGGTCATCCAAGGTCCTGAGACGGTCGTAACACCTATAGAATCCTATGACCGCCTGAAACGTCAATTCAATTATATTGTATTCAGATGTGTATGTCTTGGGAGAGTTAGGTTCAGTAGCTGTTATCTGACCGAACCGCCGCCGCAGCGCGCGCCATTCCATGAATGGCTGGGTGCATCATACTTGTCATTGACCGAGCCGCCCCAGCTTCCGTTGAAGCCGTCAAAATCACTGGAGAAATCGAGGTAGAGAAGCCCGGTCCCATATTTGTCAGTCCAGACTAGGGCGCGAGACGTGCCACTTCCAAGGTCCTTCTCCACCAGGCTGCCTTCGACGCGGCCGTCCGGCTCATCGAGTTCATAGGTGCCGGAGAGATGGCCATCCCTGGCGACATTCAGGGTGGTCTCCACATCACGATAATCTCCGCTGGAAATCATCTCGCCGCAAAACCGTCCTGACGGAGACGCCGCCATGCTGTTCACGGTGCAGAAACCATAGAAAAGCGCCGCAAATGCGAACGCGAAAGAGCGCAAGTTCATGATAATACAAAACCAAATGAAGAAGGGCTCCAGATCAGGAGCCCCGAGGAGTTAGTTGTATGCGCGAACGACCACTGTGCCGAGCAAAAGGTCGTGGACAGTGCGTTTGCGATCGAGAAACAGTGTTGCCAGCAGAATGAGCGGCGTCAGGACCACATTCAGCCCCCAGAACAGGACGGTATGAACGATCGCAAGCAAGCCATCGACCTTCTGCCCGTCAAGCCGTTCCAGCTTCAAGCCCATCATCTGCATGCCTTTGGTCGCCTGGCGCGATCCGCCCAGCGTCGTCGCGACGTAGGCAAGGGCGACAACAGGGAACATGATGCCATACAATATCCAGCCGAGACCAAGCGTTGCCACACCGATGATGGCAATTAGGATGGCAACGGGAATGCACAGGAAGAAAACGATCACATAATCGATCAGGAACGCGAAGATGCGGCTCGTGCGCACACCCTGATACAGCCGCCAATCATCGAGGCGGTTGGTGACAATTTCGCCATCAAGGGTCTTCGTGTTCATTTCATTTCCTGTTTCACAAGACGGACATATCGCCGTTTGCGTTGAAATTGGGAATTCGAGAACAAAATATCAAGAAGATTTCAATAACCGGCTTTCAAACGTTCCGCCACAGTCGGTGCAAAATAAGTCAGGATGCCGTCGCAGCCGGCCCGCTTGAAGGCCAGGAGCGTTTCCATCATGACCCGCTCCTCGTCGATCCAGCCATTGGCGCCAGCAGCCTTGATCATCGTATATTCACCTGACACCTGATAGGCGAAGGTCGGCACGGCGAATGTGTCTTTTAGCCGGCGGATGATATCGAGATAGGGCAGGCCAGGCTTGACCATGAGCGAATCCGCGCCCTCGGCCAGATCTTGCTCGGCCTCGCGTACCGCCTCATCGCTGTTTGCCGGATCGATATAATAGGTCTTCTTGTCGCCCTTCAAACGTCCCGACGTTCCGATCGCCTCGCGGTAAGGGCCATAGAAAGCCGAGGCGAATTTCGTGGCATAGGCCATGATCGCCACGTCCTGAAAGCCGTTCTGGTCCAGCGCATCGCGGATGGCGCCAATACGCCCGTCCATCATGTCCGACGGCGCAATGATATCGGCACCCGCTGCTGCCTGCAGCACGGCGCCTCGGGTGATCTGCTCGACGGTCTCGTCATTGACGATGATACCATCGCGCAGGATGCCATCATGGCCGTGGCTCGTGAAAGGATCGAGCGCAACGTCGGTGATCATGCCGATTTCCGGCACCGCGCTCTTGATCGCCCGCGTCGCACGGTTGATGAGATTATCGGGATCGAGAATGCCGGAACCCGCATCGTCGCGCAGGTCCGCATCGATATTGGCAAACGTGGCGATAGCGGGGATGCCGAGCTTGGCCGCGCGCTCCGCCTCTCGCACCGCCATATCGACGGAAAAACGCTGAACACCCGGCATGGCGTTGATGTCCTCGCGCCGGTTCGTGCCCTCGCACAGGAAAATCGGCCAGATCAGATCATCGACTGTCAGCTGGTTCTCCTGAACCAGACGTCGCGACCAATCGGCCTTGCGCATGCGTCGCAGGCGGCGGCCTTTCGTGATTTCATCGACTGTTCTTGCCGCACGTGTTTGAAACGTTGGATGTTTGTTCATGATTGCTCAGCCGAACGTTGGCATTTCCTCGTTGTTTGGAATCGTTTTAACAGGGAACGTCCTGTTGACCAAGATGCCCGGCCTTAGATGTGATCCATTGACGCGGTGTGCCAGAGTTTCCTAACCTCTGTTACGAAGGTTCGGAGGGGAGCATGGAGATCGATTTCGGCGGCGAGGGGGAAGTCGTATTCGAGCGCCGCGGCAAGGCTGGTCTCATTCGCCTGACGCGGCCGAAAGCCTTGAACGCGCTGACGCGCAACATGGTCGGCGCGATACATCGTGCACTTGTCGCGTGGTCGACCGATTCCGATGTCCATTGCGTCCTTGTCGAGGGCGAGGGGCGGGCCTTTTGCGCTGGCGGCGATATTCTTGCGGTCTATCACGCCGGCCGGACCGGTCGGCCCTTCTATGAATTCTTTGCCGAAGAATACCGCCTCAACGCCTATATCAGGCACTTTCCGAAACCCTATATCTCGCTGATCGATGGTATCTGCATGGGTGGCGGCGTTGGAATTTCCGTCCACGGCTCGTATCGGGTCGTCACAGAAAATATCGTGTTCGCAATGCCGGAGGTTGGCATCGGCTTTTTTCCCGACGTTGGAGGAAGTGCCTTTCTTCCGCATCTTCCGGAACATTTCGGCACTTATCTTGCGCTGACGGGCAATCGCATCCGCCAGGGTGATTGCCTTCAAAGCGGTATTGCCACCCACGCCATCAAGGCGGAAAACAAGGAGAAGCTGCGGCGCAGCCTGATCAGAACCGGCAATCCCGAAACGGCACTACGCGGCAAGACCATCAACCCGGACTATGAAACGCCCGAAAAAACCCGCGATATGATCGGCGTGCTGTTCGATTCGAAAACACTGGGCGGTTGCGTGATCCGCCTGGCTGCGGCCGGCGTAAATGGCAGCGAGGAGGCGCAAAAGCTCCTCGATCTCATCAAGACCCGTTCGCCGACGAGCCTGCATGTGACGTTCCGGCAGATCGAAGACGGCCGGGATCTCGACATGGATCAATGTATGCAGATGGAGTACCGCATTCTATGCCGCATGCTCGAGAACCATGATTTTTATGAGGGTATACGTGCGCTACTTGTGGACAAGGACAATATGCCCGTGTGGCAGCCCGCGAAAATTGACGATATAACGCCCGAAATGGTCGATGCCTATTTCGCATCACTGGGCGAGCGGGAACTACAACTGACATGAATAGACATACATGAGCGATAGGCCGACTCATCTGCCATTCGACGCGACAATGGCCCAACTCGGCTTCGTGTGGTTCCTGCGGCTTGTCTCCATTTATTGCCTCGTCGCAGGCGTCGGCTATTGGGCGCAGCTCAGCGGCTACTATGAAGGCATGCTCTGGCGCTTCGACCTGATGCCATGGCAATGGAAGGTCGCGACCGTCTCGCTTGCCATGCTCTATCCCGTGGCGTCGACCGGGTTGTGGATGATGGTCTCCTGGGGCCCGGTCATATGGTTTGTGGCCGCATTGGGCGAAACGCTGATGTTCACGGTTTTCTCCAATTACTTTTTCTACAGGCCGCAGATCGCCATCGTCCATGGCTGCGTGGCGCTACTTTATATTCTCTTCCGGATTGTGCTTTTCGTGCAGAAGCGCCAGCACGCAAAGCCCATCAGGTAAGTCTTCATTAAGATTGAAATTGATTCATTCGCGGTAACGCACTGTTAAGTCTGTGTTTTAAGTCGAATTTTATGCGTATTCGATAGTGTCTCCTCAACGGTGAGAAAAATACACCGAAACAACAGTGAGGCAGGTACTATGAACAACACACAGAGAAAGTCTGGTGAGAACCAGCGTTCAACACCTAGTGATACAGCATTGCGTACACTATATCTTGAAGCACTTCAGTTGGTCGAACGGTTACATCGTCGTCTGCTTGATGTGGTCAAGGATGAATTCGACCGCAATGGTCGCAGCGACATCAACGCCATCCAGGCATTGCTGCTTTTCAACATCGGCAATGCGGAACTGACCGCCGGCGAACTACGCAGCCGCGGTTATTATCTGGGCTCGAACGTTTCCTACAATCTGAAGAAACTCGTCGAACTCGGCTTCATCTCCCATGAACGTTCACGCACCGACCGCCGTTCGGTCCGGGTCAGCCTGACCGAAAAGGGAACCGAAGTCGCGGAACTGGTTGCGGGTCTCTACGAACGCCATGTCGCATCGATCGAGCATGTCGGTGGCATCAAGGCAGAAGAATTCCAGTCGATGAACAAGGCACTGCAGCGCCTCGACCGCTTCTGGAACGATAGCATCGCCTACCGCATGTAAGCGCATGCGGCTCCACAGCAAAAGCCCGGCTTCGTGCGGAACGAAGGCGGGCTTTGTTTGTTTTGTCTATTACCAGCGATGTCGCCGTTTGAACCACGACAAGTCGGGCGTTACTTTTGGCTTTGGTGCTACAATTTGTTGCCGCGCCATTGTGTACTCAATAGCTTGTTTTCCGTCACAAATGGCTCTCAAATTCTTGGTGAATAGGGTGACGTCTCCAAAATAATTCGGGTAGGCCTCAACCAGTCGGTCGATCTTACTCACTTCAACCAGAACGGCATTAATATTGTCGTTACCTGTTTCAACGCGCTGTTCAACTGCCCCCAACGAAGCGGAACTGGCAAGCGGGCTTGAATAACCTTCTACTCTTACCGAATGATCGGTGTTATCGTATTTAATCAGGTAAAAGTTGGGCCGATCTTCGCCGTGGACAAAATTGCTGAAATAGCTGGTAGCATTCTTCAGATCGTCAAGAAACTTGATGGCGCCAAGTTTACCATTCAAGACTCGAATCTCAGCTATGCGATGATCTCGTGACGGCAACTCCGTAATCGGATGACATCCCTCAGTAAATGCGAACTCCAAGGAAACTAATTGGAAGAGCCTTAGCCAATCCCGGTTGCCCTGTCCTGCCTTCATATCCTCATTTCTGTACAAACCGACAGCCTCTACGGCAGTCGCCCATGAGTGCTGAAGCCGAGTTCGAATTTGTAGTTCTATCCGCCGTCCAGAAAACGCAGATCTTTGGGTCCCACCGCTGAATGAGAAAACCATATGGTGACTTCGATAGCCGTCATCCTTCGGCTCGTCGATATAGGGATATTCTTTCTTAAGCTCGTGTGGAATTTCGCGGCATGCTGCTATTAGCTGCCGAACCCCATCAATGTCGTCAAGTACTGCACGGCAACCGGCAATGTCATTAATCTGTTCCAAATTCACGCTGTAGCGGCGCAATTTATTTCTTATGGAAGACATGCGTTTAGGCCGAGCGGCGGTAAATCCACCGATGTGCCCTTGTCGCATCCGTTGGACTACGGAACCGCGTACACTTCTCATTGGATAGACATGCGAATCTCGCCAGCTATTCGCTATGGCGAAAGTTTCCAGCGCTGCGTCTCGGTTTTCATCAGTCCAAAGGATGTCGCCCGCCAGCAATTCACCAGCGCGGCGAACCGCTCTCATAGGATAGGCTAGGTGTGGATATTCAGTCATTGAATCCATGAAATCGATTTCAGCGGTTTCGTCCGATATGAGCGAATCAACCACGGTGCAATTATTCATATCATGAATATCTCTTGGATCACAAAGTAAAACAGGGGATAATATTCCTACAAACCAGTTATGGCGTCAATTCAACTTTAGTCTTGCCGCGTGAGAGGATGTTTTTTGATTAAATGCTTTAGCGATGGTCGTTTGATATCCGAGCTTGCGCCTGCCCCGCAGTCATTAATCCGCCATATTGCCGTGGAAATGCCACAACACATATTCAGTGAAGTTCCATAGACAGCCGGAGAGGGCTGGTCGGCATTTGAACCATCACAATTGCGCGATCAGTGCGAATGTTGCTGTTTGTTAAGAGTGTTCCTGATAATTTTCGCGACCGGAGCTGTTTTTCTTTGTAAGCGGCGGGTTGACGGCAGATTTCCAGTTGGGTTGGACAAAATATGAAGAAATTTGGATCATCAGCACTTGATCGCCGCGCCTTTTTGACTGGTGTGGCAACTGCTGGTCTTGCCGCAGTAACAACATCGGCCTTTGCACAGCAGACGGATATTGGCGAAATTCTTGCCGCTCCGCGTCGCGGTAACTGGGATGACCAGTTTGATGCCCGCTCGACGACCCGTGCTAAAGTCGCCGGCTTCCAGCCGATCGCAAGCCGGGAGACGGTTTCCTTCACCGAGAGTGCGATCAATACATACAATCAGATTGTCAGCGGCGGCGGCTGGCCCACAGTGCAGCCGACAGTAAAGTTGCAGCTCGGCGTTGTTGATCCTTCCGTTCCTGCCATGCGCAAGCGCCTGATGATTTCCGGTGATCTTGCCGAAACAGCCGGCTTATCGAATTCTTTCGACACGTATGTCGATGCCGCAGTGAAGCGTTTTCAGTCGCGTCACGGTCTCCCGGCCGATGGCGTCATGGGGCAATACTCGCTCGCTGCAATGAATGTTCCGGCCGATATTCGCCTTGGCCAGTTGCACACCAACCTCGAACGCCTGCGCAAGCTCTCCAGCGATGATCAGGGCCCGCGTTATGTCATGGTCAACATTCCGGCTGCGCAGATCGAAGCCGTCGAGGCTGGCCGTGTCGCTCAACGCCACACAGCCATCGTCGGCAAGATCGATCGCCAGACGCCAATTCTCGACTCCAAGATTCAGGAAGTCATCCTCAATCCTTACTGGACGGCGCCAAAGTCGATTATCCAGAAGGATATCATTCCGCTGATGCGCAAGGATCCGACCTATCTGACGCGCAACAAGATCAGGCTGTTCAACGAGCAGACACGCGAGGAAATTGCGCCGGAGACTGTAGATTGGAACACTGACGATGCGGTCAAGCTGATGTTCCGCCAGGACCCGGGCAAGATCAACGCCATGTCCTCGACGAAGATCAACTTCCCGAATCAATATGCGGTTTATATGCACGACACGCCGCAACAGGGCATTTTCAACAAGCTTATGCGCTTCGACTCTTCGGGCTGCGTGCGTGTCCAGAATGTTCGCGACCTGAACGTCTGGCTGTTGCGCGACACGCCGGGCTGGGATCGCCAGACGATGGAAGCGACGATCAAGACCGGCGTCAATACGCCGATCGCAGTCACCAATCCGGTGCCTTTGCATTTTGTTTATGTGAGCGCTTGGTCGACGGGCGACGGTGTCGTCCACCTGCGTGACGACATCTACGAGATGGACGGACAGGCCGCCCTGTCGATCGGAACGAACACCTGATCGGTGCAGCCCACATGCCTGACAAACAGACCGCCTTCGGGCGGTCTTTTTGTTAGGGCGGTTTCGGGCTATTGCTTTTCGCGTACCGGCCATTGGCCTTGGGTATTTAAGTATGATAATGCGCCGCAATTACCTATGAATTCCCCACCGGCAAATGAGGGTCCTGTCACCATGTCGAATGCAGATACATTTTTCAACGCATCGCTCGAAGAAATCGATCCGGAGATTTTCAGCTCCATCCGCAAGGAACTTGGCCGTCAGCGCCATGAGATCGAGCTGATTGCATCGGAAAACATCGTGTCGCGCGCGGTGCTCGAAGCACAGGGCTCGATCATGACCAACAAATACGCCGAGGGCTATCCGGGCAAGCGCTATTATGGCGGCTGCCAGTTCGTTGACATTGCCGAGGAATTGGCGATCGAGCGTGCCAAGCAGCTGTTTGGCTGCGAATTTGCCAATGTCCAGCCCAATTCCGGCAGCCAGATGAACCAGGCGGTTTTCCTCGCCCTCCTGCAGCCGGGCGATACGTTCATGGGTCTCGATCTCAATTCAGGTGGTCACCTTACCCACGGCTCGCCCGTCAACATGTCCGGCAAATGGTTCAAGGTCGTGTCCTATGGCGTACGTCAGGACGATCACCTCCTCGACATGGATGCGATCGAGAGGCAAGCGCATGAGACCAGGCCGAAATTGATCCTTGCCGGCGGCACCGCCTATTCGCGCATCTGGGATTGGAAGCGTTTTCGCGAAATCGCAGATAGCGTCGGCGCTTATCTTATGGTCGATATGGCGCATATCGCTGGTCTCGTTGCAGCTGGCGTACACCCGTCTCCCGTCCCGCATGCGCATGTCGTCACCACGACGACACACAAGTCGTTGCGCGGTCCGCGCGGCGGCATGATCCTCAGCAATGATCCTGAAATCGCCAAGAAGATGAATTCGGCCGTTTTTCCCGGGCTTCAGGGTGGCCCGCTCATGCATGTCATCGCTGCGAAGGCCGTTGCATTCGGCGAAGCGTTGAAGCCGGAATTCAAGACCTATGCCCAGAATGTCGCCGCCAATGCGAAGACACTGGCCGAAACATTGAAGAAGAACGGCCTCGATATCGTCTCTGGCGGCACCGATAATCATTTGATGCTGGTCGATTTGCGCCCGAAGAATGCAACCGGCAAACGTGCCGAAGCAGCTCTCGGACGGGCCAACATCACCTGCAACAAAAACGGCATCCCGTTCGATCCGGAGAAGCCTTTCGTTACGTCCGGCGTCCGCCTCGGTACACCGGCCGGAACGACACGTGGCTTCGGTGCGGCAGAATTCACCGAAATCGGCAATCTGATTTCGGAAGTTCTGGACGGCCTCAAGGTGGCCAATTCCGACGAGGGGAACGCTGCCGTTGAAAAGGCGGTTCAGCAGAAGGTCGTTACGCTGACGGACCGCTTCCCGCTCTATCCATACCTTGGATAATACACTGGCAACAATCTCCCCGGCACCGGGGAGATTGTTGCCATACGTCTATTGGTTAACAGTTCGTATCGTAGGAACGCTTTAATCTCGCAGCGAAAGACCCTATCTTTGCAGCGATTTTAGAATCGCGTTCAGAGAGCTCATCGATGCGTTGTCCCTATTGCCAGTCCGAAGATACTCAGGTGAAAGATTCCCGCCCCGCGGAAGATGGTGCCGTAATCAGGCGCCGGCGCGTCTGTCCCGATTGCGGCGGACGCTTCACCACCTTCGAACGCGTGCAACTGCGTGACCTTTCCGTCGTCAAGAAAAGCGGCCGCAAGGTTGCTTTCGATCGCGACAAGCTGATGCGTTCGGTTGAAATCGCATTGCGCAAGCGGCAGGTCGATCCCGAGCGAGTGGAGCGCGCCGTATCCGGTATCGTTCGTCAGCTGGAAAGCTCTGGCGAGCCGGAGGTCAGCTCCGATGAGATTGGCCGGCTGGTGATGGACGCGCTGAAGGGCATCGACGACATTGCCTATATCCGCTTTGCTTCGGTTTATCGCAATTTCCGCGAAGCCAAGGACTTTCACGATGTCATCGATGAGATTACAGCCGGTGACATCGCAGCCGAGCCTGTCAAGGACGAATGAGCCCGATGACAGCTTCTTCGCTTGATCGCCGCTACATGGCAGCGGCCATTCGCTTGTCACGCAGCCATCAGGGGCTGACCGGAACAAATCCCTCCGTCGCGACACTGATCGTCAAGGACGGCGTGATCGTGGGACGCGGCGTTACCGCCATAGGTGGACGGCCGCATGCGGAAACACAGGCTCTGCTCGAAGCTGGCGAGAAAGCCCGCGGCGCCACGGCCTATGTGACATTGGAGCCGTGTGCCCACCACGGCAGGACTCCCCCTTGCGCCAATGCGCTGGCGACGGCTGGCGTGATCCGCGTAGTCTCGGCTGCAAGCGATCCCGATGAACGCGTGGCTGGTAAGGGCTATGCCATCCTGCGCACTGCCGGCATCGAAGTCGAGGAAAATGTGCTCCGGGCAGAAGCTGCCGACTACCTCGCCGGTTACCTGATTCGATCCTCCAAGAAACGTCCGGAAGTGACTCTAAAGCTTGCGCTTTCGAGCGACGGCTTCATCGGCAGCAAGGGGCGCGGGCAGGTTGCGATCACCGGTCCGGTATCGCGCGCGCAGGTTCATCTCATGCGCGCCGAGTCCGATGCGATCCTTGTCGGTATCGGAACGGTTCTTGCCGATGATCCTCTGCTGACCTGTCGCTTGCCGGGCCTGGAGGCCCGTTCTCCTACCCGCATCGTGCTCGATAGCCGGCTTCGTTTACCGCTTGATAGCGCCTTGGTCAGAACTGCTGGCACTGTTCCAGTTTGGATCGCCGCCAATGCAGAAGCCGATCCAGCCAAACGGCAAGCATTGGAAGCTGCTGGTTGCCGCATCCTCGCGACCGAAACCGATTGCGGTGCGACCGCACTGCCGGAGTTGCTGGACGATCTTGCGGCACAGGGCGTCGCAACGTTGATGGTTGAAGGTGGTGCAACCGTCGCCGGCTCGTTCCTGCAGGAAGATTTGGTGGATCGCCTGGCCCTGTTCGAAGGTCCGTCTGCAATTGGTAGTGAAGGCGGGGTTGTAGTGCCTGCACTGCGCTCCCATATGGCTCGTGGTTTCAACCTGTCACATGAATATCGCTTCGGTGAAGATCGCTACAGCGAATATGTCAGACCTCTCTAGGGAATCGCGGATGTTTACGGGAATTGTAACGGATGTTGGCAGGATAGGTCAGGTGAAGCCGCTCAACGAGGGCGTGCTGCTGCGTGTCGAGACCAACTACGACCCGGAAACGATCGAGATCGGTGCATCCATTTCATGCTCCGGCGTTTGCCTCACCGTAACAACCCTTCCCGAAAGAGGCTCCAATGCGCGCTGGTTTGAGGCCGAAGCCTGGGAAGAAGCGCTGCGGCTTACCACCATTTCCGGCTGGAAGACCGGAACACGCATCAATCTCGAGCGCTCGCTGAAACTCGGTGACGAGATGGGCGGCCATCTCGTATCCGGCCATATCGACGCGATGGCGGAAATCATCAAGCGTGAGGACGAGGGCGATGCGGTTCGTTTCACCCTGCATGTGCCCGGGCAACTTGCGCGGTTCATCGCACAAAAAGGTTCCGTCGCGCTTGATGGTACGTCGCTCACGGTCAACGGTGTAAATGGCAACGAGTTCGATGTTCTCCTCATTCGTCATTCGCTGGAAGTGACCACTTGGGGCGATCGCAAGGTTGGCGACAAGGTCAATATCGAAATAGATCAGATGGCGCGATACGCTGCACGGCTTGCAGAATATCCGAAATCAGCCTAGGACCTGAACCAACAACTAAAGAGACCTTTTGAAATTCACCTTGACAGGTTAGCTGATGCGGTTTTCGAGAACCGGAGCGCAGTGAACTTTTTGGGTTCATGAGCACCGGAGCGCAGACAATCGCTTCAGATGACCATCGGGGTGGATTTATTCCCTTCGGAGCTATCATGTCGAAAAAAAAGACGCACGCGCCACATCTGTTGATCGTGGAAGCGCGATTCTATGAAGATTTGTCTGATGCCTTGCTAAATGGTGCAAAATTGGCCCTCGACGAAGCCAATGCCACCTATGATGTCGTTACCGTTCCCGGCGCACTCGAGGTGCCAGCTGTCATTTCCTTTGCGCTTGATGGTGCGGAGGATGGCGGGACCGAGTATGATGGTTATGTAGCGCTTGGCACGGTCATCCGCGGCGAGACATATCATTTTGATATCGTCGCCAATGAATCCTGCCGCGCGCTGATGGACCTTGCTGTCGAGGAAAGCATCGCCATCGGTAATGGCATCCTGACTGTCGAGAATGAAGAACAGGCATGGGTGCGCGCACGGCGTGAAGACAAGGACAAGGGTGGCTTTGCGGCACGCGCAGCATTGACCATGATTGCCCTCAAGGACAAGCTCGGAGCCTGATCGATGCCTTCTCGAAAAGACGAGCAAAGCCCCCTCGTGAAGACCGCGAATAAGCGTGGCGTTGCTCGGCTGGCTGCAGTTCAAGCCCTCTATCAGATGGACGTAGCGGGTACAGGCGTGCTTGAGGTCGTGGCTGAATACGAGGAACACCGTCTCGGCAAGGAAGTCGATGGCAAGCAGTATCTTGATGCCGACCCGCAATGGTTTCGCGCCATTGTTTCAGGCGTCGTTGCCGATCAGACTACCCTGGATCCGATGATCCGTCAGGCTCTCACTGAAGACTGGCCGCTGTCACGTCTTGATTCGACGCTGCGTGCGATCTTGCGGGCCGGCATATGGGAACTGAAGAACAAGGCTGATGTCCCGACGGCTGTCATCGTGTCGGAATATGTCGACATCGCCAAGGCGTTTTATTCGGAAGAAGAACCCAAGCTGGTCAATGCTGTTCTGGATCGACTGGCTTTTGAACTTCGCGGTGAGAGCAAGGGCGTTAAAGGGCCACGCCGCTAATGGCGGTCGCGCGGATTTTCCTTAGCGTTCCTGTCGATTATATAGAGACCAACAAGCCCAAAGATCAGAGCCGAGATAGGCATCGCAAGAAGCCAAAGCGTTTGAAACGTGGTCATGATCTCATCCTTTTAAGGACAACGCTCGCGATATAATGTAGGGCGAAAGCACCCAGAATACAGATGGTGCTGGTAAACAGCAACAGCGGCCTCGGACTTGTCGAGCCATTGAAACTTGAAATCAACGGGGCCAACCCTCCTACTGCAAAAACGGCTACTCCCAACCCGTTCAAAAATGTTGCAAACAATTTGATACGTTCGTTGTAAATAACCTGCACAGGCAGACCTTTATCGCTATCCGCCTCCATTTATGCCGTTCGACTCCCGTTCTGCCTAGCCCTACTTTCGTCTTGCGTTTCGCTAAGATGCGAAAGACCTTGACGTTTTCACATTTGCTTCGCTACTCCTTACACATACGGTCGCGTTTCTGCCGGCCTGGCGGATTTCTTTGTGTGCCGTACCGAACGTGACCCGGGGAGGGGTTTTTCCGGTCAAAATCTGAGGGAGTGGCATGACAATACTGTTTTTGGTCATTGCCTGCGGTTTGCTGTCTATTGTCTACGCGTTTCTAGCCACCAAATCGGTGCTCGCGGCGGACCAGGGCAATGCGCGCATGCAAGAAATCGCCGGTGCAATTCGTGAAGGCGCACAGGCATATCTCACACGTCAGTACACCACGATCGCCATCGTCGGCGTCGTCGTCTTCCTTGCAGTCTGGTTTCTGCTTACCGGAACGGCTGCGATCGGCTTTCTGATTGGCGCAGTGCTGTCAGGGCTTGCCGGTTTCATCGGCATGCACGTTTCTGTCCGTGCCAATGTCCGTACGGCACAGGCCGCATCTCGCAGTCTGGCCGCGGGGCTTGAAATCGCTTTCAAGTCAGGCGCGATTACCGGCATGCTGGTCGCGGGTTTGGCCTTGCTCGGCGTGTCCGTCTATTACTGGATTCTGACTGGACCAATGGGTTATGCGCCCGCCGATCGCACTGTGATCGACGCGCTTGTCTCACTCGGTTTCGGCGCCTCCCTCATTTCCATTTTCGCGCGTCTTGGCGGTGGTATTTTTACCAAGGGTGCTGACGTCGGTGGTGATCTCGTTGGCAAGGTCGAGGCTGGCATCCCTGAGGACGACCCCCGCAACCCTGCGACGATCGCCGATAATGTCGGCGACAATGTCGGTGATTGCGCCGGCATGGCGGCCGATTTGTTCGAGACTTACGCGGTGACGATTGTCGCAACCATGGTTCTCGGTGCAATCTTTTTTGCCGCAACGCCTGTCCTCAGTGCGGTCATGCTCTACCCATTGGCCATCTGCGGCGCTTGCATCGTCACCTCTATCGCCGGCACGTTTTTCGTCAAGCTCGGCGCCAATAATTCAATCATGGGCGCTCTCTACAAGGGCCTTATCGTGACCGGGCTTCTGTCGATCTTCGGCCTTGCGGCGGCAACTTCCGCAACTGTCGGCTGGGGTGAGATAGGTACAGTCGATGGTCAGTTGATAACCGGAAGGAACCTGTTCTTCTGCGGAATACTCGGTCTGGTGGTGACGGCGCTGATCGTGGTCATCACGGAGTATTATACTGGCACCAATAAGCGCCCGGTCAATTCAATCGCGCAGGCCTCGGTTACCGGTCACGGAACCAACGTGATCCAGGGACTTGCGGTCTCGCTTGAATCGACCGCCTTGCCAGCTCTTGTCATTGTCGGTGGCATCATCTGGACCTATCAGCTCGCGGGTTTGTTCGGCACGGGCATCGCAGTCACCGCGATGCTCGGTATCGCCGGTATGATCGTGGCGCTCGACGCCTTCGGACCTGTCACTGACAATGCCGGTGGTATTGCCGAAATGGCGGGTCTCGATCCGGAAGTGCGCAAGTCTACCGATGCGCTCGATGCGGTGGGTAACACGACAAAGGCGGTCACCAAGGGCTATGCGATCGGTTCTGCCGGTCTCGGCGCATTGGTGCTGTTTGCCGCTTATTCGAACGACCTGAAGTTCTTCATAGCGGAGGCTGATAAGGCCGGCGCGACGGCGTTTTCCTACTTCAAAGGAATTGGCGCCGTCAACTTTGAGCTGTCCAACCCCTACGTGGTTGCTGGTCTCATCTTCGGTGGCCTCATTCCCTACCTCTTCGGCGGTATTGCAATGACGGCAGTCGGTCGTGCCGCGGGCTCTGTTGTTGAGGAGGTGCGCCGCCAGTTCCGCGAAAAACCGGGCATCATGCAGGGCACCGAACGGCCGGACTATGCGAGGGCGGTGGACATTCTCACCCGCGCTGCGATCAAGGAAATGGTTGTTCCCTCGCTCCTGCCTGTATTGGCACCACTTGTTGTCTATTTCGGCGTGTTGCTGATTTCCGGCTCCAAGGCTTCCGCCTTCGCTGCGCTCGGTGCCTCGCTCCTCGGCGTTATCATCAATGGCATCTTCGTCGCCATTTCGATGACGTCAGGCGGTGGTGCCTGGGACAACGCAAAGAAGTCCTTCGAAGACGGCTTCGTCGACAAGGACGGAACGCGCCACATGAAGGGTTCGGAAGCGCACAAGGCGTCGGTAACGGGCGATACCGTTGGCGATCCTTACAAGGACACGGCGGGTCCCGCTGTCAATCCGGCGATCAAGATCACCAACATCGTTGCCTTGCTGCTTTTGGCCGTGCTCGCGCACTGATTGCTGATACTCGCCCAACAAAAAACCCGCGAAACATGTTTCGCGGGTTTTGTTTTTTTAAGGGTTATCCGGAGCGCCTCCGGTGGGCGTGCCTGAGGCAGAGGGTACTGATGGGGTCTTGCCAACACCTTGCAGCAACTGGCCAAGGAACGAAAGATCCTTGCCGCCTGTCGGCGTGGTACGGGAAATGAAGTCGAATACCTTGCCGTCCTGCAATCCATAATTGGAGACGCTGGAAACTTTGCTGTCCTTGTCGAAATAGACGGCCAGAATGCGGCGTTCCGTGACCTTGGGCTGCATGAAGGCGACGCTGCGATGAGCTTTTTGCGAGATGTAGTAGAAAACCTCATTGTCGAATGTCGCCGTCGTTGACGGACTGCCCAGCGACAGGATCACCTGTTCGCGGCTGGAGCCCACAGGAACGAACTCCAGCGCCTTGTCGTCAATGACATAGCCCTGTGTCAGTGTCTCTGATGGATTGAGGTTGGCAGTATTGCAGCCAGCGAGCCCCGTAGCCAATAAAAAGGTTCCGGCGAGAAGGTATTCCCTTGAACAACCGGTCTTGAAAATCCGCTGCAGCAACGACATCTCCATTTCAATCTGGGCGCAAGTCTTTCGCTGCCCGCAGAACTTCGGTAAACCACCTTGAAGTCCGATGCAACACGCGACTCGTGATGCATGGGAGACTCAAGTTAGGGCCTAACTACATGATTCTCAGTCTATTCAGCCGCAAGGCCAAAGCAAATGAGGCGATTACCATTGCCCTCTACGATGCGATCGTGGCAGCGGCGCGGCAGCCGTTCTTTTATTCGGACCTGGATGTACCGGATTCGCCGCTGGGCCGGTATGAAATGCTCTCTTTGCATGTTTATCTGTTTGTCCGACGTATTAAAGGCAGAAGCCCGGCACTGAAAGCCATCGGCCAAGAGGTGACGGACGAATTTTTCAGGGATGTCGATCATTCCTTGCGCGAGCTCGGCATCGGGGATTCGGGTGTGCCCAAGCGCATGAAGAAACTGGCGCGGATGTTTTACGGCCGTATCGAATCCTACGACAAGGCGCTTGAAAGCAATGATCACCCGGCATTGATTGCCGCGCTTGCGCGTAATGTTCGGCCTGACAGCGATGGCTGGTCAGGCGCGGCTGCGCTGGCAGATTATGTAGGGCGGGCGGTCCAGTTGCTGGAGAGCCAGCCTGACGAAGTACTCGCAAGCGGGAAAGTGATATTTCCTGAAGCAGGCGCTCTTGAAACATCGCGGAATTGAAAGGGGGAAAGCAATATGACGACCAGAAAAACCGATGGAGCCTTAAGCTTTCCTGTTTCCATCAACCGCCTGCCGCAAAAGGGGGTGACAATAAAGATCGATGCCGATCAACGTGAGCGTGATGCCCTGCGCGACTTTCACGAATTGGAGGACGTCAAATCGTTCAAGGCCGATCTGCAGATCGTGCCTTGGAAAAAGGACGGCATTCGCGTTCGGGGTACGGTCAAAGCAGAGATCGTCCAGTCATGTATCGTAACGCTGGAACCGATCGATGCGACGGTCAACGCGGAGATCGATACGCTCTTCGTGCCGGAAAATTCCCGGCTTGCCCGTTTGCCGCTCGATGAAAATGGCGAACTCATCATCGACGCCGAGGGGCCCGATGCACCGGAGACGTTTTCCGGCGACAGGCTCGATGCAGGCGCTATCGCAGAGGAGTTTTTTGAACTTGCGATCGATCCCTATCCACGCAAGCAGGAAATCGAAGACGCGCCACCGGTCGTGGCGAGTTTTGGCGAAGCGGACGAGGCGGAAAAACCTGCCAATCCGTTCGCTGGTCTGAAGGATTGGAAACAGAAGACTTGATTGGTGCCATGTCCTCGGCATAAGTAATGCCGCCCGGATAGGCGCATCCGTACTGAACAGGACAGGACAATCGAGAGTGATCAGAATTTCCATTGATGCCATGGGCGGTGATTTCGGTCCATCGATCGTCATTCCCGGCATGGCAACGGCGCTGGAGCGCCATCCTGATATCAGGTTCGTGATTTTTGGACGAGAAGAAGAGGTCCAGCCGCATCTGGCAAAACATCAGGCATTGTCCAACGCCTCGACGTTCCACCATTGCGATGTGTCCGTGCGCATGGACGAGAAGCCGAGCCAGGCTTTGCGCAATGGCCGCTGGAAATCGTCGATGTGGCGTTCGATCGAGGCCGTAAAGACAGGCGAGGCAGATGTCTGCGTTTCCGCGGGCAATACCGGCGCGCTCATGGCGATGTCGAAGTTCTGCCTGCGTACGATGGCAAATGTCGAGCGGCCCGCCATCGCTGGCATATGGCCGACTTTGCGCGGTGAAAGCATTGTACTCGACATAGGCGCTACGATCGGAGCAGATGCGCAGCAACTCGTGGACTACGCTGTGATGGGAGCCGCCATGGCGCGCTCCCTTTTTGACATCGAGCGCCCCACGATTGGCCTTCTGAATGTCGGCGTGGAAGAGATCAAGGGGCAGGATGACGTCAAGGACGCGGCGCGTATCCTACGCGAAATTCCGCTGCCCAGCCTCGAATATTACGGCTTCGTCGAGGGTGACGACATCGGCAAGGGCACGGTGGATGTCGTTGTCACGGAAGGGTTCACCGGGAATATCGCGCTCAAGGCAGCAGAAGGTACAGCCAAGCAATATACACAGTATCTGCGCGAGGCCATGAGCCGCACATTGATGGCGAAGATTGGATATATTTTCGCCAGGGGTGCGTTCAACCGTCTGCGCGAGAAGCTTGACCCGCGCAAGACCAATGGCGGCGTGTTCCTTGGCCTTAATGGTGTCGTCATCAAGAGCCATGGTGGCACGGACGCGCTGGGCTTTGCCTCCGCCATCGATGTTGGTTATGACATGGCTCACAACAAGCTTCTCGACAAGATCGCTGCGGATCTCACGCATTTTCACAAGGGTCCGGTCGGCGTCGCCTTCAAAGACGAAGCTGACAACGACACAGAAGCCGAAATACAACAGGAAGTTAAATGATCAGATCAGTTGTTAAAGGTATAGGGGCGGCCAAGCCGGCACGCCTGGTCAAGAATGCTGATCTGGAAGGCATTGTCGAGACAAGCGACGAATGGATCGTTCAGCGCACCGGTATCCGCCAGCGTTATATCGCTGGTGAGGGCGAGACGACGGCTTCGCTCGGCGAGGCAGCAGCACGGGCCGCGCTGGATAATGCCGGTCTCACGCCGGACGATATCGATCTGATCATCCTGGCAACTTCGACGCCGGACAACACATTTCCCGCGTCGGCGGTCGATATTCAGGCACGCCTTGGCATGACGCACGGCTTTGCGTTCGATATGCAGGCGGTGTGTTCCGGCTTCGTCTATGCGATGACCACAGCCGATCTCTATATTCGTGGCGGCATGGCCAAACGCGTTCTGGTCATTGGATCGGAGACGTTTTCCCGTATCCTCGACTGGAAAGACCGCACGACATGCGTGTTGTTCGGCGATGGTGCGGGTGCTGTTGTTCTTGAAGCGGGTGAGGGCCGTGGCCTGACCTCGGATCGCGGCGTGCTCACCGCCAATCTGCGTTCCGATGGGTCGCACAAACAGAAACTATATGTAGATGGTGGACCATCCACGACGCAGACGGTGGGGTATCTCCGGATGGAGGGTCGGGAGGTATTCAAGCACGCTGTTGGCATGGTCACCGACGTGATTGAAGCGGCGTTTTCCGAGGCAGGAATTACTGCTGCCGACATTGATTGGTTCGTTCCGCACCAGGCCAACAAGCGCATCATCGACGCCACCGCGAAGAAGCTCGACCTGCCTGCAGGGAAGGTTGTCATCACTGTGGACCAACACGGAAATACATCAGCCGCTTCAGTACCCTTAGCTCTTGCGGCCGCTGTCGCCGATGGCCGGATCAAGCAAGGCGATCTCGTCCTCCTCGAAGCCATGGGTGGGGGGTTTACGTGGGGTGCAGTTCTGCTACGGTGGTAGCAGGCAGGTTAAGCATTGAATTAGTTCACGAACTTTCTCAACGTGCTTGCCCGATCCGGTTTCATTCTGTAACTTCCGCTGTCACCTGGTAGTTTTGCAACAAACGAGAGCTTTGAGATCGTATGGGGGGTAAGACCATTACGCGCGCTGATCTGGCTGAAGCGGTCTATCGCAAGGTAGGGCTTTCGCGAACTGAATCAGCTTCGCTTGTCGAGACAATTCTCGATGAAGTGTGTGACGCAATTGTTCGTGGCGAGACCGTCAAATTGTCGTCTTTCGCCACGTTCCAGGTAAGAGATAAAAACGAACGCATTGGTCGCAATCCCAAGACGGGTGAAGAGGTTCCAATCCTGCCGCGCCGGGTAATGACGTTCAAGGCGTCGAACGTGCTGAAGCAGCGAATTTTGCGCTCGCACCAGACGCGCAAGAAAAAAACAGCCTGAACATGGCTGAATTTGCGTTCTGCACGCTCCGGATGCAAGATTGCTGTGGTGTAGTTTAGCGCCGCGCTTGAAAAATGGTCGATAAACCGCTGAAATAGAGGTCGAATCAGAATTTCTCCTGAGAGGGTGAAATCATGGACAAGAGTCCCGACGCATTTAGAACCATCAGCGAAGTTGCAGAAGATCTCGATCTGCCCCAGCACGTCCTGCGCTTCTGGGAAACGCGCTTCACGCACATCAAACCGATGAAACGTGGCGGCGGTCGTCGATATTACCGCCCGCTGGACGTGGATCTGCTGAAGGGGATTCGCCATCTGCTCTATGATCAGGGCTATACGATCAAGGGCGTGCAGCGGCTCCTACGCGAAAACGGCACGCAGTTCATCATAGCGCTCGGCAGCGGCGATACAGCAGCAGCCGAAGCGATCAGCCAGCAAAAGCAGGCCTCGGCCCGTCAGGAAGAAGCCCTTGCCGCCGAGCAGGACCGCGTCGATGCCGACGAGGAAGCTGCCGTCATGGGAACGTCGAAATCTGCGCCCCAAGGCAGGCGTCTCTTCGGACTTATCAAGGGTGACGACGAGGGCCCGGTTGCCGCCGATGGCAAACGGCTCTCCAAAGACAATCGTACGCTTCTTCAGGAAACGCTGTTTGATCTGCTTGAATGCAAGCGTCTGCTTGATCAGGTCCGCTGAATTCATAGAGTCCCAAAAAAAAGCCCAGCTTCTACCGGAGCAGAAGCTGGGACTCGGGGTTGGCTGTGGGGTTGCAGCCTAGCTGGTTGGGGGACCAGTTTTGTAGAAACGCGGATGTGTCGCAAAGGTTCCGCAAAAAATAATTTTTTTTCTAGCGGGCCGGCATGCCGAATTTTTAGCGAGCTAGCATCCCGATAATCACGCCGAGGCCGGCGATGATCATCAGCGTCGAAACCGAATTTTGCGTTGGCGTATTGGCAATTTTCTGAGCCCGATGACCCAGAGCGCTGGCAGCGCGCGCCCCGCGCTCCTTGATTTCATCGAAAGTCGAGCTTTCGTCATCGTCCGACAGATTATCGAGGAATTCGATACCGCGGTCGGACAGGGTTTTGGTAATCGCCGCCAGATCGCGCTTCAAATCGGCGATCTCACTGCGCAGTCTTTCCTTGTCCGTCTCGCCCTGCATGGCTTCGGTCATGTCGTCCATGGTAAGTCATCCTTGTATCAACGGCGTGAGAAAAGCCCGAGTAGCAAAGCTGCAGCCGCAATGATCGCGACCGTCGCCACAGGATTCTCCTTGGCGGTATCGGCAGCGTAACGAGCCTGCCTTGATGCGGAGCGCTTCATCTCGTCAAATCGTTCAGATCCCAAATCGGAAAGACTGGCCGAAATCTTGGAAATCTCTTTGCGCAACGCCGCGATCTGCGCCTCGACGTCGCCCTGGATATCATCTGCATTTCTGGAAAACATTGCCATTTTGAAGCTCCTGTTCATCACAGGGCTATAACGGGTCGCCAACGCTTATGTTCCGCGCTATTGCGAGACAGCTGCGGAATTGATCGGCGCGTTGCCTTCCCAAAGCGGCAACCCTATTGATTTTGCTACTTCGGGGTCCGCCGTATAAACCGGATATCCCTGACGCAGCAGCGTCAACAATATTTCGCTATCCATCTCGACATGGAGGCGGGACAAATTTTCCTGGTTATAGACATGTCCGGTCGATTGCGGATTGATTCCGCTGATGATCACGGCGGTGGCACCGTTCAATAACGCGAAAAGTACTGCGATCACCCCGTTCGAGCATTTGGAAATTGCATCCAGTTCGAGCACCTTCAGCCCGCAGATTTTTTCCACCAGCGCAATGCGCTGATAACGGTTGACGATCTGAACCCTGTCATAGTGGTAGTCAAACGCTTGCAGGTGCTCGTTCAGGCTCGCCAGGCCCTTGCGCCACAACAGCACGTAAAGCATGCCCGTGCGCTCGCCCTTGAGCACGCGACGGACCTCGACCGCGTTCGTGTTCGTGCCATCGAGCTGCCTGTACTGCATGAGCGTGACGTCGGGCACTTCTATGCCCCATTGCCGGGTCACTGCCTGCGAACCATTGATGGTGATCACACGAAATGTTTCGTCAAAATCGATGGGCTTATGAGAAACCGGAGCCGAGCCGACAACCACGACTGGTCCGGCAAAGGGAATGGCCAGCACTGGAGGCTTTGGGCGGCGCAGTATGTATTTGAGTCTCCGGAACAGGAGCAGCTTGGTTTCCGCAAACGAAGCGGTCATTCGGTAGTTCTCCAGTCCGAAACAATTCTACAACGGCCGAATACGGACCTTGTATTGGCCGACTTTCGGTGAGGTTCCGAAAATCTGCAGTTCTTCATCTTCAAACCGGAAAACGGATGACGCAAGTCTGAATTCCGTATGCACATGGACAGGATTCAACTCACCCTTCTCGGTAAAGCGCACCACTGAAACCTCGTCGTCGCGAAAGCTGATGTGGACGCGCGTGCGCTCGTCGACCGTCCTGTCGCTGCTGAACAGGATGTCGGCGTCAAAACGGCACCGGCCGCCACGATCCCTGTTAATGCCCGAATAGTCCACAAAGTTGGCCAAGGCGTCGAGATTCGCATCTTGATCGATATGGTCTGTTTCCGGTGGTTCCATTGTATTTCCTCGGAGGCCGGAGCCAAACGTCTTAAAGCCCCGACGCAAATTCGTTAGGGGTGCAAAACCGCCATTCGCAGCCCTTCATGGCGAATTTTCGTTCAGGCTCTTAGAACTTGAACGAAAGGTCGGCCTTAAAGCCATTGTCCAGTGCTTTGCTGCCGAACTGACCATTATAGGACAGACCAAGCGTCGCGCTATGCGTGATCTTGAGATCAAGACCGGCCTCGACTGCGAACGCGTCCTTGTCGATTGGCACGCCCAATATCGTGAAAGCGTCGCTCCCAATGAAGGCAAGGCGGGACTGCGGCGTTACATCGTCAAATGCATGCCGCCAGCCCAGCATGCCGCGCGCCGTTGCCGACATGCTTCCCATCGTGAAATCGGTGGACGCCCGCAGGCCCAACGTGGTGAAGGTCGTATCGGTCGTTTCACTCGATGCGGATAGTGCCGCTGCGCCACCGGATTCGGAGAAGGAGTCGCTCCGGAAATTAACATAAGCGAGGTTGGCGAAAGGTTCGAACGCGACGCGGCTGGTATCGATGCGGTAACCGAATTCACCGAAGACCTGGGCTGTCCCGGCGTCGTAGTCGGCGCTCAGATCCTCGGAAAAGCCCGGGAATTCCACCGAGCGATGGGTGTCGATATTGCTCCACGTATAGGCTGCACCGGCACGGAAGCCGAGATTGCCCCACTGCGTGCCGCCATAAATGCCGAGGTGATAATTGTCGCTATCCCCCGACGAGGAGCGATCATCGACATCGAACGATGTGCGGCTATATCCGGCAAGCATACCGAGACGCCAGTTTTCCCAGACAAGTGCGTCGGCTCCAATGACAAAGCCGCCGGTCGTGCGGTCAAGGGATGCGGCATTGCCATCGCTGTCGGTCGAACCCCAATTGCCGAAGCCTGTACCCCATACGCCGAATTTGTCGGTTGTTGCAGGAGCAAGTTCCGGGCCGCCTTCGCCATAGGCCATGATCGGCAGAGCAGCGGTAGCCACGCCGCCAAAGGAACTGCGAACCCTGTTGATCGCAGCATCGCGGATGAAACGGCTGTCCTCGATCAACGCTGTCTTCGTCGAAGCGTAAATCTCGCCCGACAATGAATCGAATGCTTCGCGTGCTGTGGCGGCATCGAGCACAAGAAGGCTGTTGTACAGAGCCAGCGAGCTGCCGCTCTGAACCAGCGTATCAAGAGCGCCAGCCGTCGCCAGCTGGTTGCGGGTCTGCGCGACCGATACGAAAGGACCCTGGTTCGGTGGTGTCTGCTGGACCGCAATGGTTAAATCCACTGCATTGGCGGTGTTCAGAATCGTCGCGCTCAAAAATGCTGAGTTGCTCAGCACGTTCGGATCGAATGCTCCGCTGACGCCGCCCTGTGCCGTCAAGATCCTGTAGACCTGTCCAGTCTGGTAGCTCGTCTGCGGGTCAAGTGCCGTGACTGCGACCGAACCACCCTGCAGAGTAGCAACGCCGGAAGCTGCGATCAGATCGGATGCGCCCGAGCCGGCGAGTTCAACACTATAGATCGAGCCGGCAGCAAGAGTTATGTCTCCGGCGACATTCAGCGTACCGATCGAGTTGCCCGGAGCAATTGTAGCACCGGAGGCCACAACCGTACTGCCGACCGTACCGATACCGCCGAGCGTCCCACCGCTCAAAACATTGACGGCACCGATGGTGCCGTTGACGGAAAGCGTTCCCTGATTGACGGTCGTGCCGCCAGTGTATGTATTCGCACCAGAAAGCGTCAGGGTTCCCGTACCGGTCTTGGTCAGTGATGCGCCGGTGCCGCCATTGGTACCGCCGTCCTGGATCACGCCGGAATATGTTGTCGACAGATTGTTCGAGCCGACGGTGAAATCGATGGAACCGAGCCGCAATTCGCCGCTGCCCTCGATGGAGCCAGCGGTATTTGCAGCAGCGGCGTTGCGCGAAAAATCAACGAAACCGGTGCCGATTGTAATCAGTCGTGCACTGGCGGCCGTGCTGGTATCTTCGAAGAACGTGCCGCCGCCGACATTGTTGGTGATTGTGGCGCTTCCGGCGCTACTACTAGCGAGGAACTGTGTTCGACCATCACTTATGTTGATGATCGATGCGTTGCCCGCCGTGCTGGTCGTGTCAAATATCGTTGTCGAATTCTGGACGGCCGGTAGAGTGGAGGAGCCGCTGTTGGTGATCGTGGCTGTCCCGGCAGACGTGCCTGCGCCGTCGAACCGAATTTGGCTGCCATCCGCATTGGAAATTATGGCCGCGCCCGCCGTGCTGTTATCCAGAAACTGAATCAACCCGGTAAAGGAATTGAGACTGATCTGAGCATTGCCGCCGGTCGCGTTCTGCTGGAATATGATTGTTGCTGTTCCGCTTAGGTTAGCATTCCCCGCCGTGCTGTTATCCTGAAACCGGACATCACCGCCAGGCAGCAAAAACGTCGCGTTCCCGGCCGTGCTGGTATCGCTGAACAGCGTGACACTTGGCTGGCCGGCGCTAATATCGTTGGTAATAGTGGCATTACCGGCGGTGCTGTTGTTCATGAAGGTCGTGCCGCCGCCCTGGCTGTTTCTGATGGTGGCACTGCCAGCGTTCCCACCATTGAAAACTGTGTTCCCCGTGGTGTTGTTGGTAATATTCAGTGATTGAGCATTGAACCCATTGGTCAACTGCAGCTCCGCAGAAGCACCACCGCCGGGATCACCGACGACCACAGGACCGGTGCCAAGCCTGCCAGTTCCCCTTGCTTCAACTATGCCAGACAATACGGTCGTCCCGCCGGTATAGGTATTGTTGCCCAAGAGAAAGAGAGTAGCTGGGCCGTTCTGCGTTACGCCGCCGATACCAGTAATATTTGCGGATATCCCCGTGCCGCCCGACGAAGTATTCGTCAAACCTGCAGCAGTGAGAAAGTTCACGGTGCCGCTTTCCATCGAGTAGGTCGTGGTGCCGCTGACGACCCAGCTGCCCACCGAGTGAGTGACGCCGCCAAGATTTACCGTCGGCTGCAATAAACCAGTATCATCAAACGTGGCGCTCTCTCCGGCAGTGTCCGGTACATTGTTCGGCGTCCAGTTTGTCGCGGTACCATAATCCGGTCCCGCCCCATTCCACGTCTGCGCGTTCGCTTCGCCGAAAATCGAGAGGGAGACCGTGGCAGCCATGCCGAGAATCGAGACTACGGTCAGCGCAGTCGATGCGCGCAAAGCTTTGCGTAGAGTCATGCCGATACCTATCCCACCTTTTCTTCGGACGCAGCTGTCGAGGATCCCCCCTCTGCCGTGCCGGCTTTTTAGAAAATGCATAAAACGGTCATTAGTCGTGCGAGTCAAAGCTCTACTATAAGTCGAAAGGTTTAGTTTTCGAATACAATCGGGCCGAGCATTCATCTTTGGGGAAAGGTGTTGCGGAATTGTTACTTAATGGCTGGGGCCGACGAAGATGCACCGCAATCGGGGCGCGATGTACCCTTGCTACGTGGACCGCTTCATCGGCGGCTGCTTCCAGGTTCCATCGAGCGCTTCCGGCTTGGGCCAGTAGAGACGCATTGCTATAACGAATGGGCCTTTGGGCGCAGGCAGCCAGTTCGGCTCCTTGTCTTTGCCCGGGCTTTCGTTCTGGATGTAGAATGTCAGCCCGCCATCGGTGTCCTTGACAAATTGCGGCAGCATCGGCGAATTGAGCAAGTAGCGATTGATCGGATTGGCGACAAGCAGGCTCTGTGGCAGTTCATACATCGTAAGTGACCAGAAGGCGTGGACCGGCGGCAGTTCCCCCGCTTCGAAATGCACGGTGTACTTACTCGCGCCGTCGAGCTTCATCCCCTCGGTATCGACCGCATAGACCGGGTACATCGCTTCCTGCTTCGAATTGCCGTAGATGCCGAGCACGGCGGCCCCCATGCGGTAGAGGTAATTGTTCTTCAAATATTCCCGCGTGCCGAACAGTTCTCCGAAGGTTATCTTGCCCGCATCAATCTGCTTGCGCAGATCGTCAAGTTCGGCCCAAGCGTCGGCCATGCCCTGTTCAATGGCCACCTTCATTTCTGGCGAGCTGACGTTGATCGTTTTCCCCGCGCCGACCCCAATCTTGGCGAACCGCGCCATGAGGTCGGTTTCGGACGGATCGGTCGGGCAGAATTGCAGGAGGAAGTTCACGATATTGAAGAACTCGGGCGATGTCCTCTCGTCGCCAGGAGACAACGGTTTGATGAAATCAATGGCGGGCGCAGCCGCAGGTGCTGTCTGATCGAGGAATTTGGATAGAGGTTCTGCTTTGTATTCTGCCTGAATTTTCTTGACGTTATCGAGGTCGTCCGGATTGAAAAGCTGCGTGCGATAGGCCGCAAGCACAAGTTCCGTCTCCGAACGGATAACCTCCTTCACGCCCTTTGGTGTTTCACCCTTCCAGCCTGGCCCGGCGATGAGGAAACTACCGCCATCATTGCCGGTCGCACGGCTACCAATGTAAGCGAAATTGAATGTGTATGCGTCGATGAACTGGATGCTGAAATAGCGATCCTTCTCGATGGGCGGCACGGTGAGTACTATCGGTTCGGCACGCAGGTCCAAGCCGATGAAGGAGTAGGGCGTATCGGAGTTGGCTGACTGGATGGCCGTATCGGCTGGCGTATAGACACGCGCAATGTTGACCAAATGGTTCCAAGGTCCCTTGTATTCTGGACTTTTGGTATCGACGAAATAGGCGTGCTCGATGCGGTAGTCGTCCACCATGGGGAAACCGTATATGTAGGCTTCCTTGGCGATGCCGCGCGCTTCCTCCGGGGGTATGCTGGTCTGGGCTAGTGCCGATGTGAAGCGCAAAGCCGGAATCAGGGCAATGCCGCAAGCAAAGCCTCGGCGTGTGATACTTGTCACGAGTTGATCCTTCCCCGTTGATTTAAGTCGCAATTGTCGCGGCGTTCAAACGCCGTCTCAGTCAAAAGAAGGTCTCGACGTGAGGAAAAGAACAAGTACGTAACGGTTAATTCACGGATCAAAGATTGAAAATGCGCGTTTAGAATTTGGCGCTTCCTTCAAATGCGGATATCAAACTCAATTGCGAACCTCATCACGTAGCAAGCAAAACCATGATTGAAACAGACCGTCTGCTCCTGCGTCCGCTCGTCATCGGCGATTTTGAAAGCTACAAGACCGTGTGGGTGAACAGGCCGATGACGGACGGTTCTCCCGGCCACCCCCAGCTGAGCGAGGAAGATATCTGGTATCGGTTGCTGCGTTGGATCGGACACTGGGCGACGTTTGACTTCGGCCCTTTTGCCATTGTCGACCGCATCTCTGGCGCGGTGATCGGCGAGGTCGGGCTGGCGCACTTTCATCGAGGTCACGGCGTTCCCTACGATGGTTTTCCAGAGGCCATGTGGCGGGTTGAATATTCCCGCCACGGCCGGGGTATAGCAACCGAGGCGATGCAAACCGTATTTGTCTGGTTCGACGCCAGGAAAATTTCAACCCGGACAGTTTGCATGATCGATACGTGGAACGATACGTCAAAAAGCGTCGCCGCACGCCTGGACTTCAAAATGTTCAAAGCCACGACATATCGCGGCAATCCTGTGGAACTATTCGAGAGAGTCTCAAATTCCCTCCGGCAGAATGACTCTGAATAGACAAAACTTGCTCTAGGCATCTTTCGGCAGCACTGAGCGAACCCTTGTGATGAAGACATGGAAGTCCTGCATGAAAGTGCGAAGGAAATCGGCGGTTGTGTCGTTCGTGACCTCGCCGTCATCTGTTATCAGCCCCGGTGTGAACTGGATGTAGGCTTCCGGGGCATTCATCTGTGGAGAGTTGCAGAAACTAAGCACGCTGCGCAAATTCTGCTGGGCGATTGCTGTGCCTATCGCGCCCGGCGACGTGCCGATCACCGCTGATGGTTTGCGTGTGAACGAGTTGGTGCCATAGGGGCGGCTCGCCCAGTCGATTGCGTTTTTCAGCCCGCCGGGTATGGATCGATTGTATTCGGGCGTGACGAACAGCACGGCGTCGACGGCTGCGATTGCCGCCTTGAATGCCTTGCCAGCCGGAGGGTAGTCGGCGTCATAGTCGTAGCTGTAGAGCGGCAGGTCCTTGAAGGATATCTCCGACATTTTGAGTTCCGGCGGGGCGAGCCGCACCAACGCGTTGGCGAGCTTGCGATTGATCGAGCCCTTGGCGAGGCTGCCGATGAAATAGCCTACTTTATGCGTGGTCATGGCGTTCTCCAATATCTCGCATGATAAAGGACGTATCATACGCAGGAATCATAGAAGGGTCTCTTGTCCAGTAACTAATCGCCGACGAAAGTGACCGTCTCGGTGAGCGGGGCGCGGCCCGTACGGGGAGAACTTACCGCGGGGTCCTCGTATCCGATCGACATGCCGCAGAAGAGGATGAGCCCGTCCGGGGGTGACAGGACCCCCGCGACCGTCTCGCGAACCTGCGACCACGCCATCTGCGTGCAACTGTGCAGTCCTTCGGCGCGGAGCAGCAGCATGATGGTCTGTAGATACATGCCGACGTCGGCCCATTGGGGACGGCCCAGGTCGCGGTCGATGTAGCAGAACAGGGCGACTGGCGCACCGAAACAGTTCCAGTTGGCGATTGCCGCCCGCTGGCGCGCCTCCCAGTCTTCGCGCGCGATGCCGAGCGCGCTGTAGCGCTCCTTGCCGAAGGCGGATCGGCGCTCCGCGTACGGAGACTTCAGCTCGGACGGGTACATCTTGTACTGCCGCTTGTCCCAGGGGTCGCCGTGGGCCACGCGCTCGACGGCGGTCGTCTTGAGTTCGGCCAGCGGCGCGCCGGTCATCACGTAGGTGTTCCACGGCTGGATGTTCGATCCGGACGGCGCCCAAGCTGCGGCGGACAGCACGCGCTCCAGCACCTCCCTCGACACAGGCTCGTCGGTGAATCCGCGCACCGCCCGTCGGCTTGTGACTGCTTCATATACGTCCATGATCGCCTCCATACCGCCGGCCATTCGTTTCGATCTGCCGAGGTATGAGATACTGTCCATGCTCATGGTCGTCTCCTCCTGACTGTTCCGTTTCTGATGTGGTTCATTATCTCCATTCGCAATGGAGACGTAATCACACCGTGGTCTAGGAGACGTATATCCAACGTATATAGGGATCGATGCGTTCGAGGGGCGTGGGCGAGGGTCAAGGCAAATAGTCTCACCGCATAACAAGTTAAAAATAAAGTGGAAATCCCGTAAACTGGTGTAAATTGCCCGCGCTGGTTGTGATGGCATGCCAAACTCTACAACCCGCCATCTGGGGAGAATTGGGGGCGATGTGCCTTCTCTTCTCCCTCTTTGTTTCGAGCGGAGGGGAAGTGTGATTGGACCCATGGGCGAGGGTGGGCGACACTACCGCTGCTGCCTGAACTCAACTACCCCAATGCCCATTGGCAGCAATAGGCCGGAGCCGACGAAGCATTTCCACAGTCCCCTGTGAAGCATTGCTTTGGCGCTTCGGCCATTTTTTTGGAATAGCTCTCCCGGCGATTGCCCGAATTTCGCGATTACGCCTTTCGGTGGATGGCCATAAAGCCATTTATACGGCACGCCAAATCGGGTGTAACTTGACCCCGCTGACCGCTGTTAGCACCCCGGTCTTGGGACAAATGTTTCCTCCGCTAAAGCGGCCAGTTGGGGGGAGAGAGAGGAGAAGAGACAGCCGCGTGGGGGCTCGTTGTCTTGCTCTCCTCCTTCTTCTCACCCCAGATGAGGGCTAGCGATATTCAGTTTATTCTACGGCTCCAGCCAAAACTGCCCCCCAGACGTAACATACGCCATAACGCTGTCGTGTCGTTTTCCTTGGGGTGTTCAAGCCGCTTCAGGAGCATTTCCAGCTTGCGGATTTCGCACATTTCATCTGCAATTAATGACCTGCTGAAAGCGACTTCATCCCCGGCAGTAGTTATCGATCCGGTTCGCAATTCAAACAGTCTCCATTGTGCTTTCTCGACATTACTATAGTGCAAATCAATCAGCGTCTTGTAGGACGCAATCTTCTCCTCGTGATTGGGCAACGTTCTGTCCCTCCGTTCCTCCAGCCAAACCATAGCATATTTCATCTGGACTTCCGACCGGCAGGGCATAATCACTATGGGCGAAAACGGGGCAGATTGTCTTTTTATGGCGGCGACCAAGCTGCCATATTCTTATTTTATGGTTTTTCACGCACCGCCTGGTAGGCAATTCTTTGGAGGTGGTGACGAATGATGTTATTGTACAGCAGGTACGGACATCCTATTTGGAACCTATGGTTGAAAGCACCAAGATATGGCGGACAGACGGACTGAACGCGGAGTTCCTTCGCGGTCGTTTTATCGATTTTTCATACGCCATGCACACCCACGACAAAATCTGCCTTTCGCTTATCACAGACGGCGCAATCCGAATTCGCATGCGGGGTCAAGAGTTTACGGCTCGCAAAGGTGACCTTTATGCTATTGATGCGGACGTTCCGCACGCTGGTTCACCTGTTGATGGCGAGGGTTGGAGTTTAAGGACACTGTATGTCGACTTCGATGCTGTGAATGAATGGGTGTGTGACAATCCTTATCACAGCCAAACGCGATCGATTTCCGGGCCAATCATCCGAGATCCCCTACTGACCGACATGTTTAGTGGTTTGCACGTTCACGCGGAGCGAGCAGCGCTCCATTGGTACGAGGTCAGGCCGCAGCGGAGTTTGCAGACTATTTTTTATCGAGACATGTCAAAGAGCGGCTACGGGAATCCCCGGGAGGAACCGAGTCGAAAGCAGTCCGGAGGGCGAGAGAGTTCCTAATGCAAAGGCTCGATGAACAGGTGAGCCTTCAAGATATCGCAGCGGTTTCAGAATTAACACCCTACAGGATCTATCGGGCTTTTCAGAAAGAAGTCGGCATGACGCCGCACGAGTTCCAACGTCAAGCCAGGATTTCATTGGCTACATCAAAGATTCGGAACGGCGAGTCGCTTGCGGGCATAGCCGCGGAAGCGGGTTTCACCGATCAGGCGCATTTCACCCGAAGTTTTTACAGGCAACTTGGCGTAACGCCAGGCGTCTATAGGGACGCTCATATTGAAGGTCCGTGAGTTATTTAAGAAACCCGAACTTTCCAACAATCTTTCCCACAACCTTGCGAGAGCCGTAAAGTCCTACCCCAACATATGAAAGTTCCTTTGTTTCCACCAATGCCACGGCGCTTCCAAAAGCCGAATAGTCATTGGTTTGCTGTCCCTGAATAGGGAAGTCAACGACGCTGATCTCGCGCGATGTTGCCTTTTCCCTCAATGCTTTGAGCTCCTCAGCGGTTGCGCCAAGAACAGAGATACCAATGGGAATGAGGCCTGGATGTGCCAACCCGCTTCCGTCGATTAGGTCAACGCCAGCGAGTTCGGGATGAATCTTGCCCATCGTCAACGCGATAACGGCTGCTGCATTCGCCGCCCGTCCGACCGGTAGGCTTTGATCAACGACGATAGCGCAACGACCGGGTTCGATCTCGGAAACTAAGTCACTTAGCATTTCTTTTCATCCTTTCTTGAAAGAGCATCTATCGATGATGGAGAGATGTTGCGGGAGAACGCCCGCAAATTGGATGTTGTTTCTCTGTCATGCAGCGAAGTTTAATTCCCTGCATCCGTACTGTATTGTATCCTGTTGCAGCGCTGGTGATCGAGATGAACTGAACACCATTCTGCGGCCTCGGGCCGTGAGGCTGAAGTGAATGTTTCGGTCACATCACATGCTCAGAGATCCAAAGGGCCCCGATATCTTTTAATGAAAGTCAGGATCGTTCTCGAGTTTGACTGGCCGGCCGTGCGAGGTCTCGCGCATGGTTCGCCCTGTGGGGCCTTTTTCTTATCGGTAGTTCCGTTGCAGCCCTTGCCTCCGATAGCGCCATAGGGTAATTGCTCGCCTGTCGATTTGAGGTTTCCCCCAGAGACTTCGCAAACAATCGGCGTGACTGTTACCCTCAGCGTTATCCCGGCAGAAAACAAGCCGGATATTCTGAGGATTGAATGTCTTGCTAAGTCATTGATTTAGCAAGATTATCGGAGTGTAGCGCAGCCCGGTAGCGCACTTGACTGGGGGTCAAGGGGTCGTCGGTTCGAATCCGGCCACTCCGACCAGTATAGCCGCAATATCGGCTATACGCCTGCTCCGGGAGCAGACGAGAACAATTCCAGCAAAAGTGGGAACCGGTTTTGCGTCCGGAATTGCGTAAAAACGGAAATGCTCTAAACAGCGCATCCGGTTTGATGTTTTTCGATCAATCGTGTTTCGAAGCGAGTTCAGCGGCCACTTCCAGCACTTGATCTTCCCTGATGCCGACCGTGAAATCCTCGATATCGTCGATCGTTTCGCCGTCAGGGATACGGATGGGATTGTGCGTGCCGACGAGAACAGTCTTTATCCGCCGCGGCAGCGCCGGGAGCAAAAACCTTTTGACGCATTCGATCAGAACGGCCCGCTTGTCCGGCGCGAGCTTTCCGAGTTTTTCCCGCAACAGGTGACCGAACATATTGCCGTCGGCGAAGCCGAAGGGGCTCGCGAGATCAAATGCATGCAACCTGTATTCGATCCGGGTCATGACCGTTCCTCGTGTTGGCAGAGCTTATATGTAAACCTGTACGGTTGGCAGCAATAGGGCGGGACGGCCATGGCACCATTTATTTTGGCGGAACTGGTAAATAGAACCGGCAACGTTATTCCGATGCACGCAATGCTGTACTATTCGTGAGACAGGTCATTATATTGCGTTCATAATATACCAAAACGTCTGTCCGGGGGCAAACGCATGAGTACTGCCGTGTTTCAAGCCATGACCGCAAAAATGCGCATCCTGCTTGCATTGAGCTGCGTTGTTTTCCTGAGCCTTGCCGGAGTTTCGCAGGCGCAGACTGCGGCTACCCAGCCGCCGCCCAAAAAAGTCGAAGAGCTTTTGAAGCTTCTGGATGATCCAGAAATCAAAGCATGGATCGCCGCCAAGGGTGCTCCGCCTGCGGCGGCGGAAGAGGTTTCCGTTGCTGCATCGGCAAGCGACTTCATGCAATGGTCGAACGCCATTCGGGCGCACTTGCGCGGCATCGTACAAGCCATTCCGGCAGTTCCCGGCGAATTTGCTGGGGCACGCTCCACGATCATGACCGAAATCAACGGTCGACGTCCGGGGGCGATTTTGCTGCTCTTTGCTGCATTTGCTGCACTCGGCTTCGGGGCCGAATTTGTCTTTCGGCGTATTCTCGCCCGGGCACGCCGGAAAATGGCGGTGCCGGCGGCAACTGAGGCAGATACGCCCAAACGGCATCACGTGATCGGCCGATCGATTTTTGCCGCTATGGCACCGCTGGTGGTCTTTGCTTTGGCCAGTATCGGTGCCTTCCACGCCTTTACGTGGCCGCCGCTCCTGGCCATGCTTGTCCTGCCCATGCTTGTTGCCCTGATAGCCTGGCGCGTGATCATGCGATTGGCCGCCATTTCGCTCGGAACCGACCGCAAACAAATAAACGGCGGCGAGATCGTGGCGCGTCTCATTCCGATGGATGATGTGCAGGCCGCGTTCTGGTATCGCCGTGTTGCCTGGTTCACGGGCATCTTCTTCACAGGTTGGGCGGCGGCGGGATGGATGACCGCGCTGAATTTCACCCCCAACGTCAGGAGCCTGATTGTTTACACACTCGGCTTCGGCCTTTTGGCGGTGGCGCTGGAAACCGTCTGGAACCGCCCGGAAGCCCCCGTTGCATCCCGGGCCTACCGCGCCAAGGAGTGGCTGCTCACACTCTATCTATGCGTACTTTGGTTGTTATGGGTTGCCGGCATGAGCCTGGCTTTTTGGGTCGGCATCTATGTCATCATCCTGCCTCCGATTTTGAAGACAACCAGCACAATCGTAAAGTCGTTCTTCGCCGGCCCCGATGATGCGCCAAGAGCCAGGAATCCGGTCTTCGAAGTCCTCCTGGAGCGGGGAGCAAGGGTGATCGTCATCATACTTGCAGTCGCCTGGCTCGGCGCGGTCATTCGCTTTCGCACAAGCGGATTGATGGAGGACGAGGCCGCGAGCCGCATGATTCGCGGCGTGCTGGGTGGCGTGGTGATCCTGCTCGCCGCAGATCTGATCTGGCATATGCTCAAGGGTCTCATCAACATGCGTATCGAACGAGCCCGCATCGAAGGCGGCGATGAAGCTGCACTGGCCCGCAGCGGGCGGCTTATGACCTTGCTGCCGATTCTGCGCAATTTTCTTGCCGTGCTCATCGCCGCGATTGCCGTGATGATGGTTCTGTCCGGTCTCGGCGTGGCAATCGGTCCATTGATCGCGGGCGCCGGCATTTTCGGCGTCGCCATCGGCTTCGGCTCGCAGGCCCTGGTCAGGGACATTATCAGCGGCATCTTCTACATGACCGACGACGCGTTTCGGGTGGGAGAATACATCCAGAGCGGCAGCTACAAGGGTACAGTCGAATCCTTCAGTATCCGCTCCGTCAAATTGCGGCACCATCGCGGCCCGATCTTCACCGTACCGTTCGGCACGTTAGGTGCCGTGCAGAACATGAGCCGTGACTGGGTCATCGACAAATTCCTTATTTCGGTCAGCTACGACACGGATATCGCCAAGGTCAAAAAGCTGGTGAAAGTCGTCGGCGCGGAACTGCTGCAGGATCCGGAATTCGGCCCGCAGATCATCGAGACGGTCAAGATGAAGGGCGTCGAGGCTTTCGGCGATTACGGTATCAATCTGAGCTTCGCCATGATGACAAAACCGGGGCATCAGTCCACGATCCGCCGCCGCGCCTATGCCATGATCAGGGAAGCGTTCGGAGCCAATGGCATCGGCTTTGCGTCACCAACAGTACAAGTTGCCGGTAATGAGGATCATTCGGCGGCAAATGTCGCCGCGGCAGCCACAAATGATGCGATAGCACGCAAAAAGGCTGCCGAAGCAGCTAAGCTGCAGGAGAATTGAGATCACGACCCCAGGGTCGGAACCTGTTAATCTGGCCCTGGCCCTAGCGCTTCGCGCGGCTCTTGCGTCGTATGAGAACCGCCTTCACCGCAAACCTCGCCATGGACTCCACATCCCGATTGCCGATGATGAAGGCAGCGCGCACAAAACGTGCCAGCGTGTTGATTTCGTCGTCTGATATGTCCTGGTCATCCAGCTGCCGGATGGCCGAATCCAGAGAGCGCTGCATGAGTTCGGCATCAGCGTCCGAATAGTTGTTCTTGTTGTTTTTAAAACGCATCATATGCTGGTCAATTCGTTCTTCTATCAGGAACTGGCAAACGACCATTTCTTTGGTGGCGGACCTCTAATGCGGCACATCCCCAGATGATGCCGATCAGCAGCCAGAAATGCCGCCAATGATCTGTGTCGATGACATTGCCGATGGCCACATGCGCTATATAAACAAGATAGGCGCAGAGCAGAAAGGGTTGCCAGGGGCGCTCCCGAAACAGGATGCGCAGTCCGAGGCCCAGCGTCAACATGGTAAGGGTCAGATAGCTGATAAATCCGATCCAGCCATAGTCCAGCGCCGCTTTCAGCCAGATATTATGCGTGTCTTCGCCGAAGATCGGTCCAAACTCCAGCGGGCCTATACCGAGCGGATGATCAACCGACATGAGCAGGCCGTACCAGTGGCGGGCAAAGCGTCCGAATTGCGCATCGTCATAATCCTGCACCAGCTGCGCTCGTGCCGTGAAAAGGTCGGCAACGCTCGGGATTTGCAATGCGACGACTACTGCGAGCAGCACAAACACGACGGCAAGGCCTGCAAGCAGGATGATCCTCGTCCGGAACAGCGGATTAGGGTTTCTGATGAACAGAAGCAGTGCCAGGCCGGCAATGATCAGGGCGGCCATTCCCCAGGCCGCACGGGAGAAAGACAGGAAGATGCCAAGCGTCAGGATGAGGATCGGGATCAGGCGCAATGGCAGGGCCCGAAGGTCGCCCACAAGGACGCCGTGCACCAGCCAGGCAAGTGGCAGCATGAGGAACGGTCCGAAAACATTCGGGTCCTGGAAGGCACCCATCGCGCGACCATAGCGCGTGAACAGTTCTGCTCCGGGAAAGGCATCGAAATAGCCAAGGATCCCGAGCAGCGATGTACCGATCGCAGCGAGGATATAGGCCTTGAAGATGACACGCAGGACGCGATGGTCGGCATCGATGATCGCAGCGAAGAAAACCGCCGTAAAGCCGAGAAAGAGCGAAACGGCGATGTACATTGGCGCCGCTTTGAGGTCGGGCATCTGCGCGAGGGAAACAAGGCCGCCGAGATTGAAGACCACCAGAATGGCGAGGAGGGCGGCGACCGTGCGCGACAATCTCAGACCGAACAGGGCCCAGACAGCGATAAGGCCAGCCATATAGAGCTCGTATGGTGCAGGTTCATCGATGACGAAGCCGCTGAGGAACACCCCGAAGCCAACGGCAAAAGTTGAAATCAATTTGATCAGAGCGCGGTTTTTTGCGGCGTTGTCTACGCTGGCCTGCCGGTTCTGATCAATTGCCGCGCTCAATAGGCATTATCCGTGTTGAGAAGTCGCACGGGAGTGAGGAACAGGATTTTCAGGTCGAACCACAACGACCAGTTCTCGATGTAGTAAAGATCGAATTCCGTGCGCATCTTGATCTTGTCGTCCGTGTCGACTTCGCCGCGCCATCCATTGATCTGTGCCCAGCCGGTCACGCCCGGTTTCACCCGATGCCGCGCGAAATAGCCGTCGACAACCTCGTTATAAAGGAGATTGCGGGTATGCGCCGCGATCGCGTGCGGCCGGGGCCCGACGAGTGACAGCGTTCCCATCAATGAATTGAAGAACTGCGGGAGTTCGTCGATCGAGGTCTTGCGTATAAAGCGGCCGACGCGGGTCACACGCGGGTCGTTCTTTACCACTGCATTGCGCGCTGTCGGGTCGCACATCTCGGTGAACATGGAGCGAAACTTCCAGACTTCGATGATCTCGTTGTTGAAGCCATGCCGGAGTTGCTTGAAGATCACCGGGCCCTTGCTTTCGAGCTTGATGGCAATGACAGTCGCCAGGATGACCGGACTGAACACGATCAAGCCGAATAGGCTGAAGAATATGTCGAAGGCGCGTTTTGCCACCGAATCCCAGTCGTTGATCGGCTTGTCGAACAGGTCGATCATGGCGACAGACCCGATATAGGAATAGGCGCGCGGGCGGAACTGCAGATGGTTGTTGTGCGCCGACAGGCGGATATCGACGGGCAAAACCCAGAGCTTCTTCAGGAGCGACAGCACCCGCGCTTCCGCGGTGATCGGCAGGGAGACGATCAGCATATCGATTTGGGCGATACGCGCGAACTCGATCAATTCGGAAATATTACCGAGCTTTGGATAACCTGCGACGATCGGCGGTGACCGCTTGGCATCGCGATCATCAAAAACGCCGCAAATGCGAATGTCGTTATAGGGCTGTTGTTCAATCGACCGGATAAGGTCCTCCGCCGGCTTGCCGCCGCCAACGATAACCGCGCGCCGTTCCATCTTGCCGTTGCGGGCCCAACGCCGGATCAGGCGCGACATGACTATGCGGAATACCAGGAAAAGGATCAGTCCCGACCCGTACCAGGTGCCAAACCACACACGCGAATAGTCCTCCGAGGTCTTGAGGAAAAACGCCGCCAGCGACATCATCGCGAAAGCGCCGGACCATACGAGGATGAGTTTTCCGAACTTGCTGAAGGGGTCGCGCATGACGGCAAGCTGATAACTGTCGGTGAGCTCCAGGAGCATGATCGTGACCACTGCCGTCGCGAGGATCGCAAGCGAATACTGCAGGAACGTGTAAGCCGACGGGCCCACGTAAATGATGAAGACAGCAATGCCCGCCAGCACGATGATCAAAAACTCGATGATCCGCATGATGCCGCTGATCATTACCGGCGAATTGGTGTCCTTGGCATATTGCGAGGCGATCTGATAGGCGACCGGGCTCAGCACCGGCTTCTTTCCGGAGGTGCGCGGCGTGTCGGGCGTAAGGTTGCGAACAACCTCGCGCGAAAGCTTCGATTCCGCTTTTCTGTCTGTCATGATTCACCTGAAAGCCCGAATTGCCCGTCAATAGCACATATGCGCTAAGAAAGGCTTGAGGAATCTAGAGTTCCAGCGCTGCGAAATACTCGGCTTCCAGCCGCGTAGCCATTGCCTCGATACCGAACTTTTGCTTGAGAGCTTCGATACTTGGAAGCGTCTGCCTGTAGCCTGGGATATCGCCGATGACATAGGTCATTTTGCTAGCCAGATCATTGGCGTCCGGCTGCACCAGGGCAGGGGAATCATCGCCGAGGATTTCCGGAATGCCGCCGACGCGACTGGCTATAACCGGCATCCCGGCAGCGAGAGCCTCGATCACGATATAGGGCAGGGCTTCGGCGCGGGAAGGGATCACGACCACTTTGGCCAGCCTGAATGCTTCATGCGCCTTCATCGGCATGAGAAAACGGATATTTGCACCGGCTTGTTTGACGAGGCTGGCTCGATCCTTCCCATCTCCAACCATGACTGCCGTCAGTTTCTGGCCGCTTTGACTGTTCGCTTTCGCAAGGGCGCCGATGAAGATATCTGGGCCCTTCAATACGCGCATCTCGCCGATAAAAAGGAAATCGGCGGCGTCATGCAATGCCACGATCGGTTCGAATTCACTGTCTGCCAAGCCGTTATAAATCAGCGCGAAACCGCACCGCGGCTCACCGACTTTCTTCGTATAGACGTTCTGTTCGAATGCGGAGACGAAAATGATCCTGTCGGTCATCTTCTCCATGGCGCGTTCGACCCGGAAAATCACACAGCCCTGCAGGCTGTTGGGATCGTAGTGCAAACTGCCGCCATGCGGAGAATAAAACCGGGCAACGCGTGAACCGGATACCCGCAGCCATGAGCCGAAGAGCCGCGCATAGGTGCCGCCTTTGGCGCCGTGCCCATGCAGGACATCCGGCTGCAATTTCTTGATGATCCTGTATGTCCGCAGCGCCGCCATTGCATCGCCTGGGCCGATCTGGCGCTGCATGGCAATGCGTTCGAGACCGAGCTCAAGCCTGTCGCGCAGCCCTGCAAGCAAGGCTTCCTCGAAGTCACCGCCGGTCGATGCGTCGCAGATCACGCCGACCTTGTGACCGGCTTTCACTTGCGCTTCGATGAGATCGCGCACGTGGCGAAATATTCCGCCAACAGGCGCGCGAAAACAGTGAACGATGCGAAGAGATGGTTTGTCGGCCATCCCCGTGATCAGAAAAACCGCTCGCGCACATAGATTGTGTCGCCGGGCAGCACCTGATCGGAAATGGTAACGCGGCCGGTCAGGCTTTCGCCGTTGAACTGGCGCGTGATATCGACATCGTTCTGTTGGGCGCGCGGGGTAAAGCCGCCAGCCGCGGCAATGGCTTTCTGCGCCGTCATGCCCGGAACGTAGGAGTATTGCCCGGCCGCACCGACTTCACCCATGATGAAGACGGGACGGTAGCGATCGATCTCGACTGCCACGTCCGGATCGCGCAGATAACCTTTGCGCAGCTTGGCGGCGACTTCCTTTTCGATCTGCTGGATGGTCTTGCCGCGCGCAGGGACGCTGCCGATCAGCGGGACGGAGATATATCCAGCCTGGTCGACGCTATAGGTGTTGGTAATGCCTTCCTGCTCGAACACAGTCAGCCGGATGCGGTCGCCCGCGTCCAGCATGTAAGGCTTGTTGATGGCTTCGTTGAACGCTGCCGGGGCCGGGCGGTAACTGGCGCATCCACCCAGCGTCATGGAAACAACGCCGATGGCCACCAGAAAGATCTGCTTGCTGAACACGTCACGAACCCTAACAAACGTTGCGGAGAAGTTTTCTCGATTCTGTGCGGGATTATCAGTTCATTAGGGTTAATGGCTGGTAAAGTTTAGCAGCGACAGGCAGGTAACTGCACGCTGTGGTTGAATACTGCAACTTCTTAACTCGCTGGTTACCATGCGTCTTTACCATTATACCATTCGTATTGGAGTGTTCTGGAATGCCCGCGAGCTCTGTCGGAAACGATGTGGACATTGATATAGGCGCGTTGTTTGCCAGCTTGTGGCGCAACAAGCTGCGAATACTCGTCGGCTCGCTGCTTTTGACGGCGCTGGCATTCCTGCTCATGTCTTTGGTCTCGCCAAAATATCGCGCCGAGACCCGCATCCTCATCGAAACGGGGGAATCGGTTTTCACCCGGCCGGCAAACCAGCAGGCGGACGACCGGCCGGTGCTGGACCAGGAGGGCATCAAGAGCCAGGTCGAACTCATAGGTTCGTCCGATCTGTTGAAACGCGTTATCGTCAAACTCGACCTCGCCAAGAACCCCGAACTTTCCGCTGGGGCTGAACCCTCGGCGCTGTCGCGTCTGTTTGGCGCTGTTGGCATCGGCAACAACCCGGATGAAGAGACGCGCGACGACTATATTCTCCAGTCCGTACGCGATCGCTTGCTCGTTTACAATGTCGCGGCTTCGCGCGTCATTGTCATTCAGTTCTCCTCCAAGGATCCGGCGCTTGCCGCATCGGTCGCCAACGCCATCGCGGACGAATACGTCGCCACGCAGCAATCGGCGAAATCCCGGGCAAACACCGATGCAGCTGGCTGGTTGCAGCCGGAGATCGCCGACCTCAGCCAGCGCGTCAAGGATGCCGAGGCGAAGGTAGCGGCGTACCGGGGTTCCTCAGACCTCCTGATCGGCCAGAATAATGCTGTTCTCGCCACCCAGCAGCTTTCGGAGCTCTCTACGGAACTGTCGCGTGTACGGGCAAACAGGGCGGCGAGCGAGGCAAGCGCCCAGAGTGTCCGCGCTGCGCTGGCCAAGGGTGCGCCTGTCGAAACGCTGCCAGCTGTCATGGCGTCGCCCCTGATCCAGCGCCTGCGCGAGCGTCAGGTACAGCTCAACAACAATATTGCCGATCTTTCCGCATCCCTGCTCAGTGGCCATCCTCGCATCCGGGCACTGCGTTCGCAGCTCGCCGATCTCAACAACCAGATCCGTCTCGAGGCGCGCAAGGTTCTTGGCAGCCTCGAAGCCGAAGCTGAAACCGCCCGTTTGCGTGAGAGCCAATTGACCAGCTCGCTCAATGAGTTGAAGGAGCAATCTTCGAAAGCAGGCGAAGAAGAGGTGGAGTTGCGCGCGCTGGAGCGTGAAGCCACCGCCCAGCGGCAATTGCTCGAATCATACCTGACGCGTTATCGTGAAGCATCGTCCCGCACGGACCGCGGCTATCTGCCCGCGGATGCGCGTATCTTCTCCCGCGCCGACAGGCCGATCGAGCCGTACTTCCCGAAGAAGATCCCGATGACGATTGCCGCATTTGTTGCGTCGCTGCTGCTCCTCAGCATCATCACTCTGCTGCGGGCCCTGTTCAGCGGACAGGCGCTTCGTCCGGCCAGTCCACAGGCAGTCGTCGCGGAAGAAACAACAGCCCCCGCGACCGTTCGCAGTATCCCTGAACAGGTTCCTCCTGTTGTTGTCGAACCTGCTCAGCCGACGGCACAACCCGTCGCACCACTTGCTGCCGATATCCGTGAAATTCCCGAAGAGCACGCGTTGCCCGAAGTGAAAGAACAGCCGCCGGAATTGGACACACCGGCCGTGGAGGCTCCAGCGGAAGCGCCGGCAATCCCCACCGGTCATTCGGGCATTGCCAATGTCGCGACGCGTTTGATGGCGAGCGGCGCAGCGCGCGCCGTGGTGGTCTCGCCGGAAGGCGACGAAGCCTCGGCCTTGACCATCCTGCTCGTGCGCGAATTGGCTGATCGGGGTGTGCGGGTCATCCTCGTAGATATGACGGGCTCGGGTGAAATCGGCCGTTCCATGCTGGACGACAAGAATCTTCCGGGCATCACCAATCTTCTGGTTTCAGAAAAGCATTTCAGCGACGTCATCCATCCGGATCACTATTCGCAAGCCGAGATCATCCCGCTCGGCAATCACGACCCGGCGAAAGCGATGCAGTCCGTTGGCCGTTTGCCGATGATTCTCAATGCTTTGCAGTCGGCCTATGATCTAGTCGTTGTCGATGCAGGTCCGGCGACTGTTGTCGAGCTGAAGCATTTGCTGGCCGACGGAACGGAGCTCATTCTCGGCGTTGTCGACCCTGACGACCCTGATGTGGCTGCTACTGCCAAGGCTGTTTACGACGCGAAGCTGCTTGAGCCCGAACTTCTGACGCCTTTCGAGAAAGAGCATCTGCGTCTCGATTCTGGCCGGATTGTACGTTCGGCCTAACGTTTGCCGAAGAGACGCGAACGGGCCTTTTTCACCGCGGCCCAGACGGTTTCGTTTTTCTTGATGCGGCGCACCAGCTTGCCGCGCGCATCGAGGTATCCTGCGAACATTCGCCCCTTCGCCGTAAGGCTGACATCGGTGTCGTAGCTCGGCACTTCGATATCGGACCAGCTGCGTTTATACGGTTCGTCGCCGATGCCAAAACTGTAGACGGCGAGATCCGTCTTGCAACTGTCCTGAATGTCTTCGAAAAACAGAAACTCGCCGGGGCTGGCGCTGACCAGTTCATCCTCTGTGATGCCGATGAAATCGATGAACGTCTGTTTTCTCGCATAAGACTTGCCGAGAACCGCGCGATACTGGCCGGCTACTTCAAGCGCTTTGAGTTGGAAGCCTGGCATTGCCGATTGAACTTCGTGGGCGAACAGCTGCTGGAAGAATTCCATGGTTCCCGCCGGTTCATAGGTGTTCTTGATACCAGCCTTGGCGAGCCGCGCTGCCTTGCACTCGAAATAGTTGTTGAGCATCGCGTTGGTCTCGACGGGAGTGGTTGCCGTCACGATGCGATATCCGCCTGCCTCCTCGAACCGGCGCGTGTTCTGACGATGCTTCTTCTTTTTGCGTTTGGCATTGTGCCGGCCAACCACGGTTTCAAAATCCCGGTCCAACGTAATACCCAGGCTGATATTGGCATTCTCGCGACTTTGCAGCTGCATCAACGGATTGGCCTTGCCGTCAAGCTCGCCCAACTGTCGTACAAGCGAGACAACATCGATACCCGGACGGACCTTGTGCAGCGCTTTAAAGAGAATAATGAGATCGGCTGCCGTAATGTGCGCGTCAGTCGCCAGTGCAGGAAAATTGCAATTGGCGTGCGGTCCGCCGGGAAACGCGGCAATCCGGACGGGACCTCTTTTCACAATCTCCAGCGGCATAAGGAAAACCGGCCTTTCAGCTTCAAAGAGCGCCGCGACAAGACAGTCTGCATTGACGCATGACTGCCAGAATGAAAACCAGTTGGCGGTTTGTGCTGGGCCCGCAAGAAAATCCTCGCCCAGTTCATTCCACAATGCTTTGGCTTCAAGCGGTGCAATTATTTTTGCTTGTCGTGAAGTGACGGACATTCTTGCGTTCCATTGGAGGAGATGCGAAAGGCGGCGAGGTTTTGTTGATCAACCATATATAAACGTTTAAGTCGCAAGAGTTGATGAACAGAATCCCTTCGATATCTTCAAATAACGCGAATTGGTGAAGGAATGGTCCACGCGGCCGACTTGATACGAAAAGCCGTGATGAGACTGGCTTGGCATAGCGGCTTTGCCTCGAGCACACGCGACCGCTTTGGCGGGCTCGGTTCCATCATCATGCTGCACCGGGTACGTCCGGATTGTATCAGTCCGCTCGGCGTCACCCGTTCACTGGCGATCACGCCTGTCTTTCTCGATCAAATCATCGTGTCGCTGAAATCCGAGGGCACGGAGATCGTTTCCATGGACGAGATGGCTGAGCGCGTTAAAGCTGGGTCACCCGGCAAACGGCGCTTTGTCGCCATCACGCTCGACGACGGCTATAACGACAACCTCAATCACGCCTATCCGGTTTTCCAGAAGCACAATGCGCCGTTCACAATATATGCTGCTCCTGGCCTGATCGAGGGCGCTGCGGTACTGTGGTGGGAGATCGCCGAAAAACTCATCGCCAAGGCAGATTCCATAAAGATCCCCGGCGGACCGGAATGGCGTTGCGGGACTCTATTTCAAAAACGCACAACTTTTCATTCCTTGATGCGCTATTTTTCGTTCACGCTGACCGAGCTGGAGCAATTGCCGGTCCTTCGTGAAATGTGCGCGCAAGAGGGAATGATCTGTGGCGTGTCCGCCGATCAGGACGTCATGAACTGGAAGGAAATGCGCCATATTGCCAGTGATCCGCTATGCACGATCGGCGCGCATACGATCCATCACTACAATCTGAAGAAATTGACTCCGGATATGGTTGCGCAGGAGATGCGCCTGTCCGCCGATATGCTGGAAGCAGAACTCGGCAAGCGGCCGGCTCATTTCGCCTATCCCTACGGCTCTTCAAAAGCTGCAGGACGACGCGAAGCCGAGATAGCCGCCGCGGAAGGTTTTGTCTCTGCCGTCACGACAAGGCACGGCACCATCCACACCGAACACCGGGCGAATATGTGGGCGCTGCCACGCATCTCTATCAACGGCCGCTTCCAGAAACTGGTCTACGCCAGGACGATGATGAGTGGCGTGACGACGCCAATCGCCAATGCGGGGAGGCGAGTGGTCCAGGCCTAGAGCAAGTTCTAGGGCACATTGTCGGCGCCTCCCCACAGGCGTATCCTCAACCAGCGTAGCTGGGAGAGCGAGATGGATGATCGAACCGTGCGAATGGCGCTGGAGCGCCATTGGGATGCTTCGGACGCAAGCGATTTCAAGGTCGAACATGAAATCTACCGCGAGGACGCCGTGCTCTATTATCCTCAATCGGGAGAACGGATCCGCGGGCGGAAGAACATTCAAGAGAGCCGGTTGGTCCAGCCAAACAAGAAGCGTTTTACGATCCAGCGAATTATCGGTGGCGGCGATCTCTGGGTGACTGAATACGTGCTTACCTACGATGACGTACCGTCTTATGTGGTGAGCATCATGGAATTCCGTGAAGGACTGGTGGCGAACGAAACGCAATATTTCGCCGATCGGTTTGATCCGGCACCCTCGCGCGCATCTGGTTGAGCAAGCATCAAGGTGAATTCTTCTTCGGCGCCTTTTCCATCCAGCTGATGATGAACATTGCGGGTACTACCCAAAGGAATCCTGTTCCGAAGAAGTAGAGCAGGTGAACCCACGGACCGGAATTGCCAAGCAGCGCGACTGCAAAGATCGTTGCGACGATTGCATAGACGCAGACGAGCGCCACGAGCAGAAATGTTCCGATAAGTTTCTTCAGCCTTACAGGCATTGCGCTATCCAGTCCTACAATTTCCGGCCATCCTCTAACGGTAAACAAAACTGCCGGAAAGCAAAAAAGCCATTGCGGTGATAAAAAGCTGGCCATTCCAGGCGGAGCGGCCCGCCTTTTCGTCATTAGAGCAGTTTTACGCCTGAGCAAAATCCTGGCTGATATTGGTAGACCCACTGTGTCTTCGTGGTACTGCTGCTGGACACCCACTGGGTCATGCCCTGCATCGTGTCGAAGATGAGTTTCGAACGTTCCGTCACCTTGGCGGCAAAGGCGCCACCATCGGATTTGACCTTGAAGGAAAGTTCGGCAATGGCAGGCTTTGCGGCAGTACCGACATACCATAGCGTCAGCGAGAAATCCGCGTCCTTTGCGCCAAGGTCGCTATCGACACCGGTATAGGTATGTTCGGTAATATCGAGCTTGCCGACAGGACTCAAAATATCCTTCTTCGGCAGATCGAGTGATTTGATGCCGGGGAAGAGGCCGGTTACATCATCCAGACTGTTCAGTTTTTTCGTCGCGGCGAGCGGTTCTGTCGTCGAGTGCGAAAAGGTTTCCTTTAAAGGCGGCACGATGTCGTCTTCGAGCTTGGTCTTGGCTCCGGAAACGCTACCGCTGACGTCAGTGGCCGCGGCCGTCGATTGACTGGACGAGCGGAATTTGAGCGTGATTTCACTGGCCGCGTCGTCGCCGCGTGTGCGTAGCATGTAGCCCGACGCATTCAGGTGGCAGGTGCCGGGCGAATCATAAAAGCGCACGGTGCGCGTTTCATCTTCGGTGAACTTGCCGTCAACGCTGCGATCGAAATTTACCGTCTTCAGTTGGGCTTTCAGATCAGTCAGAAACTGATTGGCAACTGTTGCGGGTTGCTTGTCGAAGAGGGATGGAGTGAGCAGGATCTTGTATTCCTTGCTCGCCAACACGTCTGCGGCCTGAGCAGCACAGGTGACATAGACGACGGCGGCAGCTGTGCCGGCTGTGATTTTCAACCAATTAAACATCATAACCTCTCAGATTAAAGGGATATTGCCGGGCACGATGCCAGGCGCAATATTGCTCTGGCAGTGTGGCGAATAAGCGATGACGCCTTCGTGACGGCGCAGACCTGGACGCGACGGCGTGTCGCGTGAACCGCGCTTGTCATGCAACCGCTTATGCTGCACCTATCGGCGCAATAAGGAGCGTCTTGCATGGCTGCCAACACACTATCCCAGGGCATGGTCGTCTCGGTTCAGGACCGCGAAGCGCGAAACCGCCAATATATCCGCATCTGGCTTTATCTGGTGCTGATCGTTCTGGCGACCATCGTCCTTGTCGGCGGTGCAACGCGGATGACTGGCTCCGGCCTTTCCATCACCGAATGGAAGCCTATCCATGGCATCATACCGCCGTTCGGCCATGACCAATGGATGGAGGAATTCGATAAATACCGGCAGATCCCGCAATATCAGCAGCTGAACAAGGGCATGAGCCTTGCGGAGTTCCAGCAAATCTTCTGGTGGGAATGGGCGCATCGCTTTCTCGCGCGCGGCGTCGGCTTTCTCGTCGCCGTACCGCTCGCCTTCTTCTGGCTCACCGGCAGGCTGGAGCGCCGGTTGAAGCCGCGCATGATCTTCATTCTGGCGCTCGGCGCTCTGCAAGGTGCCGTAGGCTGGTGGATGGTCGCATCGGGGCTGGTCGATCGGGTCGACGTCAGCCAGTACCGGCTCGCCACGCATCTCACGCTTGCCTGCATCATTTTCGCGGCGGTCATGTATGTGGCGCGCGGCCTTGCTGTCTACTCCGAAGCGCCGGCCAACCGCCAGATTCAGCGTTTTGCTGGCTGGTTCGTGCTCTTTGTCTTCATCCAGATTTACCTTGGAGCGTTGGTCGCTGGCCTTGATGCAGGCCTTTCCTACAATACCTGGCCACTGATGGACGGGTCGATCATTCCCGGCGATCTCTTCCCGATCCAGCCGATCTGGCACAATCTCTTCGAAAGCCCGAAGACAGTGCAATTCGTCCATCGCTGCTTTGCTTATTTCGTGTTGATCGTGGCTATCTGGCAGGCTGTATCGACAGTCCGGCAAGCCCCCGGCACCACCCATGCGCGCCGCGCCGTGCTTCTTGTCGTTCTGGTAACCCTGCAGGCGGCGATCGGCATCACGACGCTTTTGATGCAGGTGCCGATCGGCCTCGGGCTGCTGCATCAGTTCTTCGCCATCGTCATTCTCGGCTTTTCCGTTGCCCATTGGCGCGGCACCAAGGGCGCTTATCCGCGTGAGACAGAAGTCGTCGCTGGGCGCTAAGTATCGCGTGCCCAAAGCTGGGGCACTTCCTTGTAGGTGTGAATTACACTGTCGGCGTGGACCAATATCAAACCGTCAGATTGCGCCTGCGTTATCAGCATCCGGTCGAAGGGGTCGGGATGCGACCATGCGAGTTGTCCCGCAAGTTCTGCATGATGCGGCGATATGGAGAGCGGCAAAAAGCCATTTCGCTCGATGGCTGCATGGGGCGAGCCGGAAAATCGTAACTTGCCCTTGGCGCTTTTGATGGCAATTTCCCAGATCGACGCTGCGCTGATGTAGATCTGGTTGTCAGGATTGGCAATTGCGTCGCGGGTTACAGAGCCGAGTCTATCGGCGCCCTCATCCCACCAGAGAAGAACATGTGTGTCGAGCAGCAGCTGCATTACAATGTGTCATCATTGAACAGTGTTGCGATCTCCGGATCTAACGCGTCGAAGTCTTCGGCAATATAGGAAATGCCGAGTGCATGAGCAGGCTTGCGCGGTTCCTGCTGTTTCGGCAAAGGGCCGAGTTTTGCGAGCGGGACACCATTCTTCGCAATGATGACCTCTTCGCCGGATGCCGCACGATCCACCAAACTCGAAAGGTTCGTCTTCGCATCATAGAGATTGATCTGGTTCACAATTCTCTCCTTGACCAAGTAGACCAAAGGTACCATGGGCACACCATTTGGTCAACTTGGTCAAGGAGGCTTTAAATGGTCTGGAGCACACGCCGGATTGCCTCTGCCACGCCAAGGCTGCGCTTCGACTCGTCAAAATTTTCGTCCTCGTCATGCCAGGATGCCGACAGGCAGGCATGAGTCATGCCGAAGCCCAGAATGGTTCTGATATCGCGCCCGAACGCTTGCGAGAATTTATGCGCCATCATCCCGATGCGGCTTTCGCTTTGGCGCAGGTCGTCGCGATCCAGCGGGTTATAGAACATATTGGCGGTATCATACATCGGATCGCCGATCAGCCCTTTGGGATCGATGACCAGCCAGCCGCGTTTGCCATGCAGAATATTCTCGTGATGAATGTCGCCATGCAGCAGCTGAATATGGCTGCGATCGCTCAGCAGTCTGTCCGCGATGGGCGCGACCTCAACGAACAGGTTGTCGATGCCCTTCTTCCTGCCCGCTTCCGCCTTCTTGAAGAGACTGGAATATTGCTCGCGCAATGACACGAATTCATGCGGGTTTTCCCCGGCCTCGTATGGCTTGGCGATCAGCTGGCTCATGACATCCACGTAGATCGACGTCGCCGCACCATCGCCATGCTCGTTGAGATGATCGAGCAATGTGCGCTTCCCGCCATATTCGAGCAGCAGATTATTGTCCTGTCGCGCCAGCAGACGCACGCACCCATTGCCGTCGTGCCAATCGAGATAATGCGCGCCGCGCAATTCCTCCTGCATGCCGACTGATGTCAGCTGCTTGACCACCGCTTGCTCACCGTTTTCAAGCCGCACCATGATAATCCGGCTAGTCGGCGTTTCGGTGAATAGTTTGGGCGAGGAGACTTTCCATTCGGGCGGGAAAGTCTCCAGAAGCACGTCAGCCATGGGGAAACCTTGGAGAACTCAGCCTGATGAGGCAGATGGTGTGATTTTCGAGACCCGGAGCGCAGTGGACAATTCGTCCATGAGCACCGGAAGCGTAGAAAATTGCATCAGATGTCCATCGGGGTGAAGTTATCGATGGTTTCCCAGCATCAAGTCGAGATTCTGCACGGCAGCCCCCGACGCACCCTTGCCGAGATTGTCGAGCAGGGCGACAAGATTGACTTGACCGCTGCCTTCCGTGCCAAAGACATAGAGCTTCATGATGTCCGTATCGCGCAGCTCTTCCGGATCGAGGCGGGGCAACATGACGCTTTCGGCCAGCGGCACCACCTGCACGATATTCTGGCCCTCATAATGGGCGCTGAGCGCTGAGTAGATATCCGCCATGGAAGGATTGCCGTTGAGATCGCCGGTAAACAGCGGCACCTGCACGATCATACCTTGCGCAAAACGCCCGACGCTTGGCGAAAAGATCGGTTTGCGATCCAGATGCCCATGCACCTGCAACTCCGGCACGTGCTTGTGCTTCAGCGGCATCGCATAGAGGAAATGGTTTGCGTCGATATGATCAGGCGCATCCGGATTCTCCATCTGTGCGATCAGCTGCTTGCCGCCGCCGGTGTAGCCGGAGACGGCATTGACGGTCACCGGATAGTCGCCGGGCAGGATGCCCGCATCGCGCAAGGGTCGAACCAGCGAAATAGCGCCGGTCGGATAACAGCCGGGATTGGCGACGAGCCGCGCATCGACGATTTTTTGCCGCTGGTCGCGATCAAGCTCGGCAAAGCCGTACGCCCAGTCCGGATGCACGCGGTGCGCGGTCGAGGTGTCGATGATCTTCGTCGAGTTGTGCCCTTCGAGAATCGATACGGCTTCCTTCGACGCGTCGTCGGGCAGGCACAGGATGGCGACGTCCGATTCCTTGAGAAAGTCCGCGCGCATATCCTTGTTGCGCCGCTCGGCTTCCGGAATCGAAAGCACCTCGAGATCGTCGCGGCCCGCAAGCCGGGTGCGGATCTGCAGGCCGGTGGTGCCGTGTTCGCCATCGATGAAGATTTTCGGTTTCATGGGAATGCCTTCGGAAAGTTTTGAATTCAAATGGTTAGCTCAGTTTTTTCTATTGGCCCTGGCGGCTGTGCGTGGTTCGACAAGCTCACCATGAGGGAAGGTGGTTGATTGCAGGGAACTAACCTTGCAACGTTATCACCCTCATTTGGGAGATTGGCGGTTATCTTGCAACCCGCCGTTCTTCCTCATGGTGAGCTTGTCGAACCACGCACAGCAGCATTGCCAGGATCATCATCGTTTTTGCTTGGCCTTTTTCTCCGCCAATATACCCAAATAATACATCGCGATTGTGGCACCTGCGATCGCCGTCACGTCCGCATGGTCATAGGCGGGCGCAACCTCAACCACATCCGCGCCGACAATGTTCAGTTCCGTCAGGTGCCGCAGCACCGAGAGGATCTTCGCCGAAGACGGTCCGCCGGCGACCGGTGTGCCCGTGCCCGGCGCGAAGGCCGGATCGAGGCAATCGATGTCGAAGGTCAGATACACCATCCTGCCAGCTGTCCGGGCAATGATCTGCTTCGCGATGTCCGCTGCGGACATTTCCTCAACCTCGTAGCCATAAACGATCTTCAACCCGCAATCGTCGGGAGCATGGGTGCGAATGCCGACCTGTATCGAATGAGCAGGATCGATGACGCCATCGCGCGCGGCGCGGCCAACGAACGATCCATGATCGATACGCTTGCCGTCGTCGTACCACGTGTCCTGATGCGCATCGAACTGTACCAGTGCCACCGGACCGTGCTTGGCTGCATGCGCCTTGAGGATCGGCCAGGTGACAAAATGGTCGCCGCCGAGCGAGAGGAGGAACGCGCCGGACTTGATGATCTTTGCAGCTTCCCGCTCGATCGTCGCCGGGGTTTTCTGGTGATTGCCGTAGTCGAGCAGGCAATCGCCATAATCTACGACCGCCAGATCGGCAAACAGATCGCGCTGGAACGGATATTGCGGATCATTGTCGAAAATCGCCGAGGCCCGCCGTATCGCCTGTGGACCAAACCGGGCACCCGGCCGGTTGGACACGGCCGCATCGAATGGAATGCCCCAAACGACAGCCTCGGCACCATTCAGGTTCTTCGTATAGCGGCGGCGCATGAAGGAGAGGGCGCCCGCATGGGTCGGATCAGTCGCCGCGCTGGTCAGATTGCGCGCTGTAAACGCATGATCGATGGATTTTGATGGCATGGTCTGGCTCCGGGGGAAATTTCATGCACGACGTTTATCTCCCCCTTGGTGGGGGAGAAAGGATTTTCTTGGATTTAGCCTCTCTGCTAAATCCTTAGAAAATCTAAGAGAGGGGGTAGTGTGAAGATTGCAAATCCCCTCTCTGGCGATTTCTAGCACTTAGCCAAGAAGCTAAGATGCTGAAATCGCTTTCTCTCCCGCAAGGGGAGAGATAACCGGACATCAAATGCTGAGAGACTCTCTTCAGCGCAACAAAAAAGCGGACCCGAAGGCCCGCTTTCTGTTCGTGTCCGTATGAAGCGATATTAGCGCTTCGAGAACTGGAACGAGCGACGGGCTTTCGCCTTGCCGTACTTCTTGCGTTCGACGACGCGGCTGTCGCGTGTCAGGAAGCCGCCTTTTTTCAGAACGCCGCGCAGTGCAGGTTCGAAATAGGTGAGGGCCTTGGAGATGCCGTGACGAACGGCACCAGCCTGACCGGACAGACCACCACCGGCAACGGTAGCGATAACGTCGTACTGGCCGGCGCGGTTGGCAGCAACGATCGGCTGCTGCAGGATCATCTGCAGAACCGGACGGGCGAAATACTTGCCGTATTCCTTTTCGTTGATGACGATCTTGCCGGAACCTGGCTTGATCCAGACGCGGGCAACCGCATCCTTGCGCTTGCCGGTTGCGTAGGCACGGCCCTTGGCATCGAGCTTCTGGACATGAACCGGTGCAGCGGCCTGCGTCGGGGCGACGGCAGAGGTACCGAGTTCTGCGAGCGAGTTGAGCTCAGCCATTCTTATGCGCTCCTTTTGTTCTTGGAATTCAGCGCGCCAACGTCGAGGACTTCAGGTGCCTGAGCTTCATGGGGGTGGTTGGAACCGGCGTAAACGCGCAGGTTCTTCATCTGGCGACGGCCGAGCGGGCCACGGGGAACCATGCGCTCGACAGCCTTCTCAACGACGCGTTCCGGAAAACGGCCTTCGAGCAGCTGACGGGCAGTGCGTTCCTTGATGCCGCCGGGATGGCCGGTGTGCCAGTAATAAACCTTGTCGGTAAACTTCTTACCGGTGAGCGCAACCTTGTCGGCGTTGATGATGATGACATTGTCGCCATCGTCCACGTGCGGGGTGAAGGTTGCTTTGTGCTTGCCGCGCAGGATGTTGGCGACGATGGAAGCAAGACGGCCGACGACGAGACCTTCGGCGTCGATCAGGATCCACTTTTTCGTCACATCTGCCGGCTTCTGTGTGAAGGTAGCCATTGTGTTCGTCCTTGAGATCATCCTTCATAAAAGAAGGCTTTTCTTGTTGCTTGGGTTATGTGGAAGCTTGAATTTCCGCATAACAATGAAAAACGGCGGGAGAACCCACCGCAGTCGAGGGTTTCAATAAAGGGGCGGGGGGCTCGCGTCAAGTGACGATTTTCGCGTCATACCAGAAATAACATAGCAAATACAGGTGCTTATTGAAAAGGTATTATATTACCACATAATTTGGCGCGATTTGACTGCTGGAAGAATGAGAGCTGTAGCGACTAGCAGAAGCCTGACCCGTTTGCAGGTGAGCTGACTCAAGCCTCATTTTTCATGCGGAGCAGGTTCGCAATACTCGATCAGCAATTCGGTGAGGACCCGTATTTTCCGTGCGGGATGCTGACCTGGCGGGCGAATGACATATGCACCTGCCGGAGGCGGTGGATAATGCGTCATGACCGGCACAAGCGTGCCGGAGGCTATATAGTCATGGGTAAGGCAATCGGGCAGGTAAGCGATCCCGAGTCCGGCTGCCGCGGCGGCGACGAGAGCAGTGCCGTTGTCGGCCTTGAAGCGCCCCTGCGGACGAACCGTGATGATCTTGTCGCCATCCATGAGTTGCCAGGCTTCGGTACCCTGCATGAGGGCCTCATGAGCGACGAGCTCCTCCGGCGTTTCGGGCGACCCATGCGCCTCGATGTAGTCCGGGCTCGCGACAAACTTCCCATAGATCGCTCCGACGCGTCTTGCGATCAAGTTGGAGTCCTGAAGATAGCCAAGTCGTATCGCACAATCATAACCCTCTGTGATGAGATCGACGAAGCGATCACTGTAGCAGGTGTGGATGTGGAGCTGGGGGTGGCGTCGCGCCATTTCCGCGAGGATGGGAGCGAAGTGAGTCTGCCCGAAAGAGAGCGGCACAGCAACGCGCAAGCGGCCGCGAAGGTCACCGGCGGGCAGGATCGTTTCCTTGGCCACGTCGATCTCGGCGGAGACTCTTGCTGCATAGTCTCGAAACGTGGCCCCGGCTTCTGTGAGAGCAGCCCCGCGGGTGGTTCGTGCAAGAAGCTGGACGCCAAGTTCCGCTTCAAGCCGGAAGAGCCGACGACTGACGATCGACTTGGAGACGCCGAGCCGGAGCGCCGCGGCCGAAACTCCACCAGCATCAGCAACTTCTACGAATGTCCGTAGTTCTTCGATATCCAATTCAGCGTTCCCCATTTCGCGACACAGCTTGCCACAAATCGACACTACCGCATCGTGTCTGGGAACGGCAATGTCCCTTTCAGGCAACGTCGCCCTTGGCGCATGTCTTCCCGCAAACCAACCTCACTAACAACGACAGCATAGGAAGTAATAATGACCTTTCGTAACGGCCTTGATTCTCTTCTACGTCCCGAAGACTCCGTACTTGTTCTGATCGACCACCAGCCTTACCAGCTTGCGAACCTCAACAGCCACGATCCTCAGGCAGTCGTCAACAATGTGACCGCGCTGGCAAAGCTGGCAAAAGCTTTCAATGTTCCGACGATCCTCACCAGCGTGATAGCGGATCGTGGTGGCAAGCTCTTCAAGCAAATCACTGACGTTTTCCCGGGGCAGGAAGTGATTGATCGGACCTGGGTGAATACCTGGGAGGACGAGAAGGTGGTGGATCTGGTCAAGGCGACCGGCCGCAAGCAATTGATCATCGCAGGTCTGTGGACCGAAGTTTGCGTAGCGATGCCTGCGATTCAGGCAGCCGGCGAAGGCTGGGACGTGACCGTCATTACCGACGCATCGGGCGGAAGTTCAACCGAGTCTCACCAGGTCGCCATACAGCGGATGATCGCGGCCGGCGTTAACATGATGACCTGGATGGCTCTTGCTGGCGAATGGCAGCGTGACTGGGCTCGCACCGAGCACGTCGAAGAGCTGACCGAAGTGCTCATCTCGCACATGAGCGGCAGCGGCATCGCGTATCTTTGGGAGCAGCAGCTGCTCAACACGCCCGTGCCTGGCAACGCGGGCTGATCCGAGCGGGGTGCAGAGGTTTTCGAGCGACGTTGCGAAAAAGCGGATGGCTTCTCGAACCTCGTCACCCCCTCCCGGTAATGGAGCGGCCCCCTTATCGGCCCCGAGACGTCACTTCACAGCGACGACTACCTTCCCCTTCGCGCGACCCGTCTCGACGTACTCCAACGCCTCATTGGTCTTCCCGAACGGGAAGACCCGATCCACTACCGGACGTATGACACCTGTCTCGATCAGGGAGGTGATCTGACCAAGCTGCGTGCCGTTGGCTGTCATGAAGTGGAAGGAATAGCTGATGCCTTGGCGCTTCGATTTTCTCCTGATGCCCAAACTCAAGAGGCGCATGACCAGTCGAAGCGGCCAGCCGAAACCATTTTCTTTTGCGAAATCCGGGTCTGGCGGACCGGAAATCGAAATCAGCTTCCCGCCCGGCTTCAGCACGCCAAGGGATTTCTTCAGCGTGTCTGTGCCGAGGCTGTTCAGTACGACGTCGTAATCCTGCAGGACTTTCTCGAAATTGTCCTTCTTGTAGTCGATAACGACATCTGCGCCGAGACTTTTGACGAGATCGATATTTACCGTGCTTGTGGTCGTCGCCACATATGCCCCGAGATGCTTGGCAAGCTGGATCGCAATCGTGCCCACGCCGCCCGAGCCCGCATGGATCAGGACTTTCTGCCCCTTCTGCAAGTTGGTCCGCTCCACAAGCACCTGCCAAGCTGTCAGGGCGACAAGCGGAATCGATGCGGCCTCTTCCATGGTCAGGTTTTTCGGCTTCATCGCTACATCGGCCTCGTCCATCGCGATATATTCGGCAAATGTCCCGATGCGATCCTGCGCCGGACGTGCATAGACCTCGTCACCGGGCTTGAACCGCCGGACATTGGCACCGACCCGGACCACGACGCCCGCTACATCGTTGCCGAGGACCAGCGGAAGCCGGTATGGCAGGATGAGCTTGAACTCTCCATCCCTGATCTTGGTGTCCAGAACATTCACACTGGCGGCGTGAATCTCCACCATCACATCATTCTCCCGCAGCTCCGGCTCCGGGCTTTCCGTGAAACGAAGGGACCCGCCTTTCACATAGCGATCGATCAGGAATGACTTCATTGGAATTAACTTTCGTTTCGGTGGTCAGCAGGCAAGCTAACAGGGTCACGATCGGTGCTCAGGCAGGAAGCCGACTGAATTTCCGCAAGTTCTTGTCGACGAAGGACTCCGGCAGGAAGCGGCGCATAAACCGGACTTGCGCCGCCGCTTTGCCTGCAGTGTAGCGTCTTTTGGGCGATGCGGCATTGGCGGCCCTGACGACCGTTGCGGCGACCACCTCCGGTGCGTCACCCTTCGCGATGATTTCGCGCATCAGCTTCTCGGCATTGGCACGAATAGTTTCATAGACGGGAAGCGGCTGGTCCGGCCGGGTGATGTTCTCTTCGAAGGATGTGCGGGTCACACCTGGCTCGACAAGCACAACACGGATGCCCTGCGTTCGAACTTCGTGGTCGAGAGATTCCGAATAGCCCTCGATAGCGTGTTTGGTCGATGCATAGAGGGCATTATAAGGAGCGGGGATCAGCCCGAGTATCGAACTCAGGTTGACAATTCGGCCGCTGCGCTGGCGTCTCATCACGGGCAGGACTGCATTTGTCATCCGCAGGACGCCGAACACATTCACGTCGAACACAGCCTTTGCCTGCGCCGCGGACGACTCTTCCGCACCGCCGAGCAGCCCGATCCCGGCATTGTTGACGAGAAGATCGACCCGCCCGGCGCGGCTTAAAACCTCGTCGACGGCCGCCTGTACCGATGCGTCATCGGTTACATCGCAGATCAGCATCGTGATCCCGTCCGGGGTATCGGACATCGGCTTTCGGCTGGTACCGAACACACGGTAGCCATCGCGCCGCAGCGCCTTTGCCGTCACCAGCCCGATGCCGGAGGAAGCGCCCGTTACCAGGGCGACGCGAGGTCCTGTCGTGTTCATTGCTTCTGCCTTCATTTTGTCGTGGAACATTGATGAGTAATCAGTTACTATGAATTTAGTAGTAAGTCACTATCAAAAAGATATCGACATGAAGAATCTGTCAAACCAGCCATGCCTGATTGCCCGGAGCCTCGCGCTTGTGGGGGATGCATGGAGTATGCTGATCATGCGGGATGCCCATGCGGGCCTCACTCGCTTTGATGAATTCCGCAAGAGCCTCGAGATAGCGCCGACGATGTTGACGGCGCGGCTTTCAGCTCTGACTGAGGACGGACTACTGGAGAAACGCCGCTATTCCGACCGTCCGCCACGGGACGAATATGTGCTGACGGAAGCCGGCCGCGACTTTCTGCCGGTCCTGTTTGCCATCGGCGCGTGGGGACGCAAGTATCGTGGAGGGGGCGACGTAACCCGGTTCTTCGACGCCCAGACCGGAACGGAGATCGATCCGGTCACCATCGACCGCGAGACCGGCGCTCCGGTCGGAACGCGTGCCATTCGCACTGTCCTACCCGGTTAGCCAGTTCATGTTAAAAAATGTGCAATTTGGCGCTGTGATTAAACTTTAGACGAATTGTCAATCCGCAACGGGCCGCAGAGATTGGGAGCATTATCCCAAAAGGAATTTGCGCCCGATGAATTTCAGATATTTATTGCTTGTCCCGGTCATTGCTCTTGCCGCTTGCGATGGTTCCGACTCGTCTTCCCCGCCCGCACCGGTTGTGCAGACATCCGACAGCACGTTTGCCGATGCTGCCAATGCGCAGCTTGCTGCCCTTGGCGATAAGGTTGCCACTCTCGACAGCCAGCTTGCCGAATCCCGAGCAAAGCTCGACCAGCTCAACGGCCGAATTGGTTCCACAGATGCCGGGATTGGCCCGGTTACGGCCAAAATCGATGCGCTAGCCGCGCAAGTCAAAGGCCTTGGCGAAACCGCAAACACCGCGAGCGAGATCATCTCACGCTTGAGCGGAGATGGCGCAGGAAATCCCGGCGACATTGCCAAGGCGGCCGACGATGTTGCCAGGCTCATCGGCGACAAGGCAGAACCGGCAACGATTGCCGGGGCGGAAAAGCGGCTCGATGATCTCAAGACCGAGCTCAAGAACGCCACCGAAGGCTTGAGCAGTGCGCAAGGCCAGATGGCGCTGCTAACGGGCGAGGGTACGCCCGAAAAGCCGGGGATCGCCAAACTCGTCTCGCTGCTGTCGGTACTCGATTCGGCTGATGATTCCGGCGCGATCCAGAAGGCCAGAACCAAACTCACCAAGCTGACGGATGATGCCAACAAGATCGCCGGTATCCTGGACGACGCGGAACGCCGGCTGGCAAAACTGAGCGGCGACGGCACCGAAAAGGACCTCGGAGACATCGGCAAAGCCTTGGCGAAACTCAAAACCGTCGAGGACGCGGTCAAGGCGGCCGAGGACAGGCTGGCCGCGCTTTTGGGCAATGGAACCGAACAGAACCCGGGAACGATTGCCAAGGCGCGGGAGGAACTCGCCGCGCTCACGGCCAAGAGCGGCACCTTGCGCGAAACCATCAGGCTGCAGACGGCCCGAGCCGAGGCGGTCGCTCTGAAAGCGCAGGAAAAGTTTGCCGAAGCAGCGCTTGCGTTCAAGGACGCCGGAATGGCCCCGGACGCCGCAGATATGTTCAAAGCAGCCGGAATGCGCGACGAGGCGGCAGATATGTACACCCGCGCAGGCATGGATGAGGAGGCGTATAAGCTTTATGCGCCGGAGAATTATGCGCTGAAGGACGAGACCGCCTATAGCGGAGAGCCTGGCGCATCTCTTCCTGCCGCCGTCGATGAGAAGCCCTCGGTTATGCGCCACAACATGACGCTGGACGGCAAGACGTTCTGGTTTACTGCGTCGGCCGGCCACCTGACCGCCTTTGCCAAGAACCCGGAAAAGCAGGAGCCACAGGCGTCGATCTTCTATACCGCCTATACGCGCGACGATCTGCCGAAGGAGAGCCGTCCCGTCACCTTCTTCTTCAATGGCGGGCCGGGCGCTTCATCCATCTATCTGCATTTGGCGTCCTGGGCGCCCAAACATGTCGTGATCGATGCTCTCAAAGTGCCGGATGCATGGGCCAAGGGCCGCCCACAGGCATTCGACTTCATCGACAGCAAGGAAACGCTGATAGACAGGACCGATCTCGTCTTTGTCGATATCGTTCCGGGCACCGGATTTTCGCAAGGCATTGCCCCGAATACCAACCAGACATTCTGGGATACCAGCAAGGACGTCGATCTTTCCCGCCAGTTCATCACCCGCTATATCAATTTCAACGGCCGGCAGGAATCTCCCAAATACCTTTACGGCGAATCTTATGGCGGCGGCATCCGCGTGCCGAAGCTCACCCAGGCGCTGGTGGACGCAGGCACGAGTGGCTATGAGAGGGTCGGGACAGTCGACAAATCCAAATTCAAGGCGCTCACCGGGGCGGTGTTCCATTCGCCGGCCTTCGACTACAGCAGCATGGATGCGATTGATGGCGACTTTCCCACCTATGCCATGGTCGCTGACGCTCTTGGGAAATCCAGTGCGCGCGCCAAGGGAAACTCGGATGAGGCCTATGCCGAAGAGCTGCGAGGCATCGGGGCGCAATATTCGGCGGACCATAAGTTGATCGCCCAAACCTATACAGGTCTCACGTACCGAATACCTAGCTCACCTCTCTGGGGTGCCGACGGTAAGGTGCAGACAGATGCGAATGGTAGGATACTGTGGGATGAGAACAAACTACACTTCAAATTATTTATGCTGAGCTTGATGCTCGGTTACAATTTCAACGCCTATGATGGGAGAATGTATGTCAAAGCGGATTGGTTGGGTGTCAATGCAATGAAGTACAATTTCGATTTCTTCGAAGAGGACGCCCTTAGTAACCGGATCGCGACGCATCTTCCCGACTATGTGAACTACAAGCCGAAGGCACGCTACATCAATGCATCGTGGCAAACTCCTGATCCGGTTGCGGACAAGGGACCCGAACTGGCCTTCGAGCTCTGGACAGGCAAAACTGGAGCAACCGGTTTGCCAAACATTGTGGCGGCCATCACCAGGGATCCCTCGCTCAAGCTTTTGACCGTGCACGGGTATCACGACACAGTAACGCCGTTCCGCCGCTCCGAACTCGATCTCAAGGGCGTGATCATTGACCCGGCGACAAATCGCACCTTGCTCGACCGGGCTCCGGTGAAGAACTTCGTTGGCGGGCACATGATCTATTACGCGCAAGAATCGCGTGCGCCGTTGATAAAGACGCTCGACGAATTCTACGATGCGCCACCCTACGGCACCGGTCCGACTGTCGCCAAGGCCCAATCCTTCAGTGTCGCCGCGCCGGTGCAGCGTGCGCCAGTCCCTGCCATAGCCCTGCACTAGGAGAACGATCCATGACCATGTCGCGTACCATCATCATCGCGCTTCTCTTCACCGCAATGGCCGGGTCAGTTCATGCCGGCGATCGCATTTGGGATCCGGAACCTGGAGCCAAAACGCAAAAGCAGGATGCGAGGTCGATCCAGAAACAGCTTGATGGGGAGCTGCGGGCCAAATTCGATGCGGCGGCGAAGTCCAGACACCTTTTGACCGCACAAGCAGCAAATGATGCCGGTTGGGGCTTCGCGGCCGATCACTTCACCGAGATCGATCGCGACCATGACGGCTACGCCAGTTTCGATGAGGTGCAGGCCTTCTTCGATGGCCGCTCGCCCCTGCCTGCCGCCAGAGCAAGGGCTGCGGCGAAAGTGCAGATCGTGGAGTAGAAAGTCATGTAGGCGGAAGCCGGGTGAAGACACGCAAGGTTGTTTGGTGAAGAGTAGCTTATTGCGAAGGCGCGGGGCGAGGCGGGATCGAATAGGTTGCCGTTGCATGTGCAACGAGTTCGCTTGTTGAACCGCTTGTCATGGAAATCTCGACAATGGCCAGACGCTTGCCGAGTTTGAGGATTGTCGCTTTGGCATCGACAGGTCCCGATTCCGGTTTGCGCAGGAAATTGATATTGAGGTTCGTTGTCACGGCGAGGGCCACCGGACCGATCTGCGCGAGAATCGCGACATAGGCGGTGATATCGGCCAGCGCGAATAATGTGGGCCCGGAGACCGTCCCGCCCGGTCGCAAATGCCGGTCTGACGGATCGAGCCGCATGGAGGCAAAACCTTCGCCGGCGTCAGTTACCGTGAAGGCCATTCCTTCCGCATTCACCTGTGGAAATTCGCGTTCCAGAAACGAAGTCAACGCCTCTACGTCCATCCCTATAGCCATAACCCGTCCCTTGCTGTTTTCTTTACACTTAACTGTTATTCTTCACGCTCCTATTTCTGCATCGTCTTTTCAAGACGGAGGACGTTATGAAACCGCCTGGATTGGTCGCAGCATGCTGCGTTTTCGCGCTTGCCTATGCGGGAACTATCGCGACACGGACGCCAACGACCCCGATACAGGCTGTTCAGACATTCAGTCTGCCTGAGCGACCGGTGTCCCTGACGGAGGATACGATCAAACGTTTCCTTTTCGGGTTTGCACCCGTGGCTGCGACAGCACGTGAAGTGGACGGCAGGGGGGAGGCCGCGGAGCGAACCGCTATCCTCGATGTGAAAGCAGCGGAATATGGTTTTGCCAACTTCTCGGACTGGGTGGATACAACCAATACGATCATGGTGACCTATCATTGGGCGACCAACCCCGATCCGCGCGCCGAAGTGGATAAAGCGATCGCTGCAATTCCCGCCATGCCAAATCTTTCCGATCAGGAAAAGTCCGATATGATCGCGGGATTGAAAACCGGGCTTGCCAAGGTTGAAAATGCAAAACCCACGCCGGAGAACCTGGCGATTGTCCAGAAGCATTTGCGCACGCTGAAACCATTCTATGAACTTTGGGCGGCGCCGCCCGGATAAACGCAGAACAGGATATGCGTGCTGATGCAGGAACATGACCACTATTCCGACGACTATATCCGCGAGATACTGGCTTCGGTCAAAACCATCGCCTTGACCGGCGCTTCGCCCAATGAAACGCGGCCGAGTTTTTCCGTGATGAGATTTCTTCTCGGCCAAGGATATCACGTCATACCCGTCAATCCGGGACAGGCGGGAAAGACCATTCTTGGCCAACAAGTCTATGCACGGCTCGCCGATATTCCAGAGCCGATCGACATGGTGGATGTCTTCCGCAACTCGTCTGCCGTTCCGGGTGTGGTCGACGAGGCCCTGGCACTCAAACCGCTGCCGCGTGTGATCTGGACGCAGCTCGGTGTTTGGGATGAGGCTGCGGCGCGCAAGGCGGAAGCAGCCGGGATCCAGGTGGTCATGAACCGGTGCCCGGCCATCGAAATTCCCCGGCTCGGCATGCGCGTCTAGGACGGAAATTCCCTCCCGCGCAGATTCATTTTCGTCGAGCGCTGAAAATGAAATGCCTGGGTGTCGTTCCGCCGAATAAGTCGAACGCTTTTAGGCGATTCTCATGCAAGAAGTCGCGATTCCTATGCAAGAAACCCCGAAAACGGCACAGGAATCTCAATCGCCGGCTGTAATTAGATTGCCCTTGGTTGCGAAAATGCGCACTTGGCCCCAACGTCGCAATCCCATAGCCTTGCGGTAAGGTTGGCAACAGGAGGACAAACATGGCGCATCGGGCCCCCGGAATCGAAACATTGGCGGTCCACGCCGGCGCCAGGCCCGACTCGGAAACGGGCGCGCGGGTGACGCCGATCTATCAAACGACGGCGTTTGTCTTCGATGACGCGGAGCATGCGGCGTCCCTGTTTGGCCTGAAGGCCTTCGGCAACATCTACAGCCGAATCACCAATCCAACCAATGCGGTACTGGAAGAACGTGTCGCAGCACTTGAAGGTGGAACGGCCGCACTGGCAGTTGCATCCGGCCACGCGGCACAATTTCTGATATTCCATACATTGATGCAGCCTGGGGATAACTTTGTCTCGTCGGACAAGCTTTACGGCGGGTCCATCAACCAATTCGGCCAGTCGTTCAAGTCCTTCGACTGGCAGGTGCGCTGGGCAGACGGGACTGATCCTGCGGCATTCGAGGCGCAGATCGATGACCGGACCCGCGCCATCTTCGTCGAGAGCATCGCCAACCCCGGCGGCATCATCACCGACATCGAAGCCATCGCAAAAATCGCCCATCGGCATGGCCTCCCGCTGATCGTCGACAACACGCTGGCGTCACCATATCTGATCCGCCCGATCGACTATGGTGCTGATATCATTGTACATTCTGCGACGAAATTCCTCGGCGGCCATGGCAATTCCATGGGTGGTATCATCGTCGATTGCGGAACTTTCGACTGGTCGAAATCCGGAAACTACCCGCTGCTATCGCAGCCGCGTCCCGAATATAATGGGGTGGTATTGCACGAAACCTTTGGCAATTTCGCCTTTGCCATTGCCTGCCGCGTGCTCGGTCTGCGTGATCTCGGACCAGCGCTTTCACCGTTCAATGCCTTCCAGCTTCTGACCGGCATCGAAACCTTGCCGCTGCGCATGCAGCGCCATTGCGACAACGCGCTTGAGGTCGCCAAGTGGTTGAAACAAAATGAGAAAGTAGATTGGGTGAGCTATGCTGGAATAGCGGACGATCCCTATAATGAGCTGCAGCAGAAGTATTCGCCGAGGGGAGCGGGCTCGGTTTTCACCTTCGGTTTGAAGGGCGGGTATGACGCCGGCGTCAAGCTCGTCGAACATCTCGAGCTCTTTTCGCACCTTGCCAATATCGGCGATACGAGATCGCTGGTCATTCACCCTGCCTCGACGACGCACCGGCAACTCAGTGACGATCAGAAGATCGCGGCAGGCGCCGGTCCCGATGTGGTGCGGCTTTCGATCGGCATCGAGAACGTTGCGGATATCATCGCCGATCTTGAACAAGCGCTGGCAAAGGCAGGGTAACACCATGAAAAGCTTTGTTAAAATTGATTTCGACGATATTGATCCTGAACACGGCGCGCCGAAACCAGAACGCGTAATTTCTGGAGATCCGCAGTTCCGCACCTGGAATTGCGAGGAAGCCGAAGGCGGAATCTATGCGGGAATTTGGGAGGCTACCCCCGGCAAATGGCGCATCGCCTATGATGAATGGGAGTTCTGCCACATCCTTTCCGGGCGTTCGATCATCATCGAAGAGGGCGGCGACGAACGGCGTGTCGAGGCGGGTGACAGTTTCGTACTGCGTCCCGGCTTCCGCGGAACTTGGGAAGTGCTTGAGACGACGCGCAAAGAATATGTGATCAGGCTTTGATCCGGTCACCTGTCATAGAGGCTTCATATTGTCCATATATTGGGTGATTATTGTATGGAAAACTGAAGTATTTAAATTATAGATGTTTGGTATGTTCATATAATAAAGTTACCATTTATATTGTATAATATTGCATATTGCGGGATACTATGCGCCATATTATTTATAGATTACTGTTCGCCCTCACTATCTTCTTTTCTGGTTCCTTTGCAAGGGCAGCAGATTGGCCTTCGGAGATTCCTCCCGGCAAACTCCCCGCCAATGCCGGCCACCTTCAGGGGCTGGCGGTCGACGCTGCCAACAAGGTCATATATCGCTCATTTACAAATGCTCTGGTCAAGACCGACCTTGAAGGTAAATCCTAGGAAGCGTGATCGGCCTGACTGGCCATTTGGGCGATATAGCCTTTTATAACGGAAAAATTTATGGATCTTTGGAGTATAAGGAAAAACATGCCTTCTACATTGCAATATTCGATACAAGTTTGATCGACAAACTCAATATGAATGCTGAGTCTTCCGGCGCCATGAAAACCGTTTATCTGAAAGAGGTCGTGAAGGACTTTCTGGAAGACTTGGATAAAGACGAGAGGGTTGACGATAAGGATAATCCCGCTAGCCCCGACCACCGCTATGGATGCAGCGGGATTGATGGTGTTGCCTTTGGGCCGGCATTCGACCGGAAAGACGCTCGAAAGATAGTACTTACAGTTGCCTACGGAATATACAGCAATGTAAAACGCAACGATAACGACCATCAGGTGCTGTTGCAATATGACGTGACGAAATGGGATGACTACGCCCAGCCTCTAAAGCAATCGGCGCCGCATAAGAGCGGACCGGAAAGCGCCGACGGAAAGTACTTCGTCTATACCGGAAATACGGAATTCGGCGTGCAGAACCTCGAATATGACGAAACCGCGAACTATTGGTTCATGGCTGTTTATCAGGGTAAGAAGGCAAAGTTCTCCAACTATAAACTCTTCCTCATCGATGGCGATGCTGTTTCCACTACAGGGGTGGTTGTGGGCCAGCCCAAGGCCAATGGAAAGGAAGAAGAAGGGCAATTGTTGTCATTGGCAGCGCTAGGCCATTACCACAAGGAAACCGGAATCTTCGGCATGGACTCTGATGCAGCCTTCGGCCTTGCCAAATTAGGGGATGGTCGATTCTATGTTGCGTCAAGAAACGACAACACGCCAGTCTTGCGGAAATGGACGGGCAAATGTCCAATTCCGTTCGACGGTTTGGGACGAGCCATACAGTTGCTTCAATAAGACGCCAACAGAATGCTGGGCTGGCGTTGAGTGTCGTCGAGATCGACTTCAGCAGAAGCTGTCATTCGGAAATAGTGTGATCAGGCTCTTGGCCACAGATCAGCTCTGCCTATCCAAAGTAAACGGCAGGGCCAGCGATGGCCCATCTCGGAAACATGCGCTTTAAGACGCCACGCTATGTCCGCAATGTTGGTCAGACAAGGTTCATGTGTTGAACATCTTGCGAAACCGGGTGGCGACGCCCTATGTATCGGTTAGTCTTCCACGAGTCTGGGGTGGTTAAGCCCCTTATTCTCCAAAACGCTGAGGCCCACCGATGAGAGACCCAATCGAAACAGCTATGAATCTCGTGCCAATGGTCGTCGAACAGACCAATCGGGGCGAGCGGGCCTATGATATATTTTCGCGCCTGCTGAAAGAACGCATCATCTTCATAACCGGGCCGATCGAGGACGGCATGGCGACGCTTGTCTGCGCGCAGCTGCTTTTCCTTGAATCGGAGAATCCGAAAAAAGAAATCAACATGTATATCAACTCGCCGGGCGGTGTCGTCACCTCCGGCATGGCGATCTACGATACGATGCAGTTTATCCGCCCAGCCGTGTCGACGCTTTGCTTCGGTCAGGCTGCATCCATGGGATCGCTGCTGCTGACCGCTGGCGAGAAGGACATGCGTTTCGTCCTTCCCAACGCTCGCATCATGCTGCATCAGCCGTCGGGAGGCTTCCAGGGACAGGCGTCAGACATCGAGCGCCATGCCCAGGACATCATCAAGATGAAGCGTCGCCTGAACGAGATTTACGTCAAGCATACCGGCCGCGACTACGAGTCGATTGAACGTACCCTCGATCGCGATCACTTCATGACTGCGCAGGAATCACTCGAGTTCGGCCTGATCGACAAGGTGCTTGAATCGCGTGCTGTGCTCGAAGGTGACACTAAGTAACCGGCTAAATCGCCCATCGGGGTCAAAAATGAAGTTTTTTTGACCCCGATGCGGACTTTCTGCCACACATGCAGCTTGCATAGAGCGGAGCAGACGTTACGTTAAGCCATTGGTGAGTTAGAGAAGCCTATTCTACGAATGACTATTCACTTCCACCTGGAGGAAGTGGCGGACCCGGGAGAGCGGGACCGATACTGAAAGGAAACTGCAATGAGCAAAGTCAGCAACGGCGGCGGCGATTCAAAGAATACGCTTTATTGCTCGTTTTGCGGGAAGAGCCAGCATGAAGTTCGCAAGTTGATTGCGGGCCCGACTGTTTTCATCTGCGATGAATGCGTCGAATTGTGCATGGACATCATCCGCGAGGAAAATAAATCCTCGATGGTGAAATCCCGTGAAGGCGTCCCGACGCCGCAGGAAATCATGGCTGTCCTCGATGACTATGTCATCGGTCAGAACCATGCCAAGCGTGTTCTCTCTGTCGCGGTCCATAACCACTACAAGCGGTTGGCCCACGCATCGAAAAACAATGAAGTCGAACTCGCGAAGTCCAACATCCTTCTCGTTGGCCCAACCGGTTGCGGCAAGACCTATCTGGCACAATCGCTTGCCCGCATCATCGATGTGCCGTTTACGATGGCAGACGCGACGACGCTGACGGAAGCCGGTTATGTCGGCGAGGATGTCGAAAACATCATTCTGAAGCTGCTGCAGTCGGCTGACTACAATGTCGAACGGGCACAGCGCGGCATCGTCTACATCGACGAAGTCGACAAGATCAGCCGTAAATCGGACAATCCGTCCATTACACGCGACGTGTCGGGCGAGGGCGTTCAGCAAGCGCTGTTGAAGATCATGGAAGGCACCGTTGCTTCCGTGCCGCCACAAGGTGGCCGCAAGCATCCCCAGCAGGAGTTCCTGCAGGTGGACACGACCAACATCCTGTTCATCTGCGGTGGCGCTTTCGCCGGCCTCGACAAGATCATCTCGGCCCGCGGTGAAAAGACGTCCATCGGCTTCAGCGCTGCCGTCAAGGCACCGGATGATCGCCGTGTCGGCGCTATTTTCCGCGAACTCGAGCCGGAAGATCTGCTGAAATTCGGTCTTATCCCCGAATTCGTTGGTCGTCTGCCCGTGATCGCGACACTCGAGGATCTCGATGAGGTCGCGCTGGTGCAGATTCTGTCCGAACCGAAGAACGCTCTGGTCAAGCAGTATCAGCGCTTGTTCGACATGGAAAACGTCGAGTTGACGTTCCATGAGGATGCGCTGAAGGCCATTGCCAAGCGGGCAATTGCTCGAAAGACCGGTGCGCGGGGATTGCGATCTATCATGGAGAAGATCCTTCTCGACACGATGTATGAGTTGCCAACGCTTGATGGCGTCCAGGAAGTGGTGATCTCCGGTGACGTCGTGGAAGGCAACTCAAGGCCTCTATATATCTATGCCGAGCGCAAGGAAGAAAAAGGCAATGTTTCCGCGTAAGCTATCGGAAATAGAGCAGTCTAACGGCAAGGCTCCGCGTCTCGCGGAGCTTTTCTGTTTTGTATTTGGGTCGAATTCTGTGCATGGCCTTGCGAGCGATTGCGCTCGGACTGTCGTGAGCGCAGGATAGATTACGATTCTGTGACTAAGCCTGGAGCGTGGGTGCTTGAAACAAGCGGGCCTCCACTCCAAGTAAGTGTTAAGCTGCATAAACGGTAGTACGCCGCTCAATGCATGCGCCGCCAAAGTGGATCTCGATTTTGGATTTGGCCATGCAGCTTAAAGGGTACCCGGACGTGGCGATCTGGCCGAATGGCCTGAGAAAGGACATAAAATGACGGTTGCAAGCAAGAAGACACCGGCGGGTGGCGAGAACGGGCTTTATGCCGTTCTGCCGTTGCGCGATATTGTTGTCTTCCCCCACATGATCGTTCCACTCTTCGTTGGCCGCGAAAAATCCATTCGCGCGCTTGAGGAAGTTATGGGCGTCGACAAGCAAATCCTGCTTGCCACACAGAAGAACGCTGCGGACGACGATCCGCAGGCTGACGCGATCTATACGGTCGGCACTATTGCCAACGTCCTGCAATTGCTGAAATTGCCAGACGGCACGGTCAAGGTGCTGGTTGAAGGCATTGCCCGCGCTGAGATCACCAGTTTCAGCGAACGCGAGGATTATCACGAAGCCTCTGCCGTGACGCTTACAGAACCGGAAGAAGATCCGGTCGAGATCGAGGCTCTTGCTCGCTCGGTCGTGTCGGATTTTGAAAACTACGTCAAACTGAACAAGAAGATTTCGCCTGAAGTTGTCGGCGCTGCCGGACAGATCGAGGATTATTCGAAGCTGGCCGATACAGTCGCGTCGCATCTTGCGATCAAAATTCCTGAAAAGCAGGATATGTTGTCGATCCTTTCCGTGCGTGCGCGGTTGGAGAAGGCCATGTCCTTCATGGAATCGGAAATCTCCGTTCTTCAGGTCGAAAAGCGTATCCGCTCGCGCGTCAAGCGCCAGATGGAGAAGACGCAGCGCGAATATTATCTGAATGAACAGATGAAGGCGATCCAGAAGGAACTTGGCGATGGCGAAGATGGCCGCGACGAGTCCGCCGAACTGGAAGACCGCATCAAAAAGACGAAACTGTCGAAGGAGGCCCGCGAAAAGGCCAATGCGGAGCTGAAGAAGCTGCGTCAGATGAGCCCGATGTCCGCCGAGGCGACCGTCGTTCGCAACTATCTCGACTGGCTGCTGTCCATTCCGTGGGGCAAAAAGTCGAAGATCAAGAACGATCTGAACCTCGCTGACGAAGTTCTGGATACCGAGCACTATGGCCTGGACAAGGTCAAGGACCGCATTGTCGAATATCTGGCGGTGCAGGCCCGGTCGACCAAGATCAAAGGCCCGATCCTCTGCCTCGTTGGTCCTCCCGGCGTCGGCAAGACTTCGCTCGCCCGTTCGATCGCCAAGGCTACCGGCCGCGAATACATTCGCATGTCGCTTGGCGGTGTGCGTGACGAGGCCGAGATCCGCGGCCACCGCCGCACCTATATCGGTTCGATGCCCGGCAAGGTCATTCAGTCGATGAAGAAGGCGAAGAAGTCAAATCCGCTCTTCCTGCTCGATGAGATTGACAAGATGGGCCAGGACTTCCGCGGCGATCCGTCATCAGCTCTGCTGGAGGTGCTCGATCCGGAACAGAACTCCACGTTCATGGATCACTATCTCGAGGTTGAGTATGACCTCTCGAATGTGATGTTCGTGACGACAGCCAATACGCTGAATATTCCAAGTCCCTTGATGGACCGCATGGAGATCATCCGTATTGCCGGTTACACGGAAGATGAGAAGCTGGAAATCGCCAAGCGGCACTTGTTGCCAAAGGCAATCCGCGATCATGCATTGCAGCCGAAGGAGTTCTCTGTCTCCGAAGACGCGATCCGCGCCATCATTCGCAACTACACGCGGGAGGCCGGTGTTCGTAACCTCGAGCGCGAATTGATGAAGCTGGCTCGCAAGGCCGTTACCGAAATCATGAAGACACAGAAGAAGTCGGTGAAGGTGACGGAAGCGAACATCGATGAATATCTCGGGGTTGAGAAGTTCCGATTTGGACAGATCGATGGCGAAGATCAGGTTGGCGTTGTCACAGGCCTCGCCTGGACCGAAGTGGGCGGCGAGTTGCTGACCATTGAAGGTGTCATGATGCCCGGTAAGGGTCGCATGACGGTAACAGGCAATCTGCGCGACGTGATGAAGGAATCGATCTCGGCAGCGGCATCCTATGTCCGCTCGCGTGCCATCGATTTCGGTGTCGAGCCGCCGCTGTTCGATCGTCGTGACATCCACGTGCACGTGCCGGAAGGTGCGACGCCGAAGGATGGTCCATCGGCCGGCGTTGCGATGGTCACAGCCATCGTCTCGATACTGACAGGCATTCCGGTCCGCAAGGATATCGCCATGACCGGCGAGATCACGCTGCGGGGCAGGGTGTTGCCCATCGGTGGTCTGAAGGAGAAGCTGCTCGCCGCGCTGCGCGGTGGCATCAAGACGGTTCTGATCCCGGAAGAAAACGCCAAGGATCTGGTGGAGATTCCGGACAATGTGAAGAACGGCCTTGAGATCATTCCAGTCAGCCACGCCAATGAAGTGCTCAAGCACGCACTGGTGCGCCAGCCGGAGCCAATCGAATGGACAGAACCGGCCCACGTGCCGTCCTCGGTCGTCGAGGATGATGCGGGCGCTCAGATCGCTCACTAAACAGTATTGAAAGAAAAGGCCGGGCAAGAAATTGCCCGGCCTTTTTGATTCGTAAGCAACGAGGCGATCCGATGACGCACACACGCGGCACAATGCCTAAGGTGGCGAGCCTGCGCGTTGGATATCAAAATGTTCATTGGTGAGGGAATGGTGGGCGATGAGAGACTCGAACTCCCGACATCTTCGGTGTAAACGAAGCGCTCTACCAACTGAGCTAATCGCCCTTCGCAAAGGGTGCGTTCCGGAGCGTTTATGCGTTTCCGCCGATATTGGCAAGAGGGGATGCGACACTTTTATGATTTGTCGGATGAGTTTTTCACAATCGCATCTTTCCTCTCCAGTTGTGCTTGACACACCCCCGCGAACCCCTTAAACGACCGCTCACGCCGTACAAATAGTACGGTACGAAAGTGCGCGGGTGTAGCTCAGTTGGTTAGAGTGCCGGCCTGTCACGCCGGAGGTCGCGGGTTCGAGCCCCGTCACTCGCGCCACTTTTCCCTCAGTGATTTCAACTAGATAATTCCCTTTGGGGAACCTTGGCTATTGCAGTGCAAACACCGCGCACGGAGCAGCGATGCCGCGCAGCCTGTGCTCGCCGAGCGGGATCAGCGACTGCGTCGTTTCCGCCGCAAAGGTGCCGGAGAGCAATACCGTGCGGCCAAGCGGCCGGCACAGGCCCTCCAGTCGGCTCACGAGATTCACTGCGGGGCCGATTGCTGTGAAATCCAGCCGGTCGGCAGTGCCAATATTGCCCCAAAGCATCTCGCCGAGATGCAACGCCATACCGAACGACAGAGGCGGCGCGCCTTGTGCAGCGCGGGCCCGATGGAGGTGATCCATGCCGGCGCGGGCAGCGGCGACTGCGCGCAAAGCCGCGTCGCACGCAGCAGGAGCGTCGCGCTCTCCGATCGGGAATATCGCCAGCACGCCGTCGCCAATGAATTTTAGTACCTCGCCGCCGAAGGCGTGGACGGCACCGGCGATGCGGTCGAACCAGGCGTCGAGAGCGGCGATTACCTCCTGCGGGTCGATCGACTCCGACAACTCGGTGAAGCCGCGAAGGTCGGCAAAAAGCAGGGCCGCCCGTATGGTCTCACCGGGCTCGCGCCGCAAACGGCCGGCCAGCACCTGCGCTGCGCTGCGCCGGCCGAGGTAGGTCGTCAGCAGTGCGGCCAGCGTCGAACGCGCGGCCAGCAAGGCAAGCGGTGCAGCGGCAAAGCGTGCAGCCTCGCGCAACAATTCCGATTCGGAAGCGCTGAACGGCCGAGTGCCAGTCCAGGCAAGCACTGCGCCGTCAGAGGGGCCGCCGGCGAAATCTTCCTGCACGGCACCGGTGCCAATGCCGGCCAGCCAGTTGCGAGCGACATGGGTATGCTCGAAATCGAGAGGTCTGGCCAAAGCCAGTGCTTCTATCACGCTTCCTGTGTCGGCTCGCCACAGCCATGTGCGCCGCTCGATGACCGGGTGCGTCGCGGCTTGGGTGAGCGCACCGCCGGACAGCGGCATACCGTCGGCGACGAGTCGTGTGGCGAGCGCAGTCAGAAATGCGTCGCCGTCTGGTGCGTCGATCGCTTCGTCAACCAGAAAGGAAAGAGCGGACGGCAGCTGCATAGTGTCATCATGCAGCCATGTCAGGCACCTGTCACGAGCTTTTGTTTCTTGCGCGAAATCTCGATTGCCTTACATTGCGCCAAAGCTGGAATGACATCGAGCCGCACCGGGAGGAATCGCCGATGACCGAGACGTTTCACAGTGAGATTGAGATCGCAGCCCCGCAAGCAACAGTCTTCGCCTTCCTCACCGATCCCGACAAGATTCTGCGCTGGATGGGCACCAAGGCGACGGTCGAGCCGCATCCGGGCGGCATTTATCTCCTCAGCATGAACGATACTCACACTGCTCGCGGCCATTTCACGGAAGTGATACCAGTCCACCGTCTGGCCTACAGCTTCGGCTGGGAGGACCACGAGAATGTGCCTCCGGGATCAGGCCTGATTGAGATCGACCTCATCGAGAAGGATGGGGGAACACTGGTGCGCTTCACCCATGGCGGACTGCCAGACGAGAAGGAACGGGCCAGCCACGAAAAGGGCTGGAACCACTATTTGCGCAGACTGGCCGTAGCAGCAGCTGGCGGCGACCCAGGACCGGATACCTCTCCCGAAGCATGAGGGCAAAGTCAAATAGGGGATGGCCAAAGAAGCTCCAAGCTTGCTGGTAGTCTCTCCTCCGATGATGGTTTTTTCCATTCAATTGCCATGCAGTTGCTATTATATGTGGCAGACGCAAGCTCGGCCTGACTGGAAGGGAGCGATCAATGGCAACAACTATTAAAGTACGACATGCGGTGTTTGGAATTGGCGCGCTGGTCGCCCTTTCCGGCGTTGCTCATGCTGGAAGCTACGCTGAAATCCTGTTTAAGGAAAAGTTCGAAGTCCATATCCGGGAGATGGTTGCAGACGGCATCACGCGTAGGAATGCCGACTATATCGCCTATGCTGCCTTGGCTCGGGGCTCGTACGAAATGTGCGGCGATCACCTGTTTCCGAAGAGCCTGGTATATAGCAGCTATCGGCAATCGCTTGAAGAGACATCGCTACCGCAAAGGGTAGTTGATCGGCACATCCGCGCTTTTGAAGGCATCATGAATGCAGAGTTGCAGGATAAGCGCGCGCTCATGGAATATTGCGGATCAAAACCATAAGATCGCAGCACTTTTGCGCCCGTAATGGTTCACCTTTTGCCGTTTTTGCCGAACAGAGAATTGCCGTATGTGCTCACGAGATAAAGCAGCACATACGTCAGGCAGAACGACACTAGGCATGGTAGCAAGTAAGGGGTCATGGAGCACCTGGCTGTTAGATTAACATGAGTGTCCATCTGAAGAATGAGGATTTTGCTAAGATCAAAACTAAAACGCATTTCATATCCGATCAGCTAGAACCCGCGTAAATGCATTGCTGCGTTGCACAAAAATCAATTGTGAAACATTTCGACTGTATGCAGCATCGTTCTTCCTCCAGACGCGCGGTCGCCTCATGCCCCTACCGATTCTTGCCCTTGCCATAGCCTCATTCTGTATCGGTACAACCGAGTTCGTGATCATGGGCTTGCTACCGGAAGTAGCGGCCGATCTCGGCGTGTCCATTCCAAGTGCGGGCCTGCTGGTTACCGGATACGCGCTCGGCGTTGTCATCGGAGCCCCGATCATCGCGATCGCCACGGCATCGCTGCCGCGTAAGTCAGTGCTGATCGGATTGGCGATGCTGTTTGTCGTCGGCAATCTCTTCTGTGCGATTGCACCCAACTACTGGACGCTCATGGTTGCACGGGTGGTAACTGCGTTTGGTCATGGTGCCTTTTTCGGAATTGGTTCAGTGGTGGCCGCGAATCTTGTTCCCCGCCATAAGCGGGCCAGCGCTATCGCATTGATGTTTGCAGGCTTGACGCTTGCCAATATCCTCGGCGTGCCGGCAGGAACTGCGCTCGGGGAGGTCTATGGCTGGCGTGCAACTTTCTACGCGGTGGTGGCGATCGGTATTGCTGCTGTAATAGCCATCGTTCTACTTGTCCCCGCGACCAAGGAAGACCAGAAGGGTGGGGGCTTTATAAGTGAAATCAAGGTGCTCGGGAAATTGCAGGTCTGGCTGGCCATGCTTATCTCGGCACTGGCATCCGCCGGCCTCTTTGCCGTGTTCACCTATATAAAGCCGATCCTGACTGACGTCTCAGGGATTTCGACATCGGCGGTCACGTGGGTGCTCTTGCTCTTTGGCGCAGGTATGACGGTTGGCAACATCATCGGCGGAAAACTTGCCGATTGGAAGCTTATGCCGACTGTCATTGGTACGCTCGTCGCGCTCATGTTCATCCACGCAATTTTTGCCGAAGTCAGCGGCAATGCCGTTGCTGCAATCGTTGTTGTCTTCATTTGGGGTGTCCTGACCTTCATCATCGTTCCGCCACTGCAAATGCGGGTGGTCGAGACGGCTGAAGAAGCGCCAAATTTGGCGGCAACGCTCAATCAGGGAGCGTTCAACGTTGGCAATGCGTCGGGCGCGTGGATTGGCGGGGCGGCGCTGACTTGGGGCGTATCTTACCAGAACCTGCCTTTTGTTGGATCGGCGCTCGCCGTGATTGCCGTTCTGGTTGCTGTTGGCTCATGGATTCTGGACCGCAGGGTGGACCAAGCCAAACTCAACTCCGACGAACTGGAACGGCTCAGTCTGGAGCCGCTCGCTGGTCTTTGACGACATGGCTTTGCTCAGCCAAAACGAATGGCGCCGAAGGGAGCGCAATTCACTACTTAAATCGTTTGTAGGACCGAATGTCGCAGTCAGAGGCTCGTGTTGCAGGTCTCTGAACGGCTGTTGCAGATTAATATCGTTCTAAAGAGCAAATCGACGCGATTTTGAAGCGTAATATAGGAAAAAACGCCATATTTTGGCAGTTTGCAGACAAATCAGGTAACCGATGAAGTCAATATACAGGCGTTGTCACGATTTTTGTTGCACTTGCGCGCATGGCACTAACGCGCTAACCCTCGCCCTATCACACCCTCTTCAAGAATGGTGTGATCTGTCGCGTATTTGTGGCAGTCATGTGCATAACATGGCATTCTTGTCAGCCTGAGTTCACAAGGCGGAAAAAGACGGATCATGAACGAGTTGTTAAGTTCCTACCTGCCCATCGTTATCTTTATCGGGGTAGCGCTGGTAATCGGTCTGGCACTGTTGGTTGCGCCTTTTCTGGTCGCATATAGTGCGCCGGACCCCGAGAAATTGTCAGCCTATGAGTGCGGCTTTAACGCCTTCGACGACGCTCGTATGAAGTTCGACGTACGCTTTTATCTCGTTTCGATCTTGTTCATTATCTTCGATCTGGAAGTGGCCTTCCTGTTCCCGTGGGCAATCTCCTTCGGCAAGATTGGCTGGTTCGGTTTCTGGTCGATGATGGCCTTCTTGGGCGTCCTGACGATCGGCTTTATTTATGAGTGGAAAAAGGGAGCGCTGGAATGGGATTGACCGACAGCAACACTACCCTCGTAGCACCACAACCAAGGGGTATTCTGGATCCGAACACCGGCAAGCCGGTTGGGTCCGACGATGCTTTCTTCGGCGAGATCAACAATGAGCTCGCTGATAAGGGATTTCTTGTTACCTCGGCGGATGCACTGGTTACCTGGGCGCGTACCGGTTCACTGATGTGGATGACTTTCGGCCTCGCATGCTGCGCGGTTGAAATGATGCATACCTCCATGCCGCGCTATGACGCGGAGCGTTTTGGTTTTGCGCCACGCGCGTCACCGCGCCAATCGGATGTGATGATCGTGGCCGGCACGCTGACCAACAAGATGGCACCGGCATTGCGCAAGGTCTATGACCAGATGCCCGAGCCGCGTTATGTGATTTCGATGGGTTCTTGCGCCAATGGCGGCGGCTATTACCACTATTCGTATTCTGTGGTGCGGGGCTGCGATCGCGTCGTTCCCGTCGACATCTACGTGCCGGGTTGCCCGCCTACTGCAGAGGCGCTTCTGTATGGCGTGTTGATGTTGCAAAAGAAAATTCGCCGCACCGGCACGATAGAGCGATAGGACACGGCGATGGCTGAAGAAGCATTGAGTGAACTTGGCAACTATCTCAAAGACAGGGCGGGTCTCTCCCTCAAATCAGTCGAGCTTGCCTATGGCGAACTGACTGTTGATGTCGAGGTCAGCGAACTCATCGCGACACTGACTTTCCTGCGTGATGATGCCCAGTGCCAGTTCATCTCGCTGATCGACATCAGTGGCGTCGACTATCCATCGCGCGCCGCGCGGTTCGATGTCGTTTACCATCTGCTTTCGCCGCGTCAGAACTTGCGCATACGCGTCAAGATAGCGACCGACGAGGATACGCCAGTACCATCGGCGACGCCGGTTTATCTGGGTGCGGACTGGTACGAGCGTGAGACCTACGATCTTTACGGCGTATTGTTCTCGGGTCACCCGGACCTTCGCCGTATCCTTACAGATTATGGTTTCGAAGGTCATCCGTTGCGTAAAGACTTTCCGCTTACCGGCTTCGTTGAGGTTCGCTACGACGACGAGGTCAAACGCGTTGTCTATGAACCGGTCGAACTGAGGCAGGAGTTTCGCAATTTTGACTTCCAGTCCCCTTGGGAAGGCACTGATTATGTGCTCCCGGGCGATGAGAAGGCGAAGACAAATTGAGCGTGCCGATAACATTTGACGCAGCCCACCGGGAATTTACCCATGACTGAACACAGCGTCCGCAACTTCAACATCAATTTCGGCCCACAACATCCGGCCGCACATGGCGTTTTGCGTCTTGTGCTTGAACTGGACGGTGAGGTAGTCGAGCGTGTTGATCCACATATCGGCTTGCTCCATCGCGGCACCGAAAAGTTGATGGAAGCCAAGACTTATCTGCAGGCAGTGCCCTATCTCGACCGTCTCGATTATGTCGCGCCGATGAACCAGGAGCACGCGTATGCGCTAGCAGTCGAGCGCCTGCTCGAGATTGAAGTGCCAAAGCGCGGCCAGCTTATCCGCGTTCTGTTTTCGGAAATCGGCCGCATCCTGTCGCATCTTTTGAACGTGACGACACAGGCGTTGGACGTAGGCGCGCTAACGCCGCCGCTGTGGGGCTTCGAGGAACGCGAGAAGCTGATGGTGTTCTACGAGCGCGCTTGCGGTGCTCGTATGCACGCTGCTTATTTTCGTCCGGGCGGCGTTCACCAGGATCTACCGGACCAGCTGATCGAGGACATCGGCAAATGGTGTGATCCATTCTTGCAAACGGTGAAGAATCTCGACGATCTGATTACGCCGAACCGCATTTTCAAGCAGCGCAACGTCGATATTGGTGTCGTGAAGCTGGAAGATGCCTGGGCATGGGGCTTCTCTGGCGTTATGGTTCGCGGTTCCGGCGCCGCATGGGATTTGCGCAAGTCGCAGCCCTATGAGTGCTACTCGGAAATGGAATTCGACATTCCGATCGGCAAGAATGGCGATTGCTACGATCGCTATCTGATCCGCATGGAAGAGATGCGCCAGTCCGTTCGCATCATGCGCCAATGCGTAGAGCAGCTGCTTGGCAAGGAGCGGGTAGGGCCTGTTTCCAATACATCCGCCAAGATCGTGCCGCCAAAACGCAGCGAGATGAAGCGTTCGATGGAATCCTTGATCCATCACTTCAAGCTTTACACAGAAGGCTATCACGTGCCGGCAGGTGAAGTGTATGCCGCTGTTGAAGCACCTAAGGGCGAGTTTGGCGTATTCCTCGTTTCAGATGGTTCCAACAAGCCTTATCGCGTCAAACTACGCGCGCCGGGTTTTGCCCATCTTCAGGCCATGGATTTCATGTGCCGTGGCCACATGCTAGCCGACGTTTCCGCCGTCCTCGGCTCGCTCGATATCGTATTTGGTGAGGTTGATCGTTAATGTCCGTACGCCGTCTCGCAGAAGATAACGTCCAGCCAGCAGCGTTCGCGTTTAATCGCGAAAACAGCGCTTGGGCAAAGCTTGCAATCAAGAAATATCCAAAGGGCCGTGAACAGTCGGCAGTCATTCCACTGTTGATGCGCGCGCAGGAACAGGATGGCTGGGTTACCAAGGCGGCGATTGAACATGTCGCGACCATGCTCGATATGCCGCTGATCCGTGTCCTCGAAGTTGCGACGTTCTATACGCAGTTCCAGTTGAAGCCAGTGGGCACCCGCGCTCATATCCAGGTATGTGGCACGACGCCCTGCATGTTGCGTGGCTCGGAAGATCTTAAAAAGGTCTGCCAGCACAAGATCCATCATGACCAGTTTCAGCTGAACGAGTCCGGCACCCTGTCCTGGGAAGAGGTCGAATGCCTCGGCGCCTGTGTCAACGCCCCGATGATCATGGTGTTCAAGGATACTTACGAGGATCTGACGCCCGAACGGCTCGAGGAAATCATCGATGCGTTCGATGCCGGGAAGGGCGATTCCATACCAGTCGGACCGCAAATCAAGCGTATTTTCTCTGCACCGCAGACTGGCCTGACTTCGCTTAATGACGATGAAAAACCCAAGCGTGCGAAAGCTGCCAATTCGGACAAGGCAAGTGTGCCGCCGTCAAATGCTGGTAAACCTGTTACGCATGATGAAGTAACCAATGCCGCGATCAGATCACCATCCAAGGTGAAGACGAGCAAAGCAGCGGAAGAGGCGACTTCGAAGCCAGCTGCTGCTGCTGCACCTGCCGCGCGGACAATCAAGAATCCCCCATTGGCCGAAGGCTCACTGGGCGAGAAGCCTGCAGTGCAGACGATCAAAGCTCCGGTGAAGCTGGTTTCGCTGGAAGACAGGGATCGTCCTGCCGGTATCGAAAAACCTGCGCTTGTCGATGATCTCAAGATGATCTCTGGCGTCGGTCCGAAGTTCGAAATCCTCCTGCACGAGCTTGGCATCTATACGTTCGCGCAGGTTGCGGCGTGGAAGAAAGCCGAGCGCGACTGGGTCGACAGCTATATGAAGTTCGGCGGTCGCATTGAGCGAGACGACTGGGTCAAGCAAGCCAAGGCCTTGGCCAAGGGCGGCGAGGCCGAGTACATCAAGGTTTTCGGCAAGAAGCCGAGATAAATGGATTGGTGGATGCAGATTTCGCATCCACAAGAATGGACGAAGAGAGTAGGACCGGTGCGAAATGCTTGCTGATAAGGACCGCATCTTCAATAATATTTACGGCATTCACGACAAGTCGTTGAAGGGCGTGATGTCGCGCGGCCACTGGGATGGCACTGCGGGCATTATTGCCAAAGGCCGTGACTGGATCATCAACGAAATGAAGGCCTCGGGCTTGCGCGGGCGCGGTGGCGCCGGCTTTCCGACCGGTCTCAAATGGTCATTCATGCCGAAGGAAAGCGACGGACGTCCGCATTATCTCGTCATCAATGCCGACGAATCCGAGCCAGGCACCTGCAAGGACCGCGATATCATGCGGCACGATCCGCATACGCTGATCGAAGGCTGCCTGATTGCCGGTTTCGCCATGGCTGCCCATACTTGCTACATTTACGTGCGCGGCGAGTATATTCGCGAGCGTGAAGCGCTGCAGATCGCTATCGACGAATGCTACGATGCGGGTCTTATTGGTAAGAACAACAAGAATGGCTGGGACTACGATATTTTCGTCCATCATGGCGCAGGCGCTTATATTTGCGGCGAAGAGACGGCTCTGCTCGAAAGCCTGGAAGGCAAGAAGGGTCAGCCGCGCCTGAAGCCGCCATTCCCGGCCAATATGGGTCTTTATGGCTGCCCGACCACAGTAAACAATGTCGAGTCCATTGCAGTGGCTCCGACGATCCTGCGTCGCGGTGCGGCATGGTTCTCCAGCATTGGTCGTCCGAACAATGTCGGCACCAAGCTGTTCATGGTGTCCGGACACGTCAACAATCCCTGCACAGTCGAAGAAGCCATGGGCATTCCCTTCCGTGAGCTGATCGAGAAGCATGCAGGCGGCATTCGCGGCGGTTGGGACAATCTGCTGGCCGTTATTCCGGGCGGTGCATCCTGCCCCGTGGTAACGGCGGCAGATATCATGGACTGCCCGATGGATTTCGACGGACTGCGCAACGTCAAATCGTCGTTCGGTACAGCCGCTGTCATCGTCATGGATAAATCGACCGATATTGTCCGCGCGATTGCGCGCTTGTCCTACTTCTTCAAGCATGAGAGCTGTGGCCAGTGCACGCCATGCCGTGAAGGAACTGGCTGGATGTGGCGCGTGATGGAACGCATGGTTACGGGCAACGCTCAGAAACGTGAAATCGACATGCTGCTTGACGTTACCAAGCAGATCGAAGGTCACACGATCTGCGCTCTTGGTGATGCTGCTGCATGGCCCATCCAGGGTCTCATCCGCAATTTCCGTCCGGAGATCGAACGCCGAATCGACGAATTTTCACGCAACGCAGCCGCAAGCCCAGTGCTTGTTGCTGCGGAATAGGTGAAGGGACGATGTCAGATACCGAAATCAAGAACTCCAGCGTTGATTGGACAGCATTGATGCCAAAGCATGTGTTGCCAGCGGCGAATTTGCTGACACCTCAGCTTGGCGCAGCGGCAGCGGCTTCTGCGCTTGGCTTTGGTGTCGCCAGCCAGATATGGGGTTTCTGGGCCGGTGCAATGGCAAGTGCATTCGACATGAATACAAGGTTGACCGCTGTACCCGGCCAATCGCGTGTAGCCGAGCCGCAACCTTCGCCTGATATAGATGCGCTGAAGACGATCATCCGCAAGAAAGCTGGGACAATCAAGGAAAAGGCGCCCGTTTCAATTGGAAAAATGCCTGCAAATAAAATGAACATCTCGATCGCAACCAATCCATTGGCTCATGCCGTTGCGACTGCATCAGAGAGCGCAGATGATCTAAAGCGCATTTCCGGCGTAGGTCCCAAGCTTGAACAGGTTCTGAATGGCATGGGTATTCGGACTTATGCTCAAATAGCGGCATGGACGGTCGATGATTTAGCCAAGGTTGACGATCAGCTCAAACTTGGCGGGCGAATTTCTCGTGACGACTGGGTGGGACAGGCAAATGGTCTCGTGATGTCGAACGGAGCAGGTGAGTGATGGAGATGCATGCGACACGTGACGTACTTGATGTGCGCGACGCAAGCGTTGCCAATTCCAAATTTGATGACGTGAATTTGTCGAATACCCGTTTTCACAACGTCAATCTGTCCGCTGCCGTGATTGAAAAGGTGAATTTGAGCAATTCAAAGATTGAGGATGCCAATCTTTCCAATGTGTTGTTCAGAAATGTTAACATGAGCAATGTGAAGATTGAGAGCGCCTTGCTCGCAGGAATGATCATCAATGGCGTTTCTGTGAAAGACCTGTTTGAAGCTTATGAATCGGCCAACCGTGCCGGAGAAGAATAATGGCGAAGATCAAAGTCGACGGTAAAGAAATCGAGGTACCGGATCACTACACGCTTCTGCAGGCTGCGGAAACGGCTGGTTCAGAGGTGCCACGGTTCTGTTTTCATGAGCGCTTGTCGATCGCCGGCAATTGCCGCATGTGCCTGATCGAAGTGAAGGGCGGGCCGCCCAAGCCGGCTGCATCCTGCGCGATGGGCGTGCGCGACCTGCGCCCTGGTCCCAATGGTGAGACGCCGGAGATTTTCACCAATACACCGATGGTCAAGAAGGCCCGTGAGGGCGTGATGGAGTTCCTGCTCATCAATCATCCGCTTGATTGCCCGATCTGCGATCAGGGCGGCGAATGCGATCTGCAGGATCAGGCAATGGCCTTCGGCGTTGATTCATCGCGCTACAAGGAAAACAAGCGCGCCGTTGAAGACAAATACATCGGTCCGCTCGTCAAGACGATCATGACGCGCTGCATTCATTGCACGCGCTGCGTTCGCTTTACAACAGAGGTTGCAGGCATTTCCGAGCTTGGTCTGATCGGTCGCGGCGAGGACGCCGAGATCACCACATATCTCGAGCATGCAATGACGTCCGAATTACAGGGTAACGTAATCGACCTTTGCCCGGTCGGCGCACTGACTTCCAAGCCATACGCATTCCAGGCGCGTCCGTGGGAGCTGAACAAGACCGAGTCCATCGATGTGATGGATGCGGTCGGCTCGGCTATCCGGGTCGATACGCGGGGCCGTGAAGTGATGCGCATCATGCCGCGCGTCAATGAGCAGGTGAACGAGGAATGGATTTCCGACAAGACTCGCTTCATCTGGGACGGTTTGCGTACCCAGCGCCTTGATCGACCCTATGTCCGGAAGGCCGGTCGCCTGGTAGCTGCAAGTTGGCCGGAAGCCTTTGAGGCCATCAAAGCCGCCGTCACCAAGACGAAGGGCAGCAAGATCGGCGCTATCGCCGGTGATCTCGCAACCGTCGAGGAAATGTACGCTCTAAAGCTGCTGATGCAATCGCTTGGATCCGAAAATATTGATGCACGGCAGGATGGTTCTGTCCTCGATACTGCTAATGGACGCGCGTCCTATATATTCAACCCAGCAATCGATGGCATCGAACTCGCTGACGCGATCCTGATTATCGGCTCCAATCCACGTTTCGAAGCTTCATTGCTTAATACTCGCATCCGCAAGCGTTGGCGGGCTGCTGGAACGCCAATTGCGGTGATAGGAGAGCAGGCTGATCTCCGCTACAAATACGAGTACCTTGGGAGCGGTGCCGAGACCCTGGTAGATCTCACCAACGGTTCTCTGAAGTTCCTGTCTGTGCTGAAGAAAGCCCAGAACCCAATGGTGATCATAGGGCAGGGCGCTCTATCCCGTACAGACGGCGCGTCCGTGCTCGGTCTTGCGGCCAAGATTGCCGCCGACACCGGCGCGCTCAGCGCCGAATGGAACGGCTTTGGTGTCATTCATACGGCTGCTAGCCGGGTTGGTGCGCTCGACATCGGGTTTGTGCCGGGGACAAACGGCAAGACAGTCGCGGAGATGAAGGGTGCGCTTGATGTGCTGTTCCTTCTCGGCGCCGACGAACTGAACTGGGAAAAGAGAAGCAAAGCCTTCACAGTTTATATCGGAACTCATGGCGATCAGGGCGCACATAACGCCGACGTAATCCTGCCCGGTGCGGCATATACCGAGAAGTCTGGTACGTATGTCAACACGGAAGGTCGCGTGCAGATGACCAATCGTGCTGGGTTTGCACCGGGTAATGCCAAGGAAGATTGGGCGATCCTGCGGGCGTTGTCGGATGTTCTCGGAAAGAAATTGCCATTCGACTCGCTGACGGCCTTGCGTTCCGTCCTCTACGCGGAGTATCCGCATCTTGCCATGATCGATCACATCGAGGCCGGCGACCCTGCAGATATCAGGAAGCTGGCGAATGCATCTGGTTCTGTTGAGAAAACTGCCTTTGTATCGCCGGTGAAGGATTTCTACTTGACCAATCCAATAGCACGCGCATCAGCCGTCATGGCCGAATGTTCCGCGCTTGCCAAGAGTGGCTTCAAGCAGGCGGCCGAGTAGGCGGAGAAGATAACTGACATGGAAGAAATTTTCGCAACCTATATCCTGCCGCTGCTGATCATCCTCGGAAAATCACTTCTGATGCTGGTCGTGATGCTGCTGATCATAGCCTACCTGCTTTATGCGGATCGCAAAATCTGGGCGGCAGTTCAGCTGCGTCGGGGACCAAACGTTGTTGGGCCATTCGGTCTGCTGCAGTCGTTCGCTGATCTTCTAAAGTTCGTCGTCAAGGAGCCGATCATTCCATCCGGCGCCAACAAGGGGATTTTCCTGCTGGCGCCGCTTGTCTCGTCGGTACTTGCCATGGCAGCGTGGGCGGTTATCCCCGTCAACGAGGGCTGGGCGGTCGCCAATGTTAACGTTGGCATTCTTTATGTCCTCGCCATTTCTTCGCTCGAAGTTTACGGCGTGATCATGGCCGGTTGGGCGTCGAATTCGAAGTATCCTTTTCTCGGCGCTTTGCGTTCTGCAGCGCAGATGGTGTCTTACGAAGTTTCTATCGGCTTCGTCATCGTCACTGTTCTGCTTTGCGTCGGTTCATTGAACCTGACAGATATCGTCAATTCGCAGAGGGATGGTTTAGGCACAATTGTCGGACTGCCAAGCTCATTTCTGGATTGGCACTGGCTCGGTCTGTTCCCGATGTTCATCATCTTCTTCATCTCGGCACTGGCAGAAACCAACCGTCCGCCCTTCGATCTCGTAGAGGCGGAATCGGAACTGGTCGCCGGCCACATGATCGAATATTCGTCTACCGCCTTCCTGTTGTTCTTCCTTGGCGAATACGTTGCGATTACGCTGATGTGCGCGCTGATGACCATCATGTTCTTGGGCGGTTGGCTGCCACCAGTTGATGTGTGGTTCCTTAATTGGGTGCCGGGGGTAGTCTGGTTCCTCCTCAAGCTGTTCTTCTGCTTCTTCATGTTCGCCATGGTAAAAGCATTCGTTCCGCGCTATCGCTACGACCAACTGATGCGTCTTGGTTGGAAGGTATTCCTGCCAATCTCGATCTTCATGGTCATCGCCACTGCGGCCTTCCTTAAAATCACGGGTCTTACGCCATGAGCTCGAATACTGGTTCCTTGGCACAAGCTGCCAAATCGCTCCTGCTTCTGGAATTCGTCGGGGCGTTCTTCCTGTCGATGCGGCAGTTCTTCGCTCCGAAGGCGACCTTGAATTATCCTTACGAGAAGGGTCCGCTCAGCCCGCGCTTTCGCGGTGAGCATGCGCTGCGCCGCTATCCCAATGGCGAAGAGCGTTGCATCGCCTGCAAGCTCTGCGAAGCGATCTGCCCGGCGCAGGCCATAACGATCGAAGCGGGCCCGCGCCGCAACGACGGAACGCGCCGCACCGTGCGTTATGACATTGACATGGTGAAGTGCATCTATTGCGGCTTTTGCCAAGAGGCATGCCCAGTAGATGCCATTGTCGAGGGACCGAACTTCGAGTTCGCCACGGAGAGCCGTGAGGAACTTTACTACGATAAGGACCGGCTGCTTGCTAACGGCGATCGCTGGGAGCGGGAACTGGCGCGCAACATCGCAATGGACGCGCCTTACCGGTAAAAATGCGTGCGCGCTTGTGTCCTTGGGACGATAGCTTCTATCGGACCGGAACATGGGCTAAGAGGCTGCGAACGCGCGGAAATCGCGTGAATCGCATCAGAGCAATCTCGGGGAAGTGGGAACCGGTTTCCCGCCCGGAATTGCTGTAAGACGAAGTTAGAAATGGCAGGAAAGCCCTGCCGGAATGGAAATCGGGGGAACCCATGCTGACAGGTATCGCGGCGGCGTTTTTTTATCTCTTCGCCTTCATAACCGTCGCCAGTGCGTTCATGGTGATTGCGGCTCGCAATCCTGTGCACTCCGTGTTGTTCTTGATCCTCGCATTTTTCAATGCGGCAGGTTTGTTCCTTTTGACCGGCGCCGAGTTCCTGGCGATGATCCTTTTGGTCGTTTATGTTGGGGCGGTCGCGGTTCTGTTCCTCTTCGTTGTCATGATGCTTGATGTCGATTTCGCTGAATTGAAAAGCGGCGCGCTGCAATATGCACCTATCGGCGCACTCGTCGGTCTGATCCTTGCTGCTGAACTGATTATCGTTCTGGGCGGATCGGTCTTTGCACCGAAACTGGGAACAGTGGCATTCCAGCCAACGCCTGACGTAGCGACGCGCACCAATACGGCGGCGCTCGGCGACATTCTCTATACAGACTACGTTTACTTCTTCCAGATTGCTGGTCTCGTCCTTCTCGTTGCGATGATTGGCGCGATTGTATTGACGCTTCGTCACAAACCGAACATCAAACGACAGAACGTTTCAGAGCAGGTCGCACGTACGCCGGCAACGGCCATCGAGGTCAAACAAGTTGAAACAGGCAAGGGCCTGACAGAGGTGTCATGATGGAAATCGGTATCGCACACTATCTGACTGTTTCTGCCCTGCTGTTTACGCTCGGGATCTTCGGCATCTTCCTTAACAGGAAGAACGTCATCATCATTCTGATGTCGGTCGAATTGATCCTGCTTGCAGTTAACCTCAATTTCGTAGCGTTTTCCGCTGCTCTGGGCGATTTGGTCGGCCAGGTGTTTGCACTGTTTGTCTTGACCGTTGCCGCTGCAGAAGCAGCGATCGGTCTTGCTATTCTCGTCGTGTTCTATCGCAATCGCGGGTCGATTGCGGTGGAAGACGTCAACATGATGAAAGGTTGACGAGGGCATGCTGTATCTGGCGATTGTCTTCCTTCCGCTACTTGGCTTTTTGATTGCTGGCCTTTTCGGCTCATCGATCGGTGCGAAGGCGAGCGAATATGTTACGACCGGCTTGTTGATCGTATGCGCGGTCCTGTCCTGGATTGCGTTTGCGACCGTCGCACTTGGTCATGGCGAGGCGTTCAAGATTCCAGTTGCACACTGGGTCGAGTCGGGTTCGTTAAGCTTCGACTGGGCGCTCCGCATCGATACGCTGACCGTGGTAATGCTGGTTGTCGTCAACACTGTCTCGGCGCTGGTCCATACATATTCGATCGGCTACATGCACCATGATCCGGATCGGCCACGCTTCTTCGCCTATCTTTCACTCTTCACCTTCGCCATGTTGATGCTGGTGACCGGCGATAATCTGGTCCAGATGTTCTTCGGTTGGGAAGGTGTCGGCCTTGCTTCCTATCTTTTGATCGGCTTCTGGTTCAAGAAACCTTCGGCAAATGCAGCGGCCATCAAAGCCTTCGTTGTCAACCGCATCGGCGATTTTGGCTTCCTGCTCGGCATATTCTCGCTGTTTGTGCTTTTCGATACGGTTCAGTTCGACACGCTTTTTGCTTCCGCTGCGCAGTATCTTCCGGCAGAGGGTGCCGCTGAGAGTGGTCAGACTGTCCTGAACTTCCTTGGCTATACCCTCGACAAACAGGGTGCGATCACTATTGCCTGCCTGCTGCTCTTTATGGGTGCGATGGGTAAGTCTGCACAGTTCCTCCTGCACACCTGGTTGCCGGACGCCATGGAAGGCCCGACACCGGTCTCTGCGCTCATCCATGCAGCAACCATGGTCACGGCCGGCGTATTCATGGTTGCCCGCCTGTCGCCAATCTTTGAATTGTCGCATACTGCGTTGATTTTTGTGACATTCATCGGCGCAACCACAGCGTTCTTTGCCGCAACTGTTGGCCTCGTGCAGAACGATATCAAGCGCGTGATCGCTTACTCGACCTGTTCGCAGCTCGGGTACATGTTCGTTGCCTTGGGTCTCGGTGCTTACGGTGCCGGCATCTTCCACCTGTTCACACACGCTTTCTTCAAGGCGCTGCTGTTCCTTGGTGCAGGTTCCGTTATTCACGCCGTTTCCGATGAGCAGGACATGCGCCATATGGGCGGTCTTCGCACGTTGATCCCCAAAACCTACTGGATGATGATCGTCGGGACTGTTGCCCTGACAGGATTGGGTATTCCAGGGACACTTATCGGTACGGCAGGGTTCTTCTCGAAGGACATGATTATCGAATCCGCGTTCGCGTCGCACAGCCCTATGGCCAGTTACGCCTTTATCCTTCTTGTCGTCGCGGCGATCTTCACCAGCTTCTATTCATGGCGTCTGATTTTCATGACTTTCCACGGCAAGCCACGCGCCAGCCACGACGTGATGCATCATGTGCATGAGTCACCCTATGTCATGCTGGTTCCGCTGTTCATTCTGGCGGCGGGCGCGCTGTTCGCCGGTGTTATATTCCGTGAGTATTTCTTCGGTCATGAATATGCCGAATTCTGGAAGGGTGCGATCTTCACGGGGCCGGAAAACGAAATCCTCGAAGAGCATCATCACGTGCCATTCCTGGTGGCGATGTCGCCCTTCCTTGCAATGGCGGTAGGGTTCATCGTTGCCTGGTACTTCTATATTCGCTCACCCGAGACACCGAGACGGCTCGCCGCACAGCATCCCGGCCTTTACCAGTTCCTGCTCAACAAGTGGTATTTTGATGAGCTCTACGACTTCCTGTTCGTGCGTCCGACAAAGGCACTTGGCCGATTCCTGTGGAAGCAGGGCGATGGCTGGCTGATCGACGGGCATGGTCCGGACGGAATTTCCGCACGTGTGGTTGACGTCACCAACCGGGTGGTTCGCCTGCAATCCGGTTACCTTTATCATTATGCGTTCGCGATGCTCATCGGGGTCGCCGCACTCGTCACGTGGATGATGCTCGGGAGCAATTTCTGATGACCGACTGGCCAATTCTCTCGACTGTTACCTTCCTGCCATTGGTCGGTGCCTTACTTGTCCTGATGATCCGGGACGATAGCGATGCTGCACGCCGCAACATACGCAATGTGACCCTGTGGACGACGATCATTACGTTCCTGCTCTCATTGCCGATCTGGTACTATTTCGACAATGGCCAAGCCGGCTTTCAGTTTGTCGAGAAGGCTGCTTGGCTCGACTCCGGAATTTCCTATCATATGGGCGTCGACGGCATTTCAATGCTGTTCGTCATCCTCACCACATTCCTGATGCCGCTATGCATTCTGGCTAGCTGGGAAGCGATCCAGACACGCGTCAAGGAGTATATGATCGCGTTTCTGGTTCTCGAAACGCTGATGATTGGCGTGTTCTGTGCGCTCGATATCGTGCTGTTCTACGTGTTTTTCGAAGCTGTTCTCGTGCCGATGTTCATCATTATCGGTGTCTGGGGTGGTAAGAGGCGCGTCTATGCCAGCTTCAAATTCTTCCTTTATACCTTGCTCGGCTCGGTGCTGATGCTGCTTGCTATCATGGCGATGTACTGGCAGGCCGGTACGACAGATATTCCGACCTTGCTTGCCTACAAGTTTCCCGCGTCGATGCAGACCTGGTTATGGTTCGCCTTCTTCGCCTCATTTGCTGTGAAGATGCCAATGTGGCCGGTGCACACTTGGTTGCCGGATGCCCACGTTGAAGCGCCGACGGCGGCGTCCGCCATTCTGGCCGGCATCCTGTTGAAGCTTGGTGGATACGGTTTCATACGTTTCTCCCTTCCCATGTTCCCGAATGCTTCGGCCGATTTTGCACCGCTGATCTATACGCTCTCCGTGGTCGCCATCATTTACACATCGCTCGTTGCGCTGGCGCAGCAAGATATAAAGAAGCTGATTGCCTATTCATCCGTTGCCCACATGGGCTACGTTACGATGGGCATCTTCGCAGCCAACGAGCAGGGCATTCAGGGCGCAATATTCCAGATGCTCTCACACGGCCTGGTATCCAGCGCGCTGTTTCTCTGTGTAGGTATTGTCTACGACAGAACCCATACGCGCGAGATCGCGGCCTATGGCGGCCTTGTAAACAACATGCCGAAATATGCAGTCGTGTTTATGATCTTCACCATGGCCAACGTTGGTCTTCCTGGCACTTCGGGATTTATCGGTGAATTTTTGACACTGCTTGGCGTTTTCCGTGTGAACACCTGGGTTGCCCTGTTTGCAACGAGTGGCGTCATCTTCTCGGCCGCCTACGCGCTTTGGCTCTATCGGCGCGTCATATTCGGAGCATTGGACAAGGAAAGCCTGAAGTCGCTCCTGGATATGTCGCTGCGTGAAAAGGCAGTTATTTACCCGTTGGTAGTTCTCACCATTTTCTACGGTGTATATCCGATGCCTATCTTCGATGCGACGGCCAGTTCCGTACACGCACTGATCAATCAGTATAACAACGCGCTGTCCTCAGCCGCCACACTGGCGTTGAAATAGCAGGAAGAGGCCAAGGCCGATGCAGACCGACATGATTGCCAATCTGACGCTTATGGCTCCTGAGCTCCTGATAACGGTGGGCGCACTGGCGCTACTGATGATCGGGGCGTTCTCTGGGGAGCGGGCCTATTCGCTTGTCAACAGTCTTACGGTAGCCATCTTGCTCGTGGCGCTAGCGCTTGTCGTTCTGTTCCCGCAGGACGGTCACGTCTTCGGGCGCGCTTTCGTCAGCGATCCATTTTCTCGCTTCATGAAGGTCTTGACCCTGGTCGGATCTATAGTGACGCTTGTCATGTCGGTCGGTTTTGCCAAATCAGAGAAGTTCGACAAGTTCGAGTTCCCGATCCTGGCCCTTCTGGCGACGCTCGGCATGCTGCTGATGATTTCGGCCAATGACACGCTATCGCTCTATCTCGGTCTGGAACTACAGTCGCTTGCACTTTATGTCGTCGCTGCCATCAACCGTGACAGCGCGCGCTCGACGGAAGCTGGCCTCAAATATTTCGTTCTCGGTGCGCTCTCTTCGGGCATGCTGCTATACGGCATTTCTCTGGTTTACGGCTTTACAGGCCACACCGGTTTTGAAGCCATTGCACAGGCACTAAGCAGCTCAGAGCGGCAGCTTGGCGTTGTGTTTGGCCTCGTATTCATCTTTGCGGGTCTTGCCTTCAAGATTTCGGCGGTACCGTTCCACATGTGGACACCGGACGTTTATGAGGGGGCGCCTACGCCGGTCACCGCCTTCTTTGCGACTGCACCTAAAATGGCCGCCATGGCTTTGTTTACACGTGTTGCCGTTGAGACCTTCCAGCCTATCACCCATGATTGGCAGCAGATCATCGTGTTTATTGCTATCGCATCTATGGTTCTTGGTGCATTCGCTGCTATTGGCCAGCGCAATATCAAGCGTCTTATGGCCTATTCATCGATCAGCCACATGGGCTATGCGCTTGTCGGGCTCTCCGCCGGTACACTGGTGGGTGTCCGCGGTGTTGCGATCTATATGCTGATCTATCTGGTCACTACACTTGGCACGTTCGCCTTTATTCTTGCCATGCGTCGCAAGGAAGGCAATGTCGAGTTGATCGGCGATCTTGCCGGCTTGTCACGGACGAACCCGATCATGGCGACCATCCTTACGATCCTGATGTTCTCGTTGGCCGGTATTCCCCCGCTCGCTGGGTTCTGGGGCAAATGGTATACCTTCCTTGCAGCCATGCAGGCCAACCTTTATGCGCTGGCTATTATCGGTATCGTGGCATCGGTCGTCGGTGCGTTTTACTATCTGCGCATCATCAAGATCATGTGGTTCGACGAGCCAGTCGGCGCTTTCGTTCCCATGGCGGGCGAGTTGCGCCTCGTTCTTGGTGTATCCGGCCTGCTGGTGCTATTCTACGTCCTGGTCGGCGGACCGGTCAGCACGTTTGCCAACGCCGCCGCCAAGACGTTTTTCTAGGAGCCCGATGGGATTCTCACTTTCGCCTCTGGCAGAGCAAGACGGCTTTCGGCTGGAGGCATTCGATACGATCGGCTCAACCAACGCCGTGGCATTGGAACGTGCGCAGGCAGGCGATCCCGGAAAACTTTGGATCGTCTCCAAACAGCAGGAGAGCGGTCGCGGACGGCGAGGACGTGCCTGGGCGACCTCACATGGCAATCTTGCCGCGTCACTTTTGCTGACGGGCAACTTCGAGCTGAAGACCGCGGCTACATTGGGCTTCGTTGCCGGGCTCTCACTTGCTGATGCGTTGGACGCTGTCTGTCCTGTATCAGCAACATTCAAAGTCGGCATCGATGGAGCGGGACATACCGGACGCGGTAAATCGGCTTTACGGGTTGAGCTGAAATGGCCGAACGATCTTTTGGCAGACGGTGCAAAGCTTGCGGGCATTCTTTTGGAATCGACACAACTGCCAGATAGTCGCTTGGCGATCGTTGTTGGTATCGGGGTCAATGTAGTCGTCTACCCCGACGATGTTCCTTACCCAGCCACTTCGTTGGTGAAGCTCGGCGCAAATTGCGATGCAGAAACGCTTTTTCTAGCCTTGTCAGATGCATGGGAAGAAAACAGCAGACTCTGGAGCGAAGGCCGTGGACTAGCCGAGATTCGCAAGCGCTGGCTTGCACGGGCGGCAGGCGTGGGCAGCGAAGTCGCCGTCCGAGTCGACGGAGCGGTGCTGCGTGGTATATTCGAGACTATTGATGAAGATTGCCGCTTTGTTATTCGCGACAATGAGGGCGAACGGATAAAGATTGCCGCTGGCGATGTTCATTTTGGTGCAGTGGCATCGGCAAGCGCTGAGTAGATTTTAGTTTAGGAGTATAAATGGCCAATTCCGATCAAGCAGAACTTGTTTTCCTGCCCCTAGGTGGTGTCGGCGAGATCGGGATGAACCTGGCAATGTACGGCTATGGTCCTGCGCATAAACGCGAATGGGTTGTAGTCGATATGGGCGTGAGCTTTGCCGGCCCCGACCTTCCAGGCGCTGATCTGGTGTTGCCGGATATTCGTTTCCTGCAAGCGGAACGCCACAATCTCAAGGGCATTGTCATTACGCATGCCCACGAGGATCATTACGGTGCGTTGCTTGACCTTTGGCCCTTACTGAACGTTCCCGTTTATGCGACGCCCTTCGCGGCAGGTCTGCTTGCTGCCAAGCGCCAGTCGGAACCTGGTGCACCGAATATTCCTGTAACGATCTACCGGGCGGGTGAAGCTTTTAACGTGGGTCCATTCGAGTTCGAAGCGATTGCCGTGACGCACTCGATTCCCGAGCCCGTTTCGCTGGCGATCAAGACACCGCTGGGTACGGTCATTCATACTGGCGACTGGAAGATGGATCCGGAACCTTCGCTCGGACCGCTCATCAATGGAGCGCGGTTTCGCGCACTCGGCGACGAGGGCGTGCTCGCGATGATGTGCGATTCTACCAATGCCTTGCGCGATGGTGAGTCCCCATCCGAGCGCGAGGTAGGCGAAAGCTTGCGTGAGATCATAGAAAATGCCCGCGGCCGGGTTGCGATAACAACGTTCTCATCGAATGTCGGGCGCATTCGCTCGATAGCTTTAGCGGCGCGCGATGCCGGCAGGCAAACGCTGGTTCTTGGCCGATCGATGAAGCGCATGATCGATGTGGCGAGCGAGCTTGGCTATCTCGATGGCGTTCCCGAATTCCTGTCCGAGGACGACTACGGCTATATACCGCGCGAAAACATGGTGATCGTCTTGACTGGCAGCCAAGGCGAGCCGCGCGCGGCGCTTGCCAAGCTCGCGCGCGACGAAATGCGCAACGTTGCATTATCGGCAGGCGATACGGTGATCTATTCTTCGCGCCCGATTCCCGGTAACGAAAAACCGATTATCGATACGAAGAATCTGTTGATCGAGCAGGGCATCCACATCATTTCCGACGGCGATCAATTGGTTCACGTCTCCGGTCATCCGCGCCGCAATGAATTGAAGCGCATGTACGAGTGGGTGCGTCCACGCATCCTCGTACCTGTGCATGGCGAGGCCGCACATCTGGTCGGACAGGGTTCGCTGGCGGCGATGGCGGGAATTCCGGAAGTGCCTCAGGTGCGCAATGGCGACGTTTTGCGTCTTGCGCCGGGTAAGGCGGAAATCATTGATCAAGCTCCGATTGGCCGGTGGTACAAGGACGGCAAGCTCATCGGTGATGAGGAAGAGGTCGGCATCGTCGATCGCCGCAAGCTTTCCTATGTCGGACATGTTGCGGTTTCGATGCTGCTTGACGAGAAATTCAACATCATGGAGGACCCTGAGATCGTTCCGATCGGGCTTCCGGAAAATGACGCCGAAGGTGAGCTGCTCGAGGATCTGCTGTACGATGCGGCGGTGAGTGCGGTGCAAAGTATTCCGCGTGAAAAACGCAAGGATATTGCCATGGTGCGCGAAGCAGTGCGCCGGGCAGTTCGCGCCGCGGCCAATGAGGTCTGGGGTAAAAAGCCGGTGGTTACGGTTTTCGTGACCCGCCCATAAGGAAACGCCCATGCTGGGACGTCTCAATCATGTCGCGATCGTCGTGCCTGACCTGGAGGTAGCGTCCGTGATTTATCGCGATACGCTTGGGGCAAAACTGACACAGCCGCAAGCTTTGCCGGAACATGGCGTCACCGTCGTCTTCATCGATGTTGGCAATACCAAGATTGAATTGCTGGAACCGTTGGGCGCGGACTCGCCCATTGCCGCATTTCTGGCCAAAAACCCGTCAGGCGGTATGCACCATGTCTGCTACGAAGTGCCCGATATCCACGCGGCGCGCGATCGGTTAAAAAAGCAGGGTGCGCGCATCCTTGGTGATGGCGAACCGAAGATCGGCGCGCACGGCAAGCCCGTTGTTTTTCTTCACCCGAAGGATTTTAGCGGAACGCTGATTGAACTGGAGCAAGAATAAGAATGCCAATCGCGACAGCAATGGCGGTGTATTTCATATTTTGGTGGCTCACTCTTTTCACAATGCTGCCAATTGGCCTTCGCACGCAGGCCGACGAAGACGATGTGACGCTGGGAACAACACCGAGCGCACCGCACAAGCACCGGATGGGCCGGGTTTTCCTGCTGACGACGATTGTGGCCACAATCATATTTGCCATCTTCTATGTCGTGAATGAGGTGCTGGGCTACGGAGTAAACGATCTGCCGGTTTTTTTCCCGCAACTGGACTGAATTTCGCCAGTTAGAATTACTCGCCACGAAAAAAATCAAATTAGCTTGCTAATGGAATTGGATGCGGCGCGCGCCAGTAATCTCTCACATCGTTCCTACCGCAATTTTATTTACAATGAAGTGTTGGAAGCTGAAGCACCAAGAGGCAAGTTATATGTTACTTCAAGAAAATACAGCAACGTATTGATTCGACAAATTCAGACAAAAAAAATGCAAGGCTTTCACCTTGCATTTTAAAGATCGCGTCTGACCAAATCCACTTGCGTGGCGGCTGCGGAAAACCGCGCCTAGGTCACATCCTCCCAAGACTTTGACCGCGTAGGAAAGCAGAAATATTCTTACTTTCTCCTTATGATTAAAAAAATAGCGGACTGCCTGCGAAATGTCACGAAAAATATTCGTTCTTGTCATTTTTTGCTTACAAATCCAGCAAGGCAGTGAATCTCTTATAAATCCCCACCCGTTTCATTTGGCATTACGGGTTCCCAATCCACCGGGAAGCCGGTAAAGAAACATCACTTTGCACTTGGTTTTGCCTGATTCTTAAAGCACTCAGGCGATGTTCAATTTGGTGATTCTCCATGCGGCTTTCCCGTTACCTTTTACCCATCCTGAAAGAAAACCCCAAGGAGGCGGAAATCGTCTCCCACCGCCTGATGTTGCGGGCAGGTCTTATACGCCAGGAATCGGCGGGCATCTATGCCTGGTTGCCGGCCGGTCTGCGGATTCTGAACAAGGTAAGCGCCATCATTCGCGAGGAGCAGAATCGTTCCGGTGCAATCGAACTCCTCATGCCGACAATCCAGTCCGCTGATCTTTGGCGCGAAAGCGGACGGTATGACGCCTATGGCGACGAGATGTTGCGCATCAAGGATCGTGGTGATCGCGACATGCTCTTTGGTCCGACGAATGAGGAAATGATCACCGAGATTTTCCGCGCCTATGTCAGATCCTACAAAGACTTACCGCTCAATCTTTATCATATCCAGTGGAAGTTTCGCGATGAGCGCCGCCCGCGTTTCGGGGTCATGCGCTCGCGCGAATTCCTGATGAAGGATGCCTATTCCTTCGATCTGGATTTTGAGGGCGCGAAAGCGGCATACAATCGCATGTTCGTTGCCTATCTGCGCACGTTTTCGCGACTGGGTATCAAAGTCATTCCCATGCGGGCCGATACGGGTCCGATCGGAGGCGATCTCAGCCATGAATTCATCATTCTCGCCGATACAGGCGAGAGCCAGGTTTTCTGTGATCGTGCCTATCTCGATCTGCCCGTGCCCGGTCCCGATACCGACTTTAGTGATGATGCGCAGATTGCCGATATCGTTAAGCGCTGGACCACGCCTTATGCTGCCACCGACGAAATGCATGACGAGGCGGCGTGGGAAAAGGTCGATGCTTCGGAGCAACTCGCTGCTCGCGGTATCGAAGTGGGCCACATTTTCCACTTTGGAACGAAATATTCCGAACCAATGGGCGCCAAGGTAACCGGACCAGACGGCAAGGACTACCCGGTTTCAATGGGCTCCTACGGTATTGGGCCGTCGCGTGTAGTCGCTGCAATCATCGAAGCGTCGCATGACGAGGACGGCATTATCTGGCCGAAAGCCGTTGCGCCCTTCGGTGTGGGTATTGTGAATATGAAACCCGGCGACGCAGCCTGCGACGCCGTTGCGGCTAAATTGTACGATGCGTTGACAAATGCTGGCCTTGAACCTCTGCTCGACGATACGGATGACCGCCCAGGGGCGAAATTCGCTACCATGGATCTGATTGGGCTGCCCACACACGTGATAGTCGGCCCGCGCGGCGTTGCTGCCGGTGAGGTAGAGATCAAGGACCGAGCGACCGGCGAGCGCGAGACCTTGAGTATCGAAGCTGCGCTTAACAAGCTCGCGGGCGTTCAGGCAGGAATTTTATGAGCGAAAAGGCAGTCACCGCGCCGAACGGTTCCAAGCCGTTCTCAGCCTATGAACGTATGATCGCCTGGCGCTATTTGCGCGCCCGGCGCAAGGAAACGTTCATTTCCGTGATTGCCGGATTCTCTTTTACCGGGATCATGCTTGGCGTTGCAACGTTGATCATCGTGATGGCAGTGATGAACGGCTTTCGCGCTGAACTCTTGACGCGCATCCTCGGCATCAACGGTCATGTTATCATGCAGCCGATGGATCGGCCTTTCGACGATTACGATGCGGTCATCAAGCGCGTCGACGCTGTCCCTGGTGTTTCCTTTGCTATTCCAGTCGTCGAGGGCCAGGTGCTGGCCAAGGGTAATGTCGGGGCAGGGGCTGGCGCCCTGGTGCGCGGCTTGCGCGAGGAAGACATCGCGAAACTTCAGCTTGTTTCCAAAAATGTGCGCCAAGGTACGTTTCAGGGATTCAACACGGCTGGCGGCGTCGCTATCGGGACGCGTATGGCTGAAAATATGGGTCTCGGTCTCGGTGATAAACTTACCTTGATATCTCCGGATGGGGATGTGACGCCGCTCGGCATGGCTCCGCGTGTCAAATCCTATCCGGTTACGGCCATATTCGAGATTGGCATGTCCGAGTATGACGCATCGATCGTACTTATGCCGCTCGATGAATCGCAGCTCTATTTCAACCAGGAAAACAAGGTTCAATCGATCGAGATATTCGCCGATAATCCGGACAATATCGACGCGTTGAAGAAACCGATCGAGGATGCGGCACAGCGCTCGATCATGCTTACCGACTGGCGTCAGCGCAACCAGACGTTCTTTTCCGCCCTTCAGGTTGAGCGCAATGTCATGTTCATGATTCTGACGCTGATCGTTCTCGTCGCGGCTCTCAATATCATCTCCGGACTTATAATGCTGGTGAAGGACAAGGGGCATGACATTGCCATCCTTCGGACCATGGGGGCGACGCGAAACTCGATCCTGCGCATCTTTCTTATGACTGGTGCTGCGATCGGCGTGACCGGAACGATTGCAGGTGTGGTTCTTGGTGTCGTCGTATGTCTCAACGTTGAAAGAATCAGAGAATTCTTTTCCTGGATTTCCGGCACCACGCTGTTCAATCCTGAACTCTATTTCTTGAGCACCTTACCCGCCAAAATGGATTTCAACGAGACCTTCTCGGTCATTCTCATGGCATTGGTCCTGTCATTTCTGGCAACGTTGTTTCCAGCATGGCGCGCAGCCAAGCTCGATCCCGTTGAAGCCTTGAGGTACGAATAACATGGTGGCAGGGCCAATTTTGCAGCTGATGAATGTCGGCCGCCGTTATGATGAGATTGGCCGTGAGTTGGTCATTCTCAACGACGCCAGCTTTTCGCTTGGCAAAGGCGAGATGGTGGCGCTTGTCGCGCCTTCCGGGGCCGGCAAATCGACACTTTTGCATACGGCTGGATTGCTGGAGCGGCCAGATAGCGGCGATGTCATTCTCGATGGCAGGTCCTGTGGTTCGCTTTCCGATGAAGAGCGTACGGCCATACGGCGAAACGACATCGGCTTTGTCTATCAGTTCCATCATCTTCTCCCGGAATTCACGGCATTGGAGAACGTTATGATGCCGCAACTAATTCGCGGTATGAAGCCAGCTGTGGCGTCCGAGCGCGCCCAGCAGTTGCTCGATTACATGAAGGTTGGCGCACGTGCTTCGCACCGTCCCAGCGAACTCTCCGGCGGTGAGCAACAGCGCGTGGCTATTGCCCGTGCTGTGGCAAATGCACCGTTGGTGCTTCTCGCTGATGAGCCTACAGGCAATCTCGATCCGGTGACATCTTCCTATGTGTTCGAAGCACTTGAAGCGCTTGTTAGACAGTCGGGGCTGTCAGCCATGATAGCCACTCACAATTTTGAGCTGGCGCGCCGCATGGACAGGCGTGTGACGCTCAAGGACGGCAAAATCACCAACCTCTGATCGCGCGATCCATTTTACCTTCCATTAATATTTCGACAACCATAGCGCCAATGGGCGATTTGGTGTACTTGACTTTAGAACAAAAATAGAACAAAACATAGACATACATGAAACGAAGAAGGGTTTTACCGATGAGCGAACTTTTCCAGGACGTTATGTCATTCGTTACAGTCAGCCTGTTCATTGCGACGTTTGCAATGTGGGTCAGCGCAATCTGACGAAGTCGGGATCGCTGCAACTGAACGTTTTGAGTGCTTGTGATCCCGATTCTTGTCCACCGATGAAAATACCTGAAGCCTCAATACTGGTGGACACCTCATCGCGCATGTCCGACTATAAATGCGCGGTGAATCAGTTTCTCCGTTCAGGTTTTCGGAGACAGAATAATTGGCAGATGGACAGATCAACAGCGGTCTAGGCGTCGCGAGCAAACAAGCGTTGCGCTTCGTGCACCTTAGAGTCCATTCTGCGTATTCCTTACTTGAAGGTGCCCTGCAGGTCCCGAAAGTCATTGATCTCGCCGTTGGCAACAAGGCGCCGGCGATTGCGATTACCGACACTAATAATCTTTTTGGGGCTCTTGAATTTGCCCAGAAAGGATCGAAGGCAGGTCTACAGCCTATTATTGGCTGTCAGCTTGATATCGCCTTTCATGACCAGGCGGAGGAAAGCCGCAACGCCAACAGGCGCGAAGCGCTGGGACTGGCGCCGCTCGTGCTCCTTGCTGCCACGGAGGTAGGCTATGCCAATCTCGTGCGCCTCGTCAGCCGCGCGTACCTGGAAACCCCAGCTGGTGATCCTGTGCATATCACATCGGCGTGGCTCAAAGGTCGTACGGACGGTATTATCGCTTTGTCTGGCGGTCCCGAAGGCCCCATCGCCAAATCGATCAAGGACGATCGGATTGATCGTGCGCGGCAGCGGCTGAATTATTTGAAATCGCTGTTCGGTGATCGGGTCTATGTTGAGCTCCAGCGTCATCGCGGTTACGATCGTGTATTGGAGGCGGCCCAGGTTGAACTTGCGTACGAGTTGGAGCTGCCACTCGTTGCCACGAACGATGTGTTTTTTTCCAAAAGTGCTGACTATGAAGCGCACGATGCACTTTTGGCGATTGCCTCCGGCTCTCTTCTGTCGATTGACGATCGCCGCAGGTTGACACCGGATCACTATCTCAAGAGCGAAGACGAGATGGTGGAGTTATTTGCCGATCTGCCTGAGGCAGTGGAGAATACTGTCGAGATAGCACTGCGTTGTTCCTACTACCCGAAGAACCGTGCGCCGATTTTACCGCGCTTTACGGGCGAGAGTGCTGACCCGGAAGCGGCGTTGCAAGCCGAGGCCGATGAGTTGGCGCGTCAGGCGCGGGAAGGCCTTGCGCAGCGGATCCAGACCTTGGGGCTAGCCGGTGGACATACAGCCGAGCAATATTCGGAGCGGCTGGAATACGAGATTTCTATCATCACCCGGATGAAATATCCGGGTTATTTTCTTATCGTTGCCGACTTTATCAAATGGGCCAAAGCTCATGATATCCCAGTCGGTCCCGGACGTGGATCAGGCGCGGGTTCACTTGTCGCCTATGCCCTGACGATCACGGATGTCGATCCCCTTCGTTTCTCCCTGCTCTTCGAGCGCTTTCTTAATCCGGACCGCGTCTCGATGCCGGACTTTGATATCGACTTCTGCCAGGAACGCCGCGATGAGGTTATTCGCTATGTTCAGGGCAAATATGGCCGTGATCAGGTAGCTCAAATCATAACCTTCGGTACGCTCCAGGCTCGCGCCGTATTGCGCGATGTCGGGCGTGTATTGGAAATGCCGTATGGTCAGGTCGACCGTTTGACCAAAATGGTGCCAGCAAACCCGGCTAATCCCGTGACTTTGTCTAAGGCGATCGAAGACGAGCCACGATTGCGGGAGGAACGTGACAAGGAGCCAGTCGTCGAGCGATTGCTCGACATATCCTTGAAGCTGGAGGGGCTTTATCGCCACGCGTCGACTCACGCCGCGGGTATCGTCATCGGTGATCGGCCTTTGTCAGAACTTGTGCCGATGTACCGCGATCCGCGTTCGGATATGCCAGTTACGCAGTTCAACATGAAGATGGTTGAAGAGGCTGGGCTGGTCAAATTCGATTTTCTGGGTCTGAAAACGCTGACAGTTCTGCAGACCGCCGTCAATCTCCTCAAGCGGCGCGGCATCACGGTAGATCTTTCGAATCTGCCCTTCGACGACAAGCCCACTTACGAGATGTTATCGCGCGGCGAGACTGTCGGGGTGTTCCAGGTGGAAAGTACCGGCATGCGCAAGGCGCTGATCGGCATGCGGCCTGACCGGATTGAGGATATCATCGCGCTCGTCGCGCTCTATCGGCCGGGCCCGATGGAGAACATTCCGACCTACAATGCGCGCAAGAACGGCGATGAGGAGATGGCATCGATCCATCCGAAGATCGATCATCTCGTCAAGGAAACTCAAGGCGTCATCATCTATCAGGAACAGGTGATGCAGATCGCGCAGGAAATGTCGGGCTATACGCTCGGCGAGGCCGATCTTCTTCGGCGTGCCATGGGCAAGAAGATCCGCGCCGAGATGGACATGCAGCGGGTCCGATTTGTCGACGGTGCTGTCGAGCGTGGAGTGACCAAGCCGCAAGCCAACTTCATCTTCGACCTGTTGGCCAAGTTCGCGGACTACGGATTCAACAAATCCCATGCCGCCGCCTATGCGATCGTGTCGTTCCAGACGGCCTACATGAAGGCCCACTATCCAGTAGAATTCCTTGCCGCATCAATGACATACGACATGTCCAATACGGACAAGCTCAACGATTTCCGCCGGGAGGCGGTACGGCTTGGCATCGAAGTCGTCACTCCATCGGTCAATACGTCTTATCGTTTGTTCGAGGTAGGCGAGAACCGCATCTTCTATTCGCTGGCGGCCATCAAGGGCGTTGGCGAAGCAGCTGTCGATCATATTGTCGAGAAGCGCGGTGCGACGCCCTACGCCAGCCTCGATGACTTCTGCGAGCGGATTGATCCGCGTGTCGTCAACCGCCGTGTCTTCGAAAGCCTTATAAATGCTGGGGCTTTCGACTGTTTCGGGCGTGAACGACCGGCGCTGATTGCCGGGCTCGACCGGATTATCGGTCATGCACAACGCACGCAGGAAGACAGCGTTAGCGGTCAGGCGGATATATTCGGGGGAATGGCCGCAAGTGCCCAAACCATCCAACTTCCCGCGGCTGCACCTTGGCTTTCGGCGGAGAAGTTGCGACGGGAATTCGAGGCGGCGGGGTTCTACCTCTCGGCGCATCCGCTCGACGAGTACCGGGCGGTGCTTGAAAAGATGCGCGTCCAGACTTGGTCGGAGTTTTCGGCGGCGGTCAAGCGCGGCGCCAATGCAGGGCGTCTAGCCGGGACAATTACGGCCAAACAAGAGCGCAAGACCAAAACCGGCAACAAGATGGGAATCATCCAATTCTCTGATTCTTCAGGACAATTCGAGGCGGTACTCTTTTCTGAAGCTCTGTCGCAGTACCGCGACCTGCTTGAGCCCGGTCGCTCGGTAGTGGTTACTGTTGGTGCCGAGGACCGCCCGGAGGGCATCAGTCTGCGCATCCAGACGGCCCAATCGCTCGAAGATGAGGCGACCCGCATGCAGAAGGCACTGCGCCTTTATATGCGTTCCAGCGAACCATTAAGCGCCATTACTCCCTATTTAACCCCGCAAAACGACGGCCAGGTGGTGAGCCTGATCCTGATCAAGGAAAATGGCGCAACCGAAGTGGAGATCGAACTGCCGAACCGCTATCGTGTCGGTCCGCAGGTCGCCAGTGCGATGAAAGCCATTCCGGGAATTGTGGAAGTCGAGATGGCCTGAGGGGCAAAGCCTCAACCGGCTGCAACTGAATTGCAATTCCGGGTGGAGGTTTTCGTTCCAGATTCGGAGAGTCTTGTCCCATATTTACCGATTTTCATTTGAATCCGTGTCATCTGGCAGAGCTTCGACTCGAGATTTGACCCTGCCGAACGTGTATCCGGTCTCGACAGCATGGTTGCCGAATTTCCCGCGAAGCTTGTCTATTGCCGTTTCGGCAACCGCACGTTTAGTGGCCTGAATATCGACAAGGTCGAGCGGGTCGGCGCGATCATCATTGCCAAGGTCGCTGACGCCGATCCCGAGCAGACGAAATCGCGTGCCGTCGATTTCTTTTTCAAGCAGCGAAAAGCCGGTGCGGAAAATCCGGTCGGCCAGTTGTGTCGGATCGGCCAACTGCCGGTTTCGGGTTCTGAGTTTGAAATCCCGGGACTTCAATTTGAGAATGACAGTCCTTCCAGCGATGTCAGCCGCTTTGAGGCGCCTCGACACCTTTTCCGATAAAGACCGCAAAATCGGTGTGAGCTCTTCAAGCGATGCGATATCTTCATTGAAGGTCGTTTCAGCGGATACACTTTTGCTCTCGCTGTCAGGTTCGACGCGGCGCGTATCAAGTCCCCGCGATAGACGGTAGAGGCGCTGTCCCATCGTTCCATAGGCGGCCATCAAGGGGCCGAGCTCCATTGTTTGAAGTTGGCCTATGGTGCGGATGCCGTCGCGCTCAAGCGTTGCATTGAACGCCTTGCCGACGCCCCATATCATGGTCACCGGTTTATCGGCGAGAAAAGCGGGGGCCTCTTGTTGTCCGATGATGGAAAAGCCGCGTGGCTTCTCGAAGTCCGAGGCGATCTTCGCCAGGAACTTGCAGTAGGAAATGCCGACCGAAACGGAAAGCCCCATTTCTCGTTCTACACGATTTGAAAAATGCGCCATCACCCGGGAAGGTGGATCGTGATGCAGACGCTCGGTCCCCGACAGATCCAAAAAAGCTTCATCGATCGACAACGGCTCGACCAAAGGAGTCAAATCGCGCATCATCTGCCGGATTTCGCGACCGACCCGCGCATATTTTTCCATGTTGGGACTGATGACGACAGCGTGCGGACAAGCCTCCAGGGCCTTGAACATCGGCATCGCCGACTTCACACCATGGATGCGGGCGACGTAGCAAGCTGTTGAAACGACGCCGCGTTTTCCGCCCCCAATAATGACGGGCTTGTTTCGCAATTCCGGATTGTCGCGCTTTTCAACCGAAGCGTAGAACGCATCGCAGTCCACATGAGCGATGCTGAGGCGATAAAGCTCTGGATGGCGCACGAGACGTGGGCTCCCGCAGACATGGCAGCGGCGTCCTTCCGACTTCTGGGCGGCCAGACAGTCACGGCAAAAACCAAATCTCGGATCGTTGAGGGTTGCCATCGGGGTCCGGAACATAAAAGGAACGAGCAGACCTTAGCGAAGGTGCCTTTACCTTGCAACGACCAGCCGAAGCCTATCAACCGTTCAATCGATATCTTGCCGGCCACCAGGAAGGAGCCGCAGTGCTTCCTGGAAAAGGGCAGGATCAGTTCCTGTTGCCTCGCAATAACGCATTAATGTCGGTTCGTGCCCAAGGTAGAACTGGAGAACGCCCGCCAGAAATCCCGGTTCTCCGGCTGCCGTCCGAATCTGATCGGCGGTGATCCCGGTCAACGCAAGGAACCTGGAAAGCAATTCACTGTCGTCGGCCAAAAATATCAAAGAATTGATTGCCAGGGATTCCGCATCGCCAACATTGATCTGCTTCCTCATTAATTCCGCCTGTTCATGGTTTTGCTGAGTTCTGTTGCCGAAGAATAGTTCAATTTGGCCACGTTAAACGTCATTTCATTGTCCCAAAATTCACTACCGCCGGTTGAATATGATCAAAAGAAGATGTTCAATAAATGCTTGGTTAAACATGATCAGCAGCATTTCGGGATTGGGCTGAAGAGTTTCCTTTTCATCAATCATCACAGGCTATCAAATGCATCCATACAGTTGGGGCTGTGATCTGATCTTTGTCCCATAGATCTTGACGGGCGGCATGCGTTCTTCAAGCATGATCAACAGGAAATTGCCAATGGTAAAGAAAGTGATGATCGTCGAGGACAATGAGCTTAATATGAAGCTCTTCCGCGATCTTATTGAAGCCAGCGGCTATGAAACCATCCGGACCCGCAATGGGCTGGAAGCGCTTGATCTGGCTCGCGAACATCGGCCGGATCTGATCCTCATGGATATTCAGCTGCCCGAGGTGTCGGGTCTGGAAGTTACGAAGTGGCTGAAGGCGGACGACGATCTGCATGTAATACCAATCATCGCCGTTACAGCTTTTGCCATGAAGGGTGATGAGGAACGTATCCGGCAAGGCGGCTGCGAGGCCTATATTTCAAAACCCATCTCGGTGCCGAAGTTCATCGAAACGATCAAATCTTATCTTGGCGACGCTTGACCGTCAGGGGAGTGAAATATGACGGCCCGCATACTAGTCGTTGACGATGTTCCCGCCAATGTGAAGCTGCTCGAAGCACGGCTGAGCGCGGAATATTATGAAGTCGTCACGGCATCGGACGGCTATCAGGCCTTGGAGATATGCGAGAACAGCAATGTTGACCTCATTCTGCTTGATATCATGATGCCAGGGTTGGACGGCTTCGAAGTTTGCCGCAGGCTGAAGTCGCAAGCCTCTACCGCACATATCCCTGTGGTGCTGGTCACAGCTCTGGATCAGGACACAGACCGCATTACCGGACTGAACTTTGGCGCTGATGATTTCCTGACCAAACCCGTAAACGACTTGCAACTTCTTGCACGCGTGAAGAGCTTGGTGCGGTTGAAGAACCTGACCGACGAGCTGCGGCTACGTGTTGCTACTACCCGCGATGTTGGATTGGAGTCGATCTTGCGGTTCCCGATTGGCAGCGAGGGCAGTGCCAAGAACGCCCGTGTTCTGCTAATCGATGAACGACCCGAAAGTGTCGAGCGGATTCAGCGCATATTGGCCGACGAAGGGGTCGTTGATGTTCAAATGGATCCGCAAACGGGATTCTTCGACGCTATCCAAGGCAACCATGATTGCCTGATCATCTCGTCAAGCTTCACAAATTTTGACCCGCTGCGCATCTGTGCGCAATTGCGGTCGCTCGACAACACGCGGTCGCTGCCTATCATCCTTGTGGCAGATCGGGGTGAAGAACCATTGATCCGACGCGCCCTGGAATTGGGTGTGAACGACTATCTGGTGCGACCGCTGAACCCGAATGAATTGTTGGCGCGGTTGCGCACACAGCTTCGACGAAAAGCCTATCATGATGGTTTGCGCGCCAGTGTCGTCAAGACCTACGAAATGGCGGTGACGGATAGCCTGACCGGTTTGCATAATCGTCTCTACCTTGAGACGCATCTGGCAACCTTGTTCAAGCGCGCTGTCGAACGCCGGCGGCCCTTGTCCATTCTCATGACCGATATCGACCGGTTCAAGCTTATAAACGATACGCATGGTCACGACGGCGGGGACGAAGTGTTGCGGGAATTCGCAAGACGCCTGCGGCGGAATGTGCGCGGGAGCGATCTCGCGAGCCGCTATGGCGGTGAGGAGTTTTTCATAGTGATGCCGGACACCGATTCGGCGCTCGCTGCCGTTGTGGCCGAGCGCATCAGGCGCGAGGTCGCAGCGACACCGTTTGTTGTCAACCAAAGCGGGACCGGCGCTCCCGTAACAATCAGCATCGGCATTGCCAGCGTTCTGCACAAGGAAGACACTGTGCAAAATCTGCTGAAGCGTGCTGATGACGCTCTGTATGGCGCCAAGGCTGCCGGACGCAATCGCGTTGTGTCGGCCGCGGCCTGACAAATAAAAATCAACAACTTATCGTTTTTACGTAATGGAAGTTGCAAACAAAAATGCCGCCCGGAGGCGGCATTTTTGTTTCCGGAAAAACAAGATTACTTGATCTTGGTTTCCTTGAATTCAACGTGCTTGCGTGCGACCGGGTCGTACTTGCGGAAAGACATCTTCTCCGTCTTGGTACGGCTGTTCTTGCTCGTAACGTAGAAGAAACCGGTGTCAGCGGTCGACAGAAGCTTGATCTTGATATTCGCAGCCTTGGCCATTTTCAGTTTACCTGTTCTGATTATTGAGGACCGCTATTCAAGTCCAGCAACGTGGCCATAAGCGGAAATTCGGCCGGACACTTAACCGAACGGCGCCAAAAGTCAAGCCTGCGTCGGTCACCGCGCCAATATAATCGATCAATCGGCGTGTCCTCACTGCAGGACAACCTTGTACCGCATTTCCCGAGATTCGATTCAACCCTGCGTTCGTTGCCGAGCACCTCAAAGCACGCGATGAGTCGACCTTCGAGTTTTGAAGGCAAAAGCAGCAACACCGAGCCAGCCGGTGCATTGGGGGGGGAGATAGGCTCCCCCGACTGCGGCAAGAGCCTTGCCTTCAACCTTGGAGTTGAATCTATGCGGTATTTGCCGTTTAGCATCAGCCTTACTATGAAAAGAACCCGGACGTGCTGGACAATAGCGATCCGGGTTCACTTTCAAAGATAAGGAAGAGAGAGGCGGGCGAAAGCTCGTCTCTCACTCCGGGGTCAATATAACACCGTGGCGAATAATTCCAAGCGCGCTGTAGTTGTACTCGCTTAGGGTCCCGACCTAACCCCTGCGGCTGATCAGGCGTGAGCCCACCAAAAGCGCGTAAGCAGCGAAAAATATCGCGAGGGCGACTGCAAAGCCCGCGGGGCCCATCAGATCCATGCCGATACCGACGGCTTGTGGACCGACGAGCATACCGACTGCGTAGCAGAAGACGAAGGCGGCATTGGCCGAGGCGAGCTCGCGCCCCGTAAGCTGCGAGCCCAGGTGGGCCAAGCCAACCGTATAAAGGCCGGCCACAACGCCGCCCCAGACGAACAGCAATCCCGCGACGAGATACCAGTTGGAATAGATGAATGGCAGGACGCACATGCCCGCCAAGCCGATCAATGCGCAGACAAGCAGGATCTTGCGGCGATCATTGACGTGATCGCTGAGGAGCCCAATTGGAATTTGCAGCAGCACGTTGCCTAGCCCGATGGTCGTGAGAAGGAGAGCCGCATTTGCTTCGCTATAGCCGATCCGGGAGCCGAAGACGGGAAACAGCGCGAAGCCACCGGTCTCGACGGCGCCAAAGACAAAGACGGCTGCCGTCGCAGTGGGCACAGCCCAAATGAACGGTGCGAAAGGAACATGCTCCTCCTCATGGAAATCCGGGCTTTCCTTCCACGCGAAAAGCACGGGCAACATGGCGAAGATGATGATGCAGAAGCCGACCGCAAACGGCATGATGCCAACGCTGCCGATGCGCGAGAACAGCCATGGTCCGAGCGCGAACCCCACGGAAAGGACGGTGGCATAAATACCAAGCACCAATCCGCGTTTTTCGGGAGGAGCGGCGGCATTGATCCAGTATTCGGAAAGGATGAACAGCATTGTCAGCGCGAAATGCAGGAAAACGCGCAATACGACCCACATCCAGAACTCGGTAAAGAAGTGAAACCCCACGAATGAGAAGCCGCCGATCAGCAACATTCCAAGCAGGGTCGGCACTACACCGAACCGAGCCGCGATTGGAGCAGCGAAAGGAGCGGCGACAATCGATGCGATGCCCGCGACCGCGGCGTTCAAGCCTATCATGGTGGCCGAATGGCCGCGGCTTTCCAGAATGACGCTCAGGAGTGGAATGCCAAGTCCGATGGCGACACCAACAGAGCTGATGGTGGCGATGGCCGCGACAAGCGCGCGCCAGGAAGACCGGACGGTTGTCTGGTCAGTGGTCGGCGTTGCATCCATAAATCAAAAAACCTCTCGGACGAATCGTCCATATTTCATGCGGTAACGAATGACAGCGTTGCCCGGGTCTAGGGTAGGATTTGCGGCAAGAATGGCCTCGGCCTCCATTATGATCGTCCGGGTGATCTCGGGAATATCCAGTTGGTTGGCCTCATGGAAGGAGAGCCAGCACAATTCTTCGAGTTCTTGTGACGGCCCGGTTGCTTCGGGAAGGGTATCGGCGACGGCATCGCGAAAAGCAAGGAAGAACCGTGTATCGAAACGGCGGGAGCGACCAGGCGGCGTGGTGGCTCTCGCAAAATAGCGCAGGACGGAAAGATCGGGAAGAATCTTGCGTTCGACAAAAGCGGCCCAGTCCGGGTGCGATATCGAAACGGTATCTGGATGCCGGCGTCCGAGAAGAAGCCCTGCCTCTTCATAGGTTTCGCGAACGGCGGAGAGTGCGATTGCCCGGCAGCGTTGAACGCTTGAGCGACTGCCCATGCCGGTCAGCAGTTTTGCTTGATCAACATCGGAGAGTTCAGCAATGGCGGATATGCGGCCGTCCGCTGGTTCCGTCCGCCCACCCGGAAAGACAAATTTCCCCGGCATAAACACGTGACGCATGTGCCGCTTGCCCATGAGGATGCGCAGATCCTTGCCGGAGCGGTCGATGAGCAACAAGGAAGCAGCATCGCGTGGCCGGATAGGAGCTATCGGCTTGTCTTTTTGGATCGGGATGGCATTGCCTTGATCATTCACTGTTCCCGTGGCTCCTGATCGTCAGTCTCGCCGCCAAAACCATGCATGTAATTTGCCCATTGCAACCCGATGATGGCGCCCTTGACCGGCTGCAGCAAACCTATCGACAGGAGGATCGTCAAGGGAACCCAGATGGCCAGATGCACCCAATTGGACAATATGAAGAGGGTTTCAACAGCCAGAAATCCGCCGAGGACGATGTGGCCAACGATCGTGATGGTGATATAGGCCGGAAAATCGTCGGCCCGCTGATGGGTGTAGTCCTCGCCGCATGCAGCGCAATGGTCGACAGGCTTGACGAAAGCGCGAAATAGCTTGCCTTCGCCGCAATGCGGGCAGCGACAGCGCAATCCGCGCCACATCGCCTGCCACACCGGCCGGCGCTCTCTCGCGGGCGCCGTATCGGCACCGAAAATCTGTTCTGCCATTACCTGCCTCTTCGTCCGCTCCGCGATACGGTAGACGGACGCTTCTGGTTTCCGCGTATAAAACGCTTTGCCTTGTGGTGCGAGCGCACGCCGCTCGGCACCGGGTGCGGTTCTGAAAGCATCTCGAACCGCAATGCGCCGGCAACCGGCAAGGCTTCGACCAAACGAACTTCGACGACGTCACCGAGGCGGAAACCCTTGCCACTGCGTTCGCCGGATAGAGCGTGGTTGGTTTCGTCGTAAAGATAGTAATCGTCACCCAAAGTTGAAATGGGGATAAACCCGTCCGCGCCATATGTCGCAAGCGAGACGAACAGGCCGGCTTTCGTAACGCCCTGGACGCGGCCTTCAAAACTGCTGCCCACCTTGTCCGCCAGATAGTGCGCGATCAGCCGGTCGACAGTGTCGCGCTCGGCGGCCATGGCGCGACGCTCGGACGTCGAGATCAGGGCGGCGATCTCCGGCAATGCCGCTTCCTCGTCCGGCGTCAGGCCATCGGGTCCAAGACCCAATGCCGAGATCAGCGCGCGGTGCACGATAAGGTCCGCATAGCGGCGGATGGGCGAAGTGAAATGCGCGTAGCGATGAAGATTGAGGCCGAAGTGCCCAATGTTTGCCGGGTTGTACTCCGCCTGCGATTGCGAGCGCAGCACGACCTGATTGACGAGATCCTGCTGCTCGCTGCCCTCGACGCGCTTCAGGATATGGTTGAACTGGTTCGGACGCAGTTCTGCGCCGCGGGCCAGCGATATATCCATTGTCCGCAAGAACTCACGCAGCGTTTCCTGCTTGGCCAGCGAAGGCGCGTCGTGGATGCGGAAGATCAGTGGCTGTTTCTTGCGCTCGAGTGTTTCGGCGGCAGCAACATTGGCCTGGATCATGAATTCTTCGATGAGCTTATGCGCATCGAGCCGCGGCGGGATCACGACCTTGTCGACCTTGCCTTCGGGTGTAAGCAAGATCTTCTTTTCGGGGAGGTCTAGTTCCAGTGGCTCTCGCGCATCGCGGCCGCGTTTCAGCACCACATAGGCAGCCCAGAGGGGCTTCAGGATCGTATCCAGCATCGGCGCTGTCTTCTCGTCCGTCGCGCCATCGATTGCTGCCTGCGCTTGCGGATAGGAGAGCCGGGCGTGCGAACGCATCATGACGCGGTGGAACGTGTGCGAGATCTTGCGGCCTTCGGCGTCAAAAATCATGCGGACTGCAAGGGCAGGGCGGTCGACCAACTCTTTCAGCGAACAAAGATCGTTGGAAATGCGCTCAGGCAGCATCGGCACGACGCGGTCGGGGAAATACACCGAATTGCCGCGCTTTAAAGCCTCGCGGTCGAGCTGAGAACGCGGGGTTACATAGGCTGCGACATCGGCGATGGCGACGGTCGCAATGAAGCCGCCCGGATTTTTCTCGTCCGGATCAGGTTCGGCATAGACCGCATCGTCGTGATCTTTTGCATCGGCTGGATCGATGGTCACCAATGGAACATGACGCCAGTCATCGCGATGCGCCATGGTTGCGGGTTTGGCCTTTTCGGCTTCCGCAGTGACGCTATCCGGAAAGACATGCGGGATCTCATGCTCGTGGATAGCGATCATCGACAGGGCTTTTTCACTCGCAACGGAACCCACGACCTGCGTGATCCGGCCCAGTGCAAGCCCGTAGCGGCTGACTTTTGAAACCTCGACTTCGACGAGGTCATTTGCCTTGGCATTGTTCAGTTGGGCAGGATCGATGGCGAGTTCGACTTGCCGCCGTTCGACGGGTTCAAGGCGCCACTCGCCATTGTCGAGTTTGCGCAACACGCCCAAAACAGCGTCCTTGCGATGCTCGATCTTCTTGATGACACGTCCCGTATAAGCGGGGCCGGTAGGGTCAGCACCATGAAAAATACGCGCCAGAACACGATCGCCCACGCCGGGAGTCGGGCCTTTCTGGTTGCGTGAGGCGCGAATGAATACGACAGGCGGCCGTTCCTGGTGATTGGCGTCCCATTCAGCAGGCTTGGCGATCAACCCGCCATCGCCGTCACGTCCGGTAATGTCGAGAACTGCCACGCTCGGTAGGCTGCCAGGTACGGCGAGCCGCTTGGCTCGCTTTTCGACCAAGCCGTCGCCAGCCAAATCCCTCAAGATATCCTTCAAGGCGATCCGTGCATCGCCTTTGATATTGAATGCCTTGGCGATGTCACGTTTGCCGGCAAGGTCAGGATTTTCCTTGATAAACTGGAGAATTGCGTCGCGGCCTGGCATATACTGTTCGCGACCGGAAGCCTCAGAATTGGCAGACCGCTTTTTTCCGTTGGGGGGAGAGATACGGCGTGCCAATCGATTTTTTCCTAACTTGCTTTTTTGGTGGCAGTCTTCTTCGCGGCCGGTTTTTTCGCGGTAGATTTTTTTGCTGCCGCTGCCTTTTTGGCCGGTGCTTTCTTGGTACCCTTGGAACCCGCCTTTTCAGCGATCATAGCAAGAGCTTCCTCAACGGTCACGCCCGCCGGGTCCTTGCCTTTGGGTAGCGTGGCATTGACCTTGCCCCAATTCACATAGGGGCCGTATTTGCCGTCGCGCACCGTGATGACGCCGCCATCGGGATGCTCGCCAAGGTCCTTGAGCGCTGCAGGCGTACCCCGACCGCGCCCCGGGCCCTTTGCCTGCTTGTCAGCAAGCACGGTAACCGCACGATTGAGGCCGATCGAGAACACGTCTTCCGCATTCTCCAGATTGGCATAGGTCCCATCATGCGTGATGTAGGGGCCGTAGCGTCCGATTCCGGCCGAGATCATCTTCGCCGTTTCGGGATGCTGGCCCACATCGCGAGGCAGGGAGAGCAGCGCCAGAGCCTTTTCGTGATCCAGCGCATCGAGCGTCCAGCCCTTTGGCAGGCTAGCGCGCTTGGCTTCCTTGCCATCGCCACGCTGCACATAGGGGCCAAACCGGCCATTGCGTGCGGTAATATCCTCGTCCGTATAGGGATCCTTGCCGAGCAGCTTTGGCTCGTCGCCGCCATTGCCGTTTTCGTTTGCCGCTTCGCTGCCGCCAAGCTGACGCGTGAATTTACATTCAGGATAGTTCGAACAGCCGATGAACGCACCATACTTGCCGAGCTTCAGCGACAGATTGCCCGTGCCGCAGACCTGACAGATACGCGGATCGCTGCCATCTTCACGCGGCGGAAACACGAGCGGGCCAAGCTGGTCATTCAATGCATCCAGCACATTGGTAACGCGGAGTTCCTTGATTCCATCGACAGACCCGAAGAAATCGGTCCAGAAAGCCCGCAGAACGTCCTTCCACTTCAGCTTTCCATCGGAAATCTCATCAAGTTTCTCTTCAAGATCAGCGGTGAAATCATATTCGACATAGCGCTTGAAGAAACTTTCCAGGAAGGCAATGACCAGCCGGCCCTTGGCTTCTGGAATGAGCTTGCGCTTGTCGATGGTTATATATTCGCGATCACGAAGGGTGGCGAGCGTCGATGCATAGGTGGAAGGACGACCGATGCCGAGTTCTTCCATCTTCTTGATGAGTGTTGCTTCCGAATAGCGCGGAGGCGGCTCAGTCGAGTGCTGTGTTGCGTTGATTTTCTCGCGGGCCAGAGCCTCTCCGGAGCGGATTTCCGGGAGACGTCCACCATCTTCATCGACGTCTTCTTCCTCGCGGTGATCCGTATAAGCACCGAGAAAGCCGTCAAACCTGATGACCGAGCCTGTCGCACGCAGTTGTGCGAAACGCGACCCGTTCTGCGCATCGATTTCGACCGTCGTTCGTTCGATATCCGCCGACTGCATCTGACTTGCGATCGCTCGCTTCCAGATCAGCTCGTACAACCGTGCCTGATCGGCATCAAGAAACTGGCGCATGTCCTTGGGATGCCGATTGAAATCGGTCGGGCGGATCGCTTCGTGCGCTTCCTGAGCATTTTTCGCCTTCGTGGCGTAAAAGCGCGGCTTCTCCGGCACATATTTTTCGCCGAAAACCTTACCGATCGTCTGGCGTGCCGCCTGAACGGCTTCGGGCGCCATCTGCACGCCATCAGTACGCATATAGGTGATCAAGCCAGCGGTTTCGGTACCAAGATCCATACCTTCGTACAGCTTCTGCGCAATCTGCATCGTGCGTGATGCGGAAAATCCGAGCTGACCGGAGGCCGCCTGCTGCAAACTCGATGTGGTGAAGGGCGGGCCAGGACTGCGCTTGATAGGCTTTGCTTCGACCGAGGCTGCCTTGAAGGACGCGCCTTCCAGCATGCCGCGGATCTCGCCGGCCTGTTCACCATTCTTGATATCGAGCTTGCCGAGTTTCTTGCCATCGACTGATACAAGCCGTGCTTCGAACCCGTCATTGCGCGGTGTTTTCAGGAGCGCGGCGATATTCCAGTATTCTTCGCGGATAAAGCGTTCGATTTCCGCTTCGCGATCCGCGACAAGCCGCAAGGCGACCGATTGGACACGGCCAGCGGAGCGTGCACCCGGAAGTTTGCGCCAAAGCACCGGGGAGAGGGTGAAGCCGAAAAGATAGTCCAAAGCCCGGCGTGCGAGATAGGCGTCAACGAGCGGCATATCGATGTCGCGCGGATTGGCCATGGCCTCCAGCACTGCACTCTTGGTGATCGCATTGAAGACGACGCGCTTGACGGCCTTTTTTCCAATAGCCTTTTTTTGCTGCAGTACTTCGAGCACATGCCAGGAAATCGCCTCGCCTTCACGATCCGGATCGGTTGCGAGAATGAGGCCGTCGCTCTCTTTCAAAGCTTTGACAATGTCGCTTAGTCTCTTGGCCGAGGCCGAGTCGACTTCCCACGACATCGAGAAATCATCGTCAGGGCGCACCGATCCATCCTTGGCCGGCAGATCGCGCACATGGCCGAACGAGGCCAGGACTGTATAACCCGAACCGAGATATTTGTTGATTGTTTTGGCCTTGGCAGGCGATTCGACGACGACAACATTCATTACAGATTTGAGCTTTCCTGCCCTTGTGAGATTGCAAAAGCACTAATTTAGCTTCGGAACAGGCCTGTGAAATGAACAGGCTTCGACACAACGTCAAGGTCTGTACATCAAAAATCGTGAATTACAACCTATGGTTGCTCGCACAACTTATGCAATTAATGGTATTTTCCCTATGGGTTCAAGCCTGTGGTGAATTCTCGTGTGAGTCATTTATGGTTTCGTATATAGAGTATAAAAAACAGCAGCTTATATAGGCATAAATTAAGATATTCTGAGTCAAAGTATAGCGCATATTTTCGATATAAATTTATATTTGAGGATCAAATTATGAGCGAAAGTCGAATTGATCAAATTGAAAACGCCAGATTTATTCAGCAAATGCTCGGTGAGTTACGAGCAATGGCCAAAACGAACCGGCTGGAGATGTTGGCGTATCTTATAGAAATTGCATATATCGAAAGCAGTGACCAGTTGCAGAAGGAACTGGGGGCAGCTTCACGCGTAAACAAGCGAAACATGTCCGCCTGAGTGACGCTGCAAACGTCCAGCTAGATCGAGTTCGAGCAGAATCAGCATTACCACCGACGGGTGTAGTTCGCTGGTACGGATCAGGTCGTCGATATCGACTGGAACGGGGCCGAGTAGATTGACGAACCGGTCCCGATCGGTTTCGTCGGGTGGATTGATTGGCGGGAAATCCATATCTGGTGCAAGAAACGCCGGATCGTCGAAAACAGGCCGTTCGACCAGTGGCGTCAATGCAGTTATTATGTCTTCGGTACTGGTTGTCACGATGGCTCCGTTTTTCAACAACCCGTTGGTGCCCTTGGCCCTCGGGTCGAGAGGAGAGCCAGGGACCGCGAAAACAAGCCTGCCAAGTTCTCCCGCCAGCCGGGCACTGATCAGTGAGCCGGAGCGTTCGGCGGCTTCAACCACGACCAGGCCCAGCGACAGGGCGGCGATAATACGGTTGCGCCTCGGAAAATCCCGGGCACGGGGATCCCAACCGAACGGCATTTCACTGATCGCGGCCCCATTGCGCGCGCTTATCGCCTTATAGAGATTGAGGTTTTCCGGGGGATAGGGGACGTCCAGCCCGCCTGCCATGACGGCCACTGTTCCGTAGTCCAGGCTGGCCTCATGAGCTGCCGTATCTATTCCACGTGCAAGACCGGAGATAATCGCGTAACCGGCTTCACCCAGCTCCCGTGCGATCATCCGCGCAAACTTGATCCCCACCAACGATGCGTTGCGTGCGCCCACGATGGCAACGGGCGGTAGCCTGAACACCTCGGGATTTCCTTTGATCGTGACCAATGGCGGGGGATTGTCGCATTGGCGAAGATAGCGGGGATAGTCGGGCTCACCGATGCCGACGAAAACGGCGCCCATCTTTGTCGCCGCCTGCATTTCGCGTTCAGCGTCCTGCAGACTGGCAATTCGAATTGGCCGGCCGCCGCCGCCGCGCCTGACAAGTTCGGGCAGCATTTCCAATGCATCGCTCGCAGAACCGCAATGAACGATCAGGTCGCGGAACGTCGCGGGACCGACATTTTCGCTGCGGATCAACCGAAGCCAGCTCAAGCGCTGGCTGTCAGAAAGGCGTATGCCCTTCTTTTCTTCATTCATCCTTTAGCGCCGATCTTGCCTTCGGTGCCTGAGACAAGACGCTGGATATTGGCCCTATGCTTGATGAAGACAATGATCGTCAGGACGAGGAAAAGCGCTGCGATCTGGTGCACCCCTAATATGTAGAGTGCAACCGGAACGATGACGGCTGCGACAAGGGCAGCGAGAGAAGAATAGCGAGACGTGTAGGCTACGATCAGCCAGACTGCGGCGAAGATCAGCGCACCCTGCCAGAACAGCCCGAGCAGAACGCCAAGATAGGTCGCGACACCTTTGCCCCCCTTGAATTTCAACCAGACCGGAAAGATATGGCCGAGGAAGGCACCGAAGCCTGCAATGATTGCGGCTTCAGGGCTGGCGATGCCGGCGATCAACACCGCCACGGTGCCTTTCAGCATGTCCAGCACCAATGTTGCGGCGGCGAGTTTCTTGTTGCCGGTGCGTAGCACATTGGTGGCGCCGATATTGCCGGAACCGATGCTGCGCACGTCGCCAAGCCCCGCCATGCGGGTCAGGATCAGACCAAAAGGGATGGATCCGAGCAGGTAGCCGAAAACGAGCGCAAAGAGGAGGAGCGGAACTCCTGCCTGCCCAGTGAAGAAATCCGACATGCATCGTCCCCTTAGGTGAATTAGATCGTGAAGACCGACTTCCCTGCAACAAATGTCTGTACAACCCGGCCTTGAAAACGTGCACCCTCGAAACAAGAGTTCTTGGAACGCGACCGTAAATCTTCTTCCTTCACTACCCACGGTTCGTCAAGATCGACTATGGTCATATCCGCCTTCGAACCCGGGCGCAGTGAACCGGCCTCCAGGCCGAAAATCCTGGCGGGGGCACTGGACATCGCTTCGACGATGCGCAGAAGCGGAACGTCGCCGTTGTGGTACAACCTCAGTGCTGCGCCAAGCAGCGTTTCAAGGCCGATCGCGCCAGCTGCCGCATCGGCAAATGGCAGTCGCTTGGTATCGACATCCTGAGGATCATGCGCGGAAACAATGATATCGATCGTGCCGTCGCGCAGGGCTTCCACCATGGCGAGGCGGTCTTCCTCCAGGCGCAACGGCGGCTGCAAGCGGAAGAACGTGCGGAATTCACCGATATCGTTTTCGTTCAGGGAGAGATGGTTGATCGATACGGCCGAGGTTACATTCAGGCCATTCTGCTTCGCACGGGAAATCACCTCTGCCGACATGGCAGTCGAAATCTGCGCGGCGTGGTAAGCGCCCTGCGTCAGCGCCGCCAAGCGCATGTCCCGCTCGAGCGGGATCACTTCGGCTTCGCGTGGCGTGCCGGAAAGCCCTAGCCAGCTCGCATAGAGACCTTCATTCATGACGCCGTTGCTACCAAGGTGCGGGTCCTGTGCTTCGTGCGCAAGGACCACACCGAAATCACGGGCATAGGTGAGGGCGCGGCGCATCAGCTGCGTATTGGCGATTGAATTGCGGCCTTCTGTGATAGCAACTGCGCCAGCTTCGCGCAGCAGGCCGATCTCGGTCATTTCCTCGCCATGCAAGCCCTTGGTGATTGCGGCTGCCGGATAGACATTGACGACCGCCGTATCGCGCGCCGTTCGCTTTATGAATTCGACCAGCGCGACATTATCGATGACCGGATCGGTATCCGGCATCATGATCATCGACGTGACACCGCCCGCTGCCGCGGCATGGCTGGCAGACGCAATGGTTTCACGATGTTCTGCGCCGGGTTCACCAATGAAGACGCGCGCATCGACTAAGCCGGGAAGCACCGCCTTGCCCTTGCAGTCAATGATTGTCGCGCCTTCTGGTGCGCCTTGATTGCGGGCATTGGCGCCGCTGGCGACGATCCTGTCATTCTCGATGATAATCGTGCCGGCTTCGTCGAGCCTGCGCGAGGGATCGATGATGCGGGCATTTTGCAGAACGGTGGCGCTCATCCGGCCACTCCTTCAGCATTCCGGCGCGGATCGAGCAGTGCTTCCATCACCGCCATGCGCACAGCAACACCCATCTCGACCTGTTCCTGAATGACGCTCTGCGAGCCATCGGCTACATCCGACGCGATTTCGACGCCGCGGTTCATCGGACCGGGGTGCATGACCAGCGCATCGGGCTTGGCGTATTTGAGTTTTTCGCGGTCGAGGCCGTGATAGCGGAAGTACTCGCGCACCGATGGTACGAATGAGCCTGTCATGCGCTCGCGCTGTAGGCGCAACATCATCACCACGTCGGCGTCTTTCAGGCCTTCTTCCATGGTGTGGAAGACTTCGGCGCCCATATGCGCAATGCCCGAAGGGAGCAGCGTTGAGGGAGCGACCACACGAACGCGCGCGCCGAGAGCATTGAGAAGGATCATGTTCGACCGCGCCACACGCGAGTGCAAAACGTCGCCGCAAATGGCAACGGTCAGCCGGGCGATCTTGCCCCTGGCGCGGCGGATCGTCAGCGCATCGAGCAGCGCCTGCGTCGGATGTTCATGCGCGCCGTCGCCAGCATTGACCACCGAACAGCCGACCTTTTGTGCGAGAAGCGCCGCAGCTCCGGCCGACCCATGGCGGATGATCAGGATATCGGGGCGCATGGCATTGAGCGTCATCGCCGTGTCGATCAGCGTTTCACCCTTCTTGACCGAGGAATTTCCGACCGCCATGTTCATGACGTCCGCGCCCAGCCGCTTTCCGGCAAGTTCGAACGATGACTGCGTGCGGGTCGACGCCTCGAAGAACAGATTGATCTGGGTGCGCCCGCGCAAGGTCGCCTTTTTTTTCTCGGACTGCCGTGAAACCGCGATCTCGCTCTCGGCAAGATCAAGCAGCTGGACGATGTCTTGAGGCGAAAGGCCCTTGATGCCAAGCAAGTGGCGGTGGGGAAACAGGAGAGGGGGCTCTTTTGATGTCATATCAAGTCCCCCCTATAGGCTCGATGCCCTGTTGTCGCAAGCGGTCTGGGCGCTAACATGCTTCGTTCCCCAATAATTTGATCGGAAAAGCTGAAAGTGCGAAAAGGTTTATGGCGATGAATATCGACTAAAGGCCGAGAGTCCATATATTGAGTGAGTTAACCGCTTGTCAGAGTCTTCATCCCATAAAGAGTTCGACGCGCAATCAAACGCATAGACAGAAACTTTGCGTGAACATTGAAATTTGAATCAGGACAGTTTCTTGAAAACCCACGACGTTCTCAACCAGACGCCACCGATGACCGGCCTCAACGCCTATCTCGGCGATCCACTGATGATGCAGATCACCAAGCGATTGCCGCAATCCGTGCGCACGGAGCTGGAACAGAACGGCAAATTCGTGCTCTCCGGCGACGCACAAGATCTGGCGAGGCTCGCCAATATCGAGGTGCCGAAGCTCAGGACGCATGACCGTCAGGGGCATCGAATCGATGTTGTCGACTATCATCCGGCATACCATGCGTTGATGCGCCGGTCGGTGAGCCAAGGGCTGCACTCATCCATATGGGAGGACGGCAAGCCGGAAGCCGGATCGCGACATCAGTCGCGCGCGGCGCGTTTTTACCTGACATCGCAGCTGGAATGCGGGCATCTGTGCCCCCTGACCATGACGAGTGCCTCGCTGGCGGCATTGATGGCGGCCCCGAATCTCTATCGCGAATGGTCGCCGCTGATCCTGCCGCGCAAATATGATTCCAGTAATAAATCGCCAGCAAAAAAGACGGGTCTCACCCTTGGCATGGGGATGACCGAGAAGCAGGGCGGCACCGACGTTCATACCAACACGACAAAGGCGGAACCGGCCGGAAGCGGGTTCTATCGCATCACCGGCCACAAATGGTTCATGTCGGCGCCGATGTCGGATGCGTTTCTGGTGCTGGCGCAGGCGCGTGAGGGGTTATCCTGCTTTCTCGTGCCACGTATTCTCCCGGACGGCTCTTCGAACGGCTTTCGTTTTCAACGTTTGAAGGACAAACTGGGCAATCGCTCCAATGCTTCTTCGGAAGTCGAATTCGACAACGCGCTTGGCCAGATGGTCGGGAACCCCGGCGACGGCGTCAAGACGATCATCGATATGGTAACGCTGACCCGGCTCGACTGCGCGATTGCTTCGGCCGGGCTGATGCGGGCGGGCTTGGCAGAGGCCGTACACCATGCGCGGCATCGCATCGTCTTCGAAGGGCCACTGATCGACAAGCCGCTAATGCTGCGGGTTCTGGCCGACATGGCACTCGACGTGGCTGGCGCGACTGCGCTTTCGCTGCGGCTGGCGCGGGCGTTCGACAATGCCGCAAAAGACCGCGGCGAAGCTGCATTTGCGCGCGTGATGACTCCGGTCGTCAAATACTGGGTGGCGAAGATCGCGCCTGCGATGCTCTACGAGGCGATGGAGTGTCTCGGCGGCAATGGCTATATCGAGGAAGGCAATCTTGCGCGCTATTACCGCGAGGCTCCGGTCAACGCGATCTGGGAAGGGTCCGGTAACGTCATGGCACTCGATGTGCTGCGTGTGCTGAAACGCGGTCCGCAGCTTTTCGACGAAGTGCTCAACTGGATCGGCGCACAACTCGGGCGTGGCGGGCAGGGGACGGTTGAAGTCCTGCGCGCAGCAATGCGCGTTGCCGAGAACGATGAAGGTGCAGCGCGCATATTGACCGAGCAACTGGCGCTCGCGGCCGCTGGTGCGGAGCTGCGGCATCTGCAGTCCGAAGATATCGCCGACGCCTTCATCGAAACCCGTCTGGGTGGACAGTGGCGCACGACCTACGGCATGCTCGATGCGCGGCACAACGCCAAGGATATTATCAGCTCGCTTTATCCGGCGGCGGGCTGAATTATGCGGCTTCGATCAACCCCTTGAGTACGGTTTCCAGGGTAACCTTGCCTTTCAGCGAGTTTTGCTCGCCGCCTTCGAAGTCGATCCAGCTTTCGTTGAAGCCGTCGAGCATTTGAATACGTGGCATAGGGTCCTTCATTCCCTGTGATTTGAACAGACTGGCCCATGCCTCGCGTGGGACAGCTTCGACCCGAACCGGCCGGTCAAAAATCTTGGAGAATGTGGCCGCGGCTTCGCCTGGGCTGATACGATGGTCAGCTTCGAGTTCGACAACCCGCCGTCCCTGCCATTCCTGCTGCAAAAGTTCAGCTGCCACGCGACCGACATCCGCCGTAGCGATCATTGGAAATGTTTTGTCTATTGGCTGCAGAAATGTCGAAATAACGCCGTTGTCGCGCGCAGACGGGATGTCCCAAGCGAAGTTTTCCATAAACCATCCCGGACGAAGGAAAGTCACGGGAATTTCCAGTGTACTAAGCTTTTGCTCCATCAGCGTTCTTTGTGTCAGCAGGTTCGGTTGCGTTGCCTGTGCTCCCACGGTCGAAAGAACGACTACCTTTCCCGGACGAGCTGCCTTGATCGCTGTGTAAACCGCATCGATGACAGCACGTGCTTCGGGAAAGCCGGGTGCCGGATCGAATTCCGAAGGTGGCAAGACGAATACGCCGCGAGCGTCCTTGAAGGCAGCGGTGAGGGCGGACGGATCTTCCATTTCCGCGACGGCAACTTCGCAGCCCTTCTGTGCCCACGACCGACCTTTCTCAGAATTCCGCACAACGGCCCGGACCAATCGGCCTGCGTCCAAGAGTGTCTGTGCCAGCGCTCCGCCGACCTGGCCGGTTATTCCTGTAATGGCGTACATCGAGATCTCCTGACATTGCTCAGCTTCCAGATACATCGAGACAAACGTTGCCTCATGAATATCTGCTACCAGATTTATAAGGGCTCTATCATTATTGCCGGAAGTGCGATTATGTCATATCATTCATGATGTTGGATCATGAATAGAGGACAGGCAGTGAGATGGCTTTCGACGGACGCTTGGTGGCCAATGTTGGTGTGTTGGCGGCAATCGTTGAAGCTGGCAGCTTTGCCCGCGCAGCTGATGCGCTGGGGTTGTCTCCGTCGGGCGTGAGCAGGGCCGTCACGCGGCTTGAACGGAGCGTTGGCGTCCGGTTACTCGATAGGACGACGCGATCCGTCACGCTGACCGACGAGGGACGGCGGCTCTATAGCGAGATTGGCCCTCTTCTGTCGGGCATTGAGGACGCCTTCACCCATACCGCGGGGTCTTCGGCTGTCGTGCGGGGCCGCCTGCGAGTCAACGTGGATGCGTTCTTTTCAAGGATGATGCTGGCTTCCCATATCGGGCGCTTTCTCGATCGCTATCCGGAAATTTCGTTGGAACTGATCACCCGAGAACAGCTAGGTGATCTAGTCGGTGAAGGCTTCGATATAGCGGTGCGCTTTGGCCAGCCGCCTGCATCCTCTCTCATCGTCCGCAAGCTGCTGGAAACGCGCACGATCACCGTGGCTTCGCCAGCATATCTGGCAAAATTCGGACGACCGATTCATCCGCTGGAACTCGCAAGTCATGAATGCATCCAAGTCCGCGATTCTCTGACCGGCGAAGCGCTCGGGGATTGGGACTACCGGCGAGCAGGAAAAATTGTGTCTGTCAAAACGGCGGGCCGATTGGTGGTCACCGAATTTGGAACAATGTTGGGTGCCTGCCTCGGCGGCGTCGGCATTGCTCGCGTCAAGTCGACAGGTGTTGAGGGTTTGCTCGACGAGGGAGTTCTTATCGAACTCTTTCCTGATTGGCAGGGCGAAACGTTTCCTCTGCACGCTTTATATCCCTCGCGTCATCTGCCGGCGGCGAAGGTTCGCGCATTTATCGACTTCGTCGCCGAGACAATCGCAACGAACTAAGTGCACGCGCTGCGTGTGCTGCCTCGTATTGTCAAAAAATCTGATGACTTACCAAAAAAATCGCATCGGCGGCGCACAAGGGGGCTCGCTAATGCCTTCAATTTGAATTAAATTTTTATAAATTAACCTTAACAAAAGGTTTACGTTGCGGTGTGTTTCTTAAACGATATCACTACAACCTGAAAATGCACTGCAAAAACGCAGGGTTAAGACAAAATGATTAGACCAGCCCACTCGAGGAGAAACTGAATGCGCAGCTTCCTGATTTTTTGGGCTGGGCCTCTGGGCTTCCTGTGGGGTTGGTATTTTCTCTCGCTCTATGACCTCAGCATGGGCATGTTTTTCTTCAGCCGCGAGATGCACGATCAGGTTTTCACAATTTACGGAAATATCCTGGGAATCCCGCCGGAAACGATTCCACCACTGGTTGCACGCGCCTGCATCGTTGATACCGGCCTCGTTCTGTGTCTGATAGCGTTCCGCCGCCGTCGTCAGATCATTGCCTGGGTGCAGGCCTGGCGTGCTGCACGTGCAGCAACCGCAGCAACCTATGTCGAGGAATTGCCATCCACGTCGGCTTCCTGACGCAGGGTTTGCAGACGGTCCAACGCGCCTTGGAGGATGAAGGCTGCTGCCGCTGAATCGATCCGCTCGGCGCGCTTCTGTCTCGATACATCCATTCCGATCAAGGCCCGTTCGGCCGCAACGGTCGACAGCCGCTCGTCCCAATAAACAAATGGCAACCCGGTCAGCCTTTCCATATTGCGGACAAAAGCGCGGGTAGCTTGCACCCGGGGACCTTCACTGCCGTCCATATTCACCGGCAGTCCAATGACGATTGCGCCGACATTGTCAGCACTCAAAGCCTTCAATAGATACTGTGCGTCGTGGGTGAATTTGCTGCGCCTCAGCACGGGACGGGGGTTGGCGAAGGAGAATCCGCGATCGGAAATGGCGATACCGATTGTCTTCGTACCAAGGTCAAGGCCGGCTACAGTCTTGCCATCCGCGACGTGCTCTTCGAGCTGTTCAATTGTCAGTACCGTCAATTTGATAGGTTCCGCACTTTCATGGATCGCTTTATTGTCACATACCGGCAATAGAAGCCTATGGCGAGGGTTCACTTGCAGTTGAAGGAATATGGATATGAAGATTACCTGGCTTGGCCATTCGGCCTTTCGGATTGAAACAGCAAAAAATACCATTCTTATCGACCCGTTCCTGACCGGGAACCCGAGCGCCAAGGGCGTGGACGTGAAAGAGGCTGCGAAGGGCGTCAAACACATCATCCTGACCCACGGCCACGGCGATCATGTGGGCGATACGATTGATCTGTCGAAGGAGACAGGCGCGCTGGTGACCGGCAATGCCGATCTGGTAACGTGGCTCGGCTCGCGCGGTGTCAATCGCGTTGATCCGACCAATACAGGCGGCACGGTGTCCTATGACGGTTTCACCGTAACCTATGTCAATGCGTTGCATTCTTCCGCGCAAATGACCGAGGACGGCGTTTCCCATTCGTTGGGTTCAGCCAACGGCGTTGTGCTGCATTTCGACGATGAACCGACACTTTATCACATGGGCGATACGGACATCTTCTCCGATATGGCGCTGATCAATGAATTGCATCAGCCGGAAATCGGTATTGTTCCAATCGGTGACCGCTTCACCATGGGCGGTGCAGTTGCTGCGCTCGCGAGCAGGCGCTATTTCAAATTCAGCAAAGTCATACCTTGCCATTACGGGTCGTTTCCGATCATCGATCAGACGGCTGATAAGTTCGTCGCCGGTATGGAAGGCGGTACGAGCGAAGTTATCGTTGCCAGTGCGAATGCGCTTTTTACGGTTTGATGCATAGTGCTACAGCACGTTCGTCAATTCACAATCCTTGGAGCGCAAGTGCGTAAACTGTTTCTGATCTCGTGTTTGCTGGTTGCCACGACGCCGGTGCATGCACAGGCTGTCGATGTCTCCGGTGCAAAAGCGCTTACCGAACTTCTGTCCAACTATCTTGGAAAGAAAGCGATCGAGAAGAATATCGTCTCGGTTGTCCCCGATGGAGACAGTTACCGCATTACCTTCAGCACAGCGAGGTTGATCGAAACACTTCCCAAGCAGGATTATTTCAAGGGCGATTTTGGTGAATACAGCCTGCTGATAAAGCCAGTTGCCGACGGGTCCTGGAATGTCTCATCGACAGCGATTCCCGGTGGGTCAGTCGAGGTAACAACCCCGGAGGGGCGAGAGGCGGTTCAGTGGTCCGTTGACAATGCGAATATCAACGGAACGTTCGATCCCAAAATCGGCGCTTTCTCGAAGGCGTCGTTTTCCTATGGCACCGTGAAAATGAAAACGACAAGCCCTACCCAGGACGTCGAAGCGAGTGTCAATTCGGCCAAAGGTGAAATGCTTGGCATGGCTGCGCCATCTGGCGGTATTGATTTCAGCAGCAACCATTCTGCGACAAACTTTCTGGAAACTGTGACTGTCAAATCGCCGCCTTCAGGAGATGTCGCGACTGCCGCGCAGCCGATGAAGATCGTTCTGAGCGGCGGCCAGATCGGCGCCAATGCGGAAGGCAAGGGCCTTCGCAATCTGGAGTTTCTGGAGCTCTGGAAATTTTTCATCGCGCATGTAGACGAGACAACGCTGAAGGATCAGGAGCAGGCCGATCTGAAGGCAAAGTTCCTCGCCGCTCTGCCATTTTGGGACAAGCTTTCGGGCGCGTACCAGTTTTCCGATCTCAACGTCGAGACTCCTATTGGACCATTTGCTGCCAAGACCATGTCTCAGCAAATCGACTTCGATGGCATCAGCAAGAGCGGCGGCTATCACTATGCCCTGCGGACCAACGGTCTCGGATATCCCGCGTTGCCGATACCTGCGTGGAGCGTACCATTTTTGCCGACTGATGTAGAATTCGCGTTTGGTACGGAAGGTCTTGATCTCGACACGGTTGTCCGGGCAGCAGTCGCCGACATGGATTTGAGCCGTGCAAAGCCGTTTTCCGACGAGTTTGAAGCAAACACCGCTGCCGCATTCATGGCCAACCCGCCGAAGATGGTCATCAACAGGAGCTTTATCCGAACAACTGATACCGAGCTTTCGGTTGAAGGCGAGGTCTCGTTCACCGCTCTGAAACCGGAGAGCCACACCACCTGGGAGATGAGCAATTTCGATGCGGTTGTAGCCCGGTTGACCACGGCCTCCGAACAGGAGCCCGAAATCAAGAACTACATCGTGTTCGCCAAACTCGCCAAGGACTTCGGCACGCAGCTGCCAAACGGGCACATACAATGGATCGTCGATCAGAAATCCGACGGGTCGGTGAGCGTCAACGGGAATCCGGTAAAGGGCCCGGATCCCGTCGTCGATCCGGCAACTGACGACGACACGACGACGATGCCCGACGACCCGACGCAGGATGACAATGTGATCGTGCCTGACGACGAGGAGGACAATTCGGATCCTGCCCCGCCAGCCCCGCAATAGCACCATTTTCAAATCGTCTTGTCCGTTGCGCTCGGCCGCAACGGACACTATAGCTGCGTAATCCAAGATCCGAATTTTCAGGAATCCCGAATGTCTGTCGATATTTCCACCGTCAAACGCGTTGCGCATCTTGCCCGTATTGCCGTGAGCGAAGACGATGCGGCCCGTATGACAGGGCAGCTGAACACTATTCTAGGCTTTGTCGAACAGTTGAACGAAGTGAATGTTGATGGTGTCGAGCCGATGACATCCGTCACGCCCATGGCGATGAAGAAGCGCGCGGACGTTGTCGACGATGGCGAAAAGGCAGCTGATATTGTCGCCAACGCACCGATCCATGAAGAGAATTTCTTCGTTGTGCCGAAAGTGGTGGAGTAAGCGAAGCGATGGCTATTTCTGTTGCCATTGAAACGCCACTGCAGGATGACGTAAGGGCGCTGGTTAGCGACCTTAATGATCATCTTTTGCCGCTGTCGCCCATCGAGTTCCAGTTCAAGATGACTGTGGAACAGATGGCGGGCGCAGATACGACGGTTTTCGTGGCGCGCGACGAGAATGGTGTGGCAGTCGGTTGCGGCGCTCTGAAAGACCATGGAAATCACGTTGGCGAGGTGAAGCGCATGTTCACGCGGCCGACGGTGCGGGGCCAGCGCGTCGGGTCGGCCTTGCTCGAGGCCATAACCGAACTCGCCAAGGAAAAGGGTGTCACGCGGCTCGTTCTCGAAACGGGCGTTGGAGCGGGTTTCGCCGACGCATACCGGCTTTACGAGCGCTCGGGGTTCACGCGTTGCGGCGTCCTCCTCGATTATCCGGACTCGGAACACAGTGCATTTTACGAAAAGTGGCTGGCCCTCGCGCCAGCTCAATAAGGACCAGAAAAGACTATGACCGATCTGACCGCTCTCACCATTGCCGAGGCGCGCGAGCAGCTGAAAGCCAAGGCGATCACCGCCACTGAGCTGACTGGCGCTTATATCCAGGCGATCGAGAACGCTAACGAGGTACTGAACGCCTATATCGTCACCACGCCGGAAAAGGCGCTGAAGATGGCGAAAGCTTCGGATGCGCGCCTTGCTTCGGGCAATGCCGGAGCGCTCGAAGGCATTCCGCTTGGCATCAAGGACCTGTTCGGTACCGAAGGCATCCACACCCAGGCCGCATCGCATATCCTCGACGGATTCAAGCCGCATTACGAGTCGACCGTCACCGCCAATCTCTGGGCGGATGGCGCGGTCATGCTCGGCAAGCTCAACATGGATGAGTTTGCCATGGGATCGTCGAACGAAACTTCCTACTATGGTCCCGTGAAGAACCCGTGGCGCGCCAAAGGTTCCAACACCGATCTTGTACCCGGCGGTTCCTCTGGCGGCTCGGCGGCTGCCGTTGCTGCACGGCTTTGCGCCGGTGCCACCGCCACCGATACGGGCGGTTCGATCCGCCAGCCAGCCGCATTTACCGGCACTGTCGGCATCAAACCGACCTATGGCCGCTGCTCGCGCTGGGGCATCGTCGCCTTTGCCTCTTCGCTGGATCAGGCCGGGCCGATTGCCCGCGACGTGCGTGATGCGGCCATCCTGCTCAAATCCATGGCATCGGTCGACGCGAAGGACACGACGTCGGTCGATATAGCCGTGCCGGACTACGAGTCGGCCATCGGCAAGCCGCTTGCCGGCCTCAAGATTGGTATTCCCAAGGAGTACCGCGTCGATGGTATGCCGGAAGAAATCGAAAAGCTGTGGCAGCAGGGCATTGCATGGCTGAAAGACGCCGGCGCTTCGATCGTCGATATCTCGCTGCCGCATACGAAATATGCACTGCCCGCCTATTATATCGTGGCGCCTGCCGAGGCTTCATCGAACCTTGCCCGCTATGATGGCGTACGCTACGGCCTGCGCGTTCCCGGCAAGGACATCGTGGACATGTACGAAAGGACCCGCGCCACCGGCTTCGGCGAAGAGGTCAAGCGCCGCATCATGATCGGCACATATGTGCTGTCTGCCGGGTATTACGACGCCTACTACCTTCAGGCGCAGAAGGTGCGGAACCTGATCAAGAAGGACTTCGAAGACGTCTTCCACGCGGGTGTCGATGCGATCCTGACGCCAGCCACGCCTTCGGCTGCATTCGGCATTGCGGATCAGGATATGGCGGCAGACCCGGTCAAAATGTATCTCAATGACATCTTCACCGTCACCGTGAACATGGCGGGTCTTCCGGGCATCGCTGTCCCCGCTGGCCTCGATGCACGCGGACTGCCGCTCGGATTGCAGCTGATCGGGCGGCCGTTCGACGAGGAAACGCTTTTTCAGACCGCCTATGTCATCGAACAGGCAGCAGGCAAGTTCAACGCTCCGAAATGGTGGTAGTCAGGCGTGCAATAGAAGCCGACATTGCAGTCATCGCTGCGGTCGGCGCCCGCGCCTGGGCGTCAAACGTTTTTTCGTTCGAACCCGAATTGCCCGGCATGCGAATGCACGTCGAAAAGGCATTCCGCGCCTTCGCAGATTCGTCCTACACAAATGTTCTGGTGGGTGAACTGGACAACGTCGTGCTTGGTTGGGGCGCCCGGGAAGAGGACAACGATTATATCTCCGATCTGTGGGTCGATCCCGTCGTTCAGGGCCAAGGGATCGGTTCGGCAATTCTCCGCACCTTGATGTCCAATATTCGCGACGCGGGGTATTTGCGTGCGCGGATCAGCACCCATGCGCGCAATGTGAAGGCCATCCGTCTCTACGAGCGCGAAGGCTTCACTGTCATCGAACAGGGGCCGGAATGGTCGACGAGCCTCGAGCGTGAGATGGACAAGGTAAAAATGCTGGCGGAGCTGAGATAGGATGTTCTTCACTCTGTCCAAAATCCTCTGGTTCTTTGCCGAGCCGCTGAATTTCTCCATATTGCTGATCGGTCTGACGTTTTTTCTGCTGCTGCTGACTTGGCGGCGTTTCGCTTTGGTGACAGCGGCGGGGGCTTTTCTGATCCTCGGCCTTGGTGCTTGGACGTCGTTGGGCGCGTTGATGATGCATCCGCTTGAGGACCGCTTTCAGCGCCCGGTCTCGTTGCCGGAAAAGATCGACGGGATCATTGTGCTAGGCGGCGGTTTCGAGGGTGGCGTGAATCTTGTCCGCGGTGGTTATGAGATGAACTCCAGCGGCGACCGGTTTGTCGAGGCGGCTATTCTCGCAGCGCGTCATCCGCAAGCCAAGGTCGTCGTGACTGGTGGATCGGGTAATTTGTTGCTCAAGGGCGAGGGCGATGGTGTGACGGCACCCCGCTTGTTGACAGCACTCGGCATCGCCCCGGATCGGCTCATCATGGAAAGCCAGTCGCGCAACACTTATGAAAATGCGGTTTTCACGAAGGATATGGTGAAGCCGAAACCCGGCGAAACCTGGGTACTGATTACGTCGGCCTTTCATATGCCGCGCTCCATGGGGATCTTTCGCACGGTCGGGTTCAATGTCGTGCCTTGGCCCTCCGACTACCGGACTTCAGGTGATGAAGGCATAGGTGTGACGCATGACAATCCGCAGGATTCGCTGCAGAACGTGTCGATAGCACTGAGAGAATGGATTGGACTCGTCGCCTACCGGCTGACGGGGCGGACGGGCGAGCTTTTGCCATCGCCATGAAACAGGTGGACGTCCTCATCATAGGTGCTGGCGCTGCAGGCATGATGTGCGCCATTGAGGCAGGTAAGCGCGGCCGCTCGGTACTCATTGTCGACCATGCCGCCGCGCCCGGCGAAAAGATCCGCATATCGGGCGGTGGCCGCTGCAATTTCACCAATCTCCATGCTGCACCTCAGAACTTTATCAGCAAGAATCCGCATTTTTGCATTTCGGCCCTGCGGCGCTACACCCAGCGCGATTTTGTCGGTCTCGTTGATCGCCATGGCATTGCCTGGCATGAAAAGACGCTCGGCCAACTCTTTTGCGATGGCTCGGCAAAGCAGATCATAGATATGCTGGTTGCGGAAATGAAGCGGGCCGGGGTTGAGCTCCGTTTGCGTACGACGGTCGATGCTGTCGCGAAATCAGGCGACGCATTTGAACTCGATCTGTCGGGCGAACGCGTACGGTGTTCGTCCTTCGTCGTTGCTTGCGGCGGAAAATCCATACCGAAAATGGGCGCGACTGGTTTCGGTTACGATATTGCCCGACAATTTGGGCTTTCGCTCACCGAAACACGCCCGGCGCTGGTGCCACTGACTTTCGACGAGAACACGCTTGTTCCGCTCAAGCCCCTGTCCGGCATTTCCGTCGATGCCGTTGTGAGTCACGGCAAAACCAGGTTCAGCGAGGCCATGCTGTTTACTCATCGCGGTCTGAGTGGTCCGTCTATCCTGCAGATTTCATCCTATTGGCGGGAAGGCGATGTGATTTCTGTTGCCATGCTGCCGGGCGTCAAGGTCTTCGAGGCACTGCGCGCCGCACGCACCCGCAACGGCCGGCAAGCGCTGCAGACGGCGCTTGGTGAATTATTACCGAAACGCCTGGCACAACTGATCGCGGAGAACAGCGGGATAGAAGCGCATCTGGCGGATATTTCGGACAAGCAGCTTCTTGCCGTGGAAAGATCGGTCAATGAATGGCAAGTCAGACCAGCAGGGTCCGAAGGCTACCGTACAGCGGAGGTGACGCTCGGCGGCGTCGATACGGATATGCTTGACCAGAAAACGATGGAAGCCAGATCCACAAAAGGTCTTTATTTTGTCGGTGAAGTCGTCGATGTAACCGGTTGGCTCGGCGGCTATAATTTTCAATGGGCATGGTCATCTGGCTGGGTTGCAGGGCAGGCGGTATAGCAACGCGATTATTGGTTTCAATCGTGAACTCTATCGCTATCATTACCGGATAAAAAATTGATCTCGGGAGAAGCGCATGACAATTCTGGGAAGTTGCCATTGTGGCGCGATCAAATTCGAAATCAGTGAGGCGCCGACCATTGTAACGGCGTGCACCTGTACGTTTTGCACAAAACGCGGTGCGATATGGGCGTATTTTACTCCCGATCAGGTGAAGCTTTCGGCAACGCCCGAGGCCGATACAGTCTATTCGCGCAATGGCATGAACAAGCACCATCACTGCAACGTTTGCGGTTGCGGGACATTTTCACGAGTTCCGACATGGACTGATTACAAGCCGGATTTCGACAAGCCACGAATTAGCATTAACGTCCGCCTCTTCGACAATTTCGATATAGGTTCGTTACCGCTGGAAACGCTGGACGGGAGAAATCTCTGGTAAGTCATTGCCTCAGCGAGGGAATCCTGCTTCCCTGAGCATGTTCGTTGCAAGCAGGGAGGTACGGCCATGTGGATCAATCTGACTGACGTCAATGGCGATCACATTACACTTAACTTCGCTCATGTCGTCTCTTTCAACCCGTATGGAACAGGGACCCACATTGTGACAACCACGGCGGGGCTGACGTTCTTCGTGAAGGAAACCACCGAAGAAATTCAGCGCAAAGTCGGAATTACGACCAGTTAGGCAATACGTACTGTTTCGGCGAAGAGAGGGGCAGTGGAGGTCCTTGCGACCGCTCATTGCCTTAAGATTGTAAAGAAAATCACTCTTCCGTGCGTTGCCCAAACCCCACAATTGGTATTTATATTGTGAACACGCGCGGGTTGTCCTTGCCTTTGTCACATTTGTCGCTCAATTGCGTCAACGAGTTACCGGCATTGCACTATTCGATTGCCGGACCGGGAAGACCTTCGGAATTGGTGTCTTCCACGATGCAATCTGCATGATCTGCTCATGCATTGGTAACGCACATGCCAACAGGTGAAATGGGTTCCGGATACAAATGATACGCTTGATCGGATATTTTTTCGGAATCGGCACTGTCATGGCGCTTCTGGGAGCGGGTGCCGTCGCGCTCTACGTTGTCAACATGTCGAAGGATTTGCCCGACTACGAAGTGCTGGCGAAGTATGAGCCGCCGGTCATGACACGCATTCACTCGTCCGACGGTTCGTTGATGGCAGAATTCGCGCGCCAGCGCCGGCTCTATTTGCCAATCCAGGCAGTTCCCGATCGCGTCAAGGCAGCGTTCATCTCGGCAGAAGACAAGAATTTCTATCAACATCCCGGTGTAGATATTGCTGGTCTTACCCGTGCAGTCATCACCAATGTCCAGAATTGGGGCTCACGCCGCCCGGTTGGTGCATCGACGATTACACAGCAGGTTGCAAAGAACTTCCTCCTGAGCAACGACCAGACGATCGGGCGCAAGGTCAAGGAGGCGATTCTTTCCTTTCGCATCGAGCAGGCCTATTCCAAGGATCGTATTCTCGAACTCTATCTGAACGAAATTTTCTTTGGCTTGAACTCCTACGGTATCGCCGGGGCTGCGCTGACCTACTACAACAAATCGGTCAATGAACTGACCGTAGCCGAAGCAGCTTACCTCGCAGCGCTGCCCAAGGGCCCATCGAATTACCACCCGTTCCGACAGCCGGACCGGGCCGTCGAGCGCCGTAACTGGGTAATCGACCGCATGGCTGAAAATGGCTATGTGACCGCCGAGGAAGCAAAAGTGGCCAAGACGGAACCGCTCGGCGTCACGCCGCGTCACACTGGCAATTATCTCTTTGCTTCCGAATATTTTACGGAAGAAGTCCGGCGTCAAATCATCGCCCGCTATGGCGAAAATGCCCTCTACGAGGGCGGCCTGTCGGTTCGCACAACGCTCGATCCGAAAATGCAGGTGCAGGCGCGCGCAGCGTTGCAGCATGGCTTGTTCAAATATGATGAAGCGCGAGGCTATCGCGGCGCCTACAAAACCATTTCGATGAACGGCGACTGGGGCATTCCTCTATCAGAAATAAAGGCGTTTTCCGATGTCCCTGATTGGCAGTTGGCCGTCGTTCTCGAGGTCACGCCGGAGCAAGCCACCATCGGGCTTCAGCCTGAGCGGGACGCATCGGACAAGCTCGTCGCCGAACGCAAGCAGGGCACCATCGCAGCGGCGGATGTCAAATGGGCATTCCGCCTGCTCAATGATGAAAAGCGCACCACTGCGAAATCGCTGGAGAGCGTGTTCAACGTCGGTGATGTGATCTTCGTTCAGAGGAAGGATGGCAGCGACACCGAATTCGATCTGCATCAGGTGCCGAAAATCGAAGGGGGTGCGGTGGCGATGGATCCGCATACGGGGCGCGTGCTTGCGATGGTCGGCGGCTTCTCCTTTGCCGAATCCGAATTCAACCGGGCAACGCAGGCAATGCGTCAGCCGGGCTCGTCTTTCAAACCTTTCGTCTACTCCGCTGCGCTCGACAACGGCTACACACCGGCGTCGGTTGTGCTCGATGGACCCATCTCCGTCGATCAGGGCGGCAGTCTTGGAATCTGGGCGCCGAAGAACTACGGCGGCAAATTCGCTGGGCCGTCGACATTGCGCTACGGTATCGAGCAGTCGCGCAATCTGATGACTGTGCGACTGGCCCAGGACATGGGCATGAAACTTGTGGCCGAATATGCCGAACGGTTCGGTATTTACGACAAGATGCTGCCGGTTCTCGCCATGGCACTCGGCTCCGGCGAAACGACGGTTCTGCGCATGGTCACGGGTTACTCGATCATTGCAAATGGTGGTCGCAAGATAACACCGTCGATGATCGACCGGATACAGGACCGCTACGGCAAGACGATTTTCAAGCATGACGAGCGCAAGTGCGATAATTGTTCGGCGGACGAGTGGAAAAATCAGCCGGAACCCGAGCTGATCGACGATCGCGATCAGGTGCTCGACCCGATGACCGCCTATCAAATCACCTCCATGATGGAGGGCGTGGTTCAGCGCGGCACTGCGACGATCCTGAAAAGCCTCAACCGACCAATAGCCGGCAAGACCGGAACCACGAACGATGAAAAAGACGCCTGGTTCATCGGTTTCACGCCGGATCTGGTCTTCGGTGTCTACCTTGGGTATGACAATCCTTCGCCCATGGGTCACGGTTTTACCGGTAGTGGTCTTGCGGCACCCGTGTTCAAGGATTTTGCTGAAGCTGCGCTCCAGGGGCAGCGCTCCGTCGATTTCCGCGTGCCGGAAGGCATGAGCATTCTTCCGATCGATCGCAAGACAGGCATGCGAGCATCGCCTGGTGGTCCAAATGTGATCATGGAAGCTTTCAAGCCGGGTACAGGACCTGCCGACAGCTATTCCGTCATCGGCATGGATACGTTCTCTGAAGGCTCGCCTGTGGGCGTGCAGTCGCCGAACGTCAATCGGGCGATACAGGGCGGCGGCGGCGGCCTCTTCTGACGGGCTTTTCGATAACTTCAGCCTGATGGATATCTGATGCGATTTTCTCCGCTTCCGATGCTCGTGGACGAAAATGTCCACTGCGCTTCGGGTCTCGAAAATCACACCAGCTACCTCATCAGGCTGAATTCTCAAAAAGCCCCAGCTGGGTCCTGCCGCGATCATTTGCATCGAACCCGAACACTTTACATCGCGCGGACCAGTCAATATGGTCCGCCGAAATTTGAGCATAGAGAAGGAACGGATTGCCGATGCGCGCCGAAATCGAGACCCTCGTCGATGAGATCAAGCAGGCCATAAGCCTGCTGAGGAGGCATCTTTGACTGGGATACGTCAATCAAGCGCCTTGGCTATCTGAATCAGCTCGCCGAAGATCCAACCCTCTGGAACGACGCGCAGGAAGCGCAGAAGCTGATGCGCGAGCGCCAGCAGCTGGAAGACGGCATCAATTCGATTCGCACGCTGACGCAGTCGCTCGATGATAATGTCGAACTCATCGCCATGGGCGAGGAGGAGGACGACAAGTCGATCGTGACCGAGGCGGAAGAGAATATCCGCGCCATCAAACAGGAAGTCGATCGTCGCCAAATCGATACGTTGCTCTCTGGCGAAGCCGACGCAAACGACACGTATCTGGAAGTACATTCCGGTGCCGGCGGTACGGAAAGCCAGGACTGGGCGAATATGCTCCTGCGCATGTACACGCGCTGGGCAGAGCGCAAGGGCATGAAAGTCGAGCTGCTCGAAGTCCACAATGGCGAAGAAGCTGGCATCAAATCTGCCACCATCCTGGTCAAGGGGCATAATGCTTACGGTCTTTTGAAGACGGAATCCGGTGTACATCGGCTCGTGCGCATCTCGCCTTATGATTCAAATGCCCGCAGGCACACGTCGTTTTCGAGCATCTGGGTCTACCCGGTCGTCGATGACAATATCGACATTGCGGTCACCGAAGCAGACGTCCGCATCGATACGTATCGCGCATCCGGTGCCGGTGGTCAGCACGTCAACACGACGGACTCGGCGGTTCGTATCACGCATATCGCCACGGGTATTGTCGTGCAGTGTCAGGCAGAGCGTTCGCAGCACAAGAACCGCGCGACCGCCTGGTCGATGTTGCGCGCTCGTCTTTATGAGGCGGAACTGGAAAAGCGAGAACAGGCCGCAGATGCTATTTCAGCCTCCAAGACGGATATCGGCTGGGGACATCAGATCCGCTCCTACGTGTTGCAACCCTATCAGTTGGTGAAGGATTTGCGCACCGGCGTTGAAAGCACGAGCCCGCAGGATGTACTCGACGGCGATGTCGATATGTTCATGGAGGCCGCTTTGGCCCACCGCGTGCACGGATCGGATGTCGAAGTCGAAGACATAGCTTGATTCAGGCCGCTTCGAGTTCAATGTGGACGCGGCGGCCAAGAGCTGTAGCTATATTGACCAACGCGTCTAGTGAGAACCGCGAAACGCGACCGCGCAACAAGTCATTTATGCGCGGTTGCGTCACATCGCAATGGACGGCTGCCTCGGTCTGTTTCCAACCATTTTCTTCGATGATCTTGGCGATCTGCCTCATCAGCTCTGCTCTAGTCCGCAGGTTCGCGGCCTCGGCAGGTGTGTCGGCGATCGCATCCCAAACACTATCAAACTTTTCCATCTCCAGCATGCAATAGCCTTTTGAGTTCTTTGTACCGCACCCTTGCAAGCTTGATCTCTTGTGCTCGCGTGGTCTGCGTTTTCTTCTGAAATGCGCTTAGAACATAGACGGCATCTAACAGCCGTGCAGTGTAGATCAACCGATAAGTCCCGCTATCGTCCCATATCCTGAGTTCTTCCACACCCTGGCCGATTGTTGGCATTGGCTTGTAGTCGTCAGGCCGTTCGCCTCGTTGCACCTTGTCCAGTTGATAGCCCGCGTCCTGCCTTGCCATTGCAGGAAAATCACGTAGCCGTTTGATCGAGTCTCCCAGAAATCTCAATTGCTTCATAAAAATATACTGCTTTGGATATAAACACAAATTTATTGAAAAAAATAAATCAAACCTACCAGCCATTGTTTCATGGCTGACTCACACAGCAAATGACACCTTAAGCTTAAGACTAAAGTTCGGCTGCCAGCTTTCGGCCGATCGCCAGGTACCCGACAGGATTAACCGCGCTGCCGTTTCTGCGAACTTCATAATGCAGATGAGGGCCGGTTGAGCGGCCGGTGCTGCCGACCTTGCCGATCGTATCGCCAAGTTTCACGCGCTGGCCGACGCTTACGAGAATCTGACTCAAATGGCCATAACGCGTCGAGAGTCCATTGCCGTGGTCGACCTCGACCATATTGCCATAGCCGCCATTATAGTCGGCTGCGGTCACCGTTCCGTTGGCGGTGGCATGCACCGAGCTTCCCGATATGGCGCGAAAATCCATGCCGGAATGAAATGCGATCATTCCAAGAAGCGGGTCCGCGCGTGATCCAAACGGGCTCGAAACCGGCATTCCGGGGACCGGATTGGCGATAGGAATGGATTTCGCAAGGCTCTTGGCGCTCTCAAGCCGCTGTACCGCCTCATCGAGATCGGCAAATTGTGTGTCGAAACCGGACGTCGGATTTGTGCTTGCCAGCAGCAATGGTCCACCCGTACCCGCAGTTTCATCGTCAGAGACCTGTTTGACGCCGGCCGCAGCCAGGGCTTCCATAATCCTGTCGGCGCTCTCATAGGCACTGTTGGAGAGCTTCTGCATTTGCTGAGTCTGCCGGGATTCTATCCCGGTCAAGGAATGATCAACGGATTTGAGCAGAAGCTCGGCCTTGTCTACGCTGGGTTTGGCCTTGTCATCGCGCGGCACGGGCTTGCGTGTTGAAGTCGTTGGTCCCGTAATGATCGGATCAATGCCGTAAAAACCTTCTGCATCGTCGGAATTCACCACGTCCTGACCGTTACCCTCCTTCGAAAGAGCATTGGCAGCGTCTCCCGGCAATACGGCCCCGGCTTTTTCAGCGCGCTGCAGCACGGGTGCAAGCTTGTCATGTCGCTCGCTCAGTGCCCTTTGCCGTTGAATGAGCTCACTGACTTTGCCGTCCATCAATTTCTGGTCGAGCAATTGCCGGCTTGTGATGCGATCGAGTTGAATGCGCAGCGCAGCTATCCGGTCCTCATAGGCCTGCTGCAAGCGTGCCTGACGGGCGACGCTGCCGGTTATAAGGTCATCGCGGAAGACCAGATAGGATGTCGCGAGAAGATAGCTGCCGGCGAAGCCAAGGGCGAGGGTGCCACCCAGAAATGCCATCCACGGCTTGATGGTAAAATGCCGGATGGTTTCGCCCCGCGCGATGATAATCGTGTGGGGCTCTTTCGTGCTGCCGAAGATGCTGGTATTTTGAGGCTTCTTCATTGCGGCTACGCCCGTTGATTTGCAGCTTCAATTTATACAGCGATTACACTCTGTTAGGGTTAACAAATCCTGACAACTGCACTGCATTTCAATCAAATTGCAACCAAAACGGGCAAATCACGTCCCAAGAGCCTTGGTTGCTTCGAGCACTTCGGCTGCATGTCCCGGAACTTTCACCTTGTTCCAGATTTTGGCGATCTTGCCAGCCGAATCAATGAGGTACGTTGTCCGCTCTACTCCCATATATTTCCGGCCATACATGCTCTTCTCGACCCAAAGACCGTAGGCTTCGGTGATAGCCTTGTCTTCGTCGGCAACGAGATCGACCATCAAATCATGTTTGGTCTTGAACTTGTCGTGTTTCTTGACAGGGTCCGGGGACATGCCGATGACCGTCGCCCCAAGCTTCTGAAACTGCGGTCTGAGACCGGAAAATTCGATCGCTTCCTGGGTACAGCCGCTCGTGTCGTCCTTTGGATAGAAGTAAAGAATAACAGGCTTTCCGCGAAGGCCCGACAAGGTAATCGTACCGCCACCATCGCGCGGCAAGGTGAAGTCCGGCGGGGTGCTGCCGATATCCAAAATAGTCATAGGAATGCCTTTCTTTGATGATTGAACGCGATCGCTACTTACGCAACTATAGAGAGGTGCGGGAATCGTCTACGGTTTCCCAATTGATTCCTCAATTGGCTTTGGAATTTGACAGAGAAACCGAAAAGAGTCCGCTTTACAAAGCGGGACTTCACGAAACTGCACCAGTATCCTTCTGCTTGCGAGCAAGACGAGGTTCCCGTAGCGACGCCTCGAAGGCGATCGCGGCTGCATTTCGCCGCCGGTGCCACATGTTCCTTTGCCATCCTTATGGCGGTGTTGGCCGGCATCGCTTTCGTCATATTACGCGTCGGCATTGGGGGAGAGGCGCTGACACAGCGCGCGCAAACCGCATTGCAAACGGTTCTCGGGCCGGACGCAGATGCCACGATCAATTCCGCGCAGATTTCTCTAGACCAGCGCCACCACGTTGCACTTGAGGCGCGGGATGTAAATATCACCGATGCAAAGCGCGGTATCCAGATAAACAATGTGCGGTCAGTGCGTATCGGCCTCGCAACCTTACCCCTGCTACATGGGAATATCCGGGTCGAGCGGCTGGAACTCGACGGCGCGCAGATCAAGGTCACCTCGGTTGTGCCGTTCGATTTCATGTCTTTGGTGCCCAAGGACGATCGCGGCCTTGTCGATCTCGACGGTGCATCGGCGGCGATTTTTTCGGGTCTCGAAAGTGCGGTATCGCTACTTGATCAGCGCGAGACGCGCGATATCTCAATTGCAGATACAACATTTGATTTTACGCTCGCCGGAGCGCCGGAACGTTTGCGCATCGTCAATCTCGATCTATCGGACACCGGTGGGCCGGTTGCCATCAATGGCACGGTGGAGTGGCGCGGAAAGCAAGTCGATATCAATGCCCAGGCCAAGCGCTCGGCGATCGGAGCGAAGATCGAAGCGTTTTCGTTGGCTGTCAGCAAGATTCCGCTCGCAGGTAAATTCGGTACGCCTCCTGTCCCCGACATCGATGGCATCAAGCCCGATGGCGCCTATCTGACCTACGACAATCTGGCCGAGATCAAACTGGATGGCCTGGCGGCGAGCGCTTCCGAGCCAGCGCGTGTCTGGGGGGCGCTCAATATCGGCAATGGCCCGGTTACGATCGGCAATGTCGAAGATATGGCCGTGGAATCCCAGATCAATTTCGAGCACGTATCCGGGGTCGACCAGATTGCGATCAAACCGTCGAACATTCATTTCGGTGGATTCACGGGTATTGTCGAAGGAGCAATCGGACCGGAGACGCTATCGCCGGGTCCTGCATCAGCGGCCAATCCGGGTTACCAGTTCGAACTTACCACCAAAGACGCCAAATCAGCTCCTGCCGATTCTCCGGTCCCGGCACTTCCCTTCGATGCGCGCCTTGCGGGCCGGTATGATTTGACGTTGAAGCGCCTCGATGTCTCGCAGATAGAAGTGCTGGCAAATAAGGAAAGTTCATTGACCGGCAACGCCAGCGTTACTTTCGGTGGCGGTTCCCCTGCGATGAACCTTGACCTGCAGATACCTGAAATGCCGGTCGCGGATGTGAAGCAGCTATGGCCCATCTGGGTCGCTACGGGTGCTCGACGCTGGCTTATCGACAAGATGCACGACGGGGAGGCGAAGGACAGCACAATCAAAGTGACGTTTCCGGCCGGACGATTCAACGGACCAGGCAAGCCGCCACCCCTCGAGGATAATGAAGTTCAAGTCGATTTCAATGTCGCGGACGCGGGATTTGATATTATCGGAGAACTACCGGCTGTTCGGAACGCCGCCGGGAAAATCAGCGTTCGAGGCGCCTATACGACGATCAGTCTAGAGAAGGGATCGTCAATCACGCCCGCCAATCGCGAGGTGAAGATCGTCGATGGAAAGCTTGTCATTCCGTGGGGCCCGCAACGCCCAGTCCTCTCCGACCTTGATTTGAATGTTGTTGGCGACGCTTCCGCCGTGTCGGAGTTCATCGGCTTCAAACCGATCAATGGGTTGAAAAATCTTCCATTTGCTCCGGAGGACATAAAAGGCGATGTGAAGGCACACGTGCTCGTGACGTTTCCGGTGACGCGGCACGCACCGGACGGCAGCCTGAAATGGTCCGCTGACATGCAATTATCCAATGTTTCGATCGCAAAAAAGATCGATGGGCAGACGATAACCGATGCTGACGGAACACTCTCCGTCAATCAGGATGAGGCGCGCATCGAGGCCACCGCGCAGGTGAACGGTATACCGGCCGAAGTGACAATGTTTGAACCCTTGGGAAAAAACACTGCGAAGCGCGAACAGAGTGTAACTTTACAACTCGATGACAAGACCCGGAACGCGCTTTTCCCGGCGCTCGACCCGTTGCTTTCCGGCCCGATTTCCGTGGAAATCGACAAGGCTGCCGATGGGTCGCGGGTCGCTACCGCCGACCTGACGAAGGCCGAAATCAAACTTGCACAGCTCGGTTGGACCAAGGGAGCGGGCGTAAAAGCGACCGCGAAATTCTCGCTCCAGCAAGATGGGGATAACGCCAGTATCCGGAACCTCGACATTTCCGGCGATACGTTCCGTTTGCAGGGCGATGTGAATGTTGTGGATGGCGACATGACCTCGGCTGATTTCGGTACTGTCAGGTTAAATCGCGGTGATGACATTGCGGTAAAGGTCGACCGCACCAAATATGGATACCGGGTCGGCGTGCAGGGCAGTTCATTCGACGCCCGCCCCTTGCTCAATCAGATAACAGACAAGAAAAAGAATGGAGGCGATGGCAGCAACAGCAAGCAGCGCGTGCTGGTCAATGCCGACATCGATAACGTGACCGGTTTTTACTCCGAAAATTTTGGCAATGTCTCCTTGTCCTTTGAGGGCGTCGGCTCAAATGTTTCGGGTCTTGCCTTCAACGCCGTAACCAAAACCGGACAGAAAGTAGTGGCAGCCGATAGTTCAGAAAGTGGTGCGCGTTCTATCAGCCTGCAGTCGAAGGACGCCGGTGCGGTGCTGCGCTTCTTCGGTTTTTACGACAAAATGTCCGGAGGCAGCATCAATGTTGCGCTCGATTCCAAGGGTGACGGTCCTTTGCGGGGACAGATCGATGCGCGCGATTTTACACTGGTCAACGAACCGCGTCTGGCCAAACTTGTATCTACAGCACCCAATGGTACGAGCCTCAACGATGCGGTGAAGAAGAATATCGACGTGTCAAAAGTGACATTCGACCGCGGTTTCTCGCAAATCGAAAAGGGCGCGAATTACATCAACCTTGCCAATGGTGTTATCCGCGGTTCGACGATCGGCACGACGTTCCAGGGCGTGCTCAGCGATCCGCAGGGCAACATGTCACTGACAGGTACATTCATGCCCGCCTACGGCATCAACCGTATCTTCGGCGATGTCCCGATCCTTGGCCTTTTCCTTGGCAATGGCCGCGATGGCGGGTTGATCGGCATCACCTACAAGTTGATCGGGCCATTGAAACAGCCGCAGATTATCGTCAATCCGATTTCAGTGATCGCGCCGGGTATTTTCCGTTCCATTTTTGAGTTTCAGTAGAGAGCTTTGCTTATCTCCCCCCTTGTGGGGGAGAAAGCGATTTCAGCATCTTGGCCCTTGCCAAGTGCTAGAAATCGCAAGAGAGGGGATCAAGCGCTTTAGAGGCAAATCCCCTCTCTTGGGTTTTCCAAGGATTTAGCAAAGAGGCTAAATCCAGGAAAATCCTTTCTCTCCCACAAGGGGAGAGATAATCGGCATCGACTGGCGAACTAAACCGGCTTCACCAGAATATGCTTCTTCTTGCCGAGGGAGAGTTTGATCACGCCCTCGGCCGTTACTTCAGACGTCCCAACTTGGGACTTCTCATCGGAAACGCTGGCATCATTCACCCGCACAGCACCGCCCTGGATGTGGCGGCGTGCTTCACCATTCGATCCGGCAAGACCAGCCTTGACGAGAAGCGTCAGAATGCCAATTCCAGCGTCGAGGTCGCTGCCTGCAATTTCCACGGTCGGCAGATTGGTTGCCAAACCGCCTTCCTCGAAAGTCTTGCGGGCCGTTTCCGCAGCTTCCTCCGCGGCCTGACGGCCATGAAGCAATGCAGTGATTTCTGTGGCGAGGATCTTCTTGGTCTCGTTGATTTCCGCTCCACCCAGCGCGGCCAGACGGCTGATCTCATCCAACGGCAACGTCGTGTAGAGTTTCAGGAACCGCTCGACATCGGCATCTTCGGTGTTGCGCCAATATTGCCAGAAATCGTAGGGGCTCAGCAGATCGGCATTAAGCCAGACCGCACCATTCATCGACTTACCCATCTTCGCGCCTGACGAGGTGGTCAAAAGCGGCGAGGTGAGGGCGTAGAGCTGCGGCGTGCCAAGACGATGACCGAGGTCGATACCGTTGACGATGTTCCCCCACTGATCCGAGCCGCCCATCTGCAGGCGCAGGCCATAGCGCTTGTTCAGTTCGACGAAATCGTAGGCCTGCAGGATCATGTAGTTGAATTCGAGGAAAGACAGTGACTGCTCGCGATCAAGCCGCTGCTTCACAGAATCGAAGGACAGCATGCGGTTGACAGAAAAATGCTGGCCGACATCGCGCAGAAACTCGAGGTAATTGAGCGGCAACAACCATTCGGCATTATTGACCATCAGCGCGTCTTTCGGACCTTCGCCGAAGGATAAATAGTTGGCGAAGACCTTCTTGAGGCTATCGATATTGCTCTGGATGATCTCCGGCGTCATCAGCTTGCGCGCCTCATCCTTGAAGGATGGGTCGCCGACCATACCGGTGCCACCGCCCATCAGTGCCACCGCACGATGACCGGTCTTCTGCATCCAGTGCAGCATCATGATCTGCAACAGGCTGCCGGCGTGGAGGCTGGAGGCTGTGGGATCAAAGCCGATATATGCCGACACGGTTTCCTTGGCGAAGAGCGCATCCAGACCAGCATCGTCGGAGGTCTGATGGATGAAGCCGCGCGTCGAAAGCGTGTGCAGAAATTCGGATTTGAAGGCAGACATTGATATTTTCCTGAGATTGAATCGGCGTGCACGAAATGCGTGCCGTGAGAGACGGAGCCGTTTAACATCATTCTCTATCGAATCACAAGAAAGGCAGTGTCTTGGCAGCGATACGGCGCGCAATCGGCCTAATGAGCGGGACGTCCATGGACGGAATCGACATCGCGCTCCTCGAAACTGATGGCAGAAGCGAAGTGCGGCGTGGGCCATCGGACTTCATGCCTTACGAACGGGCGTTTCAGCGCCGGATCGAAGCCAGTCTCGACGATGCGAAATCCATCGCGTCGAGAATCGAGAGGCCAGGTGAGCTTGGCGTAATCGAAGGAGAGCTGACAAAACGTCACAGCGATGCGGTCTCGGTTTTTCTTTCGAGCCATGGCCTGAGTAAGGCCGATGTCGACGTGATCGGTTTTCATGGTCAGACAGTCCTGCACAGACCGCTTCATGCGCTGACGGTACAGCTCGGCGATGGAAAAATGCTGGCTGACAGGACAGGTATTCCCGTCGTTTATGACATGCGAGCCAATGACATGAGGCATGGCGGGCAGGGCGCGCCGTTGGTGCCTGCCTATCATCAGGCACTGGCTGCGCGGGTGCCGCCGGAACTGAGCCAAGGGAAGCCGGTTGTCTTCGTCAACATCGGCGGCATATCCAACGTCACCATTGTTTCCGGCAATTCCGATCCGGTCGCCTTCGATACCGGACCTGGCAACACGCTGATCGATCAGTGGGTCTCCGAAAAGGCGGGCATCGCTTACGATGCAGGCGGTACGATCGCCAGCGAAGGGCTGGTGATAGGCCATGCGGTCACGCGCTATCTGGCGAAACCTTTTTTCGATCTCGCTCCTCCGAAATCACTTGATCGCAATGATTTTACGCTTGCCGACCTCGGCGATATGGAACTTTCAGACGGAGCGCGGACCTTGGCCAAAGTGACGGCTGAAGCAATCCTCAAGGCCAGCGCCTATTCGCCAGAAACACCATCGCTCTGGGTCATTTGCGGCGGTGGGCGCAAGAATGCGACGATCATGGCCGATCTCACACAAGGCGCCGCAATTGCCGGGGCAAAGGTTATCGTTGCTGAGGATCTGGGGTTCAACGGCGATTCGATGGAAGCCGAAGCCTGGGCCTATCTTGCCGTGCGGTCGCTGGACGGGTTGCCGTTGACCTGGCCAACGACAACCGGTTGCAGCACCCCCGTGTCCGGGGGCGTGCTCGTCAAACCTGCTTAGCGCAGGCGCTTCGGCTTGGCCTCGACCAATTCGCCATTCAAACGACGATCGAGATAATCGGAGCATTCTGCGATGACCTCATCAGTCATGCCCGAGAAGAAGTGGTTGGCACCGACCATCGTCCTCTGCGTGATGGTGATACCCTTCTGCGTCTTCAACTTATCAACCAGGCCCTGTACATCCTTGGGCGGTGCAACCTTGTCCTGATCGCCGTGAAGGATCAGCCCGGAAGAAGGGCAAGGCGCGAGGAATGAGAAATCATAGGTGTTGGGCTGCGGCGCGACCGAGATAAATCCTTCGATTTCCGGGCGGCGCATCAAGAGTTGCATGCCGATCCAGGCGCCGAAGGAATAACCGGCGACCCAGCAGGTCTTGGAATCCGGATGGAGCGACTGCACCCAGTCGAGCGCGCCGGCGGCGTCCGACAATTCGCCTGAACCATGGTCAAACTCACCCTGGCTGCGGCCGATGCCACGGAAGTTGAAACGCAACGTCGTGAACCCGCGCTGCTGGAACATGTAGAACAGATCGTAGACGATCTTGTTGTTCATGGTCCCGCCAAACTGCGGATGCGGATGCAGGACAATCGCGATCGGGGCATTTTTTTCCGTCGAAGGCTGATATCGGCCCTCAAGACGTCCCGCTGGTCCATTGAAAATCACTTCAGGCATGTATACTCCAGTTTTCGCCGTGGCCACTTATTGATCTGCCGGGCTTGACGGCAATCAACAGCGACCATAAAACCAGTTTAGAACCGTTCAAAACTGGTGTAGAACTTATCTCGAACCGGCTTAATAGGCTGGTACGAGGCTGAATTTCAAGAAAATTGCGCTTTTTGCCAAAAGAACAGGAATCAGGAGAAGCATGGCCCGCAATCGCGCCTATCTAGACTACAATGCAAGTGCGCCGCTGATTGCGGCAGCGCGCGATGCTGTGGTCAATGCGCTGATGCAAACCGGCAATCCGTCATCCGTTCATCTGGAAGGCCGTGCGACCAAGGCAATTCTTGAAGCTGCGCGCCGCGATGTCGCCGCGCTGGTCAGCTCCAAGCCTGATCATGTGGTCTTTACATCGGGTGCGACCGAGGCAGCTTCAACCCTCCTAACGCCACATTATACGATGGGACGGGCGGCGATGCGCCTTTCGCGGCTTTATGTCAGCGCAAGCGAGCATCCTTGCATCCTTGCAGGTGGACAGTTTCCGGCAGATCAGGTTGATGTAATTGGTGTTAACGACAGCGGCCTGCTTGATCTGGAGCAGCTGCGTGCGCTTCTTGTTGCCCATGATCGCAGCCAGGGGCTGCCGCTTGTTGCCGTACAGGCGGCCAATAACGAAACTGGCGTCTTGCAGCCGATCGAAACGATTGGTGCGCTGGTGAAGGAATTTGGCGGGCTCTTAATTGTTGACGCGGTGCAGGCTGCAGGACGAATTCCGCTAGATATTACAACATCTTCTGCGGATTATCTCATCTTGTCGTCGCACAAGATCGGCGGTCCAAAAGGCGTTGGCGCGATTGTGGCCGTATCTGATCTTGTGATGCCGAAGCCCATCATCCGCGGTGGCGGACAGGAAAAGGGCCATCGCGGCGGTACCGAAGCGTTGCCACTTATTGCCGGATTCGGTGCTGCGGCACGCGTGGCCAAGGAACGCCTGGATTCTGGCGGCTGGCCGACACAAAAACGCGAAATGATAGAACAGAGCGTTCGAGCGATAGCGCCTGACGCCATTATCTATGGTGAGGCCGTCGACCGCCTGCCGAACACCACCATGTTTTCGCTGGCTGAGATGAAAGCGGAAACGGTACAGATCGCTTTTGATCTTGCAGGAATCGCGCTATCGGCCGGGTCTGCCTGTTCATCCGGAAAAGTCGGGCCAAGCCAGGTGCTTGCGGCGATGGGATATGGCGATGGAACAGGCGGTCTTCGGGTCTCCACGGCGCCGGATACGAGTGACGAAGAGATCGCGCTTTTTCTGGAAGCGCTGAAGATTATGGTCGCGCGACGCGACCGCTCGAAACCAGCCGCGGCCGATGCCGCGTAAAGAAATTCGATTATCGGCAGATTATCGCCGTTAATTGAAAAAAATCCGGTGAATACCGGTGTTAAATCGTGCGATTGCGCACTACATAGAGGCAGATATTCAAGACGACATACTGCCTTGACGTTTGCAACTGCGGGACCTTGAACCCCGCGTGGATGGAGAACGCCAATGCCTGCAGTGCAGGAAACCATTGACCGGGTCCGTACGCTTGACGTGGACCAGTACAAATACGGCTTTGAAACCCTTATCGAAATGGATAAGGCACCGAAGGGCCTTAATGCAGATATCATTCGCTTTATCTCTGCCAAGAAGAATGAGCCGGAATGGATGCTTGAATGGCGTCTGAAGGCTTATGAACGCTGGCTGACGATGGAAGAGCCCACTTGGGCGCGCGTGAATTATCCGAAGATCGACTTCCAGGATATGGTTTATTACGCCGGTCCGAAGAACCAGACCGGCCCGACGTCGCTTGCCGATGTCGATCCGGAGCTGCTGCGCACCTATGAGAAGCTGGGAATTCCGCTGAAAGAGCAGGAAATCCTCGCGGGTGTGCGCAAGGTCGGCGAAGCCAGCCCATTGGATGAAGAAGAGGCCAGCGACAATGTCTACAAGTCCGGCCGCGTTGCTGTTGACGCTGTGTTCGACAGCGTCTCGGTGGTCACGACATTCAAGGCCGAACTGGCAAAAGCCGGGGTCATCTTCTGCTCGATCTCCGAAGCGATCCGCGAACATCCGGATCTGGTGAAGAAGTATCTCGCAACGGTCGTCCCGGTTTCGGATAATTTCTACGCGACGCTCAATTCGGCTGTCTTCACTGACGGTTCGTTTGTCTATGTGCCGAAGGGTGTGCGCTGCCCGATGGAACTTTCCACCTATTTCCGCATCAACGAGCGGGATACCGGCCAGTTCGAGCGGACGCTGATCATCGCCGAGGAAGGCGCCTATGTCTCTTACCTCGAAGGCTGCACGGCACCGCAACGCGACGAGAACCAGCTGCATGCGGCTGTCGTAGAGCTGATTGCGCTTGACGATGCAGAGATCAAATATTCCACGGTGCAGAACTGGTTCCCTGGCGACGCGGAAGGCAAGGGCGGTATCTACAACTTCGTCACCAAGCGTGGCGATTGCCGCGGCGTCAACTCGAAGATCTCGTGGACGCAGGTCGAGACCGGTTCCGCGATCACCTGGAAATACCCATCCGTCATTCTGCGCGGCGACAATTCACGCGGCGAGTTCTACTCGATCGCCGTTTCCAATGGTCACCAGCAGATCGACAGCGGCACCAAGATGCTGCATCTCGGTAAAAACACGTCGAGCCGCATCATCTCCAAGGGCATTTCAGCGGGTAAGTCCAACAACACCTATCGCGGTCAGGTTTCAGCCCACCGCAAGGCCGAGAACGCCCGCAACTTCACCCAGTGCGACTCGCTGCTGATCGGTAATGATTGCGGCGCGCATACGGTGCCTTACATCGAAGCGAAGAATGCCACTGCGCAATTCGAACACGAGGCGACGACCTCGAAGATCTCGGAAGATGCGCTGTTCTATGTAATGCAGCGCGGCATTCCGGAAGAAGAGGCGATTGCACTCATCGTCAATGGCTTCGTCAAGGAAGTCATCCAGGAACTGCCGATGGAATTTGCCGTTGAAGCGCAGAAGCTTATCGGCATCAGCCTCGAGGGGAGCGTCGGATAATGGCACCAATCACTACTGACGCACTCGACAGGCTTCGCCGGCGTTATGAAGAACTGGGTGAAGTGATCGACGAGTTGACTGACACGATTGCGCGTTCGTCTACCGCGACCGAGAGCGTTCTTGAGCCGGAACTGATCAGAGCGCGCAAGGAACTCGCATCTGTGGTTGAGCGCCTTAAGACCCTCAGCGGCGAGAGCTCATCATAGTCGGCACGGCATGTGTCATTGGCCGATAGAACCAAGATTAAAAGTTAGGGATCGCCAAGGCTGATTCCCGAAATCTAAAAGGTAGTACAATGCTGGAAATCAGAAACCTTCATGCGAAGATCGCAGACACGGACACCGAGATCATTCGCGGCCTGAATCTCACGGTCAAGGCTGGTGAAGTCGCTGCGATCATGGGGCCGAACGGTTCCGGGAAATCGACGCTGTCCTATATTCTCGCGGGCCGTGATGACTACGAGGTCACCGAAGGCGACATTCTTTACAACGGCGAATCCATTCTGGAGCTCGACCCGTCCGAGCGTGCAGCAAAGGGCATTTTCCTGGCGTTCCAGTATCCGATGGAGATACCGGGTGTTGCGACGATGGAATTCCTGAAGGTAGCTATGAATTCGCAGCGCAAGGCGCGCGGTGAAGAGCCGCTGAAGATTCCCGAGTTCATCGGGCGCGTGAAGACAGCAGCCACATCGCTCGACATGGATATCGCCATGCTCAAGCGTCCACTCAATGTCGGTTTCTCCGGCGGCGAGAAGAAACGTGCGGAAATTCTGCAGATGAAGCTGCTCGAGCCGAAGCTCTGCGTTCTCGACGAGACCGATTCCGGTCTTGACATCGATGCGCTCAAGATCGTTGCCGATGGCGTCAATGCGTTGCGGTCGCCCGATCGCGCTGTGATCGTCATCACCCACTACCAGCGTCTGCTCGACTATATCGTGCCGGACACCGTCCATGTTCTCTACAAGGGGCAGGTGATCAAGTCGGGCGACAAGAATCTTGCGCTCGAGCTGGAAGAGAATGGCTATGCCGATATTATCGGTGAGGCAGCCTGAGGAATACGTCATGAATGTTCATACAGGACGCCAACCCACACCTGCTGAATCGGCACTGGTCGACGCTTTCGTCGACCGGATGGGCGAGCTGCCGGGCGACGGCGAGATCGCCAGCGCCCGCGACAACGCGATTGAAGCGTTGAAGACGCAAGGCCTTCCGTCGCGTCGCGTCGAGGCTTGGCACTACACTGATCTGCGCACACTGCTGCGCAACATTCCCGTCTATGACGGGACCGCGGGAACCAACGCCTTGCCGGCGATTATCGCAGGATCTGCGGTGGCGACCGTTTCCAATGGCGTTGCGTTGACCGCTCCGCGTCTCGAAGGTGTCGAATTCACCAAGTTCGGTGATAAACTGTCCGATGGCTCGGTGATCCGCGAGCTTGCCATTCGTGACGGTGACGACGCGATCGGCCAGATCAATGCGGCCTATGTCACTGATGGCTGGGCGATTGCCTTTGCCGATGGTGTGGAACTGGAAACGCCGCTCGAATTGCAGAACGCTCAGCTTCGCGGCCAGGGGCATGTGCGTTTTCCGGTCAAGTTCGGCAAGGGTGTCAAGGCAACAATCATTGAGCGCCAGACCGGCGGCGAAGGTGAGGGGTTTTCAACCAGCGTCAGTAATGTAACCGTCGCTGATGATGCGGAAATCACCTGGATCATCCTGCGCGAGCAGGGCGTCGAGGCAACGCAGCTGGCGCAGTTCATTGCCAAGATTGGCTCGAATGCCAAATTGACGGTTTATGTCGTCAATGCCGGCGGCAAGCTCGTCCGTCAGGAAGTGCATGTGCTGGTGAAGGGTGAAGGTTCCGATTTCCAGTTGCGCGGCGTCAACTTGCTCGGCGGCGACAGCCATACGGACGTCACCATGACACTCGGTCATCTGGTCGAAAACACAACATCGGTGCAGATCATCCGAAATGTCGTCACTGATCGCGCGCGCGGCGTGTTCCAGGGTCAGATCAAGGTCAACAAGTTGGCCCAGAAGACCGATGCCCGCATGGCATGCAATACGCTGCTGCTTTCAGATGATGGCGAATTCGATGCCAAGCCGGAGCTGGAGATTTTTGCGGATGATGTTGCCTGCGGCCATGGCGCAACGGTTACAGAGATCGATGGCAATCATCTGTTCTACCTGCGTGCCCGCGGCATTCCGGAAAATGAAGCGCGGGGTCTTCTGATCAAAGCTTTCGTTGCCGAAATCGTCGAAGAGCTGGAAAACGAACCGCTTGTCGAGGCGCTTGAAGCCATTCTCGACAAATGGCTCGCGGCACACGTTTGATCGACTGAACCTATATGGAAAGCGCGGCTATCATGGATACAAGGATCATTCAAAGCGGCTATGACGTAGAGGCTATTCGTCAGGATTTCCCCATCCTGTCGCGCGAAGTCTATGGCAAGCCGCTGGTGTATCTCGATAATGGCGCTTCGGCCCAGAAACCGCGTGCAGTGATCGATATGATCACGCGTACGTATTCCAACGAATACGCCAATGTGCATCGCGGGCTACATTTCCTGTCGAACGCTGCGACCGATGCCTATGAAAAAGCACGGGAAAACGTTCGCCGGTTTCTGAATGCAGCATCGGTCGACGAAATCGTTTTCACCAAATCTGCGACAGAGTCGATCAATACCGTCGCCTATGGCTATGGCATGCCGAATATCGGCGAGGGTGACGAGATCGTGCTTTCCATCATGGAGCACCACTCGAACATCGTGCCTTGGCATTTCATCCGTGAGCGCCAAGGCGCCAAGCTCGTCTGGGTGCCTGTCGATGAACAGGGTGCACTCCACATCGAAGAATTCGAGAAGCGACTGACCGACCGCACCAAGCTGGTCGCGATCACCCATATGTCGAACGTGCTTGGAACTGTGACGCCAATCAAGGAGATCGTCCGCATCGCCCATGCTCACGGTATTCCGGTGCTGGTCGATGGCAGTCAGGGTGCAGTGCACCTGCCGGTCGATGTGCAGGATCTCGGTTGCGACTGGTATATCTTCACCGGCCACAAGATCTACGGACCGTCGGGTATCGGTGTGCTTTATGGGCGCAAGGAAATGCTCGAAGCGATGCGACCATTCCAGGGCGGCGGCGAAATGATCGAGGAGGTGACGGAGGATTTCGTCACTTACAACCACCCGCCACACAGGTTTGAAGCCGGCACCCCGCCGATCGCCCAGGCTATCGGGCTTGGCGCAGCGATCGAATATGTCGAGAAGATCGGCCGCGCCGCTATTCTCGCCCACGAAGAAGATTTGCGCGATTATGCACACCAACGTCTGCGCGAAATCAATTCGCTGCGTATCTTTGGCGATGCAAAGGGCAAGGGTGCGATAATTTCGTTCGAACTGCAGGGCATCCATGCCCATGACGTATCAATGGTGATCGACCGTGCAGGCGTCGCCGTGCGGGCAGGTACCCATTGCGCCCAGCCGCTATTGAAACGTTTCGGTGTAACATCCACATGCCGTGCATCGTTTGCGATGTATAATACAAGAGACGAGATTGATGTTCTCGCCGATGCGCTGGAAAAGGCGCGGAAATTCTTTGGGTGATGACGATGACCGACAAAGTCGAGACACTGGAAAAAGCTGAGACACCGGTCGTTGAAACCGGTTCTGCAAAGGCTGAGGTCGAGACCGCGCCTGTGTCGGCTATTCCTGCCGACGAACTGGCGCGGATGACCGATGATGTCATTGGCGCCTTGAAAACCGTATATGACCCGGAAATTCCCGCCGACATCTACGAACTCGGTCTGGTCTACAAGATCGATATCGAGGACGACCGCTCGGTGAAGATCGAAATGACACTGACGGCACCCGGTTGTCCGGTTGCCGGTGAAATGCCTGGCTGGGTGCAGGATGCAGTCAGCGCCGTAGAAGGCGTGAGCTTCGTCGATGTCACCATGACATTCGATCCACCCTGGACGCCCGATCGCATGTCGGAAGAGGCGCAGGTCGCGGTCGGCTGGTATTAGGGTGGGTTGATATTCACGCCCTGACGATCTGCAAACGGCATTTTTCTGCGATCCGGTGCTCACGTACTTCAAGTACGCTCCGCTCCGGTTCTCGAAAACCACCGTTTTCGCCGCGTCATGATCGCGAATCTCAACGCACCCTAAGCAGGCTCTAAGGCGCTTCGCAGCCTTCAGGCACACTTTCTTCGAATGGTTGATCCGATTTCTGCAATGTTCCGTCCAATATGGAGAGTGGTACGTAGGGGACGCCCTGGATCGCCGGGTTTGCGAGCCGCAAGCGATAGCAGCCATTGAACACTGTGACGCTGCCATCCTTGCCCTCGGATTTGATCGCCATTGGCTGGCTCCAATAGGCTGAACCGGCCGCGCCTTCGCCGACGGCCTTGCCGAACAGCACGCTGACCGTTGCGGTGGTTTCATACCCCGCCTGAAATTGCGGGAATGGTTGCGGGGGGCTATCCGAAGCATAATAGCTGTACGCGCGAGCATATTCTTGCCGGTTGATGGCATTGTAGTACGACTTGATCAGGGCTTCGGGGTTGCTCCGGTCATCAAGATATTCCGGGGGTGTCTGCGTTGCGGTTGCCGCTTGTTCTTTCGGTACCGGCGTTTCGGCAGGTGCAGGTGTAGTGGCTTCAGGCTGTTTCGCTTCCTGCGCGAGCCCTGGTACAATATGCAGCGATAACACTGCTGCGCTGCAAAGAACGAGATGGCGATAATTCATGCTTTCAGCCCTCTGCGGATCGTGTTTATAGGCCTTGAACAGTTTGAACACTTGCAGTGACGGTTGTGTAACACTAACTATGTTATTCGAGTGATCGTTCCACCGATCTCGAACAAGAGGATGAGAAATGGGTCGTTTTTCTGTCATGACGTTGACTGACGCCGCCGCACAGCGCGTGAGCGAGATTGTGGCGACGCGCGAAAATGCGCTCGGCATTCGCGTCGGCATTAAGAAGGGCGGCTGCGCAGGTATGGAATATATGATCGATCTCGTGACCGAAGCAAAAGCCGGTGACGACGTGGTCGAAAAAGACGGCTCGAAGGTGTTCGTCGCGCCGGAAGCTGTGCTCTACCTCCTGGGCACGCAGATGGATTTTGAAGTGACCAAGCTGCGCACAGGCTTTGTCTTCAACAATCCCAACCAGACTTCAGCCTGCGGTTGTGGAGAGTCGGTTGAATTGACGCCGGCCAAGCCGGAAGCGCTGGCATCAGCCCCTTCCTGACCTTTTCGTCATGGACAATGACGCAATTCAAGATTTGTTTTCAGGACTTGGGCCGGTCACGATCAAACGCATGTTTGGCGGCAAGGGCATTTATTTCGAGGGCACGATTATCGCGCTCGAAGTCAGTGACGAAATTCTCTTGAAAGCAGATAAGGTCTCAGCGCCCGAATTTGAGGCAGCCAATTGCCGCCAATGGACCTATGAGCGCGAGGGCAGGAAGCCCGTCGGCATGCCCTATTGGTCTGTCCCGGCAGAGGCTTTCGATGACCCCGACATCATGACGGAATGGGCAAGGCGGGCGTACGAGGCCTCATTGCGCGTGGCCAAGTAACAGCCTGAAATTTCTCAGACCTTGGTGTCAATCAGCATGAAAGCCGGGATTTCATCACCGAAGCCAATCGGTGCCGAACCCATATCATCGCGGTCACGACGGTGATCACGGCGCGGCTCGGCATGCGGGACGCGAGCACGCCGCTGCTCGTTTTCCGCTTTGATCGCCGCCTTTTGCGGCTTCTCAGCGGTACGAACGATCGGCTGATCATCGACTATCGGCTGCGCATCAACCTCTTTGGCCTTTTCGGCCGCTGCGATGATGTCGATTTCGGACTGCGGGCGTTCACGTTCACGGCCCTCATTGCGAGGCCTGCGCTTCGGCGCGCTCTTGTCGCGGCTATTGCGGCCACGGCGCGGTGCGTCGTCCTGTTCGGTCGAGACGGGCAGGGTGGACAGATCACCATCATACCAGTTGATATCCTCGCCGATCAGCTTTTCGATCGACGCAAGATATTTGACATCGGCTGGCGTTACGAGTGTGAAGGCTTTGCCGGAACGGCCGGCACGGCCCGTACGGCCGATGCGATGAACGTAGTCTTCGGAATGGATCGGGACGTCGAAGTTGAACACGTGGCTGACATCGGGAATGTCCAGCCCACGCGCGGCGACGTCGGACGCAACGAGGATCTTCAACTTGTTGTCCTTGAAGTTCGCCAGCATTGTCGTGCGCGCACGCTGATCCATATCGCCGTGCAAGGCGCCGGCATCGAATTCGTGCTTCACCAGCGAGCGGAAAAGCTCGGAGACATCTTTCTTGCGATTGCAGAAGATGATCGCGTTCTTCAGTCCGTCGGCTTCGGCTCGGATGAGATCGCGCAGCACCGCGCGCTTTTCCCAATCCTTCTTACCTGACTTGACCAGTTGCTGCTCTACGGTTTTCGCCGTCGTCGCAGCCTTAGCAACTTCGATGCGGACGGGAGAATGCAGGAATTGTTCCGTCAGTTTCGTGATTTCCGGCGGCATGGTTGCCGAGAAGAACAGCGTCTGGCGTGTGAAGGGGATCAACTTGCAGATACGTTCGATATCGGGAATGAAGCCCATGTCGAGCATGCGGTCGGCTTCGTCGATGACGAGAATATCGACGGCGCTCAAAAGCAGCTTGCCGCGTTCGAAATGGTCGAGCAGCCGTCCGGGCGTTGCGATCAACACATCAGCGCCGCGTTCAAGCTTGCGCAACTGGTCGTCGAAGGAAACGCCGCCGATGAGCAGTGCGACGTTCAAGCGATGGTTCTTGCCATACTTGACGAAGTTTTCTTCAACCTGCGCCGCGAGTTCGCGCGTCGGTTCAAGGATGAGTGTGCGTGGCATGCGAGCGCGTGCGCGGCCCTGTTCAAGCAGCGTCAGCATCGGCAGAACGAAAGAGGCGGTCTTGCCGGTTCCGGTCTGGGCGATGCCAAGAACGTCCTTGCGCTGCAGCGCATGCGGGATCGCGCCAAGCTGGATCGGTGTTGGTATTGTATATCCTGCTGCTTCTACAGCATCGAGCACTTTCGGCGAAAGGCCCAGGTCAGCAAAGGTGGTCAATGGAGATTTAACTTTCTATCTGCAGTCGGTGCTGCGCATGCCTGTTGTCGGCTAGGGCGTCATCTGCATCAAAGCATCAGGCACTCTCGATTTGCACAGCGTTTGCTGACAATGGCGTTACGGCGCATGCCAGCAAAAGTCAACTCTTGGATCAGCTCAGATTTAAGAGTTCGTTACAATTGTGCATCATTTTATTCTGATGTTGTCAATAAAGGAACTGTTCCTTGAGAATTCGTTCGTTCCAGGAATGGTTCTTGTCAAACAGAATGGTCGCCCTGAGTTGAGATGCTTCTTCAACTGTGACCGATAGAACGGATTTTACTTCCATATGATCGGCGACGGCATTTACCGGCCGTTTCTCTGGCTCGAGGATATCGAACCGCACTGTCACTTTGTTCGGCAGCAATGCACCGCGCCAGCGCCGGGGGCGAAAGGCGGAAACCGGGGTGAGGGCGAGGAGCCGTGCATCAAGTGGCAGGATCGGTCCTTGCGCTGAAAGATTATATGCGGTCGAGCCGGCAGGGGTTGCGACCATGACGCCATCGCAGATCAGTTCTTCCAGCCGCACCTTGTCATCGACGCTGATCCTGATCTTGGCGGCCTGGTATGACTGACGCAGCAGGGAAACTTCATTCAAAGCGAACGCCGTGAATATACCGTCTTCGGCGGACTCCGTTACCATCTTCAATGGCCGGATTGTCTCCGACTGCGCGGCTTCTACCCGTTCCTTCAGCGCGGTGTCGCTAAACTCGTTCATCAAGAAGCCGACCGATCCACGGTTCATACCATAGATCATCTTGCCCTGGTTCATGTAGTTCTGCAGCGTTTGCAACATGAAGCCATCGCCGCCAAGCGCGATGATGACATCGGCATCCTTGGCCTCGGCTTGCCCATAAATATTAGTGAGATCATGCAATGCTGCGTCTGAATCCGGCGTGCCGGAGGAAAGAAAAGCAAATGTTTCGATTTTCCGGTTCATGGCTGCCTGCATATCCGAACGACTGGCAACGTGCCTAACACGCCGGAAGCGATCTGGCAAAAAGACCATAAAACATTCTGGAAAATGGCAGCGCTACGGGAAGATAGCGAAGGAATGCTGTTGCAAGTCAATCAGGCGACAGGTGGCCGCCGCCAATGAATGAATCTCCAATGTGCTGCGAGCGTGGTGTCTAAGCCGCGGCAGCCAGATAAAATCGCTGATACAGCTCCCGCTCAAGTTCGGCGAGATCGGCATTCACCAGTGTCCGGCCATCGCTGTGCAGCAAGTACACGGCGCCGCTCTTTTCGATGCAACAAAGTCCATCGGCGTAGACGAAACCTTCGCCTTCACACAAACCTTCCGCATGGAGATCATCACTGTAGTCACGCGAACCTTGAAACTCCTCGAAGCTCATGGTCATCTCTTCAATCCTTCCAGCCGCAGTTGCCGCGTCATTTCAGGATTTGACCTGATTCGGCCTTCTAAAATCAACCCATAGTGGGTAGGGGAGGCTGATAACCACTATATTTTTGCAAGCGTCGGACATTTTTGTGCGCGCGCAGCATCACTTTCGTCCAAACGACTTATGGCGATCGTCCGGCAAGTTGTAGCGTTAGGATTGATGCAACTTGCGATAGGGAGTTCCTTTGTCACACATACGTTCTCAATGCAGCATTGTATTATTGCCTCGGTCGATCAGAAGGACTCCCAAGTCCCGCCACTGATCGGCCTGTACTGGGAGGAGATAGAGATCTACGAACGCACAGCATCCCCCCGCCATGCGTTTGTCTCTCTCCTCCCTTTTTTCTCTATGAAGGCCATGCAAGGAAGCGAGATACGCCTTTCGGTGGATAGCCATATGGCTATCCATACCACGACCCGCAACGGGTGTATTCTCGCCGCACTGACCGACTTTCGACCTTGATTGCACCCCGATTTAACGGTCAGCCTAGCTGGGAGGAGAAGAGACGCAAACGTTACGTCTTTTTCCTCCCCATTTTTGCAGAAGCCCCCTATGGCGGGTCTCGCTGGCCCTAGTGGTTCCTGCCCACGTTCAGAAAGATTGTCGCGATGTTCGCCAGATGGCCGTCGCCGCCTTCCCGGTACGCCTGACCGCCCGCTGCTGCTATCGCATCGAACAACCGGTTTCCTTCTTGCGCAGCTTTGGAGATTTCGTCGAAGAGCTGTTCGCTGCTCTTTCCGTCGGTATATCTGTTGTTGACATAAGCAACCAGCAGCCGTCTCCGCCGCTCGATGTCATCGGTCATCGCGCCGTAAAAACCCCAAACAAACCACGTTTCTCCAGTTTGCATATCGGAATCGCTGATTTGATTGCGCTGCCAGTCGGGAAGCTTGGCTCGTTGTGCATCGGCTGTTCTGCTTGCCAACTCGTAGGCTTCACTGTCGGTCTTGCTGCTTCCGGATGTCATGGCAACCTCCAATAAGCCAATCGGCTGGTCCGATACATCATAGCAACATGCACAGGTTGACGACAACCTTGCCGCTTGAAGGCATCGATGATTAGTCGTGGAGGTAGCACGACAGTGGCAGAGGCGGATAACGCCGCCACTGTTCACTTGTCATTTCAAGAGAAAATGGTGCCCCCGGAGAGACTCGAACTCCCGACCCTCTGATTACAAATCAGATGCTCTACCAACTGAGCTACAAGGGCAGCGGCGTCCGCTTAGCACAAACCTTCTATCTGTAAAATGGAAAATGTCGTTTACGCCAAATAAATGCGTCTTCTGTTCGACAAGATCGCCTCACGAGCGCTGGCCATCTATCTGCATATCGAACTGGACGACGTTGGAGTAGATTGGCGTGCCAACATCCATGCCGTAGCGCGAGCGAAGTATCTTGCCTTCTACTTGAAAGGTTATCGAGTTTTTGCCGTGGTTCGCCAGACTCGCCTGAAAGCTTGCAGGGCTGGTCTTGCCGCGCGCCGTCAGCATCCCGGCGATCTCGGCGGTATTCGGGCTGGTTTGGGTAACCTGGGTTGATTTGAACGTGATCGTCGGGAAATTGGCGGAGTCGAAAACCGCGTCGGAGCGCAGAAAATTCTCGATACGAGCTTGTCCGGTAGAAACACTTTCCGGATAGAGTGTGAAGTTGATTGACGACTGGCCAATACTGCTCGGGTTGAGCTTGAAGACGCCTGAGAACTTCTTGAAGTCTCCCTTGATTCCGCCGCCGCCCACTTGCCCAACTGAGAAACCGATGCGGGAGGACGGCTGTATTTTGTAGCTGCCGGCGACCTGGGAGAGTGTATCGGCCCTTGCAGCGAGCGGGATGGAGGCAAGCGTAACAGCAATCGCGATCCGGGTGACCGTCGACAACAGTTGGGTAGTAGTTTTCATGATTTGACTTTCTGAGTTAGCTGCCGCTCCGGCGCCTTGCGGTGGGGATTGAGCATGCGCGTTAAGATTGCATCCCTCTTCCAGAAATGGTGGTGCAGCGCCGCAAGGATGTGACCAACGGCCACTACAGCGGAAAAATAGGCCAAATAAGCGTGAATAGCGGTCCAGAACGCTTCCGCACTGTCGGATATGCCCAAGGGAAGTGGCGGGATCACCACAAGGTTGAACATGAATGTTGGTATCTGCAGGGGCGAGCTTGAGGCTATGGCCCAGCCTGTCATCGGTATAATGAACAGGCTGAGATAGAGGATGACATGCGCTGCGTGAGCAGTTGCACGCTCCAACGGGCCCATAGTTGCGGGATCGTTCGGGCGAGTACTCGCGACCTTCCAGACAAGGCGAAGCGCTGAGAGACCAAGAACAAGAAAGCCGAAGGATTTGTGCCATTGATACAGGCTGAACTGCAGCGTGAAATCGCTTGTTCTTACCATCCAGTAACCGAGCGGGATCTGACCGAGGAAAATCAGTGCGATGACCCAGTGGAAAAGGATCGATATAAGACCGAAAGACTCTTTGTTGTTGCGCAGCATATGTACACTCCGTGACGGGATTCGATTGTTGATCGATGGTCCCGATGCGAGGTAAACACTACTTGCTCAAAAAAAATTCGAACGTGTCTTTTATTTAATCTTTGCTGCTCAAGAAACGTTGCGCTGCATAAAGCGAAATGGCCGCTGCGTTCGATACATTCAGCGATTTGATCGCGCCGGGCATATCGAGCCGGGCGAGGTGGTTTACAGTTTCACGTGTTTTCTGCCGCAGGCCTTTGCCTTCGGCTCCGAGCACCAGGGCGATCCGGCCCTTGGACATCGTGTTTTCCAGCTCTGACGGCCCTTCCGAATCAAGGCCGATGGTGGTGAAGCCGAGTTCGTGCAATTCGGCGATGGCGTCAGCTAGATTTCGTACCTCGACATGGGGGATGAGTTCGAGGGCGCCCGACGCGGCTTTCGCCAGAACGCCGGATTCTTGCGGGCTGTGGCGAGCCGTCGTGATGATGGCACCGGCACCGAAGGCGACGGCCGAACGCATAATAGCGCCGACATTGTGCGGATCGGTCACCTGATCGAGAATAAGTAGCAGCGGGCTTTCCTGCAGCGCTTTCAGCGATTGCGCCTTCAACGGTTGAGCTTCGATCATCACGCCCTGATGCACGGCCTCTGAGCCGGTCTCCTTGTCGATGGCGCGAGGCTCGACGATGTTAACGTCGAAGGGCAGGGCATCGGTGTTAGTGATTTCCAGCCGGTCCAGCGCGTTTTTGGTAACAAGCATCCGCTTGATCTTGCGGGCGGGATTGTCCAGCGCTGCGCGTACCGTATGCAGGCCGTAAAGCCGTACGAGGCCTTCCGGCGCAGGCGTGCCGCTGACGGGCGGCCGTGAGGCGCGTTCGGCCTGCTGCGGCGGTCCCCCGGCCTTTTGATCGCGGAACTGACGACGTAGCGTCGCGTAGTGTGAATCTTTTTGTGTATGAGTGGGTTTTTGATCGGCCATGGCGCGACATATAACCGTTCATGGCCCCTCGCGATACATGCTTGTGGCGGAAAATTGCGCGTGCTGGTTGCTCCGCCGTCATATTTCTTTAGCCTATTTCCACAAGCCGTTCATTTTCTGCAGGGAAGTGTTGACACCATGGAGGCTAGTCGGCATAAGGCCCTCCGCAAGCAGCCGCCCGGTTATCTCCGGAAAGCTGTGTGCAGAGTGCCAAATGGCGCGGTTCCATCGGCAGTGACCGGAGGAGTGCCCGAGTGGTTAAAGGGGACGGACTGTAAATCCGTTAGCTTGGCTTACGTTGGTTCGAATCCAACCTCCTCCACCACTGCCGGAACCGACCGCCTGGCGCATAGTTCAAAGCCCGATTCGGTTTTGGAACGGTTATGCGCTATCTATGTGTTGCTGTATTCTGCCGCGTCCAAAAAGATGCACGGATCAGCGAGATATGCGGGTATAGCTCAGTGGTAGAGCAGCAGCCTTCCAAGCTGAATATGCGGGTTCGATTCCCGCTACCCGCTCCAGATTTGCTGACGGACGGCGCGCTGTCTCGTCTGAGCTACAAACATGGTGCCGGCCCTAGACCGGTTGTGATGACGAGAGAACGACAGTT
>NZ_JAIQWW010000010.1 GCF_020164455.1 Phyllobacterium chamaecytisi
TCATTCATTCGATATGCATGCGTACCCTGCGTTGGCCCATACTCATTTGATCTGGCCTAAACGAAGAGAATAGTCCATTTTTCCTCAATAAATCAGAGGCTTGGAGCTCACCTCTCACGAGTCGTGCGCAGTCGAGATCGCGGTCCCGCTGCTTGTCGCGACGACGTTCTTCCACATCAAAATATGCTCGTTCAGCGTACATTGCTAAAACCTAACACTCATATCTTCCCAAACTATGCAGTGACTTAGTAAAAGATTCAATGAGAATGCGGCATCAACTAAAAGTGGGGCATGACCAGCTCGACGCGGCATGGGCCGCTCAACTGTTCAATGGATCTGTTCTATGGCTTTGCAGAAACGACTTCGTCGAAAACGTTTCGCCATTTCTTCCCCTCATCGAGGACGATTTTTGAATCGATCACGCTGAGCTTGAGATTCTCTGGCAAAGGAAACAGCGATATGTTTGTCGGAGTGAAGCCGCGCTTCGCCAGGATCGATTGAGCATCGGTCAGTTCAAACTCATAAAAAAGGAGCGCCGCATGCGGATGGGTCGAGTGACGTGAAACCCCGATGCCATTGACGCGAGCTGGAATGGGCGCAATGCCGAACCATTCTATCGGGGCGCCGTCCTGTTTCAGTTGCTGCGCCTTGTACTGGTAGACGGTCATCGACATAGGCACTTCGCCAGACGCTGTAAGATTGGTCAGCAAAGTATGACCCTTGCGTACTGAAAGACCGTTGGCGGCGGCAAGTTTCTTGAAGAAATCGATCCCCTCGGCTTCCGAAGGAAAGTTCTTCACCACGGCAGCGAGCCAGTCGAAGTCCTCGGCCTCAATGCCCAGCTTGCCCTTGAATGCAGGGTTCAGGAAATCGGTCCACGTCTTCGGTACATCGGCGGCCTGCACCAGATTGGTATTGTACGCCGACGTGATGACGTTGAGCCGCGTTCCGATCCAGCTTCGATGCTCGAAGAGGGCGGAGGGTAATATCTGGTTGAACGTCGGTGAGGAGACCGGCTGCAATATGTTCTCGCGCGTCAAGGCCTCGAGCTCCGGGCCATTGGTTTCGAGAATATCGGCGGTATAACGACCCGCGCGGGTCTCCGCGACGCCGCGCTGAAGAACGTCTTCAGAACTGCCGCGCCAGACCTCGACCTTTACACCGTATTTCTCTGTGAAAGCGCTTGTGAGCGCGGTCATGTCATCGACGGGCGCGGACGTGTAGATGGTCAGCGTGCCTTCCTGTTTCGCGCCGTCGATCAGTTTTTGCATGCGATCCGCACCGTCGTATGCGGCAAGCTCCGCGATGCTGGTCTGCGCCAAGACGGGCGTTGTAACCAGAAGCGACGTCAGTAACGTTGTGGCGAATCCCAACAAGATCTGACGCCGGGATATCGCCTGGCCCTCGCAAGAATGCTTTTTCATGATTGTTCCTCCCTATTGGATTTCTGAGTCTTCTGTCGTGGGTGTCTACCTCGGCGGCAAATCCGCAAGCTCGGTCTCGTAGGCAGATTCCATTCGTGGCGACAGGCCGTTTTTAGCCAGCGATTCGGCAAACATCGTCCGCACCAATTCGCTCTCGTCGGCATAGTCGATCTGATCCCCGCCAAGACGCCGGCTGATCCATGCTTTTGGAACACCTTGCGCATTGCGTATGGAAACCACCTCGTGCTTGAAAGCGAGGTAGCGCGCCGGTGTCTTGCCCGTGTTGAAATGCTGATGGAACCACATGTTCGGCGGAACGATCAGCGTGCCCACCTCCCATTCGTAGCGCCTCGGTTCCTCGCCCTCCGGCCACATCAAGGAGTAGCCTTCACCACTGAGAATGATGACATACGCACCGGGGCCATGGGCATGCCCCTTCTTGTAGGTCCCGACCGGAAACTGCGAAATGTGGCTGTTCATCGAGCCCTTCGCCATATTGAAGCGGATGTGACCGCCCCCGGCGCCGCGTTCCTTGGCACTGATCAATGGCAGGCTCACTGCATCCGCAACGAAGTTAGTTTCGAGCAGCAGACCCTTTTGCTCGCCCTTGTTACTGAAATAATTCGGTTCGCCAGAGAAACGATTGGGAAAGTCGTGTTTTGAATTGAAGACGAAATCGAGGTCTTCATAGAGATTGATGATAGGAGGCGCATTCGTAACGCCGATGTAGCGCGCAGGCTGCTGACCCGAACCGTTGAAATGTTGGTGCAGCGTATTGAGAGGAATGGCAAAGAGCGAGCCTGCCTGCCACTCGAAGCTGATCGTTTTGCCGGCGTCGTTCCATACGGTGGTCGATCCACGTCCCTCAAGCACGAGGATCATTTCCTCGTAAAGCTGGCGATGTGGCGCAAGTGACTTGCCCGCGGGGATCTCCATCACATAGCTGTCGTTGGAGGTCCGCGATGCATCATGATTGACGAAGACGGCGTTACCGCCACGCCGCGCCCAGGGCTTCAGGGGTACAGTCCTGAGATTTCGTACGTAGAGCGCAGGGATGATATCAAGCCCCTCATCTCTTATCCAGCGCGTATAAGGCGTTTCCTTTTCGGTGGCGAACTTGTTTGCCATGTCCTCGGAAACGAGCGCGTCTTTCGCCATCTGGCTTTCCTTTCTTGATGGTACTGCAGGTGTCTACCGGCTTTCTTTCGTTGCCACGTCCGTCCGCAATTCGGATGGCGTGCTGTGAGAATGGCCGTGATGGTGACCGTGATCCGAGTCATGATCATGATGGTCAGAACCATGATGGTGATGATGCGTCGCATGCGAATGCGAATGGGGGGGACTGACCACCCTTTCGCGGTGGTGCAGGCGCTGAGGTTTGCCCGGATTTGAGGCACTTTCATTGAACACGAGGGATTTCACCGTCACTGGCACCGTCCTCGATGGGAGCCGGAGACGGCCAAGATCGACAAAATCAAAATCCCGTAATGCGAGGCCGTCCAGCACGAGAACTTCGCCAGGCACACCAAGTTCCTCTTTGAGGATCGCACCGAGCGTCATGGCAATGTCACCATCGAGCATCACAAATAACGGTTGACCCGCATCGATCAGTACACGAAGGCCGGTTTCGACGGCCTCTGCGAAGGCGCGGATACGCGCATATTCAGGTGTACCGCCCCATTCGAAGGCGAGCGCAACGTTGGGGCTGGTAGCAACGACATCAAACAGTTGAAGATGCCGCTGGATCGTCTGCCCGATCCCGACCGCATCGATTTCTTTGGAGAGAGCGACGGGCGGACGCAGGACCTGAAGGTTCCGCTGCGGCAGCAGAGTGCCGGGGTCCGACAAGAAACAGGTGTTACCGCTGAGCTGGATGCTATATTCGGAAGCGCCGAGCGCGGTAGCGCGAATGCACTCGCCCGCCTCAACAAGCGGCCAGGGTATCGCGCCGTTGTCCAGCCGATAACGCAAGGCTAGGCCAAGCCGAGAGCCGAGATCGCCGAAATCCCGTGTTTCCCGGCCATAGACGAATTCGCCAACACCTCCAGAGATAACTACCCCGTCGAGGTCGCCGAGTTCCGGCAGGCGATCCGTAAGAAAGAGATGAGTCACATCCTCGCCCGGGTCCCGACTGACAATGGCTGCGGTCAGCGTATCAGCCATGATGGACGCGACGCGATCGAGATCACCGACGTCGATCCGGTCACCCTCTGACCAATCGAAGCCTGCCCGCTGTGCGTGGTGCCGGCCCGCCGGATCGAGCCGTATGATCCGCCCGCCCTCATCCACGACCTGAAGACGACCACCGACGTGATAGGCCGCCGTCGCCAAGATCTGGCCATGATCCACCAGCGCGAGCTTTGTCGTGCCGCCGCCAATGTCGATATTAAGGAGCCGCGTTCCCTGGTCGAAACTGCGCCGCGCGGCACCGGATCCATAGGCGGCGAGCATCGCTTCCATATGATGGCCGGCCGCGGCACAAACGAACTGGCCACCTTGCGCTGCCAGGATCGAAGCGATCGCATTGGCATTCTCTCGGCGGAGCGCTTCTCCCGTTAGGATGACTGCGCCAGTGTCGATGGCATCTGGAGAAAGTCTCGCGGCGGCATAGGCGTCGTCGATAATTTCTCCCAACGCCCGGGCATCGATCAGCGCTTCGCTTTCGTAGGGTGTAAACCGTACCGGGGATTGGTAGAGTGTTTCGCGCGAAACGATGATGTACCGGCTCGTCAGGTCTTCACCACTGCGTCGAAGATGAATCTTCGAAAAAATCACCTGTGTTCCGGACGAACCAATGTCGATGCCCACGCTTGCTAGAAAAACATTGTCCTGAATCCAGATGGGATTGCTCGAAAGCGGCTCGGGCGGACCGTAGTCATCGTGATCGTGATCGGCATCGGGTCCGTGTTCATGTGCGAGTGTGTCGTCATACAGGTGATCGTTCAGGGTGTGTCCGCCCTCAGCGCCTTGTTTGTCGCGGTCGATCATCGGTTCTCCTCCCAAAGCAACCCGGAAACACCTCGCCGACCCCCGGCTTCCGCCGGCCAGTCGCCACGCCTCCGCCGTACGCGAAAGCTTCAACCTTCGTTCCTGTGGATCGACTGCTTCGACGAACCCGCGAGCGGTTTCCTCGTCCTCCGGCTCGATGTATGTTCCTCTATATGGAACGTCGGTCCACATCTAGAAACGTATTTTCGTTTTGAGGTTCTGTCAACGTCCTGAACGCTACTATCTATATTTTGGGGAACGGTCGTCGCGCGCCGTCGCGGGGATGGCGTTGTCATTTTGGGAAATGTAGTTGAGGACGAATGTCCAATCCTGATTTGAGGGCGGCCTGCTGGACTCGATCAACAGGATGGTGACATTGGAGATATATGGAGCTGGCACCCGTATGGCAGGACTCTTGGATATGAGTTGGGCATACGCATGGCTTTGGCGCGCGGAGTGACAATCGCGTCTTTGAGGCACCGACGGTGATTGTTGCTTCGTGATGAGAAAACTGCTCCTTGCAAATCACCGCTTAGGTATTCACACGGTAAGCCGCTTCTCCTCCTCGATAAGTTCAAACATTTTCAAGACTCGAACATCGCCTCTGATAGCGTTTAAATCGGAATCATTCTTGAACCACATAGTCTGATAGTACGAACTTTTGGGAAGGACACTCTGCAGCAATCGGATAGCTTTCTCGATCTCACCTATGATCGAGTACACGCAGGCAACGTTGTACTGCGCTACCACATCATCTGGATCGATAGCCAATGCCCGGTCAGCCCACTCCCGGGCCCGTTGAGGGTCACCAAGGTGCGCCCAAGCCAATGCACCACGATGGGCTGGTCCGGAGTTTTCCGGATTTTTGGCCAGAGCCTGTTCCGCCCGCCATACTCCAACACGAGCCCAGCTCTCGGTTTCCGCCACTTTACCGAGAGAGCTATATGCGCTCATTAAATGGATGGGCGAGAGATAATCATCCGGCTTCAACTCGGCAGCTTGTCTGAAATAGTGCACCGCAGACTCGAAGTTACCGCGCATGTAAAAGAAGCGAGCATAGTGGAAATTGGCTTCGTGAAGTCCCTGATCGATCGCGAGTGCGCGCTCGAACGAGGCCGCGGCCTCTTCATCATGACCGGCCTGATGTAGAGCCAATCCCCGGGATGCGTGCGCTTCGGCTAAATTTGGATCCAGCTCGAGCGCTTTGGCGGCCATAGCTGAAATTCTTTCCAGCGGGAAGTCATCCGGTTGCCAGTCGCGCAATGCTGCCTCGCAGTCAGCAATGCCTGCGTAGGCCCGGGCATAATCTGGATCCAATTCCACTGCCTTGCAGAACATGCGCCGCGCCAAATGAAGATATGATTTGGTCCAGGCATGCGAAAACTGCCGTCCCCGCAAATAATAGGTATAAGCTTCGACATTCCCGGTTGGCTCAGTGTCGATTGCTTCTAGCTCTTCCGGCAAGAGCTTGATTTTCAGCTGGCTGACGATCGCGTGGGTTATTTCATCCTGTATGGCGAAAATGTCGGTCAGATCCCGGTCATATCGTTCGGCCCACATGTGGCCACCATACAGCGCGTCGATCAGCTGCCCGGTTATCCGGACACGCTCTCCGACCTTGCGCACACTGCCTTCCAAAACATAACGGACGCCAAGATCCTGCCCGACCTGTTTAATCTTCACGGACCTGCCCTTGTAAGTGAACACGGTATTGCGTGCCACGACGTGAAGGCTGGAAATCTTTGATAAATCCGTGATGATGTCCTCAGTGATACCATCAGAAAAATACTCTTGTTCGGGATCGCGACTCATATTGGTGAATGGCAAGACGGCTATGGTTTTTTGTAGCTGATCAAGCGGGCCAACTATCGTCTGAGTGGTGGCTTCTATGCCGGATGGACTGCCAAAACCGATTGTATAAACACGGATATTTTGCTTGATGTTCTTAAGTGCATGTTCGCCTTTGTCTATGAACTTCAAATTTAACCGGGAGCCCACTTGATCGCGTACTGATGCTGCCACCGCGATACAACCGGCGTCGGCAATGCCTTCCAGACGGGCTGCAACGTTGACACCGTCTCCAAATATGTCGCCGTCCTCGACGATTATGTCACCTAGATTGATTCCTATTCGCAAATCGATGCGGTGGTCCTTAGGCACGCCCTGGTTACGTTCTGCCATGCCACGCTGGATATCGGCGGCGCAGGCGACAGCGTTGATCACGCTGGCGAACTCAACCAGCATGCCATCTCCGGTCAGCTTAAAGGTTCGACCTTTATGGTCATTGATCAAGGGGTCAATCAGTTCACTGCGATGGCACTTGAACCTGTTCAACGTACCTTCTTCATCTATGCCCATGAGATGACTGTAGCCCACGATGTCAGCAGCGAATATAGCGCTCAGCCGGCGTTCCAAATGACCCCCAAATTATGATTTAAATGCAAGAACGCCGGACTGTAACCGCTTCATCGCTTTAAGTCGCGTCCATCTTTCGATTGACGACAAGGAGTGACGATATCGATTCCGGCGTCCCATCCACTGCATTCTTACGTTTGGATGCCAAGCGACAATTACACCGCGAGATCGGCAACCTTGCGCTTCAGATCAGCGACATAATTAGCAACTGACAGTGGCGAACCGGTCGCCTGCTGCAGCAATTCGCCCGGTGTCCGCGACCGCCCATATTGATGAACATTCTCGTTCAGCCAAGTCTTCAAAGGAGTGTAGTCGCCCGTATCCAACCCCTCTTTCACCGCAGGAACAGCCTTCGCACTGGCGAAGAATTGCGAGGACATGATGTTGCCGATCGTATAGGTCGGGAACGATCCCACCATACCCGATGACCAATGCACGTCCTGAAGTACGCCAAGCGTATCGTTTGGAACATCCAAACCAAGATAGGACTGCATCTTGTCCCGCCAGATGGCCGGCAAATCACCCACCCGGATTTCTCCGGTGATTAGCCCCGCTTCTATCTCCGACCGCAGCATGATGTGGAGATCATAGGTGAGTTCATCTGCCTCGACCCGAATCAGGCTGGGACGCGGTGCGTTGACGACCCGCCAAAAATCCTCGACCGAAACATCGGCGAGTTGTTCGGGAAAGAAGCTGCGCAGTTCATCGAAATGAATCTCCCAGAACCGGCGAGAGCGGCCAACGCGATTTTCCCAAAGGCGCGACTGTGACTCGTGAGTGCCGAAGCTGCTGCCGCCCACAGCATAAAGGTTGATGAAGTCGGTTGTGAATGCCGAGCGGCTAAAGCGCGCCTCTACCCCTTGCTCATACATTCCGTGACCAGCTTCATGCCAGACCGCAAAAAGGCCGCCTGGGAGCCAGTCTTCGCGGAACCGACCTGTGATACGAACATCGGCGCTGGTGAAGGAGATTTCGAATGGATGAACCGTATCGTCAAGACGACCCCTGTTGAAATCGTAGCCGAAACGCTCGGAAATCATACTGGAAAATGCTCGCTGGCGTTCAATCGGGTAAGTGCGATCGAGAATCTCCGTGCGCACTGGCCGCGCTTGTCGAGCCTCGGCCAGCAAGGGAACCAACGACTTCTGCAACTCCCCGTAGAGTTCGCGCAATTTCGCCCAGGTCATTTCCGGCTCGTAAGTCGAAACCAGCGCATCATAAGGATGCGCATCATAGCCAATCGCCGACGCGATCTCGCGCTGCATCTCCATGGTCGGTTCGAGCCACGGCGCGAAGGCCGCGAAATCATCGACGCTGCGCGCCTGTTTCCATGCCGCCTGTGCATTCGTCTTGAGCTCGGCGGCCGCCGAGACAAGTCTTGCCGGGATGCGCGACAGCACACCTATTGATGCCGCTGCCTGCTCGACGGCAGCGCGCTGCAAGGGATCGCCATCTGTACCGGCGCGGGCGCTTTCAATTGCTTTCATCATTCGGTCGCCGGTCGCGATATCGCGGGCAAGACCAACAAGCGTCGCGATCTGCTTGCCGCGTGCATCAACACCTCCAGGCGGCATCATCGTGCGTGAATCCCAGGTCAACAGGTTAACCGCGCACAGGATATCGTTGACCTTGGCGACTTCGCTTTCAAAGGTGGTAAAGCTCATCCGGGGTTCCTCAAGTTCGACAATGCATCAGCGGCAATCAGACCGCATCCGCCAGTGCCGATGGCATGGCGCCAAAATCGACAAGATGGCAGGCGGCGCTGTGTTCTGAAGCTCGCTTGGTCAGTGCCGGCCTTTCGACCCGGCAGCGGTCGAATACATGCGGACAGCGACTGGCGAACGGGCAACCTGGCGGAACATCCAGCGGGCTCGGCAATTCACCACGTGCCGCAACGACCCTCGACCGTTGCGTCGGGTCAAGTTCGGGCGCCGCATCGAGCAGTGCTTTCGAATACGGATGGCGCGGCGAGGCAAACAGACTTTCCGACGGTCCTATTTCCATCATCTGCCCGAGATACATAACCGCAACGCGATGCGAAATATGACGCACCAGCCGCAAATCATGTGCGACGAAAATCAGCGTGAGGTGCAACTCCTCCTGCAGCCGCAACAGCAGATTGATAACCTGCGCTTGAACGGACACATCGAGTGCCGAGACGAGTTCGTCCGCCACAATGACATCGGGTTCCACTGCGAGCGCTCGGGCAATGCCGATGCGCTGACGCTGGCCCCCGGAAAACTCATGCGGATAGCGGGATGCCGCATCGTGCGGCAGCCGCACGAGATCGAGAAGTTCGGTAATGCGGGCCGGAATATCCCCTTTAGGACGCATGCGATGCACCGACAGAGCTTCATTCAAGACTTGGCTGACTGTCATCCGTGGATTGAGCGAGCCGTACGGGTCCTGGAATATCATTTGCACGCGTTTGTTAAAGGCGCGGCGCTCGACAGATCGCAAAGTCGCGATGTCCCTGCCCTCAAAACGGATGGCGCCGTCATCCGGATCCAGCAAACGCACCAGGCACCGTGCCAAGGTGGATTTGCCGCAACCGGATTCGCCGACGATACCAAGCGTCTCACCGCGATGCACCTCGAAGCTGACATTGTTCAACGCATGGACTGCCAATCGCGGCTCGCCGGCCAAGCGCCGCATGAAAGAAGACGATGCGCCAAATTGCTTGGAGACCCCATCGACGGAGATGATTGGGACAGCGTTCAAAGGATCGCCTCCGCGGCTGCGACGCGATCATGATGGAAACAGGCCGCCTTCCGCTCATTACCAAGCGACAGCAGCGGCGGCCGCTCCTGCCTGCATATATCGGTTGCAAAGCTGCAACGCGGGTGGAATGCGCATCCTGCCGGAAGATCCGTCAGGCTCGGCGGCGTCCCCTCGATCGATGAAAGCATGGTTCGGACGGCGCCAGCACGCGGCACAGACCCGAGCAAGCCGCGCGTGTAGGGATGGCGAGGCTGTCGGAACACATCGATCACCGTTCCCATCTCGACGATGCGCCCGGCATACATCACCGCCATGCGATCGCACGTCCCGGCAATGACACCGAGATCGTGGGTAACGAGCACGACACTCATCGCCAGTCTGTCGCGCAGATCAAGCAGCAATTTGAGGATCTGGTCCTGGATGGTGACGTCGAGAGCGGTGGTCGGTTCGTCAGCGAGAAGCAGCTTTGGCGAACAGGCCAGCGCGATGGCGATCATGGCGCGTTGACGCATACCGCCGGAAAACTGATGCGGATATTCATTAAGCCGCCGTTCCGCCGCCGGTATGCCGACGGTATTCATCAACTCCAGCGCCCTCGCCCGCCGCTCGCGCGCATTCAGCCGCATATGGGCCACGAGATTTTCCTCAAGTTGCAGCCCAACAGGCAGCACCGGATTGAGCGCGGTCATCGGTTCCTGAAAAATCATCGCGATTTCACTGCCGCGGATCCGCCGGAGCTCTTCGGCCGGCATGGCAACCAGATCGCGTCCGCCCCACTCGACCCTACCCGTGACATGACCCGGTGTCTGAATGAGCCCCATGATAGAGCGCAGAGTCACGCTTTTGCCTGAACCGGATTCGCCGACGAGCCCGACCATTTCTCCGGGCGCAACGTCGAGATCGACATCAGCAACGGCGAGCGCCATGCCGCGAGGCGTGTTAAAAAGCGTTGTCAGACCACGAACGGTAAGGCCAAGACCAGTATCGATTGCCACGCTCATCTGCGTACCCTCAGAAGCTGGGCCAGCCCATCGCCGAGGAGGCTGAAACCGAGACCGGTTATGACAATAGCGATTCCGGGAAAGACAGAAATCCACCATGCCGTGCTCATGAAGTTCTTGCCATCGGCGATCTGCACGCCCCATTCGGCAGCGGGCGGCTGGGCGCCAAGCCCGAGGTACCCAAGACTTGATCCCAAAAGGATCGCCAGCGCCATATCGGTCATCCAGTAGACGATAGCAGGCGTGATTGCATTGGGCAGGAGGTGGCGAAAGACGATCCGCATCGGCGTATATCCCATGACCCGTCCTGCATCGGCGTAGTCCAGACGTTTCTGCACCTTGACTTCGGCCGCGACGAGGCGGGCATAGAATACCCAGCCAACAATGCCGACAGCAACGTACATATTGCCGAGGCCAGGCCCCAGAACCGAGACGATCGCGATAACGAGAACCAGAAATGGGAATGTGATGACTGCATCCACGACGCGGCCGAAAATCGCCTCCGCCAAGCCGCCCGCATAGCCGACATAGGCTCCAACAATCGTTCCAAAGATGAACGGCCCGACCGTTGCGAACACGGCGATCTGCATATCGATCGTATAGGCATGGATCACACGGGACAGGACATCGCGGCCAAAACTGTCGGTTCCGAACGGATGCGCCAATGTCGGCCCCTTCAGCAGGGCTTTATAGTCAAACGCAATGGGATCATAGGGGGCAAACAGCGCTGGAAAGAATGCGATAAGCAAACTCACACCAATGATTATCGCGCCGGAAATCAACGTACGTGGCAATGCAAGCCGCCGGAATCTTGGGTACAGCCCAATTTTCTCAACAGCAACGCTCATCGGGCAACCCGCGGGTCAAGCCAGGCTTGAAAAATGTCGGTTGCCAGAAATGTCAGCGATACCAGAACCGCGAGCGCAATCGTCAATCCTTGCAGCACAGGGTAATCGCGGCCGTAAATACTGTCGATCATGAGACGGCCGGCGCCAGGCACGGCAAAAACCGTCTCGGTAATGACTGCTCCGCCAAAGAGCGTACCGATCTGCAGTCCAAACAAAGTGACCGTCGATATCAGAGCGTTGCGCAGCACATGTCTGGTCATGATAATGCGGGGTCGCAGCCCTTTGGCCCGGGCGAAATCGACATATTCAGCGTTGATGACGCCTATGATCGAGGACCGCAAATTGCGCATCAACACGGCAGAAAAGCTGAACGCCAGTGTCAAAGCCGGCAGAAACAGGTGATAGAGCCTGTCGGCAAACGTGTCGCCATAGCCACCGACCGGGAACCACTTCAATGTTGCGCCGAAGACGGTCAACATCAGGATACCAACATAAAACACAGGCATCGACAATCCGACCTGGAATGTGCCTCGAATGACCGCGTCGGCGGTCTGTTCCCGCCTCAGTGCGGCAAGGAACGCCAGTGGCACGGCGAGAACGAGGGCCAGCAACGCTGCCATCAAGGTCAGCATCAGTGTCACTGGCAAGCGTTGCATGATGATGGTCGTCACAGGCAGCTTCAGTGCGATTGACGTGCCAAGATCGCCGGTGAAGACGTTCTTGACGAAATACAGGAATTGAACGGGGATCGGCTTGTCCAGCCCAAGGCTGGCATTGATACGCTTAACGTCGGCATCGATAGCGCGATCGCCGAGCATGGCGCTGGCGGGATCACCAGGCAGAAGCCTCACCAGGACGAAGGTGACGACGAGGATAAATACCACCGTCGGGATCATTTGAAGAATGCGGCGCAGAACGAAACTGAAAAGTGGCAATGCGCCGCTCCCGATGTTTTGCATGAGTATCCAGAGTGAGCGCGGGTGACATGTCAACCACCCGCGATATGCACCTGAACTCCAGTTACTTATCCAGCCAAGCGCGACCGAAGAAATTGTTGCCAAGCGGTATCTGCAGGAAGCCATGCACCTTCTTGCTTAGCGCCACGGGATAGGGTGTCTCGTAGAGCGGCACGATCGGTCCTTCAGCGTTATAGATCTCCTGGATGCGAGCATATTGAGCCGCGCGCTTGGTAGCATCGATCTCTTTCTGCGACGCATCGAAGAGCTTGTCCGCTTCCTCGTTTTTCCAACCCGTGTGCAAAGCATCGATGGTGGGCGAATAGACGAAATACGATGTGATCTCGTTTGGATCCGCAATATCGTCGGTCCATGCAGCCTCACGCATTGTGAAAACGCCATCGCGATATTGCTGGGTACGGGTGGCATTGTCCACCTGCTGCAGCTCAAGTTTGATGCCGAGTTCCGCCCACATCTGCTGTAGCGCGGTCGCAATGCCGATTTCATCCTGATTACCCGCAAGGACGAGGATGCTCGTATCGAAACCCTTTTCGAATCCGGCCTCCTTCATCAGGCTCTTCGCCTTTTCGATATCATAGGCATAGAGTGGCTTGTCGCCCGTATGCATCGGCGTGGCCGAAGACATGTAAGACGTCAGAGGCTTGCCGACGCCGTGCGTTACGATCGCAATGATTGCGTCCTTGTTGACGGCGTAGTTCATTGCCTGACGCACTTTTGGATTGGATAGCGGATTGTCCTTACCCTTGATCTGCGGCCGTGCATTCATCGTGACATACTGCACGCGGGTCGAAGGGAACAACTCCATATTGAGGTTGCCGGCGGACTTCAATTCTTCGACGCGCGAATAGGGAATGAATTCCGCCCCGTCGATCTCGCCAGAATTCAACTTCAAAATGCGCGTGGCATCATCCGGCAGGACTTCGAAGGTAACGCCGTCAAGATAAGGCAAAGGCTTACCGTCTTCCCCCTTCCCCCAGTAGTGCTCGTTGCGAACAAGCTTCATCGTTGATCCACGATCCCACGATTGCAGCACGAATGGGCCGGAACTGACCGGATGCTCGGCAAATACCTTTGCTTTGTCCGCGTCGGTGGCACCGGCAGCAGCCTCGAATACCTTCTGAGGCAAGATCGCGGTGTTGAACACGGTCAATGCAGCAAGGATGGCCGGGTCAGGATGCTTCAACTTGAGGACGACCGTTTTGTCGCCATCAGTCGTTACATCGTCGATGGAACTTACGAGGAAGTTCCAAATGCCGTTGTCCTTGTTGGCGGCACGCTTCAGCGACCAGGCCACGTCGGCCGGTGTGATGGGCGAGCCGTCGGAAAATTGGATGCCGTCACGCAATGTGAGGTTGACGCTCATCCCGTCGTCGGAAACCTTCCATTCGGTGGCGAGTCCAGCCTGAACCCCTTTGCCATCATCTGTGGGAAGGAGTAGCGTGTCGTAGAGGTTGGACAGGATCCAGATGTCGACGTTGGCGTCGTTGAGCACCGGATCAAGAAAGAGGCTGTCAGCGTAACGCCCATAGGTCATGACACCACCCCTTTCCACCGCAACGGCGGAAAGGCTCGTACCGACGAGCAATACGGCGGCAAGAGCCGCCTTGGCGATCTTTTTCATTCGTATTCCCCTTTGTTGTGAACTACCTAAGTGTTCTTATTGGGTATAACGATTTCACTTACCTTCGGCGCTGTCAACAGTTTATAATTTGCTGACTTGGCTCGCTCTGGCCTTGCGATTAGGACGCGCCCGGTATAATCGTATTAGTCTATTAGAACAGCCAAAGACTGGGTTCATGGAATTCTTCATCGACCGCGATTTGCCGGTTCCGCTGCGAACACAACTCCATGGGCTCATAGAGTACGGCATCGCCTGTGGGGAATTGCTTCCGGGCGAAGCTCTTCCTTCCGTGCGCGAGCTTGCGGAGAAGATCGGCGTGGCGCCGATGACGGTCAGCCAGGTTTATGCTGATTTGAAAGCCGAAGGATTGATCGACGCACGTCCAGGTTCAGGTACATTTGTCAGCGACAGTTTGCAGGCAAGGCTCGCCGGCCGTTCGGACCAAACCAATTTGCATCGCAACATCGATGCATTGATCGAGGAGAGTCGCGCCCTTGGCATTCGCTCTGCCGAGTTTGTCTCATTGGTCAGCTCAAGAGTCTTCTACCGCGAAAGCCTTGGCCAACGCATGCGCATCGTCATGATCGGGCTATTTCCGGAAGCGACCGCCAGCTATGCGCGTTTCATCGCTGCCCGCCTCGGAAAAGGCGTAGCGGTGGAACCGTTGACGATCTCGGCAATCGAGCGCGACCCGGAAACGCGCGCGCGCGCAATTTCGGCCGACCTCGCGATAACCTTTGCCAACCGGCACAGGGAAGTGGCCGCCCTGGTACCGAACACCAAGGTGGTCACCATCAGCTTTACCCCCTCGGAAGAGACACGAATGGCATTGGCTTCGCTGGATTCGCTGGCTTCGATCGCTGTTGTCTCGCGGTTCCCCGACTTCCTGCCGATCATGAAAGCGGGCGTTCAAAGGTTTGCGCCGCATGTCCACGAGATTGCGGGCGCGACGCTGGAAACCACGGGGCTCGACGAAATTATCGCGTATGCCAGCGTTGTCATCTTCGCCTCGGGTGCCGAGGAGGTCACAAGCCGGCTGCGCCCCGGTGCCCAAGCGATTGAATACCGCCACGCTCCTGACGTCGCCGATATCGAAAAAGTGATCTTGCCCATCATCCGGGCAGCAGGCGGACTTCCGCCACCGGCAACTGAAAATGCGTTGCGCGCGGCCAGCATGGACAAATAAGGAAGGGAACCATCGTGAAAGTTTCACAAGCAAACTGGCAGCAAATCGAAGAGTATTTACGCAGCGACGACCGCGCTATTCTTCCCTTGGGAAGCACCGAACAACACGCCCAGTTATCGCTCTCAGTCGACTCGATCCTGTCAGAAAAAGTCGCCACGGATGCAGCAGAACCACTCGGGATACCGGTATTTCCGGTCGTTGCCTACGGTCTCACTCCCTATTTCATGGCCTATCCCGGCACGATCAGTCTTCGCCTCGAGACATATGTGCGCATCGTTCGCGATATATTGGACGGGCTGAAGGCACAAGGATTTCGCCGCATCCTGATCGTCAACGGCCATGGCGGTAATCAGCCAGCGGGAAGTCTGGCCATCGAATGGATGGCAGACAATCCGGGGACAGCGGTCAAGTTTCACAATTGGTGGAACGCTCCGGCGACCTTTGCCAAGGTGCAGGAAATCGACAAGGTGGCCTCCCACGCCTCGTGGATGGAGAATTTTGCTTGGACACGGCTGCCGGGCATCCAAATGCCAACACGGCAGAAGCCAATGATTGACCTTGCGCGCTTGCGCGTCATGGATCCGGAAGGCGTCAGAGCTTATCTCGGTGACGGCAATTTCGGCGGTTACTATGAGCGTCCAGATGAAGAGATGCAGGCAATTTGGGATGTCGCCGTGGCAGAGACACGAGCCTTGCTCGAAGGAGCATGGGCATGAGCGGCCCGATCCTCATCTGGGGCGCCGGCGCAATAGGCGGTACCCTGGGAGCGGCATTCATGCGGGCGGGACATGAGGTGATTTTCGTCGACAATGCCGCCGATCATGTCGCTGCAATAAATGCCAACGGCCTAAGGATCGAGGGGCCGATCTTTCGGGACACCGTCAAGGCCAAAGCCTTTACCCCGGAGGGTCTGCAGGGCAAGTTCGAGCGCATTTTCCTGTGCGTGAAGGCCCACCACACCGAAGCTGCGGCGAAAGCTCTGCTGCCGCATGTTGCTGAAGACGGTTATGTCGTGTCGGCACAAAACGGCCTCAACGAAATGGTCATCAGCAAGGTTATAGGCGAGCATCGGGTCATCGGTTGTTTCGTCAACTTCGGCGCCGATTATCTAGAGCCGGGCGTCGTGCATTATAGCGGCCACGGCGCGGTGGTTGTTGGGGAACTGGACGGTAAGCGTACAGCGCGTATCGAGCAAATTTATGCGTTGATGCAGGCGTTCGAGCCGAAGGCCATCCTCACCGACAATATCTGGGGTTATCTTTGGGGCAAGCTCATTTACGGTACGCTGCTTTTCGGTACCGCACTCACCAACGACAGTATCGCGGATGTGCTGGCCAACGAGCATTACAGGCCAATTCTGACAAAACTTGCGCTTGAGGTCGGCGCAGTCGCCAACGCCAACGACGTGGTGCCTGAGGCGTTCGACGGGTTCGATCCGGCAGCATTCGCCCCTACCGCATCGGCCGCGGACACCGCGCATTCCTTCGACGAAATGGTCACCCATAACCGCCGCTCGGCCAAATCGCATTCCGGCATCTGGCGTGATCTTGCCATCCGCAAGCGCAAGACCGAGGTCGATGCGCAGGTCGGGCCTGTCGTCGCAATCGGGCGATCACTCGGTGTACCGACCCCGCTCGCGGCGAAGGTCGTCGAATTGATCCATCAGATCGAGGCCGGGACCCGCTCGCTTGAGCTTGCCAATCTCGACCTGCTTGCGCGAACGGAGGCCGGCACATGAACATCGAGTTCAGCGGCAAAACCGTTATCGTTACGGGTGCCGCCCACGGCTTTGGCCGCGCAATCGCGCAGGCATTCGCCAGCCGTGGCGCACGCGTGCATGTCTGCGACGTCAATGAAGCCGGGCTCGCGGAAACCGTTGCACTTTGCGGAGCGGCATCGTCGACTGTGCATATCCTGGATGTGGGCGACAGAAGCGCGGTTCAGGCAACCGTTGCAAAAATCGAGGCTGCCGATGGCGGCGCAGATATTCTGGTCAACAATGCCGGCGGTGTACGCGGACAGGTGGGTCGACCCATCGAGGAAATTTCCGAGAGCGACTGGCAGACAATTTTCGATGTCAATCTCTCCGGCGCTTTCTTCATGACGCAGGCCGTCGCCCCGAGCATGAAACAACAGAAATTCGGCCGGGTCATCAATATTTCCAGCGGTGCCGGCCTTGGCATTTCACTGACAGGAATACAGGCCTATGCAAGTGCGAAGGCCGGTCAGATCGGACTGACGCGCCAGCTCGCGCATGAACTCGGTCCCTGGAACATCACAGTCAACAATGTCGCGCCCGGCTTCGTGCTGTCGAACCCGACAACCGAAAGGCAGTGGGAGGCAATGGGAGCAGAGGGCCAAAAACGGCTTCTCGACAATATCGCCCTGAAGCGACTTGGCAGGCCCGATGACATCGCCAACATGGTTCTGTTTTTCGCATCGGACCAGGCGCAATGGATCAGCGGACAGGTCATCAGTGTGGACGGTGGCAAATGAATTCCGTCGAGAAATACCTTGCTGACAATTACGAAAATGCTCTTGAGGATTTGAAAGCGTTCTGCCGCATCCCCAGCGTCAGCACCGATCCCGCTTTTCGGGACGGTATCCGGGAGGCTGCCGAATTCGTGGCGAACCGTCTCAAGAAGGCAGGCTTCGCTTCGGTCGAAGTATGGGACACCGGCGGACACCCTGCCGTTTTTGGCGAAGTCATCATTGATCCCAGGCTCCCAACCATCCTCGTTTACGGCCATTACGATGTGCAACCGCCTGATCCGCTCGACAAGTGGATGACGCCGCCCTTTGAGCCGACAATACGTGATGACCGCCTCTATGCGCGCGGCGTTTCCGATGACAAGGGTCCGCTGCTGATCCCGATCCTTGTCGTCGAAGCCTACCTGAAGAACGAAGCCCGCTTGCCGGTCAATCTCAAGATATTGATCGAAGGCGAGGAGGAATCCGGCAGCGAGCATTTCGAACCCACGCTCGAGCGCAATCGCGGTCGCCTCGCCTGCGATCTGGTCGTCTCGGCTGATGGTGCCATGTGGCGGCTGGACCGCCCGTCGATGACGGTTGCGAGCCGTGGAATGGTCGCACTCGATGTGACAATCACCGGCGCCTCAAAGGATTTGCATTCCGGTCGCCACGGCGGCAGCGCACCCAATCCGATCCGGGCGCTTTCCAAGCTGCTCGCCTTGCTGCACAACGCAGAAGGCCGGGTCACAGTTCCCGGTTTCATGGAGGGCGCGAAACCCTTGGACCCGACGATCCTCACAGCAATCGATGCGGCGCATTTCGACGCTGATGCCTACTACCGTGATATTGGCTCGCCCAAACCCGATCCTATTGAGAATGGCGGCCAGCTGCTGGTGCGGCAATGGCTGGAACCGACGCTCGAATTCAATGGCATTTTCGGCGGCTATCAGGGACCGGGAACGAAAACGGTGATCCCCTCCGTGGCGAGCGTCAAAATTACCTGCCGCCTCGTTGCCGGCCAGAAACCTGCCAAAGTGATCGAGGCTATCACCCGCCATCTTGAGACCAGCCTGCCCGCTGGCTATGGCTTGCAAGTAGAGCCGCATGGCCTTGGCAGCGAGGCCTTTTCCGTTGACCCAAACCTGCCCGGCCTCATTGCCGCTGAGTCAGTGCTTGCTGAACTGCTTGGCAGTAACCCCTTGCGCGTTGCCATGGGCGCAACCATTCCGATCGGTACGGCATTCCGCAAATATCTCGGTGCCGAGGCCATCTTTTTTTCGTTCTCGACATCGGACGAAGACTATCACGCGCCGAATGAATTCTTCCGGTTGTCGAATTTCCGCACGGGTCTTGTCGCGTGGGCAAGATTACTGGGCCGGCTTGCCGATCACCCGAAGCTTGAGCCGACCATGAGGATCTGAAAATCTGTGCCTTTTGTTGTCGACAGCCATTCAATTGTGTCCGCTCAGCTCCGAAGGAGACTTCGGCTATATCGACGGTGCAACTATGATTATGGCTGGCCGCAATAGTGTGCTGTTGCTGTTCCTATGGTCTGGAACTTGCCTTTGCTCGTTAGCGTTGTTGCGCAGATTGTCGTTTTGGGATTCCACCAGTATGTGGTCGAACCTTGCTGCTGGATAAATGCGTAACCTCGCGCCTGCATCTGGCTTTTAGCACGAGTGGCAGGCGCATTGACCAGATCGGCAATGTCAACCGGCGCGCCCCCTGCAGTGGTAGCGGTCGCATCCATGGCGGGCGGCACCGCTGAAGCTGGCACGCCGTCAGTGTCTTCGCCGGTCGACTGACAGCCTGCAAGTGTTGTCGCCAGTATCGATATTGAAATTGCAGCGCGCATTCGAACAAACATTCTCTCCCCCGGCTTTTTGATTGCTAGTCACATCAAGGTGCTGGATTTAAAGTGACAGTCGTAACTCCTCCGGCGAAGTTGATGCCCTCCTGTCCCTCCACCGAAATGGGCTGCAAGGAAAATGCTTTGCCCGTGCCGCCGACAAGAATGTTGGCCCCGGCGCCGGGGCCAACTGAAGCGTTTGCTCCGACTCCGGCATAGGTACCGGCGAGCGCCCCCGCCTGAAGTCCGCTGGTTGCAGCAACGACGCCCCAGATCAGGTGCCCCGATGCAACTTCGCCGAGCGCGATCCCAAATTCGTCGATTGATCCGGTGTAGTTGTCGGTATTGCCGCCGTTGTCGGGCTTGAATGTGCAGGAGAGTTTTTGCTTCTCCACGACAAACATACCTATCCCTTTGGACACATCGCAGGCGAGCATTCCAATCTGGGCAGATTCCGCGCTTGCATCGAAAGGAATGAGCGCGGCGGCACACCCGAGAAACTTATGGAAAAAAGTCATTCGTAACTCCTATTCTTCGACGGTTGGGAACAATGTAGAGACGGGCTCCTGGAATACACCGAAACCATATAGGTCGTTCCAAACCGAAGAAGTGAAGTACGTAACGGTTACAGGGAGATTGTCGGAAGAACATTCGACACCAGAAATTCGTACGTGACCGTTAACTTGGGACTGATTGGGCCGGACATGCAAGTCATCTAGTGAGGACAAGCCAACTGCAAGTCTTCTTGAACCATGGGGATAAAAAGATGGACGAACTTTCAACCACAAAGCCTGTTCTCGAAATTGCGGTTGGCACGCTGATCTTAATCATTGTTATTTTCGTCCATGGCGCCGGCATCAGAGTCATAAATCGGCATTTCAGCAGATCCTGGATTCATATGACAAGAAGCACGCCACATTGGCGGCTAAACCTGCTGCTGGCGGCAACCATCGCGTCTCTGGCAACGTTGCATTTTGCCGAAACCCTCATATGGGCCATTCCGATTTCTGTGCGAGGTTTAATTCCCTCGATGCGAGACAGCTATTATTTCGTATTGGAAAACTACACCACACTCGGCGAAGGCACCATAAGACTGCCCGACCAGTGGCGGTTGCTCGGACCGGTCATAGCGATATCCGGTTTGTTCACCTTCGGGTGGACAGGCAGCGTGCTCGTCAGCATCATGACAGAGTTTGGCAGACTGGACAGGGAGCGGGCCAAGGGATCGGACGATGCCGCGTCTTTAGAAGATCCCGACGCGGGGCGATGATTGGTGCAGGCATACTATCAAGCGAAATAGCTCCTGGCGTCCGCCCGTATAGATTGAGTAATTAAAACTTTGAGGGTCTGCCGGCAACATCCGTGTTTGTAACTGTTACGTACTTCACTGACAGCTGATCCAAGAATAATTTCTAATAATAGACTACCTTCGAAGAAAATACTTAGACGGCGTTTGAACGGACGGCACCTCACTGCTGCGAAATTTGCGTAACCTGCACACCATCGAACACACAATCAGTCATTGCTCGAATCGTTATTTCGTACAGCTGGGAGGGACGATTCAGGCCACCGAACGCCGTCCCGTCATCTCGTCACAAATAAATGCGTAATGTCAAAGGGAGAAGCAGAAAATGACCGGGAGAACCCTGAAGTTCCGTCTTGGCACCGTGGTAGCCGGGACGATATTATGCGGTGCGCTCGCACCCGCTGAGGCGCAGGACGCGCAAAAAAAGCCAAACATCCTGTTCATCGTCTCCGACGATACCGGCTATGGCGATCTCGGACCCTATGGCGGCGGCGAAGGACGAGGCATGCCGACCCCGAGCATCGACAAACTGGCGAGTGAAGGCATGAGCTTCTTCTCGTTCTACGCGCAGCCGAGTTGCACGCCCGGCCGCGCCGCCATGCAGACCGGGCGCATTCCAAACCGCAGCGGCATGACCACTGTGGCTTTCCAGGGCCAGGGCGGCGGTCTGCCAGCAGCGGAATGGACGCTTGCCTCGGTGCTGAAGCGCGGCGGCTATCATACGTACTTCACCGGCAAATGGCATCTTGGTGAAGCCGACTATGCTCTGCCGAACGCCCAAGGCTATGACGAGATGAAATATGCCGGCCTTTATCATCTCAACGCTTATACGTACGCAGATCCGACCTGGTTCCCGGACATGCCGGCGGATCTGAGGGCGATGTTTCAGAAAGTCACGAAAGGCGCGCTGTCCGGCAATGCGGGTGGCCCGGTGACAGAAGAGTTCAAGATCAATGGTCAGTATGTAGATACGCCAGTGATCGACGGCAAGGAAGGCGTGGTCGGCATTCCGTTCTTTGACGGTTATGTCGAGAAGGCAGCGATCGAATTCCTTGATGAAGCGTCGCAGAAGCCGGACGAGCCCTTTTTCATCAACGTCAACTTCATGAAGGTGCATCAGCCGAACATGCCGGCACCGGAGTTCCAGCTTAAATCACTGTCGAAGAGCAAATATGCAGATTCGGTTGTCGAACTCGATACGCGTATCGGCCGGATCATGGACAAGCTGCGTGAGACAGGCATGGACAAAAACACACTTGTTTTCTACACGACCGACAATGGCGCCTGGCAGGATGTCTATCCGGACGCCGGATACACGCCCTTCCGCGGCACCAAGGGCACCTTGCGCGAAGGCGGCAACCGTGTCCCGGCGATTGCGGTGTGGCCCGGCAAGATCAAGCCCGATACGAAGAATCATGACGTCGTCGGCGGCCTCGATCTCATGGCAACTTTCGCCTCGGTCGCCGGTGTTCCACTTCCCGACAAGGACCGCGAAGACAAACCCATCATCTTCGACAGCTACGACATGTCGCCGATCTTGCTTGGAACGGGCAAATCCGAGCGCAAATCCTGGTTCTATTTCACCGAGAACGAACTCTCCCCCGGCGCCATTCGCTTCAATAACTACAAGTTCGTGTTCAACCTCCGCGGCGATGACGGAGCCTCGACCGGCGGACTAGCGGTCGACTCGAACCTCGGGTGGAAGGGTGCGGAAAAATACGTTGCCACGGTACCCCAGGTATTCGACCTCTGGCAGGACCCGCAGGAACGCTACGACATCTTCATGAACAACTTCACCGAGCGGACCTGGATGGGTGTGGTCATGGGCGAGGAGTTGAAGAAGATCATGGCCACCTATGTCCAGTATCCGCCGCGCAAGATGCAGAGCGTTGGCTACACGGGACCGATCACGCTTTCGAACTATGAGAAGTTCCAGTGGGTGCGGGACTCGCTCGCGAAAGAGGGTGTCAGCATTCCGATGCCAACCGGCAATTAATACTCAAATAGCCCCCGTTTCAAACCGGGGGCTTCTTTTGCTTTGCCGGCGCGTCTGGGATGCTCAGATGGCATAAAGGAGAGTCATTATGTCCAAGGCTTATGATCTTGCCAAAGTAGCCCGCGTTGCAGTGCTGGGCATCGGCGCCATCCTTCTTTTGGCTGTCCCGGCATTGGCGCAAAACGATCCGCTTCCGTCATGGAACGACACGGCACCAAAGGCTGCCATCGTCGAGTTCGTCAAGAAGGTGACCACAGAGAACACACCCGACTTCGTCGCCGAGCCGGAACGCATCGCCGTGTTCGACAATGATGGCACATTGTGGACCGAGCATCCGATGTACGTTCAGCTCGCCTTCGTCATCGACCGCGTGAAGGCCGAAGCCGCATCCCACCCCGAATGGAAGAACACACAACCATTCAAGGCAGTGCTCGAGAGTGATATGAAGACGCTGGCCGCCCTCGGAGAAAAAGGCCTGGTGGAACTCCTCATGACCACACATGCCGGAATGACGGCCGAAGAGTTTCAAACGATCGTGACGGACTGGATGGCAACCGCGCGTGATCCGCGGTTCAAGAAGCCCTACACCGAACTCGTTTACCAGCCGATGCTCGAACTGCTCGCTTATCTGCGCGCCAATGGCTTCAAGACCTTCATCGTGTCGGGTGGCGGCATCGAGATGATGCGGCCATGGACCGAAAAGGTCTATGGCGTTCCACCCGAACAGGTCGTCGGCTCGTCGATCAAGACGCAATTCGAAATGCGCGACGGCACGCCAACCCTGATGCGCCTGCCGCAGGTCAATTTCATTGATGACAAGGCCGGCAAGCCCGTTGGTATCAACGAGCACATTGGCCGCCGTCCTATCGCAGCCTTCGGCAATTCCGATGGCGACCTCGAGATGCTGCAATGGACGACTTTGGGCGACAAACCGGGATTCGGGCTGATCGTCCACCACACGGATGCCGAACGCGAATATGCCTACGACCGGAATACGGAGTTCGGGCGCCTCGATACGGCGCTCGATGCGGCCGCCGTCAACCAGTGGACCGTTGTCGACATGAAGGCCGACTGGAAGCAGATATTTGCCGAGAAATAGGACGAATAGCCGGGTCATGATGGGATGCAGGTGCGGGTAAAGTTGTGCTGGCTGTAATGCGAAACATCCGGTTGCGTGCTCGTTCGCCTATCGCGCTTTGGACGGTCCCTTCGCTTTGCTTTCTGCTCGCATTCGCCGAGCAGGCAGTTGCCGCCGAGAATATTCCGGCTTCCGGTACTGATCCCCTGATCTCAGTACATGAGGGATTCGTAGACGAGAACACATGCACATCCTGCCACGTCAACGAGGCCGCAGCATTCGCCAAATCGAACCACGCCAAGGCGATGGCCATCGCCAGTGACAAGTCGGTGCGGGCAAATTTCAACAATACCAGCTTCGAACACAATGGCCTTGTTTCAACGTTCTTTCGGCAAGATAAACGCTTCTTCGTTCGCACCGAGGGACCGGACGGCAAGCAGGCAGAATTTGAAGTAAAGTACACTTTTGCCTATGAACCGCTTCAGCAATATCTTGCCGACATCGGCGGTGGCAGGCTACAGGCACTCGACCTCGCATGGGATACCGAAAAACAGCAATGGTTCTGGCTCGGCGAAGCCAAGCCGGCAAAACCGGGATCCACATTTCATTGGACGGGGCCGTTCTACCGCTGGAACCGCACCTGCATCGACTGCCACTCAACCGATCCCCGGGCCAATTTCCAGCCGGAGACAAACGCATATAAATCGTCCTATGTCGCCACGAGCATCGGCTGTCAGTCTTGTCACGGCGCCGGCGCAAAACACGTCGCCTGGGCCGAGGAAAAATCCCGAGATGCCAAGATGTCCACTCCCTCAAATCTTGGACTATCCAAGGTCGATGCGAGTGCCTGCTTTGCCTGCCACGCAAGGCGGACCAAGCTTTTTGACGGCTATCAGCCCGGAAAGCCCTTCCTCGACTATTTCTCCCCCGCGCTGCTGCGTCCGGACCTTTATTTTCCTGACGGGCAAATTCTCGATGAGGTATTCGAATACGGTTCCTTCCAGCAGAGCAAGATGGCAAGAGCAGGCGTCACCTGTCTCGACTGCCACACCCAGCATGAAGCTGTCCTTAAAGCACAGGGCAATGCCCTGTGTACGCAATGCCATACGAAAGTGGCGCCGGAGCGCTTTGTAAAATTCAATCCGGGCGGCGATTTTGATACCTCGACCCACACTCGTCACCCGGCGGGATCGACTGGGGCGCAGTGCGCGAATTGCCATATGCCCGAGCGTACCTATATGAAAGTCGACCCACGGCGCGACCACTCCTTCGTCATTCCGCGTCCTGACCTGTCGGCAGCCTATGGTACGCCGAATGCCTGCACGACATGCCATGAGGGCAAAACCAACGCCTGGGCAGGCGACACCATGGACAAATGGTATGGCAAGGCCTGGCGTGAGCGTCCGACGCCGGCGCATGCATTTGCCGGCGCGGCACAGAACGATCCCGCGTCAATCGATGTGTTGCGAAAGATCGTTGCAAACCGTGAACAGGCGGGCATTGTCCGGGGCAGCGCGGTTGCCGCCATGAGCCGCGTCGGCGGGATAGACATCGCAGCTGATGTAAAGGCGGCAGCGGAGGACCCGGATCCACTCGTCCGGCTCGGGGCCGCAGAAGGCGGCGCCAATCTGCCACCCGAACACCGGCTGGATGCGATTGGGCGCCTCCTTGCCGACGACACACGCGCCGTGCGCGTGGCGGCTGTTACCGCTCTCGGCAGCACTCCCTCGCTCGGTCTGCTGGGTGACGCGAGAAAGAACTTCGACACCGCGGTCCAAGACCTGCGTGCCTATGTTGAGGCCAATGCCGACGTCGCCGAGACACAGAACAATTTTGGGACCTTTCTGTTCGGTCAGCAACGCGCTGGCGAGGCCGAAAAAGCATTCCGCCAGGCGATCGCTCTCGATCCGGGTCTCTCCGGTGCTCGCATCAACCTTGCCGAACTTTACCGGGCGACAGGACAAAACGAAAAGTCGGAACAGGCCTACGCAAAAGCGATCGCAGTATCACCCGATCAGGCCGATCTTCGCTATGGACACGCTCTGTCGCTCGTTCGCCAAAAAGCGCTGCCAGAAGCAATCCGGGAGCTGGACGAGGCTATCCGGCTTGATCCCGGCAACAGCCGGTACAAGACAACGCTTGCCATTGCGCTCGATTCCGCCGGGCGCACCGAGGATGCTCTCACGGTGCTCGATCTTGCGGTTGCAGGAGGAGAAACCGACGCCAGTCTTCTCGGCGCGGCCATCCAGTATGGACTGAAGCTTCGCCGCTACCCGGAAACGTTGAAATATGCCGAAGCGCTGGCACGACAGCGGCTGGATGATCCACAACTGGCCGAACTCATTCGGCAGTTGCGCGCGGCAACAGGCAGCAAGTAAGCGTCATTTCGGAAAGAGAAACGTGACCGCCAGTCGCGCGCCGAATCCATCCGGTCCATTGTCCGGGCTATCGGCCCAATAGCGGACACCGGCCGAAAGTTGAATCGGCTGTTTGTTGACCTTCACAAGCTTGGATACCACGAAGTTAATCGGGACGGACCAATCTTCGGTCTGCCAATTGTAGGTGCTTTCGGTGTTGAGAGCAAACGTCCAGGCCTTTGGTGTGGTGTAGGAAATGAACGGCTGCACGAAGGTGGCGTTTATGTCCTCACGATCATCATCACCCGCGAACGACCAGATGTGGTTTGTCAGCGCACCAATGGTCCATGGGCCATCCTGTTTGAGGACAACGGCGGTAGGCCCCGCGCCCCACTTTTCACCGCCAAGCAAATCGTCGGTAGCAGTCGGCAAAAGAAAGACTGGACCAACGCCCCAGATGATGCCGGAAGCGGTTGGCTTCTTCGGCGAGAAGAACAGGCTTTGGGTGATATCCCCCAAACCGAACTGATCGCCAGATGGTCCGGCGATATCATCCTGCCAGGCGATCGGCAAAATGGTTCGCGAGATGACGTTCCAGTTCTCGTTCAATGTGAACGGTATGACGGGCTGAACGTTGACATAATACTTCTCGCCGTCATTCGGACCGTACCCACTGTCGTAATTGAACTGAAACGGCACACTGATCAGCGAGGCAATGGGATTTGACAATTTCTTGGCGAGGTCTTCGCTTGAGTCCTGTGCCCACGCGCCACAATTCATCCCTAGCAGCGTGACCGTAGCGACCGGGATGGAAAGCCAGTTCCTGAAGATGTCCATGTAAATTCCCCCTGCAATATCATAACATTATTCGACCGTGCGCGCCAACAACACTCAATGATGATGGTCAAGTTCGCTCAGGGCAATCCTTACGTCCTGCAGGAATCGGAACAGAGCAACCATCAGAAAGCACAAGGACCCGATAAACAAGATAGCTGCTCCGGGTTCATGGCGATAACCCAAGAAGGCAACCACAAACCCAACCAACAGCAGCACTGTGATCCCGATTCCGCCGATCACCGCCATCTGCAGAGATTGATTCAACAGGATTTCGCGGCGTTTCAGACGGGCGACGTCGGCCTTAAGCCACACCCGCGCAGCGTCGTCATCGGCGATCTGATTGAGGTTCCGGATCCGGTCGGTTATCCCCGTCATCCGATTGATCAGGATGGACACGAAAGCTGCAATTGAGGCCAGCAGAAATGCCGGAGCCACAGCATGTGAAATCATTGTCGAAAGTTGTTCGACGTTGGCGGAAATCTCGAACGGCATTTTCGCGCTTGTCTACTATGTTGCGGAGCGGAACTGATCAACGCCGAGCATGCCACCAATAGATGATTTCAGCAAACGCACTTGCCGCTAAGGCCTTGTGACGGCGACCCCACAGGACTAGGCTGGGATGTGATCCTGTGGAATGAAGTATGTTCTCGTTGGATCTCCGGGTGGGGAAACAAGAATGACACTCGATCTTCTCGCTGGTGAGCGCCCGCGAGCATTCGGTTGTAAGCCCGAATGCGATGCGCGATTGAATCAAAGTGCCGTCACGGACGTTCGATCATGAACGACCCGGGCCAAACCATCCGCGACGAACCCCGCTGGGCTCCTGCGCTCGCGATACTGGTCGTGCTCGGTCTTTTTGCGGTGCTGCCCCAACATGTGCGGGCGATGCCGGTGTGGGTTTCCTACGGCGTTGCGCTTGTGGTGATCGTGCCCATGATTGTGGTCACACTCACTGCAAACACGTCGTGGACGCGCATTGAGCGGACCGCGATCATGCTTCTTGGCGCGGCCTACGTCGCCAACACGGCAGCGGAGTTGGCGGACATGATCGGCATCATTACGCTTCATCCACCGGAAACCCGCGCCGTCTCACTGCTCTCCTCATCGCTTGCAATCTGGATCGCCAATGTTTTGACCTTCTCATTGCTTTATTGGCAAATCGATCGCGGCGGGCCATCCTCGCGAGCGAGCGGCACAACAACAAAGCCGGATTGGCTCTTTCCGCAGGCGACAGCACCCGAAGTTGCCTTACCCGACTGGCAACCATTGTTCCTCGACTACCTTTTTCTCGGATACAATACGGCGACGGCATTCAGTCCAACCGATGTACTTCCGCTTACGAGACGTGCAAAGATGCTGATGATGTTGGAGAGCACGATCTCGCTGTTGACGCTTGTCATCGTCGCCGCTCGCGCGGTCAACGCCATCCCGTAGAACGGCCAAACACAGAAAACAAGAACCGCCCCATGGAGAGCGCGAGGTGCAAGCGCTCGAGCAGCATCTTTTCAACCTGACGCAAGCTAAGCGGAAAAATCAACAGCAGAGGCAGACAGCGCGAACAGTTCTGCAGAAAGTTTAACAGATAATCGAATTCAGGGCAGTCGAGTTTTCTCCGGGTACGACGCCACCTGCTACCAGGTTAGATGGGCTTTCAGCAACGCCTTGCGTCCTTCACCATAGGAACAAACGTAAACACCCTGGCAGCCCGATACATAGTCCTTGTCGAACAGGTTGGTGACGTTCAGATCAACACCCCAATTGTTCTTCTTGTAGCCGAGTTTCAGATCCACCAATGCCACATCGGGAACCTTCAACGTATTCAACTGGTCGGCATAGCTAGACCCGACATAACGTACACCGCCACCAAGTGCGAGGCCTTCAAGCGCGCCATCGAGAACAGTGTACTGGGCAAAGAGCGAGGCCTGTACTTCGGGGATCAAATAGGGCTGCTTGCCGATCAGTGCCTCGTCGGCGTCTTCCTTCACTTTCAAGTCGAGAGCAGTAAAGGCGGCCGTCAGCCTCCAGGCTTCAGTGATGTTCGCTTGTGCCTCGATTTCGAAGCCACGGGAGTTGACCTCGCCGACCTGGAATTGCGCGTTAAACGGGCCAGTGAGCACGTTCTGCTTCGTCAAATCGAACAGCGAAGCCGTGATGAGACCGTCAAAGCTTGTCGGCTGGTATTTTACGCCGACTTCGTATTGCTGGCCGGTTTCAGGCTTTAAAAACGCAAGATTGCTGTCGACCCCGATCTCCGGACTGAAGAATGTCGCGACGCTCGCATAGGGCGTGATCCCATTGTCGAATTCATAGGCGATACCTGCCCTGCCGCTGGCCTGGCCATCATGCCCGTCATATTCTGGCGTGCCTTGTGCGTCCGTCGTCACATAATCGTAGCGGCCGTTCAACGTGACGAGCCAGCCATCGCCAAAGCGCAGCTGGTCTTGCGCGTAAACCCCGATCTGATGGCGCTTGACGACCTGGTCGATGTAAGGCGCGAACATGGGACCTTGAGGCACGCCATAAACGGGGTCGACTGCGCTGATGGGCGTTGATGCGCCGGTTGCCTGGATCTGATCGATGTCGAAGAACTTGTATTCCGCACCAAACAGGAGCGTGTGCTCGATGGCACCGGTCGTGACCTCGCCTTCAAGCTGATTGTCGACCACGAACGAATTGACCGTCGTATCGTGCATGAAATTGATGCGCGAGAGATCGTAATTGCCGTCGATCGGCTGCGCGGAGAAGGCATCGTATCCAAATGGATATAGATTGTGTTCGCGCACGCCGCTGTGGCCATAGCGAAGGTTCTGCCGCACGGTCCAGTCATTGTCGAAAGTGTGTTCCAGTTCATAGCCGATGGAGGCTTGGTCGCGGTTATAGTCGTCGATCGACGGCTCCGTGAAATTTGCCTTGCGATCGATTTTGCCGAAGGGCGCGTCGACTACAGTTCCATAATAGGGCAGGAAGCTGCCACCGTCATGGGTAAGGTCCAGATGCGTATAGTTGGCAAGAATGGTGAACTTCGTCACATCATCCGGCTTCCAGGTGATACTGGGCGAAATGACCCCAAGGAAATCCTTTGAAAAATCGGTATAGTTGTCACCGCCGGATATTTTGCCGTTGATGCGATAATCGACCACGTCGGATGCCTTGTCACCGATGTCGAAACCAAGGTAGCCGTTGCCATAGCTGTTGATCCCGGTTTCGACATAACGCAGACGTTCGCCGGTCGGACGCTTGCTGATGTAGTTGACGATGCCTCCGGGATTGCTGCCGCCATAAAGCACTGCAGCAGGTCCCTTCAGAACATCGATGCGCTCAATGCCGAATGTATCGATGAAGAAGCCGCCGAAGCCGAAGCTGAAATTCTGCAATCCGTCGAGATATGTCCCCTTCTGCGTCGCATCGAATCCACGGATGTAGATCCAGTTCGTGTCATTATCGACGCCGAAGGGCTGGGCAAATACGCCAGAGGTATAGCGCAGGGCCTCGTCGATTTTCTGCGCACCCTGGTCATCCATCTGTTGTCTGCCGACAACAGATACAGCCTGTGGAATGTCCGCGATGGGGGTATTTGTCTTGGAGCCGGTTGCCGAGCGCTGGGCCACATAGCCATCGATCGGACCGGTTGCAGAGCCATCTGAATTGGCCCCTTCGATGACGATCGGGTCCAGCTGGATGGAGGCATTGGCGTCCTGCGCACGCGTGCCGGTTGCCGACAGCAATACAAACGCCGCCGTCCCGCCAAGCAGCGCGCCAAATGCCGACCGATAGACACCACTCATGACAATCCCCTACTCATATGTCCCAGAGCCAGAACGCAGCGCGTGCAATCGCTCCCCGAGAGCTCGCATATAAGTTGAGTACATATATCAAGTTTAAATTTCGGGATTGATTGTTTCTGTTGTCTTTTGAACTTTTTTGGGCTGTTTTCGTGGTTGTCGACGTGGTCCGGCGCTATAACTGCCGATCCCGCCGCCAAACGGCGGGCGTCACGCCCACCACCCGCTTGAATACGCGCGTGAAATGCGCCTGATCCGAAAAACCCGCAGCGGTAGCTACGCGCGTCAGCGACGATCCGGGCTTCTCCAGCAGCACCTGCACTTTCCTGATACGGGCGCCTATCTGCCATTGATGCGGGGCAATGCCTGTCGAAGCCTTGAAGGCGTGGCTGAAGTAGGACTGCGACAGGCCTGTCAATTCCGCAAGTTCATGGAGGCGGATGCTTCGCATGCAATTGTCTTCGATATAGCGTGTAACCGTCCGCAACTGTCGCGGCGAAAGCTGGCTGCGTTGCCGTTTCTTGCCTTGCTGGATGCGAAAGAGCGCGACGAAAAGCGCCGTGGTTAGTCCATCGCCATAGAGTTCGTGCAGCGGTTCATCGTTGAGACATTCATCGGCAATCAAGTTGGCGAGCTTTGCCACACGCTCGTCGAAAAACATCAGACGGGGTAGCTTCAATCTTTCACCGATATGATCATCGGTGAAGCGGCGTTCGAAACTGGTGATGTCAAAGTGCATATCGAGATGACGCAGATACTGGATGTCATGAACCCGCCCCCATACAGGTAAGCCGGCAGGAATATAGCTCATTGGGTAAGGCACGCTGCTTCGGATAAAACCCTTGGCATGGGCGTTGAGCCCGACGCCGAAGCTGCCATCGCCTGACTTGTCGAGCGTCACGAACAGACGCGGATCCTCAGACACATATTCTCCAGCTGCACCCGGCGCGCAATTGACCGACCAGACATCGGCGACAACTCCCTGCCACGAGCGCCAGCGCAGATCGCCGATAACGGAGACCCCTTCAATCCGGCTCTTCATCCGTGGATGAAATGTCATCCCTTGCCTCTTGTGCTGCTATTCAGCCGTTTTCTCTTGCTGTTTTCGGGCATTATCACCGTCAAACCCGCGGCGCCAATACGCCACAACCAGGTGTCTTTCCCTTTCAAGTTTCCGCTCATGCCGCAAATAGCTGCGAATAGCCTTAAACGCGGCGAATTCGCAGCCAGCCCAGGCAAACACACGTTTCCCGGCGGTCGGAAACGGCACCGCTTTGACGGCATCCTGCAACAGCGTCGTCGTTCCTGCTTTACGGCCATTACGATGCAGCCAGACAAGATCAACATTGGCACCAGATGGCAGAAGCTGCTCTTCGAGCGGATTGTCCACTTCGATACGCACGACCGCCGTTGCGCGCGACGGAAGACGCGCCAGGATGCGGCCGATTGCCGGAAGCGCAGTTTCATCTCCGGCCAGAAGATACCAGTCGGCCTCAGGCACGTCGCCGCCACCCGGTCCTGTCATACCCACCAGATCGCCTTGGCGGGCATTCAGGGCCCAGTCTGAACCCGGCGTTGCGTTCCCCTCATGAAGGACGATGTCGATATCCACCTTGCCTGCGTCCGCGTCAATGTTGCGGATCGTGTAGATGCGGGAGACCAGCTTGTGCGCGCCTTCAGGCCAGACCGGGCGCCCGTCTTCCCCGGTCACCGGCCATTGTGGCCGGTCTGTGCTCTTTGGCGGAAACAGCAAATGGACATGCAGTCCGCCCCGTGCAAAACGCGCCAGCCTCTCTCCCTGAAGTGTCACACGCCGCATTTGCGGCGATATATTCCTGGCGCTGGCAAAGCGCATTTCCCGGAAAAATGGCGGCTGCCCGCCCGCTGCACAGTCGCCCGCCCAGACGATCCTGGGCTTTTCCCCATTCGCCAGTTCCAGCATCTGGTTGGCGATGGCGTACTTCATATAGGCAAGGCCGGTTTCATCCTCACCCTCGGTCCGCAGCGAAAGGCTGTCATCATCCGCCTCGATGGTTGCTGTGCCGAACGGAAGGGCGATGCGCCCCTTGCGCGCGGCAAGCGACACATCGCCATGCTCGGAGAAGTAATCCGTCAGCCGCTTGAGAAAATGATCCGGTGTCGACACGATCACACGCGCGGTCGCACTCAAGCGGATTTCCGGCATCTCAAACCCCGTGTAGAAACTGCACCAAGGTGCGATATCGGGTGCTTAATCGTAATAATATGATAAATCAAGTCATGTTTATGACGGCGATGGTTTTACTCGCCTCTTCAAAGTGCCGGGCACAAACATATTCGCCTGGTGCCCGGCATTTTCATTCGATCAGAGTGGCGTGACGTCGAAGCCAAACCACTTCTGCGACAATGTTTTAATCGTGCCATCGGCCTTGGCTTCATCGATTGCCTTGTCGAACATCGCTTTCAGTTCCGGCTCGTTCTTGCGCAGACCGACAGAGCTGCCTTTGCCCAGGAACCCGCCCTGAAAGCGCGGACCAGCGACAGTCATCTCCTCATTGCCCGGCTTGGCGGCTGATGTGGTGAGATAGGCCATGGAGGCCATGACGAGATCGACACGGCCTGCAGCGAGATCAAGGTCGTGCTGCTCGGTGGTCTTGTACTCACGAACCTCGACAACGTCCTTCAAGTATTTCTCGACGAAGGTCGCACCTGTCGAGGCGGTCTGGACGCCGATGGTCTTGCCTTGCAGAAGTGGCTTCAGCTTCTCCAACGCGCTGATGGCGCCTGCCTCATTGGATGCCAGCGAGAAGACTTCGCCCTTGAATTCCATGCCTGCCAAAGGGCTTGATTTCAACGTTGCGAAAGCTTGGCCGGTGGAACCGTAGGACTGGCTGAAGTCGATGATCTGCTCACGCTTGGCGGTCGCCGACATGCCCGACATGATGGCATCGAACTTACCGGCATTGAGCGCGGGGATCATCCCGTCGAAGTCCTGGACGACAATCCGGCACTCGACTTTCATGTGATCGCAAAGATATTTCGAAAGCTCGATCTCGTAACCGTCGAGTGTTCCGTCGGGCTTGGTGAAGTTGTAGGGCTTGAATGCGCCTTCCGTAGCGATGGTAATCTGTGTCCATTTCTTGGCTTCCGCGTGGGCGGCGGACGAAAAGACCAACGCCGACAGCAGCAGTGCTTTCAGGGTGAGCATTGCATATTTCATTTCCAGGTATTCCCCTTTTTGGATTGCGGCTGATCAATTCAGCCTTTGATAAACTGTTTGAACCGTTCGGATTTCGAGTTGACAAAAACATGTTCCGGCCGGCCGTCCTCCTCGACGAGGCCCTTGTGCAGGAAGACGACGCGGCTTGAGACATCGCGGGCAAAGCCCATTTCGTGGGTGACCACCAGCATGGTGCGGCCCTCTTCGGCCAGACCACGCATGACGCGCAGCACTTCGCCGACAAGCTCCGGATCGAGCGCCGAGGTGGGTTCGTCGAAGAGCATAACCTTCGGCCGCATGGCGAGGGCACGCGCTATTGCAGCGCGTTGCTGCTGGCCACCCGACAGATGCGAGGGATAGTGATCGCGCTTTTCAGCGATGCCGACCTTCGCAAGAAGGGCTTCAGCCTCTTCGACGCACTCTTTGCGCGGGCGCTTCTGCACGTGGATCGGCGCTTCGATGACATTTTCCAGGATTGTCTTGTGCGACCACAAGTTGAAGCTCTGGAACACCATGCCGAGCTGTGAGCGAATACGTTCGACCTGCGCCTGGTCCGCCGGCCGGCTTTTGCCATCGCGCGTGCGCTGCATGCGGATCGTCTCGTCGCCAACCGTTACGTCCCCGGAATCGGGCACTTCGAGAAGGTTGATGCAGCGGAGCAGGGTCGACTTGCCGGAACCTGAAGACCCGAGGATCGAGACGACTTCGCCTTCGCGTGCGCGTAAGGAAATCCCTTTCAGGACTTCGACATTGCCGAAACTCTTGTGCAGATCCTTGACGTCGAGCGCCATTGGTGTGGTCGCAGGCACTTGAGCGTTCATTTGCTCTCTCCTTGAACGGGGGTCCGCAGTCGCGGCGCGCGAAGATGCGGGCTCAACATGTATTCGACGACATGCACCAGCCGCGTGAGCAGGAAATTGATGGTCAGGTAAATCACCCCAGCGACGATGAAGACCTCGATGGCGCGGTAGGTCTCCGAGATGATTTTCGCGGCAACCCCGGTGACTTCCATCAGTGTAATGATCGAGGCAAGCGATGTCGCCTTGACCATGGAAATCATCTCGTTGCCATATCCCGGCAATGCCTGCCGGATAGCAAGCGGCAGGACAATCCGCCGGAAAACCATAAAGCGTGGCATGCCGCACGCACGCGCAGCTTCTATCTGGCCATGCGGAACCGACACGAGCCCGCCGCGGATGATCTCACTGGCATAGGCGGCGGTGTTCAGCGTCAATGCGATGACGGCGCACCAGTAGGGCTCGCGCAATATCGGCCACAACATGGTGTGTCGCACCGCCGGAAACTGGCTGAGCCCGTAATAGATGAGGAATATTTGCACCAATAGTGGCGTGCCGCGAAACACGAACACGTAGAACCGGGCAAACCAGTCGAGAACTCGGACCCCGGAAAGCCGAAGCAGTGCCAGACCTAAGGCGAGAAAAGCGCCGAGCAGGATTGACGTGGCAGCGAGTTGCAGCGTCAGTGGAATAGCCGCAACCAGGCTGATGAACGTTTCAAGCGTAAATGTCCAATCCATCAGTTCCTCCTGACGCCGCGTGAGAAGTAGCGCTCGGACCATTGCAGCAGCGCACCGGAGAAGGTCGAGATCGTCAGGTAAATCGCGCCGGCAACGACATAGAAGTTGAAAGGCATTCCAGTTGATCCGGCCCCCACCTGTGCCTGCCGCAGCAATTCAGCCACACCCGTAATCGAAACGAGAGCCGATTCCTTCAAAACGACCTGCCAGACATTTCCCATGCCGGGCAGCGCATGGCGTAGCGTCAATGGTGCGATAATTCGCCTGAACCGCAACGCGCGCGACATGCCGCAAGCGATAGCCGCTTCTATTTCACCTTTGTGCACGGCCTTGAATGCCCCGCGAAACACCTCCGTCTGCTGGGCGCCCGACGTGATGCCAACCGCCAAAGCACCGGCCAGAAAACCGGGAAAACCGATAAACCCCTCCGAGCCGAAAAAACGCCCGATCGCTGTTACCGCCGCACTCCCGCCGAAATAGAACAGGTAGATGACGAGAAGATCGGGAATGCCGCGCAGTACGGTGGTGTATCCGTCAGCGATCGCCCGTATTGTCCTGCCGCCGGATATCTTTGCCCAAGCGCCGAATGTGCCAATGATCGAACCGATCAGAAAACCGGATATAGCGATGAGAACCGTCATCCAGGCTCCGGCGAGAAGAGCTGCACCCCACCCTCCCGGTCCAAAGCTGATGACGTCAAGGAAACCCGGCTGGTTCATGGCCCACACGATCCGGCTTCACAAAGACGATTGAACGGCATATCTGTGCCCTACTCTTGAAACTGCGCGTTCAATTCCCGCTGAAAGTTGGCGTGAGATCGAGCTTGCTCCACTTTTCTGAAAGCGTCTTGATCACGCCTGCCTCAGCAGCAGATTTGATCGCAGCATCGAACTTTTCGCGAAGATCGGCCTCTCCCTTGCGCGTGCCAAGCGCCACTTCCGTTGCAAGCATGGCGCCTTTGATAAGAGGGCCAGACATCTGCAGATCCTCATTGCCTGGCTTGGCCAACATCGAGGTTGCGTATACGCCGCTGTCGAAACCCGCATCAATACGTCCTGCCTTCAGGTCGAGATCGCGTTCGGGTGAACTCTTATAGGTGCGGACCGTAACTGCATTGCCAAAATAGGATTGAATAAGCTGTTCCTGGCTCGTCGAGCCGACAACGCCAACAGACTTGCCCTTGAGCTCCTTGCCAATCTCGGCCATCACAGGATCGGCCTTGGGATGATCGTTAAGATTAAGGCGCGTGCCTGTCATGGGGAGCGCGGCAACCGTTCCATCTTTAAGAGTGAGGAAACTGGCAACGCCGCTCGCATAGGGAACCGTGAAGTCGACGACCTGCTTGCGCTTTTCGTTGATGCCGAGCGTCATGACGAGATCGAACTTCCCGGCGTTCAGACTGGGGATAAGGCTTGTCCATTCGCCGGTGATGAGCTCACATTCGACCTTGGCCCGCGTGCACAGGTCCTGGATCAGGTCGACATCGAAGCCCGACAATTTACCCCCGGAGTCAATCATGTTCCAGGGCGGAAAGGCACCTTCGATCCCCACTTTGACATGGGTCCAGTCCTTGGCGTTTGCCGCCGTACCCGTTAATGACAAGGCGGCGGCTATGATGGCCAACAGCAATTTCTTCTTCATCTTTATTCCCCTTATTTTGGACGCCACAAGGCCTCGTTTTTTTCGCGAACTGTTGTCAGGCCGCGTTCAGATCAGCACCGCCTCCAGTTCCGCATTGGCTTCCCGCAAGGCATGGGAAATGCGATTGCGCGTTTGACGCGCGTGCACGACATAAAACGGCAGCTCGGCCGAACCTTGCGGATGCCGCGCAAGTTGCCTGATCCCCTCCAATGATGGCCAGGCCGGATGCGGCAACGCTGAATCGTGATGGAAGCGTTCGCCGGTCGTATAGTTGAGCGGGACAAGCCGTCGCGATGCGCGCATGAGCGCGGCATTGATCCGCGAAGCGTTGGCATCCGTGGCGGTCTTCGACGTCGCAAGCAGGCTTGCCGCATTGTCCCGGAGAGCTGACACACCAGTTTGGAGCGCGCTGATATCCAACCTATCGCCGAGCTGTTGCTCGAGGTGCGCGATTTCGTCAGAGAAAGCACCGGCGTAAGCCGTATAATCATAAGGCAGGATACGAGACGTCAGCAGCTGTCGCAGAACCCGAAGAACGATACTCGTATCGCGAACAAGGTTCTTCGGATCGATATGCTCCATCGTGTCATGCGGCGTATGCCACCACCAGCCGAGCGCCGTCAACATCTTCACAGGTCCCGGCGGCTGATGGCTTAGACTTCCGAACATCGAAGGAATGCCAATACCCCAGAAAGACTGGTCAGCAGCCCGGCCATGGCGACGCCCGGCATGTTTCTGGCCGCTGATGGCTTCGACTGCATCGAAAGCCACTGCCTTCAACTCATCGACCACACCTGAATTGGTGAGCACGCTTGCTCCGTCACCGCCCGTCGAGTCCACATTGACGTGGGCGATACAGCGCTGCTCCAGCTCGCTCCAGTACTCATCCGCATACCATGCCGAACCTGAATAGCGCCCATGCGAGTGGCCCGACCAGAAGCAGATGCGGAGCCCTCTGCGCCATTCGCCGCGATGAGCGGCCAGCAGGCGCGCAGCCTCCAGCATCGTCGCATTGGCGCCGCCATTATCCATGACGCCGTAGTGCCATGTGTCGTGATGGCCCGAGAAAAGCACGAACGGCTCATCTGCTTGGGCGGCCAAGGAACTCAATTCGGCGACCAGCAGAGGTGTTTTGCGCCAGCCGGTATCGACCTCGGTCTGCATGGAGACATTGACCGCCTCCCCCAGTTCGCAGCGCGTGCGCAGTTCCGCCCCTTCATCATTCGGTATGGAACAGATGACCGTTGACGGGAGATTTGGGCGTGTATGCTGTGAGGGGCTGCCCCACACAGGCGACACGCACATTTCGTAGAGATGTTCGTTGGGACTAATATGAAGCTGGCCGATCGCCCCGGCGGCGCTGGCAAGCGCAGCAACCTCTTCAGTCGCTATGCCATCGACAAGGACGACTTTTCCGGAAACTTTCGTAGCGCTGAACTTTGCCGCTGTGCCTTCGCCCACGTAGACCAGTTCAGCCGAAACGCCAGGCGTGGAAACGGACATCGAATGGGTGATGCAGGGCAGCATCCTGCCACCCACAATGACACGTGCCCTGCCCGGCAAGCTGATAAAGGCATCGTGCTGGGCAAGCTGGGTGTTATAGCCATACCCCTGCATCTGCGCCTGCAGATAGCGGAAGCTTTCAAGTTCTTCAGCCGTACCGGACAGTTTTACTCTGCGCGAAAACTCGCGAATATGGTGCATCAGTTTGTCCGTGTCCGGTTCAAAGCCTGTCTCAGACATCCGTATTCTCCGGCAATGGCGGCTCGACGTCATCCGGTATGGGATTGATGAACGGCGTCCCATCCAGACGCTGCCGATGGTCGGCCCTGGCGGCTTCGATGAAATTCGGGTTGGCAAGGAGCTCGATGGCTGTCGCGGCCATCACTTTCGCCGCATGTTCCATGCCCTTGTGCGCCGCAGGAAGCTTGCCTTGGGCCACCAGCTGCCATGAATGTCCCGGGGTGCCGATGGCATAGGTCGCCCCGCGCATCTGCACGGTAGGGACGACCCAGCTCACTGTTCCTACATCCGTCGAGCCGACGATTGATCCGTCGCCGCTTTCGGGAGGGAAAATGCTGTCACACAGCGCCTGGCCCTTCTTGGGCATGACGTTAAACCGCTTGTAGGAGGATACGATGTCCTCTTGCGAGAACGTTTCCTGAAATTTCCGCGCAGTCGCATGATCGGCTTCGTTGAAATCCGGCGGGCCGAGGCGCTCCAGCTGCGAATGCATCAAGGCTTCGAGCGGCGTGTTGCCGACAAGATTGGCATCGCCACTGATAATGCGGCTGCGTACGGTGGTTTCGGTCATGAGAGCCGCGCCATCCGCGACCTTCTTGACCCGCGCAACAAGGCTGTTGAGTTCGGGCAGGTCACGCGCCCGCACCAGATAACGTACCGTTGCCCGGGCCTGAACGACATTCGGTGCGGAGCCACCCGTGTCGGTAACGGCATAGTGGATACGTGCGCTCGATGGCATATGCTCACGCATGTAGTTCACACCGACATTCATCAATTCGACAGCATCCAAAGCGCTGCGACCCAGATGCGGCGTTGCCGAGGCGTGCGACGCACGGCCGCTGAAATGGAAATTGATTTCGTTGCAGGCAAGCGAGATTGGATTGTTCACACCGGCAAAGGCCGCTGGATGCCAGGAAATTGCAATGTCGACGTCGTCGAACACGCCGGCACGCACCATGAAGCCCTTGGCCGAGCCGCCCTCTTCAGCGGGACAGCCGTAGTAACGTACGCGCCCCTTCAGTCGGTTTTTCGCCAGATAGGCCTTGACCGCAGCCGCCGCCAGCATCGATCCCGACCCGAGAAGGTTGTGGCCACAGCCATGGCCATTCCCGCCTTCGACCATTGGCCGCTCTTCGGCCAGTCCTGCAACCTGGCTGAGGCCGGGGAGCGCGTCGAATTCGCCGAGAATGGCGATGATTGGTCCGCCTTCTCCTGCTTCGCCCATGACTGCCGTCGGCAGATTGGCGATACCGCGGGTGACGCGAAACCCTTCCTTCTCCAGCAGATGGGCGTGCTCTTCCGACGAGCGGTATTCTTCGTAGTTCGTCTCTGGCATCTCCCATATGCGATCGCTCAATTCAAAGAACGCATCGCGCTTGGCTTCGACGATTTCCCAGACTTCTCCCGAATTTCTCATGATGTCCCGATTGGCTGTTTTATGATAGTAACCAAAATTGGAACCAATTTAGACTCAAATATTTTTTACGCAACCTCTGGGTAAAATTATTTGTCTGGCGTACATCTCGTAAGGGACAACGGCCCTAAAGAGATATGCATTTCGATGGAATATGGGGAAAGACGCATGAGTGAAGCGAAAGCGAAAACAAGGTCACAGCTCAAAGTCGTCGATGTTACCGATTTGATCCTGCACGATATTCTTGCTGGCGTGCTCGCTCCGGGCGTGTGGCTGAAACAGATCGATCTCGAACAGCGCTACCAGAGCACCAGACCGGAAGTGCGGCGTGCACTCGACAGGCTAGTACAAAGACGTCTGGTCGAACATGTTCCCAATCGCGGTTACCACGTGTTCGAGCCCGATGGCCGCCAGGCAATGGAAGTGAGCGACATTCGTGTCATCCTTGAAACGGCGGTCGCGGACAAGATCATTGCCAATGCCTCCGAACTGACGACGAAAAAGCTCCGCGACCTTGCACACCGTTTTGACGATCTCATCATGAACGGAACGATGATCGAGCTTTACGAAGCCAATCTCGCCTTCCACCGCGAATTGCTTGCGCTTTGCGGCAACAGCGAACTGGTGAACCTTGTTACCGAAATCCGCCAAAGGACGTCGTCGGCGCCGGTGTCACAGTGGAAAACACGCGCACGGATTGAACAATCGTCGCGGGAGCATCACCAGATGATCGATGCTCTGGCAGCGAAGGATATCGAAGAACTGAAACGTGTGACCGTAATGCACATCAGGCAGATGTAAACGGCTGCGCTCTGTCACATTTTGATATTGTCCCTGTTGCAAATCATATAAGTCTGTGCTTATGTATTTTGCATGAGTGAACCGGAATTTTTCAAGGCGCTGGCCGACCCGACAAGACGTGCCGTCTTCGAACGGCTGGCCGATGGCGAGATGAACGCCACGGACTTGCGGCAGGGATTTGACCTGTCGCAGCCGGCCATGTCGCAACATCTGGCTGTCCTGCGCACGGCTGGACTGATCGCAGAACAGAAACATGGCAGGAATGTTCTCTATCGGATCAATCCCGATGGCGTAGCGCGCATCCATCAATGGCTTAGCCGCTACAATGCGTTCTGGCCAAGCCGTGTGGATGACCTGAAGCAGCTTCTCAAGGAGATGGATCAATGACACGCAACACCGATGCGAGCGTAAATCTCACTTATGAACTGGAGGCTGCTCCATCTAAAGTGTGGCGAGCTTTGACCGTACCGGAGTATGTATCGCAATGGCTGAAGCGACCCGAGGGCAAGAACGACGCTCCGGAGAAAAGTACGCTGGAGCCACCCTTCGAACTCCATCTGATTTCCGCCGATCCTGATACGCGCGTGCGCTATAGAATCAGGGACAACGATGCCATCAGTGTCGTGACATTCCAAATCGGGGCGAATGGTACTGGCGGCACGACCTTCAGCATTGTGCATGAACTTGCGATGAGCGCCGCCAACGGCAATTGCCAGAAACCTCTGCGCGCAGCAGCCTAAAAAGTACAACCCGGAACACCACTGAAAGGAGTTCGCCTATGCGCGACATGATGCAACTCGTCCCTATGGTCGTGGAACAATCCAGCCGCGGCGAACGATCATTCGATATTTACTCGCGCTTGCTACGTGAACGCATCGTGTTCCTGAATGGTGAGGTCGAGGATCAAATGGCAGCACTCATCTGCGCGCAATTGCTGTTTCTGGAATCGGAAAGCCCCGCGAAGCCGGTTTCAATGTACATAAACTCGCCCGGCGGGGTCATCACCAGTGGTCTGGCGATCTACGACACGATGCAGTTCATCACATGCCCCGTCGCAACGTTGTGCATGGGAACTGCACGGTCCATGGGTTCTTTCCTCCTGATGGCGTGAACCCGGTCACCGCACTGCATTGGCCAATTCAAGTCTTCATGTGCATCAGCCACTCGGCGGATTCCAGGGACAGGCCTCGGACATTTTCATCCATGCGGAAGAAATGCGCCAAACCAAGCACCGAATGATCAGCCTCTACGCGCAGCATTGCGGGCGCTCGTTCGAGGATGTGGAAAAGACATTGGATCGAGATCATTTCATGACGGCGGAGGAAGCCAGAAAATGGGGCCTTGTTGACACGGTTCTGTCAAAGCGGCCTGGGGTTGAGCTCCCTCCTGCCGGCAGGCCCTTTGATTGATCCCCAATGCGGATATACAGCGCGGGTGTGAGAAGTGGCTTGGGGCTTGCAATCTTACCCGAGTACTGCATTGCCGCGAGAACTCTTCGGCGGTGATGTCACCAAGATGCTTCAGGACTACCGGGTGCCAAAACGCGAAATCACAGCGCTTATTCCTCACGGAGCCCGATTGCCCTACAATCAAGGTGATACTGGATTATTTGAATTCCCGGCTTCCCGATGGAGCGACCGGTTAATCATTCCTGGAAGACTGCTACCAGCCCTCCCCGCCTCGCCGCTATTACTGTCGGGCGACATTTTGGATTTTGCCTACGCCTTCGATTTCAACGAACAGCCGATCGCCATCGCCCATCGTCAAAACCTCTTATCAGAAACGCCAGATCAGGGGCACGATGAAGACAGAAACCACAAAAAACCAGATCAGCAGTGGCAAGCCGAGCTTCCAGTAATCGCTGAAAGCGTAGCCGCCCGGCCCCATCACCATCAGGTTGGTGGGCGTGGCGATGGGCGTCAGGAACGCCGCTGCCGCCGCCACCGCCGTGCTCATGAGCACGGGACGGGGCGAAATGCCCATTGCCGTTGCAGCCGCCACACCGATCGGGATGACGATCAGAGCCGTTGCCGTGTTGCTGATGAGCTGGCCCATGATCGCAGTCAGGATGAACAAGCCAGCAAGCAGCGCTACCGGTCCGGCATCGCCGACGAGATTGACAAGATGTTCCGCCATCAGCTTTGCCGCTCCGGTTTCCACCATCGCGGTGGAAAGTGGCATCATCGCGCCCACGAGGATGACCGTCGTCCAGCCAATCGCACGATAGGCCTGCTCCACATTCATGATGCCTGACAACACGATCGCACCGGCAGCAAGCAGTCCGGATACCGCCGGCGGCACAATGCCGGTCGCAAGAAGCAAGACCATTGCAGTCAAGATGATGATGGCCTGGCGCGCGCCCGGGCCCATGGGAACGGCCTGACGACGTACCAGTTCGGGTGAATTGACGACCAGAACGTCTGGATCGTCGAGGTGAACGTCAAGAGCTTTCCAGGTTCCCTGCAGCAGCATGGTGTCACCCGCTTGCAGCTCGATACCACCTGCGCCCTTGGCTTTGATGGCGGCGGTTTCCAAACCTGGGCGCTGCACCGCCAGAACGATCAGATCTCCACTTTCGGTGACCATGCCGGGGAAAACTTTTTCCCCGATAAGACCCGAGCGTGGCGGGATGACGACTTCAGCAAGCCCGGAGCTGCGATTGAACAGCGTGTCCTCGCCTTGCCCGGCCGCCTTCTCATCCCGAAACGCAAGATGCATCTGGGCCGCGAATGCCGCGGCCGCGTCACCTTCACCGCGTATCAGAAGATGGTCTCCCTCAGCGACCAGGGGCCTGCGCAGCGGCCCGGCCGTTTCGCCCTCCTGTATGGCGACCAGCTGCAGCCCCGGATGCGCGGATAGAGCGACTTCAGATGATGGCACGCCGACAAAAGGTGAGCTTGCCCGGACCCGCAATTGGTAGATTCCGCTGGCGAGCCCATATTGCTCGACCAGGGTTTTGGCGTGGCGGCTAAAATCGGCTGGCATGGTGGCGCCGTTGCGCTCGGGAAGCAGCTGTTTTCCGAACAGCACGATGATGGCCATGGTTCCTGCCAAAAGTGGCACGCCCACAAGCGCGAATTCGAAGAAGCCGAAGCCGCCGAACCCCGCGTCAAGCCCGGCTTCGGAAACCAGCACGTTTACCGGCGTTCCGGTCAGCGCAAGCATGGAGCCAGCATGCGCGGAGAAAACCAGCGGCATGAGCAATTGCGACGAATTACGCTTGAGGCGGACGGCAATAACAACCACTACGGGAAGCAGCGCTGCGACAGCGCCGTTGACGCTGATCAGGGCGGTCAGCAGCGAAACCAGCCCCATCTTCAGCAGCAAAAGCCGCGTCCGGCTTTCTTCGCCAGCACCACGGATGAGCAACTGCCCGGCCCAGGCGGTGACTCCGGTTACCTCCAGCCCGGAGCTGACGACAAAGAGTGACGCAATGAAGACCACCGCCGGATCACCGAAGCCACCAAGCGCCTGGTTAATCGTCAGCACGCCGGTCGCCCACAGGGCCAATGCGGTCAGCATGGCCACAACGACAACTGGCAATTTGTTCCAGACGAACAGGACGACGGCAACGGCTATAATGGCGGCGGTGTATGCTATCGGGCTCAATCGCTCAATTCCTCATTTGGCCCTGACCGGGCTTTTTAGTCGCCCAGCAGTTTGGCCGTCGATGCCTGCTGACATCCGAGTTTTTCCTTCACGGATGGCTCCGGCCGTCAGACGGCCTCGCAGGACTATCAGTCATCAAGCGTCGCCATGAGCACGCCGATACGGCAGCCCTTTTCAAACTCCGGAAGGTTTACATACTCCTTGATGGTATGAATCTCGGCCTGGCCGGAACCGATGGTAATGGTGGGAACGCCATGCTTGTCGAGCCAGTTGGCGTCCAGGCCGCCATTGGAGAATACCAAGACTGGCTCGATGCCGAGCGTCTTGAGCGCCTTGGTCGCACGCTGTACGATCGGAGTGTCCTTGCCGAGTTCGAACGGTGGATAGGAAGTCACATGGCTGAATTTCAGCTCCGCAGTGTCGCCCGCGTCATCGGTGACCTCACTTTGCGCTTTGATGAACGCTTCTTCGTAACCTTTGGCGATCTTCGTCGCGAAGGTGGATTCGGGACTGCGGGCCTCGCCCTTGATGAAGGCATAGTCGGTCACGACGTTGGTCGCGTCGCCTGCGGGTTTGTTGTCCTTGCCGCCGAAGATACCGACATTGCTCGTGCCGCGACCGTCTGACTTGACAACCTTGCCGAACCAGCCGGCCCGGCGTGCTTCGGCAAGAGCCATCGCACCGACCATCGTTGCCGATATGCCCTTTTCCGGCGCAACGCCGGCATGCGAGGCGCGCCCGGTGATTTCCGCTTCCCAATTCTCCTGGCCGACAGCGCCGATGATCAGATCGGATGCCATCTGGCCATCGACATTGATGCACATGACCGCGCCGCCGAGATCGGCCGGATTAAGTTCCCGCGCACCATGCAGCCCGCTTTCCTCGCGCACGGTGAACAGCAGCGTGATCGGCGGATGCGGCAGCTTGTTCTTGATAAGAGTTTCGGCGACGACGACGAGAACCGCGACGCCAGTCCGGGCATCGCCGCCAAGCGCGGTGGTGCCGTCCGAGACGATACGGTCCCCCTCGCGGCGCGGCTTTGCCCCTGCGCAGAGCGGCACGGTGTCGAGGTGCGTGGAAAAGAGAAGCCGCGGTCCTGGCCGAGTTCCGGGCAGATCAACGATCAGATTGCCCGTTTCGGTCGGGAGCGGAATACGTTTGTTGGCCTCGTCAAAACGAATGGCCGACTCCGGCACGCCGACCTTCTTCAGAGCGTCGCTGACCGCAGCGGCAATGTTGGCTTCTTGTCCGGTGACGCCCTCGACCGAGAGGAAACGCATCAGGTGATCTTCCGCCGCCGCGACATCAAGGGGAATAGAGTTGCTCATGACATCCATCCGATCATTTTGTTGTAATCGCTAAGATAGCGTTCGTCACAGGCCCCACGGCAGCCCGAGGGCCTTCCAGACGGCAAACAGAGCCGTCCACAGCACGAATATCAAAACGACATAGGGGAGCATCAGCGAGACTATGGTGCCGACGCCTGCGGACTTGTCGTATTTCTGGGCGAAGCCGACGACGAGTGCAAAATAGGCGTTGAGCGGGGTGATCGCGTTCATTGGCGAGTCACCAACGCGATAGGCTGCAAGGACTGCCTCCGGCTCGACCCCGAGCTTCATCAGCAGCGGCACGAAGACGGGAGCGAAGATCGCCCACTTTGCAATTGCGCCGGTCAGCAACAGATCGATGATCGCGACAACGACGATAAAGCCAATCAGCAGTGGCAGGGCCCCGATATTTGCCGCCTGGAGCGCACCGGAAAGGCTGAGCGCCATGACCGTGCCTATGTTGGTGTAGGTAAAATAGGCGACGAACTGGCTGAGGACGAAGAACAGGAAGATGGTACCGCCCATATTCTTGATCGATTTCTCGATGGCAGCGATCACCTCCGACAGTGTCCGCAAGGTGCCGGCGCCGATGCCGTAGGTCCACCCTGTCACCAGAAAGAGGAGCATGATGAGCGCGATCAGGCCGTTCATGAATGGGGAACTGCCAATCAGCTCGCCGGTTTCAGGATTGCGCAACGGCGCGCCACTGGGAAGCGTCAACAGCAGGAACACCACCACCAGACCGATGAGCCCGTAGAGTGCAAACCGCAATCCGCGTGACTCCTGCTCGCTCAGCACGGCCCCCTGATCTGGAACAGCGCCGTCAGCTGCTGCCTCCGGCTTGTATTCCCCAAGCCGGGGCGAGATCATGCGGTCGGTGATGAATGCTATGAGGAAAGTGAGGAAGATCACGGACGCGATGGAGAACCAGACATTTGATGCCAGCCCGATCGATCGATTGGGATCGACCAGCCGTGCCGCATCGTTGGTGAATTCCACGAGGACTGCATCAAGTGGTTTAATCAGCATGTTGACGGTGAAAGCACCGGCAACTGCTGCAAAACCGAGCGCCAGACCAGCCAGCGGATGTCTTCCGACTGCCAGATAGGCGACGCCGGCGAGCGGTATAAGCACCAGATAACCGGCATCTGCTGCGATACTTGCAAGGATGCCCACGAAGGCCAGGATATAGGTCAGGGCCCAACGCGGTGAAACGATGACGAGCTTGCGTATCAGTGCCGTGACCAGACCGGACTCCTCTGCTACACCCGCGCCGATCATGGCGGCGATCATCAGCCCCACCGCCGTGAAACTCATGAAGTTGGGAATGAGCGAGGAGTAGAGGAAGCGAATGCCTTCCACGTTCAGAAGGCTGCGTATTTCCGTTGAAGCGGTTTCGATCTCGTGGGTGTCCGGATTGATGCGCTCAAAGCTGACCGCCGCCCCGAAGGCACCGAGAATGGCAGACAGGACGATAACAATGCCAATCAGGATGAGGAAGATGATGACGGGATGGGGAACCATGTTTCCCACTCTCTCGACACCGTCCAGCAGCCTTTGCATCACGGTCTTTGGCGCGGTATTGGCAGTGGTCATTTCATGTCTCCCGTTAAGCCAACGGATTACGCCGAGTTGTTCGAATGACACCAAGGTGAGATGGCGCGGTTTCCTGGGCTTTGCTCAATCTGTGGTCGCCAAGACGACAAGCCATGGCCGACGGCGCCCTCCCGCTACATCCCGCCAAAGCATCGTAGAGATCGTTCGTGGGTGAACCGCCAATCATCGGATCAGGTACCCGATGCTGGCTCCCCTTTCAGGTATCGCGCTTGCAAGCGACAGGCGGAAAGATGAAACTGAAACACCTCCTCTATCCCTATGTGAGGTCACCAATTTCGCGGCGTGCGACAAGCGCCGCAAGCGCAATGATGCGAATATAGTGGTGCTCCAATTATCTGTGATAGGCATGGAATCCCAAAAACAAGCTCTCAGTTCAAATTTCCCGTATTTCCTGCCGTGACCGCACCGAGGGTATCTCGCCTGTGCCAAGATCGCCTATTAATTGGCCATCGCCTCAACAACGAATAATTGACGACTGGATAGTTAGTATGACCGTGACACCAGTTGGAAATTGACATCACTCTTCAACAAGACAGGGTGTCTATGCATTGCGTCACTGCGGTCGACTTCAAACTGCCATCTCTCTTCGATGGGGAATCCGATGAAAGCTTATATTTCAGTCTTGGCAAAGTCGTTCTCCGCCATTGGTCTGCTTGTCGGTATTCTCTTCTTTGCCGCATCCCTTACGCCGAGCCTCATGCCACGCTCTTTCCTGGTTCAGGGTGCGCTCTCCGGGTTTTGTGCAGCGCTCGGCTATGGCGTGGGTGTAGCAGCGGTGTGGCTCTGGCGCTATCTGGAAATTCCAGTTCCAAGCGCGCGGGGTCAGAAAGCGGCCAAATGGATTGCTGTCATCCTGTGTATCGGAACCGCCGGCGTTTTTCTGTGGAAGGCCGCCGAATGGCAAAACACCGTGCGGAGCCTCATGGGACTTGGGCCGGTCGAAAGCGTGGAACCAATTGAACTTGCAGCTATTGCGCTCGGTATTTTTCTGGTGGTCATTCTGCTCGCCCGCCTCTTCAAGCGGACATTCCGGCTTTTCTCGCACTGGCTGAACCGCCTCGTGCCGCGCCGTGTTTCCAAGGTCATCGGCGGTGTTCTGGCGGTAGTACTCTTCTGGTCGGTGGCGCAGGGCGTCCTGTTCAAGGTCGTCTTGCGTATGGTCGACACATCCTTTCGCGAACTCGATGCCAGGATCGATGACGGCTCGGTACGCCCCTCGGATCCCACAAAACCTGGCGGTCCAGGCTCGGTCCTCGACTGGCAGGACCTCGGGCGGCAAGGGCGCGCGTTTATCGCATCTGGACCTACCGGTGCGCAGATCGGCAGTTTCTTCAACGCAAAAGCGCTGGATCCCGTTCGTGTCTATGTCGGGTTGAATTCCGCGGAAACGGTCGATGAACGAGCGCGCCTCGCGCTTGAAGAATTGAAGCGTGATGGCGGGTTCGAACGAGCGGCGTTGATTGTCATCGTTCCCACGGGAACAGGATGGGTCGATCCGGAGGGTATCGACACGGTCGAGTACCTACATCATGGCGATATCGCCAGCGTCGCCGTGCAATATTCCTATCTCAGCAGTTGGTTATCCTTGCTTGTGGAACCGGGCTACGGCGCCGAAGCAGGCCAGGCGCTGTTTCGCGAAGTATACCGCCACTGGACTACGCTCCCGCGTGACAGCCGACCCAAACTGTACTTGTATGGCCTGAGCCTCGGCGCGATGAACTCCGAACTTTCAGCCCATCTCTACGATATTATCGGCGATCCTTTCCAAGGCGCCCTGTGGAGCGGTCCCCCTTTCCAGAGCACCATTTGGAACTCCGTGACGGCAAGCCGAAATCCTGGTTCGCCGGCATGGCTGCCGCGCTTCCGCGACGGTTCGATCATACGGTTCACCAACCAGAACAACGCGCTCGATATTCCCGGCGCCGTCTGGGGACCGCTTCGCATCGTCTATCTCCAATATGCCAGCGATCCTGTGACGTTCTTCGATTTTCACGCGCTCTATCGAGAGCCGGATTGGATGAAGACCCCGCGTGGTCCCGATGTCTCGCCAAGCCTCCGCTGGATTCCAGGGGTCACAATGCTGCAGCTCCTGTTCGACATGGCCATCGCCACGACCTCGCCGATGGGATACGGTCATGTCTACGCTCCGGAGCATTACATCGACGGCTGGGTTGCCGTTACCGCCCCGCAAAACATTGGGCCGGAAGATGTTTCTCGCCTGAAGGCATTTTTCTTCGAACGGTCGCGGAGCGCCGACAATCCGCCACCAAGCGATTGACCGCTTGTTCAATGTCCAGTCGCCCTTCGCAGGAAAAAGAAACACAATGCATAGCTGTGGGATTCATGGCTAATCTCTTCGACGTGTCGGGCACGATATAGTTTTTTGCAGCGCGTCCCAGCGTTAGTCACCCTAGAGAACCGGAGGCAACATGTCTGATCTTATCGTGATCGTCTATTCCACCGAACCCAAGGCCGAAGAGGTGCGCAATCGTCTCCTCGAACTCCAGAAAGAATATCTGATCACGCTTGGCGACGCTGTCATCGCCACAAAGACAGATGCGGGCAAAATCAAGCTCAACCAGTTGGTGAGCACGACAGCCGCCGGCGCGGTATCCGGCAGTTTCTGGGGTCTGCTGATTGGCGTCCTCTTTCTCAATCCGCTGATCGGCGCCGCAGTCGGCGCGGCATCTGGTGCCCTCGGCGGGGCATTGACGGATGTTGGCATAAACGACAACTTCATGAAGGATCTCGCAGCCAATATTCAGCCTGGAAATGCCGCCCTGTTCGTGCTCGTGCAGTCGATGACGGCTGACAAGGTCCTGAAGGACATTTCGCATTACGGCGGTGTTGTTCTCAAAACTTCGTTGGATGAAACCAAGGAGCAGGTTTTGCGCGACGCCTTGCAAAAGGCCACATCTTGACCTTAGACAGTAGGGCACAGTCCATGTGCTCACCCGCAGGACCCATCTTCCGGATCGTTATCGAGATGGTTTGCGGAGCCGACGGGCGAATGGCCGTGGTCCATTGGCCAGGGTCTTTGCCTTGCGCTTCCGGGTAGGCCGGGATCATTGGGTTTGGGGCGGGTAGGCAAGGCATGGCAGTTCAATATGCAAAACCGATGATCGGCTATCTCGCGACCGGCATCCTGGTTCTCGCGCTGCTTCGTTTCGGCCAAGCAATCTTCATACCGTTCGCCTTCTCCCTTTTCGTCATCGCCCTCGTTGCGCCACTCCAGATCAGGTTGCAGCGCTGGGTGCCCAAACTGCTTGCCCTGTTTGTGACGCTCTCTTCAACAATCTTCATCATCGTCGCCGTCGGATCCTCGGTGACGTGGGGTCTCAGCAGGCTTGGCCAATGGCTTTTCCTCAATGCCCGCAGATTCCAGGATGTCTATGTCCACTGGACCGACTGGCTGGAGGAACACGGCATTGCCATCGCAGGTCCACTCGCCGACCGTTTCGACGTGACATGGCTGGTGAGCTTTACCCAGGGGTTGGCCGGGCGCCTCAATAGTTTCGCGGGATTTGCCTTGCTGGTCTTTGTTTTCGTCATGCTCGGCCTCCTGGAAATAGAGGATTTCGCCAAGCGTCTTCGCTCTCCCGCGCTACAACCGCAGGGCATGAACATGCTCCATGCCAATCGCGAAATTTCAATGAAATTGCGCCGGTTCATGCTCGTGCGCACGTTTGCCAGCATCTTGACCGGGTTGATCGTCTGGGCATTCGCCTATTTCGCAGGCCTCGAACTGGCGGCTGCCTGGGGCGCAATTGCCTTCACCCTCAACTACATACCGTTCCTTGGACCGTTCGTAGCGACTGTCCTGCCGACGCTTTTTGCCATAGGCCAATTTGATTCCTGGCAGATGGCTCTGGCTGTCTTTGTCGGACTGAACCTGATCCAGTTTCTGATCGGCAGCTATCTTGAACCCCGTTTAACCGGCGCATCCTTGGCAATTTCGCCTTTCGCCGTCATTTTTTCGGTATTCTTCTGGAGCTTCATGTGGGGGGTGCCAGGCGCATTCATTGGCGTCCCCATTCTCATCGCGTTCCTTATCTACTGCGAGAAATCCTCCGTGGCGAAATGGATTGCCGTGTTGCTGTCGGCAAAGGCTTTTGACAATTCCGACAGAACTTCGACCTAATTTCGAACACCTTCAGGTAGAGAGACCACCGTTTGTGCAACTTGTTTCGTAACAGTTACGTACTGAACAGACCGCAATGGTTGTGCCACACTTTTGAAGTCGAGCATTTGTAACTGCGCGATACCTTATTCTTGTGGTTTTTTGGAGCAGCCATGCCTGTACTTCCCCCAACAAAATGGATCGAAGTACTACTATGCTCGTCTCTAACAATGAGACAGCGCCACCTATTTTGCACGTTGTTCCGGGTACGACAAATGGTGAAATCATGAACGCGCATGATCATATCGCGCCATCGGATATATCGCTCGATCGAAACTTTGCACACGCGGCAGCGGCATCTGCCATCAACTGCCCTCATCCCCAACCGAAGCGGTCGTCTTCCGGCGCATTCTCCATTCCCGCGTTCAAGTTCGATACCAGCGGCGTGCCGATTGACCATCAGTATGAATCGTGGCGCAAAAGCTTCTCATCGATGCTCGAGCTTGGCGAATGCAGGGACAGGTCCCGTGGCTTTGAAGGAAAGCAGACCGTCTGGGATCTCGGCAGCCTGGCATTCTCGCGGATCAGAACCGGCGCACTCGAGTTTGCAAGTGTCCCAGGTCACACACGCAGGGAAGCGCTCGATCACTGGGCATTGACCCTTCCACTCGACGGTTCGATCAGCACCGAGGGTCCGGCAGGAAGCTTTCAAGGCGGCGCCGGTATCGTCCAGGTCCATTCGCTGGGACGCTGGTTTGAGGGGAGTGTAACAGATAGCGACATGCTGGTGCTGTTTGTTCCCCGAGATTCCGATCCAGAAGTGGCTCGTGCCCTCAGTGCTTCCGAGTTCTCCACAGTCGACACCGCGATGGGACGGCTGCTGTCCGACTATTTCATCGGACTGGCCAAGCGGCTGCCAGCGGTCGAGGCGGACAATCTTCCTGAACTCGTTGGCGCGACGCAGGCGATGATCCGGGCCTGCCTGCTGCCATCTCCAGGCAACATCGAGGAGGCTCAGGCACCTATCGCCCGCGTGTTGCTCGAAAAGGCACGCCGCGTAGTGCAATCCAGATTGTTCGATCCATTGTTCAATGCCAAGGTCTTGCGGCGTGAACTCGCGATTTCACGCACCGGACTTTATCGAATGTTCGAGCCATTCGGTGGCGTGATGCATTACCTGCAGCACCAGCGGCTCCTCGATGCACACGCAGCATTGGCCGACCCGAACGACAAACGTCGTATCATCGAGATCGCTGAGCAGCGATGTTTCAGTGATGGCGCAGAGTTCAGCCGGGCATTCAAGAGGGAGTTCGGCTATACGCCAAGCGAAGTGAGAGCGGGCCGCAAGAGCAGTGTGCCGAGCAGGCCACCAGGCGAAATCTCCACCGCAGCTCCTGAAGAACGCCTCGGATTGCTGCTACGCCAGCTTCATGGTTGATCTGCACCAAACGATGAGGTTTTCGATGCGTCATGATGATCTGGACGAGCGGCTGAGACAACTGGGCGTGAACGTCGGGCCCTTCACGTTCACCGTCGTGTTCCTGATCGGTGTTGCAGCTGCGATCGCAATTGATTGGTTCCTGTATTAGCGGTCGCGCTGCCAGTGGTTGAAATTGTGCATTTTGACCGCCCTGTCCGCAATGCCGAAGGGGATGATTCCAATGTTTGAAAATGACGACTGGAAGCTCGCTATCGAAGATACGCGATTTCGGCAGAATGCTATCGTTGCTCTCATATCTTCGAGCAATAACCAGGCGCTGGGACTTCTCCGGCTATTTTCCGTCATCGCCCTTGCCACGGCGACCGGCGCTGTTACGTCCCTTGCTGCAGGCGAGTTTTCTCCAACGGTTGGCTGGGAACTGGCGTCCTTGACGCTGGTTTTGGTGTGGTCGTCCTGGCAGTGCTTTCAGGCCCTCGAAGTCGGGGACATCGATCTACCTGGTCGCATTGCCGAATTCTGGCTGCTCGCCGCCGACAACGAAAACGACCGGCCCACATTTTCCCGCCAATACCTCGAAATCTTCAAAGAACGGTACCAGACGAACCGCCGGGTAAGCGAACGGCAAGCCCGCGCGCTCCGAAAAGCAAAGCTGGGGGGAATAATAGCACCGCTGATTGGCATAGCCGTGGGCGCGGTCCTGGCCTTCTTCCAGGCATATTCTCTTTGAACCTGGAGAAGGCCGGCGAGCAGTTGGCTTCTTTGACAGCGCTTTCCCCGGCGGCTGTGAGGAATTGAGCGGCCTTCAAAACTACATCGCAAACAGGGGCATTGACTATGGATGCGCAGGCGGTGAAGCCGCCTGCTTTTCTCCCAATGTATATGCTGCTGCTGGGTTGTGATGTCGGCAACCTGGATCATTGCCGCTAACACGGCGCGTTCTTTCGTGCATCCCTACGCTCCGGGCAGCCGCAACCACCGGTTTGCTTCTCATTTGGGCGCCGCGAACAGCCATTACCTCGCAGCGACTGCAGGTCTGATGGGCTATTCGTTGATCTCCGGCTCGACGAGCCTTGCCAAGTTTTTCAGCGACTCCTGCCATCCGAGATAACAAGCCTCCGGTGGAATGACGTCCGGCACGCCCGCCTGTGTTATATGGAGCTCGGTCCCGACCGACACTTTGGCCAGCGTCACAGTTACTTCCATTTCGCCAGGCAGGTTGGGGTCGTCGAATTTGTCGGTGTAACGCAACCGTTCACCAGGAACCAGCTCGAGATATTCGCCACCAAACGCGTGGCTATTGCCAGTCGTAAAGTTCCGGAAGGACATTTTGAACGTGCCGCCGACCTTCGGCTCTGAGTGATGCACAGTACAAGCAAAACCGTTGGGGGGAAGCCACTTGGCGAGCGCGTCTGCCTCGATGAAGGCCCGATAAACCTTGTCCGGACTTGTTGCCAGAACGCGGTGCAAACGTATGGTATTCGGCATGGTTGTGATCCTCCATAATTTGCCGGAACAGGCCCCTAGGACGAGCGAGACTTTGCCAATCCGACACCGTTGTGGAAAAAAGTTTGCGCGACCGCAGACGAGCTGCCGGCGCTCTAGTGAGTTCGCACGCCACGAACCGATCAGAAGTGCTCCTGTAACCCACACCTCCTTATTTTTTTGACCACAATTCACGCTGGTTTCACGCTGCAATAACAGTGGAATTGTATTCCCCGTAAGTCAGCCAGCTTAGCCGACGTCAAGCAAATGATGGGAGCGGAATAGTGTACAACATTTCGGGAATAAGCGTTCCTGTTTACCCGCTGGGGCTCCCAATACACGCAAACGTATTGCCAAAGTTGTGTTTTGTGCCAAAGTTAGAGCGAGAGCCCAAGCACAAGCAAGATAAAGCAATCCAAGAGGCTACTCGGGGACCCACGCTGATGGACCGCAGTCAGCACAGCGAAGCGGCTTATCGCATGTACCTTATTGGACCCTTCGCGATCACTGATCCGGAGGGCAAGGTTCTGACGCCCAAATCCCAAAAGTCCCAAGCGATCCTTGCCATGCTGGCGGTCTCCCTAAGGGGATCACGTTCGAGAGTTTGGCTTCGTGACAAGCTTTGGAGCGACAGGCCTGAAGACCAGGCCTCTGCCAGTCTTCGCCAGGCACTGCTCGATATCCGGAAATGCCTGGGTGATGCACGCGATATCCTGGTGGCTGACAAGAACACCGTCTCGCTTCGCATGGACCGCATACGGCTGGATATCGACGAAATCCTGAGCGAGGGCCATCCAGCAGGAAATGACGAACTGGCTGCTGAACATTTTCTCGAAGGGGTCGACGTCAGAGACGCTGAATTCGAGGAGTGGCTCACACTGGAGCGACAGGTCTGGCAGCGTCGCTACGATGAGGGACAATTCCAGCAAAAATTTGAACCTAAGCTTGAGCTGGCGCGTCAGAACCAGGAACCGACGCCACTCGTTCCTTTAACGGCAATCAATCCGGGCACGAATAGTGGTGGCACTGGGAATGGAGCGGCGAACGATAAAGCCAGTGACTCGAGTTCCAGCGTCAGTTCGCGGCAATGGGTTGTCGCGATCTTGCCCTCGCGCATCGCCGGACAAAGTGAAAATGGACAGATTCTTGCGGCGGGAGTGACTAATCTCATCGCAAAATCGCTTGTTGAGGGAACTGATATCCGTGTCACTGATTTTTCCTTCGGCGCAGGGCCTGGGGCGAACTCGTCGAATGATGTTGGACCGGGCAACGAGATCTCGCTGGCAACAGCCCTCGGCATACAGCTGGAACTGACGCTCGCCAGTCAAACCGCCCTTATCGTGGTGAGCATTGTGCGTTTGGCCGACCATAGCCTGATCTGGAAAGACAGTTGCATCGCTGATCGCCCGCCCCTGGAAAGAGGCGAAACAAGTCAGTTGCATGGGCTGATCAATCACTTGATCGATGAAGTCAACGGGAGCTTTCTTTTCCGCGGCGAAGGCGGAAAGCTCGAGCGCGAAACCACTATGATCGAGGCGGTCAACTCGGTCTTTCGATTGTCTCGGGGGGATCTCGATAGAGCCGAACGCATCCTCCACAACATTGCTGCTGAGCGGCCCTCCTCCTCAGTCTATGCCTGGCTCGCCTTTATCAGGACTTTCCGCGTTGGACAGCGTTTCAATGCCTACGATTCCACCATAGTCGAAGAAGCCCAATTCTACGCCCGTAAGGCATTGGAGTTGGATGCTAACAATTCCATCGCACTTGCTCTCGTTGGACACGTCCATTCATTCTTGTTTTGCGAATACGACTATGCCGCCGGACTATTCGAGCGCGCAATCAAGCTCAACCCGGCACAACCGCTCGGTTGGGATCTTTATTCCATGTTGCATTGTTATGCCGGGCAGCCTGAAAAGGCGTTGGCCATGGCTAACTGGGTCCAGAACCTTGGATTTTACAGCGTGCACAAATATTACTTCGACACGACCAAGTGCATCAGTGCAGCTCTTGCCGGCGATCACGCAGCCGCCATTTCTGCGGGTGAAGACGCGCTGAAGATGCGTCCTGATTTCAATTCTCTCTTGCGCTACATGGCAGCAAGTCATGCACATCGGGACGAGATGGCGTTGGCGGAAAAGTATGTAGAGCGGCTCGAGGCCGTCGAACCGAATTTCTCGATCGAGTCGCTCAAGGACAATCGCTACCCGCTGTTAAAAACTGGGGGAGGCAAGATGCTGATCGCCGGGCTTACCAAGGCCGGTGTCAAGCGCCGGTAATTCTTCCTCAATCAAAATTCGGCTCGAATGGATGAAGGATACGCGAAAATGGTCAACGTTGCTGCGCAATCACCGCTGATACAGTTCCTGAACAATTTTCGATTTGAGGTCGATGCCGATCATGTATCGCCCTGCCCACCTTTGCCGTTCGCTGAGGTTGACGCAGCGGTGGATGGGGCCGGTATCAACATCCCGGGGGCACCTCTAGCCGGAGCCGCCACGGCGAGCGGCGGTGTTGCCAACAAATCGGTGCTGAACAAATCCTCGCTGAACAAGAACAAGAACAAGAATAAAACCTCATTCGGCGGAATCAGCACCGGCAATGCACAGTTGATACCTGCATTCCAGTTGCGCAGGCTCCACCAACAACCTTCCCGGAACGCTTTTACCGCCGCCGCTCGGTTTACGTGGGAGATGCTCGACATTACTCCACCTCCAGGCCCGGATTTCAGTCGCCTTGAAACCAAAGTGATGCTGTCGATGCAGAAGCGCGACCGCGAAAGGGCCAGACGACTCCCGGATATTCAACAGGAAGCTTCGCTATCGGTCGGCGAGTTTACACGACCTCTCTATATCGAGAACATAGCCGGGTTCGAACAGACCGAGGGGCTTTTTCAGAGTATCCTGACCGCTTGCGAATATGTTGGGCTCATTTACAAGAATAAATTCAATCGGTTGCGACCCAGTCAGTTTGAACCGCGACTGCGACCGCTTCTGGCAGTTCCAGCGCACGAATCCTTCCAAAGCAATCATGCATTCCAATGCTTTTCCATTGTGTTTGCATTCAACACGATCCTTCCCGAGCATCCAGCGACCGAAGAGTTGGCGCGAATTGCTCAGAATGTTGCAGAGAATCGAGAATGGGCCGGCCTGCATTATCCGAGCGATACGAAAGCAGGACGTGATCTGGCCCGCCGGTTTGCTCCTTATCTGAGAGATGCGTTCGCCGCGACGTACAACGCGGTACACAAGGAATGGGTGTGAAGAAAGTGCATTCATCTTCAGTGGTTCCTCTAGCGTAAATGAGGTTACAGATGGCCCTCCAATCAGACAACACGAAGGCTGCGCCTGCCGGCTACTATTATCTCTGGCATTTGGCTGCTCTGGGAGTGATTACGGCGGACTTCGGATCTTCGAGTGGTTCGATTCCCCCCAACAATGAAAGTGCGCTGCGCATCACGCCTTCTCCTGTTATTTCCGGTTCTGTCTGGGACACCCTTGCAGAGGTGGCTGCGATCTCGCCTGCGAGGGTGGCGCTCATTGACGTCGGCATATCTCCAGATCACCCGAACCTGGCAACCCGGATCGATCAGAATGCCTCTATTGACCTGGCAACGCACAGATACGGTGCGCGTGCGTTGGCCATCCTCGACGATACAAATAGTTCCTACAAGGAAGAGAAACAGGCGTTCTTTGCCGAACTCGACATATCCGGACTCGGCAACCTCGGACTATCGGTTGATGACAAGGAATACCTGGATGATATTGTGGCGGAGTATGCTGGTTCCTATGGCGTATTGCGCCGGATCCTCGATTCGAACACCATGTTCGCCGCTCACGGCACTGCCTGTGCCGGTTTAATCGTGGCCGAGCCCGCCGCATTGGCCACGGAAGACAGCGAAATCCTGTCTCCACCAGAAGACATCTTTACGAATCCCGATTCAACCGAGACCCATCCCAACAAAAATCCCAACCTGTTACCGTATTTTGGCGCTGATCCTTTTTCGCGCCTCGTTAACATTACGACTTCGTTCGAAGACAATCCTGTGCAGTTCATCGCCGCACTCCTTTATGCGTATTTGCAGAACGTTGACGTCATCGTCATGCCCCGCGGCATACCCGATCCGAAGCGAAGCGCCATTGAGCCCAAGAACGAATTGAAGGCCGACTTGGAGCGCTGGGCCAATCGTGATGCTGCGGATCTATTTGCACGCATCGCCCTGGCAGAACAGGGACCGGCGGAACTCGAGCCCAAGGCAACGCAGCTGGGTTTCAATCCGGACCGCATATGGACGATCCTGGAACATTTGATCATTGCTGTGAGCCGAAAGATTCCGGTGATCTGCGCTGCCGGCAACAGTGGCGAAAGCCAGCTGATCTATCCGGCGAGCCTCGCAGCTCCCGACAACGGGATCATCGCGGTCGGCGCCGTCACGGTTGAAGGTTTCCGGTCCGGCTACAGCAATTATGGCGAAGGTCTAACGCTCGTTGCACCCTCTGATGATGGCGAGGTCTTCAATCGCCATCAATTGCGGATCAATCGGCTGTCTCCCTTGATCGCCAAGCATCAATATAACGCGGATCCCGGCAAGGAATATTGCTATTCGCAGTTCAGCCTTCTCAGCACAGACCTTCCGGGGGTCTTTGGTTATGATGAAGGAAAAGCTCCCTGGTCCTCACTGCTTCCATCTGCCAATAATCCCGGCATTGGTGGCGGTTACTATACCAGCTTTGGCGGCACGTCCGGGGCCGCAGCCTTGGTCGGCGGCGTCGCGGCTCTCGTACAACGGGCCCATCGTGCCGTTCACGGTGGGTCAGGCAGGCTAGACGGTATAGCCGTCAAGTCTATCCTCGAGGAAGCGTCCAGCCGAAGCAGCAATGTTGGACCGGGTTTTCGTCCCCTCACCCCCGACTGCATGAATGCGGACAATGAAGATGTCATCGATTCCAGGTACTTTTTTGGTGCGGGACTGCTCAATGCAGCTAAGGCTGTCGATGTCGTGCTGAACAGTTGACGCAAAGCCCAACAAAACACCCAAAAAGGACCCGCCCGCGGGTCCTTTTTACGTTTTGTCCTGCATTTTTGACGGTGCATTGACGGTCAGACAGCGCTCGAGAGACGCCTCCTCCGGTAATATTAGATCAATACTTCGGTAAATCCGGAGATCAAGTCGATCAATAGACTGCAGGAGGGAAAACCGATGTCAACAGTTCTTACCAGAAAATACCGGTGGTCATCTTTTGCCAGATTGATCAAGCGGCCGAAATTGCCAACGGGTTTGTGCCTCACTTACAAAAGCGTCAAAGCATCCATGGAGCGGGAGATCCGACTTATTCATATCTCGATCCTAACTCCAGTGCAGAGACCCATTTTTCGACCGTGTCCAATTGTCAACAACGTGACTGGGCAGCACCGGCAACGGACATGCCGCGGCAGTTCTCGCTATTTTCGATAAGCCCGTCTGAAGCGGGTATTTGCCTGGCAATTCATAATCGGAGCTCGACGAACATGGTTTCAAAGCGTGAAATATCGATAGACGACTGGGAAGCATTGAACCGCCTGTCACAGGGCGAAACGATCCGGCGAATAGATGGTCGCGCGGTTCAACGCCTAACTGAGATCGGCGCACTGCGTAGCAGAGGAGGAGAAATCAAACTCTCCTACGCCGCAATGCAGCTTTTGATCGAACGCTCGGCACGTATTTGCCGCGCTCGAAACGGCAACAGCAAAACGTGGTGCAATTGAACTTCAATGTTGCAAGCACGTGTCAATGAGTAGTTTTTGGGGACAAGAAAATGTCAGGAATTATGTATGAACGAATACCGGATGCTGATCACGCCGTTTACAATCGGCATGCGGCGGCCCGCCGTGCAGCGTTCCACATCGCATCGACAGAACCCCGTCCACAACGGACCCTTGCCATTATTGACGGAAGTGCCATTGCTCGAGAGCATCTTTCGAGGGGGCTTATATCGAATGGACTTGGACTGTGTTTGGCCACATATGGCTCTGTGAACGATATAGAGGCATATGAAGCGGCGGCATTTTCAGTCATCCTTGTATGCGTCGACGACTCCAGGTTCATGGATAATTCCATTGTGCTCGAAATCGGGGCGCTTGTACGAAGATTTCCGAAAGTCCCAGTCATTGTTCAGGCGGACCTGTGCGGATTTCAGCAAATCCTGAGCGTTCTCCGGCAAGGTGCCCATGGTTACCTTCCAGGCAATGCCGGAATATCTGTTTGCATCGAAGCAATATCGATGGCGTTGGCAGGAGGTGTTTTCGTCGCGGCCAAGAACCGGCATGATATGCAAAGCATCCTCGGAACCAACCATCATCAGTCCAAGCGTTTGGAAATGTTCACACGAAGGGAACGTGAGGTCATCGAAGTCCTGCGGCAGGGAAAGGCAAACAAAACGATTGCCTATGCCCTCAGGCTTGCTCCAAACACTGTGAAAGTTCACGTTCGAAATATCCTCAAGAAGGTTCGGGCGACGAACCGGGCGGAAGCAATTTACAAAATCAACGCCATGTTTGATGAGATCGCATAGAGCGTCGTTCGGCAGAAAAAAAGAACGCCGTTGGGGGCGACGGGGGCCGCTCCCGCATCTGACCCTCCCTCTTGTGGGAGGGTCTTTTTCCACGCGCCTGTAGGGCTATGGCCGCCTTGAGCGGAATCTAACCGCAGACGCGCTTTTATCTGAGGTGCGGTTTCGCTCCCGCAGCCAAGAGCCATCTTGGAAGCGCCTGGAACGTAGCTTGAATGGAGGTTATACCTCGGCCACATTCACGCGCTCGGCAAGCCCGCCGAAACCAGAGACATGGCGGCGGTATCCCCACGAACATTGTCCCCAGTGAAAATTACCCCATCTTTCACGAGACCATGGCTGAACTTCAATTGAGCATGCCGGACGCAATCATCGAGACAGATTTCTCCGTCATCGAGTCCATCAATTGCGATCCTGTTCGTATAGGACAGCTGGTTTCCAATCTCCTTGGAAATGCTTTTAGCCATGGCGATCTGAGCCAACCCGTGAGGTTCAACGCGTGGACCGATAATGATGGTTGGGACTCTGTTTCAAATGCCGGGGCGGCGATCCCGGCTGAAGTACAGGACCGACTCTTTCATCCAGGGGCGAAGTTCGGGACAAAAGGCAAGGTCTGGGCCTTGCACATCGCTTCGGAGATAGGCAAGGCCCATGGCGGAACCCTGACTGTTCAATCAACAGATGCGGAAACCCGGTTTACGTTTCTCATGCCGACTTCGCCGATGTCAAATGATGGGTGAGTGATAGAACTCGCCCGAAGCCGCCAGCCGCGCAACATGTTGCGGAGGTGACTATCGTGACCCTCGCGGGAACATCGAATTGCCCCTTCCGTTGACTTGCCAGGACGCGGAACCTATCTACGATTCATGCCCAAGGAAGAGAAGAATGACATCGAGCTCATCAGAACCTGGACATTGCCATCGGCGGCGACGCTCGGATCATCCGTGCGTGCGAAAGGCATCCTTTTGGAGATCCGGGCACGGCTCCCGACGCCTTCGAAGAAATCACTCATCCTCGACGCCGGGACACTCGTACTAGCGATGTCAGCCAATGCAAAGCCGAAATTTCAGGCCGCTGTGGGCATGGTCTCTTCTGGAATGAAGGATATTGAGAACTTTCCGGTGATCCCTCGAGAAATTCAGGACATCCTGACCATCAAGCCGAGCGAGAGGCATCGGTGGCTCGCCGATGGCCGACTTCCCAGCGCAGGGACTCGGACAGTACGGCTAGCGGGCCGGGCCAGGAAGATCACCTTTCACGTTTTCGACCCTAGGGTTGTCGAAGACCTCCTCGACAGAGGCGTGGTCGATCAATGGCGTGAAGAGGACGCGATGGCGGCGTCCGAGAACCGACGGCGGGCTGCCTACAAAGCGAAGCTGACGCGGTTGTTGAAGAAGCGTTCGGATTCTGCGTCGTCACCACAAGCCGGCTTGGAGGGAGCAACGGCAAATCTGGCCGACTGGGAGGAGTTCAGTCGCGACGGCCTTTTGCGGTAATCCCCTATATTCTGAAGCGTCATAATCGATATGCCGAGCCTCGGCCATAGCGCCATCCAATTGCAACTCGGCAATCAGCAGGGCGAAAGCCGCTCACGCCGGAGATTCGGACGCGGCGCTGTGGCCTCCAAAGACATTCGGGAGTCTGATGCGGGCGTACCGGCTGTCAGAAAGGTGAATGGAAGCCCGGTTCGTGGCGGGGGTGGTATGGGGCCGAGCGTATCAGCCATGGTGTGCGGGAAGGATCAAGGGCAGCTCCGAATGAGTTCGAAACCCAAACAACCGTGAAGCGGCCGCGGGGTTCGACGCGCATCATGGTTATTCAGCAATAACCTTAAGTTGAAATGGCTGTTGATCAGTAACGACTCGATTTTTAATGGTCCTTTGACGTTTGTCGCAAGCGAACGTCCCGACCCAGCGCCGCGGAGTCCACAAGCCATGCGGGCTGGGTCTTTTCATTTTCCCTTCGAAAGGGGATTATTCCGGCTTTGCCTTAGGAAAACCCCTGATTGTCGCATCTTCTGTTGCAGCGTAAATTGTGGTGGTAGGCCAAGGCCACCCGGTCCCGCGCCTCCCGCCGCTGCTGGCCAACGCCCGGCGGCGTTTTTTTACTTAGCAATATTTAATTGGTGCATGGTTCACTCGGCGGGATGGTAACGTTAACTCGTAAATCGGCAGCAGCCAGCATTGATAAAGACCTTGGCGCAAAGCTGAGGGTCGTTCGCTTGGCCGCTGGCCTTTCTCAATCAGAGCTTGGCGAATTTATGGGCTTTTCGCACTCGCAAGTGCAAAAGTACGAGATGGGGAAGAACCGCATGGCCGTCTCTACTCTGGTGCAGTTTTGCAAGGTGCTTAAGCAGGACCCTATGGCGTTCCTTGGTGATCACTTCCACCGGCGGTGACGCTGATGCCAATATCGAAAAGCTACTCGGCAATTGCCGAAAGGGTCACCGATCATCCTTCTTTTCAGTGATCGCCGAGGCAAGGTCCGCTTTGGGTCAGACTCAGACATCACGGCAGCCGACTTAAACGTCTGCTTTCGCAGGACTGTTCTTGAAAGCTGCCTGACCGGAAATCGGCCCTATCTCGGTCATTTGATGGCGTCGATTCAGTGGCCGCTATAGCCTTGATGCAGAGTAGAATAGGCACATCCGCTATCTAGCCACCTAACAATCCAAGATAATAGTTTACCGGACGGTCGCTTATTGGGGATCTGACGTCAAGTGCTCACCTTGAGCGGAATCTAACCGCAGACCCGGTTTTCTAAAGTGCAGATACCAGACGAGCCATTGTGTGCCTCATCATCAACACCCTCAGTACTGCATCAAGCTGAAATCTCGATATCGATAAAGCCCTGATCGCGCAACATATCTTCCAAATCCGTTCGCAGAGGCTGAGGGGAGGCAAACCAGGTTTGCTCGAACTCGTCGAACTTGTTAATCAGCGACGTATTGATATGGGCGCTTTTGAACGCCCTGGCATAGTCTCGCTTGGTCGCAACCCGGCTGCCAAGCTCCACGAGCAAATCCGCCTTCGGTATGGTTTTGTATTGACCCCGCCGGGTAGAAACGCCGGCGGACGCGATTGGGGTACCATTCTTCGGCAGGATGGCGTTCAGAATGTCGAGCGGCTCATTTGGCTTGGCGGGGTCGCGCAGCGGATTGTCATTCCATGGTGTGGCGTTTTCGCTGCCATGATGGCCGATTTTGAGAAAATCCAGCGGTTTGGCCAACACGGGATGTCGCTTGTTCCACATGACATTCCACGAACCGTTGGCCTCGCCTTCATCATAACGCGCGTCCCATTCAGCATCGCCGACAAATAGCAGCCGCTTCCCCTTCCATTCTACGAGCAGAACGACGCTGGTATTGTTCGTCACCTTGCCATCGAGATCGGCGAAGGCGAGTGCTGTCGACAGCATTCGCGACTGCAACCGCCGGAAATCGGCCGTGGCGATATTCGTCGGGAGAGACGTTGATTTTGCAGGCGCCGTGTTCGGCGGCGTGGATCTTGCAACGACGTCCATGAGGGACATAAAACCGTGCATTGACGGGTTCTCGGATTTGCCCAGATAATAAAGGTCAATGTCTTTTTCCGGTCCAAGAATCCGCAATACTGCATTTTTCATGGGCAGCTTGAGCTTGTCATCGGTGTCCATGCCAGCATGAACATAGATCGGCTTGATATTGTTTTTGACGGGAATGATCTTTTGCAATGTCTCCATCGCCACATCGTTCGTTGCTGCATAGGCCGCGAAGAGGCCTTCCAGTTCCGGACTGAAGTTGAGGCGCTGCGCCTGCTTGATCATGCCGCCAGCGAAGGCATGGAGCTGTTGCGCGTTCTTGGCCTCCGGGTGATCGGGATCCATCGCGGCGCTCATCCACAATGAACCGACCGAAAAGTCAGCCCAGAGATCCGGCGTGAAACCCAGGATATGGTCCTTGTGCTGATGCGTGATAATGAGCAGATCAAGCCACTTCTTGCCGCCATCGTCAGGTAGCATGATCTTCAGCTTTTCGAGCGCGGCTGTGAGGTAGTCCATGCCGCTTAGCGATCCGCAATCGATGAGAATGTGAAAATCGCGACCATCCTCATGCCCTTCCGGAATCCGGCAATAGATGCAGTCGCCAAGACCGACGTCAAACATGCGTATCAGGAGCTTACCTGCCATTGCCGGCCTCCAATGTCGTCGTCCTCGATATCGTCGTGAATGGCAAAATGCGGCGAAAGCTGAAAACGCACTTCGCCGTCGACGCGGTAGAACCCGAATGGCGGGATGGCACGGGCCAGGAGACCAAGCTCGCCGCCGACGGTCTCGCCGATCATGCCTGATTTGATCCGTGCTGCCAGAGCATCGAGAAATGCCTCGCGACGCTTGCGCCCGGCGTTGCGCTCGGCGCGTTGCCCGGGGCTGTTACCAAGCTCCTCGCTGCCGGGTTTGCGCGCCCAATGGATCTGGTTGCCATTCTGGTCCAGGACGAGCGTTGCACCACACAGCATACTCGTTCGCTCACCGGCAAAGCGACCGAAGCGCTCGCCCTCGAGTGCGACATCTTCCCGCCATATGTATTGCACGACGATCTGGTCGGGGAGTTGCCGCGATTCCGTCGTCAGCTTCTTGGCGCGAACGATCTCGGTGATGATGAGATCGGCGTTCAGGGGAATGAACAGATCGGCACGATTGTCATCGAGAAAACGATAGGCACCGCCGCGCGATGCACCAATCGAGTCGATGTCATGGTAAATGGTCAGTTCAGGACGGTTGAAGACAGCGTCCGGTTCCAGGAGGGACGCGCGATCCGCTTCATCGAGAACACCGCGCTCGACAAATACATTGAACATCATCTCGCGATAGCCATCGGGATCAGTTGGATTTGACACCTCTTCGGCGCGCAACAGCGCCAAAGCATAGTCACGGAACTCAACTTCGCATGGGGGCAGAAAATCCAGCGGCTGTATCGCCATCATCTGCATGCGCTGGATCGTGTACCAGAAGGCATTCGGCAGTGATGGCTTGCTCTTCGGATTATCCTTATTGCGTTGGTCCATCCGATCCTTGTACTTGCCGAAAAGCCTGACCATGATGTCGAAACAGGCTCCCGTCAGCACCTGCGAAATGCGGTGAGGCTGGAGATCGTTCCTTATGTCACTCATTGTCAATTGGTTAGCTGCGGTGCGCAGATAAGGCTGACCGATGACCGCATTGCCGAACTCCTGTGCCAAGGATGACAACAGGGTTCCACCAGCAAGGTCAGCGCTCTCCTTGATCATCGCTTTACGGAAATCATTGTTGCGGAAGGCCATGAGGATAGCGGTCAAATCGCCAACGAACTCGTGGAAGCCTGCCGTTTGCGGCAAAACGGATTCATAGTAACAGGGTCTCAACCCGTCCAAAACCGCGTGACCGAATTCGTGATTGACGATGTCGCTGGACTGGCAGGTGAAGATGCGCCCATCCTCCCCGTCGAACCAATAAAATTGCAGCGATTTGCTCTGACGATCATAATAGGCGTTTTCGCCGTAGCCGGCATGCGGCACCACAATCAGCCGGTTGCCTTCGAAAGCCCAGGTAATCCGGCGGCCAAGAGCAAAGCCGCTCTCGAAAAAGTCGAGCGTATGCTGGACGGTTGCCCACACGCTGAGTTGGCGAAACTGCGGTAGCTTTCTGGTGTTCTCGTCGAGGATACGCCCGTTCGGTGCGACGAAGGCATTGGCCTTGCTGTCCCAGACAGCAGGCGGTTTTAGGGTGTTGGAGGTGGCATCGTAATCGACCACCGCAAAACGGGCACTGGTCGGTCCGTCCCGCAACCCCGGCTCCCAGGGCACAAAGAAGTTCTGATCAATGGCCGCAGCAGGATTGTTCTTCGCCACAAGCGGATCTTTGAAATAGACATCGATTTGCAGGCGAAGGTCAGTGTCCTTCTGCACCTCCAGCGGCAAGAAACGCCGTGCACCATAGAGCCTCCGGCGCGTTTCCGGCGAAAGCCGGTGCCTGTTTTCCGTGGTTTTTCTCGCCATCAGATCCCCTATGCCTGCTCCGCCGAACAATCACCCTTAGCAAAGGCGTCGTTCAAGGTTTTGGCAAGGCGCAAACCCGCCCGAGCGAGTAGTGTGTCAAGAACTGGAAGATTTTCCCGTCGATAGTCGTCGTCGAGCAAACCATTGGCTGGGACCAAGCGCCCTTCTTCGCCGATGGCGTGCAGAGGTTGGTGCAGGTCACCTACGAAATGCACGAGAAATTCAAGCGCGCGCTGGCATGGTTCGAGTGGAAGAGAGGGACAGGCAACAATACTGAGCTGTCTGTTTATAGCGGCGATGATGCAATCACTATCAGACGCATCAAGAACGCAGTCGCGCGCGGGATCATAACCGGGAGCTATTCGAGGGATATCGACCAAGTGCCATCTGGTGGTGGTCTTGTCGCGAGCCCGTTCGTCGTCGGCCCAACTGGCAATTGAGGCCAACGACGCGCCGCTGCCAGGCAAGTCTGCGACACGCCGCAATGTCAGAGGGGTTAGCCGACTTTGGGCGATTTCGGCGATGATGGAATGACCCCAGGCGAAGGCCACATTCGTGGCGGCGAACAGAAGCGCGACAGTCAATGCAATGCGGCGCATTCCCGAAGCCCTCCGCTCTCTTAAATCATGCTCTGGAATACTCCATCAAATGGTTGTCATGATCAAGCAGCTTGCAACTGCGGGTAGTTATGATTGTCGTCCGGGAGAGGAAGAACGTAGCCGGCAAATCTGTTGTGGCGGTTCAGCCATTGGTCGGCATTGCCCCCGAACGATGCCGTTTACCCACGCGACAGGGAAGCCCAAGCCATACGACTGGAAGGTCAACCTTCTAGCTGGCCATGGAGCGGTACAGCCAGTCACCGTAGCGCATCGAACCAATATGCGTGTCGTTGAGTGGAAGCAGTGTGTCGTCATTTAATTCAACGCCGTAGTAGCGCGCGCTGTTGTCGGTAATGACCTGGCGTGTATCTTCGTTTGCTGCGAGGTGGATACGAGCAATTTCATCGAGCCCAAACTGCTCGGGCCCGCTGATCTCCACGGTACCGTTCCTTGCCGCCCCCATCGCCAATTCTGTCAGCATTTCGGCGACGTTGTGGGCAGCTATTGGCCTTACCGATGCCGACGGGAGCCGAAAGGCATCTTCCTCTGCTCCCATGTCGACCACGCCGCTGATAAACTCGAAGAATTGCGTGGAATGGAGGATGGTGAAGGGTCTCCGCGCTGCCCGGATAAGATTTTCCTGCACCATCTTCGCACGGAAATAATCGCTCTCGACAAGGCGAGGTGTCCCCACCACGGAAAGCGCGACGTAGTGCCTGACCCCGGTCTCTGCTGAGGCGGCCAACAGGTTCCGGGTAGACGTCTTGAAGAAATCCAGGGCCGAGTCATCACCGAACGACTCGGCGTTGGTGACGTCGATGGCAATTTCGGCTCCCGTCATAGCTTCCCTGAGACCTTTCCCCGTCACGCTGTTGATTCCGAGGGAAGTGGATGCCGCTGCCACTTCGACGCCTACCTGTTCAAGTTTTTCCACGAGGTGCATCCCGACCCGTCCTGTCGCTCCCATAACCGTGACTCTCATCAACTTGATCCTCTCGCAGCTGTTGCTTGGTGCGCCCGATACGAAGCGACGACCGGCAGACCATTGGATCCGCCATCGCACCGAATGTCACTTCACCGGCATGACAACCGGAGCGTCCTTGGTCTTGAGCAACACGACGATGAATTTCGCGGGTTCAGTCGTGCTCGCGTTGCGGCTGACCAGGTGAATGTCGGAAGGGCTTTCGTAGAAGGTGTCTCCCGGTGACAAGGTGACCTCCTTTTCTCCCTTGACCTGCATCACGATCGAACCCTCGAGCACATAGACGAATGCATTTGCGTCGTGCTTGTGAATGGGTGAAGAGCCTCCACCCTCATACACCACCGATATCATCAGGCCCTCCTTTCCGGGATAATTCGGCAGATCCTTTTGCATGAGGGGCGTGACTTTTGCACCATCTTCAGCAGCAACGGCTGGCAAGGTGCCGAGCAGGCAAGCTGAAGCCGACACAAACAGCGTTAACAAAGCTGACTTCATTGTCGTAATCCCTTTGGTTGTTGATTCATGTGCGTTCGTAACCTGGGCCAAAGACAGGTTGTTCGATGGTTGGCTCAATTCGGCTGTTGAGAGTGACGGAGCCAATCCTCAAAGCCCACTTTGCCGAGTCGCGCACCGTTGCCGGGCACGATCGACTGATCGTTGAGTTCGGACCCGAAATAACGCGCATGGACATCTGCCTCGACCGTCCGCGGATCGTTGGCCGCTTTCAGATACCGGGCAATGATTTCGTTCATGGGAGCGCGCTCGGGACCCGCAATCTCGATCGTCCCGTTGAGCGGCTTGCCGACGGCTACGTCTGCCATCGCGTCGGCAACGTCGTCCGATGCGATGGGCTGGAAGGCCGCAGGAGACAGGCGAGCAACGGTGCCGACGGTTGCTTCATCGGCGATGCCCTTCAGAAATTCCATAAACTGGGTGGAATGAACGATTGTGTATGGAATGGGCGATTCCTTGATGAGCCTCTCCTGGGCAAGTTTAGCCCTGAAGTAGCCATTTTCCGGCAGCCGCTCCGTTCCCACGATAGAAAGGGCAATGTGGTGCTTTACACCAGCCTTGGCTTCTGCGGCGAGCAGATTGCGGCCCGATGTTTCGAAGAATTCGAGCACAGCCTTGTCTTCCCACGAAGGCGCATTTGCAAGGTCAACAACCACCTCGGCGCCGACCAGCGCATCCGCCAGGCCTTCGCCGGTGATGGTGTTGACGCCGGTGTTTGGCGATACGGCGAGAACCTCGTGGCCTTTATTGCGCAGACGTACGGCGGTCTTGGATCCGATGAGCCCAGTTCCACCGATAATAACAATTTTCATAACTTATCTCCTCGTTGTGGCCTTTGGGGCTAATAACTCTATCGCTTCCAAGCATGGCTGGGGAGACAAAAACATTCCATCGTGCAAGGGGGTGGGCCGCTCTAATCGCCGGGGTTAGTCGACCCATCCTCAAGTTTAGGAACCTGCGACACGAGGGCTAGCGATCGGGACGCGAGCAGTCGATTTTCGAGATGGGTCTGTGCGGTGTGGATTGCAGCAAAAAGGCCATAGCTGCCATCGGATTTCATTGCGAGCGTCGTCCGCACCGGCTGTGTTGTGATATCCAGATTTCCATGCTGTTTTCGCCGGCCAGTTGCCTGGTATCATCGGATCCCCTTGTAGATTCGTCCGCTGAACGAAAGTCCGCACTACAAAAAACTCTGGCGTTTTATAACACGGACGTGTAGGAGAGGTGTTATGACCAACCCGACAAAGCCCAGGGATCTCATTGATACAGCGGCCCACAGGGCCCGGCCGCCGAGCCTGTATGGCGCGACGGTCGAATATGGCATCCACTGCATGATGTATTTGATCCAGCCGCGTGCAAAGCCCGTGAGCAGCCGTGATCTTGCCGAACTGCAAGGCGTTCCAGTGACATTGATGGCGAGAATTATGCCGCGGCTTGAAAAAGCCGGGATCGTTGTTTCGACCAGTGGCATCAATGGCGGATATAGGCTTGCCAAGGAGCCACGGGAGGTAACGGTGCTCGATATTGTCGATGCCATCGATGGCCGCAAAAATCTCTTCGACTGCAAGGATGTGCGCGAGAATTGCCTTCTGTTTGGCGGCGCGCCGCCAGCCTGGATAACCAACGGCGTGTGCGGGATTCACGCTGTGATGCTGCGTGCCCAAAAAAGCATGCGCAAGGAGATGGCGCGCACGACGCTTGAAGACCTTTCGGGGGCCTTTGGTGGCCTGGCTCCAGCACAGTTTGGCGAAGACGTCGGTGCATGGCTCGACAATCGCGCGACGAACCGGGAAGTTACGCGCATTTCGGCAGTCAAGGACAGTTCAAGGAAAAGAGTACGGCGCGGTCAGCAGGACTAGGCGTCGCAACCGTAAAGCTGCGCAATGCATTGGAGAATGGAAAATGAACATTTCTTTGGGAAATGCAATCGCCACCATTGAAGCTCGTCCCGAGACGGAACCCCTGGTGCTGGTCGTGGACGATGATGAATCGGTGCGGCTCTCGATCTGTGAACTGCTGGAATCGGTGGACATTGATACGGCGGGGTTTGGCTCCACCCAGGCACTGTTGGACGCGGACATTCTGGACAGACCAGGCTGCATGATTCTTGACGTGCGAATGCCAGGTGCTAGCGGTCTTGATTTCCAGACCCGCCTGGCCGCCAATGGTATCTCTGCCTCCATCATCTTTCTGACCGGTCATGGCGACATTCCAATGACAGTTCAGGCGATGAAGGCAGGTGCGATCGAATTTCTGACCAAGCCTGTGCGCGATCAGACCCTGCTTGATGCGGTAAACAAGGCCATTGAAATTGACAAGGAGAGGCGCGCCGAGCAACTCACAACCAAGGCGAATATGGCGCTTTATGCGACGCTCACCCTTCGTGAGCGTCAAGTCATGGAAGCCGTGGTGCGGGGTGCACTGAGCAAACAGATCGCATTCGATCTCAACATTTCAGAAATCACGGTCAAGCTTCATCGCAGCAGTGTGATGCGCAAGATGAAGACGCCCTTCATCACCCATCTTGTTCGCGCCTGGCAGTCGATACCAGCGGATATGCGTGATGACTACCGGGCCTAGACTTTCGTATGGATTTGATGAGGCAGTGATCAAGCAGATACTAAACCGCCGTGACGAAAGTCCGCTGTGTGAAAGTTTGCGAATTGACCCTTACCCCAATCATTGCAGTCGTCGACGACGATTTGAGTATTTGCAACGCCTTGGCCGAATTGCTCGAGGTGTTCGATTTCAAGTGCCAGATCTTCGACCGTCCGGAAAAGTTTCTGGCTGCACATACAAGAGGGCGCTTCGACTGCCTCATCACCGATCTCAACATGAAAGGCATGAGCGGACTGGAGCTTCAGGAGATGCTGTCTGCCGCCGATCCCGTCTTGCCCATCATCTTCATGTCGGCCCGGTTAGCCCCCGAAGCAAAAGCCCGGGCACTGCGTCTCGGCGCCGTCGCCTTTTTGAACAAGCCGATCAGTGACGATGTTCTACACGGGCATATTATTTCAGCTCTCAATCGACGATCGATTTGCCCCGAGAGCCGTAACAGTACCGTTTCATCGAATTAAACATTGACCATCGCCCGGAGAGGTCGCCAATGGATTCCGTTGATCACCCCATCGAAAAAGGCAAACCGCCTACGCAGGCTGCTATCGGACAGGTTGCCTACTGGCAATTCAATGTGACGCGCGCACGCGCTTTGCTTGAAAGCATGGATGCAGCCTGCCCCGGCGGGGATCAGGAATGGCAACCCGATCGATTGGATATGTTGCTCTCTGCCGTCCGGATTTTGGACGTCAACGATGAAGCAATCCGTCTGTTCGGCCTGCCCGCAGACCGGGACAAAGTATTGGACCGTCCAATTACAAGCCTCTGGCCCGAACAAAGCCGTGCTGCCCTCGGCGATCTGCTCACAACCATCGCCGCCTCTGCTCATAAAGGAACGGTAGCACGAGAAATCCCCACCGTGGGGCGGTTGCAGCATGTCGTGCTGACAGGCTGGAAGGCTTTTGATCCAAGATGCGCGGACACCGTATTCGTCTCTGTCAGGGCAACCTTGAATGCACCGAATGCTGTCATCGAACTCGAAGCGAGCCAAAAACGCTATCGGAACATGATTTCCTCCCTGCCCATTCCTGTCTGGCAGATCGACGCCCGGCCGGCAGGGCGCATATTTGACCGCCTTCGCGCCAATGGCATCACTGACATGGCCTCATATTCGGATGAACATCCAGAGATCGTCAAACTTGCATGCGATATCGTACACGTTTTCGACGTCAACAAAGAGGCCATGGTCCTTTTCGGCGGGAAGCACCGCTCAGAATTCATCGGGTCGGTAAAATACCTGTTTTCAACCACACCCGGCGCGACGAAACGCGTGATGCTGGCGCATTTTTCAGGTGTCAGGAATCATGTGGAGGAATTGAAGGTAAGGGCCTTCGATGGCCGGCTGCTCGATGTACTGTTGTTGATGACCTTCCCGGTACCCGGCGAGCGCCTCGATACGACAATCCTCATGATGATCGACAACACCGCTCGCCTTGAAGCAGAGGCAAAATTACGAAAAATCGAAGCCGACTTTTCCCATGCAGCGCGTCTTTCCACATTGGGCGAAATGACGACATCGATAGCGCATGAAATCAAGCAGCCGCTTTCGGCAATCCTGATGAACGCTCAGACGAGCCTGCGATATCTCAGGCGGGCCGAGCCAAATCTTGGCAAGGTAGACATCCTCACATCCCGTGTCGTTGAAAGCGCACAGCGCGCGGGCGACATTATCGGCCGGATTCAGGATATGGCCGGCAAGCGTGAGGCCACCTCTACTTTGCTTGATTTCAATGATGTCATTCGTCAGTGCGTGGTGTTCCTCCGCCACGAAAGCGAGGATAAGGGCGTTGTCATTACGACAAAGCTGCACCAGGATCTTCCCGCTGTCCGGGGTGATCGCATCCAGCTGCAACAGGTGATCGTCAACTTGATCGTTAACAGCATCCAAGCCATGAAGACGGCTCCTCACGTGCAACGCGACATTTTTCTCGAAACCCGATTGGACGAGAACGCTCGTGTCGAATTCTCGATCAGGGATACCGGGACTGGTATCCCGGTTGATCATTTAGATCAGATATTCGATGGATTCTTTACAACAAAGGAAGGCGGGCTGGGGATAGGGCTGGCCATCTGCCAGTCAATTATCAAAGCTCACGGGGGCGAGATAGCTGCTTCAAACCGTCCGGAAGGTGGAGCGATGTTCGGTTTCTCAATTCCGGCAACAGCCAAGGGTCAACTCCAAAGTGCGCAGTCGCTCGGTACGTTCCTTGAGCGACAGGACGACAGAGTCCCTCGGATAATTTAATCTCTCGTCGCCCATCATCACAGCTTCAACCCGATGTGGCACGCCAGCAGCGATGCCGATAAGGCCACCATTGAGGTCATCATCAAGGATACTTCACTTTCTTGTCAGATGGCATGGGGCCGACACATCTCCCTGGAAACAATCTCGTAGTTGAGCGATAATAAAGGTGGTTAAACTGCCCGCCATGGCGTGCTGATCATCCCGGACCATGCCCGCGAGCGAGGCATGTTCTCCAGCTATACCACGCCATAGCGTGCGGTCGAATGGCAGGGAGGTAATCATGAAGAAACTGGAGAACGCGGTAGCAAGTCACTACGGCAGAGCGGGACTGCTGGAGGCCATTTTGGCTGGACTAAAGACCCTTGGGGCTGATCTGGACAATCTCCAGCCCATTGATCTGGCACCAGTTGACGAGTTCCACACAGCTGGCCGGTTGACCACGGTCAAGGCGCTGAAGATGATGCCGCTCAAGGCGGGAATGCACGTACTGGACGCCGGATGCGGCCTTGGTGGAACAGCACGGCTACTGGCGAAAGAACATGGGTGCCGTGTCACCGGTATCGATCTCACACCGCAATATGTCGAGGTTGCCCAAGCCCTAACCGACCGGATGCAGCTCACTGGACAGTGCGCTTTTCAGGTTGGCAGTGTCACCTCGATGCCGTTTCCGGATGCTGTGTTCGACGCGGCCGTGAGTTTTCATGCGGCCATGAATATCCGCGAACGCGACAGATTCTACGCCGAATTGGCCCGCGTGATGCGCTCCGGCGCACCGCTATGCGTGTTCGACGTCATGAAGGGTCCGTCGCCAGGTATGATCTACCCCGAGCCGTGGGCGGAAAGCGAGGCAACCAGTTTCCTCAAGTCCCCCGCGCAGACAAGTGACCTCCTCGTCGAGGCCGGATTTCTTATCGACAAAGAGGTAAGCGTGCGGGAGTTTGCCAGGCAATTCTTTCGAGAGGTCTTGGCGAAGGCTGCCAGTGCAAATGCTCCTCCACCCCTGGGGCTTCACCTTTTGACCGGAACCAATGCACCCGAAAAGTTCTCAAACTACGCAAAGGCGCTCGAGAACCATCAGATCGATCCCGTGATACTTATTGCACGGCGCAAATGACCTGCTTCGGTATGGGCCGAAGCCCGGCTGTCACCGTTCTTCAACGCCGCGCCATCAGCATAATACCGTCAGGCAGGCGGCCTCAACCAAAGCGACCCGTAATACCCAAGGATCCTCTTGTCTTGCGGCTGGTTGAAATATGTCGGTTGTTGGACCGAGTTTTCCCAGGCACATGAACGCTGTATTACTCGATATGCGTGCCGCCTGCTCCCTGTTGTGGGTGACAATGACGATTGTGAACTGTCTCTTGAGCGTATTGATCAGTTCCTCGATGCGGGCTGTCTATATGCGATCCGGTGCGGATGTGGGTTCGTCGAGCTGAAGAACCTCAGGTCGCAGGGTGATGCAGCGTGCAATGCAAAGGCCTTGTTGCTGTCCGCCTGACAGGCTCAGGCCGCGCGCCAGCAACTTGTCCTCGACCTCATCCCATAGCGTTAACGGAAGTCCGGAGGACCCTTCAGTTGTCGTGACCTCAGCGAAAGTTGGTTGTCCAGGTCGACAAACGCCCCCAGAAAATTATCGCAGCGACTGCAAAAAATGGCACTGGAATCGCACAAGTTGCGCCGCACCGCGATCATGATCGCTTTGCAGTTTTGACATTCAAATTCAGGATAGTCGAAATTTGCCATAGGCGAATTTTATTACAGTTCTAAACGATGCGCGATTCAGGAATTTGGGTTAGGCAATTCGGCTAGGATGCGCCAGGCCTGCCGCTTCGGCTGGCCGTATCGTTTGGAAGGCCTGACTTCTGCTCAGCTCAACCTGTCATTCTGTGTTGCGACACTCCTGCTTGAAGGCGACGTTTTTGTCGAACAATTTGACGGCAGCTGCGTTACGGCCGAAAGGCGCATCGCGCTTTCGCGCGGGCAGAAGTTCGCTTAACGACAGCCGGACGCCCGGCTATCGGGTCTGGTAGACGATGCAAGGTCAAAGGATTGAAGGCTTAGACTGCTAACCTGGAATTTACTCGCTGCTCTAGCTCTGCTGCACTTTCCTTACGTTCACTGTACCGGTCAGTCAGATAGCCCGACACGTCGCGGGTCAGAAGCGTAAACTTGACCAACTCTTCCATGACATCGACGACCCGGTCGTAGTAGGCCGATGGCTTCATACGACCCTGTTCGTCGAATTCCTGATAGGCTTTCGCCACAGATGACTGGTTGGGTATTGTGATCATACGCATCCAGCGCCCGAGTACCCGCATCTGATTGACCGCATTGAATGATTGCGAGCCACCCGAGACCTGCATGACTGCGAGCGTACGCCCCTGCGTTGGCCGGATCGAGCCCATCGCAAGAGGTATCCAATCGATCTGCGATTTCATCACACCTGTCATCGCCCCATGCCGCTCCGGACTTGTCCAGACCTGGCCTTCTGACCACAGCGAAAGCTCACGCAGCTCCTGCACCTTCGGGTGATCAGTTGGAGCGTCATCCGGAAGCGGCAATCCGGCTGGATCGTAAATGCGGGTCTCAGCACCGAAATGTTGCAGTAGCCGCGCCGCCTCCTGTGTCAGCAAACGGCTATAGGAGATCTTGCGCAATGAACCGCAGAGCAAAAGTATCTTTGGCGCATGCGAGGATTTTGGTGCGGCCAACCTGGACGCATCGACCTTGTGCATAGCCTGTTCCAAAGTGTTCGGCAGATCAGACAACGCGTTTTCCTTTTGCATCGATGACGGCCTCGCCATCCTCCTTGGCAAACGCTCCCTTTTGCGGCTCCGGCAGAATATCCAATACCAGCTCCGACGGTCGGGTCAATCGTACACCCTTCTCAGTCACCACAAATGGGCGGTTGATGAGGATGGGATGCGCTTCCATAGCGTCAAGCAACTGCTCGTCGGTCAACGACATGTCATCAAGACCAAGTTCAGCAAAGGGCGTACCCTTTTCGCGAATGGCTTCGCGGACAGTCAGCCCAGCTCTCCGGATCAAGTCTTTGAGTTCCTGGCGCGCAGGCGGCGATTTCAGATATTCGATGATCGTCGGCTCGATGCCCGCGTTGCGAATGAGAGCCAGCGTGTTGCGCGACGTGCCGCAAGAGGGATTGTGATAGATGGTAACGGCCATTAAACAGTCCTTTCGATTTTCTGGAAGTTCTGCACGTCCGCGCCGCGCTCGTACCAATTTTTGCTGCGGTTGACGATCCACACCACAACATCACCCGAATTTCGATCAGGACGCCAAAGTCGCCCCTTCAATCCGACAGGTCACGCATGAAGCCCCTGGTTTTCCTTTGCCGGGCAACAGGGAACGATATCGGCTAACAGCGGCGCACAGATATCGGGATGTCCGGCACAACAATCTTTCAGCAAGAAGTTAATTGCTTCGCGCAGGTTTACGAAATTAGCCCGGTAGATAATTGAACGGCTCTGTCGCTCAGAGGAAATCAACCCCGCTCGCAACAGGATCGCGAGATGGGTAGACATGGTGTTCTGCGGAACGTTGAGGAGGCCAGACACCTCTCCAGCCGCGATCCCATCTGGCTCATGCATCACAATCAGCTTGAACGCATCCATGCGGGTTGGTTGGGCAAGAGCCGAAAAAGCTTCGATTGTTTTTTCTTTTTTCATATATCTGGATTTACCGATGTGTTAGAAAATGTCAAGTGCGGATTGTCAGTTCTCAGGTCAAAATCAACGGCTGCATTCTCGCGTTTCTAATACCAGAATTTCAGCTCAAGGTTGGAGGGAAGCGGATGGCTTCCACGCTTCGTCCGCTGAAGTGCTGTCTGTCAGGGGTTTTTCTGAATTGGGCCGGTGTCACTGCCGAGCGCCCGCCGCTTCTGGTCATTACGAACCCGTTACTTGACTTCCAGCAGGCAGCATCCATTTGTTCAATGTCAAATTCAAAAAGAACCTGCTGCGACGAAACTCCCAATTTCGCAACGCAGCTACTCGAAAAGTTGAGGTCATATAATGAGCCAGTTGTTTCAACCGCTGCGATTGGATTCGCTCGAACTCGCAAACAGGATCATAGTCGCTCCCATGTGCCAGTATTCCGCCGAAGATGGCTCGGCCTCCGCCTGGCACATGATGCATCTCGGCCATCTTGCCCTGTCTGGCGCCGGCTTGCTGGTCACGGAGGCTACCGCAGTAACGCCTGAAGGACGCATATCTCCCCGTGATCTCGGGCTTTACTCCGATGACAATGAAGCAGCCCTCGGGCGTGTTGTCGCCGCAATCCGGGACTATTCGCCGATACCCATCGCAGTGCAGCTGGCCCACGCCGGGCGAAAGGCATCAACCCGCGTGCCATGGGAAGGCGGCAAACAGATTGCGCCAAATGAGCCGACCGGCTGGAAAACCGTAGCCCCTTCACCGGTGCCCTATCTGGATGAGTACGATGTTCCAACGGCATTGGATGGCGCTGGCCTTGATCGCATTCGGGATGCGTTCGTCAAGGCGGCGCACCGCGCCGACAGGATCGGTATCGACGGCATCGAAATTCATGGGGCCCATGGATATCTGCTGCACGAGTTCCTGTCACCGCTCTCCAACAAGCGCGAAGATAAATATGGTGGAAGTCTGGAAAACCGAATGCGCTTTCCTCTTGAAGTGTTCGAGGCAGTACGGGCAGCATTTCCTGCCAACAAGCCTGTCTGGATACGCGTTTCCGCTTCCGACTGGGTCGATGGAGGATGGGATGTCGAGAGCAGCGTGATCTTTGCAAAGGAATTGGAGGCACGCGGTTGCGCCGCCATCCACGTCAGCAGTGGCGGTCTTTCGGCCTTGCAGAAAATGCCGGTTGAACCCAACTATCAGGTCCCATTCGCGCGGCGCATCAGGGCCGAGGTGAAAATGCCCGTCATTGCCGTCGGACTAATCACCGAGGCGAAACAGGCAGAAGACATTATTGCCAACGGTGACGCCGATGCGATCGCACTTGCACGTGCAATCCTCTATGATCCCCGCTGGCCCTGGCATGCAGCGGCGGAACTCGGAGCACAGGTGGTGGCTCCCGAACAATATTGGCGATCCCAGCCCCGGGATCACGCGGATCTGTTTAAAATCCCCCAAACAGCCTAATTTGAAACGCGGGCGGTCGTAACTAATCGAGGTTACGACGCTCGTTCTCTGACGAATAATGCGAACGCTTGTCTTCGTACATCAGCAGATCGGCGCGCTTGGCCACAGCTTCCATCTTCTCTCCGACATGACTGGTGGCCCAGCCGATCGATATGTTCAGGGGTATATTGGAATAATACTGGTTGTTTATTTCGATAAGGCTGCGGATTTCCTCGATCATGCTTGCGCAGCCAAGCGCATCGACGGCCGGAAGAAGAATGGCGAATTCATCGCCGCCAATACGCGCGGCATAGCAGGGAGGCTTGACGGCCCCACCCAGCACTTCGCCAACCCGCCGTAACAGACCATCACCAACGCCATGCCCCCACTGATCATTGATCACCTTCAATCCGTTAAGGTCGAGGATGATGATCGATACAGGATGAAATTCACGACGTTCGAGCCTGTTCAACTCGTCCACGTAGAAGGCGCGGTTGTAAAGTTTGGTGAGCACATCATGCTTGCCGAGATATTCTAGATAGGCTTCGGCTTTCTTGCGTGCCGTGATGTCGGTCAAGGATATCTGGACCAACGACCAATCCTGTTCGTGGCCCGGCAGAACAGAAAATTGCAGCAGCACATGGCGTTCGGTACCATCGAGCGCGTAGTTCACGGTCTCACGCTGATGGAAGAGGTTGCCATTCCAGAGTTCGATAAGCTGTTCCCTGAAATGCACATCCATCCCATCCCTGAAAATGTCAGGAAGCCTGCGCAACAATGTCAATTTGTCAGGTGCGAGAAACAGTCTGAGCGTCTCGTTGTTGACGTCGATGACACGGATCTCGCTTGCACATTGTCCAACGAATTCAGGATGGACATCGGTAAACACACGAAAATCGGTAATGCCCTGCTCCCGCACGTCATCAAGCAAACGCTTGATGCGGCTGAAATCTTCCACCCAAAGAGACACGGGAGAATGCTCGAACAACCCTTCCGCGTAGCGCTTGCTCTCGATCTGCTGCCGCCGCGCGTCCTCGCGTTCGGTTACATCTTCGATGGAAAGCAATACCCGCGTCCACGAATCTTCATATCCTGGTAAAATTGCGCCTCGGAGCTGAATATCCAGCCGGCGCCCCGTCAGCGTGTAGTTCACCGTGTCACTGGAGAATTCGGTATCGCCATCCCACAGAGCCGACAGCTCCTGTATATGCGACTGCAGCATGTCGTCGCGAAAGACAGAACCGAGATTGCCGGTCAGGTGGTTGAAGTCATTTGCTTCGAAAAGAGCAAGGGTCTTCTTGTTGACCTTGAGAACGCGGATCAGGCTTGAGCATTGTTTAATCCGGCCCTCATCCTCACGCAGATAGGATCTGATATCGGTGACGCCCGATTGCTTCCATTTCTCGAACAGGTGCTTGACGCCACTAAAATCCTCCAGCCATAACGAGATCGGAGCGAGATCGAATGTTTCGATATCGGCGTGGTGATCGACATGCTCATTCATATAGCGCGAATCTCTCGGCTGGTTCCTCTGCCAACAGGTATCTATATGAACGATATTCACTGAACAATCGTTACCTTGTGCAGAACGAACGCGGGAAGACCCCGCGCCGCGGGCTGAATCACACTGTGCAGACGCCTTGAGGGCGCCTGCACAGGATTGCTACCCTATCGCTATTCTTCCCGCTGACCGGTCAGGCTGAGCAGCAGCTGGAAGAGGTTAATGAAGTTCAGGTAAAGCGAGAAGGCCCCGAACACAGCCAACTTCTGCTGCGATTCCGAATCGTAGCTTTCGGCAAACTGTTCCTTGATCGACTGCGTGTCCCAAGCCGTCAAACCGATGAATACCAGAACACCGGCAACCGAGACAACGAACTGCAGCATCGAGGAACCGAGGAAAATGTTGACGACACTCGCCACGACGACGCCGATCAAACCCATCATCAGGAACGAGCTGAACTGGGAGAGATCACGCTTCGTTGTATAACCATAAAGGCTGGTGGCGCCGAACATCGTGGCCGCGATGAAGAATGTGCGGGCGATGCTGGTTCCGGTAAAGACAAGGAAGATCGATGCCAGCGAAAGCCCCATGACCGCGCAGAATGCCCAGAACATGGCCTGTGCCGATGCTGCCGACATGGTTTGCATCTTGAACGAGAACAACATTACGAAGGCAAGCGGCGCCAACATGACGACCCATTTCAGAGGGGTCGAAAAGATGGGAACGTAAAGGGCCGGTGTCGAGGCGACGACGAAGGCAACAACGCCTGTCAGAACAAGGCCCAAGCCCATATAATTGTAGATGCGCAGCATATGCTGGCGCAGTCCTTCATCGAACAGTGCAGCCGACTGTCCGCGCGCTGTCCCCATTTCATAGCGAAGTGGTGTATTCATGGTTGTGGATCCTCTTGGTTAATCAGTAAAGGGTCGTTACAAGCTGCGACGCAGCGGTTTCGAGATCGGTCGGGCTTGCATTCGAAACGAGCGCATAGGCAACATCGCCAATCTGGAAATAAGCCGCCGAGCTATCACCCACGCGCACTGCTTTTGGCTTCACGACATCGAAACTGCCGGGGCGAACCGCGAAAAGCGAGAGCCGTCCCATATCCGCAGATGTGATTTCCATCTCGACGCTTGGCCCGAAGGCTGACGGGAAAAGCTGGACATCATTGACGATCCAACGGTCCAAAAGTTGTGGCATGGTGATAGCGGTGGCCGCACGTATTTCCGCAGGATCGTAACTATTCACCTCGGACTGCGACGTCATCTCCGCCCTGACCAGGGACGTCTTGTGGGCCATCACCGCATCCGAAACATAAGCTGGCGGCGGTGTCGAGGCGACGACCTGCGAGATGGTGAGTGGGCCAAAACCGGCATGGGCCAGCCACCCGAGACCGACAAGAACGGCCACCGCGGCAACACGTTGTAAATTGCCAAGCAGCCGGTTTCGCATAAGGCCGCGTTCAAGGCGGCGCGCCGCTTCGCTCGTCTCCGGCGATCCCTTGCTGTGCATGCCGGTTAGCGCCAGCCGCAATTCGTCCCTCGCCTGCAGATCCGACATGACGCGGGCAGCCTGCTCGGGATGATGCGAGAGATAACGGGCGATCTCGATGCGGCGGCCCGCATCCAGCTGGTCGTCGACATAGGCATCAAGGTCGGCCTCAACGACAGGGTCAATCGCGTCATTCATCGCGGCCTCCAACAATTTTCAGACGTGCGGCTTTGCCGGGTTGCTCCGCCTCGAGAGACCGTAGTGTCGCACGCGCGCGGCCAATTCTGGACATCAGCGTGCCGATCGGTATCCCCAAGGTTGCTGCGGCTTCTTCGTAGGAGAGACCTTCGATCGCCACCAAATGCAGAGCTGCTCTCTGCTCTTCGGGCAGCGAAAAGAAGGCATCCCTGACCTCCATTAACCGCATGGAGTGCTCTTGCGGCGGTTGGAGGACGGTTTCGGCAATGACTGCAAAAGCATCTCCGCGGCGCGCTTCCGACTGGCTTGAACGCTTGCTGTCGATAAAACCATTATGCAGGATCGACAAAAGCCAGCCCTTCAGGTTTCCGCCATTGCGAAAATGACTGCGCCGCTCGTAAGCGCGCACCAGCGTGTCCTGCACAAGGTCTTCCGCGTCGGTCTCGTTGCGGGTGAGCGAACGTGCATACCGGCGCAACGATCCAAGCTGGCCAACAACGTCAAAACGGGGTTTCGGACTATCCATAGGGCGTATACGGACCTGCGGCGGATTTATTCCCTGCCATCGGGAAATTATATCACGCGACCGCAAATTTGCTGGCCTAGATCAGGCTCTGTTTTTTAAGTTCGTCCTTGAGGTAGGCATAATAAATCGGAGCGGCGATGAGGCCAGCGATACCGAACCAGGCTTCCAGCACGATCATCGCGAGGAGCAATTCCCATGCCCGCGATTTTATCCGCGATCCGATGATCCTGGCATTCAGGAAATATTCGAGTTTGTGGATGATTACCAGAAACGCGAGCGAACCCACCGCGGCAACAAATGAAACACTGAGTGCCACGACGACAATCACAGTGTTGGAGATCAAATTGCCGATAACAGGAAGTAGACCCGCAATGAACGTCACGGCAATCATGGTCTTGACCAGCGGCAGGTGAACGCCGAAAAACGGCAGGATTACAACAAGATAGATGGCAGTGAAAACTGTGTTCAATGCCGAGATTCGAAGCTGTGAGAACACAATATTGCGAAATGCCGCGCTTAATAGCTCGATACGTTCCCGAAGGGCAATCGCGAGTGGGCCCGGTTCACGTGATGCCGCAACGGAAGAACTGAGCGCGATCATTCCCCCGATCACCATTCCGACAATGATTCGAACCAGGAGAACGCCAAGTTCCCGGCCGACAAGCTGAAGCTGGCCCGCATGTTCCCGCAGCCACTTTGCCGCCAGCGTTTCGAGTTCTTCAAGATTTGACGGGAAATAATCGCGCGCCCAATTCGGCAGATGTAACTGGGCCGTATCGATGATTTCCGCCATCTTCTGGAAAAGCGATACTATACCTTCGTCGGAGCCATCGGTGAGCAGTGCCATGCTGCTCATGACGGCCGCGACAATCACCAAGATGAAGATCAGCGCCAGCATTGCCAACGCTATGGTTTTTGCCAGATGTCCGGAGATGCCTAATCTACCGAGCAATGGAGCCGAATAATGGACGAGGTTGTAAACGAGCAGTCCGGAAAGGAGAGCCGAGAGCAAGCCTAGTTCAAGCACAGCGACGAGCGCGATGAACGACAAAATGTAGGAGGCAATTCGGAGCCTGGTGGCGGTTGGCAAGTGTGTCACCTGAGGGGGCTGTCAATATTCAGCTGTACCTACTCTTGAAAACGTCCGCGACGCAAGCTCCATTGATCCAGGACCGTAAACCTTCGCAGTCTCGAGCGGTGTAACCGATCAAAGCATAACGGATTTGCAATTGTTTGCCTCTACAAGCGACGCATGACACCGCCGGTATGAAAGTCGTCCGTGCGCCTTTTTACCGGCTTCAATTCGGGCCAGGCGAGCTTACATGCCATTTTACCAAACGAACAGCAGAGCGGAGAAGCGAGTCGAGGAGCGCAAAAGAACACGGTTGCGCTCCGGCAAAGTCGTCACGCTCGAGGGGCATTTTCTGACCGAATGTCATTTTCACAACCTAGCCGGCGGCGGCGCCAAGATCAGGCTTGTCAACCAATCCACCGTCCCCACTCGCTTCTGGCTGTTCGATGATCAATATAACGGCGCGTTGATTACGGAAGTCGTCTGGCGCCAGGACATGGAACTTGGCGTGCGGTTCATCGAGGATCCGGACGTTACGCCTTTGACAGACACAATTCTGCGCACGCTTGCCGGTAAGTATTATTCACTCTGATGTGCTTGCTGACGCTCCAGACCCTTGGTGTTCTGGTCGCGGATTTCCTTGGCAGTTATGTAGTTGAATTGCTCAACGAGCAGGTCCTTCACCAATGGTTGCGGAAATCGTGCATTGACGCCGTCGATGATGGATTTCTTGACATCGTCGAACTTGACTTCCTGGACGTTCTTAGCGTCGGAATAATGCCCGTAGAACTGGTTGAAAATCTCGTCATTGATGAAATACGATACCGGAATCTTGAAGGACGCGTTCACCGTGTGATCCAGTGTATAGGCCAACTGAGACACGATATAACCCTGAACCGCGTTGTCCACGATGATCGGAACACTGAAGACTTCGGTCTTGCCATCATCCAGTGCCTCCTGAGCGTTGGGTGCAACGGCTGCTGTCGCCGAATTCTGCCAGACGGCAAAATACAGGGATCCCAGTGCAACGACGCAGATCCACAGACCGATCAGCACAATACGGATCATGCACCGAGCCCATTTCTGACCTGGCTCGCAGTGTAGGTTCCGTCGGCTTCCTGTGTCTCAAGCGCATCGCGGATAATTCCCGCGAGCTCTGTCACTGCACGCAAGTGCAATTTGATGGCATCGCAATTGCGATCAAGCTTCTGACGCAGGCTATCGAGAACCGGCTGGAGCGTTTTGAGCGCGCGCGTATCGACGGTCTTCACCGCCTTGCCCATCGCCTTGTTGAAATCACGTAGCCCGCGGCTCTTATTGGCGTTGATATTTGCAAGATCTACCAACTGACCTTCAAGAAGCAGCCGTGTCTCGCGCTCCACGACATCTTCCAAACGACGAATGGCGAAAAGGACGGGCTCCAGCGCCGGTTCGGGCACATCGCTGCGGTTCTGATCATTGGTCATTATTTCTATTTCCATATCTATCTCTCCAATCTCGTCGGCCTTGATAGTTCGCGCTCTAACTCTGCCTCGAGTTGTCAACGCTTTCCGTTGATTTTAATTGCTTATGAATGAGCTGGCGTTGGATTTGGTACAAAATGACATTTGAATCCTGGTTTTGAAAATGTTGCTGATCTGCGGACATCCCCGAAGCTGCTCCCTCAGCTTGCGTTGCGGCTTCAGACTTCGCCTTTTTGGCGCTCTGCTGCTCCAACATGCGGGCGACGCCTATGCCGCCGGCATCGGCCATCTTGTTGGCGACAGCTTCGGCCATCATCGATTTCCAGTAGTCTCCGGCAATTCCTTCGCCGAAGACTGCCTGATTGTCTCCCGTGAACATGGATTCGACAAAGGATTGCAGCATAAAAGCTTCGAACTTTTTGAATGCGGCGTTCGGTGCATGAGTTACGCTACCGGCAATAGAGCCACTTGTCGAAGCCGGTTGCTGCATGGAGGCAAAGTTCTCACGTGACAGCTGCATCTGTGCCGCGACGCGATCGGAAGCCATGCTACGCAACTTCTCCATTGAGGTTCGCAACGTGTCCGGATCGGCTGCCATGGCAACATCCAATACCAGATCGGAAGGTGGATTAATGGCCATCGATTCCTGTTCCATCCTGTTTCGCTCCATGCACCCTACCCTCCCAAACTTACGGGAGGCTTGAGCCTTGCGTCTTTAGATCAAGCGCCCGCCAAGCAGATGGGCCATATATTCGTCCGCTTCGTCCGTGACTTCTGCGCGCGATGTCTCCTTCACCAAATCGCGAAGCCGGCCATCCAGCGTGTCGAGCGTTCGTGACGTTTTCAGCAGGTTGCGTTTGGCTTCGACCATCTGGTCCGACAACTGAGCCTGAAGTGACTTGTTGGTCTCAAGGCGCTTCAAAATAATGTGCACAGGAACGAACGCTGCTGTATCTGCGGCGAAGCGATCTTCCTGCATCCTGAAGAGAGCGCCATTCTCCTCCTCGATCGCAGCTTGCTTTGCATTGAGGCGTGACAGTTCCAGCTCATGGCGCGCTTTGGCGAGCTTTTGCAGCCTGATCAATCCGAGATAGGATGTCCGGGATGCGTTCGTTGTCATCGCTCAAAAGTTCCTCAGATACATGCCGGCCTCATTGGTGAAAAAACGCAGAAGGTCGGACATGCTGAAATAGAGCAGCATCAGCCCGCCTGCGAGGACGAAGGGCAAGGAAATGAAATAAACGGGAATCGATGGCGTGAGTTTGTTGATCAGGCCCACCGCAATATTGACAACGACGGCGAAGACGATGAAGGGCGCCGCGATGCGTATGGTACTCATGAACGCCTTCGACAGCGTGTCGGTCAGGTTGACCATCGCCGTTGCCGGCTGAAAGATCCCGTCCACCGGAATTGTCGAATAGGATGAAAGCAGCGCACGCAACACCTCCAGATGCAGGTCTGATACGAAGAACAGACACAGCGCAGAGAGCGTGATCAGGCTGGCGATGGCCGCCTGCGGTTCTTCCGATTCAATGGCGCGCTCTGGTGCGCCTGAATATCCAGTCGCCATCGCCATCGCATTGGCCATGAATTGCAGTGCCCAAAAGTAGAGGCGCGACAAAATGCCGATGAACGCGCCAACGATCGCTTCGATCACGATTATCCGCATCAGCATCAACGGGGCTGCCTTTGCCGCCGGAGTGACCTGCGGCAGCACCATTGGCACGACCATAAGAGAGCAGGCGAGCGCCAGGAAAAGACGTATCTGCATGGGAATGCGTGGGCTGGAAATGCCCGGCATGATCATCAAGCAGGCTCCGACGCGGGCAAAAACAAGCAGGGCCGCAATGATGCTATCGCTCAGTGGCGGCACGTTCAAAGCCTCACGAAATAGTGCCGAGGGAACGCACCTCTACGCCACGCGCGATCTCGACATGCGACAGGACCGACAATGTCGCGAACAGGCGCTCGATGATCATTCTGATGTAAGGCCGCGCTTCCGGCGAAGCGACGAGGACGAACCGCTCTCCCCCGTCAAGGTGCTTGCGGATCGCGACACTCGCCTCATTGCCGAACTGCTCCAGCAGACGCGGATCGATATCGAATTCCGTAATCTCGCCCTTGGCATCCCGTTTGAGGCTCTGGTGGAAGACCAGATCCCAACGGTTGCCGAGACGTAAAACCGAAAGAACGCCATTGTCGGCAAGGTCGCCGCAGATCTGCTGGGCCATACGCATCCGCACATGTTCCACGATCATTTCCGCGCGGCGGATATGCGGCGCCACTTCCGCTATTGCTTCGAGGATGAGATTCAGATTGCGGATCGACACCCGTTCCGTCAGCAGCAGCTTGAGAACCGCCTGCAGGCCAGAATAGGAGAGATGCGCAGGGCAAATATCGTCGAGCAATTTGCGGTATTCGGGTCCAAGACGGTCCAACAGTGCACGCATGTCCTTGTAGGAAAGCAGCTGCGCCAGATTGTTGCGGACGATCTCGCTGAGATGCGTCAGCAATACGGAGAGATTATCGACGGTCATGTAGTTGTCGCGCTTGAGGTCCGCTGCAAAGATTTCCGGAACGGAGTATGCCTTCATGCCGAAGGCCGGTTCCCTCACCTCTTCGCCCGGTACATGCGGGGGTGGCCGGTCACCGGGAATAACCAGGATTTCACCGACCCGCAGCTCATGCGAAGCCACAACGGTACCGTGGATCTTGATCCGGTATGTCTTGGGGGGCAGGAGAAAATCATCCGTAACTTTGATTTCCGGGACTACAAAGCCGTACTCAACCGCAAATTTCTTGCGCATCTTGTTGACGCGATGCGCAAGTTCAAGCTGCGATGCGAGCAGTCTCGCCGAGATTTGCTTGCCCAGACAGAGCTCGATCTGCGCCGTTTCAAGTGAGGCCCTGACAGAATCCCGGTCTACCTGTTCCGCATGTTGCTGCTTCAGTGCGGTTTCGGCCTGTGCAGCAGCGGCCACGCGGGCGAGCTTGCGCGGGACAGATACGCCAATCGCCACAAGACCAGCCGCGAGCACGAAAAACGGAAAGGCAGGCAGCCCCGGCAAGATGCCAAGCACGAATAATAACAAGGCGGCGACGAAAAGCGCTTTCGGATAAGCACCAAGCTGACCAAAGACGGCCTTGTCGGTTGAACCGCGCGTCCCGCCTTTGGAGACGAGAAGACCGGCCGCCAGCGATACGATCAGTGCCGGGATTTGGGTGACGAGACCGTCGCCGACAGAGAGCTTTGTAAAGACATCGGCTGCTTCGCTGACTTCCATGCCATGCCGCGTCACACCGATGATAATACCGCCAAAGATGTTGACGGCGGTAATGATGAGGCCGGCAATCGCATCACCACGCACGAATTTTGAAGCACCGTCCATCGATCCGAAGAAGGCGCTTTCTTCTTCGAGTTCGCGCCGCCGGTGCTGTGCTTCCTTCTCGTCGATCAGGCCGGACGACAGGTCCGCATCGATGGCCATCTGCTTGCCGGGAATGGCGTCGAGCGTGAAGCGCGCACCAACTTCGGCAATACGCGTGGCGCCCTTGGTGATGACGAGAAAATTGACGATGATAAGAATGGCGAAGACCACCAGACCGATGACGAAATCACCGCCCATGACAAACTGCGAAAAGCCATGGATGACTTGTCCGGCTGCGGCGTAACCCTCGTCGCCATGGGTCAGGATGACGCGCGTCGTCGCAATGTTGAGCGACAGGCGCATCATTGTCGCGATCAGAAGCACCGTCGGAAAGGCAGAGAAATCGAGAGGCCGCTGGATCCACAGCGACACCATCAGGATGAGCACGGAGAGAGCAATGGAGAAGGCGAGACCAATATCGAGAACGATTGGTGAAACGGGAAGGAAAAGAACCGTCAGGATGATGACGATGCCGAGAGCAAGGCCGACATCGCTGCCCGTCAGATAGCCCTTGTCACCCAATCGTTTTACTGCGGCTTGCTGCACGGCATTCTCCTGTTGTCACGGGGACAATAGATACCGAAGCTTGTGCGAGGCCAGCGTGAGTGCACGCGGCTGACCGCGTCAGAAACCCTTCTCAATCCGAGAATATGTCAGCAGCGTCAGCGTGTTGATCTGTGCGCCAACGAACGGAGCGGTCAATGCAAGAACCGCCAGGATGACAAGGATTTTCGGGACAAAGGTGAGTGTGATTTCTTGTATTTGCGTCAGTGCCTGAAACAGTGCAATGCAGACCCCGGCCAGCATCGCGGCTCCGACTGCCGGGCCAGAGGCAACGATGACCGTCCAGATAGCCTGATTGATGATGTCGAGTGCATCTGCCTCATTCATTGCCGGCCGAAATGACGATGCCGGCTGTGATTGGAAGCTGGGCGCCACCCACGAGTGTTGCAATCATGCCGTCGCTGTAGATGCGCACGGACTCGACAACGCCCTTGACGGTACCGTCAGCGCTTGTGACGGTCCGGCCGATGATACCATCGGCCTGTGACAACGACGAACTCGCAAGCAACTGGTCGAGCTTGGTGTTTGTCTGAACCGCTTGTTCAACGCTCGAAAACTGTGCGAGCTGGGAGATTTGCTGCGTCGCATCCATCGGCTCGGTTGGATCCTGGTTTTTCATTTCTGCAACGAGAAGCTTCAGGAAAGCCTGATAGTCGACGCCAGGTCCGGTAGCCTTGGACGTATCTGTCGTATCGGCCTGTGTTCCTACGGGAGGAATCGTGGTCATGCGGTTGCCTCCGGCCTGACGGCCTGTTGTGTTTGAGAGGAAATGGTCGGTTCTGCTGAGCCGAAAAGAATCTGTGCTTCCAGCGCGTAGAGCAATCGGATCGATTTCAGGGCGTCGAACACCCGTTCGTTGCACATCATCTCGTCGATCAGCTTCAATTCTTTCAGCATCTGCTGGTTTTCGAAGGTTGCGAGGAGTGACGCCAGCATACGCTTGAATGTGCGGTTGGCCTCTTCCTTCATTGCAGGATTGATCAGCATGATCTGTGCAGCGAAATAGAGTTGCCGTAGCGGCGTTGTCGTCTGATCCGCCTGAATGACGTGGCTTTCGAGAAGAAAACTGACATCGTTGATGAATTCAATGGAAACCTTGCGGTCAACGCGTAAAACTGCCCCATTCACGTAAACTTTTTCACCGGCACGCAACGATAGTTTCATGATCAAAGCCCATCGCGAATGGTCTTGGTGATATCAATAATGCTGTCGTAGTCTCGCGAGGTCTCCTGCCGGATGGCCTCCAGCTCCCGCAAAATGAACAGGCCGATCGAAATGAGTGATGCCCGCAATTGCTGGGGCAATCCATTGGCAGGACTGCCGAGATCTTCGATCACAATCATCCACAGACGCGACGTAAAATACACGGCTTCAACGCCTTTATAGGAATAGCCGTTTTCATCGCGAGCCGCTTCCAGCATTATGATCGACTGATCGAACAAGGAGCGTTCCCGCTCCTTGGCTTCGTCAGCACCATCGTTCATGATGTCGTCGTATCGGGCCTGGTACATGTGCTTTTCCGGCTTTTAACGAACGCGGCCATCGCGTTCGTTGTGTTACTTCAGGTAATTGAGCAGGCTCAGGCTCTGGATCTTCACGGTCAGGGCATAGGAAGCATCAATCTGGGTCCTCAAAGCCTCAACCCGGTTGGCCGCCTCAAACGGGTCCACCGCCTCCAGATCGAGAACCGAGCTATTGAGAACATTGATCTGTACTGTCAGCCGGTCAGTCGCGTCCTTTGTCCGGGCCTGGGCATTACCGAGGAAGGACTGAGCACCCGCCAGCAAAGTAGAGTTCTGGTTGGTCGTCTCCGCGACCTTGTCGATCACCGTGTCAAATGCTGCCTGATTGAGGCCGATATCTCCGAGTTCCGCCATCATTGTGTAGCTCATTGCGAGCTGGCGGAATCCCGCATTGTTGGCGCTAACCGACGTCTCCGCCAGCTCAGTTGGCGCAATCCGGCTCTTGACGAGCGTATCCGACGCCGAAGACCAATTGGCCGACCAGGCAGCGGAATCGAATTGCGCCGCGAGCGACGTGTCCAGGTAGGTTTTCATGTCTGCCGCGCTGATATTTGCGACCTGCGGGTCAGTGGTCGAAAAGCCGAAGTAATCCTGAAAGGACTGCAAAACAGCGGCCTTGGCGGGATCGCCTGCGGAGCCGTAGTCACCCAGCGGCTTCACGTCGGTGTTCTCTCCCGCGAAAATATACTCACCATTGTAGCTGGTGTTGATCAGGTCGGTGGCGGTCTGCAACAGACCCTTCGCTTTGTCGACGATAATCGAACGGCCCTCGCTCGCCCCGCGCATCGCCGTCACGTTGCCGAGAAAATCCTGCGATCCCTGGATGACATTGCTCAAGGCATCTTGAGAGGCTTTCATTCGTTCAGAGATCAGCCCATTGGTCTGGGTCAAGACTGTCAGCCGATCGTGCTCTTTGCGCAGAGAAAGCGACTGGCCCGTGCGGCTTCCAAGGGTAAGCCCTGTGTCGAAAACAAAACCCGTTGTGGCTTCCTGATTCGCCTTGACCAGTTCTGCCTGGGCCTTGGCGATGATATTACGTGTCGAGTTGGATAGCATATAGGATGAAACCGATTGGGTCTTCATATCTATCTCACCGCCTGAAAGAGTTCGTTCAACATGGCATCAACGGCGGAGATGATCTGCGCCGATGCCTTATAGGAATGTTCGAGATCGAGCATCGACGCCATCTCCGTGTCGATATTCACGCCACTGGTGTTGGAAATGGCGTCTTCGGCACGCGATGCCAGAACGGTGTTGTACTCATTTGTCTGGGTTACAGATTTGCGCTTGGTCTCAAGCGAACTGATCGTGGCCGCAGAAAAATCAAGAAGACTTTTCCTATCGCCGGCGGCTGCATCCGGATCGTAGTTGCGAGGCGCCGAGATAGAACCGATGAGATCCTGGAGCCGCGCTGAAAATCCCGCCGAGCCGTCGGGATTCTGTACATAATCTGCGCCTGCCGCACCGCCATCGCGCAAGAGAGCTGGGTTGCCGCCTTCGGTCAGGATGAAGGCGGCAGAAACCCTGATTGTGCCGGCAATGCCCGGAAGAATCGCCGCGTCCGCCGGCATTGTTGGCGCACCTGAATACGTGAACAGACCGGGCACCGTCGGTAGCGTCGCTGGTGTTTTCTGGTCCTTTTCCGCGAACATGCTGACGAGGCTGCGCGCTATCTCGTCGAGTTGGTTTTGATAGGCCGGCGCCGTGTCGTCGCGCAGTTGCAACAAACCGCTGAGGCGGCCAGTACCATAGGGCTGCTGAAATGTTCCATGCGATAGCGGCACGCCATCGACATAGACATCGTTGCCGCCTGTACCCGCGCTGAATGCGCTGGTCGGTGTGAAGCTGACCGTGCGCGGTGAACCTTCGAAAAGCGTTACACCGGATTCGGCAAACACCACCATGTCGTTATCGCCGCGGACCAGCGTCGTGATGCCGATCTCGCCTGAGATCTGCTTCAGCAGGCCATCGCGCTGGTCGAGATAGTCCGAGACGTCTGTGCCGGAACGCGTGCCGTTGATGATCCTGTTGTTGACGGTCTCGAACTGCGCCAGCAGCGCGTTCAGATTCTTGACGGAATCGCCGATGTCGTTGTCGGCATCCTGGCGCAGCTTCTGCGTTTCTTCCGTGCCCTTGTTCAGCGCGTTGGCGAGTTCTGTCGCCTTGGTGACCGCGGATTCCCCAACTGACGTGTTGCCGGGCTGCGAGGCGTAGAGCTGCAATGAATCGCGCAAGTCGCCAAGGAGCGAACTTGGTGATCCCGATGCATCATCGGCCGAATAGATCCCGGACAGTCGGTCGAGGCCGGCCTGCAGCGTGTTGGACGCGTTATACTGGCTGTTGCTTTCAATAAATTTGGACAGAAGCGCGGAGTCGGCCGAGCGGGTCATGGAAAGATAGGTCGATCCGTTTGGCCCGCTCACGACGGCACCAATACGCCGGGTAAAATCAGGATCGTTGGCGCCCGCGATGTTGCGGGAGACCAGCGCTGTCTGTTTCGATACGGTATTGAGCGCACTCTGAGCAGTAAGGAGCGCCGAAGTTAGTGACATGCCCTGTGTCCATTCGCCATTAGAAGTTCAGCTATCTTTTCAGATTCACCAGCACGTCCATCAAATCCGCGCCGGTCTGAAAGACCTTCGAATTTGCGGTATAGCTTCTCTGAGATTCAATCATTTCCGTCAGTTCCTGCGCGATGTCGGCATTCGATTCTTCGAGCGCCCCGGATGTCAGCGTGCCAAAGCTGCCGCTACCGGCAAAGCCGAGTTGGACGTCGCCGGATTCTGCACTCGGGGAGAACACATTGCCTGTCATGACAAGCAGGTTGTCAGGACTTGGAACGTCGGCCAGCGCAATCTGGTAAATCGCCCGCTTCGCACCGTTCTTGTAGATGGCGGTTACGGTGCCATCGTCGGCGATGCTGACATTTTCGATTGGGCTTGGCGTGTTGCCGTCAATCTTTACCTCGATTGGCGTGTAATCACCTGCCAGCTGTTTGGTGGCGGAAAAGTCGATTTCCAGCGCCTGTCCGTTTGGTACTGGGACCGAGATCGACTTGTCAGCAGAAGTAAGCTTGCCGGTGACGGCATCAAACGTATAATTTTCCGTCGTCAACGGAGCGGCAGGCGTATAGGGAAAACCACCGGCGGCCGATGCATTGGCATGATTATAGGCGGCAACTTCCCAGGTATTGTCTGCAGTCTTGGTGAAGTAGAGATCGACGACGACGACGTTACCGAGATTGTCAAATGTCTGCACGGATGTCTTGGCCGTATATTGAGCTGACGCAGTGGCATTTGTCGGCGGGCGGTCAGCCGCGGCAACAATCGAAGCGCCTGCCGGGAGATTGGCCGTGAATATGCCGGTCTTGCTTGGATCGGCGATCAGGTCATTTTGAGCGATGTTGACCTTTTCGAGCCCCTGAAAGCCATTGGCAACCGGATTGACGTTGCCATTGACCACCGGATAACCCATCAGATAGTAACCGGCCGAATTGACAAGGTTGCCTTGCGCATCCGGTACGAATGAACCGGCCCGCGTCAGATAGGGCGTATCGTCGGCATTGCCGACGATGAAGAAGCCATTGCCTTTCAGCGCAAGGTCGGTCGAAGAAGTCGTAAAGCGCTGCGAGCCGTCATCCGAAATATGGTGGCGAATGACCGTTTCGACACCACCGGAATTATAAGCCCCGCCAGAACTTGGCAACACCAGCGATGCGAACTGCGTGCTGGCGCGCTTGTAGCCGGTCGTGCTGGAGTTGGCGATGTTGTCCGCCACGGTCGACAGCCTGTTGGCCTGAGCATTCATGCCCGACACACCGGTTCGCATCATTCCATAGAGGCTCATTTCCGTCTCCTTGCACCGTGATTCCGTTCAGAATCGTTAGCGCGCAATACTTGCGCGAAGCTGACGTTCAGATGGTGTCACCGGGGAATACTTGAATTTCGACTTGACCGCCGATGGCGGCCAAAATCTGGCAAGTTAGTCCAGATTGATGCAGTAGCCGAGAAAGCGCTTGGAATCGATCGGATCATAACCAAGTTGCTCACGCAGCTTCTTGCGAAGCTTGCTGATATGACTCTCAACGACACTTTCCTCGACATCGCTGTCGAAAATGCCGTAGATCGCGCTGAATATCTGCGCCTTGTTCAGCCGGCGTCCGCGGTTGGCGATCAAATATTCAAGTATGCGCCGTTCCCGCCGCGGCAGGGAAAAATCAAGCCCGTTGACCTGCGGATCGCGGCCGTCAGAAAATACCCGGATCGGACCGACCTGCGTTCCCGCATCGCCATTGCCATAGCGGCGGCGAATGGCATTGATTCGCGCCAGTATCTCTCGCACATGCATCGGCTTGCGAACCACATCGTCGACACCCGCCTGAAAAAGTTCCAGCGTATGTTCCAATGACTGCGTTTCATTGACAGCGATGACCGGCGCTGAACAGCGCTCGCGAATTTTTTGTGGAAACTGGCTGCGATTGACACATTCTCCTATGAGAAATGCCTCGACCGCCATAATGTCGTTCTTCTGAACGGTGGCGACCCAATCGCCGAAATCGTCCGGAGTAAAACCTGTTGTTGTTATGCCCTCCCGGGCGAACCACGCCGAATACCCACTCGTCACCAGACTTCGTTCGTCGACGACTACAATCACTGCCCCACCTTCCGAATCATTTATTTTGCCCCAAGCAACACACAACTAGCGGGGTCGATGACTCGGCGACAATTCCCAATATATTGTACCTAATTTATTGGGAGACCTAAATAATTCGGATTAGATGCATTCTCGGGGAAGCTGGCAGGTCCGGCGCGGGCAGGATCATTACCAATTTAAACTTTACAAAATATGACCGCGAAGACAAATTCACGTTTTATTACCAAGTATTAACACAATCACTTATCGCAAAACATTCGCGCCTTTGGCGTCCAGTTGCCGAAGCCGGTAGCCACCATATTTTCAATTACCCGGCAAACATATTGCTTCTGGGCCGGGTCATTGTTGGGTCCCGCGTGATAGCGCGCAACCGCCATGGTCCAACCGCCTTCGCGTGCTCTGAGCTCTTTTAGAAATCGCGCGGCGTAGTCGACATTAGCGGCAGGGTTTAACATTGCCTCTACAGACGGGAACTTGCTGGCGTGAAAATAGTGATTGATCTGCATGCATCCGATGTCGATGAGCTTTGCTCCGCGCGCATGCGCCTCGTTGAATTTGGCCATGGCAGCTGCTGCTGACGGCATAAAAACCGCTTTGCCTTCTATATTCATTGCATAGGGCTGGAGCGAGTCCTTGTGCCCCGTTTCAGTCAAACCTACCGCGTAGAGAATGCCGATAGGAATATCGTACTTCGTCGACGCACGGTGCATTTGCTGCTCGCAGAGGTTTTCCGCCGAGGCAGGCTGCAACGCGAGAAACAGGCTAAACAACCAACCCGCGTGAACGGCCATACCCAATATCCGGCTCGGTTGCCTTTTCCACACGCGCATCGGATCGCATCTCTCCAAAGGGTTCTTGATTGCCGGAACGGTCACCGGGCGAGCCGTCGAACCCGGATTGACCCTGACCGCTGGCTCGCGCGCCGGCCTGATCCTGCGCGGACGGGTTCTGCTGCCCTGTCTGCGTGCTCGAGGCGGCGCCGGAGCGATCAATGACCGAGATGGTGACTGACGAGGCATCATCTGCCACACCCGCCCGCTGCAGGGCCTTGGTAAGCATGTCATGGTCCTTGGCCAGATGTTCTGCCATCGCCGGGTTTTCCGCCATCAACTGGATATGCATCCCGTCAGGCGTCAGACGCATGCGCGCCGTTACTGTTCCAAGTTCGATGGGCTGAAGCTGGATCACCAGCGTTCTGGCGCCGGGCATGCTGCGATCAGAAAGAACCTCGACATCGGTTATCGGCAGGCGGGAGGTTTGTACCGGCACCGAATTATTCAACGCAGTCGCACCGAGTTTTGCCTCCGCCTGAACCGACGGGGACAGTGCGGGCGTAGCTGCCTCACCAGGCGCGGCGTATTCGACCGGGGCGGCCTTGATGTTCACCTTGGGTTTCGGTGCCTCGGGTGCCTCGGTCGCAGGCGCAACGTCCTGCCCGGCTTGCGAGACTAATTTGCCGGGTTGCTGTTTGTCCTGCAAGGCAGCGGCTACCTGGGTATTCGTGACGGCTTTCAGATCGCTCTTCCCGGGCCTTTTATCGGGCACGGATATCTCGGCCGGTTTTTCGCTTGCCTGATCCGCGTCGACGATTTGCATGGGTTCTGTAACTGTATCGGCTTTGGATGACGCCCTGGCTTTGGTGACGGATTGTGGCTTTGCGCCATTTTCGTGCTGCTGCCGGTCGAGCAATTGTTCGAAAGCAAGAAGCGCCTGGCCGAAGACACCTTGAGCGGGAGCGCCCGGAACATCCCTGTCCTCCTCATCAAGCTCCGCTGTATCGCGCGATTCCGTCAAGCTCTTGTCCGGCTTTGAATTTTCCTTGTCGAGCTTCAGCTTCGGGCCAACCGCTCTCACCATTGAGCTGAAATCCGAAGATGCATCCTTCTCCGGCTTTTGGTCAGGCATAGCGTCCTTGCCCTTGTCGCGGACAATTGCTTCAAGCATTGTCTTAAGCGGCATCTGAGCTCCCATGGTCATTTCCTCGCCCTCCCGAGAAGCGCGTCAACAGCGTCGAGTTTCTTGCGTGTTTCAACAATCATCGGATCGACGGCATTGACCGGAGCTGTCTTGGCGCTGCCAGGTTCAGCGATTGCAATGGCACTGCCTGCGACCGGCGCTTGCTGCAGTCCATCCATCCCCGCAATTGGTTGTGCAAGAATCTTGTTTGCCATCACGATCGCAGCCTCCAAGAGATTGACGTCACGACCATGCAGACGGTCTCTCGGCAGTTTCGAAAGCATGAACCTGGCGTCGCCGGTCTTGTCGGATCCAACATTGCTGACCGCCAGATAGAGCTTGGCTTGCGTGTCGTCTGTCTTAAGCACAGTTGAAAGGGCGTCAGCCTGTTCCGACGCAAATCGTGCCCGCTGCATATCGCCATCGACGATCGCACCTCGGGCAATGCGCAGGTAGAAAGGCAAGCGGGCACCGGGCCACGCCAAGGAGGCCAACTCTTCGATCTCCGCATTGCTTATCTTATCCTTGATCACCATCAAGGCGTCGACAAGCTGGCGAAAGAAGTCCTCCGAATAGGGGGAAAGGGCGAAGCGCTGAAGATAATTCCGCGCCAATAACCTGACCTTGTCCTTGTCTCCAAGACGTGCCGCGATCATCAGCCCACGCCGCAGCGCCGCCTCCTCCAGCAGCGTTCCTGGTGCGTTGAGGCGTATATAATCCAGCCGCTTGAGTGCGGTTCCTGCGTCGAGGCCCGCGAGCTGTGTCGCCGTGACCAGATAGATCGATGCAACAAGCTCGATGGGAACATTAGGCGGCAGTTCCTGGAAATTCTCGATAATGCGCAGCGTATCGCCATCGGCATAAGCCAGAGACCCCGCTACGAGTTTGGGATCGACGTGACCGAGATTGGCCGAGGTCAATATGGTGCGAACAACCTCTGGATTGCCGCCATTAAGGAGATAGATGAAAATGGCGTAGACATTTGCCGGTTTCGACCAGACTTCCGGTCTGGCAGCCTGTAGCTGTTCAGCAATATGGCCGAGCACGCGATTGAGCATCGGCAATGCTTCCGGCTTTCCGGACGCCACCTGATCCTGCAGCATGCGCATGGATCGCACCAGCATGTAGGGCTCAGGTGAGGGCATGGCAGCATGCGCCGTTGTCAGCGGCATACTGATCAGGCCGAACAACAACCAGCGGATGGTTTGCCGTGCGATCATCTGGAAGCTGTCTTCAGAAAGATGTCGATGCGCCGGTTCTGGGCAGCGTAAGGATCTGCCGGAATCTTTGGGTCGCGGTCGGCATAGCCTTCAACGCGCAGGATACGTTTGGCGTTAAGACCACCACGCGTCAGCATATAATAGGCCATATGTGCACGCGCCGATGACAGGCGCCAGTTGTCATAGGTTTCGCTTTTGAACGGTCGCGCATCGGTGTGTCCGCTGATGACCACGTCGCCCTTGCGGGTGGCAATGATCTTGGCGATTTCATCGAGCACCTGCACCACGCGTTTGTCAGGCTTGGCCGATCCTATGGCAAACATGCCATAATCAACCTTGTCGGTGAGCTGGATCATGACGCCATCTTCAGTGGGGACGACCGAAATGTCAGGCGCTTTTTCATCCAAGCTCGCGCCCGTTTTCTTCGAAATCTCCGCTGCAAGTTCACGGGCAGCATTGATCTCAACCGCGCCGGGCTTTTCGTCTTTCACCACCGCTGTCTTTTCGGCATTCGCCGGCTTGACATCATTGGATGCAGCAGCTTTCGCGTCGGCCAGCGGCTCGCCAGCGGCCATTCGTTTCTCCAGCGCCACCTGCTTTACTTGCACGTCTGCATCAGAAGCCTCATTCGGCTTTGGCGCTATCGCATTGTCCTGGGATGGAGGCGACGTTACCGGACTGTCCGTCAGAGGGAAAATCTCATCCTCGACGTGGGTCGACCAGTAGTTGGGATTGAATGGGTCGCGATAGGCGTCTCCGCCCTCGGCACCTGTCGATGGACCGGCACGATTGGAGCCGCCCTCCCCCGCTGCAGAACGGTTTTGCAGAACGCCGGACTCCGTGGTGATCTCGGCAAGCACGGCATACGGATCTTTGAAAATCTGCCGTTCTTCGGTTGCAGGTGGTGATTGAACCTGCTTTTCATTGCGCGCACTTTTGGTCTCGGCATCGGTCGCATCCAGGCTTTCAAAGCGAACCTTGCCCTCCTGGTTGTCGGTTTCCTCAATACCCTTCGGCCTCGATTGCCGGTCCATCAGTTTGACCGGATTGAAATAGGCGGCAACGGCGGCCTTCGTTTCCTCGTTGGCCGCATTGATGAGCCACATGACAAGGAAGAAGGCCATCATTGCGGTCATAAAATCCGCATAGGCGATTTTCCAAACCCCGCCGTGATGACCCTCTTCATGTTCACGGCCGCGCCGCACAATTATGATCTCACGGTGCGTTTCCGGATCAATGTTCATCGGCGGTATCTCTCAACGCGTCGATGAGGCGGCCAAGCCGGGTCTCGACCACTGCATCATCCAGTTTCATCGACAATTCCGATTGGCCAGATTCCCGGAAGGTGCAACGCATCTGATCGATCTCGGGTCGCATGCGAAGCACGTCGAGAAGATGGGATGGACCGGAAATTTCCATGCTGACAGCGGCGAATTGCTTGGTCATCCGTTCCACCTCCCGAGCAAATGCTTCGACAGCGCGTTCGCGCAAGCGCTCTTCGACCAAAGGTGTGAGAACGGCAGCGAGCGACCCCGAAAGGTCCGATGCAATTGCGGACAGCCCGTCGCCGATCTGCTCCGCCATGCGCGTGCCGGTTTGTTGCATGAAGAGCACCTCCGCGGCGGCCAGCTGATCCTGGAACTCCCTCTCAAGCCGGATTTTCTCGGCCTCGAACAGCACCGCGGCCTCCGCCTGGCCGGATTCGCGCCCCGCAACAAACGCCTCCTTGATCTTCAACTCGTAATCGATGAGTTCAACAACATCCTCCGATGGTTCCTCGATCTTTGCCAATAAGTCGGCTCGTTCCCTGTTCACGGCCGCAAAGACGGTGACGCGGTCGGCTGGCACGTGCTTCGGCGTGAAATCAGTCAGCACACTGGCGACAGAGCGCGCGACCATCAGGCTGCCTCGTGAACCCATTGTTTCAGGATAGCCGCGACCCGTTCTTCATCCATGTCGATCATCTGCTCCAGACGATTTTGCGCAGGCACACGCATGCGTCGTCTGAGTTCGCTGAGATCATCATACGGCAGGCTATGTTCCGCACGAACCTGCGCAACGACCGGAAGATTAGACGCGGGTGCCAAACCTGGAACCGGAAGGTTCGAACTTGCGGCGAGTTGCAAAGCCTCTTGCGGCTTGTTCATTTCACGCATCAGGGGGCGGACTCCGAACCAGAGCACAAGCCCTACTGCGGCGATAAGAGCGGCAGCGTTGATGAAACTACCGGCTTGACGGAAGATCATCTCAGATACCGGTGTTGAAGCAGGCGCCAGCTGTTCGTCCGAAGCCTCCATGAAATTGACTGCAGTCACGTTAATCACGTCGCCGCGCTTCTGGTCGAGACCCGCCGCTGTTGCGACAAGTTCGGTGATTTTTGCGATCTGCTGCTCGAGGAATTTGTCGGGAGCCGGCGTCACACCGGCCGTTGCCAGCAGGCGCGCCTGATCGATGACGACTGCGATCGAGAGCCGCTTGATTTGATAACTGTCGCTGGTCGTCGAGACTGTCTTCGAGTTCAACTCGTAATTGGTCAGTTCTTCTCGCTTGTCAGTCTTTTCTGTAGAACTATCGCCGTTCTTGCTGGCGATTTCTTCCTGCGGAATGTTCTGTTCGACACCCGTTGCATTGTCGCTGGTCGAATTCTTCGAATCGCCGCTCTCGCGCACCACCCGCACCGAACGTTCGACGCGTGATTCCGGATCAAATACCGTCTCGTTGGTCTGGCGGCGATCCGTGTCGAGCGCGACCTGAACGCTGGTCTGGAAATGGCCAACGCCAAGATAGGGCGCAAGGGCCTTGCGGATGCTCTCATCCACCGAAGCGGAAACGTTCTGTTCCAGCGTCGCCGACATCACGGCACCCGCATTGGTGCCGTCATCCTTCGAGGCAAGCAGACGGCCATTGGTATCGAGAATGGTGACTTCCGCTGCTGTAAGCTGCGGCACCGCGGCAGCGACAAGCTGGCGGATCGACTGTGCTGATTCGATGGCGAAGTCGCCTTCGGTACGAATGACAACCGACGCGGATGGCGCCTGATCGCCACGACGGAAGCTCCCCTTTTCCGGCAAGACGATATGAACGCGGGCAGCCTTGATGCCGCGAATTGCCTGAATGGTACGGGAAATTTCACCCTCGAGCGCTCGAACCCGGGTAATCTCCTGCATGAACGATGTGAGCCCGAGCGAGCCCATATTGTCGAACAGCTCGTAACCGGCATTGTTGCTGGTGGGCAGACCTTTTTCCGCAAGGTACATGCGTGCCTGATCGGCTTTGCCAAAGGCCACCAGAATGGAGGTGCCGTCCGATTTCACATCGAAGGGAATGCCGGCTTCGCCGAGCGCCATGCCCATGCGGTTAACATCGTCACGGCTGAGACCGACATACAGCGTCTCGTATTGCGGCCGGTTGAGGTAAAGGCTTGATACAAGAATGGCGCTGAACAGCGTGATGCCAATGATTCCAAGAGCAAGGAGCCGCCTTGCGCCAAGCTTCTGCATCGCCGTGCCGAGCTGCGCAAATGTCTGTCTTATGTTCTTTTCCATCAATTCCCACCACCGTCGCGTGATGGAACCATAGAGCGCGAAGCTTGCGCGAAGTTAGAGCCTCGTGTCGGAACATCGTTGCAAAACAAAAAAGGCCACGCGAAGCGTGGCCCAGATCTGAACTAGAAAAATTATCGTTATCAGCCGCGGAACAGCGACAGGATGCTCTGGTTGCTGGAGTTGGCAATCGAGAGAGCCTGGATACCCAGCTGCTGCTGAACCTGAAGAGCCGACAACCGTGCGGATTCTGCGTTCATGTCGGCGTCGACGAGCTGGCCAACGCCGCGATCGATTGCGTCCATCAGATTGCCGGTGAACGTCTGCTGTGTATCAATGCGAGTCTTGGCAGAGCCAAGGCCGGCAGCAGCAGCCTTCATGGCGTTGACGGCTGTTTCAACGGTTGAGGACGATGTTGCAGCGGTCAGCGCGGCTTCAAGATCATAGGCCGCGACGCTCATCGTTGTTACGCCCGTACCAGATGTATAGCCGGTCACGATATTCTGTGCCGCGCCACCAGTCTCCAACAGGTTTACACCCTGGAATGTTGCGCCCTTCGCCATCTCGACGATCTGGGCCTTCATTTCAGCGATGTCAGCGTCGATAATCGTGCCGTCTGTACCAGGGGTTTCCTTGGCAACGTATTTCGCCTGGATCTTGCTGGCGAGGTCGATAGCGCTGGTCAATGCGGTGTAAGCAGTGTCCACGATCGAAGCGCCGAGACCCAGACCGTCCTTGACGGCCGAAAGAGCGGAATTCTGCGTGCGCATGCCGGTCGCGATTGACCAGTAAGCGGCATTGTCGGAAGCGGTGGAAACGCGCTGGCCGGTAGCGATACGGTCCTGCGTGGTCGCAAGGTTCTTGTTGGTTGTGTTGAGTGTCTGCAGCGCAGTCATTGCTGATGCGTTTGTAAGAATGCTGGTCATAGGATCAAGCCCCTGATGAGATATCTGGATCGGGACATATCGGATTTTACCGATTTGACGGAGCGGCATGATGCCTATTGTCTTGATGACAACCCGTCATGGCGTGATGAGTACGACATAAGTATTACAGTTTCAATAACACTAAGCGTTAATTTTTTTCTTCTTGGCAAGTGCTGGTCAGCCTTTACGAAAACGAACGGATCAGGCTGCCGACGAGAATATTCCAGCCATCGATGAGCACGAAAAACAGGATCTTGAAGGGGAGCGACAGCACCGTTGGCGGCAGCATCATCATGCCCATCGACATTGTCAGCGTCGCAACGATGAGATCGATTACCAGAAAGGGCAATACGATCAGGAAACCGATCTCGAAACCGCGGCGCAGTTCAGAGATCATGAAGGCTGGAATGAGGATGCGCATGTCGACGACATCATTGGCCTTGGTGCGAAATGACTCGTCCGCCAGGTCCTCGAAGAGGCGCAGATCCTTGTCGCGCACCTGTCGCAGCATGAACTCGCGAAACGGTGTGGCGATCTCGTTGATAGCCACTTCCTGGGTAATCTGATTGTTGACCAGCGGCTGGACGCCATTTTGCCAGGCTCGATCGAATACAGGCGCCATGACATAGAATGTCATGAACAAGGCAAGGCTGATCATCACCAGGTTGGCCGGCGTCGTCTGCAGGCCCAAGCCTGAGCGCAGCATCGAAAAAGCAATGGCGAAGCGGGTAAAGCTGGTCACCATGATCAAGAGGCCCGGTGCGATGGACAGTACCGTCAGCGCCGCCAGCATCTGCATGATCTGGCCGCTGGTCGATGCACTGCCGGGCGGGAGCAAACCCTCGAGCAGCGAGGTTTGCGCCATCGCCGTCCCGGTGAGAACCAGAAGGAATGCTGGCGTCAGAAACCGTCTTTTCATTCCATCACCAGCGCCCAGATATAGACTTTCTCGATCTTGCCCTGGGAGCGTATCACCGCGCGCTCCTGCAGATCCGTCCTCAGATACTCGATGCCTGCCGGACCACGCAGCTGCATCAAATTGACAGTTCTCATGAAAGCCGTGAAATCGCCAGCGACCGTCGCGGCAAGCTCGTCCGAAACTTTCTCACCGGGCCGCGCCACGACGCCGGTTTCGAGCCGGATCCATACGTCCTGCGGTATCTTGATGTTGGTGAGTATGGGTTTCAGCGGAACGACGCTGCCGGTAGGCAATTCCGCCGCGATGGCGGGTTTTTCCCCCTCGGGCTTGGCCTCTTCGGCAAGGCCAAGTTGGCCACCAAGAAACCATCCACCACCCGCTGCGACAAGCGTCAGCACCGCAACGACACCGATCAACGCGCCGATCGAAGGGCCTTTCGGGGCAGATGGAGTATCTTCAGAAGCACTCATTATCAATCCTAGATCGGCGAGACGGTGTCGAGGATCTGCTGACCCCAAGGCGGCTGTTGCACCTCGCTCTGGCGTCCGCGTCCACCATAGAAGATCCGCGCCTCGGCAATCTTGTCGTACGGAATTCTGTTCAGATTGGTGATGTCTCGGGGACGGACCACGCCGGCCACATTGAGAACCCGCAACTCGTTGTTGACACCGATTTCCTGTGAGCCCCGGATAACCATGTTTCCGTTCGGCAGAATTGCGGTGACGATCGCCGCGACCTGGAGATTGATCTTTTCCGACCGGTCGATCTTGCCTTCGCCCTTGGAGCGGCTATCCGAATTCAGGTCGAGATTGCCGCTGATATCGCTCGGCGACACTCCGCTGCCGCCTATGTCAGCGGACAATCCATAGCCGGAGGATGCTACACGCGACCGGTCAGACTTGTTGTCCAGCTTCGCCTTGTCATCAATGGTGATGTCGACGGTCAGCACGTCACCGGGATTGGTTGCCCGCGGATCACGGAAGAAACTTGCCTGACTGTCCCGCCAGAGCGAATATTTTTGTGGCCGCGGCTGTGACGGGTAGTAAGCCGGGTCAGTAACATTGAAGCCTTGGCCAACGCCTGTGCCCACTGGCGACATTTCGGGCGGGCGATTGAAGTCGCGTAAATTGTTCGCGCAACCTGCAAGAGTGAGAACACCGACAAGAGCGATCGATTGTGCCGCTTTTTTCATTGGGCGGTTCTTTCTGCTGCTGGAACAATGCGTGACCCGACGATGACCCGGGCAAGCTTCGATGATTTTTCCGCAGGCATTTCATTTAAAATGACACTGGAGACGCGGGGATTGAGTTTGAGAAGAAGTGCGGCGGCGGCCTCGTCGCCAAGCAGCGCCATCTGCGCTGCCGCTGCGTCCGGCCGCATCTTGGAGATGATGCCGACAAGGGAATCCTCGGCCTTGTCGATAAACGCGTCGCGTCGCTTCAGCCAGACTTCATATTCCTTGCGCCTGGCGTCGAGCTGCTCGATACGGCTGTCTATATCCGCGCGAAGCTGTGCCAATTCGCGTGTCTGCATGGCATAGCGTTCATCGGCCGCCTTGTCGCTGATGTTGGTGCAATAGCGGTCAATCTCTTGACCGCTCTCTTGCTTGACCGCCGGTTCCTGCGAAATACCATAGGTAACAGGCAGCAACAGAGCCGAACTGAAGACGAGTGCAGCAATGCTCGATCTGAGCGATTTCTTCATGCCTGATATCATAGTCATTGGACCACCAGCTCCGCATGCAAAGCGCCCGCCGTCTTGATACCCTGCAGGATCGCGATAATTCCCTGTGGTTTGACGCCGATCTGGTTCAGCCCTTTGACGAGACTTTCGAGATCGGTACCACCGAGAATCCCGAGCTTCGACGTCTGGGTTGCGTCAATGGCCGTGTTCGGCTCAACTGCCGTCACGCCATCGGAAAAAGGCTCAGGCTGGACGACCGTCGGTGTCTCGGTGACGCGCACCGACAAGCTGCCATGGCTGATTGCGACACGCGAAATGCGCACTTTCTCACCGATCACCACCGTGCCGGTCCGCTCATCGACGACAACGCGCGCGACCTCATCGGTCACGACCGGCAGTCCCTCGATCTCGGCAAGGAACCGTGTTGCGGAAATATTCTTGGGCCTGCGCAGGCGGATCGTCTTTGAGTCGCGTTCTTTGGCCACCGGCTGGTTGTAGCGCCGCTTGGCAAAGGCATTGATCGTATCGGTGATGCGTACAGCTGTCGTGAAGTCCGGCTCGCGTAATTCAACCACAAGTTCGTCCTGGCCGAAATTGCCGGTCACTTCCTTCTCGACGAGCGCGCCGTTCGGAATACGGCCACTGGTCGGAACACCTTGGGTCAAGGTTTCGGCCTGTCCGGAAGCCACGAACCCGGAGACGACCATATTACCCTGTGCAACTGCGTAGGTCTGGCCATCGGCCGCCGCCAGCGGCGTCATCACCAGTGTTCCGCCGGCAAGCGATGTTGCGTCACCGAGGGAGGAAACCGTAACATCGATGCGCGAGCCCCGCCCGGCAAACGGTGGCAGGTTGGCGGTGATGATAACCGCCGCGACATTTTTTACGCGCGAGGCGCCCGGAGGTGGGCTGATGCCGAGATTGTCGAGCATTGCGCGCAAGGATTGTTCGGTGAAGGGTGCACTGCGCAGGCTGTCCCCCGTCCCATTCAAGCCTATGACAAGACCATAGCCGACGAGCTGATTTTCGCGCACACCCTGAATGTTGGCGATATCCTTCAAGCGGGCAATCGCCCCGCCTTCCCCCAAAGGCGACGCGGCACCGCCCCAGTTCCCATCATCGCCTCTCTGCAGTGCGGCCTCCGCTTCAGCCTTTCGCCATGCAGCCTTGGCTTCGCCAGGTGTGCCATATAGTTTGGCATTCGGCGACGGCTCAGCTGCCTTCACGACCACTGTACCTGCCAGTATCCCCACGAGGAGAGCGGCTGTAAAACGCATCATTGCATGCCGACCTGGATGCTGCCGTCAGCCAACACGGTGCCGGAGACGATGATGCCGCTGTCCATATTACGTACCTTGATGAAGTCGCCAGCGTGTCCGGCTTCCATCGGCGAGCCTTTGGCGGTGATGACCAATGTGCCCGTGCTGTACACCAGAGCTACCGGAACACCGCGCTCGACCAGATCAGGCTCATTCAATGCATTGACCAGAATTGGCTGTCCGGGCAGCAGAGTCCGCCGCGCCACCTTGCCGACAAGCTGTTGCGAAGACAGGACATATTGGCCCGCCGCACTTGCTCTGATAGTGAAGTATTTTTCGTGAAGTCCTGAACCGCCGATTATCTCGCCCGGGTAGATAATCTGCGATGGAACGAGAAACGCTATGCGGTCGGCACAGGCGGCAAACGCAAACGGCCAAACGCAGCCGGCCAAGGCCACTATGCGAATGATATTTTTGGCCGAGTAAGTTGCCACCTTCATAATTCTCCTTAGCGCAGGTTCTTTGAAACGACTTGAGCCATTTCGTCCGCAGCCTGAATCACCTTCGAATTCATCTCGTAGGCGCGCTGCGCCGTGATCAGATCAGTGATTTCCTTGACCGGATCGACGTTGGAATTCTCCAGATAGGCCTGTTTCAACGTCGCAAATCCAGGATCGCCCGGGACACCGACAACCGCGTCACCTGAAGCATCTGTCTGCTTGTAGAGATTGTCGCCAAGCGGCTCTAATCCGGCTTCGTTGGCAAAGTTTGCGATCGTCAGCTGGCCGAGATCGACAAGTGCCGTCTGATCGGCCATTTTTGCAAACACCTGGCCCGTATCGGTTATTTTGACCTCGATCGCATCCGTGGGGACAATGATGTTCGGTTCGACCAGATTTCCATCGAGGGTCACCAGTTGGCCGGTACTGTTCGTGTTGAATGTGCCTGCCCGGCTATACAACGTCTCGCCAGCCGGGTTCTGGATCTGGAACCATCCGCGACCGACCAGCGCCACGTCGAACGGATTACCGGTTTGGTTGAGTCCGCCCTGGATATGCAGATTGCGCACCGCCGATGTCTGAACACCCAGCCCGACCATCGCCCCTTCTGGAATAATGCTTTGGTTTGCCGCATTGGGTACGCCTGCCGTCCGTTCCGCTTGATACAGCAGATCCGAAAATTCCGCCTTGGCGCGCTTGAAGCCCGTTGTGTTAATGTTGGCGATGTTATTGGCAATCACTTCCAGATTGAGCTGCTGGGCATTCATGCCGGTTGCAGCAATAGTAAGCGCTTTCATCGTTGATCCTTAGATAGGCATGCGGCTGATTTCGAGATAGGCCTGGACGATCTTGTCGCGGATGGCGATGGCCGTTTGCAGCGACTGTTCCGCATCCATGACCGCATTCACGACGTCGCGGGTCGGCACGTCGCCGGTCATACTCTTCATCGAAACCCCCTCGGCACCTTCAAGCTTATGACTGACCGATCCTGCCAGTTGTGACAGAACATTGCCGAATGAAGACTGGCCAGTGGTTGCAGCGTGGGACGCTGCGCCTGGGGCTACGGTCTCCGCCAAATTCGAGAGGGCGTTACGCGTGGAAACACTGAGAAGTTGGTCTATCATCAGGAATTCCTCAAAAGGTCGACAGTCATGGCAATCAGTTCGCGTGCCTGCTTGACGACTTGGAGATTGGCTTCATAGGAGCGATTGGCTTCACGCATGTCCGCCATTTCAACGACCATGCTGACATTGGGCAATTTCACATAGCCATTGGCATCGGCTGCCGGATGGCTCGGGTCATATTCTTCGGTAAAGGCAGAGGTATCCTTACCGACCTCGGCAATGCGTACTGTTTCGACGCCGGTGGCGCGATCAAGCTCTGTCGCAAAGGAGACCGTCTTGCGTCGATAAGGGTCGCTGCCTGCGGTCTTGCCCGTCGACTGTGCATTGGCCAGGTTTTCCGAAACAATGCGCAGGCGCGTCGATTGGGCGGAAAGACCGGATGCGGCGACTTTGAGGGCGGCTTGCAATGGATCGGACATCTCAGCTCTTTACCGCTGACAGCATCATGCGATGAAACGCTTTCACGATGCTGGTGTTGAGCGAGAACTGACGGTTGATCTCGCCGGATCTCACCATTTCCTCCTCGAGGCTGACCGTATTTTTGGAATGATTTTGTTCGGTCACCGCATCCTTGCGCAGCGCTGTCGCGCTGATGCCGGAGGCATCGATCTCAAGATGTTTGGGATTGGTCGCAGCCATGGTCAGCTGCGTTTGTTCCAGCACGTCCTTGAACGGCTCGACATCGCGCGCCTTGAAGCCCGGCGTATTCGCATTGGCCACATTTCCGGAGATCGCCGCCTGCCTCACCGAGAGCCATTCGGCCTGACGTGATGCCAGCTCGAACAGATGGATGCCCTGCATATCTTTCCTCGCACGTCTGACACGGTTAACTGGCCTTAACCTATGCTTTCAAACTTGCGTGAGACTTGCGGCCCGATGCGCCAGGAACATATGTTCAAAACGACGTTCACTAGTTGGTGCGGCTGATCACATCGCCGTCAGATGTCTTGATCTGCCAACTGTCCTTGCCATCACCGCGCTCGATAGCGACGAGCTTGCTTCCATCCGGGAGGGTTGCGCCTTTTTCGACGAACCAGTAGCCGGTATCGTCTTCGATCATAACCAGGCCGCCAACGATCTCGCGTAACAGAAAAACCGGTTTGCCGGGAAACGGCTGCTTGCTGGCCTCATCGATGCTGGACACCCGGTTTTCCTTCAGATCCGCGGTCGTGGCGGTCGTCATGGGGTCAAATTCCTCGCTCGGTTTGCCCGGCGATGCCCCGTTCCTGCCACGGGTCTCACGTACGACCTTCTGATTGGTCCGGTCGAGCGGATCATTGACTTTTTGGCCCGAGGACATGGGCGTCGATCGCGCATCAAGAATATCGTAGTACATGACGAAGGGCAGTACGAAACTACCGACCGCCAGCGCGAACCCGGCACTCTTCAAATAGCCGTCAAAGCGTTTATCGCGCGGACGAATTAGTCTGGGCTCTGCCGCTGTCGCTGCCGATTTCGCGAGCGGTGCCTGTTGTTTCGTCATGATGGCTCCTTTGGGCGAAGCGATGCCGCAAGGTCGTTGTAAGGGTCTTGCGAGAGTGGCGACGTCGGCGTTTGCTGCATGGCTTCATAGATGAGAGGGACAAGATTGACCGCCTGATCGATGAGAAGGTCGCTACCCGCCTGATACGCGCCGATCATGCGCAGATCGCGCGTTTCTTCATAGCGCGCGACGAGGCCGCGCAGACTGGTCACCAATTTCTGTTGTTCTGTTGTCCAGTTATGCTGTGCAAGACGAGAAACGGAACCGAGAATATCGACTGCCGGGAACCGTCCCCGCGCCGCGATGCCACGATCAAGAACGATATGGCCGTCAAGCGTGCCACGAATGGCATCGGAGATAGGATCATTGTGGTCGTCGCCGTCGACAAGAACCGCATAGATACCGGTAATGGTGCCGCCGCTTTCGAGACCAGGTCCAGCGCGTTCGAGCAGGCGCGGCAGCTGACTGAAAACGCTTGGTGGATAACCGCGCGATACCGGTGGTTCGCCCGCTGCGATGGCGATTTCCCGTGCCGCATGAGCAAAGCGCGTGATGGAATCAACGATCAGCAGAACATTCTCGCCGCGATCCCGGAAATATTCTGCAATCGCGGTTGCCGTATTGGGTGCAAGCCGGCGCATCATCGGGCTTTCATCGCCCGTGGCGATGACGGCGATGGTCTTTTCGAGCTTCCCAGCCATCGTGTCTTCAAGCATGTCCCGCACTTCGCGCCCGCGCTCGCCTGTCAGAGCCAGCACGACCGTATCGAAGTCGGTGGCTTTCGTCATCATGGCGAGCAGTGTGGATTTGCCAACGCCAGACCCGGCGAAAACGCCCATGCGCTGGCCGAAGCACATCGGCATGAAGACGTCGACGACATTGACGCCGGTGCGCAGTCCCCTTTCCACCCGGCCGCGATTCATCGCCGACGGTGCCGGGCAATCCACAGGTTTCGGATCGGTTCCCGCTGATAATGGTCCCTTATTGTCGAGTGAATATCCCAGAGCATTGATTACCCTGCCCTTCCAGTCGGGTGCAGGCGCAATACGCAACGGACCTTCCGGGAAGACCGGTGTTCCAAGCGATGGCACGATGCGGTCATCGAACGGCTTGATCAGCACTCTTGTCTGTTCGAGCCGGACAACCTCCGCCGGGTGGAGCTGGTTGTCCGCGCGGATTGCCACGATGTCGCCGAGTTGAACCTTGTGCGATATCCCACGAACCCCGATGGCGGAGCGCGACACCTCATTGACATAGCCGCCGACAACAACAGGATTTCGCTCCTGGACAATCTGCGACACGATCCTTGCCAGCGTCTCCAGGCTGCCCGTCCGTTGGCGTATCATAGGCAAGGCTGCTGCAAGTGACTGCATGGTCAAACGGCGATCACGTCTTCGATCCGAGCGTCTTTATGGCTTCGGAGAACGTATTCTCACTGCCGCGAAGCAATGCGTCAACGCGTTCGAAAGCGCGTGATACGCTCATCAACCGCGTCATTTCGCTGATTGCGTCTACGTTCGACCCTTCGATCGAACCCTGAATTACACCGGCATTGGGATTGTCGATAGCAGGCTGCGCCGCCAGGCTCGGAATGACTGAGGAATTGTCAAAATAGGTCAGCTTGGCGTTCGGGCTAATGGTAAAAAGACCGATCGCGCCCAGTTGCTTGCCGTTTTGATAGACGGCTCCATCCGAAGAAATATCAGGCGGTCCACCATTTGGATCGATCGTCAAAGGCTGCCCACCCGCATCGAGAATCGGATAGCCCTTCACGGAGAGGAGTTCGCCCGTGGTCGACATCTGCATACGACCATCGCGCGTATAGACCTGACCGGCCGGCGACTGGAGGGAGAACCAAACGTCGCCTTTTGCAGCCACATCGAGTGGATTGCCTGTCTGGGTGATCGGACCGGCTTCGGTCTTGATGTAGCTCTCACCGGCCGTAACGAAACTTGAGTTTTCCGCGGCTTTCGACACCATTGCCTCGAACTTCATGCCCGTGGCGCGAAAGCCAGGCGTCGACATGTTGGCGACATTGTGAGCAAGCGCATCGAGCCGGCGCTCCAGCGAGATTTGCGCCGAAAGCCCAACATAGATTGAATTTTCCATCAACGACCACCCAGCTTGAAGGACTGCAGGGTCGCAAGAATGCTTGCCGATATCCCGATCGTAGAGGTTCCTCCGAGCAGCAAGGATGGTGCGCTCGCAGCGGTGGAAGGATTTTTCATCTCATACATGGCAGTGAACCGCGTTAACAGCTTGTTGAGTTTGGCGGGGTCCTTGAGATCCTTGAGATTAAGTTTGTCCTCGACCAGTTCGGCCTGTCGGTCGATGTCGAGATTGGACATCTGTGCGGGCATGTTGAAGGTTGCCTGGAAGACCTGCAGCAGCGCCTTGTCACCAAGTATCTCGAAAGCATTGGTAATGGTTGGCGCCTTGCGGGCGAAATACAGCGCCAGCCGCACGCCTTCATTCTGCTGGCCCGTTTCGACCTCCAGGGTCTGGCGCACATATTTGTCGACGATGGGCTGCTTCACCTGAGGTTGGGCAGTTGTCTTGTCGCCAAGCTTGACAAAATTGAACGTCGTCGCGAGTTCCTTGTAACGGGGGTCCGTAAGCTTGTTGGCGAAACTGTCGGGATTGTCGATGCCTTCGGTGAGTACCTTGCGGATGAAGGCTTTGGCATAGGCCATATCCTCAAGCCCGAACGCCTTCAATGCATAATTGTACAGCTTCGTGTCTTTCATGAAATCGTCGATGGATTTCACATTGCCTATATTTTTCAGATAATAATCGCTCTCGCGTTGAACGATCGGCTCCTTGGAGACGCGGGCGAGCGAACGCGGCAAGTCGGCGGCAATCAGCCTATAGCCCGTCATCGTATTGATCATGATGCGCCTTTCCTGAAAACGTTTGGCTCATGTTTGTCAAATCAAGCTTGCCTGAAGCTGGCGGTACTGATCCGCGCGCCACAGGGCGAACGCCCATCGCTGCAAGGTTCACGCAAGCCGACGCTGTTAGCGCTCTAACGATAAACGTGCAGGAGAGCGCCTTGGGTATTCTGGTTGGACTCGTCGTGACGATGGGATGTCTTCTCGGCGGATTTATCGCAATGGGAGGCCATGTTGCCGTGCTCATGCAGCCTTGGGAATTCGTCATCATCGGCGGCTCTGCGCTCGGCACCTTCCTGGTGGCCAATCCGTTTTCGGCGGTCAAAGATACAGGTCGGGCCTGTATGGAAGCCTTTACCAACAAGATTCCCAAGCAGCGGGACTACCTTGATGTGCTCGGGGTCCTTTACGCCCTGATGCGGGAATTGCGTGCCAAGTCGCGCAACGAGGTTGAGGTTCACATCGACAACCCAACGGAATCAACAATTTTCCAAACCTTTCCGAGCGTGCTCAAAAACCACGATCTGACGCATTTCATCTGCGATTATTGCCGCCTCATTATCATCGGCAATGCGCGCTCGCATGAGATCGAAGCCCTGATGGACGAAGAGATCCACACCATCTCCCGTGACAAGCTCAAACCCTATAATGCCATGGTCAGCGTTTCCGAAGGCCTTCCGGCGCTCGGCATCGTCGCGGCGGTACTCGGTGTGATCAAGGCCATGGGTGCGCTGAACGAATCGCCGGAGGTGCTCGGCCATTTGATAGGCGCGGCATTGGTCGGAACCTTCGCCGGAATTTTCCTTTCCTATGGCGTCGTCGGCCCGATCGCCACCAAGATCAAGACAACCCGTGAGAAGCAAAACCGTCTCTACATGATCGTCAAGCAGACATTGCTTGCTTATATGAATGGCGCACTGCCCCAAATTGCGCTGGAGTACGGCCGCAAGACTATTTCCGCCTATGATCGCCCGTCCATCGATGTTGTCGAGCAGGAAACGCTGACGCCATCGGCTCCTGCCCCGTTGCAGCAAGCGGCGTAAGACGATCATGGAGGTCGAAGCCGAACAGAGACGACCCGACGCGCTCGCAGAGAACATTCTGCGGGCTGCAGGCCTCTCGGTGGATGATCTTAAATCGCTGGAAGCAGTCTTCCGCGATCTTGCCGGTTCATTCGGTTCAAGGGTTCAAGCTCAAACCGATGTCGCGATAGGTGCGGAATTCATCGGCATTGAATCACTTGAGAAGGATGCGATCAGCGAGAATCTCCTGCGCGCCAGCCTTGTCGGGATGGTTCCGGTTGCCAAGTGGGGATCGCGGCTGATGCTTGCTGCAGATCGCAACTTTATCGATTGCGGTGTAGAAGCGCTGTTCGGTTCCGGCGCGAGTCACGACACTGGCGCTGCGGCGCGCCCGCTGACCTCCGTCGACCTTGGCATCGCCGGACAGATATTCAGCGATGTTACCGCTTCGCTCGATCATATCTTCTCGGCCGGCGGTGAGCCGCTGTTCCAGATCGGCGACCTCGTCGAGACCGAGCATCTTGCACCAGGAGCGGTCACGGAAACACGCATGATCTGCTGCACGATCGCGTTAAAGGCGACCGGACGCTCCGGTCACATCCTGATCCTTTTGCCGCGGTCCAGTTTCAAGCCGATGCAGGAAGCAATTGCCCGGTTGCTTCGCCAGCCTGCCCATCACTCCGATCCTGCATGGGCCAAGAAACTGCGGCTCGAAGTCAGCCGCGCCCGCATCGATGTTGAAGCCTATCTGCAGCAAGGTTCGATGACGCTCGAGCAAGTCGCCCTATTGCACCCCGGTCAGGTCCTGTATTTGCCCAAGGATGCAATCGATCAGGTCCGTCTGCGCAGCGGCAAACAGGCGCTTTACAAATGTCGGCTTGGCAAGGCCGGCAGCGCATTCACCGTACGGATCACCGATTCCGTCAATGAAGAAGAGGATCTCCTCGATGAGCTTGCCGCTGATTAATTTCATTTCGATCGCGCTGACCGCGGTCTCGCTCGTCGTCTTCTTTGCGGCGCTGCGCAGGGCCAACCGCCTCACGACTATGAGCCGCAGCATGGCGCATCAGGTTGCCAGCTCTGCCGCAAACCTGCAGCAGGCGCTCGCGATCCTGCAGGCGGAGCGGGAAACCTGCCGCGACGAGAGCGTCCGGCTTGAGGCCAGGCTGAAGGATTCGGATCGTGTGCGTTCCGAAATCACCCGCGCCATCGACCTCGTCGAACGTGCCAAAAATGATCTCAAGGACAATGTCAGGGTGATGCCGACACCTGTCCAGCAGTCAGATATTGCCCCGGCAACGCCCGCGTCTATTGCAAGGGCCGTACCTGTGGCTCCCGCAAAGAATCTCCCCGTATTCGTCAACCGCATCGTGCGCAGTGCCGATGTGGCAAGCGCCGTCCTCTAACTCTGGGCTCTCCAAATCATGGCCATATCCGACAAGAACTCCATTGAAGACGAACTCAACGAAGCGATCGAAGATTTGAAGCGTGATGATGCGCAGCCAAACCGCAAATCGGCAGGCACGAAGCCCAACATCGATCTCATCATGGGCATCCCGGTGGATGTCCAGGTCGTGCTCGGCAGTACATCGATGCCCGTCGCCAATCTTATGAAGCTTGGCCGCGGCGCCGTTGTCACCCTGGACAAGCAGATCGGCGATCCGGTCGATATCGTTGTCAATGGCAGGGTTATCGCCCGCGGCGAAGTAATCGTTCTTGAGGATGATTCCTCTCGCTTCGGCGTCAGCCTCACCGAGGTTATCGGCAGCGGCATCTGATCGAAAATTCATACCACAACTCTTGGAAGCCGGGCCGCATGAGCGATCAAGAAATACCTCAAAGTTCAAGCGCCATCATGGATCTGTCAGGTCCCGAAAAGGTGGCGGCATTGCTCGTGGCCATCGGGCGACCATCCGCATCGCGGCTTCTCAAGCATTTCACCGCCGATGATCTGCGTTCGCTAGCCGGCCACGCGCGCAAGCTCGAACCGATCACGCCGGGTGATTTCGAAGAGCTGGTCAAGCAGTTCGAAAACGCCTTCGCCGACGGCGCGCCGGTATCCGAGGCCGGGATGCGCTTCGAAGGATTGTTACGCGAAACGCTCTCAGCCGACGAGGCCAGCGCTGTCATCGAGAACCGCCGTCCGGAATTGGTGACGCAGGAGTCGGTGTGGGACCAGCTGCCACGCATTCCAGCCGACGTGCTTCATGCCTATCTGACCGCACAACATCCGCAGGTAAGCGCCTATGTCATTTCCCGCCTGCCGTCCGATATTGCTGCCAAACTCCTGGTTCGTTTCGATGCAGGTGAGCGCAGCGCCATCATCCAGCGCACGTTGCACATTCGTAAGGTTGGTGCAGCCGTTTCGACAATGCTGGAGGGCATCCTGCAGCGCGAAGTCACCGGCAAGGACAACACGGGTTCCGAAAAGAGCCATCATGGAACGATCGCCAATATAATCAATCAGCTGGAAAAATCCGAGATCGACGAATTGCTTGCGGGCCTAACCGATCTTCACGCCGATGATCTCGCCAAGATCAAAGCCAAGCTGTTCACCTTCGAGGATATCGTCCGCATATCGCAGCGCGCGCGGCTCGTTCTTTTCGATGAAATCCAGACCGACGTCGTCACGACAGCCTTGCACGGCTGCGAACCGCAGTTACAGGAACTCATCCTGCAGTCACTGTCCACCCGCGGGCGGCGCATGGTGGAAACCGAACTTTCCAGCCAGACCAACGTCAACGCCAATGCGGTGACAGAAGCACGGCGTGCAATTGCCCGCACGGCTATTGTGCTCGCAGACCGCGGTGACCTCAAACTCGAAGCCGAAGAGCCCGCAGCGTGAGACGAGTTCGCTAGCCAATGGCGGATACGGCCGACAAGGAAAGCAAAACCGAGGAAGCCACTGAGAAAAAAATCAGTGATGCCATCGAAAAGGGCAATCTTCCTTTCTCACGGGAAGCGCCAATCCTCGCTTCGATCCTCGCTTTTCTCATCATCATGGTGTTCGTCGTTGTACCCAGCGGCGCAAAACTTGCTTCGTTTCTTTCCGAACTCATGGATAAATCGGACGATTGGCGGCTGAGCAGTGCCGACGACGCGCGACAATTGTTTGGCATTATCGGCTCAGCCGTCGGCTTGGCCTTGCTGCCGGTCCTCATCATTGTCCCTGGCGCCGGTATCCTTGCATCTGTCCTGCAAAACGCGCCTCGCATTGTCTTCGACCGCATCCAGCCGGAAGCGTCGCGTGTTTCCATTGTAAAAGGCTGGTCTCGTCTTTTCGGTTCAGCAGGCCGCGTCGAGTTCCTCAAATCCACTTTGAAATTTGCCGCCGCGAGCATCATCGTCTTCATGATCTTCTTTAAAGACAGCCATTTCTTCGTCGACGCTATCATCACCGAGCCTGGCCAGTTGCCCGAACTCATCCGCACGCATATCGTGCGCCTGCTTTCCTCCGTAGCGATTGCCGTCACCGTGCTTGCAGCATTCGACCTTGCCTGGACCCGTATTCATTGGCGTAGCGAACTTCGCATGACACGCCAGGAAATCAAAGATGAACACAAACAGGCGGAAGGCGACCCACTGCTCAAATCGCGCTTGCGTTCACTTGGCCGGGACCGCGCGCGTCAGCGCATGATTGCTTCAGTACCGACTGCCACACTGATCGTCGCAAATCCGACACACTTCTCGGTTGCTCTGCGTTACAATCCTGCCAAAGACGGGGCACCCGTCGTTGTGGCAAAGGGTCAAGATATCATCGCCATAAAGATCAGGGAGATCGCCGAGGCGCATGACATACCCATATTCGAGAATATCCAGTTGGCGCGGTCACTTTATAAACAGGTCCAGGTCAATCACGTGATAGCTCCGGAATTTTATAAGGCGGTCGCCGAACTTATTCAATTTGTTAATGGACGCCGTCAATAATTGCCTACATTCAAGCGGATCAGCATATGAAGAGAACACAATTTTCCGTTGCCCGCGTCGGGATCATCTCCGCGCATCTGCAGGAAGTCATACACGATCTTTGCCTGGTGGATGTAGCAGACTATATCGCTTTCATTCGTTGCGAACTGTTCGGCAATATTGCCGACATCGTCAATTCTGCGACGGAACTGACCTTTTACCCGAATACGCTTACCTTCGGCCTCGGTGGCGAGTATTTACTCGACTGGAATTCAACGCCAAAAGTGATGCTTGATCTGGAATTCAGCAATATGGGCGTGAATGCTTATTTCAGATTGACCTTGTCGTCCGATTCAACCGAGATCGACCTGCATCATGTTCGATTCGCCGAAACGGGCAAAAGTCCGGCCGATAATACGGCGCTGCTCGCGGCAGCATTCGACAACGCCCGGCTGCCACAACTGACGACACCCAAATAAGTTCTAGAACCTGCTGGCAATGGCTGGCATCTCGATGACACCCAGGGCCAGCGCTGTCGCCACCGTTGAAGTGCGATTGGAGCAACCAAGCTTATTCTTGGCGTTCTGCAGATAGGTCACTACGGTCCAGCGGGCGATGTTGAGAATCTCGCCAATTTCACCGTCGGTTTTACCGTTGGCGGCCCAGTACAAACAATCCATTTCGCGTTTCGTCAACTGCTTCGCGACGACCGCTGCAAGACCCGGATTACGATTGCCATGCAGCACGTTGTGCAGGCGCGTGGAAACTGTCGCCAACCGCTTTCGCATCCCGTCCACGAATACCACTTCATGTGCCGGTTCAATGTCGAAACTAAAAAGCGTAACGCCGCGGAAACCATGTGCATTCGAAACATCGACCATTAGGTAGAGATTACCCAAACCACGCAACTCGCAATCGCGCAGAAAGTGTCTCGCCTCTATCGACAATCCACCCTCTGCCGAGAGGTTGCGGATGGTGCCAGGTGCGTTTCCATGTTGTCTGGATGCCCTTACGGCATGCATGATTGGATCGATGGCGAAGTAGCTCTTGGCTGCATAGCGCATCACCCATTCCGTCGGCACAGTGGTGAGCACAGATATATCCGGAGCAGGACCGCGATAAGGGCCAGGCTGATCGCTATGGCCAACATGGGTGATGTGACGGCAATTCAGCTGCTGCCTGATGCCAACAAGCATTTCAAGTGTGTCGTGCTTGACGGCCCCACTTATAAAACCTTCTTCGAAATCCGGAAAGTGGGCCAGATTAAAATGCATCGTGGGAGTGAACCGTTCCTCGTGGCAGCAAAATATGCCGGTATCCTCGTTAAAATTTAAAAATTCGAACAGGTTGAAAAGGCACAGAATCAATAACATGCATATGGTTGCACTACCTTTGCCCGAGCACAAGTCGATGAACTATTGTATTCTTTCTTGTCACATTTTTACAACGCAACAGCGATCTCCAGTTGATAGCCCTTATCCTATTGTCCAGTTTAGGAGGCCGTTGTTTTTTCCGTTCTAAGTCCAGACATCGCCCAATGCAGTTCGCCCATCGCTCGCCACTTTGGATTGTGCTAACCCTTGCGCATGATCACAGAAACATCTGGCGACTTCTTTGAAACGCTCCCTGTCTTCGAACACTTCGAGGGTGTTTCCGACCCCGGCAACTATAAGCCACTCCCGGATGACTGGGTGTTGGCAACGGCCGACATTGTTGATTCGACCCTCGCGATCAAGGCGGGACGCTACAAGGCTGTAAACATGGCCGGCGTGAGTGTCATCTCTGCGCTCCTCAACGTGCTCGACAGGAAAAACTATCCCTTCGTTTTCGGTGGCGATGGGGCATTGGTGGCACTACCGGCATTCACCGTTCCGCTCGCTCGTGAAGCGCTGGCAGCTGTACAATCCTGGGTTGCCGATGAACTGCAGTTGAACCTGCGGGCCGCCCTTGTCCCCATGCGCGATATCCGGGCTGAGGGCCTTGATGTGCGGGTCGCCCGCTTCAGGGTGAGCCCCGACGTTTCTTACGCGATGTTTGCCGGAGGTGGGGCGAGTTGGGCGGAAGCGCAGATGAAAGCAGGTGCCTACGCAATCGAACCGGCTCCTTCCGGTACGCGGCCTGACCTGACCGGTCTATCCTGCCGCTGGAATCCGATTGAGGCACGCAACGGCGAAATCGTGTCAATCATCGCAGTGCCGGGGCCATCAGGTGCCGGCAAGGAATTCCAGAGGCTTGTTAGCGATATCATTGCCGTTACAGCCGAGCAAAGCCGCGGCGCCCACCCACTTCCCGCCGAAGGCCCGCCGATAAACTTGTTGATCAAGGGCGTCGATGTGGAAGCGCGGGCCACCGCTCCGGTAGGTAAACGCATTTCCCGCAAACTCGCGATTATCGGACAGATTATTTTAACGTTTCTGCTCGACAGGCTCGGACTTACGGCGGGCGGCTTCGATCCCAGGCGTTACAAAATCGAATTGTCGCAAAATTCCGATTTCCGCAAATTCGACGACGGCCTCAAGATGACCATCGACATCGATGGCCAGCGTTCGCACCGCATCGAAATGCTGCTCGAAAACGCTGCGAAAACGGGCATCGTTCAATATGGCTTGCACCGGCAGGATGCCGCGCTGATTACCTGTTTCGTGCCGACGCCACGCGCCCACGACCACATTCACTTTATCGATGGCGCGATGGGTGGCTATGCTATGGCAGCAAGCAATCTGAAAGCAAAAATGACCTAGGACGTCAACCGGCTACGCCTTCACGACATGCCCGGCCATCAGTCCCAGCCTGGTGAAAACATTGCGCGTATCGAGGATGAGCGGCGCCCATTTCGCAAGAGCAGCATAGTCAACGCGATCATGATCGGTCGAGATCAGAATGGCGTCGTAGGATCTGATTGAAGTCTCGTTGAGGTCCACAGACCTGCGACCCTTCAACGCCATGTATTCACGCGTTGTCGGGATTTCGTCAACGAAAGGATCATGATAATGTGCAGTTCCGCCACGTTCCTCGATGATCTCGATCAGCCGCAAAGACGGGCTCTCGCGGATATCCGGCACATTCTTCTTGTAAGCCAGTCCCAGGACAAGAATACGAGAACGGCTGAGCGCCTTGCCTGCCCGAACATCCAGCGCCTCCGCAAGCTTGCTGACGACATGGCGCGGCATGGCGGAATTGATTTCGCCAGCCAGCTCGATGAACCTTGTCGGAAGCTCATATTCACGCGACTTCCACGTCAGATAAAACGGATCGATGGGAATGCAATGGCCGCCGAGCCCTGGCCCAGGATAGAAGGGCATATAGCCAAAAGGTTTGGTCTTCGCTGCTTCGATGACCTCCCAGACATCAATCCCCATCGCCGCGTAGACGGTCTTGAGTTCGTTGACGAGCGCGATATTGACCGATCTGAAGATGTTTTCCGTGAGCTTGACCGCTTCGGCTGTCGCATTGGACGAAACCGGCACCACGGTTTTTACCGCCGCGCCATAAAAGGCCTGCATCAACGCGCGTGCCTCCTCGCCGTCGCCCGCAACGATTTTCGGGATCGTGGCAGTGTGGAAGTCGCGATTGCCAGGATCTTCGCGCTCCGGCGAAAATCCGAGGAAAAAGTCCGTGCCGGATCTGAGACCGGTTTTTTCCAGGATCGTCTTGACCACCTCGTCGGTCGTGCCGGGATAGGTCGTCGACTCAAGTACGACCAGTTGCCCGGGGCGCAAGGCCGCCGCAATCGAGCGGCAGGTCGCCTCGACAAAGGAAAGATCTGGATCCCGATGTTTCGTCAGGGGCGTCGGCACGCAGATGATGATGACGTCGCACTTTGCAAGTTCGGAAAAGTCACTTGTCGAGGCAAATCTTTTCGCTGCCACCTCGGTTTTGAGAGCCTCGTCCGTTACCGCTTCGATATAGGAGCGCCCCGCATCGAGCGAGACTTTCTTGTCCGGATCGATATCGAAACCGGTAACGGCAAAACCGCTGCGCGCCAGAGTAATCGCCAGCGGCAATCCGACGTAGCCAAGCCCTATAACACCGGCGTGGGCCTGCCGCGTTGAGATTTTAGCGGAGAGGTCGGAAAAAGGGGACGAAGCCAATATGTTCTTTCTTGTACAAGCGCCGCTGCCGGCTATCGGGTCAGTTTTAGATGGCCGCTACGACGTTGGCTGTCAAGCGTGGACGGTCGCGACCTGTCTCGAAGATTTTTCAATAAACCAAACCACATGTCTGTCGACAGGCAGCTCACAATCAAGTGACAATTGCCTATTGTTTCGATTGGGCAACATGCCCATTTGAGCAAATGGAAACAATGACTGACAGAGGACCTCCCGCCGAACGACCCGCCTGAGCTGTATCGGACCGGTGAGATTGCGGTGTTATCACCCCTGTCGCCGACGTTGACACCACTATCCGATTCGCTCATCTTCCTCCCGTTGTCTGACAGGTCCGTGCGATCGATCACGCTTGCTTGGGAGCAACGACTGGGTGCGGGAAAGTGGACGTGGCTCGCATTTGCAAGGACGACACCGGATGAGCACGAGCGAATTTGACGTATCCAGCATACTTCTCGACAAGGTAGCCGACTGGCTCACACAAACGTCGCTTGCCGGGGCAAATCTGGAGACTATTGTCCGTGGCTTTTGCGAACGTATCGCGGCGGCGGGCCTGCCGATCGCCCGCGTCAATCTCTCGTTTTCCATGCTGCATCCACTCTACGATGCGTTGGGATTCACCTGGAAACGTGCAAGTGGCATGAGTGTTGAAGGTTACCGGCACGACCCAGCCGGAAAGCCTGAACGCTTCCTTTTGAGCCCCTACTTCTATCTTCTCAGCAACAATCTGGAACATTTGCGGCGACGCATCGACGTCGATGGACAACTTGAATTCCCCGTTCTCGACGAGTTGAAACAGGAAGGCGTCACCGATTATCTCGCTTTCTTGCAGCCTTTTGGCGGTCAGTCGACGCAAGGCATGATGGGTTCCTGGTCAACCGACAGCAAGGAAGGGTTCAGCGATGCCATGATCGCGGCGCTCCTGCGACTGCAGAACCATCTGGCAGTTGCCGCTAAAATGGCGGTCCTCGGCAAACTCGCGGATAACATGCTGACCACATATCTCGGTGGCAATGCCGGCAAGCGCGTCCTGAACGGCCAGATCAGGCGTGGTGATGGCGACACGATCCGGGCCGCCCTTGTCATGGGCGATATGCGCGAGTCTACCGTCCTGGCCGAAAAAGAGGGCAGGCAAGCCTATATCGATACGCTCAATCATTTTTTTGATGCCATTGCGGCCCCGTTCAATCGGGGTGGCGGCGAAATTCTCAGCTTTATGGGCGACGGCTTTTTGGCGGTCTATCCCTGCGGTCGTCATAAGGATCCGTCGAAGATTGCTTGCCAAACCGCTCTCAATGCGGTGTTCAAGGCGCAGGCACGTGTCGCAGAACTCAACAAGGAGCGGCGCAAGGACGGTCTTGGCGATATTCGCTATGGCATTGGCCTGCACGTCGGTAACGTCATGTTTGGCAATGTCGGTCTGAAAGACCGCTTGACCTTCTCGGCTTTCGGCTCTGCCGTCAACGAAGTGCAGCGCTTGCAGGGCCTCACCAAAAAATATTCGCGCGAGGTTATCGCCAGTCAGGCATTTGCCACCTATTGTGGTGGCGACTGGGTCACCTTGGGCGAGGAAAAATTGCGCGGTGTTGGACAGAAAGTCACGGTTCTATTGCCAAAAACGTCGGAACAAACAGCCCAGCTTGACGATGCATATGATCAGGTCACCTATGATGGCCTGTCAGATGCAGAACAGGTTATGCTGTTGCATCGCGATGCCAAGACCCAGGAACGGCGGCCCATGATAGACAAATTCATGCAATGACAGGAAAGATCGTCGCCATGGCTCTCCTTGCCGCAACTCTCAACCTGACTAATGCGGCAGCAGAGCCAGGAAGCGACACGCTTTTTGATGGTTTCGACGGCAAGGATTTTGCCGCAAGCAGCGGACTTTACTACCGCAAGAATTTCGAGCAGCGCGCGGGTAGTTTCGAGTTCCAGTCCGACGTCAAGCAGACCGGTACGGGCGCGCTGAAGCTGAGCGTCAAGCCATTTTGCCCAAACGTCAAACAGAACTGCAGCGAACGGGCTGAGATTTGGGAGAAAACCGACCGTCGTGTGCCCTATACGGAAGGCGTCTGGTATGGTTTTGCCGTCAAGTTTGCCGATCCAATTCCAAAAGGCGACCATCGCTATCTTATCGCGCAATGGAAGCGTGAGATCGGGCCCGACGCGGTGGGTGATTTCAGTCCTTTCCTGGCGCTGCGCCTGAACCAGGGCAAGCTGTTCGCGACCGTCGAGACCAATTATGTCGCGCCTTCCAAAGCGGAAGGGGCAAGTACTGTCCAGGCCTGCGCCAACAACCAAACGCCGGTCTGGTTCCGGCCGGACACAGACCAGATGCGCGCGCTCATAGCGACTGACGTGTCCTGGACACCTCAGGACGGTAGCCAGTTCAACAGCTGCACCGATGCGATCACCGTGACCGATCATGGCAACAAACTGCCTTCGCCAGATTCCGGCTGGATTGATTTCGCCATTTACACCAAGCCCGGTCCTGACGGGTCTGGCCACATCGAGATTTTCGCCAACAAGAAATGGATCGTGACAGTCAAAGGGCATATCGGTCACGGCGACAACGGCCTTGGTAAAAATCAGTATTTCAAATTTGGTCCTTATCGAGCTGCCGACAAGACCGAGTGGACCCTATATTATGATAATTTCCGCCGTTCGCCGCGCTGTGAAGACGTGCTTGGTCCGGGGATTTGTCCCGCACCTTGATTGTTCTTATTGCATCTCGCATCTCCAGGACGCCATATCGCTTTGAATTGCGGGCAAAGCTGATCACCGCAAGCCTCCGCCAAAGGTATGCGATGTCATCGTCACATAGAGCCAGCTAGACTCCCCCAAGGCCGTGCGATAGGTTCAATTTCAAGTGAGCAACGAACAAGGCTCCGAGGGAACAATTGGCTGGCATGAAGTCGGAATCTGATCTGTTGCGTATCGAAAATCTGGGCATTTCGTTTTCGATGCTTGGCGGACGTTTGCAAGTCGTCAAGGGCGCCAACCTGCGCGTTCTCCCGGGAAAAGTCACTGCTCTCGTCGGTGAATCCGGTTCGGGAAAGTCTGTTATCAGTCAGTCAGTTATGGGAATCCTGCCCAATACGGCAAAGGTCACCGGGAAAATACTGTTCACTGATCCAATCGACGGCAGAAGCACGGATATTCTGCAATTGTCACGGGATGGGCCTGAAATTCGGGCGTTACGCGGCAGCCGCATGGCGAAAATCTTTCAGGAGCCGATGACATCGCTGTCGCCGCTGCACACCGTTGGCAATCAGATCAGCGAAGTTCTAGCCATCCACACCGACGCGACAAAGGACGAGCGTCGGGCCAAAACCGAAGAAATGCTTGGTCTCGTCGGCTTTGCCAAGCCAAGTCGCACCTATGACATGTATCCGTTCGAGCTTTCTGGTGGTATGCGCCAGCGGGCCATGATTGCCATGGCGCTCATCTGCCGCCCTGCCCTCCTCATCGCCGATGAGCCGACGACGGCGCTCGATGTGACGATCCAGGCGCAGATCCTAGAACTGCTGCGCGATCTTCAACACAAGCTGAACATGGCAATGCTGCTCATCACCCATGATCTCGGCGTCGTCGCCAATATGGCCGACGAGGTGGTGGTCATCTATCACGGTGAGATCATGGAAGCAGGACCGGTCGACGCAATCTTTCGTCAGCCGCAGCATCCCTATCTGAAAGGCCTCATGGCCGCCGTACCGCATTTTGACATGAAGCCTGGTGAACGCCTGAAGGCACTACGCGAGGTCCCCGTCAATTCGAACACATTGTGGGCAAAGAAAAAGCAGATCGAAAACGCGCCGGACATTCTTCTTTCCGTTCGCGACCTGGTGAAAGCCTATGGCATCCGCAAATCGGGCCTGTTTGGCAAGCAGGACAAGACCTTGGTCAAAGCGGTGGACGGCATCAGCTTCGATATCAGGCGCGGCGAATGCCTCGGTCTTGTCGGCGAGAGCGGCAGCGGCAAAACCACGGTCAGCAAAATATTGATGCGCGCTATCACACCTGACAGCGGCTCCGTCACTTTTGATGACGGCAGGGGCAAGATCGATGTTCTCAAGGCGCAGGGCGACGAGCTCATGGAGTTGCGCACCCGCATCCAGATGGTGTTTCAGGATCCGGTCTCATCGCTCTCACCGCGCATGACAGTGCAGAACATCCTCAGTGAACCGCTGGAGATCCATGGACTTGGCGACAATGCTTACCGTCTGGAGAAGGTACGCGCGCTGATGCAGGCCATTGGCCTCGACCAGCGCTATCTCAACCGCTATCCACACAGTTTTTCCGGCGGTCAGCGCCAGCGCATAGGTATCGCCCGTGCTTTAGCGCTCGGGCCGCAACTCTTGATTTGCGACGAACCCGTCTCGGCACTCGACGTTTCAGTTCAGGCGCAGATCCTCAATCTTCTCAAGGACCTGCAGAAGGAACTCGGGCTCACTTATCTGTTTATTTCCCACAACCTTGCCGTTGTCGACTATATGGCGGACCGTATTGCCGTCATGTGTGGAGGCAGGATTGTCGAGATAGCACCGCGCGAAATAATACTTCGTGACCCGGTTCATCCCTACACGCGCTCGCTGCTGGCGGCTGTGCCTTTTCCCGATCTGGACAGGCCGCTTGACTTCGAAACATTGAAGATGGGTGGCGCTTCGGACCAACACTCCTGGGGTGCCCAGTTCGCCGGTGATGGCGACAGCGAGACACTGGCTCCAGCCGATCTTGGTGGCGGCCATCTCGTCCTGGCGCGCCGCAATGCCGATGCAAGGGAGTTACGTTCGTGGTAACGCGCCGCACTATCCTTGGTACTTTCGGCCTCGGTGCTTTGGGTTGCGCGATGCTGCCGGACCTGACAGGTGCTGCCGACCGCGATATTGAGCCGGAATATCTTGCCGATCAATTGCGTGCGCGCAGTTTGCCTCCGCTTCCGCAACGATTGCCAAAGCGGCCGCGCATTGTGCGCCTTAAGGAAATGGGACGTACCCCCGGGCAATATGGCGGAACGGTTCGCACGATCATCGGCAGTGCCAAAGACATCCGGTTCATGACCATTTACGGTTATGCGCGGCTGATTGGCTATGACGAACGTCTGGTTTTCCAGCCTGATATTCTTGAGGGCTTTCAGTCCGAAAACGACACCGTGTTCACTTTCACGCTTCGCGATGGCCACAAATGGTCGGACGGGTCTCCATTTACCGTCGATGATTTCCGCTATTGGTGGGAGGACGTCCTGCTCAACAAGGATCTGACACCTGGCGGTGGCTCCATGGTGTTGCGTGTCGATGGAAATCTGCCGCGCTTTGAAGTTCTCGATGAATGGACCATCCGCTACTCCTGGGACAAGCCAAATCCGGATTTCCTGCCAAATCTCGCCGGGCCGCAGCCGTTGGTCCTCGTCGGGCCTGCAGCCTATCTCAAGCAGTTCCACAAGGAGTATCAGGACCAATTCAGGCTTTCCGCCTTGATGAAGGAACAGCGGGTGAAGAAGTGGGCCGACCTGCATATCAAAATGTCACGGACGTACCGGCCGGAGAATCCCAAGCTGCCAACGCTTGATCCTTGGCGAAACATGACAGCGCCGCCGGCGGAGCAATTCATCTTCGAACGCAACCCGTTCTTCCACCGCGTCGACGAGAACGGCCGTCAACTTCCCTATATCGACCGCTTCGTGCTCAATGTCAGTTCGTCCTCCATCATTCCCGCCAAGACCGGCGCGGGAGAAAGCGACCTGCAGGCAACCGGCATTGATTTTGCCGATTACACCTTTCTGAAGGACGCAGAAGACCGCTACCCTGTGAAGGTTGATTTGTGGAAAATGACGCGCGGTTCGCGCGTCGCAATCCTGCCGAATCTCAATTGCGGCGATGACGTCTGGCGTGGGCTGTTTCGTGACGTGCGGGTGCGACGGGCTTTGTCGCTTGCCATCGACCGGCATGAAATCAATATGGCGGTGTTTTACGGTCTCGGCGTTCCCAGTGCTGATACCCTTTTGCCCGAAAGTCCCCTGTTCAAGCCCGAATATGCCAATGCGTGGATCGATCACGATACGCAACAGGCCAACGCGCTTCTTGACGAGGCCGGATTGCAAAATCGCGATGAGGACGGCATTCGCCTGCTCCCGGACGGCCGGCTGGCCGAGATCACAATCGAAACGCCGGGCGAGAGCTCCGTGGATACGGATGTGCTTGAACTCGTCACCGATCACTGGCGCAAGATCGGCATCGCGCTGTTCATTCGCACATCCCAGCGCGACATTTTCCGCAGCCGTGCCATGGGCGGGCGCATCATGATGTCGATCTGGTATGGCATGGACAACGGCGTGGCAACTGCCGACATGAACCCGGGACAGCTGGCGCCCACGATGGACGATCAGCTGCAATGGCCGCTCTGGGGAATGCATTACCTGTCGCATGGCAGCCAGGGCAAGGCAGCGGACCTTCCTGAAGCGATTGAGCTCACTGAACTTTTGGGGCGCTGGCAGCGATCCGCCCACATGGCGGAGCGCACCGAAATCTGGCAGCAGATGCTGGCCATCTATACCCAGCAGGTATTTTCGATCGGGCTTGTCAATGGCACGCTGCAACCGATCGTGCGTACATCACGTTTGCAGAACGTTCCCGAAAAGGGCCTGTACGGCTTTGATCCCACATCCTATCTCGGCATTTACATGCCTGATACTTTCTGGCTGAGCGGGGAGCAGGTCTAAAGAAATGCTGCGTTATATCCTTTGGCGTATTGCTGCGATGATCCCCACCCTTTTGGTCATCTCGGCCCTGGTCTTTACCATTATCGAGTTGCCGCCCGGCAATTTCTTCGAAAGCCAGATTGCGGAGCTCCGTGCCCAGGGTGAAACCGTCAATCTGCAGGAGATTGAGGAACTGCGCCATCAATACGGTTTCGACCGACCGCCGGTGCTGCGTTATTTCCATTGGCTTGGCGGCATGCTTCAGGGTGATTTCGGCTATTCCTTCGAGTACCAGCTGCCGGTGAGCGAGGTGGTGGGAGAACGGATGTGGCTGACGATCCTCGTCTCTTTCGTCACTATCTTGTTCACCTGGGTCATCGCCTTTCCTATCGGCATGTACTCAGCCACACATCAATATAGCTGGAGCGACTATGGGCTGACGTTGTTCGGGCTTCTCGGCATTGCCATCCCCAATTTCATGCTGGCGCTTATACTGATGTACTTCGCCAATATCTGGTTCGGCACATCGATTGGCCATCTGATGGATCAGAAGTTTCTGGGCGAACCGATGAGCTGGGAAAAAGCGCGGTCTATTCTTTCCCATCTGTGGATTCCGGTCATTATCGTCGGCACCGCGGGCACCGCCGGCATGATCCGGCGCTTGCGCGCCAACCTCCTGGACGAATTACAAAAGCAATATGTGATGACGGCGCGCGCCAAAGGACTTCACCCGTTTCGCACGCTGGTCAAGTACCCGCTGCGCATGGCGCTGAACTTCTTCGTCTCCGATATCGGTTCCATATTGCCCTCGATCATCTCCGGCGCTGAAATCACCGCGATCGTTCTTTCACTGGAGACAACCGGGCCAATGCTCATCAAGGCGTTGCAAAGTCAGGATATGTATCTTGCAGGCTCCTTTTTGATGTTCCTGGCACTCCTGACGGTCATCGGCGTGCTCATATCGGATATTGCGCTTGCCTTTCTCGATCCGCGCATTCGCTTGCAAGGCAGGAGTACCAAGTGACGGCACCGCTTCCCCCGCCCGGCGCGCCCCTGCAACATTACGTTTCCACCGCCCCGTTCGATCCAATGTCGATCGAGGCGATGACCGATGCGCAGGCGAAAATCCATCTTGCATCGCAGGCGCGTTTGATGTGGTGGAAATTCAAGCGGCACAAGCTCGCTTTGGCATCCGGCATATTTTTGCTCTTGCTTTACGGCATGATCATTATTGCCGAATTCCTGGCACCTTACAATTTGCACACGCGCAATGTCGACTTTATCCATTCGCCCCCACAGCGGGTGCATCTGTTCCACGACGGAAATTTCGTTGGTCCGTTCGTTTATGGCCGGCAAATGAAACTGGATATGGAGTCGCTCAAGCGTCTGTACACAAACAATCGCAACGATGTTCAGCCGCTTCGCTTCTTTTGTCGTGGTGACAGTTATCGTTTCTGGGGCCTGATCGAGGGTAATGTCCATCTTGTCTGTCCGGCGAAGGACGGCCAGATGTTCTTGCTCGGCACCGATCGTCTTGGCCGTGACGTCTTATCCCGCATCATCTATGGTGCGCGCATATCGCTGACGATCGGGCTTATCGGCATAACCATCAGTTTCGTTCTCGGCATCGTGATCGGCGGACTTGCAGGCTATCACGGCGGTTTGTTCGATCTGCTGGTGCAACGCGTCATCGAAGTGTTGCAATCATTGCCTAGCCTGCCGCTATGGATGGCATTGGCGGCTATCATGCCGGTGACGTGGAGTCCTATCCTGATCTATTTCGGCATCACCATCATCCTCGGCATGCTGGACTGGACCGGGCTCGCCCGTTCCGTGCGCTCCAAACTCCTTTCGCTGCGTGAGGAAGACTATGTGCTGGCGGCGCAGTTGATGGGTGCCAAGAGCGGCCGGATTATCGGGCGGCACCTGGTGCCCGGCTTTATGTCGCACCTGATCGCCACGGCCACCATTTCCATACCTGGGATGATCCTCGGCGAAACCGCACTGAGTTTCCTTGGGCTTGGGCTCAGGCCTCCGATCACCAGTTGGGGTATTTTATTGACCGAAGCGCGCAGCGTCAGCGTCATCGCTTTTTATCCCTGGCTGCTGTTTCCGATGATTCCTGTCATACTTGTTATCCTGGCGTTCAATTTCTTGGGAGATGGGTTGCGTGACGCCGCCGATCCCTACAGATAAGGCAAATGAGAATCCGATGGGTTCGTGTTCTCACGATCGTTTCGAATGCACTGCGCGGGTCAAACCGCAAAACAGGGGGTTTTGACCATGATGCGGCGTTTCGAAGATGCCCGGATCTTGATGTATAGCCACGACACCTTCGGCCTTGGCCATTTGCGGCGGTGCAGGACGATTGCCCATTCGCTGGTCGAGGACTACCGCGGGCTCAATATCCTGATTATATCCGGCGCAACGATCGCCGGCGCATTCGACTATCGCGCCCGCGTTGATTTCGTGAAAGTGCCGAGCGTAATCAAGCTTCGCAATGGCGAATATACCTCGCTCGCCCGCCACATCGATCTGCATGAAACACTGAAGATGCGCCAGTCGATCATCCGGCATACGGCCGAGACCTTTCAACCCGATATTTTTATCGTCGACAAGGAACCGATGGGGCTGAAGGGCGAAGTGGAGGAAACCCTCGCCTATCTTAAATCTCGCGGCACGACACTCGTGCTGGGCCTGCGTGAGGTCATGGACGCGCCGCATCTGCTCGAGGCCGAGTGGAAGAACAACAATGTGATGCGGAAGATCGATCAGTTCTACGACACGGTCTGGGTCTATGGCCCGCCGGATTTTTACGATCCACTCGTCGATCTGGATGTGCCGGTCACCCTGCGTGACAAGATGAAATTTGTCGGGTTTCTGCAACGCAGCCTGTCGAACGACAACACCCCGACCCATGTTCCCGAGGGCGACTATATTTTGGTGACAACGGGCGGCGGCGGCGACGGGGCCGACCTCGTGCATAACGTCATCCACGCCTATCAGCAGGATCCGACCCTCCAGCACAAGGCATTCATCGTGCTCGGCCCGTATATGCCGGCAAAGCAGCGGGCAAAACTGGTCAGGAAGGGGGGCAAAATTCCCTATATCCAGGTTATCGAGTTCGATAATCGCATGGAAGAACTGATCGCGGGCGCAAAGGCTGTGGTGGCCATGGGCGGCTACAACACCTACTGCGAGATTCTGTCTTTCGACAAGCCGGCACTGATCGTGCCCCGCGTGCTGCCACGCGAGGAGCAACTGATCCGGGCCACGCGCGCCGCCGAACTTGGTCTCATCGAAATGCTGCTGCCAGAGGAAGCCGAGGACCCCTTGCGCTTTGCACAGGTGCTCAAGCGCTTGCCGGACCGTCCCCCGCCATCGCAAACCGGCAAGGGTGAAGGCATGCGGCTGGAGGGTCTCGTGCATATTTCCGAGATCGTCGGCGACTGGCTGGACGAACGCGAACAACCATTGCCCGCAGTCGCGGAATAAGAGAATAAACTTGTCAGTACGCCGCAAGACATTGGTGATTCTGAAGGGCTATCCGCGCCTTTCGGAGACATTCATCGCACAGGAACTGCTCGGACTGGAGCGGGCAGGCTTCGACCTGACGCTGATCTCCATGCGCAAGCCGACGGACAGGAAACGTCACCCGATCCATGATGAGATCAAGGCGCGTGTCGTCTATCTGCCCGAATATCTTCACGAAGAACCAATCCGAGTCTTTCGTGCCCTCATGGCAGCGCGGAAAAAGCCCAATTTCAAGCCACTTCTCCGGCGATTCTGGAACGACCTGCGTCGCGATATTTCGCGCAACCGCATCCGTCGTCTCGGCCAGGCACTTGTCCTTGCCCATGAATGGCCGGACGCGGGCGAATGGCTGCATGCCCATTTTATTCATACGCCGGCTTCCGTCGCGCGCTATGCCAGCATCATGACTGATGTGCCCTGGACCTGTTCGGCCCATGCCAAAGACATATGGACCTCTCCCGACTGGGAACTGATCGAGAAACTCGGCGCGGCGCGCTGGAGCGTCACCTGCACGCGCGCGGGCTTCGAACACATGCGCGCGCTGACAAATCGAAAGGAACAGGTGCATCTGAGTTATCATGGTCTTGATCTTGCCCGCTTCGGATATTTCTCTGGCGTCCGTCCGAGCCGCGACGGTGCGGACAGAACGGATCCCGTGCAGATATTGAGCGTCGGCCGTGCCGTGCCGAAGAAGGGCTACGACATCCTTTTGCAAGCACTGGCGCTGCTGCCTGCCCGTCTGCACTGGAGGTTCGTGCATATTGGCGGCGGCGATGAACTGGCGCGGTTAAAACCCCTTGCCGACAAGCTCGGCATCGCCGACCGCATCAGCTGGAAAGGCGCGCTTGCGCAGGAGGATGTCCTTGGCCACTATCGCAGCGCCGATATATTTGCCCTCGCCTGCCGGGTTGCGGCAGATGGAGACCGCGACGGCTTACCGAATGTCCTTTTTGAGGCTTCCAGTCAAAACCTTGTCTGCATCTCAACGAATATTTCCGGCATACCCGAGCTTCTGACCGGCGGAGAAAACGGTTTCGTCGTCCCTCCGGAAGATCCCCGGCTGCTGGCGGTTGCACTTGAACGCGCAATCCGCGAACCCGACCTTCGATACCGCTTGGGCAAGGCCGCCGAGAAACGGGTACGCGAACACTTCGACCATAATGCGAGCATCCGCCAATTGACCCGCCTTTTTGAGAGCGAATGGCAAAAACCATGAGCGAACCGCGCGTCCTTTTCTACGTCCAGCATCTGCTTGGCATAGGTCATCTCGCCCGCGCCAGCCGCGTAGCCGCGGCGCTCGCCGCTGACAAGTTCGATGTCACGGTGGTAACGGGTGGATCGAAGGTTTCAGGTTTTCCGGGACCCGATGTCAAATCTGTCGCATTGCCCACAGTGCTTGCGGGCAATGCCGGATTTTCAGGTCTGGCAGATGAGTTTGGTAATGCGGTTGACGATGAATTTCTGGCGCGCCGCCGCGATCTCCTGCTCGAAGCGCTTCACCAAATCAACCCATCTATGGTCATCATCGAAGCGTTCCCTTTTGGACGCAGGCAGATGCGATTCGAACTTTTGCCATTGCTGGATGCCATTAAGGCAATGTCGCCGCGGCCGAAGCTTCTGAGTTCCGTCCGTGATATCCTGCAGGAGCGCACCAAGCCCGGGCGTGATGAAGAGACGGTTCGCATCATCAAAGCACAGTTCGACCATATCCTGGTGCATGGCGACCCGTCATTTGCAACGCTTGCCGATACGTTTCCCTTGGCAAAGGAGATCGCCGACAAGATTATCTATACCGGTCTGGTTGCGGGCCCTGACCCGGCCGAGCCATCGGAAGTCTTTGATATCGTTGTGTCTGCCGGTGGCGGCGCCGTGGGGCTCGATCTGATCCGCTCAAGTCTGGAAGTGGCAAAGCAATCGGCCTTCGGCGGATCCTGGTGCCTGATTACCGGACCCAATCTGCCGGAACGCGATTTCAAGGCGTTGTCGGCACAGGCACCCGGCAATGTGCGCGTCGTCCGTTTCCGCGCGGATTTTCCATCATTGCTCAAAGGAGCCGAGCTTTCAATTTCGCAGGCAGGATACAACACGGTATGCGATATTCTGCGGGCGCAGTGCCGGTCCATCCTTGTCCCTTTCGCGGCCGGTGGCGAAACGGAACAGAGTGTACGGGCCGCACGGCTGGACACCCTCGGCCTCGCCATCGCCTTGCCCGAAAACAGTCTCAACGCCGATATTCTCGGCAATGCCCTTGCGGCCGCGCTGGCGCAGCCAAAGCCATCATCACATATGCTTGATCTCGGCGGCGCCGAGCGCACGGCTGAGGTGTTGCGACACCTCCTCTAGGCAGGCAATGTCCCTCAGCGACAGCACCACAACCAGATGCCGACGCCTGCCAATTGACAACGCGACCTTCCGTCCCCATGTCGTATAGCCTTCACGAACCCGATGCTGTAGGCTGGGACGATTCAATCATGGAGTTCGTCCATGTACTCTTCAAACGTTTCAGTATTTGAAATTCCAGCTGAATTCACAGCCCACGGTCGCCCATGGAAACAAGTCTAACACGCTATATCTGGTCGAACACGCGGCTGCAGCAGATATGGATTCTGTTCGTCGTAGCTGTCTCGATGATTCCGTATTTCATGTCTTTCGACCTGCCAAAACAGATCGTCAACGGTCCCATCCAGGGTAACGGTTTCGAGACCCCGGGCGCGACGCGCACCTTCATGCATCTCGAATATGACGTCCCCGCTTTCGGCAAGGTGGTGTTTTTCGACGGCCTTGAACTCACGCGTTTCCAGACATTGATGGCGTTGAGCCTGGTTTTCCTGCTGCTCGTCATCATCAACGGTTTGTTCAAGCTTTATATCAACACCTACAAGGGCCGTCTCGGCGAGCGCATGTTGCGACGAATTCGCTTCGAGTTGATTGACCGCGTGCTGCGTTTTCCGCCGGCGCAATTCAAGCGGGTAAAATCCGCGGAAATTGCGACGATGATCAAGGATGAAGTCGAACCCATGGGCGGTTTCACCGGGGACGCCTTCGTTCAGCCGGCATTGTTAGGCGGACAAGCTATCACGGCTCTCGTCTTCATCATCATGCAGAATTTCTGGCTTGGTATGATTGCCGCAGGCATTGTCGCGGTCCAGGGCGTGGTCATTCCCCGCATGCGCAAACGGTTGCTTGAACTCGGACGCCAACGTCAGCTCACGGCGCGCGAACTGTCTGGCCGTGTGGGTGAGATCGTCGATGGCATTGGTACCATTCACGGTAATGACACATCGAACTTCGAACGGGCCGACATCGCCTCGCGTTTGGGCCTGATCTTCTCGATACGGTACGATCTTTATCAATGGAAGTTCCTGGTCAAATTCATCAACAATTTCCTCGCACAGGTCACTCCGTTTCTATTCTATTCGATCGGTGGCTTTCTGGCGTTGCAGGGAAGACTCGATATCGGCCAGCTCGTTGCCGTCATCAATGCCTACAAGGACCTGCCGGGGCCGTTGAAAGAGCTGATCGATTGGGACCAGGCCCGTCAGGATGTCCAGGTCAAGTACAACCAGGTGGTAGAACAGTTCAACGTCGACATGCTCGTTGATCCAAGAATCCAGGCTCTGGCGCCCGATCCCGTCAACCGCCTTGAGCATTCGCTGCACGCGGTCAACCTGACACTTTCCGATGACAGCGGTGCGCCCTTGCTCAGACATGTCACGCTGGAGATCAAACCGGGCGAGACTGCCGCCATCGTTGGCAACAGCGGAAGCGGCGCCGAGGCCCTTGCCGAAGCCTTCGCACGCCTTATCTGGCCGGAGCAGGGTCGCATCACCATCGATGGCAAAGACATCCTCGAACTGCCAGAATCAGTAACCGGCCGCCGCATCGCCTATGCGGCATCCGATACCTACTTCTTCCACGGAACCTTGCGCGATAATCTGCTTTATGGCCTCAAGCATGCGCCCCTGACCAAGGTCGAGTATGAAGGAGCGAAAGCTGCGAAGAACAAATGGAACATCAACGAAGCGCGCCGCGCGGGCAATCCCGAACTCGACGTTAACAGCGACTGGGTCGATTACGTCTCCGCGGGCGTGACAGGGCCCGACGATCTATTCAAGGTGGTGCGTCCGGTACTCGATGCCGTTCTGATTTCCCAGGACATTCTCGACATGGCGCTGCGTTCTAATGTCGACATCAAGACACACGCTGATCTGACCGATCGCATTGTCGAATTGCGTCAGGCGCTGCGCAAACGATTGAAGAAGGAAGATCTCGACGATCTCGTCGTTCCGTTCAAGCTGGATGAATATAATCCTCAAGCCACCGTTGGTGAAAATCTGCTGTTCGGCAGCATGAGACGTCCGATGATGACGAACCGCAAACTGGCCGCACATCCCTATTTCCGCTCGGTGTTGCGTGAGAACGACCTTTACATCGATCTCTACAATATGGGTCTGGAGATCGCGGCCAATGCCGTCGAGCTCTTCGAGGATCTGCCGCCGGATCATCCGTTCTTCCAGCAGCTGACCTTCATGACCGCCGATGACATCCCGGCCTATCAGGTGTTGCTGCAAAAATTGCAGGGCCGCGGTATCGACGCGGCGTCGGCAGACGAACGAACAAGCATAATCCGCCTGAGCTTCTCCTACATCGAGCCAAGGCATCGCTTTGGTCTTCTGAACAGCCAGCTCATGGCCAAGATCGTCGATGCGCGCGCACGTTTCCACCAGAATATGCCGGACGATCTCAAAGCAGTCATTGAACGCTATGATCCTGAACGTTTTATCTCAACGGCCACGCTTCTCGATAATGTCCTTTTCGGCAGGATCGGCTTCACCCAGGCCGATGGTTCGGATCGCCTACGCACCATTTTGCGCGACCTGTTCGACCGTCTCGGACTGTTCGAAAGCGTCCTTTCGATTGGCATGGATTTCGATGTCGGATCAGGTGGCAAGCGATTGACCAATGTGCAGCGACAGAAGCTCAATGTTGCCAGAGCCCTGCTCAAGCGTGCTGACTACGTGATATTCAATCGTCCACTGCCCGCGCTTGATCAACGCGTGCAAGACCACATCACACACAACATCATGGAGGACCTGCACGAAGAGGGCCACGCGCCTGCGATCATCTGGGTTCTGTCAAACACTGCACTTGCCAATCTGTTCGATCGCGTGATTGTATTCGACAAGGGAACACTGGTCGAAGATGGAACACACGCGACTCTCCTTGAGAAAAACGGTATATTCAAGGAGCTGGTGTCATAAGGGGAACAGGAGATCTTTTGAGAATTCAGCTTTACGCCCGTCTGGCTGAAATTATCGAAAAGTCTCTATCAGGGGGTGGTGGACGTTCATGCTGCTGAAAGATGAAGTTGAAATGTTGCGGCGGGTACCGCTGTTTTCGGGCGTTGCGCCAGCCAAGCTCAAGCTTCTGGCCTTCACATCCGAGCGCGTCAGCTACAAATCCGGCCAGATCCTGTTTCGCCAGGGTGATCCAGCCGATGCAGCCTATGTCATCCTCACTGGCGGTGCTGATATTCTGTCAGATTCCCCCAGCGGTGAAATCAAGGTTGCGGAGATAGAGCACGATTCCATCGTCGGTGAAATCGCAATCCTCTGTGACGTTTCGCGAACTGCGACGGTCCGGGCAAACTCCGCACTCGAGGCCTTGCGCATCAGCAAGGATCACTTTCTCAAGCTCCTGAGTGACTATCCGGAGATGACCATCGAGATCATGCGTGTTCTTGCCGACCGCCTGAGCCACACAACAACCGAACTCAGCGAAGCGCGCAGCAAGCAGAAGCAGGCGGCGAAATAGCGGGGCTCAGCTGATGCTGCCTTCACCTGCCTTCAATCATCGGCTGACTGGTCTTCGTTGCGCGTGATTGACCCGCTGGTGAGATTGATCCGGAAGTCACGCGAGGGCAGGTCCGACAGATATTGCCCCATCATGCGGAACAGGCGCGCGAATTTTTCCTGAGCGCCGCCAGTCTCAAGTGCGCAAGAGCTTGCGTACATCTCGATCAGCAAACGATAGGCCGCAAGCCGATCCGGCGATATGCGATCCAATGCCAGTTCACTGCCCATACGCAGCCGATACCAATCGCCAAGCAGACTGAGTACCGGGATAAAATCAAGCTGTCCAAGCGCGTTTGCACTATAATCGCCAGAGGTTTTGAAGGCGCGTTGCGCTTGAACAACTGCCTCGGCGTTCTCGATCGGAACTGCCTGCTCCCATTGGCTGAGCACGTACAAATCGCCAAGATTGAGCCGCGACATGGTTCTCGCCATGTTGTTGGGCCATTCGCGGCGCAAATAGCGATGCACAACCAGCTGGTCCATATGTTCCGACAGGAAATCTCCATAATCAGTGGCATCCAGCATACGACCGGTGTTCTTGCCTGTGACATTGATCTCGGTACGATATTGTCGATTGATGACAGGGTCGACCGGCAGGTGCTCGATGCTGACCGTTTCAACCCTTAACTCTGTATTGCCCAGCGTTACCACCTTGAAGGCCGGTGGAAAGGCTGCAAGCGACGGCACGCCGATATTGACGAGGAAATCTTTGCCGCGGCGCACCAGCGCCGTATCATTGATGTGAAGATGCCCGCTGAAATGAACGCCGATGCCTGCATGAATGGCCGCACGCGCCACCGCATCTGTCGGTGTCCGTTTCGTGGATATCGTTTCACCTATCAGCGACCGCTCGTCCTCTGCTGTGCCATTGAGCATATCCAGTAGCGGATAGTGCGAGAATGTCAGCAGCCGCTTGCCGTCTCGCCTGGCTCTCTCGGCCACATCTTTCGCCCAATGCAAGACGAAGCGCTTGTGCTTGAGCAATGCATTCCAGCCGGCATTGGTGCTGTCGAAGAATGCCCCCGCATCCCCTTTGGCAAAGACACCGTTGCGCGGCTCGAACACATTGGCATCGATCATCAAAAGCCAGAGATCCGCAACCGGTTCGACCAGATAGGACGCATCCATTAACCGATACTCATTCAGTCCGTCATCCGAACACACGCAATAAAGCCGCTTCGCTGGATCGTCATGGATCCCGAACGGTGTCTCCCAATACAAATCCGATGGCCTGCGAAAGAAGCCGATATCCGGCAAGGCCAGCAATCCAGCGGGGTATCCCGAGCAATACATCTTGTTGGTAACCACCATACCGTCTGCATCGTCATCGACGAATTCATCGTCGCTGGCGACGATCGTATAGGTGCCATCGGGATTAAGCAGGCGTTTGGCGTGGTGCTTGCCATCCGGGCCGAAGATATCGTGGTTGCCGGGGGTAGCAATAAAAACAACTCCGTGTTCGCGGGTGTAGCTGTCAAGTAGGTGCCGCAACGCTTCAAGCGTCGCAATCTGGCCGTCATCGGAATAGTCGCCGAGCAGAACGGCATATTTGATGCCGCGGGTCACGACCTCGTCCAGGGCCCCTCGCAGAGCATAGTAGCTCTCGTTGAACACCCGGGTAGAGCGCACCGTGTCGGTCAGCCGTCGCGCTGTCATTTTGCGCCCGCCAACATCGATGCCGTCGAAATCATAGTCCCCATAAAGATCGTGGAAATGCGCATCGGCGATGACAGCAATCGGCGGAAACGTCAAAGAAGACATGAATCATCCGTTCCGTGGTGAAGAAAGTCGGCAGATTTATACGTTTGTATCAATAATTGTCATAAAGCTTAAAATCCAAATCGCTATCGCTTACATATGATCTGACGCAGATTTTTATTGCGCCGCTGCTAAATTAATCGAAATCCAAGCCTCGCATAAGGATTGCAGTTTGGATACGATGCCCTGAAAAAGGGGAATTGGGTGTAAAGAGCATAATGAACGACGAAGTGTTTCGGGTGAAATTCTGGGGAACGCGGGGAAGCGTCTCCGTATCGGGTCCCGATTTCAAAAGGTATGGCGGCAATACCGCATGTATCGAAGTTCAATGCGGCAAGCACCGGATGATCTTCGACGCCGGTTCCGGCATAAGGCAGGCGGGCGATGCTTTGGCACTGGAAGGCGTTGACCACCTCGACATCTTCTATACCCATTGTCATTACGACCATATCATTGGCCTCCCCTACTTTATGCCGCTTTACAATCCGATGATGAATGTGCGGCTGTGGTCCGGTCATCTGGCCGGGATCATGACGACGCGTGAAATGGTCAAGCAGTTCATGCGCCCGCCGTGGTTTCCTGTCGAGCCCGAAATCTGCAAGGCCAGTCTCGCTTTTCGCGATTTTCGTTCCGGCGACGTGCTGACACCATTTGACGGGGTCACGATCCGCACCGGCAGCCTTAATCATCCGGGCGGTTGCATCGGCTACCGCGTTGAATTTGCTGGCCGAGTCCTGGCGTTGATCTATGATACCGAGCATGAAGCCGGCAAGCTTGACCCGGTCGTTCTGACGCTCATCAAAGACGCCGATCTCGTCGTCTATGACTGCACCTACACAGAAGACGAGATGCCGCGGCGTTTCGGCTATGGCCATTCGACGTGGCAGCATGGCGCCCTCTTGGCGCAGGCAGCCAGGATCGGCAGACTGGCGCTGTTTCATCACGCGCCGGATCGCACGGATGACGAACTCGACGAATTCGAGCGCCTGGCGAAAGAACGCTTTGCCGGCGCCTTTGCCGCGCGGGATTTTCAGGTGATCGATCTTTAGAGCAATCCCCGCAGCGAAACCCAGCGACCAGCCGGCGTTGCCGCCACCACTGCGAACAATCTCCGCAAAAACTCCCAGGCGGATTCATCATGCACAAGATGGTGCGTCAGGATGCCGACAGGCTCATCGTGGCTCCTGAAGCGCAGCCGCAACTCCCTGACGATCGCTTCAACCAATTGCCCATGGTCCCTGCAGCCTCGCGTTCCGTGCCAGTCCATCAGATCAACATGCGCGTTGATGACCGGAAGGACAGCCGTGAACGTCTCGTTTGGCCGACCGAAAACCGATAGTGCCTTGAAACCGAGATTTGCCAATTCCTTCAGGAGCAACGGATCGATCCGGTTCCATGGCGGCACCAGCACCGGTACGAAGCGGTCGGGAAACAGTTTTCCAAGCAGTCTATATCCTTCACCCAGTTCCGCCGACATCACAGAAAGCGCTCGATGCGGTCCGAGCTCCTGCTTTTTCTCGTTTGCCGCTGCGTGATTTTCGTGCGACCAGCCGTGCACCGCGACAGTCACACCGACTTCGCCCGCCAATCGTCGGGCAAGCGGCTCTTGCACATAGGCAGGGACTACGGCGAGCGTCAGCGGGACCTGGTACTCCTCGCGCAACACCAGAAGCCGTTCCAGCGCAGCGGTCGGCGCGACCGCGTCATCGTCGCGCAGCCAAAATCGGGCAATGCGATTGGCTTTTGTCCAGCGCGCGAGCTCCTCTCGCAATGGCTGCCATGCGGCTTCATCCATCATGCACCATATATTTCCGCAACAGCTGGCCCAGCCGCTTTGACGCAATCTCGAGCGATCGCTCTTCCATTACAAAACGTCGTCCCGCCCGTCCCATGGAAAGGCGGCGGTCCTCATTGTCAATCATCTGCACAATGGCATCGGCAAAGGTGCTTATATCCCCAGCCGGCGTCAAGCTACCCGTCACGCCGTCCTTGACCACCTCGGGCACCCCCGCGGTCTTTTGTGCCACAACCGGCAATCCCGCCGCCTGCGCTTCCAGATAGGCAATGCCGTAGGCTTCGCCCGTCCCCGGCCAGACAAAGGTACCACCACGATAAAGCAAATCCACAACTTCCCCGGCCCGCTTTTCGCCCAGCCATTCGATGCGTTCGGCGTCAAACGCCGCAAACATCGCCTTCACTGCCACGCGCTCCGGTCCATCGCCTATAACGCTCAGTTTCCACGGCTTCTCCCCGAGCAAGGCCAGTGCCTCGGCGAGCATACGATAGCTTTCGAGCTTGTCGCCCGCCCGCATCATGGCGATCGTCACCAGTCGGTGCGGGTCATTCGCTGCGGGTTCGGCACGAAACGCCGATGCATCGATAAAGGGCTGCAGCCGCGCTAACCGCGCCTCGGGATAATGTGCGGCCAGTCCGACCGCGTCGCGCTTGGTCAAACAGATGTTGACTGCCGCTTGGCGCACTGAATCCACCACCACGGACTGCAACTCGGCCCAGCCGCCGTCATCTCGCCGCTTCGAATAGGACGCTTCAGCGGTGACATAGGGAATACCCAGCGCAGCGGCGAGCGGCGGGCCGATCAGGTCAGGCGCTTTATAGTAAGGATGATAGCAGAACCATAGATCAGGCTTTCCCTCGCGCCGCCATTGCCGTGACAACCGCTCGATCTCCTGTTTTGCCAGTTCTGCAACGCGTTCGCGTCCGGCAGCTTCGGGCGTCGCCGTAAAGCTGCGCAACTGCGATATCACGTCGACATCGTAACCCGCCAATTCAAGCGCGGCCACAAGCAATCTCGCCATCTGCCGATCGCCGGATGGCACCGGATGACTGGGTGATTTCAGCGGGGCATAGAAGGCGATCTGCATTGTCTCTTTGTGCTTCAAACGACGTATAGGAACAAGCTTTCAAATGTTCCGCCAATAATTGCAAGCGCGGCTTCATCTCGCCATTTTTGCGGCGGCATTGATCTTCTCGCCAAATCACCATTCGTCGCTTAAATTGATTCGGCTAGAATATAATCCGGGTATTCATGACATCAATCGACACAGCGCCCCTTTTGTCCGAGCGTTCCCTGCGCAGGGCACGATTGATGTCGGGACTGATCCTTTTGGTCTTCGTGACATTGCATCTTGCCAATCACGCACTGAACCTGATCTCTCTGGATGCTGCGGAAAAAGGCCGGCTGTGGTTCACCGCCCTCTGGCGCAATCCGGTCGGCACCGTCCTTCTTTATGGCTCGGTTCTCGTTCACATCGCACTTGTCATGCGTTCACTCTATCAGCGCCGCACCCTCGTCATGCCATTTCGGGAAGCGCTGCAGATTGTTCTCGGCCTTCTTATCCCGCTGTTGATCATTGAACATGTGCTTGCAACACGCATCAGCTCGCAAATCATGGGTACGCCGGACGTCTATGCGTTTGTCATCCGCTCGCTATGGATCAACGCACCGATGAACGGTTTGCGCCAATCGATTGCCCTCGTCGTGGTCTGGACGCATGGCTGTATAGGAGTCCATTTCTGGCTGCGCTATCGGCCGTGGTACGACAAGGTCGCCCCGTTCCTTTTGACCTTTGCCATTCTCTTGCCGGTGCTGGCCCTGCTTGGATTTGCCAGTACGGGGCGCCTACTCGCCAGCGAGCCACCGCAATCCAGCAGCGGGTACGGCCCGGCGGGGACGAGCACCGGCTACGGCGGTTCGAAGAGCGATGACGCCGCATATTCGTTTGCACCGACCGCAGTGCGCAAGGAACGGGTGCAGATGACGAAATACGCACTCTATGGCGGATTTGCCGGCACGTTGCTGACTGTTTTTGCCATGCGCGCACGGCGCAGCCGGCGCGAACGGACAGACCAGATCGAAATCCGTTATCCGGAGGGGCAAATCGTCAACGTTCCGCGCGGCTTCAGTGTGCTTGAAGCGAGCCGGCTCGGGGGGATCCCGCATTATGCGGTCTGCGGTGGCAAAGGCCGCTGCTCGACCTGCCGTGTCCAGGTCGTTGAGGGTGCGGCATCGCTGCCGAAACCTGAATCAACCGAACAGACAACGCTCCACCGCATCAACGCAGATCCCGGCGTGCGCCTCGCCTGCCAGTTGCGGCCGCTACACGACATCAGCGTCGTTCCACTGCTTGTGCCAACGACGGAAGGCGCGCTTCCCGTCGGCAGCCAGCAAATCAATCCCGGGCGCGAACAGGAGATCGTCATTCTCTTTTGCGATATCCGCAGCTTCACCATGCTGACCGAGGCCCAGCTTCCCTACGATATCGTCTTCCTGCTCAATCGTTATTTTGCCATTGTCGGTCAGGCGGTCGAGCACGCCGGGGGACGTCTCGACAAATTCATCGGCGATGGCGCCATGGCACTCTTCGGCCTGAAAGGTTCACCGGAAGACGCCTGCCGCAACGCGCTCAAAGCAGCCGCCAGGATCGTCAGCGAAATAGAACGGCTCAATGATGAATTGTCCGCCGAGCTTTCGATGCCGCTTCGTGTTGCCATCGGCATCCACAGCGGTCCGGCCATTGTCGGTGCGATGGGTTATGGCAATGTGAAGAACCTCACCGCCATCGGCGATACGGTCAATGTTGCCAGCCGGCTGGAAACCATCGCCAAGGAGCTCGACTCCACGCTGGTCGTGTCGGAACCAACCATCCAGTTGGCCGGTTCCGACACCGCCAATCTCGAAAGCCAGGAAATCTCGATTCGCGGCCGGGCTGAACCACTGCGTGTCTATATCATTCACCAGGAATTGACTGCGAGGTTTGTCTGACCCGGGCAGTTGGCCAGGACGTGTCCGGGCTTTACATGTCTCGGCATTGCGCTAGGAGTGATGTTGGGTAGGGCTCAATCAATGCTGGACACAAAATCGATCCGCCGCCATCTTAGAAAAGCCAGAAATAATCTGGCTTCCAGGCTTTTCGACACGCGCTACGGTCGGAATTTGTTGATCAATTCGCTTGGCCCGCGTGTTCAAACGATGACACTCGATTGTGGCGATCACGTCATGAGTTTTTCGCCCGGCGATTATATCGGCAAGAAAATTTTCCGGAAGGGCCACTTCGAGCGCGAGCATGTGGACCGGCTGCTTGGTATTTTAAAGGAGCGCCGTCTGCTGCGCCAAGGCACCACGCTGCTTGAGCTTGGCGGAAATATCGGCAGCCAAACCATCTATTTTGCCCTGAGCGGGCAGTTCGCCCGCATTGTGAGTGTCGAACCGGATCCGCGCAATTTCGATTTGCTTCGCACCAATGTCACGCAGAACGGGCTGGAGGATTGTGTAATCCTGGTCAATTGCGCCGCTGGAGCGAACGCGGGCGAGATCGACTTCTTTCAGCATCAGAGCAATCATGGCAAGAGCAGCGCCATCCGGCACAATACATCCGATAGCAAGATTGTCGTTCCGGTCAGGCCGGTCGGGTCAATCCTTAACGAAGCTGCAATAAATCCCGATGACGTCGGTCTGATTTGGATGGATATCGAGGGATACGAACCTCTCGCCTGCCACTCCATGCAAGCCCTGTTCGCCCGCAAGATCCCACTTTACATGGAATTTTCGCCGACATTTTACGGACCGGACCAATCCACCGCCTTCGTGCAATTTCTTGCAGAATTCTACGAGGATTGCCTGATTTTCCGGGAGGATGAGGGTACACCGGCGAAGGTCAGGGAAATTCCCATCAACGAAAAACAGTTCGACGTCCTGTTATTCGACGCGGCGATATAGGAAGTAGCGGCCCTTCTTGACGTTGTGTGGCAGCGGCAGGCTTTCAAGCTGCGGATGGTTGAGTTCGAGCCCGCTGGCGACGATGCCATTCGGGGCAAGCAGCGCTACCGCCAATTGCGGCAGCCATGTCAGGGTTATGGCATCCTTCTCCTCATAGCCTGTCCCGATATCCACATGCACAAGAGCAGCGTTGATACCTGCGAACTGCTGCGCGGTCTCACGTATTTCGCCGACAATCAGATTTTCCGGTTCAGGGGTCGAGGTCTTGTGGGAACCGACGGCCCTGTCGAAAGCGATGATCTTGCGTTCTGGAAACTGGGCTCGCAAATGATCGAAGGTGCGACCGTTGCCAAGGCCAAGCTCGAGTACCGGCCCATGCAACTCCCTCACCTTCTCGCCAATGTGATTGAGAACATCGCGCTGTGCCGTCATACGGCGGATGAAGCTGTCGAGACGACTCATAAAATTCCATGTCCGTGATTCTGTGCAGATCATGCGGGCTTAGCACCGGATCGCTGCGAGGTCGATGCCTGGGATGCCGCGGGGACCATCAAGCTTTTGTTAACCATCGTTTTTTTCACCCTGCCCTCGCCTCTTGCTGCTTCTGGTTTGCCTTCAACAATCCCATCAGCAAGGGACCCGCGGAGAACGAACCGGAACGGGCCTTGTCGGTAAGCGACCGGAGGTAGCCGCCAGGACTCGTGATGGCCTCCCCCTTTTGCAGGATCGCGGCCACGACAATTGCCGCTTCATTGGCACCAAAGGTTTCGACCGCCTGGTTCCACGCGTCAGGGCTTATCCCGAGCGTCACCCGGACCAGATTGGCCGTCTGCACCAGGTCCGACCAGCTCTCGATGCCGCGCAGGGCGTAATCGACAATGTCCGGGCAAGCCTTCAGGATCAAGCCGAGCGGAAAGGCTTTTGGCGGTAATTTGTTGCGGGAATGTATCGGGTGGTTGGCCAGCCCGCCATCACCCCTTTCACTGCTTTCCACTTCGCTGTCATCGTTCCAGTCAGCTTCGGTATTTGCCCCCTGGTCTTTTCTAAAGCCGGGTTCAAGTTCAAATGAAGAGTCGGGATTTTGATTCTGTATGTGCCGTTCATTTTGAACGTCACTGGCGTTTGATTTTGTACAATTAACGTGAATTTCCAATAACTTCTCGACATCCAAGCGTAGATCATCCAGCGCTGCGGCCAATGCGTCGAGCCCGGCGCGGTCAAAGCCACGCAACAGGGGTCGGGCCAAGGGGATAAAACGCTCGCTGATGGCGCTCCAGGGCCCGTCCAGTTCCTGCTCCTCGGCAAAAATAATCATCTTGGCAATGTCGCGGCGATGCAGGCTGATACGTTCCCGCAGCAGGCGTTTTGCCAGATCCTCGGCGCGGATGGCGGCGGCCAGTTGTTCAAGCTCCCCTGCCCGCGCCACCAGCGGCGTCAGATCAAAGCCGAAAGCGGTTTTGACGTCGCCTTCCTGGTCACGGCGCACATAGCGTTTACCGTTGGGGCTGTCGCGGCGGATGATGAGACCAGCCTCGACCAATGCCGCCAGGTGCCGGCGCAATGTTACCGGCGCCATGCCATGGGCGCGCATCGAAAGTTCGCGGTTGGACGGAAAGACAACGAGATTGCTTTCGCTGTCGAGTTCTCCCGGCTTGTGAAAGCTCATTAGCGCATGCAGTACCGCCAGCGACCGATCGGATACACCAAGAGCTGGGCGCGCCTCGGTGATCATACGGAACAATTTCCACTTGTCGGCGACTTGCGTAGCCGGACAATCGCGCGCCGCAGCCTGTGCCTCCAGCATGGCGTGCGACATCGGCCGCCGCCCGAAAGGCGTCGTTGTGATTTCCCTGTTCATAGCTTTCACCTTCAATCAGGCAAAAGAAATCTGCTCGCCGAAACGACGCTTAGTGCTTGACAGTGATTCTCGGAAATGCGATTCTCAAGCTGCTTAGACTTTGAGAGGGCTTCCGGGACTTGTTTCGGGGGCCTTTTCTTTTGTGATCTCTCTCTCCAGTTAGAGTTGTCTCATACGCGGTTCACTCTCCTCGCTGCGAAGATACGCAGCGTAGATTTCCGGCAAATGCCTTATCAGATAGTGGCCGAACTCCGGCGCTGTTGCCTCGTCAACGGTCACTTTCGTCTTGCCATCATTCTGCTCGATCCTGGCAAAGGGCACACCTGCGCTGGATTTGAGCGGGTAGACAGAGGGAGCGGCCTTCCGCTTCGGGGTCAGGCTTTTCAGGAGCAGCGCAAATCGCGCATCGCTGTCGAGCCGCATGAAGCGCTGCATGTCCACCCGCTCCTTCCAGGAGCCTGGCGTTTCCTGCAGCAGCTGCGACAGCTGCTCCCAGCGTGGGCGGCCGACCTTGGGTGCAGCTCCGACCGCCTGGATCAAATCCAGCGGCAGGGAGTTGGCCACGGCGATCATGGTCGACAAATTGCCTTTGTGAACCGACAGTGCCGCCATCAGCGCGTGCCGCTCAATGCCATGCGCCTCAAGCCGGGCCGCGAACAGGGCCCGCTCGATGAAGGACAGGTCCTTGCGCTCGAGGTTTTCCTTGCCCTGGGCAACGATCAGGTCCTCATCGGAAAGATCGCGCACGATCGCTTTCACCGGGCGGCCGAGAGCCTGCAACGCGGCAAGGCGACGATGGCCATAGGCGACCTGATAGCGATCAGCGTCTTGCGGGCTGGGCCTGACCAGGATCGGAACCTGTTGACCGTGCTCCGCAATGCTTGCTTTCAGTTCCTCGAAATCCACCGTATCGAGATCATCAAGGCGGTCGCGAATGAACGAGACATCGACCAGACCAGGCTCGATGTCGATAACGTATTCGCCGGACTGGAGCTGGGCGCGCAGAGCCTGCGCATCCTCGGCGTCGTCCGAAAGGCTTTGCAGCGACAGCCCCATGGCTTTCAGCGAGCCGGACTTCTGCGCGGGTTTCGCCAGCCGATGCTCGTTCTGCGACGCCTCGTTGATCGGCGTCATCATGGCTTTCAAAGCGTCTCTGCGTTTGTTCATGGCGACCTGCCCCATGCTTCGCGCACCAGATCCTCGATCTCCAGATTGACCGCATTGAGCGCTTCGATGGCGCGGTCATAGGTGGCGCGGGTGAAAAATTCGCGGCCGACCTCATAGAGCGTCTGTTTGGTCAGCCCCGCATCGGAAATGGCCGTCGATTTCAGCAAGGCGTTGGTCAAAACGCGCTCGCCAAACAGGCTCTTCATCAGGCCGACGATCTGTCCTTGCGGACCGTCGCTGGGTTCATAACGGGTAATGACGTAGCGGAAGAAATCATAATCCGCATCGCCGCCCGCTTGCTCCACCACATCGAGCAAGCCAGCTGTCATGTGCAAAAACTGCGACATGGACGCTACGTCGAGCATTTGCGGATGGATGGTGACAAGAACGCTGCGCGCCGCGCACAGTGCCGATAGCGTCAGAAAGCCCAGCGATGGCGGGCAGTCGAGCACGACAACGTCGTAGCGGTCATCGACTGTCGCCAGCGCCGCGGCAATGCGCGAGAAGAACAGCCGCTCGGCACCACGGCGTTTTTCAGCAAGGATGCGCGGCGTGTCGTGCTCGAATTCCTGCAGTTCCAGATTACCCGGAATGATATCGAGTCCATGAAAATACGTCTTGCGAATGATGTCGGCGAGGGGACGCTGCTGATCGTCATAGCGGATCGCGCCATAGATCGTGTCGTTGTCTTCCAGATCGAATTCCGGCTGGATTCCGAACAGGGCCGACAGCGATGCCTGTGGATCGAGATCGATCGCCAGCGTCCGATAACCGCGCATGGCAAAGTACTGCGCGACATGAGCCGCTGTCGTCGTCTTGCCGGAACCACCTTTGAAATTGGTGACGGCAATGACCTGCATATGCTCATTGCCCTGGCGAACGGGCAGATAGCTTTTCTTCGACTTGGCCAAATAGCGGCGGATTTCATGCACCTGCTCAAGCGAATAGAGCCTGCGCCCGCCGGACGTCTTTTCCGCCTCGGGACCTTCGCCCGCCAATGACAAATGCCTGATATAAGCGTCGGTGATGCCGATGAGCTTGGCGGCCTCGCCGGAGGTGAATTTGCGCAATTCCTTTACGGCTGTCGGCGGAAAAGCGCGCGAGCGCAACTCTTGCAATTGGGCGCTGAGCAGGTCAGCATCCGCCTCGATCAGACGCGTCAGCGAGCGCACCTTCTTACCGGTCCGGTGACTCTGGTCTTTTTCAGCTGGAGACAACATACACGCTCTAAATCCAATTTCTGAGATTAAAGCGTAAATTCAACTGAGTCTGCGTGAGTCGTCAAGCAATTAAAGGTTAACGCCTGTGCACGGCTTTATAGTTCCGCCTCCCTCGCGGGCAGCATGCGTTCTGATGAAGCCGCACGCGGACCCATACCTGTGTCTCCTCACGGTGGCCACTCAATCGGCTGGCATGGATCAACAGGTGATCGTTGAGCATTCAAGTCTGAAAAGATGCCTCGCACCTTCATAGGGTTGCCACCCGTGTTCAAGCATCGCCTTGATTGGTGCCGCTGGTCAGACGGGCTGGCATTACCACCTTGAGAGTGCTTTCTAATGCCGTTGCTGCCCGTCGCTTGCCAACCCTTGGCCAATCCACCTCAAATGGTTCAGTTCGACACCAGATCCGCACCGAACCATTTGAGGCTTAGCGCTTTCAGTGAACCATCCGCTTCAATTGCTTCGATAGCACCATTGAAGCGTTCGGCAAGTTCCTTGTCCTGCTTGCGCAAGCCGATGCCGATACCTGGGCCGAAGAGGCCGCCCGAAATTCTCGGACCGTAGAGCGCCGCCATCGCACCGTCCTTGGACCCCAGAAAAGCCTTCCAGACGGAATAGTCTGCCAATCCAGCATCAATGCGGCCTGCAACCAGATCAAGATTGAGATTATCCTGTTTGTCGTATGTGCGGATTTCAACCGTATCGCCAAAATACTCGCGGACGAATGCTTCGGCGTTCGTCGATCCCTGCACGCCGATGATTTTTCCTTTGAGTGCATCCTTCAGGGCTTGCAGAATGCCTCTTTCCTCTTCCGCTTGCGACGAGAGATTGACTTTCAAATGGCTGGCCATCTCCGCAAGACCGAGCGACTTTCTGACAACGAAGTAATTGGAGGTCAGGGCGTAGGGTTTGGAGAAGGCAATAACCTGCTTTCTTTTTTCGGTGATCGACATTCCGGCCATGATGGCATCGAACTTGCCGACGTTCAGAGCGGGAATGATACCGTCCCATGCCTGCGTCGCAAATTCGCATGTTAATTTGGCCCGCTGACAAAGCGCCGTGCCGACATCGATGTCAAAACCTTGCGGTTTTCCAGATGTGTCGACGGAATTCCAGGGTGGAAATGCGCCTTCCGTGGCTATCCTGATCGTTTTGCCGTCCTGGGCACTGGCCTGCCCGAACATCAAGGCAGCGAGAAGGAAAGACAGTGGTAGTTTGAACCTATTCATTGTGGTTTCCCCTTGCTTTGCGTGTAAATCCTCGGGATATGATCTCTGAGCTGCGCATAAAGGCCGACGATATCGGTCCCCCAGCATGTGGCTGCTTCTTCATGCGTGATGGATTGATCACCCTGACGGCCGAGCAGCACGACCTGATCCCCATAGCGGGCTTCCGGAACATCGGTCAGGTCGATCCGGATATGTTCCAGGTGGGCGGGAGGCAGCAACCGGGCTCGCTGCCCCCGTATGAGGCCCACCGCACCGCTTGGAATCTCCCGGGGAAGCCCGTCTCCCCACCCCATGCCAATCACCCCGAGGATCATCCCCGGAGTCTTCCCGAAAATGGCCGGTACGGGTCCGAGTGACGCATCGAGACGTTTGACCGAAACCAGGCTTGAACAAATGGATTTCAGTGCCGGGCGCAGTATCACCGGGCGGGTCGGCTTGTCGGACTCGGGCAGTCCAAAAAACAGCGCTCCTGGATCAACGGCATCGAAGTCCAGGTCCGGATGGTTTAGCACGCCCTCTGTACTGGACATCATCACCACGGCGGGGCGCCAACCGAAACCGCTGGCCTCGCGCAAGATCGCCTGCATTCTGGCAAGTTGCTCATCCGCATCTGAACCTTGCACGGTCGGCAGTTCGCTCATGTGGGCGTAAATGCCCTCGACTTGCACATCGGCAAGACCTGCCGCTGCGGCCAGAAGTTTTCCCGCATCGAAAGGCGTGGCCCCAGCGCGGAAGAACCCAAGGTCGACTTTTATGAACACACGCAATCTCGGGATGGCAGCCCGCCATTGCTCCAGCTCTTCAATGCTCGAAACGCTGACGGTCAGATCAAGCGACTGAATGGTCGGCGCGGCCGCAGGCAGGGCACCTGGATAGAGCAGAAGCTGCTGGGATACCCCTTGCTGGCGAATGGCGATTGCATCGAGCAGGGAAGCCACCGCGAAACCATCGACCCCCTCCTTGGCCAAAGCAGAAGCGACCGGCCCTGCGCCGCATCCATATGCGTTGCGTTTCAGACAGGCATAAACCTTAACGTGGCAAGGCAGATGGCGGCGAAGTTGCCGGTAGTTGTGGCAAATGGCATCAAGGTCGATCTCGTACCAGCTACCGCGCAACATTGCGGCGCTGGCCTGATCTGCAGCGTGTACGCCTGATCGGGGCAACGCAACGGTCCTCATGGTGCCACTTTCTGCGATGCGGAGACTTTTGCGGCTGCCCTGTCACGTGGTCGGCTGTGGTTCTTGAGTTTGGCGCGTTGCTGATGCTTTGCCATATGCCTTTCCAACCGGCCAAAGACATGAACGATCAGGAATGTGAAGCCGAGATAGATCAGGGCCGCCGATATGAAGACCTCGTACGGGGAAAAGGTCTGCGCCACGATCTTGCGAGCCGTCCCGGTCAATTCCATGAGAGTGATGGTGCTGGCGAGAGAACTCGCCTTCAGCATCAAGACGACCTCATTTGCGTACGCCGGAAGGGCGAGCCGAAAGCCGGCAGGAAGAACGATCCGTCTAATGCGCAGCGCGTAGGACATGCCGAGTGCTTTTGCAGCTTCGATTTCACCAGAGGGAACCGCCCGAATTCCTCCACGCAAAATCTCTGTGGTATAGGCGCCATTGTTCAGGGAGAACGCGATGAGTGCGCACCAGTAAGGCTCTCTCAGTATACTCCAGGCGGCGCTTGAGCGTACCCACTCAAGCTGGCCGGCGCCGTAATAGAGGAGAAACAGTTGCACCAGCAGGGGCGTGCCCCGGAACACGAACGTGTAGAGGACAATGGTATAGGAGAGAACGGAAGACGGCGATGTTCGCAACAGCGCAAGGGGAACCGCAAGGAGAAGGCCGATCGCAACGGAAGCTGCCGTCAATTGCGCCGTGAGCAGCATCCCTTCGAAAAGCAGGGGCAGAACTTCGACAATCAGGTGCAGGTTCATGACGACCGTCTCATTGCGCGAACCGCACGCCGCGATCGGCGCGCCGCTGAAGCCATGTCAGGCCAATCAGCGAAACGGAGGTGAACAACAGATAGAGGCTGGCAGCGATCGAATAGAACGTCAGGGGGTCATGGGTTGATCCCGCAGCGATACTGGTCTTGCGCATCAGATCTTCAAGGCCGACCACGGAAATCAGCGCCGTATCCTTAAGCAGTGTGAGCCAAAGGTTGCCGAGCCCAGGCAGCGCGTAACGCCACATCTGGGGCAGGATGACGAGGCGCCACATGCAAAATCTCGACAGACCAAGAGCCTGAGCCGCCTCGATTTGCCCTGAAGGCACTGCCTGAATCGCTGCTCTGAAGACTTCGGTCGCGTAGGCGCCAAAAACGATCGTCAGTGCAAATACGCCGGCGGCAAATGCGTCGACCTCGACGTAGCGACCGAACATAGTTGTCAACGCAACCGTACCGCCAAAATACAGGATAAGAATAATCAGAAGTTCGGGAACACCGCGAACAAGCGTGGTGTAACAGTCAGCGAGCCACCGGATAATCTGAAACCGGCTGCCTTTGGCCAAGGCTCCGCAGAGACCGACGCCGATACCCAGCGCCAGACTGGTGACTGCTGTGCGAAGTGTCGTGAATGCGCCAAGGGCGATTTGCTCGCCAAAGCCCTGCAATTCGATCATTGGCAACCTCCCTCAAGATGCGCTGAGAGAAACTGCCTGAACCGCGGCGAGGAAGGCTTGCTGAAGAGTTGACCCGGATTGCCCTCCTCTTCGATCTGTCCCTGATGCAAAAATATGGTGTGGCTGGATACTTGACGGGCAAATCCGAGTTCATGCGTAACGATGAGCATCGTGCGTCCTTCATCGGCGAGCGCGCGAATGACCTTCAACACCTCCCCGACCAGTTCCGGGTCGAGCGCCGAGGTCGGTTCGTCAAACAGAAGGATTTCCGGTTGCATTGCCAGAGCACGTGCGATCGCCACCCTTTGTTGCTGCCCGCCGGAAAGATGAGCTGGATAATCGTTTCGTTTGTCGGCCAGGCCCACTTTCAGGAGCAGCTCCTCTGCCCGCAGGCACGCCTCCCCTTTAGAAATGCCAAGAACATGGATTGGTGCTTCGATGATGTTCTCCAGAACAGTCTTGCACGACCAGAGGTTGAAGTGCTGGAAGACCATTCCCAGCTTGGCGCGTATGGCGTTGACCGCTTGGTAACCTGCAAGACTTCCGCCCTTCCTGACGCGTCTGCCGGAAATCCAGATTTCACCTTCCGTAGGCTCTTCCAGAAAGTTCAGGCAGCGCAAAAAAGTGCTTTTTCCAGAACCGCTGCTCCCAAGGACGGCGATGACATCGCCGCGCTGCGCGGTCATGGAAATCCCTTTGAGGACTTCGAGCGTACCAAAGCGCTTCTTCAGATTTTTGACGCGCAGCGGGGCGTTGATGTCAGAAATGAGGGGCTGAAATTGACCGTTGTCAGATTGCGTATGCACTGGAGACCCTCGTTTGCTTTTCGCGAAGATGCGACAGCCAGCGCGAGGGTGCTTGCAGTAAATTGATGCAGGTGCGGGATCTGATCAGTAAATCATGGTTATGCCTTGCACGGCCAGGTGCCGCGATAGGCCACGGGGGTCATACCCACTTCCCGGCGAAAGGCATTGGAAAAATGGCTCGAACTGGAGAAGCCACATGACAGCGCGATATCGGTGACCGGCATCGAGGAATGGCGCAGAAAGTCCTTTGCCCGCTCGATCCTGCGCCGGATGATGAAGGCATAGGGCGGACAGCCAAGCGTTTGCCTGAACGCCCGGCAAAAGTGCGGAACGCTCAAACCGGCAAGCGCGGCCAGTTGCAACAGCGACAAGTCCGCCGTGAGGTCATCATCAATTCTCTGAATCACCCGGTCAAGGTTCATCGGGGCGAGCCCGCCTTTGCGGACAGCGGCCGGATATCTTTGCCTGCGCATCAGCTGGGCGAAGATTGTGGCCGTATAGCTCTCCACCAGCATGGCGCTGAGAGGATTGCGGTCACGGATCTCTGCGCCTATCCCGCGCGCTGCGTTGAGGATGATGGGATCCTCGAAGCCGAGATCCGGCGAGAGCGACGGCAGCGCCTCGAGTGGCATCCCGGCAAGAAGCTCTGCCACATGTGCCGGTTTGACCTGGATCGCCAGATAGGCCGCCGTCGAGGCGCCGGCTTCCCAGCCCCGCCAGCTGCATCCGGCGGGAACAAACAGGATTGCGCCTGGCTTTCGGGGTACAAATCCGGCGTTCCTGCCATCTATGAAGTATTGGCCACGCTCTGAGTTGCCCTGCACATTGAGAAGGACGACGTGCCGGCTGGAGGTGATCGCCGTCTCCTCCTTGGCCAGCCCGTTGCGCCGGACAAGATCCGCCTCCACGCGATGCCACGACCTCTTGTCACGGGAGGTTGTCCGGCAGTCACCGACCTTGAAGGTAGGCTGCGGCGTGGCCATCGTCATGCCCGCCCCCGATCCTCATCGGGTGCAGAACCCGTCCGCCCTGCCCCATATGTGTCCGGTGACGCGCCGTACCCGTTTTCTGTCTTCGGCAGCGGGCATGCCATGGCGTCCCCGTGCAGAGCGGCCAATTCCTCGCCTAAAGCGGCGATGAATGAGGATACGCGGCGGCGCGTGCGGGGAGGCAGCCGCATCACCCCTTCAATCAGCCGGCGCCCCTCGCTGCTTGCTATGAATGTGATCCGCTCGTCGACCGGGAGCGAGGCCACCTCGCCTTCCAGCCTTGCATTGCCCGGCAGACCTTCAAAGAAACGGCCGACGGGCACACCGAGAAATGTCGCGATTTCAAACAGCATGGACGCACTGATGCGGTTTCTGCCGTTCTCGTATTTTTGCAGTTGCTGCGGGCTTACCTGGACAGCGTGGGCAAGCTCGGCCTGCTTCACATTTGAATGGATGCGCACGGCGGCAACCTGACGCCCGACATAAAGATCAGCAGCATGCGGCACCTCGCTCGCGGATGCTTGCGGGTAACGCGGGTGCGGCTGCTTTTCCGTCAGCTGGATCTTCCGGCGCTGCATCTGTCACTCCCCGTAGAATGAAAATCTCGCCGCACGTCCCGACCGAAGACCGACTGAACCTGCAAAGGATTCCGCAGATCGGCACCCGGGCGAAACTGCTTTGCCCGCGCTAAGTGTCGGCACACCTCCCGCCTCCCCATCGCGATCGTCTCGCGGTTCACACCGAGAAGACGCAGGCCTCATAATAACTATATTATATACTATCGTTTAATTTTCAATCTCTTTAGAGCGTGGAAACCCACCATAGAGTCATGCTTTTTCGTGGCATGGCGAACGATCCTCACGCTTTACGCAAGCTAGTGGCTCTCAACATTCGTATAAAGCGAGTGGAGTTGGACATCACGCAAGAGGAGTTGGCTCACCGTGCAGAACTATCCCAAGCGTATCTGAGCGGAATCGAGCGCAATAAACGCAGCCCGTCTATCGATACCATTCAACGGATCGCTGATGCGTTAGGTATGCTAGCCCACGACTTGCTTAAGCCGCGCGCGTAAACTCGTGGCTCTAAGTGGACAACCCAGAGACGAACTCTCCCGAATATTCGACGTCTCTGCAATCAAGCCACCTGGTCTAAGTGTATCTGTCTTCCTGGCCCTTTAGCCGACGCGAAAACATTGGTCGCGACCTGATCTTGACGGCGCCTCCGCTCCAAATTAGCAAGAGGATATAGCCAGTTGCCAAGCCCACAAAACGTAATTCGTGTCCCGAATCTTAGCGCGTGACCGATGGTCTGGCCACGTTACAGTCGTCTATAACGCTTCAAATATCGAATTTATCAGGATCCACTCGCCCCGAACTGACCGAAGAACGCCGCATTGTTTTACTCGGGCAATTCAGGCTGATCCAGCGGAGCAAAGTAACCTTCGGCCGGCGTTTCGTTCCAGGCGGCAACGTGCAAACACGCACGGGAGCTTACTGCCTCCTAGGAGACCGCGACGATGGTCATGCACCCGTCTCATGTGGAGAAGCAAGCAGGCGATGTCGGTTTCCTTATATAGCCGCAAGTAGGCTTTCGGGACTGTCACCGAACCAGTTAAGCGAATATCGCTAAGCAGCGCATCCCCACTTTATGTCGCGCGCCCGCGCTGGAGCCGCGGTAAAAGCCACGAGAAAATGTTGTAGGATTAATGATCGAAGGAGAAATACAGCCTTAAAGCTATTCAGCTCTTTGATACGGACCCAAGCGGAAAGCGACCAGCGCCATAGTACTGAGAGCAAGGATACCGGCGAACACCAGGAATATCGTAGAAGGACTCAACTTATCAGAAACCACCGCCCCCATTCCAAGAAGGATCAGACTAAGAAACATGCCGCTGCAATGCAAAGCGCCTTTTGCCCGGCCCAACGCTGCTCGCGGAACGCTTGATTGAAGCCTGACCTCAACGGCAACCCTGCCCAGATTGTAGAGTATGCCAAGTACAGCGAAAGCGAGTAGCGCCCACGGCAAATTCAAGATTTTCAGCGCTGCAAATGAGATAGCGGCAAGGGCGAGTATGACCAATTGCAAGATTGAGATATCCATAACCCGCATCAGCGGGACAAGAAGTATGGCACCCAGAATGGAGCCAGCGGACCAAGCGCTTTCAAGCTGTCCAAAATCAATCGCGCTGCCTCCCAGTTCTTCAAATACAAAGCTCGGACTAACAACGCTTACCATCATGCCGCAGACGTACAGAAGCGTGTAGATGGTTGCCAATAAGAGCAAATGGCCATCGAAATGCAGTCCGGATCCTTTTGTATCGACTATATCACGGGCGTCTTGGGCAGGAAGTGGTTCATGTCGGACGAAACACATGCAGCATACAGATAACGCAAAGGCCAAGGCTAACGCTGCCAGTGTAACCATCGGGGTGCAGACCTGGAGTAGGACACCGGTGATTGCTGCTGCCGACAGACTTCCTGACTGCGTCAAGAAGCAAACGATGCAATTCGCTGTCGAGAGGGAATAAACAGCACCGACGGATGGTATCATAGACTGGGAAGCCGTGAGTGCGACCCGGTCACACATCGCGAAAGGGATCGTTGACAACCAGATTGCCCAATGGGGATCCGACGTAGTCATGACTACCCCGAGCACTAGCATGGCTAAGAAGCGGACAAAATCTGCGATCAACCAAAGGAGACGTCGATCGTAATGATCAGACATCCATCCTGCGAGCGGGCTCGCGATCAACTCTGCCATGCTCAGAGAGGCGAAAAACGCTGCTACGGCTGATACGCCGTGTCCCGAAACAACAAGGATCCAGGCACAGGCAAAGTTGTAGGAATTCCGCCCGATGGCCGAAGCAAACGTGCTCGCGAGATACCAGTTGAACGACGGCGATGCATAGTCTGCGACGGAACAGAATCGTGGCATCAATAGCTTTCGAGTTGGTCGTGCAATCATCGTGATGAAATTCAAGACAGTCACGCTTTCAGATCCGTGCCGCGCTTTAGAAATTGTGCCAAAATATTCCCGGCGCACGGATCAGCAGCGCCACCTTCTTCGGAACCGCGACGGTGCGGCGCCAAAGGCTTGTTTGAAAGCTACGGTAAAATGACTTGAACTCGAAAACCCGCATTCCAGTGCAATCTCGGTCGCCGGAAGATCGGTGGCACGAAGAAGGTCGACCGCGAATTTCAACTGTTGTGTTAAAACATATGAATGAGGTGTTTTGCCTGTAGACTGCTTGAACGCGCGAAAGAAATGACGTCGACTTGCGCCACTTTCTCGTATGAGTTCATCAACGCTAGGAGGGTTCGCCGGTCGGCTCTCGATCATGGCGTTGATCCGCTTAAGACTATGCGATGATAGTCCACCCTTAACTGGCTGCAGACCGACGCCATTAAGCCTGAGTAACCCTACGAACAACTGGATGACCTGGCTTTCAGCCATGATAACACTAATGGGATCGGGGTTATTGAGCTCCGCCGCGATCCGTTGAAGCGAGTATTCGATCATAACGTCTCTAAATCCGATAGCGGGCCTTAAACCCACCAGGTATCTAGAATCGATCCGTTGGTTGATGAATGTGGTGTCGACAGATACGAAGAGATACGAAGCGATGGGGTCTCCCTCATCCCATCCTTTCCATTCACGGTGAGCAGGTACGAAAACAACAGAGCCCGGGCGGCGCGGGGTAAACCCAATCGAACGCCCTTCGACGAAATCCTCCCCAGAGCATGCCCCGCCCTTCAGGTTGATCAGAAACGAATGCTGGTCACGGGCAATATGCGTCTCCTGACGCGCTAACCCGGTTCTTTTAACGATGTGGGCGCGCACCATGCCCCAATCGATGAAGTGGTCGACCAGAGTTTGATGAACCGAGCGGCGGACGTCGTCGGGTCGAGGTTGAGATGGCTCCGTCAAGAGGCGATCCCTCCAAAGAACTAATCACAACGGATTATAGATTCATCTGAGGTTGTCAAACAATCCGGCGGCAACCCCCAGTTGGCGAAGTTGGCACTTTCATAAAAAAACGGCATGGCGGTGAAAGCGCATTATCGAGCAGCCGTCTACCAACTATCCGACGACACGCTGGCGGCAGATCGACACCAGACTGCGCAATACCTCTTACAGTCCGGCGGCATCGTACCCTGGAGTGCAATCATGGAGGTGGTACCACGATGCAAGCTTTCACGGACTTTATCGCAGAATGCGACCGCGGCCCGCGTTTGAACCAACTCGCCGGATTCTTTGCGGAGACCGCGGCCGGCAAGGGTGGAATGCCTATTCGCAAACCCGTCGTCGATACGCGGCTTTTGCCATATGACACACTCCTTCTTCGGTTTGTCGAACTACATTCCCGCCGCCAAGGTTTTTTCGACCAACACTATCACAGTAGCATTCCGTACCGCCTGGAGGAGGAATGCCGCATGGCGCATGCACTCCTGCGATACAGCCAATTGAACACGAATGGCGTGTTGCTCTACAGCCTTGGCACTGCCGAAGGTACAATGGCTCGCACTCTATCCGAAATGAGCTGCGGGAGTATCCGATCCTTGTCGTGCAGCCCGAACGAGGAGAATTACAAATGCTTTATGGCTTTTGGGGAGCCCACTTATGCCAGCTTTTTCCTCGGTCCCTTTCATCGGTTGACCAAGGAGCACCTCCGTTCCAACAAGAATCTTGAACGGTTTTCCGAAGGGTTCGACTTCATCTTGGAAGATACTACGTTTCAGATGTACTCACCCAATCGGAAAAAGCAGATCGAGTTTATCGCTCAACATCTCAAAGTTGACGGCATCCTGTTGTTGCTGGAGAAGTTCCGGGCCGTTGATCCCGAAGACTACCGCGGACGTGAATCTCAAAAGGACTTTGGCTTCAAGACGCATTACTTCGGCGCCAAGGAGATAGCGCGGAAGACGAAGCGCGTGCTTACAACAATGCACGACAGCCAAGTGACTTTGGCAGAGATCGCGAGCGCCATATACGCGCGATTTAGCCACTGCATCGTCACATGGAACAGCGGAAACTTCTATGGTCTGGCCGCCAGCAACAGCAGAGAGAATCTTCGGCGTTATCTATCATCGATGGTTTATCCTGCGATACCGCTCGAATACGTCTATGAGCCGGAGCCTTATACCGATCTCGCGAGGTGGGTGAGAACCTGAGATCAGGCTCCCGGTTCTAACCCCTATCCATCTGATGAGTAGCAGTCATACGCTAGAGTAGGGAAACAGGTGTGCAGTCGATAACCCGCAAAGCGCCAGCAGGAATATCGGAAAGGTGCATGGACCAGGAGCTTTGGGCAATTTTGGATCGGCATGCTCGTCTATCGGCATCTATCCAAGCGCTGCAAACGAAAGTGCCCGCAACAAACGAGGCCAGACACATCCTCGCGATAAAAATGCTTGAAGAACAGTTCCTTCGGAAGCATCTGATTGACATCCGCCCGTCTACAAACCACGGAGCTCAAACCAAATTGATATATCTTAGTCTAATGCTGGCAAAGACCCGAACCTCCATGAATGAACGTACCATTGCGCGAATCATGAGATCGGTGGAATGTTTTCTTTAACGGCAACGCTGCGAACCGCCTCGCCTAAGTCTCGCCTGCCTTTGCCTGGAGAACTGCAACAGTCTCAAGCAGCGTTGTGACGGAAGCCATCGTTTCTGCAGGAAGATCCTCCAGCAATTTCATGATCCGAAATCTGCGTTCAGCTTCCACTTCCGACTTACCCCACAAGTGAGGTGCCGTGCTGAACAGCATGGAAAGTGGTGATGCGCCAAGGACTTCGCTGAGGTGGATCAGTCGGCTGACGGTCATTTTAGAGGAGTTTCGTTCATAGCGTCCGTACACCTGTTCGCTCAGTCCGACGAGTATCGCTATGTCCGCCCTGCTAAGACCTTGTTTTTGACGACAGCGCCGCAGTGCTTCGCCGAGCCTATCATCCAATTCTCCGAATGTCGCGATACCGTCGAAACCTGGTCTTCTGTAAACCGGTTTTTCATTGTCGGGATCAGTGGTTTGTACCAGTTCCAATTCCGAGATGTGCTCTTTCAAATCCTTAGTCATTTCCCCCAATCACCAAAACGTTGCGCTGATGTCATACATCACGACGCCGCCCAAATGCTATGCATTTCATTCAAATAGGCGCTATCCATCACGATAGTCCATACGTTTAGCGGTCGGGATCATCTGTTATTTTCGCAAGTTGAACCAGATCCGGGTGATTTGACCTGAGATGTCCTCCTTCATATCGAAATAATACGGATCGCGCCGCAATGGCCTCTGCATGAATTCAGTAAAGGCGCAGGAACGACCATCTGAAAACACCCGCGTCACATCGTCGTTGGAGGTCGCCGTTCGGCTACCCGAGTATCGCGACGAACGATCGCCGGGCCGGCACGTCGTTTGGCGGCGCATGCACTGGGGCAGTTTCCCGGAGGCTTCATCACGGACACTGTCACCGGCAATCGGCTGCCAGCCTTCCGGGCACTCTGCGTATCGTTCATATCCAGGCTTTCCGGTGCCGGCTCCCTGGCAGATCGGCCAGGAGAACCCCGGCCTCTTCATGGCCGTGATCAGTTTCTCCATCGGGGGGCGGCAGCTGGCGACGTCCTGCCAGGACGGGTTGGAAGACGCAGCGCATAAAAGGACTTCACAACCCCAATCGCTGGCTTGAGAGGGCGATGTAAACCAAAGGGCGAATGGAATTGTGAGCATTGATGCAAGGATAAATTTCATGGAAAATGTCTCCCTAAACCTGTTGTGGGCCTACCGGTCTCGGCGGCTTGGTTGACGGCGTGCATCGGCGAACGGAGGCGTGATCTCGCTTTGGCGCTCGGAAAGCAGGTTGATGTCGGCAAATGGTTTGCGTCCGAGCGTCCTGTCTACTGCCTTTTGACGCCACTCCGTCATGTCGAGGACGTACGAACGGAATATCTATCGGGAGATTCAAAATGGCCTTGGCACCTTGCAAATGCAGGAACTGACAGATCCGGTGCACAAGGCGAGAATTGAGGTTCATGCACTGGTCGACGAAATCGAGCAACACAGGAGCTTCGGGCGCGTAGAGGGTGCTGCATGAGCAAGGCACGGCTTGAATTATCGGACCTGTCGATCGCGCCCCGTAAGGCGGAGCGGCAAACGGGGGTTGCGTCCAGCGCGGTCGCGTCCGTCACGCCTCCAGCGGCAGACAAAGTCGCCGCACAGATGTTGCCGAACCCGACTGAGACGCAACGTCGTGAAACAGCCGAGGCGCGCGCCATCGCGCAGGAGGATGCGCGCTACAGCCTCAAAAATCTGAAACGCTCCAAGCAGCGCAATGTCAAATTCTTCATCAACATTGCTCTCGATTACGAATTGAAAGCGCGGTTGCAGCGGGCCGCTGCAGAGAACGATCTCAAAATGACCGCTGTGGTGAAGGCAGCGCTCGACTACTACCTGACGGAGAATGGGTATTGAGGCCGCCCGGCGATACCGGCGCCGGTCGATCCGGGAGTGGGATCGCACCCATGGCGGAATCTGGCGCCAAGGCAGGCAAGGACCATGTTCTCGCGCAAGACGTCGAGTCCCCGGTCAGGCCAGTTCCGCCACGATCGGCCGCGGTCGACTGCGTTGCGAAGCTCGGCGCGCAGTTCTTCGATGTGGCGTTCGATCGTCATCTTCGTGTCCTTGACGTACGTGAAAGGAACCGACGCGGCGCGTCGAGAATGCCGGGCGCCAGCGACCGGCGGAGCTCAAGCCGATTGTGTCGGAACAAAGCGCAGCCAAGATTGGAGGGGCCGCACGACCTTGAATCGGTATTGTCCTTGCGCCACACCCGCAGATCACAGGAGACAGGGATATTCTCGGGTGGCACCTCTCGGGACGGCGAGGCAAGGCGGCAAGTAAGAGATTGATTGGAGGTGCAGGCGCCATGAGCGGACGCTACCGGATAGGTCAGGCGATACTGACACAGGAAGACGCCGGTTTCGGCGCCGCTCTTGCCGAAGCATATCGGGCCCGGCAAAGACCGGTCTGCCTGTGCTGCGACCAGGGTGCGGCGATGTATATCGCGCGCATAGGCGAGCAGTTTTTCGTCAAGCGCATGCCCCTATCGGGCGCTGACCACGACCCGCATTGCCAATCCTATGAACCGCCCTATGAGCTCTCAGGCCTTGGTCCACTGATCGGCGGAGCGATCCAGCTTGATCCGGACAAGGGCATGGCGGCGCTCAAACTCGATTTCTCCCTGTCGAAGCGTGGCGCGCTGAAGAGCACGGGTGGCGCAGTGCAAAATGAAAGGCCGGTCAAGAACGAGATCAGGAAGCTGTCGCTACGCGCGTTGCTGCATTATCTCTGGCATCAGGGAGGCTTGACCGAGTGGACGGCGCATTGGGCCGGCAAGCGCCACTGGTTTCAAGTCCGAAGCCATCTCATCGATGCGGCGGCGACGATGACTGTCAAAGGTGGGGCGCTGACGGAACGCTTGTTCGTCCCTGAGAACTTTCGACTGGATGACAAGGCGGCTATCGACAAAAGAAGGGCTCTTGCCCTTGCAGGTATCCGCACGTCGGCGGCTGGGCCGAGGAAACTGATGTTGCTGATCGGCGAGGTGAAGGAGTTTGCGTCAGCCCGCAGTGGCCAGAAGATCATCGTCAAGCATATGCCGGGCTTTCCATTGATGATTGAGGAAACCGTCTGGCGCCGGCTGCAGTCACGCTATGCCGCGGAGCTGCAACTTTGGCAGGCGAACACCACAATCCATCTCGTCGTCATCGCGACGTTCGGCATGACGCAGTCAGGTCTTGCCAGTATCGACGAGATCGTCCTGATGTCGACAAGTGAGCAATGGCTCCCGATCGAGAATGCCTACGAACAACAACTGGTCGAACGCTTGTCACGGCTCAGTCTGAAAAGCGTCAAGGGCTTGCGGTTCAACCTGTCCTGCAACCAGCCAATTGCAGCGGCCACCCTTCCCCATCGTCGGCCGGCGCCGGTAGCGCTCTATATCGTACCGCCGGATGCCGACGAAGAATTCGAGGCCGCGCTGGCGGATGTGATTGCGGCACGGACCGATGTCGAACCCTGGATATGGCGTGTGGCCGAAGGTGAGATGCCTCCCTTTCCTATCGGGTAGCAAGCGTCTTGATATCACTGCGGTGAACCGATCCCCGGCGACCGATTGAAAACTCTTCTGTGGGTGCCGCCCGTGATGCAGGAAGATTTGATTATGTGCGGGTGATCAAGTGCGGACTTCTGTAAGACCTGTATCTACGGCATTCCCAGAAGCCGTTGGCAGGTATGGTGATTGGCAGATCAGGTCCAAATCCCATTGTCGAACTTAGGTCCTCACGAGTTTTGACTGGTTTTCCTGATCCAGATCTGTTCGATCACTTTGCCCGTTCGGGTCGCCTTCTTTCACCCCCTTATCCCGGCGTCAGCCTTGCGCAGCCCTTTGGTCAGGCTGTGTCCTGGCCATTTTGTTGGCTGATGCGATTGCCACGAGCATCCGCTGCTTGCGCATCATCATCTGCGCCAGCCAGGAACTTCCGAAATCGATTTCGGCCTATCCAGTTCAGACGGGACATGGCCCCCATAGTCAGCAGTCTTCGGATATCGGTTTGCCCAGCTTTGGAAACGCCACAAAGCTGGCGTTCACACCAGCCAAGGCGCTGAAGGATGCGCTCAACAAGCAACCTGATGAAAGCCCCGCTCGGATCGAGCGGGGCTTCGTTGCCAATCAGCTGCGGCTGTTGCGCGACCAGATGAGCTGCAGACCTTCCTGGCCCTGGACTTCAGTGAGCGTCGCGTAGATCGGGGCAGGAAAGCTCGGGTCGTCGAGCTTGACCGAGATGTAGTCTCGCTCGGTCTCCCGGGCCTGTTTCTGCCAGCCTGCGCCGAACTCGACATTGCCGGCAAGGACCCGGAAGTCGGGAGCGTCTTCGGAAGTGCGTTCGACCCGGATGATCTTTGCCTTGACGTTGAGGTTGAGGGTCTTGATGGTGCCGGAAAAGCCGTTTTCCGAAGCGGTGAAAGAGCCGATGGTTGCCATTGTCTTGATCCTTCTCAGTTGCTCGGGCCGCGCCCATCGCGGCCTCGATGGTTGTCGATCAGACCGGGGGCGATCGGCCCGCACCTGAAAAGGCCGAAACGAAGTGGAGGACGGCCTTAGGACGAGGCTTTCTTGTTTCGCGAGGAATGGACGCGAACCGGGGTCCTCACATGGCCTGTCATGTGGGGTGGTTGCGGCCAAGGGAAGAAAACGAGCCGGCCGTTGCGGATACCGATCGAGCTGAACGGCGTGAGGCGCCCTTCGGTCAGACATGCCCCATCGAGACCGCGGGGGACGTGCCACGCCCATATAGAAAGGCGAGGCAATGGCGGGCCGCGGCGTTACTCCGCCAGCGACTCTGCCGCCCATCGATATCTTTGCCTCCCTTGAAGCGAGCTGATTGACATTACCAACGCGCGACGCACGCCTGCGAGTTTCCGGGGCGCCGCCTGTTTGACGGTGCTGGCGATGGACTTGAGAAAGGCGGGGCTAAAGCTGCCAATCGGCGTGATCGTCTCGAAATCGATTGCCTTGTCCAGTTCAACCGACCACTCGTCGAGAATGATCCAGCAGGGAGAATCCAGTCCGGCGCGACGATCTGGCTGATGGCAAGGGACACCCGGGCGGTGTCGGGCAATTGCGACGTGAGGTGAAACAGAAACATTACGCCCGGCACAGCGACGGTGGGAACGACGACACAAACCGCTCTCGCCGAGCGGCCCGGCTCTTCTCCCGCCGCCTGCCGGCTCCACGATTAAAATAACCGGACGATCTGTCCCAGGCTCAAGCATCGTCAGTCCCGATAATATCGCCAAGACCGGTCATCAATTCCTAATGAATGTCTTCCAGCGCTCGAACATGTCGCAGGGCTGTGTGTGGGAACGACTGATAAGCCTTCGATATTGCTCGGCCGTCAAAATGACACGTTTGTCCTTGCTTCGCCGCACGATGATCGACTTCCATTGGGATGAAACAGAGGCTGGCAGCATTACCAATTGGAGATACACTCGGTGCTCGCGGCTCGTTTGACACCAAGGGCTCTGCTGCCAGATGGCTGAATGAGGTAACTGGAGATAAGATAATGAGACGGCAATGGCCGCTTGTTGCCTGCTTTTGTGTTTTAAGCGGAGGTTCTTTTGCCCAGCCGTTTCCCGTGGCCGTCGATCTGGAACTGGTGATTGCGGTTGATGTCTCTTATTCGATCGATAGCGAGGAACAGAGGGTTCAAAGAGAAGGCTATGTGAATGCCTTTGGAACCCCCGAGGTCGTCAGAGCCGTGCTCGGCGGACCGCGGGGAAAGACCGCAGTGACGTTCGTCGAGTGGGGTGGCTCAGCGGTTCAGGTGGTGCCGTGGACTTTGATTGACGGTCCGCAGTCCGCTGCCCAATTTGCCGAGGAGCTGCGCCGGCAGCCGATAAGACGGATATCCTTTACATCGATCTCAAATGCGCTGGCGTTCGCGCGAGAGCTTATCCGAACCAATCGATTTTCGGCGAGCCGACACGTCATCGATGTTTCGGGCGACGGGCCCAACAATGCCGGAGCGCCGGTGCCCGTTGCCCGCGATGCGGCGATTGCGGATGGAATCACCGTCGATGGTCTCCCGATCATGTTGACGACCGGACCGGATCCGGCAGCGATCCATGACCTTGATGCGTATTACGAGGCGTGTGTCATCGGGGGAGACGGGGCATTTTTGGTGAAGGTGACAGACGTCAGTCAATTTGCCGAGGCAATTCGTAACAAGCTCGTTATCGAGATCTCGGGGTTCAAGCTCAGCGAACTTCACGAGCGCCAGCTGGCCGCCGCATTCGTGCAACACCCACAACCCTATAATTGCCTGGTCGGCGAAGAGTCGCAGGAGCGCGCCATTGGAAAGTGATTGCCGCTAAGCTGTTCGATTATCAGCTGCCCGCATCAGCGGCAAGACCGATCTGGCAAAGGCAATTCGTTACACCGCACTGCGTTGGGATCAACTGACACGCTATACGACTGATGGCCGTCTCGAAATGAGTAACAATGCTGCTGAGCGTTCGATCCGCCCATTGGCTCTGGGCCGGAACAACTATCTGTTCGCCGGCTCCGATGCTGGAGGCAAACGCGCTGCTGCCATCTATACCCTTATTGAGACAACTAGGATGAATGACCTTGATCCCGAGGCTTGGCTGGCCGATGTAATCAACCGTATCGCCGACCATCCGATCAATCGGATCAGCGAGCTGCTCCCGTGGAATTGGCAGCTATCTGCAATCAAGATCGCGGCATGACCCGATTCCTTACGGATTCTACTCAGATGCCGTGATCTTATAGTCACGCGGAATAGTGGACGTAGCAGAGAACCACTCGGACGCGCGGGTCCGTTGCTGATGGAAATCGAAGGCAGCACGATCTATAAAAAGCTCTTCCACTCGCCACACCAGAGCATCATCGGTCTGCGACACATCAAAGGAGATGCAACCCGGCTCCGCTCTGGTAAGACGAAGATGATCTGGAAGATACTGCTTAACCAGGTCGATATCCTTATCGATCCGCAACGTAGGAAACCGGACAGTTTAACCGCACCTATTCTGTCATTCATACTACACCATCTTATTTTGGGTTGTGCTTCACTCGACCTGCCACAGTTGTCTTTTATCCGCTAGCTTTGAATATGATAGAAGTCCAGCGACGCAATGGCCAAGAAATCGGCACTCCCATAAATCCGCCCCAAATCGCTATTGAGAGTTGCTCACGCCGAATTCAAGTCGAAACAACAGACAACTTTGAAGCTCCCGTTGAACGTGTGCCCCTAATCGCGGTCATGATCCCGCGGTTACCTTTAACGGCTTGCGGCTTCGCTTTCCGTTCAAAAGTGTCTTCGTACGGAAGCACCTCACAATCCGTGCTGTTGCAGTCCTTGCACCTGAACTTGACGCTTCTGATCTCGCGGCCATGGCCAAATATCCCGGCAACGCTTCCCGCGGTAAAGCTGGCTGTCTCGCTGCATTTGCGGCAGCGGGATCGCACGAGCATGCCGTGGCGAGCAGCCTGTCCCAATGTCTTTATTGTTCTTGCCATAAGACAAACTGAGAACACAGTCCTAAGTCGTCAAGAACGAATATGCCGAAGATGCTATTCCGCACACCTTATCGTTGTTGTCGCGACAGCCGTTCTCCGAGGAGTTTTTCATATTCACGCTCGGCTTCACCGTAAAAACCGTTAGCCTCGGCCATCAAACCCGCGCGATCAACAATGGCGACCTTGCCGCGGGTGGCGCGGATATGGCCTTCGGCTTCAAGTGAATGCAGCGTTTCTGTCACCCAGGGACGCCGCATGCCCAGCATCACGGCCATGAACTCATGGGTTAGGGATAGATCATGGCCCGAGGTGCGGTCATGCACCATCAGCAGCCATCGGGCCAATCTTGTCCGCGCTTCGGCCTGAGCGTTGACCAGAGCAGTCGTGGCGGTTTGAACAAACATCGTCTGTACATAAAGAAGAAACACCCGCTGCAGCGATCGGCTTTGCTCTATCGCCGCCAGCAATCTGCCGGCAGCAATCCGGTGGCCGGAACCGGGAAGTTGGATGTAGATGGAGAGCGGCGCGCTGGGGCTGCCGAGGACGAGCGAGGTCCCTGTCATTCCATCCAGGCCGACCAAAGCAATTTCGATATCGCCGCCGGAAGGGCTTTTTGCTACAATCGATGCTATGCCGTCCTCGATAAACAGCGCGGCGTCAATAGGCTCCCCCGGACTCTCGATCGGATCCCGCAGGGAAAAAGTTACGTATTCGAGATCCGCAGCGAGCAGCTGGAAATCAGCCGGTGACAACAATCTAAGGAGTTTGTTTTGAACAGCGGATTGAACCAAGGTCATGTTGCTCCTTCCCGCGAGGAACAAGGTGACGATCCAGCGCTTTCAAAAAAACTATAAATATCAAGATAAAAACCGGGAACAATGGTATGTCCTCCAGAGGACAATCCGGGAATATAGGCCACTCGGAGAATGTCGGTAAAACGGAGCTGCCGCGCCTGAGGTCAGGATGGATCGAAACGCCACATATCGCAGGCTCCTCAAGGAGGATGATATACCCCTTGACGCGGTATGCATACGGGTAATCCAAAAAGCTGGACGACCGCTCGCCGAAGTCGAGTGGCCGGAAAACAGCCTTACCGACAAAGGCGACTATTTCTATGCCACGCCCGTGCCTCTGGCACTCGAACGGGCGATTGACGTTAGAGACAATTACGGTTTTCGCGAGATTATCATCATTATCGACGATCTCGCGCTTTGGAACGAGGCGTGGGGAACTGTCATTTGAAATGGGATTGTTGCAACGGCCTTTATAGCCTCGGTCCTACTTCCGCGCACATAGCGCTGTGGCGCCCATTGATTTAAAACGCCAATTTACGTTCCTCTCGCACTTTGAGGCTATGCAAAGCTTGGCTGGGTCTACTTCCAATTCGACACAGATGTTACTGTAACATCCTTGTGTTTTGTCCACTAGAAGACCATCGTGCTGCCCACACCGCTCAGACCGTCTATCAGCATCTCGGCGCGGACCTCCACTGGCCACATCCACCGAGCACATGAGATGCTACGGGCGTTCGTTGTGAGGAACATGTCTCTCTGTTTTTGGCCCGACCGACAGGAGCATACCAATGGCAGACCAAGCAGTAGTTGAAGCTCTTCGACCGTTTGAAGTGAATTTTTCGGATGAGGCACTCGCCGACCTAAAACGGCGGCTGTCCCAGGCGCGCCTACCCGAGGAGGAACCCGTTGACGACTTTTCCCAAGGCGTGCCGCTCAAAACTGTCCGGCAGCTCTTGGCTCACTGGCGCGACAAATATGACTGGCGCAAGGTTGAAGCCCGGCTCAACGCCGTGCCGAACTACCTTACTGAAATCGACGGACTGGATATTCATTTTATCCATGCTCGTTCGAAGCACGAAGATGCCCTTCCGATAATTATCACACATGGATGGCCCGGCTCCATCATCGAGCAATTGAAGCTTATCGGTCCGCTGACAGATCCGACTGCATACGGCGGGCGTGCCGAGGATGCCTTTCATGTGATCATACCTTCAATGCCGGGTTACGGCTTGTCCGGCAAGCCGACCACAACCGGCTGGGGACCAGAGCGCATCGCCGACGCTTGGATCACTTTAATGCAGCGGCTCGGATACAAGAAGTATGTGGCGCAGGGCGGCGATTGGGGCGCAGTCGTTACCGAAATGATCGGTGTGCGAGCTCCCCCGGAACTGGCCGGCATTCACGTCAACATGCCGGGAGCCGTCCCTGAAGATATCAACGGGGCAGCTTTCGGAGGAGCACCAGCACCGGCTGGTCTTACCGATGAGGAGACCAGCACATACAATCAGCTCGTCTCGTTCTATAAGAAGGTTTACTATGCATTTTGGATGGCAACGCGCCCGCAAACAGGGGTCGCATTTGCGGACTCACCCATTGGTTTGGCAACCTTTTTGATTGACCATGATCACGAGAGCTTGGCCATGATCGCGCGCTCGTTCGACGGACAGACTGAGGGCATGACGCCTGACGATGTTCTCGACAACTGCACTTTGTTCTGGCTGACAAATACGGGCGTTTCAGCCGCTCGGCTTTACTGGGAGAATAAGCTTCCATTCTTCACTCCCAAGGGCGTAAAGGTTCCGGTCGCCGTGACCGCATTTCCAAACGAACTCTACCAGACACCACGCAGCTGGGCGGAGAAGGCATATCCAAACCTAATCCACTACAACAAAGTTGAAAAGGGCGGTCACTTTGCTGCTTGGGAACAGCCGACGCTACTGTCCAAAGACCTCTGGACAGCATTCCGATCGCTGCGTTGACACGAAGTGTGGGACGGCGGGTTACATCACGCCGTCCTGGGCTCACCCGTGTTGCTATCAAATCGTTTGCGTTTAGGTTTCCGAGACAAGTTTCCTATCCGTTTGTGGAATCTGTGGAAACCAATGATGGGAAATTAATACCGCTCTTGTCGTAATTGCTTGTTAGCTTTTTCAGAACTCTCAGAACCGATGTTTTTGGTAATCCAAGGGCGCATACATAAGGATGTGTAGGTCTTTTGATTTTTGCTCGTAGGCCTTTAGTCCGATCTCGCGTCGTCTGATTAATGCTAGCCTTGAGGATGCTGACGCCCCCCGTCGGCAAGGGCCCCAAGGCCAAGAGCAAGGTTAGCTACCCTTGAGACTCCAGTTGACCGGGCGTTTAAGAAGAGCAGCTACAGCACATTTATGAAATCGATACATTGCATACCTTATCCACATTGGCGGTGCTCGAAAGTCCACCGCCTTTTTGTTGGTATGATGAATTTCACTCCGGTTGTTGTGGCCGAAAATCTGCTGACGCCAATGGTGTGTGGCGCGATATGTGGGACGAAATGTGGCCCAAGGTGCTGACCGTTTTCATGCGCCTGAAATTGACAACAGATATGCATGACAAAAGGCGATGATACGACTAGGGCCGACAAGAAAGCTAAGGCGGCTGCAAGACTGCGTAAATGGCGGGCGGCCAATCCGCTGACTCCCGAACAGAAGGCGATGGCGATTGCGAGGGTCCGTAAATGGCGGGCTGCCAATCCGCTGGCTGCCAATCCACCGAGTCCCGAGCAGAAGGCGAAGGCAGCGGCTAAGGCGGCTGCAAGGATACGTAAATGGCGCGCTGCCAATCCGCTGAGTCCCGAGCAGAAGGCGGAGGCAGCGGCAAGGTCCCGGAAGTGGCGGCAGGCTCACAAAGAGCTCTACAATGCTTTGCGCGATGCCAATCGCGAACAATCCGACCTTTAGCGCCAGGCTCTCGCTCCAAGGACGGCATTTCCGGTTGCGCGTTTTATTGGCATGCGCGATCTACCGTTCCCTTATGTAACCATCACCGATCAATTCGGCGAAACCAAGAGCATTCGATCTGTTGTCGAAGCGGAGATACGGCTTGTTGCACATTGGCCGATAGGGAACGGCGACAATTCAAGGCAGCAAAGCGCGCTTGCTATGGCTTGCTCTATTTGGCGAGCTACTATGGAGCAAAGCGTTAGGCTCTCGTCGGAAATAGAATAACTGCGGCACCTACCAGGCAGATCAATGCCCCGGTCACGTCCCATCGATCCGGCTTGCTGTTCTCGACCAGCCACAACCACGAGATAGAGGCAACAATATAAACCCCACCATAGGCCGCATAGGCGCGTCCCGCTGCGGTAGTGTCAACTAAAGTAAGCAGATAAGCAAACGACGCCAGTGAGACCATGCCGGGCATGATCCACAGCGGCGACTTGTCGAGCCTGAGTCACGCCCAGAAGGAGAAGCACCCGGCGATCTCCGCAAGGGCGGCGCCGGCATAAACGAGAATCGTCAACATGGCTCCCACTTATAGATGGTTCCGCAGCGCGGGCTAGAGGCACTGTCATGGTGCTTTCTTCCCCACGTTCCGCCCGTTTTCATCAGATGAACTTCCGGTGTGACAGGCGGATCGATTGCCCTTTTAAATCAACAAACGTTTCGAATTTCCGTTTGCTACAACGGGTGGCAAACGCGGCAAAAGTTGAAACTCGATCTTCGAGTTATAAGTCCGATGATAGCCACTTCTCCACGTCGTATATTTTTTTGTTTTGGGCTACTCGCAAAGCCTTGACACCGCACAGCCCAATAACCAAATTTTTGCCGTCGGTCGCACTGTTTGGGCCGGCAGTCAGGGAGCGCCAAGCTTCTTGGCGCGCCTCATTTCTATGTTGCTCAAAGGAGGACTTAGCTATGAGAAGCAACGTCGATTTTTCCCCGTTCTACCGGTCGAGCGTCGGTTTCGACCGCATTTTCAACTTGCTTGAAAACTCCGCCCAGCCTCAGGCCTCGGACAAATGGCCGCCCTATGACATCGTCAAATTTGGCGAAGACAAATACCGGATTATCATCGCTGTAGCCGGTTTGTCGCAAGATGACCTGTCGATCACCCATGAGCCTAATCTGCTTGTGGTAGAGGGCGAAAAGTCCGGCGAAGAGGAATTGCAGTACCTCCATCACGGATTGGCGCTGCGGCCATTCGTTCACCGGTTCGAACTTGCCGACCATGTGACGGTTATCGATGCGCGTCTAGACAATGGGTTGCTAAGGATCGAACTCAAGAAAGAGATTCCCGAGGAGATGAAGCCGCGTCGGATTGCGATCGGCAGTACCGGCAACACTATAGTCGGCGAAAGCTCCAGGCAGGTTAAAGACAACCACGCGGCGTGATCATCAGAGCAAGCTAAGATCACCTCCCGCCTCGGATCATCGGGGCGGGAGAGTATTAGGAGAACGTACAACAGTTAGCGGCACAGGCACGCTTTGTTTGTCTCTGGGAGAGATACAGCATGCAAGCCACGATAATAAAACCATCGGGAAAACTGCCCGCCCCGCCAGAGCTTCTGCAAAAGATAAGGGCACAACAAGCTCCAAGTGATCCACCCCCTGCGCAGTCAATTTCCGAAATATTACGGAAGGCAAAGGGAGGGTATATGAGGCACCGGTTCAGGTCGACAAAAAGTTGATGAACCGCTGGCGATGGCCTTCTAGTAATGAAGCGGCCTTTTGGTGGCCGGGGCCTACGTTCGCGACTTGGTTGCGGAGGCACGCATCGAACCTGCGGCCTTCAAATACGGCGTCGCACTAAGGCCCAACTGCTTTGACCCGCACGCCGAGCGCTTCAACCTGGCGCCAGGTCTTTGTGCATGGTGCTGTGGTTTCTTCCGAGCTCCTTCGCCAGCATCTGCAGATCGATCATTGACGCGTGTTTGCATCCTACCCGCTGACAGCGCAGCGTGGGTCAGGATCGGTCGCGCCAATAAACGGACTTTGGACGGTACTGCCTTGGCGGCCTTTTTCGCAAGCTCAAGTTCCTGTTCGATTATTGGGGGTTTTATTGACTCTTTTTGTCCGTTGGCGGACACTCTTCAGGTCGCTACTTCATTAGGGCGCTGGCGATTGAGAGATGGAACGTGCTCCCGCCTAAACATATGGAGGGGCTTCCATGCTGTATTCAAGCATCGATCATATTTCCTCTGAAAATGAATGGCGCATCCTGCAAAAAGGCCCATCAACGAGCCTGCCAGATTCTTGGCCGTGATCCGAAATATGTCCTCTCGCAGAACAGGTGGCACGTACTGTGATGATGTTTTTTGCGCGAGGCGAAAGAGATTACGGGAGACTGGCTGCTATGACCGTAAAACGTGAAATCAATTTGTTTAAGTTTGGGACAGAGACGATGGGAACCACAGTCCGCGACATGTCCATGATAATAGCAAGCCGTCCCAAGCACTTGCACTGACTCGCGTACCGAGCATCAAGTTTGAATGCATTGCTGGTCGAGTCCCTCGGCCTCAGAACTTCACCCTGAACCCCGCGGTGCCATTGAGACTGTGACTGTCAGCAGTTTTGATGGAACCTCACTGTAGAGCGGATATTTGTCGTTATTCCAGTTATAGATGCCGCCAGCACCGACACCGCCCCAGGTGCGATCATTGGCCGTGGCGGGCCACGCATCAAACGCGAAAGAGAGAGGAGAACGAGACACACGCGTCACCGTACCTTGCCTCTTCCTCCTCCCAAGCAGGCTGACCGCAGATTGGGGTAATAAGGTGAGGGAAACTCGGTCAGTGCACTGAGAATACACCCGATCCTGGCCGCGATAAGCATGGCCATCCGGCTGTCCACCTAAAGGCGTATCCCGAATATCCATCTGGGCTCCTGGTAATCAATTCCTTTATCGCCGCATCCGCCGTCGCGGCGCCGAAAACCCGCCTCCCAGCGACATTCTTCACTGGAAATAGTAAAGCCGCATAAACAAGACGGGGCTTGCAATCCTATCGCCGAGATCAAAAAAGTCCTATGAGGACAGCCGTCGCCAGTTGTCCAGAGAAACGATAGCCGAGAAAATCAAGCTCCCTATGGTTTGGATGAAACATGTTCCACCTCCATGCCCGTTGGCCAGCTTCTATGCTTGGCTAAAACGACGCAATGACCTCATTCGTTGCAGCCAGGCATTTAACGTATTCGGCTATGGAAAGTCTCGCCCTTGGGTTAATCTCAAGTCTTATGTTGATTGGTTGGTCGTCGATTTTTCAGGCGTCCGTATGCCTACTCCAGAAGTGGTGCCTTTACTGCAAAAAGTCGCGTTGCATATTGTCGTAGCAAGCCTAGAATTTTTCCATGAAAGTTCCATCGCCTCATATGTCGGTCGATCATTTGGATCGCATCGACGAATGCGAAGCTGCATTGAAGGCTGAGTTTCAAGCTCTGACGGAAGCAGCGCTGGAGGCTGGTTGGGATAGATATGAAGTTGCCGTTGCTTTGGCCAATCTGGGTGATCGGTTGGTTGATGAAACGGCTAGGACCGCCGGTTCCCAGGCTGATATTGCAATTGCCAAAGCGCTTTTCGAAATTAAACGAGCGTTCTCCTGACAGCCACAGACAAGCCGACGCGGTGGCGCAAAGCTAAGGCTTGGTGTCGGTTCTAAGTACATCGTCCGCTGGCAAACATGGCATTGACGCACTCCCAAAATGAGCTTTTATTGTCTACGTCGCTGGACCTTGTAGTGGCGCCCGGCGATTGAGAGATGCCATGTGCTCCCGCCTAATACTGGTGCGGGAGGGATATTATGCCCCGTCAACTCAGGAAGCTGATCTACTCCAGTGCAGACTGGAGCCTAATGCAGAGTGCACTCCTGAATGCCACCAAAAACTGAACAGAGATCAGGGCCACGAAGCGGGCGAGAGTCGCCGCTGGCGAGAAGTACGAAGTCGATTATCTTGTGAAATCCCTTAATCTGGGGCGAGCAACTGATAGCCAAGTACGAAGGCAACAGGCAGAAAATAGAGGCGGAGGTGTCGAAGAGAAAAAAACGTCCGAAAACCTATGCTCACCTCTAAGTAGAGTTCCTTGCAGCTGCGCGTCCTTTGGCGTCGCTTCGAGACTGCAATCGTGGTCATACAAAAAGTTGATTGCATTGGGTGAGCTTCGAGAAGACCAACGTCACTATAATTTAGTCGGCCGGGTGCATATGGCCACCGGATACCGATTGCACTCGATCGATAAACGTTTTCAGCGGCTGCTTGATCGATTGGACGATGCGGAACAAGCGCAACTGGTGCGAGACGGCCAAGCTTGAGAATTCCTGTCCAGTTATCCAACCTGTCCTGGCCTATGTCGACTTTAGATTCATTCCCTCCCCTCGAAATGGCGGCAAAGCTGAGCTAGGTTGGTTGACAACCATGTGCAACGACTATGAGCAGCATATCCGTTGGGCCGAATACTGCGACATGATGCAGAAGCTAGAGCTTGGCATTCCTGCGCATCAGAGCGAACTCGATCTTCCGCGGGCCGATGACGTCAGGATCAACGATATGGCTCCCGTGATGCACGCTACCGGAGACAATATCGCACTATCGCAAATGAATTTCAGTTTCCCACCAACCGGGCGTGGTGGCCCCGTGTTCAATTTCCGGTCGGAGGGCCGTCAGTTTGCCAACAGCAAACGTTGCCTTATCCCGGCGAGCGCATTCTTCGAATTCACGGGCAAGAAATATCCGAAAGCGAAGCATCGGTTCACGTTGAACGATGCACCCTTTCTTGCCATCGCCGGTATCTGGCGCGAGGGACAAGGCAATCACCCCGCCGCCTTTACGATGCTGACAACGATGCCGGGACCGGACGTGGAAGCGTACCACAATCGCCAAGTGGTCGTGCTTCGCCCTGAAAACTGGGCCGCCTGGATTTACTTGACGAAACCCGAGGCAGAACTGCTGCGACCGCTCCCGGGAGGGTCACTCATCGCTGAGACGGTGCGGGCTGGGATCGACTGACTTGCAAAGGATCGTGCAGCTGAAACGGCAAGCCGAGGCGAGAGCTATCTTTCGAAGACGGAACAGCAGCATCTTCTACTTTTAGTGGGCGGGATCGGGCGATCCGGGGCAGAATTCTACGCCTCAGTCTCCGGGGTGGACGTCGGACTAAAAGCCTAAGTTGCATTGAACGATTTCACAGTACCGGTTACCACGATTAATCCTCCCGATAGCAATTCAATAGTATCGTTATCGCTCGACGCATCCCCTATCGAGCCTTTGCGCCGGGTAAGTATGATCTTGCGATCCCCTCCTCTATTTGAAATCGCGGGTCTTCACTTTGATCGTATCAATGTGCCCATAGGGATCAAAGAAGTCGCGCGTCTTCATGCCCTTTGGTACCGAGCGCGGATCGGCTGCAGGAATGCTGTGATGGAATTCGTCGCCCCGTCCATGCGGCAACGGAAATTCTGCATCCCGATCGCCAACACTTGCGAGTTCCGACGACAGATCCGTCAACCTGTTGGCGACGAGGTGGACGACATCGCCTTCCCGCTGGATCTTGCCCTTGATGGCCATCATGCCTGCAGACAACACGATGTGACGATATTTTTCGAATACCTTGACCCAGACGACCAGATTGGCGATGCCCGTTTCGTCCTCGATTGTAATGAACATAACGCCCTTGGCCGATCCAGGGCGTTGTCGAACCAGAACCAGACCCGCCGTTTCAACCCATCGTCCATCACGCGACTGCATGGCTTCGGCGCAAGATATGATGCGGCGATGACGCAGGCTCTCCCTCAGGAAGGTGACGGGATGATCGCGCAGGGTCAGTCCGACATGGCGATAGTCCTCAACAACCTCGCTGCCGGCCTTCATGGGCTGAAGCTGGACGATAGGTTCCTGCAGTTCCGGCACTGTTTGCGCTGCGCGAGCCGACGCGCTGGCGAACAATGGCAGCGGTTCATCGCGCAGGGCCTTGATCGCCCAGAGTGCTTCGCGCCGCACCAATCCCAAGAACGGCTGAAAAGCGTCGGCTTCCGCCAGTTCCACCAAAGAGGACGTCGAGACACCTGCCCGTCGCCAGAGGTCATCAACGGAAACGAAGGGCTCGTCGCTGCGAGTGCCGATGATCTTCGCAGCCTCCTTGTTGGCGAGTCCTCGAACCATCCGCATGCCAAGGCGTACGGCAAACCTGTCCTCGACGTCTGTCGGTTCCAGCGTGCAGTCCCAGCGGGAGGCATTGATGCAGACGGGTCTGACCTCGACACCATGATCGCGGGCATCACGGACGATCTGCGCCGGAGCGTAGAACCCCATCGGCTGCGCATTGAGAAGCGCCGCACAGAAGACGTCGGGATGCCAGCATTTCAGCCAGGAGGAGGCATAGGCTATCAGCGCGAACGACGCTGCGTGGCTTTCCGGAAAACCATAGGAACCGAACCCTTCAAGCTGTTTGAAGGTACGCTCGGCAAACGCGCGCTCATAGCCGTTGGCCACCATACCCTCGATGAGCTTGGTGCCAAACTTCGATACGCCGCCCGTGTGCTTGAAGGTGGCCATTGCCCTTCGCAACTGATCGGCCTCGCCCGGGGTAAAACCCGCACACTCTATGGCAACTCGCATCGCCTGTTCCTGGAACAGAGGCACGCCGAGCGTCTTGCCAAGAACCTTTTCCAATTCAGGCTTGGGATAGACAACCTCTTCCTTGCCCTCACGCCGTCGCAGATAGGGATGCACCATGTCCCCCTGGATTGGACCCGGCCGCACGATGGCGACTTCGATGACAAGGTCATAGAAGGTGCGGGGCTTGATCCGCGGCAGCATCGACATCTGCGCCCGGCTTTCGATCTGGAACGTGCCGAGCGTGTCGGCCTTGCGGATCATCGCATAAGTGCGCGGGTCCTCAGCGGGAATGGTTGCCAGATTAAGATTGATGCCCTTGTGTTCGGCAAGAAGGTCGAAGCCGCGTTTCATGCAAGACAGCATGCCGAGCGCCAGGCAGTCGACCTTCATGAACTTCAAGATATCGATGTCGTCCTTGTCCCATTCGATGACCTGACGGTCGGGCATGGCTGCCGGCTCGATCGGCACCAGTTCATCTAGCCTGTCATGAGTCAATACGAACCCGCCCGGGTGCTGCGACAGGTGACGCGGCGCTCCCGCCAGCTGATGTGCGAGATCAAGTGCCAGCCGCAAACGTCTGTCGGACATGTTTAAATTGAGGCTCTCGGCATGTTTGGCTTCGATGTCTTCGCCCCAACCCCAGACCTGCGATGACAGCATCTTCGTTACGTCTTCAGGCAATCCCAACGCCTTGCCGACATCGCGCAACGCGCCCTTGGCCCGATAGCGAATGACGGTCGAACAAAGGGCAGCGTGATTGCGGCCATAGGTTTCGAATACCCATTGCATGACGATCTCACGGCGCTCGTGTTCGAAGTCGACGTCAATATCGGGCGGCTCGCGTCGTTCTTCCGAGACGAAGCGTTCGAACAGAAGATCGTTGCGTTCCGGATCGATCGAGGTGATGCCAAGCACATAGCAGACCGCGCTGTTGGCGGCCGAACCCCTGCCCTGGCAAAGGATGTCACGTGAGCGGGCGAAGCGGACAATTGAATTGACCGTCAGGAAGTATGGCGCGTATTCGAGCGTCTCGATCAGCTTTAGCTCGTGCTTCAATGTTGCGATGACCTTGTCGGGCAATCCTTCCGGATAGCGCTCGGCGGCGCTTTCCCAAGTCATTTTCTCCAGTGCCTGTTGAGCGGACAGTCCCGGCAGCGTCCGTTCCTCAGGATATTGATAGGCCAGTTCGTCGAGGGAGAAATGGCAGCGGCGGGCAATCTCGAGCGTTCTGGCCAGCGCCTCCGGATAGCGGCCGAACAGCCGAGCCATTTCTTCCGGCGGTTTCAGATAGCGGTCCGCATGACGTTCGCGCCGGAAGCCCGCATCGTCGATACTGACATTGTGGCGGATGCAGGTAACGACGTCCTGCAGGATGCGGCGTTCGGGAGTGTGGAAGAGCACGTCATTGGTGACGACAGTCGGAACCTGTGCGTGTGCCGCCAAATTGGACAGATCGTGCAGCCGCAACTGATCATTCGGCCGTCGTCTCAGCGTCAGGGCCATGTATGCCCTGTCGGAGAAGAACTCCCGGAGCTTGCGCAGCTGAATCGCGCACAGATCGTCCGCCTGTTCCGGCAACAGAACGGCAATCAAGCCTTCGCCATAGGCAACAACATCTGACCAATCCAGAATACACTTGGCCTTGCCGCCGCGTTTTTTGCCGAGCGACAGCAGACGGCAGAGACGGGAATAGGCTGGTCGGTCTGTTGGGTAAACCAGGATCGACATACCGTCCGTGAGTTCGAGACGGCAACCGACAATCAATCTGACGCCTGCGTCCTTGGCGGCCTGATGTGCGCGAACGATCCCGGCGAGGCTGTTGCGATCGACGATTGCCAATGCCTCGATGCCGAGCAGTGCAGCCTGACCGAACAATTCCTCGCAGGAACTGGCTCCCCGCAGAAACGAGAAGTGCGACGTCACCTGCAATTCTGCGTAGCGATGCTCGTTCATCCGAACAATCCGTGCATGAACCAATGATGTGACCCTGTCTCGGTATCTTCGCCGTCGCCTGACCTATAGATCCAGAACCGTTCGCCCGCCTCGTTCTCGACGATGAAATAGTCCCTGACAGCAACCATCTCCGCATCGCGGCGCCACCACTCACCGAACACTCTTTCTGGTCCATCGGCTCGTTTGACGCGGTGGCGAATGCCCCGCCAGGTGAACGAGGCGGGAGGATGATCGGGCAGTAACGCAACGGTTTCGATGCGCTCGGGAGATTTCAGCAACCGCGTCGGCCGCGGCCAATCCGCGGGCCAGTTCTCCAAAGTCTCGGGCGACAGTGCCGCGATGCGTTTGACCGAGCGTTCGGGCACGTCACTCGGAACGGCAGCAACGCGATAAATGCGTGTTTCGCCGACACGGTTGGTGAGCGTGTCAACCAATCCCGAAACATCAGCCTCGGGTTCCGCAATCAACGAGGATATGGTCTGCTTCATGCCGAGCGGCTCGGCGACCGCCGCGACGAGATTCATGATCTCGATGCCGAAGCCCGGATCGATCGTGCCGATCTTGTCGCAGAGCAGCCGTGTCAAACGCTTCACATCGCGGACCGGAAGCGCTGTTCCGACACGGACCGCTTCGATACGATTGTCGACCCGGTGCAGCAGCAGATCGAGACGTCTGGCTCCAAGACCCTTTGTTTCCAGCAAACCGCAGAGTTGTTCGACCAGTTTGCCGATGTAGCGGGCAATGGTTTCGGCGGCACCGATCGGTTCGGCAAAGGCGCGCCGCACCTCGATCAGGTCGGGTGTCCGGATCGGATCGATTGGTTCAGCTACACGCCCCAAAGCCTGATCCAGCCGACGCGCGATCTCGGGTCCAAAACGCAAGGCTAGTGGTGCCCGGGGTGTTGCGCCAAGTTTGCCTATCGTGGAAAAACCCAGGACCTGCAGTGCCTCGACGGTATCAACAGGCAAACGCAGTGCATTGATCGGCAACTCCGCCAAGGCTGCTGCGTTGGCACCCGGCGGCACGATCAGTGTCGGAGATGCACAGGTACGCGCAACCGCGTGTGCTGTACCCCATGTGTCGGCGATCGCTGCGCATGCGGCGATACCTGAAGTGCGAAACCTCTGAACCATCTCGTCGAGCATTGCCTCCTCGCCTCCACGCAGATGATCAGCGCCTGTGGTATCAAGAACGATGCCGTCAGGATGGTCGGCGGCAACGATCGGCGCGTAACGCTGCATCGCCCACAGCGCCATCCGTTCAAGCGCTTCAGCACCGGCTTTTGGATCGGCATCCATGGTAATGAGCCCGGTGACCAGGGCCTGGGCCTTGGTTGCCGCCATGCCGACACGCAAGCCCGCCCGGATGGCGGCTGTGTTGACGGCAGTCACCACCCGGCGGCGTGCGTCGCGACCGATGAGAACGAGCGGAGCCTCAGGCGGAGGCGCGGCGTCGCCCAATTTCCTTCTGAGGCGATCCGTAGACCACGTCGGAAGGAAGAGCGAGACGACCCTTGTCATCGCAGGCCTCCACTTCGAAATCGGCTGATTCTCCGGCACGGCAGCGGATCAGTTCTAGCTGCCAGCGCGCACGCCCGACGCCGGGCACGGGCAGAGGTGATGATGGCAGCGCAGACACGCGCCACCGCGTGACGGACGCCGTCGGCTGGCCAAAGTCTGCTGCCTCGGTCTGCCGCCGCCAGCGCCGCACTGCGATGCCAATGGTGCCGGACCCTTCTGCGGCGAGTTGCAGCCGACGGGATGATGTCATCGACAGCCGCGCAACCTCGGCGACAACCGCACCAAGACCGCCATGGCGCAGGCCCTCTTCGAAGCAGGCAAGCACGGCCTTTTCGTCCCCAGCCTCTACATAAATGACGCGATTGCTTCCCAATCCGACATGGGCAATTGCCGGAGCAAACAGGTCCTGCCGGGTGATGCACCAAAGGACCTTGCCTTTGGTCCGCGCCGCGATGCCTGCCGCAAACAATGCCGCAGCAGCACCGTCAATCGCGCCATTGCCACCGCCAGCCACCTCGTGCAGGCAGCCGAGGGCAAGGCCTCCACCCGGCAACACGCGATCTATTGCCTTGAGGCCGAACGGCAGCACCTCGGCACCGCGTGCCCTGTCCCCCTCGAGCCGCGCTATGCGATCACGAAGTTCGGCAATGACGGGCTTGGTGCGGACGTCGTTCACGCATGGTCCTTTCAACGCAGCAATGCGTATGGGATTTAATTGTTCCTCTTTTGTTCTTATTTCAGATACAAGAGTCAACAGGGTTGGCAGACCGGATTTGCTTCACGAAGGATAAGCCACGGATTCACAACAATCTTATATTTAACGAGGTAGACGCTGTCTGAATGTCGGAACCGATATTCTGGGATTCAGCATGGGAATACGCCAACAATCGAGTTCCTATGAATTGCAGCCATAATCGCAGCCATCAGTCCGAGATTGAACACGAGTTTCAGCATGCGCCTGAGGGAAAAAGAATTGGTCCAGCACGAAGCGTCAGTACCCAGATCATTGGTCAATCCAATTTTGTTCCACAGTGAACAGGCTAACGGCGATCTCAGAAAAGCAAAAGTCCCGGACTGGCCGGGACTCTCACGGGACTTCTGTCCGGAAATACTAGTGAAGCGTTTCCTTCAGATGGACAATCTGCTCCTTGAGAGCCAGCTTCTCTTTCTTCAGTCGAGTGATTTCGAGGGTATCGGCGGAAGGTGCTGCCTCAAGTTCTGAAACCGCGCGTTCCAGTTCCTGATGCTTGGTTTGCAGTGATGTGATGTGATTTTCTACGGACATCCGGGTCAGCTCCTCTGCTCGTTTTCCACATGCAGTACCTGCCGCCCGTTCCCAGGAGCTCGGTCACTGCACCTGTAACAAAGGTAGGTCCATAATCCTTTTGGATCAAGGCAATCAGCAAAATTCTTTTTTTTGTACAATATGTTAGCGATAAGCGGAAATATATTCCGGCTAACACGAATAAATCAAAAGGATTAGGCGCGGTAGTCTGCATTTTGATGCGTTCAGAGTTTGAGTCGCCGTGCTCCAAACGCAAGCAGCGGTAGGTGCATAGATTTGTCATGAGTTTAATGCCGGGCTCGGCGTTCCAAATCAAGGAGCACCTGGCCACCAAATGCTGTTTGACTGACGGATATGTGAAGAATTCCTAGTGTCGTAGACACGGCTGAAACCCCAGCAACAAAAGGAGCAGATTCACTTGCGGAAGAATCAACATTCGAGCACAAGTCCTTCGGACGGTTAAAGTGCCGGCGTGACAGGCCGATAGATTGCGCTTGCTAAGCACCCAAAGTTGGCACGCTAGTGTCCAGCGTGTTCTGCGTTCCGCTTGCGGGTCGCTGCCGCTTTTTTTGCCGAAGCCGATCGTTGAGCTGCAGATCGGCGGGATGCAGCAGAACCACCCTTGCGACCGCCTTTTTCCGAAGACTCGTGGGTATCCATCTTGCCGCGTCCTGACCCTGATTTGTTGCCGCCTCCGCTCTCCTTGTTGACCGTCGCCCAGGCGCGCCGTTCCGCCTCTGAATCGGAGACGCCGCGTTTTTCATAGCCTTCGGCAATGTGATCTGCTTTGCGCTCCTGCTTGTCGGTATATTTTGATTTGTCGCCTCTTGGCATGGTCGCCTCCTGCATTTGGGGTGGATCCCTAGAAAAAGCGCGCTTGCTATTTTTGTTCCGTCATTGCTGCCATTATCGCTGTTCAAGCCGCAGGTAGACACGGTCCGACTTTCAAACTTTAAGCGCGACGAGCCTTGTTTTGTCATCTACCGCACAGTTTTAAAATTACAAAAAATTCAGGGAACCATTGCGGCAAAAACCTGTTTGTGCGGGCAACGGGGTTAACCTGAAACCAATGGAGGAAAGTTATGCCGAACAACAACAATCGCCAACAGCAGGGTGGCGGTTCAGACCGCGGATTTGCATCGATGGATGATGACAAACAGCGGGAAATCGCCAGTGAAGGCGGACAGCAGTCTGGTGGTAATTTCAAGAACGATCCGCAGCGGGCAGCCGAGGCCGGCAGAAGCGGTGGCCAGCAGTCCGGTGGCAGCTTCGAGAATGATCCCGATCGGGCGGCTGAAGCTGGCCGTCAGGGCGGACAGCAGTCCGGCGGAAACCGCAGCGGCGGCCAGCAGTCGGCGGAAACCGACGAAAGCCGCCATCAACGCGGTGGAAATTTTGCAGACGATCCGGAGCGTGCGCGTGAAGCCGGTCGAAAGGGTGGTCAAAGCTAAGACTAACGGTAAGTTTGCGGCCGGATTCTCCCGGCCGCAAACTTACGGAATTAGGTAGCAAAGACCACCAATGGCCTATTAACCGACTGATACAGCTAGGAATAGTCCGTTCGTTATTAACTCCTGAGTCTCTTCTCAAGGGTTCAAAACCAAAGCTTTTAGTTCCTTGCGGCCGTTTCGAACGTTCCGAGCTGGTAGACCGATGCCCGCGTTCGACATCCTTGCGGTCGATCTTCCGGCTTCGAGAAAATCGGTATTAAGAAAAACTTTGGTTACCCTAGCCGAGTTCGAGTTCTTCAGCGGCTACGTCGATGCTGGCCTGTTTCCCAATGATCACGAAGCATATGCGAGCGGCGAACTGGCCAGAATGATCGAAGACGCAACAATTGGTCCTAGTGCGTTTTCCCTGTAGCGAACGGTTCTTCCTCCGTTGACCATCTCCCCAATGAACAAGTGGACAGGACGTAAAGTTTGCCTGTCATCACTCTTCTAGGGCCCCGGATGAATTATGCTATCATATGGATTGCTCGCGCAGCTAAGGAAAGGTTGAATGAGGAAACTCAGCCCTGCCGTCGTTTTGACGATGTCGCTTGTTTCAACTTTGTCGAGTGCGCTGGCTCAAAGCACTGATCCGAGCGCGCCGACGGCTGCGCCTGTCTGCA
>NZ_JAIQWW010000011.1 GCF_020164455.1 Phyllobacterium chamaecytisi
TTTAGATTGGACGCTTCAAGAGTGCTGATCTGCCGGATGGCAATGCTGCTGTGCGTGGTTCGCCCTTCGACAAGCTCAGGATGAGGCTCACCATGAGGGAAGTAGATTGATGGCAGGGAGCCCAGATACAGCAACGTTCCTATCGCGACGCGTCCGCTTATCGTGCAGCCCACCCACTTCCCTCATGGTGAGCTTGTCGAACCACGCACAGCAGCATTGCCATCCGGACGGCTCACAGGCGCATCTATCCCCCCGTCCTCACGCATGCTATGGGCGATCCATGAGCAAATTCGTTATCCTTCTTGGTGGAGTCATCCATGTTACCGATCGTCTCCTGCGTCTTGTAGCCGGGGCGCGGGTGCTCGCTGCCGATGGAGGAATCGCCCATGCAGCCCCGCTAGGGCTCGAACCGGAACTTTGGCTTGGCGATTTCGATTCGACCTCGGCGGAGCTCGCAGCACAGTATGCCAAAGTTCCGCGGATGGAATTTCCGTCCGAGAAGGACATGACCGACGGCGAACTCGCCCTGAACGAAGCCTACAGGCTGGGTGCGACTGAAGTTATTCTCTGCGGGGCTTTTGGCGGCGAGCGCACCGATCACGCACTGCTGCATTTGACCATGGCGACGCGGTATGCAGCCGAAGGGAGGAAGCTTGTTCTCTCGAGCGGTTATGAAGAGGCGCATCCTCTGGTTGCAGGCGCCTATGACTTCGATTTTGTCGATGGAACCCTTTTCAGCATTGTTGCATTTTCGCAATTAAGCGGGCTTTTTATCCATGGCGCGCGCTGGCCGCTTGAAAATGTGGAACTTTCTTTCGGTTCATCGCTTACAGTGTCGAATGCCGTGCGTGGGAATCTCCACGTGTCAGTTCATTCGGGTAAAGCGATCCTTATCGCTGCGCCGCAAATCGCCTGACGCTTGTCAAATAAAAGCGGAAAGTGTAGTTGTTGGCAGCCAGCATTGGGGACGCAAGCTGATGAGTTTGGTTTTAAAACGGAGAGGTCTTCCATGTTGAAAAGTTTATCCACGATTGCAGTCGCAGGGCTTTTGGCGCTCTCGGTTGCTGGTTGCACGACCAGTGATCAGCGCGTAGCCGGTTATGGCGTTGGTGGTGCGGCACTCGGTGCGCTCGCCGGCGGTGCAATCACAGGTTCAGGTCGTGGCGCACTTGCAGGTGCGGCAATCGGTGGTGCTGGTGGTGCCTTGGTAGGCGCTGCAACAAACAACAACGATGGCCGCCGCTATTGCACTTACGAAAATCGCTATGGCGAACGCTACCGCGCGCCATGCCGCCGCTATTAATTGCATTAAGCTAGAAAAGAGATGGGGCCGGAAATTTCCGGCCCGTTTTTTTCGCGGCTGCCAATCTTCCGGGCAACTCCCAGCGATCTTTCTTCTGCCGCATTATCTACGCAGAGTTTGGCTCGTATTATTTCGATGTGAGAGGATTTTAAGATGACAATTCGTTTAACTGCAATTGCGGTTTCTGCACTTCTGGCCCTATCTGTAGCCGGTTGCGCGACGAGTGAGCAAAATCAACGTGCCGGGACGGGCGCTTTGATCGGCGGCGGCGTTGGTGCGCTGGCTGGCCAAGCTCTTGGACATGATACGAAGAGCACCGTCGTTGGTGCAGCAGGCGGCGCCCTTCTTGGTGCAGCCATCGGAACCGCAACGACCCCGAGAGGACAAAGCGGCAACTATTGCCGTTACCAGCGGCGTGACGGATCCATCTACGAGGCTCGTTGCGAAGGCAATGGCGGCGGTGGTTACTAATCGTAACCGATCGATTTAGAGCTTTTGTATAGGTACAGCAGGCCGGAAATTCCGGCCTGTTTTGCTTTATGACATTTGACAGCGGCAACAATCTCGCCGACAAGCACGGCAATCTTCGATCGTGGCTTCATTTCCAGAACTGTAAACTTGTATGGCTCCCCCTCTTCTCCGTCTTGACCAGATAGCGCTGACTTTTGGTGGCACGCCGCTGTTGAGCGACGCGGCCATCTCCGTCAGCGAAAACGATCGCATTGCGCTGGTCGGCCGCAATGGATCGGGTAAATCGACGCTGCTGAAAATTGCCGCCGGATTTATCGCGCCGACCGACGGCGAAGTGTTCAAGCATCCGGGTGTCACCGTGCGCTATCTGGCGCAGGCTCCCGATATGGAAGGCTTTGCCACCGTACGCGCCTACGTCGAAGCGGGCCTTGGGCCGGCTGACGATCTCTACCGGGTCAGCTATCTGCTCGAACATCTCGGCCTCACTGGCGAGGAAGAGCCGGACAATCTTTCCGGTGGCGAAACACGCCGTGCTGCGCTGGCCAAGGTGCTGGCGCCGCAACCCGACATTCTGTTGCTCGACGAGCCGACCAACCATCTGGATCTCACTACCATCGAGTGGCTGGAAGACGAGTTGCGCCAGATACGTTCCGCGATCGTGGTTATTTCCCATGACAGGCGCTTTTTGGAAAACGTCAGCCGTTCGACCATCTGGCTGGATCGCGGTGTGACCAAACGGCTCGAGCAGGGCTTCGGCGCTTTTGAGGAATGGCGTGACAAGGTTCTCGAAGAGGAAGAGCGCGACTTGCATAAGCTCGGGCGACAGATCGTGCGGGAAGAGCATTGGCTGCGCTATGGCGTGACGGCCCGGCGCAAGCGCAATATGCGGCGGCTTGGCGATCTGCAATCCATGCGCAGCGAGTTTCGCAATCATCGCGGCGCGCAAGGCAAGGCGGTGCTGAAAGCCAGCGATGCGAGAGAGTCCGGCAAGCTTGTCATAGAGGCGGAACACCTCGTCAAAGCCTATGGCGAGCGGGTGCTGGTCAATGATTTTTCAACGCGGATACAGCGTGGAAATTGTGTGGGATTCGTCGGCCCCAACGGGGCAGGCAAGACGACACTGCTGTCGATGCTGACCGGGGTGCTCGCGCCGGATAGCGGCTTCGTCAAGCTCGGCACCAATCTTGAGATCGCCATCCTCGACCAGAAGCGCGACAGTCTTAATCTCGAGCAGACGCTGTCTGACTATCTGACCGACGGGCGCGGCGAGAATGTCATCGTCAATGGCGAGCAACGCCACGTCGCATCCTATATGAAGGACTTCTTGTTCCAACCAGAGCAACTGCGCACGCCCATCCGCGAGCTTTCCGGCGGTGAGAGAGCGCGGCTCATGCTGGCGCGAGTACTTGCCCGTCCGGCCAATCTTCTGGTGCTCGATGAGCCGACCAACGATCTCGACATGGAAACGCTCGATCTGTTGCAGGAACTGGTAGCCGGCTTCGCGGGTACCGTCCTTCTTGTCAGCCATGACCGCGATTTTCTCGACCGGACGGTGACGTCGGTGATCGCTCCGGAAGGCAATGGTCGCTGGCTCGAATATGCTGGCGGCTATACGGACATGCTGGCGCAGCGCAAGGAAGCTGCGTTGGCGACGCGCAAGGAATTGAAAGCTGCAAAGCCCGCCGCTGGTTCGGTGGAAAAGGCGCTACCGGTACAGCGGGAAGAGAAGCGCAAGCTTTCCTATAAGCAGAAGTTCGCGCTGGAAACTTTACCGGGAAAGATTGAAGCGCTGCACGCTGAGATTGCAACGCTGGAGAAAAAGCTGGCAGATCCGCAACTCTTCGCCAAGGACGCGGCGCAGTTCAACAAGACGGTCGATGAAATCAGCAAGAAGCGCCATAGCCTCGAAACTTACGAGCATGAATGGCTCGAACTTGAAATGCTACGGGAAGAAATCGAAGGCTAATTCGCCTTTGGCGCGAGCTTGGTTGCAAGCGTCTCGATACGGGTCGTAACCTCGGACAGCACGCCGGTTATCGCAGCGTCATTGTTATCGGCCTTGGCCAAGGCCTCGTCGCGGCTCTTGCGCAGAGCTTCCGCCTCGTTTTCAAGACCCTTGACCCGCATCTGCAATTCGCTGAGCTCATCCATGACCATGATGCCGGCCATGACAGTCAGGCGCAGATCTCCGATTTCGCCAAAAGACGATTTGAGATGCGTGACATAGCGGTCAAAGCGCTCGGCAAGGCCTGTCAGGTGCTGTTCCTGGCCTTCGTCGCAGGCCATTCTGTAGGCTTTGCCGTCGATCGTAACTGTTACCGTGGCCATGGTATGTTTCTTCCCGGTTTAACTCTTTGTTTTGTCGCATTTCCCGACGGAAAACCGCCTCACACTTTTCCTGGAAATACTTAGCGATCGAGGACAGTACGGATGGATTCCATCGCAGCCACGAGACGGCGCGAAACTTCCTTGTTTGCCGCCTCCAGGCGCTCGGCCCGTCCTTCCGAAGCATCGAGTTCCTGGGCCAGCTTGCGCCGGTCCATGTTCATGCGCTGCACTTCTTCTTCGGCCTCGGCAAAATCGCCTTCGTGCTCCAGACGTGCGTCGACCGCGTCCTCGAGCGAGGCCAAAGCTTTTCCCAGTCTTTCAAGAACCTGTTTGAGGGTGGCTTCCGATGCCATTTCAATGCTTCCCCATGTGTCAATCTTTTTAAACGAATCGCAAAAAGAAGAACAGCTTATCTTGGAGAGTCTAAGGGTTACATCAACGCCACGTCAATCAATCCGCGCCGTCATGGTCCAGTCATGCACCGATAATAATCTCGTGCGACGAATGACCCGTTTGTCGACGGGCCCATTTTGCCTTAGGTTTTATTGACTCCCTGAAGACACCTGCTATGTGTCGCGTGCCTTTTGGATATTGTCTGACCGGCGTCCAGAGACGGCATCTCCTTTCCTCTTCGAAAGACGGTGAACATGACCAATTCTGAGAAATCCAACCAAATGGCCAATGCAATCCGCTTCCTTTCGGCGGATGCGGTGGAAAAAGCTAATTCGGGCCATCCCGGCCTTCCCATGGGCGCAGCCGATATTGCGACCGTGCTTTTCACCCGCTTCCTCAAGTTCGATCCGAAGGCGCCGCATTGGCCCGACCGCGATCGTTTCGTGCTTTCGGCTGGCCATGGCTCGATGCTGCTCTATTCGCTTCTGTACCTCACAGGTTACGAAGACATCACCATCGAGCAGATCGAGAATTTCCGGCAGCTTGGCTCGCGTACGGCCGGCCATCCGGAATATGGCCATGCCGCCGGTATCGAAACCACGACAGGTCCTCTTGGTCAGGGTCTTGGCAATTCCGTAGGCATGGCGCTTTCCGAGCGCATCATGAATGCGCATTTCGGCGACGATCTGGTCGACCATCATACCTATGTCATCGTTGGCGATGGCTGTTTGATGGAAGGCATCAGCCAGGAGGCGATCGCGCTTGCCGGCCATCTCAAGCTGAACAAGTTGATCGTTTTCTGGGATCACAACAATATTTCGATCGACGGTCCGGTTACCCTCGCCGACAACACCGATCAATGTGCCCGCGTCGAAGCTTCAGGCTGGAATTCCATAAGCGTCGACGGTCACGATCAGGATGCGATTGCCGCTGCAATCGAGAAGGCACACAAGTCCGATAAGCCGACATTCATTGCATGCAAGACGACAATCGGCTTTGGTGCGCCGACGAAGGCTGGTACCAACAAGGTTCATGGGTCGCCGCTTGGGGCCGAAGAACTCGCCGGCGCGCGCAAGGCGCTGGGCTGGACGGCGGAGCCTTTCGTTGTCCCTGCCGACATTCTCAATGACTGGCGTGCCGCGGGTCAGCGTTCCAATAAGGAACACAAGGCCTGGGACGAGCGCTTGGCCAAAGCCGATTCGACTATCCGTGCCGAGTGGGATCGCCGTTTGAGTGGTGATTTGCCGGATAATTTCGAAGCAACTATTTCGGCCTACAAAAAGAAGCTTTCCGAAGACAAGCCCAAGGTTGCGACCCGCAAGGCTTCCGAGATGGCGCTCGAAGTCATCAACGGGATTGTGCCGGAAACGATTGGCGGTTCCGCAGATCTGACAGGTTCCAACAATACCAAGACCAGCCAGACCAGCAACATCACTCCTGAGGATTACGGTCAGCGCTACGTGCATTATGGCATTCGCGAGCATGGGATGGCTGCAGCGATGAACGGTATCTCGCTGCACGGCGGCCTCATTCCCTATTCGGGGACGTTCCTGACGTTCTCCGATTACGCACGCGGCGCCATGCGGCTTTCCAGCCTGATGGGCATTCGCGTGGTCTATGTCATGACACATGACTCGATTGGTCTCGGTGAAGACGGGCCGACACATCAGCCGGTCGAACATCTTGCCGCTCTGCGTGCCATCCCCAATAATTACGTTTTCCGCCCGGCCGACGTCGTTGAAACGGCGGAATGCTGGGAATTGGCACTCAAGTCACGCAAAACGCCGTCGACAATCGCTTTGACCCGCCAGAATCTTCCGGCGGTTCGCACGGAATATATCGCGGAGAATATGTGCGCCTATGGTGCCTATGAGCTCGCAGCGGCGAGCGGCAAGGCCGAAGTCACCATCTTCGCGACAGGTTCGGAAGTCGAAATCGCTCTCAATGCCCGCACGAAACTGGAAGAAGACGGCCATCCGACGCGTGTCGTCTCCGTTCCCTGCTTCGAACTTTTTGAACAGACGAGCGACGAGTACAAACGCGTCATCCTCGGTGACGCGCCGGTGAAGATTGCGGTCGAAGCTGCCATCCGCATGGGCTGGGACAGGTTCATCGGTATCGATGGCATCTTTGTCGGGATGACCGGCTTTGGTGCCAGCGGCCCGATCGAAGCACTGTACGAGCACTTCGGTATCACCGCGGATCATATCGTCGCAGCGGCGGAAGCCAAGTTGAAATAATCCAGACCATTCCTGCATAATCCATTCAAGGGCCCCAAAACCCAGGGAGACATACAAATGACAGTTCGCGTTGCAATCAACGGATTTGGCCGCATCGGCCGCAACGTTCTTCGCGCCATTGTGGAATCCGGCCGCACCGACATCGAGGTCGTTGCGATCAACGATCTCGGCCCGGTCGAGACCAACGCCCATCTGATGCGCTATGACAGCGTCCACGGCCGTTTCCCCGGAACCGTGACGGTTGATGGCGACACGATTGACGTGGGTCGTGGACCGATCAAGGTCACTGCCGTGCGCAACCCTGTCGAATTGCCGTGGAAAGAACTCAACGTCGATATCGCGCTCGAGTGCACCGGTATCTTCACTGCGCGTGACAAGGCCGCTGCTCATCTTGAAGCCGGTGCAAAGCGGGTCATCGTTTCGGCGCCTGCCGATGGTGCCGACCTGACGGTCGTCTTCGGCGTCAATGACCACAAACTGACGAAAGACCACATGGTCATTTCGAATGCGTCCTGCACGACGAATTGCCTTGCGCCGGTCGCCTACGTTCTCAACGAAGCCGTCGGCATCGATCATGGATTCATGACCACGATCCACAGCTACACCGGCGACCAGCCAACGCTCGACACGATGCACAAGGATCTCTATCGCGGCCGTGCTGCAGCCCTGTCGATGATCCCGACCTCGACCGGTGCGGCCAAGGCTGTGGGCCTCGTTCTTCCTGAACTCAATGGCAAGCTGGACGGTACTTCAATCCGCGTTCCGACCCCGAATGTTTCGGTTGTGGATTTCAAGTTCGTCGCCAAGAAGCCAACGACGGTTGCGGAGATCAATGACGCCATCAAGTCGGCTGCCAACGGCAAGCTCAAGGGTATCCTTGGCTATACAGACGAGCCGAATGTTTCGATCGACTTCAATCACGACCCGCATTCTTCTGTGTTCCACATCAGCCAGACCAAGGTTCTGGAGGGCACATTCGTGCGCGTTCTGTCCTGGTACGACAACGAGTGGGGCTTCTCGAACCGGATGGCTGATACTGCTGTGGCTTTCGGCAAGGTTATATAATTTATAGTGCGACAGTAGATGCCGATTATCTCTCCCCTTGTGGGAGAGAAAGCGATTTCAGCATCTTGAGCCCTTCGCTCAAGTGCTAGAAATCGCCAGAGAGGGGATTTTTTAATTGAACTACCCCCTCACTTGGATTTTCTAAGAATTTGGCAAAGCGGCTAAATTCAAGAAAATCCTTTCTCTCCCACAAGGGGAGAGATATGCACCGCACCAGCCATTTCTGCGACGAGGATAAAACCATGACTGTTTTCAAGACGCTAGATGATGCTGATGTCTCTGGAAAACGCGTGCTCGTGCGCGTTGATCTGAATGTTCCCGTAGCACATGGCGAAGTAACCGATGCTACCCGCATTGAGCGGGTTGCGCCGACCATTCTTGAACTGTCGAAAAAGGGTGCGAAAGTCATTCTGCTCGCCCATTTCGGCCGCCCGAAGGATGGTCCGACACCGGAATTCTCGCTGAAGCCGATAGCGCAGGCGGTATCGAAGGTTATAGGTCACAGCGTTCAATTTGCCGAAGACAGTGTTGGCGACAAGGCTGCGGAAGCGGTTGCCAGACTGAAAAATGGCGACATTCTGCTTCTGGAAAACACCCGCTTCCACAAGGGCGAGGAAAAGAACGATCAGGCTTATGTGGAAGCGCTGGCCGCGCTTGGCGATGTCTACGTGAATGACGCATTCTCGGCTGCTCACCGTGCCCATGCGTCAACCGAGGGGCTTGCGCGCGTGCTCCCCGCCTATGCGGGACGCACGATGGAGGCAGAACTTCAGGCGCTGGAGAAGGGCTTGGGCAATCCAAAACGCCCGGTCGTCGCCATTGTCGGCGGCGCCAAGGTGTCTTCCAAGCTCGACCTTCTCGGCAACCTCGTTCAAAAGGTCGATGCGCTGGTTATTGGTGGCGGCATGGCCAATACGTTTCTCGCCGCGCAGGGCGTGAATGTGGGGAAATCCCTGTGCGAGCACGATCTTGCCGCGACCGCGCGGGAAATCATGGCCAAGGCGAATGCCGCCAATTGCACCATCATCCTGCCTGTGGATGCCATCGTTGCCTGGCATTTTGAGGCTAGCGCACCGTTCCATGCTTACGGTCTTGATGCCATTCCAGATGACGGCATGATTCTCGATGTCGGCCCGCAATCGATCGAGCGCATCAAGGGCGCCATCGACGATGCTTCCACACTGGTGTGGAATGGGCCGCTCGGGGCCTTCGAATTGCATCCGTTCGATCATGCCACGGTTGCCGCTGCGCGTCATGTGGCCGCGCGGACGAAGGCGGGCCACCTCGTGTCGGTCGCCGGCGGAGGCGATACCGTCGCTGCTCTCAATCATGCTGGTGTTGCAGACGATTTCAGCTATGTTTCGACTGCAGGAGGAGCATTTCTTGAATGGATGGAGGGCAAGCCTCTCCCCGGCGTAGATGCTTTGAAGAAACGATAGATATTTATCCCTATCGAGGACAAGTCGCCCGCTACAGTTAACGAACAACAGAAAATGTTATCTCTCTAAATCGGTTGAAAAAATTTCAATCGTTTCAATAAGTTGGTGTATAGTTCCGTTTGTCATTTGCTTCTGCTATGGCCCACGCTGTGGGAAAATGGAGTGATATAACTGATGAGCGAACGCCTGGAAGATATCGCGATTGCAATGGTTGCCGGCGGCAAGGGTCTGCTTGCTGCTGATGAAAGTACAGGAACAATCAAGAAGCGGTTCGACACGATCGGACTTGAATCGACCGCCGATAGCCGGCGGGACTATCGCGAAATGCTGTTTCGCTCCGATGAAGCGATGAAGGATTACATCTCCGGGGTCATTCTTTACGACGAGACCATTCGGCAAAGTGCCAAGGATGGCACGCCGTTCGTCAAACTTCTCCAAGCTGATGGCTGCATTCCCGGCATCAAGGTCGATGCGGGTGCAAAGCCACTTGCCGGTTTCACCGATGAGACGATCACTGAAGGTCTCGACGGACTGCGCGAACGGCTTGGCGAATATTACAAGCTTGGTGCGCGCTTTGCCAAATGGCGCGGCGTGATCGGTATTGCCGACGGTATCCCGACCTGGGGTGCTGTCAAGCAGAACGCGCAGGCGCTGGCACGCTATGCCGCGCTGTGCCAGGAGGCCGGTATCGTGCCGATCGTCGAGCCGGAAGTGCTGATGGACGGCAAGCCTGCGACGCATTCCATCGAACGCTGCTACGAAGTCACGGAATGGGTTCTGAAGACGGTTTTCGATGAACTCTATGATGCGCGCGTTGTGCTGGAAGGCATGATTCTCAAGCCCAACATGGTCATCGACGGCAAGAATGCCCGCAAGGCTTCGGTCGAGCAGGTAGCCGAACAAACCGTGCGGCTGTTGAGATCAACCGTCCCGGCGGCAGTTCCAGGCATCACGTTCCTTTCTGGTGGCCAGAATGACGAGGAAGCCACTGCGCATCTTTCGGCGATGAATGCCAATTACACGCTGCCATGGAAGCTCTCGTTCTCTTATGGCCGTGCACTGCAGGCGGCTGCCTTGAGCGCCTGGAATGGAAAACCCGAGAACGTTGCAGCGGGCCAGAGAGCCTTTACCCACCGCGCGAAGATGAACAGTCTTGCCGCAATGGGCGGCTGGAAAAAAGACCTCGAGAAAGCAGCTTAAGCGTTTTTTATCCAAAAACGTATCTGATGGAGCCCGGGCTGGACAATCAGCCCGGGTTTTTTGCGCACCATTTGCCCGCCGGGATTTGTAACGGAAACATTTATGCGTGGAAATCCAATGTGTTATTGTAGCATTTATGCATTCAGGCGAATGCATAAATGGCACGGGAGGTATTTGCCTGCTAATGAAACCTTCGCCCTTCCATCCGCTGCTCAGCTGGCTGCTCTACCCTGTTTACGCGTGGCAGGGCACGAGCGTGCGGCGGAAAACAGAGCGTATGCTGCCGCCAAGCAACCTGCCCATAGGTGAGATAGCCGGCAAGGACCCGGCAATCAGGCTGCTGGTGATTGGCGATTCTTCCGCTGCCGGTGTTGGCGTCACGGATGCATGGCAGGGCCTTTGCGTGCGGCTTGCGGTGCATCTGCAGGGGCGGACCGGGCGCAAGATCATCTGGCGCACCGCGGGCTTCAATTCGGCGACGTCCGGCCAATTGCGCGATCACGTCGTGCCTAATCTAGAGCGCGGTATGTGGACCCATATCGTGCTGACGACCGGCACCAACGACGCCAAGAACTTCCATTCACTGCCGCGCTTCAAGCGCGAGTTTGGCGGGCTGCTCTACGCGCTGAAGGCGAAGTGGCCGGAAGCCCATATCGTCTGGTCGAAGGTCATCGACTTTCGCGATGTGCCCGCCATGCCGCCGCTGCTCGGGCGGATCCTTGAAGCAAGGGCGAGTGCAATCAACAGACTGGGTGAGCGGCTATGCCGCGAGCGCATGGCAATACCTGCGACGCGTCTGCCGATAGAGGGACCGGAAGGCTTTTCCAGCGACGGCTTCCATGCCTCGGCGCTTGGATATGATGCCTGGGCAAAACATCTCGTGCCTTATATTCTCAACCTGGCAGAAGCGGAAAGCGATCCAGCGAATACCTAATAGCCCGCATGCCCGAGCAGAACGAGCGCGAACATCGCAAGAATGGCACCGGCGGCTATCTTCCAGAAATCACCGCGTTTTTTCAATCCCGGCCAGCCCAGTGGCTTGATGATGTGCAACGCCATCATCAGGATCAGCACCAGAGGCAGGATTTTGGTCATGAAGGCATTCTACCTGCGCGGATGATCGGTAAGCCGAGCAGTGGTCGATCAATGTGCGATTGTCAATTCCACCTTTGACTCTGCGTGGCACATTAGGGATGCTCTGAGCCGGGAGGATACGGATGACATCGCGATATCATGAAATCTATCAGGAATGGCAGGCCGACCCGGAGGCATTCTGGGCTCATGCCGCCGTAGCGATCGATTGGATCCGGCCATGGGAAAAGGTCTTCGATCCCGACGGAGGCCCCTATGGCCGCTGGTATGTGGGGGCTGAGTGCAACACTTGCTACAACGCCGTTGATCGCCATGTGGCGCAGGGGCGCGGCGATCAGCTTGCCCTCATCCACGACAGCGCGGTAACCGGGACCCAGCGCAAGATCACCTATGCGGAGCTTTTGAGCGATATCAATGCGCTGGCAGCAGTTCTGACAGACAAGGGCGTCAAAAAGGGCGACCGCGTGATCATTTACATGGCCATGGTGCCGGAGGCGGTCACGGCAATGCTTGCCTGCGCTCGCATCGGGGCCGTGCATTCCGTGGTCTTTGGTGGCTTTGCCGCGCACGAGCTTGCCACGCGCATCGATGACGCCAGGCCGGTTATGATCATTGCGACCTCGTGTGGCCTCGAACCTGGGCGGGTCGTCGCCTACAAGCCCATGCTCGACAAGGCGATCGAACAGGCCAAGCACAAGGTCAGCGCCTGCCTGATCCTCGTTCGTCCCCAGCAGCCGCACGAGATGGTCGATGGGCGTGATTTCGACTATGCGGAGGCGGTTGCCGCTGCGGCGGGACGTGAAGTGCCGTGCGCCACGCTGAAGGCGACGGACCCGCTGTATATTTTGTACACTTCCGGTACGACTGGCCAGCCCAAGGGCGTCGTGCGCGACAATGGCGGGCATCTGGTGGCGCTTGCCTGGTCCATGGGCGCGATCTATGACACAAGGCCGGGCGATGTGTTCTGGGCGGCTTCGGACATAGGCTGGGCCGTGGGCCATTCCTATATTGCCTATGCGCCTCTGTTCATCGGTGCGACGAGCATCGTCTATGAGGGCAAGCCGGTTGGAACGCCGGATGCGGGTACATTCTGGTGCGTTGTCTCCGAGCACAAGGTCAGGGTGCTGTTCACGGCACCGACGGCGTTTCGGGCCATCAAGAAGGAAGATCCAAGAGGCGAGTTCATCGGCAAGCATGATATCTCGTCGCTGAAATACCTGTTCCTTGCCGGGGAGCGTGCCGACACCGACACGATCAAATGGGCGGAGGAAAAACTCGGCGTCCCGGTGATCGATCATTGGTGGCAGACAGAGAGTGGTTGGCCTATGGCGGCCAATCCGGCTGGGCTTGGTATGTTAACGGTCAAATACGGTTCGCCGACAGTGCCGATGCCGGGCTACGATGTACAGGTGTTGGACGATGCGGGACATCCGGTGAAACGAGGCGAACTCGGCAATATCGTCGTCAAGCTGCCGTTGCCGCCCGCATGCCTGCCGACACTATGGAATGCCGACCAGCGTTTTCGCGAGGCTTACACCACCGAATTTCCGGGTTACTACAAGACTGCCGATGCCGGCATCATCGATGAAGACGGTTATGTCTACATCATGAGCCGCACCGACGACATCATCAATGTCGCCGGCCATCGCCTCTCCACCGGCGCGATGGAGGAGGTGCTTTCAAGCCACCCGGACGTCGCCGAATGTGCTGTGATCGGCATTGCCGATCATTTGAAAGGGCAGGTGCCTTGCGGCTTCATCGTGCTCAAATCGGGTGTGACGCGGGACGAGACCGAGATCGAACAGGATTGCGTCGCGTTGATTCGCGAGAAGATCGGTCCGATAGCGGCTTTCAAGACGGCACTGACGGCAAAGCGGCTGCCCAAAACGCGCTCCGGCAAGATTTTGCGGGGCACGATGCAGAAGATTGCCGATCAGGAGCCGTGGAACATGCCGGCCACGATCGATGATCCCGCGATCCTCGACGAGATCAAGTTGGTGCTCAATGCGCGCGGGATCGGTGTCAAAAATTAATCCCTACTCATGACACCCTCCTGACAGAAGGTTGTCAGTAGGGGTGTGCGATAGTGTCTCCGTAGTCAAAAGGAGACAGGGATATGACTTACGTTGATTTTGGCATTGCCCGCACAGTAAGGCGTCTGCTTTCGGATTTCACAGCGTACCGTGAAGAAATGCGTACGGAGCGTCATATCAGTACGCTTCCCGAGCACATCCTGAAGGATATCGGCTGGCCGGATGCCTATGCCGAACGCCTCGCACGTCGAGGCTCCATGAAAGAAAATGAGGCTGGCACGGAAAGTGCCAGCTCCGACCTCGCTCCATGGCAGCTTGGATGGCCGAAGGCTCGCCGGCCGAGAAAAGTCAGCAAATCGGGTTATTTCGGACTAGAATGCTGAGATAATCGGCAAAAATGGGAGCGAAAGATATGGAGCAGAAAAAGACGATCGGGTTCGTTTTCGTCGATAAATTCGCCGATTGGGAATTTGGATTGCTTTCGGGATCGGCGGTCGACTGGTTTGGCGCACGTACCGTAGCGCTGTCGCCGTCGACCGGTCCGGTCAAATCCATTGGCGGCCTCAGACTGATGCCGGATCGCGGCGTCGCGCCTGAGGAAAATGCCGACCTCGATGCGGTTGCAGTCATCGGCGCCGAGACCTGGCCGAGCGAGGATGCTCCTGACATTGCGCCCTTATTGAGCGCCACACTGGCCCGCGGCGGTATCGTTGGCGGCATTTGCGGCGGGACGTTGGCTTTGGCTCGCGCCGGGCTTTTTGAAGGGCGAAAACATACGAGCAATGGCGCCGGCTGGATACAGTCAAAGATAAGCGACTACCCGGGATCTTCACTCTACCAGGACGTTCCCCATGCGGTGCGGGACGCGCACATTGTCAGTGCTCCAGGGTCTGCACCCGGTACATTCACGACCAATTTCCTCGAAGCTCTCTACCCCGAAAAGGCCGGACAGGTTGCGGAGATGCGCGAATTCATCGCCAGAGAGTATAGGACCGACAATGCGCAGGGCTGACCGCCTTTTCCAGATTGTGCAGAAGCTGCGTGGCGGGCGCCTGGTAACCGCGCGTCAGCTTGCCGAAAAGCTCGAGGTTTCCGAGCGCACGATCTATCGTGATATCGCTGACCTGCAATCGACCGGCGTGCCGATTGATGGTGAGGCCGGCGTCGGCTACATCCTGCGCGAGGGTTTCGATCTGCCGCCACTGATGTTTACGCGCGATGAAGTTGTGGCGCTTGTCGCCGGTGCGCGGCTGATTACGGCTTGGGGTGGTGCATCCATGGCCCGCGCTGCGGAAGAAGCCATCATCAAGATCGGCGCCGTTCTGCCCAAAGAAGAGCGCCCGCGCATTACGAATACCCATGTTCACTCGACCAGTTATAACATCAGTGACAATGACCGGGCACTCATTGATCTTGCGGAAAACGCTGCGGAACAGTGCCGCATTCTATCGATCACTTACACTGATCTCGACGGTAATGAGAGTGCCCGTGACATCCGGCCGCTCGGGTTATGGTTCTGGGGCAAAGTGTGGACATTGATCAGCTGGTGCGAGCTGCGCAATGATTTTCGTACGTTCCGCATTGACCGGATCGCCAAGGTCGAGAAGATCGACCGGATTTTCCGCCAGGAGCGCGGCAAAACCCTGGCGGATTTCTACCGGCGTGTAGAGCTGAGCGAGACGCCGGACAACAAGGCTCGTGCGTCATAAAAAAGCCCGGCATTGCCGGGCTTTTTTTCGGTTTTTGTAAAGTCTATTCTTCGTCTTCGTTTTCCTGATGGCCCTTGAGGGACGACAGCTTGGCGAATACCTTGTCGGCGTCGAGCTCCTGGTCCTCTTCGCGGACCGTTGGCTGAATGTCGAGGTTTTCGGTTGCCGATGCGGGGAGCAGCGTATCGCCGCCTTCGCCGGGCTGCTGTACCGGCCGGCCGCGGGACGAGCGCTCCACCTCGATGTCCAGATCAATCTGCGAGGACAGGCCGAGGGTGACCGGATCCATCGGCTGAAGGTTGTTTGAATTCCAGTGCGTACGGTTGCGGATCTGTTCGATGGTGGATTTCGTCGTGCCGATCAGGCGCGAGATCTGCGCATCCTTCAATTCCGGGTGGTTGCGAACCAGCCAGAGAATGGCATTCGGGCGATCCTGGCGCTTCGATAGCGGTGTATACCGCGGACCCTTGCGCTTGGTTTCCGGAACGCGAACCTTCGGCTCCAGAATTTTCAGCTTGTAGTTAGCATCAGCCTCGCCCTTGGCAATTTCCTCGCGCGACAACTGGCCAGTGATCAACGGATCAAGGCCCTTGATGCCCTGGGCGGATTCGCCATCGGCAATCGCCTTCACTTCGAGCGGATGCAGCTTGCAGAATGCAGCGATCTGATCGAAGGACAGCGCAGTATTGTCGACAAGCCAGACGGCCGTTGCCTTTGGCATTAGAAGCTGGGTGGCCATAGATATAGTCCTCTCGTTCGTCCGCTCCGGGGGCGCGGGACGTGGGTTCAACCACAATTTCCGGGAATTCGGCGCCTATATAGCGTTATTTTGTTCGATGAGCAAGAATCGGTTTCGATCACAACCGGGTACAACCGGGCGTTTCATCAAACTGTCACGAAACCGTCATTCCATTGCAATGCGGCTAGGCGAACCATCCTCCAACAAAAACAGGAGGTTTACAAAAACATGTCGCGCAAATCGCTCTATATTGGGCTCTGGACTGCCCTCGCAGCATCCGTTGCCCTTCCAGCCGCTGCTGAACCGGTTTTCAACCGTATTGCAAGTTTCCCTGTCGCCGACAATCTGCCGAAGGATGCGGACAAGTCGAAGCCGACATCGTCGGAAATCATCACTGCATCGGAAGATGGCAAGACGCTGATCTATTCCGACAGCCCCTATGGTGCCATCGGCTTCGTTGACATCACCGATCCGGCCAAGCCGCTGGCGGGCGGAATCATCAAGGTCGAGGGCGAGCCGACGTCGGTTGCGACCGTTGGCGGAAACGTTCTGGCCGCTGTCAATACGTCCGAAAGCAAAACCAATCCATCGGGACGACTCGATGTCATTGATATTGCCACACGCAAGGTCAACGCGACCTGCGACCTCGGCGGACAGCCGGATTCGGTAGCGATCTCCCCCGACAAGACTTTTGCCGCCGTGGTCATCGAGAACGAGCGCGACGAAGAATTGAATGACGGCGAAATACCGCAGATGCCCTCGGGCAACCTCAAGATATTCTCGCTGAAAGACGGCGCCCCGGATTGCGTAACGATGAAAACGGTGGACTTGACCGGCCTTTCAGAGATTGCACCGTCGGACGCGGAACCGGAATTCGTTTCGATCAACAGTCAGAATCAGATTGCGGTGACCCTGCAGGAGAACAATCATATCGCTGTTGTCGATGCCGCGACCGGTAAGATCGTCAGCCATTTCTCCGCAGGTACCGTCGATCTGGACAAGATCGATGTGAAGAACGATGGAGCTTTCAAGTTCGATGGCAGCATGAAGGGTGTGCTGCGCGAGCCGGACACCGTCAAGTGGCTCGACAATGATCGCTTCGTTGTCGCCAATGAAGGCGACTACAAAGGTGGTTCGCGCAGTTTCACCATCTTCACGAAGGACGGCAAGGTGGCCTACGAGTCCGGCCCGTCGCTCGAATACAAGATTGCGGAAGCTGGACATTATCCGGACAAGCGCAACAAAAAGGGTGTTGAGCTCGAAGGAGCCGAATTCGCCAAGTTTGGCGATACTCCATATCTCTTCGTTGCCAGCGAACGCGGATCCATGGTCGGTGTTTACAAGGATACGGGCGCTGATCCGGAATTCGTTCAGCTTCTGCCCTCAGGCATTGGACCGGAAGGCGTTCTTGCGATCCCGTCGCGTAATCTTCTGATTACGGCGAATGAAACGGACCTCGTCGAAGATGGCGGTGCCCGGTCGCATGTCATGATCTATGAGCTCAAGGATCAGAAGCCCAATTATCCGCTCATCGTCTCGTCAACGAAAGATGATGGGACGCCTGTCGGCTGGGGCGCGCTATCTGGTCTCGTCGGTGACCTGAAGGAATCCGGCAAGCTCTATGCCGTATCGGATTCGATTTATTATTCCGCGCCGACAATTTATACGATCGATGCCAAGCAGACGCCGGCAAAAATCACTAACGCATTGGTGGTCAAACGTGGCGGCCAGGCAGCCCAGAAGCTCGATCTTGAAGGTATCACTACCGATGGCGACGGCGGTTTCTGGCTTGCCAACGAGGGCGATCAGGCGAAGCTTGTCCCGCATGCGATCCTCAATGTGAACGACAAGGGCGAAATCAAGAAAGAAATCGCGCTGCCGGACGACCTGCTGCCAAACCAGATCCGCTACGGTCTCGAAGGCATCACCCGTGTTGGCGAAGGCGATGACGCTGTGCTCTGGATGCCGATCCAGCGCGAATGGAAGGACGACGAAAAGGGTTTCGTCAAGCTCCTGCGCTATGACATCAAGAAGAAGGAATGGAGCGCAGTTTCCTATCCGCTCGACAAGACTGAAAAGGGTTGGGTGGGGCTGTCCGAAATCACTGCGCATGATGGCCAGCTTTACATCATCGAACGCGACAATCAGGTCGGTGCAAACGCCGTCAACAAGCGCTTGTATCGCGTGGCGCTTGACGGGCTGAAGCCTGCCAAGATCGGCGAAAAGCTTCCAGTGGTCGAGAAGACGCTGGCCCATGACTTCATGGGTGATCTCAAGGCCAGCAATGGCTATGTCGCCGAGAAGCTTGAAGGCTTTACCGTCGACTCCGACGGCAATGGTTATGCGGTGACCGACAATGATGGTGTCGACGGTTCGTCCGGCGAAACCATGTTCTTCAATATCGGTAAGGTTCAGGCAACAAACTGAGCCGCTTTTACCGGGCTTTCGCGTCCATCCTCCCGAACAGGAGGGTGGACGTCTTCTTTTCAATCAACATCGAGCACGATCTTGCCGATATGGTGACCGTCTTCGATGCGTTCATGGGCTCGCCAGGCCTCATGCAGCGGGTAGACCATGTCGATCACCGGCGCTACACGGCGCTCCACCAGCAGGGGCCATACTTTGAGCTCGAGTTCGCGTGCGATCCCCGCCTTGAACTCGACCGGACGATTGCGAAGAGTGGACCCGGTATGGGTCAGACGCTTTACCATCAGTTTCGATATGTCCGTTGTGACTTTGGCGCCGTTCAGGAAGGCAATCTGCACAATACGGCCATCGAGCGCTGCGGCCTCATAATTGCGCTCCGTATAATCGCCACCCACCATATCGAGAGTGAGGTTGACACCCTTGCCGCCAGTCGCCTCCTTGACCGCCTCGACGAAGTCTTCATTGCGATAATTGATAGCCCGGTCAGCACCGAGCTTCTGACAGGCTTCGCATTTCTCATCCGAACCTGCAGTGGTGATTACCGTGACGCCAAATGCCTTGGCCAGCTGGATTGCCGTGGTACCTATTCCGGACGATCCGCCATGCACGAGGAAGGTTTCGCCGCTCTGCAAGCCGCCGCGCTCGAACACGTTGTGCCAGACGGTGAAATAGGTTTCCGGAATTGCTGCGGCCTCAATGAAGCCGTAGCCCGCAGGGATCGGCAATGCGTTGGTTTCATGTACCACACAATATTGGGCATAACCCCCGCCGGCAACGAGCGCCGTTACTCGCTCGCCCATGCGAAAACGAGTGACGCCTTCGCCAACCGCGACGACATCGCCGGCGATTTCCAGACCAGGAATATCGGACGCGCCGGCCGGCGGGGGATAGTGACCTTGCCGTTGCAGCACATCGGGCCGGTTGACGCCGGCTGCGCGTACCTTGACGAGAAGCTCGCCGGCTTTCGGCTCCGGAACGACGCGCTCGCCCGGCTTGAGGACCAGGGGACCGCCCGGCGCGGTGATTTCGATCGCCGTCATCGTCGTCGGAATTGTTTCGGCCATGGTTGATCTCCCTCTGGATTGATTCGCCGGAATGGTTTGCAATTCCAAGCAGTTGGGCTGTATCCTCGAACACTAGGACGACAAGTGGAGGAAATAATGTCACTTTTCGACGAAGAACCAAGGCGCAAGATTGTTCACGACATCGGGCAGGACTTGTCGCTGTTATCGGTTGCCGAACTTGACGAGCGGATTGTTCTGCTGCGTTCCGAGACCACACGTCTTGAGGAAGAGCGGTCACGCAAGGGTGATAGCAAGGTCGCTGCCGAGGCGCTGTTCCGCTGAGCCGACTAGAGCGGAGAACATTCAAATGGAACCAGTTCTGTTTCACAGATGGCGAGACAATCCACGCGGAAGGTGGCGAGGCCGATGTTTATCCATCGGACGAAGCCGCCTGACAAAGTGGGTGTCCGCCAGCCGGAAACCCGAAGGGCCGGGTGAATTTGGCTCAAATCCATCGGACTTTGGCTTCGTCCGATGGAAAGGCATCGGCCTCGCCAAACCCCTCGACCTTGAACCAAATTCCCTCCAGCAGAACGATTCCATTTGGACGTTCTCCGCTCTAAGTTTTGCGGGTGACCTAAAATCTCCGCATTGCTGATTGAGACGAAGTCATCACCAGCCTGCTCCAGGCTGGCTCCATTCCCCATTCGCTTGAAGGGTTTGCCGTGTTCCGTTCGTTCATTCAGGTCTTCGCGCTCCTCTGCGGCACCTCCTTCCTCGTTATGGCATCCGGTCTCCACGGATTGCTGTTGCCTTTGCGCGGCGGCGCGGAAGGTTTTTCAACGACGTCTCTCGGTCTTTTGGGAACAGCCTGGGCGGGTGGTTTCATCGCTTCCTGTCTGCTTGCGCCGCGGCTTGTGCGCCGTGTCGGGCACGTCCGGGCCTTCAGCGCCTTTGCATCGATCGCCGCGATTGTGGCGCTGCTTACGGGAATTCTCGTCGATTCGACCGCCTGGATCGTCCTTCGCGCTTTGACCGGCTTTGCCATGGCAGGTTCCTACATGGTGATCGAGAGCTGGTTGAACGAGCGCGCGACCAATGCCAATCGCGGGCAAATTTTCGGGCTGTATATGGTGGTGAATTTTGGTTCGATCACTGTCGGGCAGATGATGATCGGCTTCGGCGACGTGCATACGGGCACATTCTTCATGATGTCCGGCATTCTCTTTTGCCTGGCACTTATCCCGACCGCAATTTCCACGGCCAGCAGCCCGAAGCCACTGACCGAAGTGCAGCTCGATTTGAAGGCACTTTATCGCAATTCCCCGGTGGCGTTCCTCGGCTGTATTCTGATCGGCATTGCCAATGGTGCGTTCGGAACACTCGGCGCCGTTTATGGCGCGGCGACTGGCATATCGACCACTGAGATCGCTCTGATGATGAGCGCATCGGTCATGGGCGGTGCGCTGATGCAGATCCCGGTTGGCCGCATGTCGGATCGCACCGACAGGCGGTACGTGCTGGCTTTCGTCGGCGGTGCTGCGGCGCTGATCGGCCTGTTGATCTTCCTGATTGCACCCAGGCATGCCACGACCATTCTGATCATGACCGCGATCTATGGCGGCCTCGCCTATACGCTCTACCCGGTGGCTGTTGCCCATGCGAATGATTTTTCGGATCAGCAAAGCTTCATCAAGGTCACAAGCGGACTGTTGCTGCTCTATGGTTTTGGCACCATGATTGGGCCGATACTCGGCGCCTGGGCCATGGAAAGCGTTGCGCCTGAGGGTCTATTTGCCATCACGGCGCTGGCGCATATTTCGATCATGGCTCACGCGATTATAAGGTCACGAATGCGCGCACCCGTGCCGATCGAACTGCGCGACAACTTCCAGACGGTTCATTCCGAACGCGTAACGCCCGAAGGGGTGAGGCTGGATCCGCGTGCCGAGACGCTGCCCGAATAGTTCGGTCCGGTACGAAATCCGTTGACATTGCCGCTGGTTTAAAATGACTATTCTGGATGGTCGAAACGGATGCCTTTGCAGCAATTTCTGATCCAAACCGCCGCTATCTGCTCGAGGAGCTCAGACGCGGACCAAAAACTGTGAACGAACTGGCGACAGGCCTGCCGATTTCCCGTCCCGCCGTCTCACAACACCTCAAGGCGCTGCTAGACGCGCGGCTGGTATCAGTCAAAGCCGAAGGCACGCGGCGGATCTATGCTGTCGATGACAACGGGTTCTTTCATCTGAACCTGTGGCTCGACCAGTTCTGGAACGAGTAATCCGCTGAAAAGCAAAAACCCGGCTCACCGCCTATGCGGGAACCGGGTTTTTTCTGGCTGCCAGTACAACGCTTCTTCAAGCTATCGACTGGAATTCTGCGGCCCTTCCGGGTCGTTAGTGGTGAGTGACGGCTGCTTTCAGTCTTTCAATCTGCTCTTTGAGCACCAGCTTGCGTCGTTTCATATTACTGATCGTCAGGTCGTCGGAGGCGGGACTTAACAGCGCGTCGGAAATTTCCTTTTCGAGCGCTCCATGCTTACGTTCAAGCGTTTCAAGATGAGACTCAATGGCCATCCGGCTTCTCCCTTGGTTGGTTTCGTCACGTATGCATGCTCTGCTTGCCAGGCAGCAAGTTTATGACAGAGCCGTGACACTGTGCCATCACTTTAAGCAATTGTCGAATTTGTTTCGTAGGATTTTCTTGTTCCTTGAAATATGATATGGCGACGTGCTGGCGAGGACAGGTTGTCCACAACCAGAGACGCGATTCTTTTTACAGCGAAATACCGGGAATCACTGCATGTCCGACCAGGATCAGGCTGACATTCGATTGGCAGTCGCAAGATTAAAACAGGAGCATCTGGATTTCGATGCCGCCATACAAGCAATGATCCAGGTTGGCTGCGACCAGCTTCGTATCCAGCGAATGAAGAAGAAGAAGCTCATCATCAAAGACAAGCTCATCGAGCTTGAAGACAAGATCACTCCCGACATTATCGCCTGACCTTAAACCTTGTTTTGCAGTTCCGTCGCCAGCTTGCGGCGGTCCGTCTTTTCCGTTAATTCCTCCCGACAGATTTACAGGATGCTCAATGGCTGACAAACGCGCCGATGTTGCAATCATCATGGGAAGCCAGTCGGATTGGGCAACCATGCGTCACACTGCCGAAACGCTCGACAGTCTCGGCATCTCTCACGATGACCGCATTGTTTCCGCGCACAGAACGCCTGACAGGCTCGTAAGCTTCGCCAAAGGCGCGCGAGACGCCGGTTTCAAGGTGATTATCGCGGGCGCAGGAGGGGCTGCTCACTTGCCGGGGATGGCCGCATCGATGACGGCGTTGCCCGTGTTTGGCGTGCCGGTGGAATCCAAGGCGCTTTCCGGGCAGGATTCACTCCTGTCGATCGTGCAGATGCCAGCCGGCATCCCTGTTGGCACATTGGCGATCGGCCGGGCCGGCGCGGTCAATGCCGCTCTGCTGGCCGCTGCGGTTCTTAGCCTGAACGATGCCGCGCTGGCAAAGCGGCTGGACGATTTCCGCAAGGCACAAAGCGACAAGGTCGCGTTGAGACCTTCTGACGAGGCGTAAGCATGATTTCTCCAGGATCAACGATCGGTATTATCGGTGGCGGTCAGCTTGGTCGTATGCTTGCAATGGCAGCGGCTCGGCTCGGGTACAAAACGATCATTCTCGAACCGCAGGAGAATTGTCCGGCGGCGCAAGTCGCAAACGACCATATCGTTGCGGCCTATGACGATCCGAATGCGCTTGAACAGCTTGCCGAACTTAGCGACGTCATCACCTATGAATTTGAAAATGTTCCTGTCGATTCGGCCGAAATACTCAGTGAAATCAAACCTGTGTTTCCATCGCCCCTCGCCTTGAAAGTCTCGCAGGACCGCGTCAGCGAAAAACGCTTCCTTAACAATGCGGGGATCCAGACGACACAATGGCTCAGTGTCGAGAACGAGGGCGATCTTGAAGCGGCTCTGTTGGCCTTCGGCGGCAAAGGCATCCTCAAGTCACGTCGTTTCGGCTATGACGGCAAGGGACAGGTCAAGTTTTCCGGTAAAAAAGGTGAGGACGCCAAAAAAGGATTCGCTGCCATTGGCAGCGTTCCCTCCATACTGGAAGCGCTGGTCGATTTTGTCTGTGAAATTTCCGTCATCGCGGCGCGGGATGAGGCTGGCAATATAAAGACTTATGACATCACCGAGAACGTCCACAAGAATGGAATTCTTGCGACCTCGACGGTGCCGGTCTCTGTGTCATCGACCGTTGCGGGCCTTGCCGCCGATGCAGCCCGTAAGCTGTTGGAAGGCTTGAAGTATGTGGGCGTTGCCGGCATGGAATTCTTCGTGCTTGCCAATGGGACTGTACTGGCGAATGAGTTTGCCCCGCGCGTGCACAATTCCGGTCACTGGACTGAAGCGGCCTGCGCCGTATCGCAATTCGAACAGCATATCAGGGCAATCACGGGTCTGCCGCTCGGTGATACGAGGCGGCATTCCGATTGTGTCATGGAGAACCTGATCGGTGACGATATCGCAAAAGTTCCGGAAATCCTCAAGGAAACCGGCGCTGTCCTGCAACTCTATGGCAAGGCGGAAGCACGTCCTGGCCGCAAGATGGGCCATGTGACGCGGATCACGAAACGCCTCTAGCGATAAATAAATGCGTGATTCCCCGATGAATCATGCCATGAATCGTGAGCCGGGTGTTGACAATACAGGTAATCCTTGGCTATTTCCCCGCAACGTGTTTACGGCGCGCTTTTTAGGCGCGCTTTTTATTGGTGCCCGGTTTCGGGCGAAAGATACCGGTGCTGAAATGAAGATCAAGAACTCCCTTAAAGCCCTGAAGGGCCGTCATCGTGATAATCAGCTGGTCCGTCGCAAGGGCCGCATCTATATCATCAACAAGACTGCTCCGCGTTTCAAAGCGCGCCAGGGCTGATATTACCCGTCTCACGGTTATTTGCATTTGACGTTTCGCTGATACGGATTACCATTCGTATCATGCGGAACGTTGTTGTATTTTCAGCTATTTTTTTACTTGGCTTGCCGGCAATTGCCACCGCGCAGGATCCACTCCCGCCGCCGCAACAGGCCGCCTTGCCCAACCAGACACTGGCTGAAAAGCGCGCAGCAAGATTGGATGATCTGTTTGCCTCGTTGAAGCGCGAAAGCAACGAAGTCAAGGCGGCGCGCATCGCCTCATTGATACAGGCGCAATGGCAGAATTCCGGTAGTCCCACTATTGACCTGATGATGGGCTGGGCCGCTAAGGCCATGGAAGAAAAGAAGTATTCGGTCGCGCTGGATTTTCTCGACCAGGTCGTCGTTATGAAGCCGGACTATGCCGAAGGCTGGAACAGACGCGCAACCCTCAATTTTCTGGTGAACGACTACGGGCGTTCGATGGCGGATATCCAGAAGACACTGGCACTTGAACCGCGGCATTTCGGGGCAATGGCCGGCATGGCGGCGATCCTCAAGGATACCGGCCGCAAGGAAGCCGCCTTACAGGCTTTCGAGCGCGTTCTGACGGTCTATCCGATGATGCGCGAGGCGCAGAAGCAGGCGGGTGAACTGGCCGACGAATTGACTGGCCAGCGGACGTAACGCACGTCGCCACAACCAATTTTCCTGCATAAGTAGAAAAACGTGCGCCAGAATCGATGATTCTTGCATCGGAATCGGTGGTTCTTATGTAGGAATCCGGTCATTGCGTTCCGGTTTTTGGCCCGAACGCAATGACCATCCTCCACCTCTCCGTCATCCTCGGGCTTGACCCGAGGACCCGCACTTTTGAAGAAACAAGAACCCAGCGCTTCTATTTTGAAGGTTCCAATGGGTCCTCGGGTCAAGCCCGAGGATGACGGAGCGAGGAGCTCAGATACCCGTCAGCCCATCTGATCCGATGTAGGCGATGCGCAACATATTGGTCGAACCGGGCGTACGCAGTGGCACGCCGGCCGAGATGATGATGCGATCCCCTGGATTGCCGAACTCTTCCTGGTAGGCGATGTGACAGGCGCGATCGACCATGTCGTCGAGGTCGCTGGCATCCTCAGTTACAACGCAGTGCAATCCCCAGACGAGAGAGAGCTTGCGCGCCGTTTCGACAACCGGAGAAAGCGCGATGATCGGCAAGAGCGGCCGCTCGCGTGCCGCGCGCAGTCCGGTCGTGCCGGATGCGGTGTAGGTAACGATGGCCGAGAGGTTGAGCGTTTCTGCGATCTGGCGCGCCGCCAGTGAAATCGCATCGGCGCCCGTCGCGTTCGGCTCGGGACGCTGGGCGTGAATGATGCCCGGGTAGTTCGGATCGCGCTCGACCTCCTCGGCGATGCGCGCCATGGTCGATACGGCTTCGACCGGATAGGCGCCAGCGGCGGACTCGGCCGAAAGCATGACTGCATCGGCGCCTTCGAATACGGCTGTCGCAACGTCCGAAACCTCGGCTCTCGTCGGAACGGCTGCCGTGATCATGGACTCAAGCATCTGCGTGGCGACGACGACTGGCTTACCTGCTCTGCGGCAGGCACGGATGATCTGCTTCTGGATACCGGGAACCGTCTCCAGCGGCATTTCAACACCGAGATCGCCGCGGGCAACCATGAGCGCGTCAGAGAGCTCGATGATCTCTTCGAGGCGGGTGACGGCCTGCGGCTTTTCGATCTTCGACAGCAAGGCAACGCGGCCGCGCGAGATCTTGCGTACTTCGGCAAGATCCTCCGGCCGCTGGATAAACGACAGGGCAACCCAGTCGACTTCCTCCTGCAGGACGGCATCGAGGTCGCGCCGGTCCTTTTCGGTGAGGGCGCTGACGCCGAGCGTCGTATCAGGCAGGCTGACGCCCTTCTTGTCGGAAATCTTCGTTCCGGAAACGACACGGCAGCGAATGTGCTTGCCATCGGAAGCTTCCGCCACCAGCGCGAGCTTGCCATCGTCGATCAAAAGGCGGTGACCCGGCTCAACAGCTTCGAGAATTTCCGGATGGGGCAGGAATACGCGGGTATTGTCGCCCGGCGTGTCATTGTCGTCGAGCGTGAAGGTCTGCCCTGCAACAAGGTCGGCCTTGCCGTCCTTGAACTTGCCAACGCGCAGCTTCGGCCCCTGCAGGTCGGCGAGAATGCCGATCGGCCGTCCCACTTCCTTTTCGACATTGCGCAGGCGGCGCACAAGTTCCCGCATCAGGTCATGGCTGGCATGGCTCATGTTGATGCGGAACACGTCCGCGCCGGCTTCGAACAGCTTGCGGATCATGGCTTCGTCGGAGGAAGCGGGACCCAGTGTGGCTAAAATTTTGACCTTGCGGCGGCGTCTCATGGAGCGGGGGTATCCGTTACGATTGGAGAGGAGGGGGGATTTTCTTCCGTAAGCTGGACCATCCAGCTTGTCTGCTCGCCGGTATCGTATTCCTGGAATCCGGAGCGCTGGAAGCCGCGCGCGAAACAGTCATTGATACCGGTAATCTTGAATTGGTTTTCGGCGACGCACATGTTCACCCTGCCATCCCAGCGCCCGCCACTCTGCGCGTCTTCGGCGTAGAGATAATAATAGCGCGAAGTCAGCGGTCCGACCACAAGCGTTGTGCAGGAGGACGCATTGACGTGCCACCAGCCCTCGGTGACCCAGCCGGATTTGGCCCGGTAACCGAGCGCGACGCCGACGAGATTTTGCGTTGTGTTGCAGACGCGAAAATCGGCATGGGCTTTCTCAGGCGCAAAAAAACTGCCCGCAATGAAAATGAATAAAAAAGCCGCTAGAGCATTTCCGTTTTTCTTCGAAATACCGAACTGCACCAGCCGTTTGTTGTTACGCAATTCCGGACGCAAAACCGCTGCACACTTTTGCTGGAATTGCTTTAGAAAGCCGCCCAATCGCGTCCGCTGATGCAGTTCAGCGTGGAATATAGACCACTTGCGCAATATTGCCTCCGTACATCGTGGTCACCCTTTTCGGCAGTTTCTTGTGCATTGTCAACGCAACCACGTAGAGTTCCTGCAACACTAAGACAAAAGAATGATGCCTGTGGTGAGAGCAATGCTGTGAAAGACAAAAAACAACCCTTGTTCGGTTTGAAAGACCTTCGTTGATTGCTAATTTCCCGTTGCCGGTTCCGCCACGGCAATCAGCACAAGCAGCTGTTCTTGACGCAATGAATCGCTACTCCAATATGTATGGAGCCAGGCATCTGGCCCCGAACCAGACCCGATCGAGGACGTTTAAATGAGCAATCTTACTGACGACCAGCGCATTGCGCTCGAAGCCGCCGTTTTTCGCCGGCTTGTGGAGCATTTGCGAACCCGCAGCGATGTGCAGAATATCGACCTGATGAATCTGGCGGGGTTCTGCCGCAACTGCCTGTCGAACTGGTACCGCGAAGCGGCTGAAGCGTCTGGCGAAGAGCTTTCCAAGGATGAATCGCGCGAAATCATCTATGGCGAACCCTATGCGGAATGGCAGGCCAAGCATCAGCGCGAGGCCAGCGATGCACAGAAAGCAGCTTTTGAGACGAACAAGCCCGCACATTGAGGGGGCTGTGCGTGGTTCGACAAGCTCACCATGAGGGTGGTAGCGATTGCAATACCCATCGTCAACGGTGCAGAATCCCGGTCCCGCTTTGACACGACCTCCCTCATGGTGAGCTTGTCGAACCACGCATAACCAGACGGATCCGACTCAATTGTCTTGACTCATCATGCACTGGTCGGGCATCGGAACCCCTCGCGCGACCGGTCTTGAGTCGCAAGATGAACTTTTACGGAGCGAGAGATGAGCATGGATGATTTGGCAGCACAGGGTGGCGTCGAAGGTGTGGCTGCGGCAGAGCTTCGGCAGTTCATCGAGCGCATCGAGCGTCTGGAAGAGGAAAAGACAACGCTCCAGGACGATATCAAGGAAGTGATGGCCGAAGCCAAGGGCCGCGGTTACGACACCAAGATCATCCGCACGATTGTCCGTCTGCGCAAGAAGGACGCCAACGAGCGCAAGGAAGAAGAAGCGATCCTTGAATTGTATATGAATGCGCTCGGGATGGTATGACTACTCGAGTCTCTGCTGCAAGCATACGCTCCAGCCTTCGAGGCCGTTTCCGCAATCGCAGGTGCCTTTCTGCTATGGCTGGGTAGAACCCCATCGGCTATCTATGCCGTTTGATAGCGTGGTGCTGCTGTCAACGCAGTTGTAAGGTGGCTCGTCATCAACAGGGCAGCTTTCTGTTGGTCGCCGACGGATATTGCGTCAAGAATGGTGACATGCTCGTGGCACCAATCCCGAACGCGTCGACGGTTGGTGTACCCGCCAAACTCCAATAGGCGGCGCAACCGGTTCTGTTGCTGTATCGCCTGCAGAAAGAAGATGTTCCCGCTGAATTCAGCAACCATTTCGTGAAATTGCGCATCTGTTTCAAAAAGCTGGCGGGGATCTACGGTCGTGATATCAGGATGCGCTTCAAGGTAAAGATGCTGAAGACGCGATCGTTCGAGGGCCGCAGCATCGAAGCGAAACGTTTTAAGCAAAATCCCTGCCGGCTCGATCGTCTTACGGAAGTCATAGCTGTTACGCAGAGCCACCTGCGTATCAAGGGTAGGAAGAAAGATCCAACCCCGGCCGCTGTTCCTGGCGATCAACCCGTCGTTGACTAGATGCGCAATCGTACGCTGCAAGAGAATCCTGTCGACACCATAGCGGCGGCTGATTTCAGTCTGTGTGATCGTTTCGTTGAGCTGGCCAGAAAGCCGGTCTTCTACTATGCGGGTATAGAGATCTTGATCGGCCGTAGACGGAATTTCGACTTCCAACCGGTGAAGCTCTTCGGGCGGGGCTTTGAGGAAAAATCCCTGATTCTTGATTGCCTCAACCGCGCCACGCTCGGCAAGTAAGGTGAGTGCGGACCGTATCGGTGTCCTGGAGACGCCGAGCAGGTCACCAAGCTGCTGTTCGCGCAGGTGATGGCCAGGTTCGAAGCGCGCTTCGCGCGCAACATCAAGAATTTGATTGGCGAGCCGATATCGGCTCTGACGCGCATTGTTCGCCATTTCAGGGTCCACTTAGTACGAGTAGTGCCGAGCTTATACAATTGTATTGATAGAATTCACAAGCGGATCGCGTGTCGACCGTCCCAGTTGGCATAGGAAAAATGTGTTATTTCCGCCCGACAACCTGACATGATCAAGCGGAAATGCTCATTTTGAGGCAAAAAGGCACATTCTTGCCCAAATATTAGGCAAAGCCATTGAATGCGCAATTTTACGCACTTCCGACTTGACAGCTCCTGAATGAATTGTATTGTTAGTAACATAAAGTGCAATATTAGTCACGCAGAAAAATGAGGGAAGCTAATGAACAAGACAACGATTGCTGCATTTGCCTTGACGTTGTGCGCCGCCACGCCCGTGGCTGCTGCGGAACTGCCTGCAACCGGTTTGGTCGAGGATGGATCATTGACATATGGCGTTGCTGCTACCTTTGCGCCGTTCGAATTTCAGAAGGGCGGACAGCTTACGGGTTTTGACATCGATATGATCCAGGCGCTGGCCAAGAAACTCAATGGCCAGGCCAAGGCGATGAACATGGAGTTCAAAGGTCTGATACCCGCGCTCAGCGGCGGCCGGATCGATCTCATCAACTCGGCGATGTATATGAATGCCAAGCGCGCCGAGCAGGTCGACTTCATTCCGTATCTCAAAATCGGCAATCAGGTCATTGTTCAGGCGGGCAATCCGGCAAAAATAACAGGGCGGGATGACTCTCTCTGTGGCAAGACGATTTCGGTGACGCTCGGCGGGATTCAGGAGAACCAGGCTCGCGCCGACGATGAGCGCTGCAAGGCAAAGGGCCTCGACGGCGTCAAGGTCCTGACATTCCCGACCGCGCAGGATTCCGCGCTGACGTTGCGGCAGGGTCGGGCGGATGCCACCTTCGACTCCACACCCGGTGCCGTTGTCCTGCAAACCGAGGTGCCGGGCGTTTATGAAACGGTCGGAGCCGAGTTCGAATCGGATACCAGCATCGGCATGGCAACACGCAAGGGCGATACAGCGGTACAGGGCGCAATAAAGGCGGCGCTCGAGGAGATCGTTGCTGACGGAACGTACAAGCAACTGATCGAAAAATGGAAACTTCCGGCCTCCGTATCGATCTTCAACTGACATGCATTAGAGAAGGAGAGCGGGATGTCACTCGAACTCGTCTTCGACTACCTGGTTTCGCCCGCTTTCTTTCACGGTGCGATGCTTACGCTCCTGATTACAGCGACATCGCTTCTATTCGGAATTATCGTCGGTCTCGTCGTGGCGCTCCTGCAGGAATCGCGCTTCCGCTTTCTGCAGGGGTCGACGCTGGTCTATCTCTGGCTCTTCCGCGGCACGCCCGTCCTGTTCCAGATCATATTCATTTACAATGTTCTGCCCACCTTCGGAATCCGGCTTTCGGCTTTCGTCAGTGCCGTCATCGCGCTGTCGCTGAATGAAGGCGCCTACATGGCCGAAATCATTCGCTCCGGGTTACAGGCCGTGAAGAAAGGCCAGCGGACAGCCGGTCTGGCGCTCGGTATGACGCGGGCTGCCGTCATGCGCTATATCGTGATCCCGCAGGCTGCACGTATCATCCTTCCACCAATTGGCAATCAGATGATCGGCATGCTGAAGACGAGCGCTCTCGTTTCTGTCGTCGCGGTCGAGGAACTGCTGCTCGTTGCCAACCAGACGGCGAGCTCGAATTTCCGCTATTTCGAAGCATTGACTGCGGCGGGTATCTACTATCTGGCGCTGACCACTCTGTTCATGGTGTTTCAATACTTCCTCGAACGATCACTTGACCCCAAGCGAGCCCGTCGAAGCCAAAAGTCGGTCCCCCTTCTTGATCGGCTGACGCTCATCACCCAGCAAACCGAATCCCGGTGAAGGAGAAAGCCATGACAACGTCTGTTCAGCCGCCACTCCTCGAATTGATGGGCGTCCATAAGAGCTTCGGGCACTACGCGGTGCTCAAGGCATGCAGCCTCGACGTAAAGAGCCGGGAAACCGTCGTCATAATCGGGCCTTCGGGATCCGGGAAGTCCACGCTCCTGCGCTGCGTCAATCTTCTTGAGCCACCGGATAGCGGTAATATCTTCTTCGATGGCGCAGATATTACCTCTGATTTGCGCAACGCTACTGAAATTCGCCGCCATATCGGGATGGTTTTCCAAAATTTCGAACTGTTCCAGCATTTGTCGGCAGTCGAGAATATCATGCTTGCGCCGATGAAGGTGTCGGGTATCAGCCGGGCGGACGCCCACGACATCGCGACCGATCTGCTGCGCAAGGTCCACATTCCCGAAAAAGCGGATTTCTTTCCTGACGAGCTGTCGGGTGGCCAGCAGCAACGCATTGCAATTGCCCGCGCGCTCGCCATGAAGCCCAAGCTCATGCTCTACGACGAGCCAACCTCCGCCCTCGACCCGGAAATGATCCGAGAAGTTCTGGACGTAATGGCGGAACTCAGCAGCGAGGGCATGACGAGCATTGTTGTCACACATGAAATGGGTTTTGCCAAACGCGCTGCCGATCAAATCGTCTTCATGGAGAACGGCGAAGTCATCGAGAACGCGTCCAGCGAAGAGTTTTTCGGCGGCACCGTGAACGAGCGCGCGCGGCGGTTTCTCGATCAGATACTGCACTAACCGGAAGAATATACATGTCCCAGATGCCCGACACCGCGCGCATGAAGCGCGAACTCGCCGAAATCATCAGTATCCGCACGGAAAACCCGCCAGGCCGGGAAGCCGATGCCGCGGTCTACGTCCAGAACCTCCTCGTGGCGGCTGGCTTTGATGTTTCGCTGACGGAATACAAACCCGGCCGTTTCAACGTCGAGGCGCGGCTTGAAAACGGTCTTGGCCCAGTCTTCGCCTTTAATACCCACATGGATACCGTGCCGGCAGGAGAGGGGTGGAGTTCCGACCCTTTCCAGCTTCGCGAGGCCGATGGCAAGCTCTTCGGCCGCGGCGCATGCGATTGCAAGGGACCCCTGATCGCGATGGTGGAAGCCCTGCGGATGCTGGCTTCCGAGCGTCAGTCCTGGTCCGGCACGCTGCTCGGCGTCTTCGTCGGTGACGAGGAGATCGCGAGTGAGGGAGCAAAATTCTATGCAGCGGGCAAGCCGAAGATTGACTTCACTGTTGTCGGCGAGCCGACGTCAAACACGACATTCTCCGCCCACAAGGGAAGTTTGCGCCCGGTTGTCCGCGTGTACGGCGTGTCCGCTCATTCGGGCACACCTCATCTTGGAGAGAACGCTATTTACCGGGCGGCCCAGCTCCTCGGAATGATCGAGACCCACCACGATAAAGTAGTGCGTCTCCGCGCTCATCCACTGGTCGGGGAGGCCAGTCTCACAGTAACCCGCATTTGGGGCGGCCATGCAGACAATGTGCTGCCGGGCGCTTGCGATCTGCTGCTTGACCGCCGGATGGTCCCGGGCGAGGACGAAGAGGCTGTAAAAAAGGAGATCGCCGATCTGCTGCTGGCGGCCAATCGGCGATTTGGCTTGCGCGCCGAGATCGTCGAATACAGGGCGACCACTGGCAGCGCGACCGAAACGGCAGGCGATGCCACAATAGTGCAGGCAAGCCTCGCCGCGTGCAGGGCCCATGGGATCTCGACGCCAGGCCCGTTCGGGTTTCAGGGAGGCTGCGATCTCGTCCACTTCCGGGAACTCGGTGCACAGGGAACGGTGATAGGGCCCGGCACTCTATCTGTCGCTCACAAGCCGGATGAATTCGTGCCGGTTGATGAATTCGTCACGGCGGCCCTCATCTATCGTGACGTCGCGAAGTCAATGCTCTCGGCTTAGATGATGCGCGCCTCACTTTATCGCACCTCGCTTCGCTACGGCGGCGGTCTTATGCTTCACACGGCCTCGTCGGGTCCTGTTGACGGCTTGGACACCCTACACCTGCGATTGCAGGACAAGGAAATCACGGCGGTGGGCGAGGTTCGCATCAACATCGCCTACCTGAACGGAATGGCGGCCGAAACTGTCGAGTGTGAGGCAGTAGGGCTGTTGGAGTGTGTTGACTGGACGAAGGATGCCGAACGCCTTCTAACAGACCTCGCGATGACCGATGGCGTGAGTGCACCGGTGCGGATGCTTGTTGATATCGCGCTCCACGATTTCTTGGCAAGGCGGGACCGTATTCCGCTTGCGGCATGGCTCGGCGCTGATTGCATCCGATCGGTCTCATATCCCACCAACCAGACGCTCTTCATTTCTTCAGCCGGGCGCTTCCTGTCGCAGGCAGAGAGCTACGTGTCGCGCGGGTTCCGCGATCTGAAGGTGCGTGTCGGCTCTGCCGGATTTGACGATGACGTTGCGCGGCTGGTTGCACTCCGCGAGCGGTTCGGCGGGGACATCAAGCTTGCGATCGATGCGAATGGAGCGTGGAGCGCTGACGAGGCTGTGGAAAATCTGTCAGCGCTGGCGGGATTCGAACTGGCCTATGTCGAGCAGCCGGTGGCCGCCGGGGACTGGGATGTGCTGAACAGGCTCGCCGAGACGAGCCCCATCCCTCTGATGCTGGACGAGAGCGTTGCAGGCCAGGCTGATGTTGACACCGTAATCAGGTCGAAAGGCAGACTTTGGGCCCATCTCAAGCTTGTAAAGCTGGGCGGGATAGCCCCCACGCGGGCGGCTGCGGATCGGCTGCGTGCGGCCGGCATTCCGTTCATGATCGGTCAGATGAACGAAGGGGGCATAGCGACGGCTGCTGCCTTGCATCTTGCCTGCGCCGTTGGTCCGCATTTTGCCGAACTCTATGGCGCAGACGGCCTGGAGAACGATCCGGCGAGCGGTCTCATCTACGCGCAAGGCCGGGTGGGCAGTAGTGCCGCGCCGGGCTTGGGATTGACATTCGAAGCATCAAAGACGCGTCTCATCAGGGAGTTTTCAGCATGAACATATCCAGCGGTGTTGTGCAGGGACAGGAATCTGCCTTTCCCAAGGAGGAATATGAGCGCCGGCAGGCGCGGGCGCGCGAAAACCTTGCCGCTGCAGGTATCGACGCGCTCGTTGTCACGGGTCCGGAGAACATCTTCTATCTGACAGGTCAACAGACCCCCGGATACTACACGTTTCAGGCGCTGGTGCTTCCTGCCGCCGGAGATCCGGTCTTCGTCATCCGCCAACTCGAATATTTCAATTTCATCGCCAACACTTTCATTCCGGATGCGGAGGTTTATCAGGATGGCGACGAGCCCGTCTCGTTCCTGGTGGCGGTCATCGAAAAACGCGGTCTTGCCTCAAAGCGGGTCGCGATCGATAAGCGTGGCTGGTTCCTTCCGATAGCCGTCTACGAAGCGCTGCAGGCCCGATTGGGAGCGATTCATGACGGTGCCGGGTTGATCGAGAGCCTTCGCGCCGTCAAGTCTTCTCTCGAGGTCGAAAAGCTCGAGCGTGCCGCCAGCTATGTCGATAAGGGAATGCGGGCGGGGCTTGCCGCAGTCCGGATAGGAGCCAGCGAAAACGATCTCGTCGCGGCAATGATGGGGGCGGCAATCAGTGCCGGTTCTGAATATCTCGGTATGGAGCCGCTCGTTTCCGTCGGCCCGCGCACGGGAGTCCCCCATGGTACATGGCGCCGGCGCGAGATCGAAGCGGGCGATCCCGCCTTCCTCGAGATGGCGGCTTGCCATGACCGGTATCACGCTGCCCTCATGCGCTCCGCCTGGATCGGCTCTCCTCCAAAGGAAGCCGCCGACATGATGAAGACTTGCCAGGAGGCGCTGCAGGTTGCACTCGATGCTATTCGCCCGGGCGTACCGTGCGAGGGTCCGCATATCGCCTGCCAGAAGGTGATCGACGCGGCCGGCTATACCGACAATTTCCGCAAGCGCCTTGGCTACAGTGTCGGAATCTCGTTTGCACCTGACTGGGGCGAGGGTGCCATCCTCAGCCTCAACGCTGGCGTGAAGACCGAGTTGCAGCCGGGAATGACATTTCACCTTCCTCCGGCGCTTCGCATCTACGGGCGCTTCACAGTCGGTGTCAGCGAAACCATCGTCGTCACTGAAACCGGATATCGCGCTCTCGGCAGCATCGGCCGCGAACTGCTTGAAGTTGCAGATCACTGAACACGAAAGGGAAAGAAAAATGAAAGACATCAGCGAAACGCGGGCCCGGCTCAAGGGCATTTTCAACATCACCGTTACGCCCTTCAGCAAGGACGGGGCGATCGACCGCGCGGGGCTTTCCCGCAGCATCGAGCGAGTCATCGGGCTGGGGTTCGACGGCGTTCTCATTGGTGGGACGTATGGTGAGTTTCCGGCGATGTCGACGGAGGAACGGGCCGATGTTTTCCGCCATGTCATGGATGTCGTTGGCGACCGCGTCCCTGTGATGCTGTGCAGCGCCCACTCCGATGTCCGGGTTGTGCGCGATCTGACGAAACTCGCCGGTGATCTCGGCGGCCTGCCTATGGTGACCCCGCCTTACGTTTCGGAAGTCACGGACGGGCAGATCGTCTCATTCTTCCGCGATATGGCGCCCCTGTCGAAGACGGGTATTCTCGTCTACAACGCACCAGGCATCGGCATCACCCTGTCGCCAACCCTGCTCGAACAACTCGCCGACATCGGCAATGTCGCCGGTATCAAACAGGGTGACTTGAACCCGACCGCGATAGATCAGATTGCCAATCGGCTTGGTGGTCGCCTTCGGCTTTTCTGCGCCTCGGATCTCGCTTTTCTCGGACCGGTTATGGCTGGGTTTGATGGCATCAGCTCCACGAACAGCTGCGCATTGCCGGAACTTATTCTCGCGACGTACCGCGCACTGGAGAAAGGCGACGCTGCGGCGGCCCGTGACCTTCATCAGCTCTGGTATCCATTCCGTGCGCTCGCGCGCAAGCACGGCCAGCCGCAGACAACGAAGGCTGCAATGAACCTTCGCGGGTTCGATGGTGGCTCCGTCAGGCAGCCGCTACGGGACCTCGACGAAGCTGTCCATAATGAGATTTCCGCTGTTCTCGATAGCCTTGCCGGTGATACCCGGACAAAGGTGACGCTCGCCGCCTAAGTTCGTTTTCTTCTAACGCATACGAAAAACGCCCGGCATTCGCATGCGGGGCGCTTTTTTATTGCTGCGTGCTTGGCTCACGCGACCCTGCGGTCGCGAAGTTTACCGCAGGCCCCCACAATACGATCGCAGGCAGTGCGCAATGTTTCGGTGTCGATTGCGTAGGCAATGCGAATGTGTCCGGGCGCGCCGAAGGCTGAGCCGTGGACCACACCCACATGAACTTCCTCGATCAGATAGGCCGCAAAATCCAGGTCACTGGAAATCATCCGGCCATCCGGGCGGTATTTCCCGATGAGGCCCGAACAATCGGCAAAGACATAAAACGCGCCTTCGGGAACGTCCGCATCAAGGCAAGTCAGGCCCTGAAGCGAATCAAGGACGATGTCGCGGCGTTCCCGCAGTACCTTCATCCATTCGGTCATGAAGCTGGTGCCACCGTCGAGTGCCGCGATGGCCGCCTGCTGGCTGATCGAACTTGGGTTGGACGTACTTTGGGATTGAAGTATCTGCATGGCATCGATCAGCCATTCCGGGCCTCCGGCATAGCCGACACGCCACCCCGTCATCGAGTAACCTTTCGACAATCCGTTGACCGTTAGAACGCGTGGCCTCAGCTGTGGCTCCACGGCTGCTGGAGTCGCGAAATCGCAGTCGTACCGGACGTGTTCGTAAATGTCGTCGGCGAGAATGAGGACGGTATCATGAGGTAGCAGTACATCCGTCAGAGCTTTCATTTCTGCCGGACTGTAGACCGCTCCGGTCGGGTTGTTGGGAGAGTTGAGAACAACCCAGCGGGTCCGCTCCGTGAGAGCGTTCTGCAGCGCCTGCGCTGTCAGTTTCCACCCGTCTTCCCTTGGGCAGGAAACGACTACAGGTTCGCCGCCGGCGAGCCGGATCATGTCGGGATACGAGACCCAATAGGGCGCTGGCACGATAACCTCATCGCCATCAGAGAGCGTAGCGAGAAAAGCGTTGAAGATGAGCTGCTTGGCTCCGGCTCCGGCAATGACTTCCGACGGCCCGTAGGACAGGCCGTTTTCAGTTGTGAATTTTCTACATATTGCTGCCCGAAGTTCCCTCGTACCGGCTACCGCGGTATATTTCGTGTTACCGTTGCGGATTGCCGCGATGCCTGCCTCGCAGACAGCAGCCGGCGTTGCAAAATCGAGTTCGCCTTCGCCGAGATTGATGACGCTGTGTCCAGCGGCGGCAAGCGCACGTACCTTATTGGAGATCTCCGCGGTTGGCGACGAGCCGACGAGACTCATTCGAGGGGCAAGCAGTGGGTGCATTGACAAATTCCTGTGTTGCGTCGTTCTTTACATTGTATCAATTGATATATATTGTGCAATTATAAATCACCAAACGTTGGCGGAATTTATGGTGTAGTGGGGTCATGAAGATCTCGTAATTGCTCATATTGATGTAGCAAAGACGATTCTGGTTCGGAGTGATGAATGGGTCTTCTCCTGGTCGAGCACAATATTGCGGAGCCCGCTCTCTACGGGGCCGCCGCCGCAGCTGTGGCATCCGCGAGGCAGTGCCGAATGATGCATCTGCCGGCACGTTTCGATACCGGTCAGCATGCCGACGCGGTCCAGCACGTTGTCGCAGCAGGCGGGCTGGCGGCCAGCGGTCTTTGCTGGTTCGAACGCCTGAACGGGCAACCCGTTTCGTCTGCGGCCACCGTCGACGACATCGTGGCGGCCGCCAAGCAGGCAGAGGTGGTTGTTCCAGTTCATCCGCGATTTGTCGACACTCCAGTGCTTGTCCGTCTGCTCACACGATCGGCTGCCGATTCCGGAATCAGAGTCGAGGCTATCCATATCGAAAGGGACGGGAATGCTCTGCGCGAGCGCGGGACGGGGTTGCCAGTCGCATGGCGGGATTCGTTCGGGCGCATTACGGCCTTCGATCGCTCCTCCGTTGGCGGCCAGACATCGCTGCAGATTGGACTGATTGGCTCTGAGAGCGATCACCGCGATGTCTATCCCGCTGCCCTGGCCAGTCTTGCCGATGCGGCCGACGCACTCTCGGTGGATCTTGATATCCGGTTCGTCGATCCGATGTCGCTTGCCGGGCCTAACGATTGTGCGGAATTGCAAACCCTTTCCGGCATCCTTTTGCCCGGCGGGGCGGCGATGAAGAACGTTCCCGGTCAGATCGAGGCCGCCGCTGCAAGTCTCGCCTCCGGCCTACCTACAGTCGGTCTTTGTCTTGGAATGCAGACCATGGCGACCGCGATCGCATGGCGCGCCTTTGGCAGGGGAACCGCCAACCTCGCTGAGGCCGACCCCGACGCGGCGATCAAGACGTTTGTCCCGCTGGAGGGACAAAGTGGCCCAGACGGCGAATCCCTTCCGGACCACAGAACCGGGGAGTGGATGACACGGGTTGTTGACGGAACGCAGCTGTCGCTCATTCTGCCGATGACAACTCCGGTTCGTTACAACCACCGCTTCCGGCTCGATCCGCAGTTGCTTCCGGCCCTCCGGCTGGCGGGGATGCAGGTGTCAGCCGAGGGCTTCGGCGGGGCGATCGTCGATGCGATCGAGGATCGCGACCACCCGTTTTTCATCGGTATGCAGGGTCATCCAGAGCTGAGTTCAAGCGATCGCAAGCCCCACGCGCTGTTGACGGCATTTCTTGTGGCAGCGCGAGAACACAAACCACGAACGGAATGAAGACAAGGAAATCTTGACATGGATCTCAATATCAAGGGCCGCACGGCGCTTGTGCTCGGCTCCAGCCAGGGGCTGGGCCTCGCTGTCGCACGCAATCTCGCGGGTGAGGGGGCGTCGGTCATTCTCGTTGGGCGATCTGGCGAGCGCCTTGAGGCAGCTGCCGCAATCGTCCGGGCTCAAACCAGTGAAGAGGTGAGAACCGAGGTTGTCGATTTTTCGGATTCTGATGCTCTCGACAGGTGGTTGACGTGGATCACTGATTACAGGGTCGACATCCTTGTCAACAACGGAGGCGGACCACCGCCCGGACCGGTTGCTGGAGTTACAGCCGATGTCTGGCGCAAGCAATTCGATACCATGGTCAATGCCCCGTTTCGCGTCACGACCGCGATCCTGCCGGGCATGCGCGATAGAACGTGGGGGCGTATCATCAACATTGTCTCATCCGGGGTCGTTCAGCCGATCGCGAATCTTGGCATCTCGAACACACTCCGTCTCTCGATTATTGGCTGGGCAAAAACACTGGCTGCCGAGGTTGCATCAGACGGGGTTACCGTCAATTCCGTCATCCCCGGCCGAATCCATACCTCTCGGGTTGACCAGCTTGACAAGGCGGCGGCGGACAGAACCGGAACGACGCAGGATGCGATCGCCGAGTCGTCCCGCGCAGCGATACCAATCGGGCGGTACGGAAGACCGGAGGAGTTCGCAGATGCCGTTGCGTTTCTTGCCAGCGAGCGAGCCAGTTACATCACCGGCACGACCTTGCGTGTCGACGGCGGGATGGTTCGGAGCGTGTGATCTCCCGCAGAATGGTAGCGACCACCGGGGTAGACGAACGCGTCTGGCTCAGGGCGTGAATGACCGATCAGGCCAGACCCAATATTTCCGACACGGAGCTGGTCTCATGTGCGGCGCGGCTGCATGCATTCGATGATGACAAACATGATGATAACGATCAGAAGCACGACCACCGCTGCGGCCGCGAGGGTAGGGTTCACTTGCAGTGTAATGTCATCCCACATTTGCTTTGGAAGGGTCGTCTTCAGGCCACCACCCAGAAAGATCGCGACTGTGAGTTCCTGAAAAGATTGCAGGAAACCGGTGACAAATCCAACGACAACACCGCTCCGTACCAGCGGAAGTGTAACACGGCGCACCACCTGGAACCGATTGGCCCCGAGCGTCGACGCGACCTGATCCAATCGCCAGTCATGACCCTTGAAGGTAGCCAAAAGAATAACAAATACGATTGGCATGGCAATAACAGTGTGGCCAATGACAATCGAGATATCCGTCGCGATCAGTTGCAGCTGTGCAAAAAGATAAAAGAGTGAAATTGCAATTACGATGGGCGGGACTACCATCGGCGCCATGAAAAGCAGAAAAGCGAAGCCGGCAAGTCTGCTGCTGGATTTGGCAAGCGCGAAAGCGGCAAAAGAGGCGATAACCAGCGTCAATGCTGCTGCGACGATGCCGATCGCGAACGACCGTAGTGTCGCTGACACCCAGAGCGGCGAGGCTGCGTAGGCCTCGAACCAGCGGATGCCAAGACCTTTTGGCGGAAAAGACAGGAATGAGCCTTCTGTGAACGCCATCGGGATAAAGGCGATGATCGGGAAGAGCAGGATGGCGATAACCAGCGTGCAATAGGCGGAAAGCAGCTTCCTTGCTGGCAATCCCCGTATAGTCCGGCCATATACTTCTCCTACCCTGGAGAAGAACCCACCGACCCTCTTGGTCAAAGCGATACCGAAAAGTCTCAATTTGCCCTCGGCCGATCCGGCCGTTTGTCCACCGGACATCGTTGAAAGACCAAAGATACGATCATAAAGAAAAATGGTGAGTAGTGCAGCGGCAATAAGCACGACCGCCAGCGCACTTCCAAGCTGCCAGTTCTGCAACTGCTGTATCTGCGTGATGATCAACTGGCTGATCATCGTTTCCTGCCGGCCGCCAACCAGGGCCGGCGTGATGAAGAAGCCGAGGGCGGAGATGAACACCAGTAGACCGGCCGTGGCAACGCCACGCATGCACAGGGGCAGATAGATTTGCCAGAATGCCTGTGGCGCGCTGGCGCCAAGCGTCATGGCTGCCATGGTGAGGCGCTTGTCGACGGTGTTCATTACCGGCAGCATGGTGACGACGGTCAATGGCAGCATCGTATGAATCATGGCGAAGAGAACCGTAGTGCGGCTGAAGAGCAGATCATCGCCGCCAGGTAAGCCGAGGTTCGACATGACCAGTGCGACGACACCATTGCGGCCAAGCAGAACCAGCCATGAGAAATTGAGGACCAGCGGACTTGTCCAGAAGGGAAGCAGGATGAACATCAGCGCTATCCGCTGGCGGCGTGCCGGCTGCTGCGAAAGCCAGTAGGCGAGGGGATATCCCAAGAGCAGGCAGAGTACCGTCACCTGGAAGGCGATCATGAACGTTGTTCCCAAGACGCGGGAATAAACCTTCGACCCGAAAAGCTTCACATAGGCTGATACTCCAAAGTCGCCGGTTGCTCTCTCAACGAAGCTGATAGACATCATCTGCAAAGTGGGCAGAAGGAAAAATGCGAGCAGAAAGACAATTCCGGGTACCACCAGCCAGAATGCACTGCCTCTCCGCGACGTATGATTTGACGCTGGGGCCGCTATCGCGAGGTCTGCCATTTGTTGTTCACTCACTTTTCGGACGCGGTGCCGGGCGGTAACTCGTGCCACCCGGCTGATCGCATGTCGATTGGTGCCGCGGGAAGCGTGGGTTCAGATCTTCCGGCCCGACTATTCGGGGACTACTGCAGGAGGAATTCCTGCATCCTTTCAGCCATCGCGTCATAATTCTTGCCCCACCAAGCGGTGTTCATTTCGAAGAGGCTCTTGATGTTGTCGGGTGCAGTCGGCAGAACCGCGGCGCGCTCTGCAGAGAGGAAGTTGAAGGCTTTGCTGTTGGAAGGCCCATTGGCAACTATGGTGGAATACGCGGCCTGGTGCTCTGGCTGCATGCAGAATTTTACAAACTGCTGCGCCAGTGCGAGACGAGGTGTGCCCTCGGGGATGGACCAGCCGTCGACGCTGTAGCAGCCTTGGAAGAGAATCTTCAACGGTGCGCCGCCGGCAATAGCCGCATAAGCACGTGCAGACCAGGTGTCTGACATGTCAACTTCGCCGTTCTGGAGGATCTGTGTATTCTGGGCACCGCTTGTCCACCAGACATTCACATGTTCGCGGATCTTTTCAAGCGAGGCAAATGCGCGGTCCACATCGATCGGATAGATATCTGCGGGCTTGACGCCATCAGCAAGCAGCGCGACTTCAAGAAGACCCCAAGGGTCCTTGTAGAGCGCACGACGGCCGGGGAATTTTTCGACATCCCAGAAATCCGGCCAGCTTTGCGGGTCCTTGCCGTCGAACTTATCCGTGCGATAGGCCATCGCGATTGCGAAGACAGAAAACCCAAGCCAGTTCGATGTCAGCATGCCCGGAAGGATATCCTTGCCGTCGGCTTCGGATATGCCGAGTGGCGCGAGATAGTTCTTTTCGTTCGTCAGCCGAACGACATGGTCAGGTGTGACCATCGATACGTCCCATATGTAGGATTTTGTATCAACCAGCAGCTTGAATTGAGTGACCGGGTCCGGATCGTGGGCAACTCCCACCACCTTGATCCCGGTCTCCTTCTCAAAGGGTTCGTAGAAGGCTTTCTTGATGGCCTCTCCAGGCGCGCCGCCGACATCAGATACAGTGATCTGCTCCGCCGCGAAGGCACCGCGGGTGAAGATTGCCGGGACGGCGAGAGCGCCAACAGCAACACCTGCCTGCAGAACGTTGCGCCGCGTTATCTTGATCGTTTTTGACATGAAGCTATTCCCCTTTTCTTGTGGTCTATTGATTTTGTCGTTGATTGTTCCCATTCAGTCCGGACTAGCCGGTGGGCGCTGCTAGCTCTTGAGATATTGCGATTGTCGCGGTTCCCAATTCAGGCCGACTTCGCTTCCAAGTTGAAGTAACTGCTGACCGGCCTGCCGCCGAACGGTGAAGACAGCCCCGCTACGAAGCGCAATCAGGACCCGGGTCTCAGATCCCGCATAGATCGATTCCGTGACACAACCGGAGAGAAAGCAGTTGCCCGCCGCCACGAGGCTCATCTGTTCTGGGCGTATGATGAGAGCGCCACGTTCACCGTTGCTTGCCCGACAGCTGGGCGGTAGAGGCAGGACCCCCTCAGCAGTGACCAGTGTCATGCCCTCAACATGTCCGCGCAAGAGATTGGTGATCCCGATGAACTCTGCAGCAAATGTACTGGCCGGCCGCTCATAGATCTCCTCAGGCGTTCCGAGCTGCTCGATCCGGCCGGCATTCATCAGGCAGATACGGTCCGAAAGCGCGAGCGCCTCCTCCTGGTCATGTGTCACGAACACGATCGTTGATTTCGTCTCGCGGTGGATCCGCTTGATCTCGATCTGCATGGTTTCGCGTAACTTGCGATCCAGAGCGGACAGGGACTCGTCCATCAAGATGATCGAGGGTTCATAAACCAGACATCGGGCCAAGGCGACGCGTTGCTGCTGGCCACCGGACAGTTCAAGCGGAAACCGTTTCTCGAACTCCACGAGACCGACCATGGCAAGTGCGTTCTGCACCTTGGTTCGGATGAGTGCGGCATCAAGTTTCCGCATTTGCAGTGGAAATGCGACGTTTTCCTGCACCGTCAGATGCGGAAAGAGCGCATAGTTCTGGAACACTACACCGATATCTCGCTTGTTAGCGGTTGTTTCGGTGTGATCTTTGCCATCGATGACAAGGCGTCCATTCGTCGGCTCAACAAGGCCACAAATGAGCTGGAGGAGGGTGGTCTTTCCCGAGCCGGACGGGCCAAGCAGGGTCAGCAACTCCCCCGATCGAATCTTTAATTCGATTGGGTGCAGCGCCACAGAGGTGCCATAGCTTTTAGATAGGCCTTGGGCATGCAATTTGATTTCTGCACCTGATTTCCCGGTAGCAGAAGATGTAGCGACAATGTTGCCAGGCATGTGCATTATCTATCTGTCTCCGGACCGCATTGCTTGCATCTGATGCCCTCTCGTCTAGCTGCGCACCGATCCGAGAACTATCGCTGCGGTCAGTAAGCCCCTTGTGCCGCCCTTAGTAAATTATCAAATTCGAGCCCAATGGTTAGATGATGCCTAATCATGAGGCGGCGACCATAAATTAAGCAATTCGGCGGAGGGACATTTTCGTTTGCATCAAGGTTGTCCAATCAGCCGCCGAAACACGGTGTGCACAAATACGTAAGCAAGCGTCATGCCAGTCCCCCGGCCGTATCAAGTCATTACAGAGAATTGTTCTTCATCAGGATGATGGGAACTGTTGGGGCGGCTATAAACGCCTGCAGTCTCTCATTCGTCGCCCGGCACACCATAGCTGGGTGCTGCCGTTGGATCGATCGCACGCCGGACGTAATCTTCAATCTGCGGCTTGTAGATTCCCCAAAGTGCGGAGAGCTCTTCGATCGGACATCCGTCCGTCCAGTCAACGCGTAGATCTGCAACGGGCCAAGACACATCCTGGACCAGATAAAGACCCGCGGAATGAACTGGTCCTGCTTCGCCTCCTGCGGCGAGCCCGGCAGCCATTGCGGCAAGCAGGCGGTCACCAAGATGTCCCGATGACGCCTGAAGTGCCTCCAGCATCCTTTGGGGGACAAGCTTGGAGGCAAGAAGATTGCCGGCAGCAACTGCATTATCTCCCTCGACGGCGGCGTGGACACCAAGCGTCCGCTCGCCGGAAAAGACCGCCGTTTTCCCGTGGCGATCAACGATGGCGAGCTGGCGCCATTCTGCCGTTGGATAGCCAGAGAGCAAATCGGCCAGCGCTGCACGAGCCGATAACCCGCGTTCCATTAGTGCAAGCCCTCTCTGCCCGAGAGCTGGATCCGTCACGTTCTGGCTTGCCACAACGCCGATGCCGGCCTTCGCATGGGCACAACGCGCGGCAACGGCCGGCGAAGACGACGATATCGCAATTCCTAACATTCCGCTGTGGGGACATCTCGCTGCAATCGAGAAAGTCATCGCTTGACCTCGTCGGGAATAACGGCGATGGCGTCGATCTCGACGACCCATTCAGGCCGCGCAAGAGCGGAAACAACGATACCGGTCGAGACTGGAAAGACGCCTTTAAGCCATCTGCCGACGACTCTGTAGACCGCCTCGCGGTAACGAGGATCGATGATGTAGATCGTGATCTTGGCGATATGCTCGAGTTTCGAGCCCGCTTCGTCCAGCAGCATCTTGATGTTGGACATCGCCTGCTCGGCCTGTCCGGCGGCATCACCGATCGCGACACTTTCGGAGGTATCGAGATTCTGTCCGATCTGCCCCCTCACGAACACCATGGTTCCGCGCGCCACCACCGTTTGGCACAAATCATTGTCGAGCTGCTGTTCGGGATAGGTATCCTTGGTATTGAACGAACGGATTCTCTTATGAACGACCATAGGGGATTTTCCTAAACACGATGATTTGCTGTTACGGGAGATCCGCTTTCGGGCAGACGTCCAAGGGTGCCATACGCTCGGTTGGAGTAGATGAGTGGTGAGCCGCTTTCTGCAGCCTCGACATCCATGACCTCGCCGATGAAAACGAAATGCGTACCAACCTGCAGGCTGCTCTGAAGCCGGCAATCAAAGGTGACCAAAGCATCTTCTATCCGCGGTTGGCCATTGTTGCTGATTTTCCAGCGCGTGCTGGCAAATTTGTCACCGTTGGGCAGTGCCACGCGTCCGGCAAAGCTGTCGGAAATCATTGCCTGCCTATCTCTGAGAACATTGACGCAGAAGTAACGATTCTCAATGATGGCGGGTGCCGCCGAAACCTTGTGATGCATGCAGATCAAAAGCGTCGGGCGCTCGCCATCCGCCGACACCGACGACATGGATGATACGGTTGCACCGAATCGACCGGCCGCTCCATCCGTGGTGACGATATTGACGGTGCAGGCCGTCAGGGTCATACCGTTAAGGAATGCGCTGCGGATGTCCAGAGCAGCTAACGATGCGTTTTCCATGATTGAACTCCTGAAGATGGGGTCGAAATCGAAGGGTTATTCCGCAGCTGTACGGACGGCGGCATCCTTGCTGAACCACTGGCTGACTGCTTTGTCTCCGGAGGCGTGGTCGGTTTTGCCAAGGACCCTGTCCGACAGCCCTGCCGCCTTCCTGACGAAATCGAGCGGGCCGTCCCAATCGAAATTGCGATGAACGGCTGCGAGATGGGCGAAAGGCGGGGATTGGGCAAAGAGCTGGAATGTCAGGCGATGGCCGGCATAATCGGAGTTCAGCATGTCGCGCGCAAAAGCGAGCAGCCTGCGGCGGTCGTCCGCTACCCAGTTCTCATTCACTGAATAGAATTTGTTGAGCCATGGTGCGGTTTCCGGTGCATCGAACGACGCCTTGTCCGGTGTGACGCAGATCTGTCCGCCGCACAATTCACGTGTGATGTGCATCATCTCATGGAGCTGGGAGCAGGCTAGAACGCGGCCCGTGTAGAGCAGCGACTGGTTGGGCATCATCAAGCCACCAGGGCTGCGCTCGGGAAGTGATATCGCTGCCGTCAGGTGCGCGTTGATCCCTTCGCGGTAGACGGCGAGCGTGGACAGCTTTTCCTGAACAGCCTGCTGCTTATCGAGTCCTGTCTGACGCGCATTGAATAGAGCGGCGCCTATCATCATGTCCGCGAGCTTGAGATTTCGCTGAACGAAGGCGAAAGCCGAATAGCGATGCAGTGTCGCGCGGATGAAAGCTGCGGCCTTGGTGTGTCGATAGAAGAGCACGTTCTCCCACGGGATCAGAACGTCGTCGAAAATGACCAGCGTATCAACTTCGTCAAATTTGTTGGAGAGCGGATAGTCGTCGGCGGGTGCGCGTCCCGCAAATCCGGTGCGGCAAATATACTTGAGACCGGGCGAGCCAAGTTCGCAAATAAAGCCAACTGCGTAATCCGAATAGGCGGCATTGCCCCAATTGGCGATTGTCGGCTTGGTGAAAGCCTGATTGGCATAGGCGGCAGCCGTTTCATATTTCGCGCCACGAACGATAATCCCCGCATCGACCTCCTTGACGACGTGCAAGAGCATATCGGGGTCTTGCTCCTGCGGCGGCTTCGAACGGTCGCCTTTTGGGTCGGTATTTGCCGACACATGGAAAGGGTCGGCCCTGAGTACCTTGGCGATATGGGTCCGGATATTGGCGGAGAACTGAGGGTCCACCTCATTGAGCAGATCCTGACCATCGAACAGTGACCACATTTCGCCAACAGTCTCGTCGCCGACGCGGGTGACGATACCTCCGATATCCTCGAGAACAGTGTCGGTTGCGCGTCGCTTGTCCCACCAATCGCCCTGTGTCAGCGGCAGCTTGTTGGCAACCGCATTCCATTCGCCGTCTTCCTCATAGGCCATTACATGACGGGTCTGCTCGTCATGCTGCATGTCATAGATCCGGGCCCGGATATCGACCAGCGGTTTGAACATCGGATGGGACGTCACGTCCTTGACGCGCTCACCATTCACGTAGACCTCGCGGCCATCCTGAATAGATGCCCTATATTCCTCACCGGTTCTGATCATCTCATATCCTTGGTCATGTTCGTCGCTTCGCTCCGAAGCAATTGCCAGGACTATTGCGGTTCTTGCCGACCTTGGAAAATAATAGTTTCCGGGCCTTTGGTTAGTTGATTCCAATTCAGTGCATGCTGTCGCCATCGTCTTTCAACCGACAAACATAAAAACAACGCTCCGCGACGATGCGCAGTCGCGGAGCGGGAAATGGATGTATCGGGTTGAATAGCTCAGTCTCTGTAGGAAGGGTCTTCGCTGTCGAGGATTAGTTTCATTTCCTCAAAATGGGCGATTGAGAAATCCGAAATACCCTCCCAATCCTGAGCTGTTCTCTCCGCGATATCGTCGTCCAGAACGTTGAGAGGTTGGCCCGTTGAATATGCCTGAACAAGGATCTGACAGGCGCGTTCGATCGTGTACATATCGTCAAACGCTTCACCGACCGTGCTTGCGACGACCATAACCCCGTGATTGCCCATCATCAACCGAGACCGGTTGCCTAACAAACCAGCGATGCGCGCGCCCTCAGCCTCGGTATCCGCCATGCCGCCGTACATCGTGTCGACGGCCATCCGGTTAAAGTAGCGTGCAGTGTTCTGGTCGATCGGCTTGATCTCTGGATCCTTGAGGGACGCAATCGTTGTCGTGAAAGGCGGGTGCAGGTGCATCGCAACGCGCGCCTGCGGCATCAACCTGTGGATCTGGCCGTGAATTGACCAAGCGGTCGGATCGATGTCCGGTCGGGATTTGGCATCCGCATCGTCAGCGTCGAGCAGGAGCAAATCGCTTGCCTTAATTCTCGAGAAATGGCGCCATTTGGGGTTCAGCAGGAATTTCTTGCCGTCGCCGGAAACGGCTGCACTGAAATGATTGGCCACTGCTTCATGCAGGCCAAGCTTGGCGACAATCCGAAACAATGCGGCCAGATCGATCCGGAGCTGCTGTTCGTCTGGTGTTCTTGCAATCTGGTCCATGTCATCCCTCTTCTAGGCTTGGTCCTGCAGGACTACATCAGTTCCGTCCGGTCGTTGTAAAATATGAAATTCAAGAGCTCTGCTTAGTTCGACCCTAAGGAAACAGGGGTCGAGCATCTGAGGTGAATGTGCCCCTTGTGTCGTCAGGTTTCGCAGAGACTTGCGATCAGGCGATCCATCATGGCATCGCATTTTGCAAGTTGTTCCAGCATGATGAATTCGTTTGGGGTATGCCCTTGAGCCATTGAGCCTGGACCCAGGACAACAGTCGGAATTTCAAGCATGGATGCAAAAAGTCCAGCCTCAGTTCCGAAGGAAACCTTGGCAGTCGCCCCAGCTTTCGCGAGCCGAGCCACCGACGAGACCACCGGATCGGTTTCCTGGACAAGGAGACCAGGATAAGAATTCAGAACTTCGATTTCAATATGCGCCGCGGGAAACGAAGGTTGCATGATATCTACTGTGGTTTGGGCATCCTCTCGCAATTGGTCAAGGATCCGGCCCGGATCGTCCTGCGCGACATTGCGTATCTCGAAATCCACAAACGCCTTGTCGGCCACGATATTGAGTGTTTTGCCGCCGCTGATTATGCCGGCGTGGATGGTTGTATAGGGAATATCATAGTTACTGTCCCGCACGCCCGACTCTTCAAGGTCCCACTGTCGAGCACGCATCTTTCCGACAAAATCACAAGCCAGATGGATAGCATTGAGGTAGTTCGGTGCCATCGAGGAATGACCACCCACACCTTGGCAATGGGCGCGTGCGCTCACCTTCCCTTTGTGGCCCGTGACGACCTGCATCGACGTCGGTTCGCCTACGATACACAAGGCAGCCTTGAACTTTCTGCCCGCAAGATCTTCAAGCAAAGGTCGGATACCGACGCAACCGATCTCCTCGTCATAGGAAAAAGCGAGATGAAGTGGCCGGGAAAGCGAAGCCTGGCGCACCTTTGCCGCTGCAGCCAGCGCTGCAGCGAGGAAACCTTTCATATCTGTCGTTCCCCGCCCGAACACACGGTCGTTATCCTGAACCAGGGCAAACGGGTTCGTCGACCAATCCTGTCCGGACACCGGAACCACGTCCGTGTGGCCTGACAGGATGATGCCATTTCCCGTGTTTGGACCAATCGTTGCAAATAGGCTTGCCTTTCTGCCAGTCTCATCCGCAAGCAAGCGACATTCGAAGCCACACCCGGTCAAATATGATCGAATAAAGTTGATAAGGGGTAGGTTTGTGTCGGCGCTGACCGTCGGGAATGCCACGAGCCGATCAAGAACTTCCAGTGTTTGCACGATTTTCCTGCGAGATCAGACTATGGATGGAGCGGTGTAAGATTATCTCACCGGCCATGTCGCTCCGAAATTAGAAAATACCGAAACTGGACTTAGCAAAAAACTTGGCAGCCCTATTTTGTTATCTTGCGGCGCCCCATCACCGGCGCCACCATCCCAGGTATATAGGCGTCGGAGATGAAGGATTGACAGTGCCGCTCGAACATTTCCACGAGACGGGATTTTCGGCTTTGCTTCAGCGAAACGACTCCGATCACCATCGGCTTGTGATCGCCCGAGAGAGGCACGCGCACGACGCGGCGTCCGTCCATGGCCATGTCTGAACGGGGTCGTACATTCATCAGTGTATAGCCGTAACCATTGGCAACCATGGTGCGGATGACATCCTGATGCGGTGAGCGCGTAGTGATCATCGGTTTGAGGCCGAGTGCCGTAAACAAATCAAGGAAATATTCCCGGCTTATGGGAAGATCCAGGAGTATCAGTGGCTCGTTGACCAGTTCCGTCAGGCTGATCGAGGAATGGCGGGCGAGGGGACTTGCCTCCCCAACAAGGACATGCGGGGGCAGGCTGGCTAGCGGCAGGAAATCGAAGCCGTCGGGTACCGAGAGATTGTAAGTGATGGCCGTATCGAGCTCGACACGTTCCAGTTTCTCCAGCAATTCTTCATGATTGCTTACAGTCTGAGCGATTTTTGTGGCGGGAAAAGCAGATGTGAAGGAATGAGATAGCTCCGGCATGATCATAGATGCGAGCGTCACGAGACAGCCAAGCGACAATTGTCCACGGATCTTGTCATTCACCTCGGAGGCAAGCGTGTACATATACTCGGCCTGCTGGACGAGAAGCTTTGCTTCGACAAGAAGGGTACGCCCGGCAGGGGTCAGTGACAGGCCCTTGGCGTGATGCCGTACGAAGAGCTGGGTTTCAAGCTCCTGCTCGAGATGGGTGATCGCGGTGGAAATCGATGGCTGGGAGATGCTGAGTCGTTCGGAAGCGAGAGTGATACTTCCGGTTTCAGCTGTGGCGATAAAATATTCAATCTGTCTGATCGTGTAGCGCATGTTTCCTGAGGTGACTCGAGCCAAATAAAAATTGTCCATACGAATGCTACACCGGAAAGCCCCTCACCTCAGGTTCTTTATAAACATGAAGCAAGGCGGTGTTCCGTATATGTTGCAGTGCAACAATAGAACGATTAAGCACGTCTGGTAAGGCGCACAATGATCTTATAGGGAAGACATCCCCAATATGTTCGTTGTCCGGATTATGGCTGACTTAGGCGCGGCGCGCGGAGATCGTACGGTCACTTGCGTAGCGATTTTCCGGACGTTGCAGTCCGAGATTTTCCCGGAGGGTTTTTCCGGAATATTCCGTGCGGAAAAGTCCGCGGCGCTGAAGTTCGGGAATGACCTTCTGAGTGAAATCGGTCAAACTCTCCGGCAGTACGGGGAACGCTGCCATGAAACCATCACTAGCGCCCGATCCCACCCAATGCTCCATCTGATCGGCAACCTGTCTGCCAGTACCATAAAAGATGGCCTTGCTGCGGTTGTAACGCTTGCACACCTGACGCAGTGTCAATCCTTGTTGGATCAGCCCGACGATCTCCTCAAAGTAGACCTTATGGAAATTGGAGGATTTGGGAACGCGATTTTCCGGTACAGGCTCGTCCAAGGGAAGATCGGAGAGGTCTGTTTCGAGATCCGTTTTCATATACATCAGGTTGACTTCTATCGGCACGAGCTCCTGCCATTCGGCCCATTTTTCGCGCGCCTGCTCTTCGCTTTCACCAATAACAATTGAGACGCCTGATAATATTTTGAGTTCATCCGCATGGCGGCCGAATTTTGCCATGCGTCCCTTTAGGTCGGCGTAAAAAGAGGTTGCTTCTTCAATGTTGGCACCCGTACCAAACACTACTTCAGCGGTTTCGGCAGCCAATTCCTTACCGGCAGCCGAAGCACCCGCCTGAAATATCACCGGTCTGCCCTGTGGTGCGCGCGCCATATTGAGAGCACCATAGACCTTGAAGAACTCGCCTTCATGATCAAGCACATGAAACTTAGATGGATCGAACATCCGCGCATTTTTCTTGTCATAGATGAAGGCGTCATCTTCCCAAGTATCCCACAGCGCTTGCACGATCTGGAAAGATTCGCGCGCCTTCTCGTAACGTTTGGCATGAGGCGGAAGGCGGTCGAGGCCGAAATTGCGTGCGGCATAGTCGTTGGCGCTGGTAACTACATTCCAGGCTGCCCGACCGTGACTGATGTGGTCCAGTGAAGCGAACAGCCGGGCGATATTGTATGGCTCATAGAAGCTCGTCGATGCCGTCGCACCAAGTCCGATATGAGATGTAGAGCCGGCAATGGCAGATAGAAGCGTGATCGGTTCCATCATGTTCATATAAAGGGGGGAACGGCTCCAAAAATCGAGATCATCGGTTCGGGCTGCAGGTGTGTCGGCCAGAAAAAAGAAATCCATCTTGCCGCGCTCGGCGGTCTGAACCACGTTGCGGAAATACTCGATATCGATTGCGGCGTTATCCTGTGCTCCTGCTGTCAGCCATGCCGCCGAATGATAGCCGTTTGCTTCGAACAAGCCCCCAAGCACCATCTGTGTCTTACCAGTCATATCTTGGCTCCGCTTATCATCTGCTCAGATCCAGGCTGCGCTTTTGCCCCCAATGTTATGACGACCATATGATGGTCGGAAAAGTGCTGTAAATTATGTTTTTCGATGTGGTGGGTTAGCGCCGACCTAAGTAGAGCAAAGACGGCTGGTTGTGTTGCCAATTCTGAAACTGGCTGGAGAGTGCCCTACCTCATGATATATTTCAGGTGGCGATTGCCTCGAACTGCTCTTGAGCGTAAGAAAAAAGTGGTGGCGCCCGCGCCAATTTCTTCGCCATAGGACGCAAAACAGAGACTCCGCATCTGAGTCGACTGAATCAAGACCGCCCTACGACAGTGGCGCTTTTGAAGTGCGGAAAAGCACCTTGATATCCACCGCCGCGGAGGACTTCACTATTCCAGCGGCATGAGTGGGGTAGAAATCAAGCGGCTGGATTACGTCTCGGTCACGAATTTGGTTCTCAGAAATGCGTCGAGACCTTCCGTTCCGCTTTCCGAACCATAACCGGATTCATTGACGCCACCGAACGGCGTTTCGGGTGTTGAAACCATCATGTGATTGACACCAACAAGGCCGGCTTCAAGTTCAGTCTCGGTCTTTTGAGCCAGACTGCCGTTACGAGTGAAGACAAAGGAAGCCAGTCCATAGGGAAGCGAATTTGCACGTTCGATGACTTCATCGAAATTGTTAAAGGTCGTGGTCGGTGCTATCGGCCCGAATGGTTCTTCCGACATTATCCGCGCATTGTCCGGCACGTCTCGTAGAAGGGTGGGGGCGTAGAAGTAACCTTCATTGCCAAGGCGTTCGCCACCTGTAACGACTTTCGCGCCGGCGGATCGGGCATTACTTACAAGCGCATCCATGGCATCAAGCCGACGTGGTGCGATCATCGGGCCCATCTGAACGCCATGTTCAAGACCATTGCCCACTTTGATCTTGCCGGTGCGTGCCGCAAAGCCCTCAATGAAGCATTCATAAATGGAATCCTGGACATAGAAGCGCGTGGGTGAGGTGCAAACCTGGCCCGCATTGCGAAACTTGAACGCCACGACTGTGTCGAGCGTTTTTTCCAGGTCCGTGTCTTCATAAACAATGACGGGCGCGTGTCCGCCGAGTTCCATGGTACAGCGCTTCAGTGTGTCTGCTGCCTGCTTTTGCAAGAGCTTGCCAACGGCTGTCGAACCCGTAAGCGAAACTTTCTTCGGGATGGGCGATGCAATCAAATAGGATGAAACGTCGGCCGGAACGCCGAAAACGATATTGAGAACCCCTGCGGGAAGTCCTGCGTCCTGAAAGCACCGCGCGAGGGCAACAGCGGTTCCGGGCGTCTCCTCGGCGGGCTTCAATATGATCGAACACCCTGCACCGAGAGCTCCGGAAATTTTCCGAATTGTATTGCTGGCAGGAAAATTCCATGCGGCAAAGGCTACGACAGGTCCGACGGGCTCTTTGAAGATCATCTGGCGCACGCCGGGAATACGAGCAGGCACGATGCGCCCGTAGGCGCGCTTGCCTTCTTCACCGTACCAGCGGGTAGCATCGGCGGCGAATTGGACCTCGCCGAGCGATTCTGCAAGAGCCTTGCCATTCTCGATCGTCAATATGCGGGCGATGGCTTCCTTGCGCTGTTCAATCAATGATGCGGCTTTATCCATGATTGCCCATCGCTGCATGGCCGTCATGGCTTTCCATACCTTGAAGCCCTTCAAGGAAGCGGAAAGCGCTCTGTCGAGGTCCTGCTGAGAGGCATGGGGAACACTCGCAATGACTTCTTCCGTAGCCGGGTTCACCAGATCTTCGGACTTGCCAGTCGACCCCTGACACCACACCCCATCAATCAAGAGTTCGATCTTTTCTTCGTACATCTGCAGTTGATCCTTTCGATTTTAAAATTGACGCTCGCTCTTAATTGCGAGCCACAACCCGAGAATATCCACTTGACTCGTACATTGTATACACTATGGTGTCGACATGAATTTAGTTCGCATCCAGAAATTGTCGATTTCAATTCCCGAAAATCTCGCTGAGATTCTGGAAGAGGAAATCATCTACGGGCGTCTCAAATCGCGGGAGCGTCTGACGGAAGAAATGATCGCCGAGCGCTACGGCGTCAGCCGTTCTCCCGTACGTGAAGCGCTGCGCCTCCTAGAACGGGATGGTCTGGTCATACGCGAAGCCCGTCGCGGGATTTGGGTGGCGCCGCTTTCGCTCAAAGATTTCGACGAGGTCTATACTTGCCGGATCGAACTCGAAGGGCTTGCTGCCAAATACGCCGCGTTGTCCAATGACACAGAGCGCAAAGGAGAGTTTTCAGGCCTGCAGAATGAGCTTACGGACGCAATAAAGCGTAACGATGCAAAGCAGTTTTTTCTCGTTGACGTGCGTGGCTCGTTGCTGACTTACACACTAGCGGACAACAAGACGCTTACGCGCCTTCTCGGGGGATTGGAAAAGCAGGCTTTACGCTACCGCTTCCATGCGTATCAGCAGAATCCGAATATCCTTCAGCTCTCCTTTGATGACACGGCGCGGATTTACGATGCAATCCGTGACGGCGACGCGGCCAAGGCCCAGGATCTCACGGAGAATCTCATCCGCGAAATCTGGCAAAAAATGCGCGAAGGGATTCGCGGATCATTCGGTGCGGAATAGGCGGCATCATGGTAACGGCGCTCAATTCCTCATTCAATGTCATCGATTCACACACTGCTGGTCATCCGACGAGGATGATACTAAGTGGCATTCCCGCACTGAAAGGCGACACCGTTCGCGAAAAGCGGGATTACTTCCAAGCCAACTTCGATGCGCTTCGTTCAGGGCTCCTGCATGAACCCAGAGGTCATGCCGCAATGGTCGGGCTCGTGCCGGTTCCATCCGCCGTCGCCCACTATGGCGCTTTTTTCATCTCCTCGTATGTCTACCTCGACATGTGCGGACACGCGACAATGGGGCTGGCAAAAACGCTGGCTTTTACAGGGCAGTTGACTGCAGAGAGCGGCGATAATTTTACCCTCGAGACTCCCGCAGGCGTCGTCACAGTCGGACTTGCCTGGAGCATCGACGGCTCGCTGCAAAAAGTGAACATAAAAAACGTTCCGACATATCTTGGCCTCGAGAACTTCAGATTCAGCGTTGACGGTGTCGGCGACCTATCGACGGACATCGTCTATGGAGGGATGTGGTACGCCCTGGTCGATGCCACTGCCCTCGGCTACGATCTCGCACCGGCCAATGCCTCGACGCTTATGCTTGCGGGCTCAAAAATCAAGAACGCCCTGAAAACTGCGCTATCGGATATGCCGCTCTTTCAGGATGCGGCGACGCCGAGCGTCCTGTTCTATGCCGATGAGAGTGCCGACACTGCAACACACTTCCTTGTTCTGGAATCGAATAAATTTGACCGCTCGCCCTGCGGAACCGGCACATCGGCAAGGCTGACGCACCTTCTTCACACGGGCGCACTCCGCCGTGACCAGACATATTTCGCCAAGAATATTTTTGGCAACAGGTTCGAAGCCAGATTTGCTGGCACTGCCACGGCAAACGGTCGTGAAGCAGTTGTGATCGAGATTGAAGGCAGCGCCTTCATTACCTCGCAGCAGAACATTTTCTTCGAAGCAGGTGACCCGCTCGCAGGCGGTTTTCTCTGCAGCTGATTATCCAACAAACAAGAAAAAGGGGAATAGAAAATGAAACCGTTCAATCTTCGTTCAATTATAACCGCCGCAGTTGTGGGGCTTTCTTTGCTCACTGCTCCCATGACGTCGTATGCTGACGACGGCCCTTCCGTTGTGATCGATCAGATACGCTCATCGGGCGTTCTGAAAGTTCCCGTCATGACCGGAGAAGAGCCTGGCTATATCAAGGACCCAGCCACTGGCAAGTGGAGCGGCTTTTACTACGAGTTTCTCGAGGAAATCGCGACACAGCTCGGCGTCAAGCTTGAGCCCATCGAAACCACTTGGGGCAATCTTGCTGCCGACTTTCAATCGAACAAGATTGATATTGCGATTGGCGTGAACCCCAATCCAAAGCGCGGCCTGGTTGTCGATTACCTGTGGGAACCATTGTTCACGGACGCATGGGCCGTCCTCACGCCGAAGGGCAAACCCGTCAAGACCTGGGCCGAGTTGAACTCGCCGGATAAGACGGTTGTCGTCCAGAAGGGCAGCACCATGCAGATCGTCGCCGAGGCGCTGCTTCCAAAGGCCAAGATCACGCCCGTCGAGGACCGGGGTCTGGCGTTGATGGAACTTCAGGCGGGACGTGCCGATGGCGTCGTGTTCGCTGTGTTCGACGCTCTTCAGATCACCAACAAGGATATAGGTGACGTTTCTCTGCCTGAGCCTATCCTTCGCAACCCGGCGACCTTGGCTGTTGCCCGTAAACCAGGCAATGCAGGATACATCAATTTCCTTACCAACTGGATCCAGCAGGAACGTTCACTTGGCCTTGCTCAGGGCAAGCTTGCGCGTGCCTGGGAAAGTCGCGGTATAGATCTGTCGATCCTCCCGGCAGGCTTCAGCTTCTAATTTCTAACGGACCTGGCAGCCACACAAACGCGGCGGCCAGGTTCCCACTGGCGTCCAGTTGCGGCGCGACGTGCTTCGCACCCAGTGAGGACTTTATATGTTCGATTATACAGTCATAACCAACAATATAGGCCTGCTTTGGCAGGGTCTGCTGATGACGCTATATTTCACCGTCATCACAATCAGCGCCGGGCTGGTCCTGGGTCTGTTTATTGGATTGATCCAGCTCAGTACATTTCGTCCGCTCGTGATTTTCGGTCAGATCTATGTCGAATTCTTCAGAAATATACCCCTGCTCGTCACGCTGCTGTGGGTCTACTACGCGTTTCCAATTTTTGCCGGCGTGAATGTAACGAAATTCTGGGCCGGTTTCATCGGCCTCAGCTGCTACGTTGGATCGTTCTACGCTGAGATTCTTCGAGCTGGGGTTCTTTCGGTTGATCCTGGACAGACGGATGCCGCGACAGCGATCGGCATGTCCTACGGGCAACGGATGCGCCGCATCATTCTTCCGCAAGCGTTCAAAAAGATGATCCCGCCGCTTGCCGGTCAGTCGATCATCCAGATGAAAAACACCACGCTGCTGTCGACCATCACCGTTCCAGACCTGCTCTACCAGGCTGGGTATATCAGCAGTTTCACATACCGGCCGATGGAGATCTACACCGCCGTCGGCGGTATCTTCCTGGTCATCCTCGTGCCGCTGACGCTCTTGTCCAGAAAACTCGAAAAAAGCGGAGCACTTGCGAAATGAATATGCCATCGGCAACAAGTCCTGCGATTCATGAAAACGCCACCAGGGAAATCCTGCAACTCCACCGCATTTGCCTGCAGTTCGGTGCAAAGCATGTTCTCAAAGGTGTAGACCTTTCCGTTAAAGAAGGGGAAGTCGTTGTCCTGATCGGAGCCAGCGGTTCCGGCAAGACATCGCTCCTGCGTTGTATCAACCTCCTCAATACTCCAACAAGTGGAGGTATCGTCATTGATGAAGAGGTGCTTTTTCACAAGGAAGCCGGCGGTCAGCGGCAGACAATGATCTCGGCGCAGGAAACAAACCGGATTCGTTCCAGTACCGGAATGGTCTTTCAACAATTCAATCTCTTTCCGCATATGACCGCACTTGAAAACGTCATGGAAGGCCCGGTGATCGTCAAGAAACAGTCCAAGGAGCAGGCATGTAAGAGAGCGCTTGAACTGCTTGGGCTCATGGGCCTTGAAGAGCACGTATCGAAATACCCGCGACAGCTTTCTGGTGGCCAGCAGCAGCGCGTGGCCATCGCACGGGCGATGGCAATGCAACCGAAAGTCATGTTGTTCGACGAACCCACATCTGCACTCGACCCGGAGCTGGTGGGTGAAGTCATGAAAGCCATGGTGGAGCTGGCAAAGCGCGGGATGACAATGGTGATCGTCACCCATGAACTGGGCTTTGCTTTCGAGATCGCTGACCGTGTCGTCTTTCTGGACCAAGGATTGGTCGCTGAGCAGGGGCCGCCCGACAAGATATTGCTGCACCCGGAGCACCCTCGTCTAAAAAGTTTCGTTGGACGTTTCCACGAGTCCGCCGATCTCCTTCGCCCATTTCTCGAAGCGCGTCAGGCAGAAAAAAGCTGACGCTGCCCTGCCTTTCGAGCGCTAAACGAACTTGAACCCGACAGCCTCGGGTTTGGCACAAGACATGTGGATTTGTATCCGCCGACCTTAAAGGAAGACCAACAATGACACTGAGTTTCGATCCTTCCACTATCGATATCCCCAAGGGTCATCATATCGACGGTCGGTATATCGATTTGCCTGGCGAAGACATCCGGGTTCTCAGACCTTCGGATCTGCAGTTAATGGGGATGATCACCGATGGTGGGGAAGCGGCTGTCGACCTCGCGGTAGAGGCGGCGAAAGCCGGGCTGAAACACAGCGGCTGGACCAGGCTGGCTCCCCGCGAACGCGGCGCGGCCCTCATGCGCTTTGCCGCATTGATCGAAGAAAACGCAGTCTACCTTGGACAGCTGGAAGCGATGGGATCAAGCCGGCTTATATCGATGACCATCACACGCGATGCGGTCCGCACCGCCGGTGTCGTGCGCTACTACGCTGAATTCTGCGACAAGATCGAAGGAACTGTCACTGCTACGGATGGCAATTCACTCAGCCTGGTCAAAAACGAACCTTACGGCATCGTTGGCGCGATCGTTCCATGGAATTTCCCCATGATCACGGCTGCATGGAAATTCGCACCGGCTCTGGCCGCGGGCAATGCAGTCGTCATGAAGACATCGGAGCTGACACCGCATAGCCTGCTGGCACTGGCGGAACTCGCCGCGAATGCGGGTTTGCCGAGGGGGTTGTTCAACGTTGTAAACGGCTATGGTCATACGACAGGCGCTGCGATTGTCCGTCATCCGGATATCCGCAAGATATCGTTCACCGGCTCAACCCAGACAGGCGCAGCGATCATGTCACTCGCGGCGCAGTCGGGGATCAAGCCTGTCGTACTGGAGCTTGGCGGCAAAAGTCCGCAGCTCGTTTTGTCGGATGCCGGCGATCTCGATCTGGTTGCAACCAGGATAGCCGCTGCATTTATGGACAATGCGGGCCAGGTTTGTACTGCGGGTTCTCGTTTGATCGTCGAAGACAGGATATCGGATGAACTGATTTCGAAGATTGTCGCGCGGACCAAAGCAATTGCCGCGGGTCCGACCTGGGACGAGACTACGACCTTTGCTCCGATCATCAGCCAGAAGCAGCACGACCGCATAGACACCATGGTTAGGCAAAGCATATCCGAGGGTGCGTCCGCCTTGGTCGGCGGTACAACGCTCGAAAGCCGTAACCAAGGCAACTTTTATGCGCCGACAATTCTGGAGAACGTATCGGAGACGAATGTCGGGTTCCGTGAGGAATTTTTTGGCCCGGTGCTTACCGTCAGCAGTTTTTCTGATCTGGATGAGGGGCTGGCGCAGGCCGCTCACCCAATATACGGCCTGGCCGCAAGTATTCACACGACTGATATCAAGAAGGCTCTGAAGGCGGCAGACGCGATCGAGTCGGGCATGGTTTGGATTAACCAGCACGGGCGTGGGCCCGAATTCACCTATCCGGCCGGTGGTTTCAAAGGCTCGGGATTCGGTAAGGACATGGGCCGTGCAGGTATCGAGGCTTTCCTTCGGCAAAAGGCAATCTGGGTCAACTACGGCTGAACGGAAGCATTCAAATGCAGTATGATTTTATTATAGTGGGCGGTGGGTCCGCCGGTGCTGTCCTTGCCAGCCGGCTATCGGAAAGCGGTGCCAAACAGGTTGCGCTTTTCGAAGCGGGGCCAGATACGCTCCCAGACGATGTTCCCGACGTCATTGCCGATAGCTATCCCGGGCTTTCGTATTTCGATCCCAAATACCATTGGACGGAGCTGCGCGTCTTCAACCGTTCGCCCAAACAGAATTCGCAAGTGGTAAAGTCCGCCAAGCTCGAGCAGGCCAGGGTGATGGGAGGCGGATCGAGTATCAACGGTCAGTTCGCGGTTCGCGGTTTGCCTCATGATTACGACGAATGGGAAAGCCTGGGTCTCGCCGGCTGGGGTTGGGACGGCATGCTGCCTTATCTCAAAAAGCTTGAGCGGGATCTCGACTTCAACGGTGAGCTCCACGGCAAGGCTGGCCGTATCCCCATACGCCGTGTCTTTCCCAAGGACTGGGCCGGGTTTACCAAGTCCGTCCTCAAAGTGACGGAAACGCAGTATCCGTACCGTGATGATTATAATGGCAGCTTCGAAGACGGCTCGTTCCCACTCCCCCTCTCAAATGAAAACGACCGGCGTGTATCCACGGCCATAGGCTATCTCGACAAGCAGGTGCGGACACGCAAGAATTTACACATTTTTGCAAATGCGTTCGTTGAGGGCCTGATCAATGAAGGAACACAGATAACCGGTGTGAAGGTGAAGATCGATGGCCGGACGCAGGACTATAAAGCGAACGAGGTAATCGTTTCGGCAGGCGCGCTTCATTCGCCTGCAATTCTCTTGCGTGCCGGTATTGGACCGGCGGCACAGCTTGCCAAGCTTGGCATCAAGGTCATTGCAGATCGGCCCGGCGTTGGCGAAAACCTTACAGACCATCCCCATCTTGCGGTGGGTGCACATTTCAAAAAGACTGCCCGGCTTCGCCCCGGACAAAGGCGGCACATCTTTCTCGGCGTCCGCTACACCTCCAACCACGCGGACTGCCATCCCGGCGATATGCTGCTCATGCCCGTAAATCGCGCAGGTTGGCATCCTTTGGGCAAAGCCATGGGTGCGCTCAATGTCTGCGTCAACAAATCCTACTCGCGCGGCACGGTGACATTGAAAACGGCTTCGCCGACTGACGAGCCGATTGTCGATCTCAATCTGGCGTCGGACGGGCGGGACCTCATGCGCTTGGTGGATGGATTCAAGCGCCTCTACAAGATCATGGAAGCGCCTGACGTGCGCAGGCATGTGAACACGTGGTTTCTTGCCGGATACAGCGACGAGGCTCGCGCGCTGAGCGTGCGCAAGCCCTGGAACTGGATCAAGACGGCGACTGCTGCTTGGCTCTTCGATTATGCGCCATTCTTCCGCGAAACATTGTTGAAGCGGAAATTCGGGACCACCGAGCGCATGCACGCGATGATGAAGAATGATGACCTGATTGCTGAATGGGTCAAGGAATCCGTGTGGTCGGGCTGGCATGTTTCCGGCACTTGCAAGATGGGCTCGGACGATGACCGCATGGCTGTTCTCGACGCCAAGTGCCGCGTTCGCGGCGTTCAGGGCCTGAGGGTCGTCGATGCATCGATCATGCCCACAATCGTGGCGGCAAACACAAATATCACAACGATCGCGATTGCCGAAAAGGCAGCCGATCTCATTTTGGCCGATTGAAATAACAAGGAAAATCAAGATGCGTGCGAATAAAGTCAAAGATATCTGGGCAGCTGGCGGTGAGGTTATAACTGGCTGGCTCGGCATCCCCTCATCGATTTCGGCCGAACTGATGGCGCAGCAGGGCTGGGATGCCCTATGCGTGGATCTTCAACACGGCGCGACGGATTATGTCGATGCGGTTCCGATGCTTCAGGCAATTTCCACGACCGACACGACACCGTTCGTCCGTGTTCCCTGGAACGATCCTGCCATCATCGGCAAGGTGCTCGACGCCGGTGCGTATGGCGTGATCTGCCCTATGATCAACACAGCCGAGGAAGCCGACACTTTTGTTAAGGCGTGCCGGTATTTTCCAAAGGGCGGTCGCAGCGTCGGGCCACTGCGCGCGTCGCTTTATGCTGGGGCCGATTATTTTCAGCATGCCAATGACACAATCATCACGATGGCGATGATCGAGAGCGAGCAGGCGGTCAAGAATCTGGAAGGCATCCTTGAGACCCCGAATCTCGACGCGATCTTCGTCGGTCCTTCGGATCTGGCAGTTACATATGGTGAAGCGCCGGGTTTCGATCCTCGCTACCCGGTTGTCTATGAAGCAATCGAGTATATCGCCGCCAAGTGCAAGGAAGCAGGCGTGATCCCGGGTATCCACTGCGGTTCGGTTGCCTATGGCGCCGACATGCGCAAGATGGGTTATCGTTTCATGGCCTATCTTTCGGATTTTCGCATGCTGCAACAAACTGTGGCTCGCGGACTACCGGCATTTCGCGCCGGAACGCCAAGCACAATGACGCCTTGAATGGGCGAGCCTGAGTCCATGTCATGAATTCGAAAGTATCACCGCCCGACGCCCGACGGGTCACCGTCATCGGTGCAGGTATCATCGGCGTATGTACGGCAAATTATCTACTCAAGCAGGGCTTTGCCGTCGATTTGGTAGACCCTGCGATCCCAGGCTCAGAGGAGCAATGCTCCTTTGGGAATGCGGGGGGTATCTGTCCCGGCTCATGCATTCCCAACTCGATGCCCGGTGTTTGGAAAAATGTACCAAAATGGCTGATGGATCCTGAAGGCCCGCTGTTCGTGCGCCTGGCTTATTTGCCCCATGCACTACCGTGGCTGCTGCGCTTTCTTGTTTCCAGCCGCAAGTCCCGCGTCGAGGAAATATCAGCGGCCATGCGCTCGCTGCATCGCTATACGTTCGAATGCTACGAACCCTTGATCAGAGAAGCCGGGTGCGAAGACCTGTTGCACAAACGTGGCCAGCTCTTCGTTCATGAAAGTGCAGATGGCCCAGGAAAAGGTGCCTATGGTCTGGGTCTGCGGCGGGAGCACGGCGTTAATGTCCAGATACTGAATGCCGACGAAATCCGTCAGCTGGAACCCGCGTTGGCCCCGATCTTCAAAAGCGCGGTCTATCTGCCCGAGCAGGGTCAATGCCCGAATCCTGGCCGGTTGGTGGCAAAACTTGCCGAAAACGCGGTGCGCCACGGCGCGCGACTGGTGCGTGCACGAGTGATCGGCTTCGAGATGGCGGGAAATGGTCCCGTTGCTTTGAAACTGGAAGACGGTTCACGAATGCCGGTCGAAACTGTTGTGCTTGCCGCAGGGGCATGGTCGGCACACCTTGCAAAAATGCTTGGGGATCACATTCCTTTCGAATCGGAGCGCGGCTACCATGTCACCGTGAAGGATGCCGATACGGGACTTCGCATCCAGACGATTTCAGCCGATCGTAAATTCGTCGCCTCACCGATGGAAGACGGTTTGCGCATTGCGGGAAACGTCGAGTTCGCCGGTTTGAATGCCCCTGCCAACATGGCGAGGGCAGACGTGCTTCTGAACCAGGCTCGGCCAATGTTCAAAAAACTGGAGATTGGTGAAATAACGCGTTGGATGGGACATCGCCCGGGCACGCCTGACAGCATCCCGGTTATCGATAAGGCATCGCGCGCCGATAATGTGATTTACGCCTTTGGCCATGGCCATCAAGGCTTGATTGGCGGTGCGGTTACCGGAAAAATCGTTTCCGAAATCGCGGCAGGTATGCCGACGACCATCGATATCTCACCTTTTCGGCTCGATCGGTTCTGATCACGGCAGCATTGGTGCCCAATTCCCTTGCACGAGGAAATAATGACCGCGATCACTGTCGAAAATAGGTTGGATCTGGACGATCCCAAGCGCGCATATGCGGTGTTGATATGCGACCTGCTTGGTTTGCGCTTTGGCAAAGATGGTCGGCCCGACATATCTGAAATCAGGGCCCATATCGAAGCGAAGGGTGGCGTGTTTCATGATTGTCCAATCACCGGGATTGCAGAACTCACGAAGGGGCTCATTCATTTCTTTTATCAACCTCATCTGAGTACCCGCGATGAGCTGATCGAGGCGGCAGGCAATGGGCGCTATGATGCGGTGATTGCCGCGGCGACCTTTCTGCCGGCGGAAACGGTTTTTCCACTAGGAGGCGTCCGCATCGGTGCCGGTACTGGAAATATGGGGTCTGCATCATGGGGTGGTGGCAGCGGGGAGGGCGGCGGTGCTCCCCTGATGAACACGCCCGGCATCAATAGCCGTGCTACAGCTCAAATGGTGATGAAGGCCATATTGAAAGTCTTGCCCGATTTACCCGTCGATAAATTGCATGCGCTTGTTGCTGCGGGCGATTTCGACACCGGTAAAGATTTGCAAAATTTTCCCACCGAGAAGCTTGAAGGGAAAACCATTGCCGTCATCGGATATGGCAATATCGGTCGTGAGGTGGCTAAACTCGCCCACGCATTTGGCATGAAGGTCGTAATTTATGCGCGCTCCCGCCATAGAGTGCGAATAGAAGGCGAAGGATTCGCCTATGCGGACACTCCTGGCGCGGCCGCTTCAGGCGCCCATGTGTTGACGGTGCATGTCGGGCTCGGCAATTTGAACTCTGATACGAAGAAATTTGCCAATGCAGGGTTGATAAACAGTGATGTGCTTGATGTGATGTGCGACGGTTCCGTGGTGATAAATTATGATCGCGGCGAGGTCCTTGACATCACGAGCCTCCGCCGAGCTTTAGCCAGTGGCAAGGTTCGCCACGCGGCCATTGATGCGGATCTTTTCAAGAACGATGAAACCAGCGAACTGTCGGGCCCCATGCTCCCTTATCTGCAGTTGGCGCGGAACTTCCCCGGGCAACTTGAACTGTTGCCGCACGCTGCGGCCGACACAGATCACGTCTCGCGTGTCGCCGGGGCCAAACAGGCGGTCGATCAGATAGTTGACGTTATCCGTCGCAAGGTGGTGGTGAACCTCAGGGGCACTTTACCCGAAGGGTATAAAAACGGTGGCGCTATCGTTCCCACCGGCATTGGATCCATTACGCCTAGACGCGTTTTGGCGCTTTTTTCGCAGGCCGGGATGGTTGAGGAGCTTGCAGAGCTCAGCGAATTGAACGCTAGACTCTGGCTGCAGGCAATCAAGGTGCCGACAAAAGAGCGTCAGGCTTTTGTTGATCTACAAGGCAAGCAGCTCATTAGCCTCCTCAATAAGCTTTGCCTATTTGCGGAAGAGAACTCGCTTAGGGGTTACTACGAATAGCAAACCGATTTTACGAACGATCAACTCAACCAAATCTCCAATGGGATTTTTATCCCTACGCAGGCTGCTGATTGGAAACGTGGTCATGGCACTGTGACGGAGTGAAACTCTTGCTAGCACAGGGCGCCCATGGCAATCGCAATTGGATTATTGCCCCAATCGGCATTTTCAAGGAACAGTTATCGATCCGTGCCAACGTTGCACACGCATGAAGCGGGCATGAATTTGCTTCATGCTCTTGACAGGACAGTCGGTCGCATGTCGCATTCCCGAGGCATCATTCGGGCTTGTGATTTAGATTTTCTACGCTCGTACCACTTCGATGATGGTTCTGAGAACTTTATCTCTCGAAGCAGCTTCGATCCAGCGAAGCACGACAACAAGCTCGTGTTCCGGATCTGCCAACAGGAGATTTCCACCGAGGCCGGCCGCCCAGAAGGTCCCCTTTGAAAACGCTGAAAACGTCTCGTTCGTATTGAGCCACCACAGAAAGCCGTACTCAGGTTTTAGTGGCGACGGCCGCAAGCTGATATCGACCCAACGATCGGGCAGGATCCGTTCGCCGTTCCAAATGCCGCGCCGAAGGTAGAGCTGCCCGATCAAAGCAAGGTCAATCGCGCTCACCTGCATTCCGCCACCCCAATGCGAGCCGCCAGGAACAAATTGAATTTTGCGACCGTGCCAATCGATATCGCTCTCCTGGAACCCGTTCCACGTCCATGTCTGCGAGGCCCCAAGCGGTCGCATTAAATTGCGGTCGAGGACGACGGGCAGCGGTTCCTGGAAGAGGATCGTCAAGGCGGCGCAAAGCGCGTTAATGCGCACGTCGTTATATTCCCAGTACGAACCCGGCACTTGAATCTCTCTGAACGAGCCCTTTGGCAGGATCGCAACTGCTCCTCCCACGGCACGGTGCCAGTCGATTGAATCCGGCCGACCGAATAGCGTTCCTGTCCATTCGCTCGTCAGTTGGAGCAGCTGGTGCCACGTCACGCTTCCATTGTGGGGTCCGGAAAACCAATCAGCCTCCACCGAGGCCGAAACGGGAGCATCAAGATCAGAGATCAACCCGTCCCGATAAGCGATACCCGCGAGCGCATTCACGAAGATTTTCGTTAGGCTGAAGGCAACATCGGCCCTGTCCGGCGTGCCCCAGCTTGCCACAAGCTTGTCACGACGAATAATCACTCCAGTCGATGGGCCGCGGTCTTTCATCGGACCCATCAACGCAGCGAGCGGACCTTCACCACCGGCGAGGTTCGCTTCATACATAAGCTGACCAGTATCCGTCGGAATTTCCGTTCCGCATGCTGCGGCAAAGGACACAACCTTTGAAAGCGCGTCTGAATCGAAGAAGGATTGATCGGCATTCACATAGGCAGGGCGTAATTGTTGGGTCACATCGCCACCGTTTGCCTAGAAAGTCGCTACACATTCTCGAATGATACGGCCAAGCTCGTGCATGCGATCGCGATCAATCCGCACTGTTGGCCCCGACAAACTGATTGCGCCAATGACCACGCCGGCCTCATCCAGGATCGGTGCAGCGGCACAACGAACACCTTCATAAAGCCGCTCGTCGTCAATGGCGTAACCGCGTTCGATAATCTCGGCGAGCTCAGCTGCTGTAGGACGAAGACTTGGAGGAATGGGAAGTGCCTGAGCCTTGTCCCCCAAAAAAGCGAGGAAGACTTTACCCAGAGCCGTATTGTGAACTGGTGCGAGAGTTCCGGTGGGTCGATCGACCATCAAGGGTACATTTGGGACCTCCCGCTCGAGATACAAGACTCGGTCGTCGGCAAGAACCCCAAGATGGGCGGACTCACCAGTGAGCTCGACAAGCGTCTTCAGGACGGGCCGCGAGCGTTCCCGAATACCCGGCCTCGTGCCGGGCAGTCCTAGAGATTCCAGAAGCTTGGGCCCCGGAAAAAATCGTCTGCGCTCGTCCTGTCGCGCGTATCCCGAAACGACGAGCGTTTGTAGCATGCGTGATGCCAATCCCTTGTCGATGTCAAGGAGGGTGGCAACGTCCGTAGTCCTGACACCGTTCCGCTCCCTTAGACAGTCAAGCGCCCGTAGCCCCTTGGCCAGCGACTTCATTGGTCCGATGAGCGTATCCCGTCCGGGATTTCCGGTCGTTTCAACAAGTTCAAGCATCTTTTAACCGTCCATTCGTTGCATATATTGCAACATAAAAATTTGTTTCTTGCAATGGCTGAAATTTATCCAGGAGAGCAATGTTCGCTCAAAATGAATAAAATCAGTCATTTATACACAATTTCCCATAATGTTGGTATATTATTTCACCTCGAAGCAGGATTTTAGCATGGTATCGCTTCGATAAGAGTTGTTGCTTTGTTAGAAAAATCTGCAACAATTGGACTCAAGCAGGAGCATATATGCCTGTGATCAATATGGATGCAGAAACCGTGGAGGCGGTCGATGTGTCGCTGGCGTCTCCAGGGAGGAGAAGCAATGTCTGATAGCGCTGTTCGAGCGGCTGGCAACAGCCGTCCGGTAATCGCGTGCAACCTCGACGACGACCAGGTCGAGAGATTGCGTGCACATCCAAGCAATCCGATCGTTCTGGCTTATAGCGACAGTCGACCGGTCTGGGATGTGCCTTCCGAGGCCGATTTTCTGTTTACCTTTTTCAAGGGCTGGAGCGTAGCGCCGAAAGAACCTCCGGCAGGTTGGCCGCATCGGTTGAAGTGGGTCCAGATTGCCTCGGCCGGTATTGATGCCTTTCCGGCTTGGGTGTTCGACGCACCGCTAGTCACCACTGGGCGCGGGATATCAGCTGAAGCAATCGCCGAATATGCGATTGCCGCGATTTTCGCGCACGAAAAGAAGTTGTTCGAGGATTTGCTTGTTCATTCCCGCAGCGAATGGAACAAGCGGACCCTCGGTATGGTCTCTGGCAAGGGGCTGGGTATTCTTGGATTCGGTGCCATCGGTGCACGGGTTGCCGGCAAGGCGCTGGCGCTTGGCATGCATGTCAGCGCGGTGACGCGATCGTTCCAGCTCGCCAACGGAGAAGTGAAGCGATATGGTACCCTCGAAGAGATGATCGCTGATGTCGATCATCTGCTGCTTGCCGTGCCGCTTACTGAGGCGACCCGGCACATTGTCAAGCTCGACACTCTCCGCAAGGCAAAGCCAGGTCTTCACATTATCAATGTCTGCCGCGGCGACGTCATCGATGATAATGCGCTTCTCGATGCCCTTGACGAGGGTCGAATCGCTGCCGCGACACTTGATGTGACGACGCCGGAGCCACTTCCAGACGGCCACGCCTTCTATAAACATCCCTCCATTCGTCTGACCCCGCATATATCCTGGACCTCCGAGGATAATCCCGCCCGCATCGCTGCCAAGCTTCACACCAATCTCGATCGTTTCCTTTCAGGAGATGAGCTCGAAGATATCGTTGTCGCTGGACGAGGCTATTGAGGCAGCTGATGAGTAACGCTTCACAACCTTCTTCCGATAGAACCAATCGCCCGCTCGCTGCCTTCTGCATCGTCGTCGGGCTCGGCGCCTTGTGGGTTTCCAGAAACTACGATGCTGGAACCGTCATCAGCATGGGCCCCGGATTCTTTCCAAAGGCCGTTGCAGGATTGTTGATTTTCCTTGGGATCATTGTGTTTCTCGTCAACGGCCGCGACGTGGAGCCGTCGGAGGATCCAGAGCAACCGGGTATTGGCCTGCTTTCGCTCGGACGCATTCTCCTGTTCGTGGTTGGCTCGGTCGTCCTGTTCGGCATGACGTTGCATCCCTTGGGCCTTCCGGTGGCAACATTTCTGATGGTGGCGCTTGCAAGTGCCGCCCGAAGCGGCGCGCGACCAGTAACCGTGATCCTGACAGCACTGGTGCTCGCGGTTATTGCCACTCTTCTCTTTGCATTTGCTCTGCAGCTGCAGATACCGGTCTATCCGGAGCTACTCAAATGATCGGTCACATGGACATCCTAAATGGCATTGTGCTCGGGCTGCAGGTTGCGTCCGATCCGACCAATATCCTCTTTTGCCTGGTTGGCTGCCTCGTTGGGACATTGGTCGGCGTTCTCCCGGGTCTTGGCCCGACAGCGACGATTGCGATCCTGCTCCCGCTGACTTTCGGGCTTCCCCCGGTAACCGGCCTGATCACGCTAGCGGGCATTTATTATGGGGCACAGTATGGCGGATCGACAACTTCGATCCTGTTGCGCCTGCCCGGAGAGGCTTCGTCAGTCGTTACCGTGATCGACGGTCATGCTATGACCCGAAACGGGCGTGGTGGAGCAGCTTTGACCATTGCGGCACTGGCTTCGTTTCTCGCCGGCACCATCGGCACCTTCTTCATGGCCGCTTTCGCTCCGGTTCTCGCGGTGGCGGTCCTCAAATTTGGCGCTCCGGAATACTTCATGCTGATGTTCCTTGGACTGATCACATCGGTCGTCCTGGCACAAGGATCTGTGTTGCGTGCGCTGGCGATGATCATGCTCGGACTGCTGCTTGGCCTTGCCGGCACTGACGTGAACTCAGGCCAGTACCGCTTTGATTTTGGTTTCTACGAATTGCTGAACGGCGTGCCGTTCGTTCCGGTTGTCGTCGGCCTTTTTGGGATCGCCGACATTCTTGTTGCCCTCGAACGGGCAGTAAAGGACGAAGCGCCTCCTGTCGTCCACCGGATCAGCAGCCTGTGGCCCACCAAGGAGGAAGCGCGCCGAGCAACACCTGCGGCTTTTCGCGGAACGGTGATCGGCCTGGTGCTCGGACTACTGCCCGGTGGCGGCGCTCTTTTGAGTTCGTTCATGGCCTATACCGTAGAGAAGCGCTTCTCGAAGACGCCAGAAAAATTTGGAACCGGCATGGTAGAGGGTGTCGCAGCGCCGGAAGCAGCCAACAATTCTGGTGCCCAGACCGCGTTTCTCCCGCTGCTGACATTGGGCATTCCGTCGAATGCGATCATGGCGCTCATGGTCGGAGCGATGATGGTTCACGGCATCGTGCCTGGACCACGCATCATGACCAATCAGCCTGATCTCTTCTGGGGCCTTATCGCCAGCATGTGGATCGGCAATCTGATGCTGCTCGTCATCAACCTGCCTCTCGTCGGGATATGGGTACAGCTCTTGAAGATCCGCTACCAGTTCCTCTTCCCGACCATTCTCGTCGTCAGCATCATCGGTATCTATGGCGTTGAGTTCACCACCTTCGACGTTTACCTGACGGCTATCTTCGGATTGCTGGGTTACTTCCTTCACAAATGCCGATGCGAACCGGCGCCGCTGATTCTCGCCTTCGTGCTTGGACCAATGATGGAGGAGTATTTCCGACGCTCCATGCTTGTGGCGCGCGGGGATATGTCGATCTTCATCACGCATCCGATCAGTCTCGCCATGCTCGTCGTGACCATCGGGCTGCTTCTCAGCCTTCTTTTCCCGTTTATTCAATCGTTCCGGCAGAAAGCATTTGCCGAGTAACGCTACCGGAGGACTTCGCATGACGTTCCAGATTACCAGACGATTCTTTCTTGTGGCGGGCACCGCGGCTGCGGGTATGGCAATGCTTGACCGTCAGGCATTTGCCGATAAATATCCATCGAAGCAGATCGACTACATCATCCCCTACAACGCTGGCGGAATGAGCGACAACATCTCGCGTCTCATCGGTGAGAAGATCACGGCCGCGACCGGTCAAGCTGTCATCAATGACTATAAACCAGGTGCAGGCGGAGCGATCGGAGCAAATTATTACATCCGAACGCCGGCGGATGGCTATACGCTGCTGCAGTCGACCAACAGCTTTTACGCGATCATCCCGTTTGTAACAAAGGTCGAATATGACCCCGCCAAGGACCTGACGCCGCTCGTTCTGATCGGCGATGCTCCGATGGTCATCGCGGTCAATCCGTCTGTGCCGGCAAATACCCTTCCGGAGCTGATTGCATACGCAAAGGCAAATCCGGGTGCCGTCTCGTTCGGCACGGCCGGGAAGGGAACTGTAGGACATTTGAGCGGCGAATGGCTGCAAAAGCGCGCCGGGATCGAGCTTCTTCATATTCCTTATAACGGCACGCCTGCTGCCTTGCAGGCTGCTCTCTCGAACGAAGCCCAGATTGTCTTCGGGCCTGAGAGCGCCGAACATATTGCCGCCGGAACGTTGAAAGGCATCGCAGTGTTGGGTGACAAGCGCTGGGCGAAACTGCCGGACCTTCCGACGACCGCAGAAGCCGGGATTGACGGTTGGGCGCCCCGCAGTTGGCACACCGTCTCCATCCAAGGCTCGGCGCCAGATGACATCAAGCAGCAACTCAACAAGCTGATCAACGGTATCCTTCAGCAGCCGGAGGTCCACGACAGGATCGTCGGGTTCGGGCTGATCCCCGGCATTGAGACGCTTGACGAAGTTCGTAAACGCGCGTCCGACGACAATCAGCAATTTGGTCAATTGATCAAGGATGCCGGCCTGGCTGTCGGCCAGTAGACGCCCGTATACAGGGATGACCTCGTGACAAACAGAATTGAAACGGCGCGACGGGAGGGGAGATTTCCCATCTCGCTCGCCCATTTGAGCATGATCGATGTCGATCACCTGACGCTCGTCAAAGCAGCCGAGGCCGGCGGCTTCGACGGCGTGGGACTGCGTATCGTCGCGCCACCCCATACGCCGTTGGTTCGTGAGATCCTTGGTGATAGCCAGGCGACAGCTGAGGTAAAGGCGGCGCTTCGCGACACCGGAATTGCTGTCAGCGATGTCGAGACTTTTGCGTTGCGGCCTGACACGAATATTGCCGATTACCGGGCCGGGCTTGAACTTGCCGCCGATCTCGGTGCTGCGCATATCATGACCTCGGGCGTCGATCCTGATCCTCAACGGACCTACGAGAATTTTCTCGAACTCTGTGATCTTGCCGGCGAATTCGACCTTTCCGTTGCTATCGAGTTTATCGCGTTTCGAGAATTGCGGACGCTGACTGAGGCTGCGGCGCTTATCGCGCGCAGTGATAAAGACAATGCCGGGATCGTTATCGACGCCTTGCACCTCAGCCGATCGGGTGGGAATCCCAGCGAGGTTGCGGCCCTGCCGGCCAGTCGAATTTCATTCGTCCAGCTTTGCGACGCTGGCGAACACGTTCCGGCCTTCGACGCCCTCGCCTATGAAGCGCGAAACGATCGCCTGCTGCCCGGCGACGGCAGCCTCTGGCTCGGCGATCTGATCAAGGCTCTTCCTGAGGGGCGCGTTCTCGGAATTGAAGCGCCAACGAGAGCACTCGCTCATCTCGATCCCGTGGAACGTGGTCGCCGCATCGGCGCGCGGTCGCGGCAATTTCTGAAATCCGTCACTGCGATCTAATTCGAGGCACACATAATGAACAGTATCGATCTTCAGGGACGGGTTGCCGTCATCACCGGCGGCGCCAGCGGGATTGGACTTGAGACAGCCTTGCGGTTTCTCAGTTCCGGAGCTCGTGTTGCGCTTTGGGATCTGAATGAAGACCAGGGGCGAAAGCTCATCGGGCAAAATTCCGGCCTGTCTTTTTATCGTGTCGACGTCAACGACGATCAGTCGGTTGATGCGGCGGCTGCCGCGACCGCGAATGATTTCGGACGCATCGACATCCTGGTGAATTCAGCAGGCGTCGGCAACATCAGGCACACTGTCGCGGGATATCCCGTCGATGGATGGCGGCGGATCATCGATATCAACCTCACCGGAACGTTTCTGTGCTGCCGCGCTGTCGTGCCTTACATGCTGCAGACGAATTATGGACGTATCATCAATATTTCATCTGTCGCCGGCAAGGAGGGGCCGCAATTCGCTTCTGCCTACGCGGCATCAAAGGCAGGCGTGATCGGCCTGACCAAATCGTTGGCCAAGGAACTGCTCGACACCGACATCCGCGTCAACACGATTACACCGGCAGCAGTTGAGACCGCGCTCTTCCACGAGATGAGCGAGGAGTCGCAGAAGGCATCAAAGGGGCGCATTCCGCTGGGGCGCCTCGGACAACCTGCCGAAGTCGCTGCGATGATCGCATGGCTCGCTTCCGAGGAATGTTCGTTCTCCACCGGCGCGGTTTTCGATCTATCCGGCGGTAAAGCCACCTACTGATTTCCATCTGAGAGGAACATCTATGACCAAGACAATCGACTACTTCTTCAGCCTCGGCTCACCATGGTCTTTCATTGGACTTGACCCCTTTGTCGAGCTAGCGAAGAGGCACCAGCTGACGATACGGCCGTTTCCAACAACGTTGATCGAAGAAAATGGCGGCATCTATTCGAAGAACCGTCCGGAGCCGCGTCGCGCATACTGGACGAAGGATTTGAAACGCTGGAGCAAGTTGAGGGGCAAGACGCTTCTCCTTGAAAACCGGCCTTCACTCTTGGACCCCACACCGTCGTCCTTCATGGTGATAGCCGCCGGCATTGACGGACAGGACTGGATTGGCCTTACGCGCGCTTTGCAGGAAGCCTTCTGGCTGCGCGCGGAGAACATCGGCGATCCGGAGGTCCGCAAGACGATCGCCGACAAGGCGGGCTATGATGGCGCCGCGCTCCTGGCACGCGAATTGGCAACGGATGTCCAGGCGCGCTGGAAGGACAACCACGAGGCCGCGCGCGTTGGCGGCATTTTTGGTTTTCCGACCTATCGATATGATGGCGAGGTTTATTGGGGTCAGGACAACCTGCCATTCCTCGATCAGCACCTCAATGGCGAACGCGTGGCATAGCAGAGTGGAGTCTGCCTGGCGATACAGCAGTCGTAGAAGGCCCGGCGGAACAGAGAGTAAATGTACATGACGAATAAGCTGGAGTTGCTGGCGAATCTTGAAGCGCAGTTTGAGGATCGTTTCTCTCGTTCGTTGGCCTTGCGCGAACAGCACGGGCGCGGGGAATCCTATCATTCCGTCAAGTCACCTGACGCCGTCGTGTTTGTCGAAACAACTGAGGAAGTCGCTGACATCGTCCGCCAATGCGCTGATGCCAGGATGCCCGTCATCGCTTATGGTGCGGGCACCTCTCTCGAAGGGCATCTGTCCGCCGTCGAGGGCGGCATCTCCGTGGACCTTTCGCGTATGAATGCTGTTCTTCGCGTCAGCCCGGAAGATCTGGACTGCACCGTACAGGCGGGTGTAACGCGCGAAGAACTGAACAGCTATCTTCGGGATCTGGGGTTGTTCTTCCCGATCGATCCTGGTGCCAACGCATCGATTGGAGGCATGGCCGCAACGCGGGCATCCGGGACCAATGCAGTGCGCTATGGAACCATGCGTGAAAATGTCCTGTCACTAACGGTCGTTCTGCCGGACGGTCGCATCATTCGTACAGCGGGCAGGGCACGGAAGTCTTCGGCTGGGTACGACTTGACCCGGCTGTTCGTCGGTTCTGAAGGCACGCTTGGCATTATTACCGAGGTGACATTGCGACTACATGGGATACCTGAAACCATGTCAGCGGCATTGTGTTCCTTTCCCGACATCGCAAGCGCGGTGAACACCGCGATCGTCATCGTTCAGATGGGAATTCCGGTTGCCCGCATGGAATTGATGGACCGCGGTTTGATTGAAGCTGTCAACGCGTATTCGGCACTCGAGCTCCCGCTTAGGGACACGCTTGCGTTCGAGTTTCATGGTTCACCAGCATCTGTCGAAGAGCAGGTTGCGCTCGTGCGGGAAATTGCGACCGAGAACGGCGCGGACAATTTCGAAGCGGCGACGTCGCTCGAAGAACGTAACCGCTTGTGGAAGGCGCGGCATAACGCCCTCTATGCTGTCGTGTCGCAGCGCCCTGGAGCAAAAGGTTGGTCATCCGATGTCTGCGTACCGGTTTCGGAACTGGGAAACTGCATTCTTCACGCCCGCGAGCTTTTGGCTGGTTGCAACGTTCCGGCGGCCATACTCGGCCACGTTGGGGACGGTAACTATCATGTCGTTTTTGCTGTCGATCCCGACAACGAACAAGAGATCGAGGAAGTTGCCCACATCAACAAGCTCATGGTCAAGAAAGCAATTTCCGTCAATGGAACCTGCACAGGCGAACACGGGATCGGCACTGGTAAGATAGCTTATCTCCGCGAAGAGCACGGGGCCGCAGTTGATGTAATGGCACTTCTAAAAGATGCGCTTGATCCACACGGAGTTATGAACCCAGGAAAGATTTTTCTGCGCTAACAATCGGGGTGCAACGACGTACGGGTAGAAAGATTGGGATGGAGGATACGCTGAAGTCTTCGATCTACATCTCCGGTGCATCATGTTCCGGAGTGACAACGCTCGGTCGCGGCCTCGCGTCTGCATTAGGTTTGCGTCATGTTGACTGCGACGACTTCTATTGGTTCCCGACCAATCCACCGTTCACGACGAAGCGTCCGCCTGCCGATCGAGTCCGCCTGATCCGCGAGGCGTTGGGAGAGGAGGGATGGGTACTGTCCGGATCGTTTGACGGCTGGGGAGACTCCCTCATCGAACGCGTCGATCTGATCGTATTCGTCTACACCCCTACACCAATCCGGATGGAACGGCTCCTGGCGCGGGAACGGGAACGCTACGGCAACCGGATATTGCCTTCGGGCGACATGTACGAAATCCATACCAATTTCGCGGCTTGGGCCGCTCAGTACGACAAACCGGGTTTTCCCGGACGAAACCTGGCCCGCCATGAGGATTGGCTGGAGAAGCAAATCGCCCCCGTACTGCGACTTGATGGCACCCAAGATCCGCGGTCTCTGGTCTCACGGGTTCTCACTAATCTACCGGCAATCGGTTGAGCTGCTGACCTGCGAACAAAGCGCGCCAAACGAGCGCAAGGAAGAAGAAGCGATCCTTGAATTGTATAGGAATGCGCTTGGCATGGTTTGATTACTGATTTGATAGGGCTCTCTTCTCAAATCTTGGGTCATGGACCAGGTTTGAGGATTTCGCTCTGAAAATTTTGGACGTCGTCCCGTCTTCGCGGGGCGAGTACTGCTTTAAAGCGCCAGAAAAGGCGAAGTGCGGTCGAAGACCTCGGGCTGCAATTTTCCGGTCTTCATCAGATGTTGCGCCGTGTACGATATAGACAGGGCGTCGTCCAACGCATCATGTCCCTTCAACGGTGGATGTTCGACGCGATAGTAGTCCGCCAATTTGTTGCTGGGTGTCTTCGCTAGATCCTCGATAGGCATTCCCGCCGCGAGTAGAAGCTTGACTGCGTTATCGAACCGATGAGCCGGGATGGAAGGCTGAATCCCTGCGATATAGCAGCTGATGGCAACCATATTCAGCTCATCCTTACCCCACGACCAGAACCGAGCACCATCCGAGAAGCTGTCAAGGCTAGAAAGGGCCTCCTGCAAGGTCAGGCCCTTGGTGGCGATGTTTTCTTCAGTGATGCCGGTGAGATTGGTGAAATAGGGATCGAGCGGATATTTTTCGCCAAACCGATCAATCGGCCGAACATAAGCCTTGTATCTATCCAGGAGAGGAAACGCGCCCTCGAGGCCCAGTCTAACGGCTCCGATTTGGGCAATAACCGGATCGGGATCAGCCGCTGCGCACCAAAATCGACGTTGTGACCCCTCGATGCAAAGGAACTCGCAGTCAAATATAATAGCCGTTTTCATAGTCGACCTCCCGCAACAGCATACGATACGAATGTCGTTGGCAGCCCGGCTCAGATGCACTGCGATTGCCAGTCAAGCGCAAGCCGTCCGTTAAAAACTAGTGCGGTCGGCAACATAAAGATATTTCAATTGATCCGCTGGCCTTTATCGGTCTCGAAGAGGTGAGTGTTGGCAATATCACCCTTTACCGAGAGCCGCTCGCCGACCCGGATTTCAGCTGATCTTGGGAACTCGATGGTAACAAGTTTTTCGGTGCCGGCATCGAGATAACCGAAGGTCTGACTGCCAAGCCGTTCGACCACCGCCAGTTCGCCGCTGAACCACCCCTGGGTGGCGTCGCAGACGGTCAGGTCTTCCGGACGGATGCCCAAGGTAACCGCCTTTGCTGCCACGTCTGGGCCGTCCCCAGCACTTATAGCGACGTTGCCTGCCGGCAATTGCAGAACGAAATTGTTCCGGGTGGATTCAACGACATTCACCTGCAAGGTATTCATGGTCGGACTGCCGATGAAGCGTGCCACGAAAAGACTTGCCGGCTTGCGGTAAAGGTCAAGCGGATGCCCGATCTGTTCGACGTTGCCAGCGTTCATAACGACGATCCGATCAGCGAGCGTCATAGCCTCCACTTGATCATGCGTGACGTAGACGGTCGTCGCCTGCATGCGGCGATGCAGTTTGGCAATTTCAAGCCGCATCTCGACGCGAAGTGCGGCATCGAGATTCGACAGCGGTTCGTCGAACAGGAATGCCTTCGGTCGGCGAACGATGGCGCGGCCCATCGCAACCCGCTGGCGCTGGCCGCCCGAAAGTTGTGCCGGCCGACGCTCAAGATAATCCTGAAGCTTGAGGATATCGGCTGCGCCTGTCACGCGCGCGTCAATTTCATTGGTGGTCTCGCCGCGCATTTTCAGGCCAAACGCCATGTTTTCTTCAACGCTCATATGGGGGTAGAGCGCATAATCCTGAAAGACCATGGCAATGTCGCGGTCGGAGGGCGGCAGCGCATTGACGACCTTGTCACCAATCCTGAGTTCACCTGCGCTGATTTCCTCCAGCCCGGCGATCATTCGGAGCAGGGTGGATTTCCCGCAACCGGACGGACCAACAAGAACGAGAAACTCGCCGCTCGCGACATCGATATTTACCCCGTGGATCACGGGAACTGTCCCGTAAAGCTTTCTGATCTGCTTCAGACTGATCGCTGTCATTCGATTGTTCCTCCGCCCGATACGTTATTGACTTTCATTATCGATATCAATATCAATAATGATAATTAGCGTCATCTGCAATCAAGAGGAGAGCTTGCAGTGCCCGACGACTCCATCACCCGCAGATCAAATCGCCCATCCTATAGTCCGCTTCCAGCAAAGGCGGCCGTGGCGTTCGATCAATTGAAGCGGGATATCATGCTGGGAGAGTTGCGCGCCGGCGAGCCGTTGACGGAGCTTGATCTGGCGGCGCGGTTCCAGTGCAGTCAGGGTACCATTCGCGAGGCTTTGCTGCAGTTGCAGGAAGAAGGGTTGGTGCGACGCCAGGGGCACCGGGGCACCCAGGTATCTGCCTGCACGGTCGATGAAGCCGTTGAAATGTTCCGCGTGCGCCAGCAGATCGAATGCAATGGCATCGTTCGCACGCTGCGCCACAAGAGCCGGACTCTCGTTTCCGATCTTCAGGAACTTGCCGACGATATGGCAGAGTCTGCAAACAGCGGCGACGAGCTCCAGCTCGCGGCGCTCGATCGGGATTTCCATCGTCGGATTTTTCGCGATGCCGACCTGCCGGCGCTCGATCCGATCTTGCACCGGTGTCTCGTTCACAACCATCGCTTCAAGATATCGAGAAGTATTGGAACGCGCGATCTGATGGCGACAGCACTACGGCACCGCGTCATAATTGAAGCTATAGAGCAGAGCGATGTGGCCGCTGCAACGCAAGCCTTGCATCACCATATCGCGACGATTGTCGACTTCGGGCCAACTGTGTTTCCGGACGCTGATCAATGAACGGCGCTGGTTTTTCCAATGAACTTTCAGCGGAGATGCGCGCTTTGTTGCTGCGCGTCGAAGAGGAGTTGGGCCCCCTACCTGATCCCACATTGCTGCCGCCGGAAGAGGGCAGGGCGCAATCCGAACGCTCAAACCAGCGGAACAATGTAAACCTGCCGCCGCTTGCTCGGACGCGAGACATCGTTGTTGCCGCCAACACAGAACTTGGTTCTCAAGATTGCCGCATGCGCGTGCTTGTGCCGCATGATGCGGGCGCCGGCGCTGTCCTGTTCGTTCATGGCGGAGGGTTCGCGTTCTGCAGTCCTGAAACGCATGAGCGTTGCGCCCGGGTTCTCGCCAACGAGATAAGATTGCCCGTGCTCGTTCCCGATTACCGGCTTGCCCCGGAACATCCATTTCCAGCGGGTCTGCACGACGTTGTCGCCTGCTTGCGGGCCGCATTCGCGGCGACTGCAGAAGCAGGCGTATCTGCGGGACCGCTTATCATCGCAGGAGATTCGGCGGGGGCCAATCTCGCGCTTGCGGCCGTCATGCATGACGAGAGAGCTGGACGTTCACTGCCGTCAGGCATGCTTCTGTTCTACGGCGCGTTTGGTGCCGACTTCACCACGGAGTCGTATGGCCAGTTTGCCGAAGGCCCCGGTCTGACGCGTGGCAAGATGCAACGATACTGGAACTGGTATTGCGCGGATGAGGATGCCCGCCGCAATCCGCTGGTGGCGCCGTTACACGCCGATGACGATGTGTTGCGCGCATTGCCACCGCTCTATCTCCTGGCCGCTGGCATCGATCCTCTCTTGTCCGACACGCTTCTCTTCGCTGATCGGCTGAAGGCCGTCGGCCGCAACGATCCCCGCACTGTTGTGCCGGGGGTAACGCATGGATTTCTGCAAAACACGAATGAACTGGCTGCTGCGCGGGAGGCGCTTGTGGCGGCCGGGGAGGCTGCTCGAGGAATGATCCGCGGCAGTTGATGACCCATAACAAAGGTGGAGGAAACAATGAGCATTCTCAAGAAACTGGGTATCAGTTGCGCATTCATGGCCGGCCTGGCGGTGAGCGCCGCCAATGCGGCCGAAACGGTGCGGTTCTGGTATCATTTCGACAATCCGGAAAATCCGATGTCGGATCTCGTGGCGAAGTTCGAGGCGAAAAATCCCGATATCAAAATTGAAGCGGAAAATGTTCCGTGGAACAGTTACTACGACAATCTGTATACCTCTCTGGTTGGCGGCAATGCGCCGGACGCCGGGATGGTCAAGCTTTTTGCGCAGCCGCGACTGGCGGAAATGGGTGCGCTGGAGCCGATTGGCGACCGCATCAACGCCTGGCCGGCCAAAGCGGATCTTCTCGATAATCTGCTGGAATTGAACAAGGGGCCGGATGGGCAGCAATATTACCTGCCGATCCAGTACGTCGTGCTGTACCTCTATTACCGCGCCGATCTCTTCAAGGAGGCGGGCCTCAATCCACCGGTGACATGCGAAGACTTCCGCACGGCAGCGCAGAAATTGACCAAAGCGCCCGACACCTATGGTTTTGGCCTGCGCGGCGGCAAGGGCGGCTGGGACCAGTGGGGGACATTCGTCTTCTCGCAAGGCGCGGAACTCAAGCCGGGCGGCCTGACCAACCCTGAAGCTGTCGCGGCTAATCAGTGGGTGATCGATCTGTTCCAAAAAGACAAGGTTATCCCGCCATCGGCTCCGAATGACGGCTTCCAGGAAATTGTCGCAGCATTCAAGGCTGGCAAGACGGCCATGACCATTCATCATATTGGCTCATCCAATGATTTGGTCAAAGCGTTGGGGGATAAGGTCTCCGCCGTTCCAGCCCCCAAATGCGGCGGCAAGCAATGGACCTCCTATGGCGATGAATCCCTGGCGATTTTCTCGTCGTCACAGGTGAAGGATGCTGCCTGGAAGTGGATATCCTTTCTCGCCGAGGGTGAAAACAACGTAGCCTTCAACAAGGCGACGGGCCAGATGACTGTAACCAAGAGCGGTTCCGAGCATTGGACCCTGCATGAACGCCGTTTCGTTGACGCCACGGTCCAGTCTCTGCCGTTTGCTCACGTGCTGCCGCAAAGCACCGCGACAGCGGAGTTCGTCAATACCGCGTGGCAAACGTCGATGCAGCAAGCGCTCACCGGCCAGATCACCTCGCAACAGATGATGCAACAGCTTGAAAGCCTCTTCGCGCAGTAGCGCGGAGGGGTTTCGCAATACTGGTCGACGTCCGCCGAAAGTAGATTGTCCATGTCAACGCTTGCACCATCAGCACCTCACGATCTCACGCAGGTCCGCCCGCTTCGCAGCCGGCTGATGCCGTATGCCCTGCTGGCGCCGGCAGTGCTCGTGACATTGTTCATTGTTTTCTTCCCGATGGTTCAGGCGGTCGTCACCAGCTTTTACGACCTGGTCCTGTGGAAGCCCAATGCCAGCCGGTTCGTGGGGTTCGGCAACTACATCAAGCTCTTGCATGACCCGGTATTCTGGACTTCGCTCGGCCATACGGCCATATGGATCGGCTTGACGGTGCCCTTGCAGATGGGTCTTGGCCTGGTCGCCGCGCTCCTGCTCAATCGCGAGTTCCCATGGCGCGGTCTGGCGCGTGCTCTTGTCATAATTCCGTGGGCCTTGCCGAGCGTTGTCATCGCGCTGATGTGGCGCTGGATTTATGATCCTACCACCGGGGTGCTCAACGACATCCTGCTTTACCTGTCGATTATCCATTCAACCGTGCCTTGGCTCGCCGATCCGCATCTCGCGCTCTATGCGGTGATTGCAACCTTGACCTGGCAGGGCTTTCCGTTTTTCGCGGTGATGATCCTTGCCGGTTTGCAGGGGATACCCCAAAGCCAGTATGAAGCCGCCTCTATCGACGGGGCCAGCACGTGGCGTCAGTTCGTCCATATTACACTTCCGGGAATCGCACCGGTGCTGGCGACGGCGGGCCTGCTGCGTATTATCTGGGTCGCAAATTCCATGGATGTCATCTTCGTCATGACAGGTGGCGGCCCGGGTTATGCCACGCACACATTGCCGCTTTATGCGTTTATCAAGGCCCGGCAAAATCTCGATTTCGGCTATGGCACCGCCATTGCCGTTACGTTCACGATCCTTCTTGGAGCCATCGTGGCGGTCTATATCGTCCGGACCATGCGCGAGGTGGAACGATGAACAAACCCTCGACGCTCCGCCGAATTCTCACGACGGATATTCCTGTTATCTTCATCATAATGCTCGCCATGGGGCCATTCGTCTGGATGATCCTGACGTCCCTGACACCGACCGCGCAGTTATCTGCGTCCGGCGTATCCCTGTCGCCGGCGGGGTGGAGCATGGACAATTATATCCGCCTGCTGGAACAGACCTCGTTTCTCGGCAATATGCTGGACAGTCTGATTATTGCTGCCGGTACTGTCGTCTTGGGCCTCGCAGTTTCAGTCACTGCGGCATACGCACTGTCGCGTTTCCGCTTTCCGGGCCGCAAGCTGGTCATGCTGCAGTTTCTGCTGGTCAACATGTTTCCGATCGTGCTCCTGATCTTGCCGCTCTTTATCCTGATGCGGAAGATTGGCCTTCTCGATACGCATCTTGCGCTGATCCTCGCCAACTCAACTGTCGCCATTCCGTTCGCGGTCTGGATGCTGAGGAGTTACATCGGTGCTATTCCCCGCAGTCTCGACGAAGCGGCGATGATCGATGGCTGTTCCCGGCTGCAGGCGCTGCGTCGCGTCGTTCTGCCACTGGCTATGCCTGGCATCATTTCAACAGGCATCTATATCTTCATTACCGCCTGGAACGAATATCTGTACGCCCTGACGCTTGGCGGCCGGAACGTTCGCCCCGTTACCGTCGCCATCCAGACGCTGATAGGTGAATACCAGATCGAATGGGGTCTGCTCGCCGCCGGCGGTGTCGTCGGTGCGCTTCCCGCCACTCTGCTTTTCCTTCTCGTTCAACGCCGGCTTATCGGTGGCCTCACCCAAGGCGCAGTGAAGGGATGACTCTTATTAATATCAAAGAAGGACCCATGATGAATCCCATCGGATTGATCTCCATGCAATATGCAAGGCCATTCACTGCCGAGCATTTCCATCTCTTCAAGAAAATGCGCGAGCTTGGCTTTGACTTCGTCGAACTGCTGGTGCCCGAGCCCGGCGAAATCGACCTTGCCGAAGCCCGGCGCGCTTTGGACGATGCCGGACTGGGCGTTGTCCTTGCCGCGCGCGTCAATATGCAACGCAACCTTTCATCGCACGAGAAAGATGCCCACCGCGCCGGCATCGACTACCTGCGTTATACGGGGGACTGCGCGGCGGAACTCGGGGCGACCGTTGTTGGCGGCCCTCTGACCGGCAATCCACTGGTGTTTGCCGGGCGTGCGCCAGTACCAGTCACCGAGGAGGAGCGGCTGGCGCGTAAGGACCGCTGCGTCGCGGGACTGAAGGAGGCGGGCGATCACGCTGCAAAAGCCGGTATTCTGCTCGCCGTCGAACCGCTCAACCGCTTCGAAAGCGATGTGTTGTGCACGACACAACAAGCCATCGAGCTGCTCGATGCAGTGGACCATCCGGCGGTCAAGTTGATGCTGGACACATTTCACATGCACATGGAGGAGGCGTCGATCCCCGAAGCCATCCGGCTTGGCGGCGATCATCTCGTGCATTTCCAGGCCAACGAAAATCATCGCGGCTTTCCCGGTACCGGTTCGACCGACTGGGTTGCAGTTTGTCGTGCGCTGCACGAGGTGAACTACAAAGGCCCGGTATCGCTTGAGCCGTTTCGGCGCAACGATGACCGCTTCGGCGTTCCCTTTGCGCAGTGGCGCCCACCCCACGAGGACGAAAGCGAACGTCTCGCGGCAAGCGCGGCGTTTATCAAATCCCATCTCACACTGACGGAATATCGGCGATGACATTGAAAATCGGCTGGATCGGTTGCGGCATTCACGCAACCCAGATGCTACTTCCCCAATTGGTCCGCCATGACGTCGAAATCGTCGCGCTCTGCGACATCGATGGCAAGCGTCTTGGCGATGCCGGCCGGCAGTTTGGCGTTGCGCGCCTGACCAGCGACGCCGAGGAGTTGATCCGTATGCCCGGCATCGACGCCATCGGCATGGCCGTGGGACCGGATCAGCATCTGCATTTCGGCAAGCTTGCGCTCGATCGGGGTCTGCCTGTGTTCATGGAAAAGCCGCCGTCGGGAACAGCGGCGGGCGCGCGCGAACTGCGCGCTGCGTCGGAGCGCGCCGGTAAACCGTTGCTCGTCGGTTTCATGAAACGCTATTCAGTCGGCAACAAGATTGCCCATAACATCATCAAGTCCGGGCGGTTCGGTCCTGTGCTTGGACTTACCGGATACTATATGACGGCGCCGGGCTATTTCACCGGTAATGTCGATTACACCGGCTTCTTCCTGCATCACTGCGTGCACTATATGGATCTGGTGTCATTCTTTGTCTCGCCGGTGCGAACCATTTCGGCGCGAAAGGTGGAAAAAACACCGGGCAGGGTACTTTTCCACGTCGGGTTCGAGTTCGAGTGCGGCGCCATTGGAAATATCGCGATGGGTACGATCCAGTCGAGGGGCACGCCGGTCGAGCGCATCGAGTTGATGAGTGATCACCAGCGTCTCGAGGTGGATGACGTGATTGAAGTGCGTTGGAACCGCAATCCGCCTTTCAAGGTAGACGATCCCGAAGCAACACTCGCCGACGATGTCGACACTCTGACATGGAAGCCAAATTTCACGGCAGCGGCAAATGAAGATCCGAAGGGTTACTATTCACTCTTGGCCGATGTGGTTCCGGCTCTCGGCGGTGCGTCGACTGCTGCCCCGACAATTTATGATGGGGTGATAGCCATGGAACGGCTGGAGACTTTGCGACGGAAGCTCGACTTGTAGTTTCCGTGGGCTGCCGCGCTCACTCGACGTTGGAGTCCATGCAGCGATATGTAAATTTGTATTCTCCTTCGGGCTTTCCCGGGTTCCTGTCGTCTCTTGGATTATGATAACAGGCACCCCACCTGATCCCGGCACGCCCAGCAACACTCAAAAGCTGTAGTCCCCCTTTTGCAGCGATCACCGTGGCCGGATATAATTGGTCACCTTGGTGTTGTACCACGCTGGCACAATTCAATGGTTCTTCGGATGCCTCCTCAAAGCAGATTTCGATGACCACGTCGCGATCACAATTGTTGACAAAAAGCCAACCTTTTTCGTTTTCAGTCCGGATGACACAGCTCTTGGCATCGTCGCTAAAAGAGGGAGTAACCTGGCCGGAAAACAGGATTAAGGCGATCACGGCAAGCGTCTTGCATTTCTTCAAAAGCCTCATGTGATTCAAGCTGATGCGTCCCCGATTCGTCAAACTTGATTTTGAAGCAGCCTACGACGACTATTTCATCTTGGCCACTGTCAGCCAGGTACAAACTCTCGTCTATGAAGCCAGGTGGGGCGCGCTTGACCCGCAACGCCATGAGGTGGGGTGGCCGGTCGACGCAACCAAACGATTCTATAGTTTGTTCCGGATTGTTTTTCTCCAGATCAGCGGTGCGTGCAGGTTGGCAGACCGCACCCGACCGGCGGTCGCATCGCTTTGGAGCCAGGCGACACTGCTCTTTACGATTTCATCCACTGGCTGCGAAAACGTCGTCAAGTTATAGGACGTCCATGAGGACTGCTCGATATCGTCGAAGCCGACGATGCAGAGATCTTCCGGAATGTTCAGCCCAAAGTCGTACCGTGCACCGTCCATCAGCCCGAATGCCATCAGATCGTTGACACAGAAGACTGCGTCCGGCCACACGGCCTCGGTGAACAATGTCTGCGCAATCTTGCGGCCGCTTTCATAGACGGTGTTACCGTGGCGCACGACCCTGACTTCAAGTCCGAATTCGGCGGCCGCTGCGATGAAGCCGCGTTCGCGCGCCATCAGACTTGGTGTTCCAACGTCGGAGTTGGCGAATGCGAGGTGCCGGCAGCCTGCACGCAGGAATGCACTCACGGCCACTCGTGCCGCTTGACCATCGTCAAGATTGATACGGAACGGGCCCTCGATATCATCATCGCGATTGATCAGCACGATGCGCTGGCCGCTGTTGAGGCAAAGCCTGGTAATCGCCTTGTCCGGAAGCCCGGACAACAGGATGGACGCGTCGGCGCGGTAGTGCAGGGTTTGCCGGAGCGCCGTGTCCACACTGCCATCCGAGCGATCGGTATTGATGAGCATGGCAATCTTGCCGGCGGTTTGCAATTCGTGGGTGAGAGCGCGTACCAGACGGGCTCGGTAGGGCGTATCCATCTCGGATACGACCAGGCAGACGATACCGCTTTCGCTACGCATCAGGCCGCGTGCAAGCTGGTTGACGTGATAGCCAAGCGCTTGTGCGGCCTCCATGACGCGCTGGCGTGTTTCCTCCGAAACACTAGCGCCGGGCGTGAACGTACGGGACACAGCCGAGCGCGAAACGCCTGCCCGCTTTGCTACGTCATCAGCGCTGACGAATGATTTGTTCAACTGCATGAATCCATAGTTGTTCGCGGTATCTTGCACGCGCTTGCGTGCTACCGCAACCACCAGACCGCTAATTTTATTGAAGGAACGCAATAGTCCGCTTGACAGGGAGACATGTCGTGTGAAACTTTTGCACACGCTTGCAAAAAAGCGTGCGGCATGGAGGTGCCGCTTTGTCAGGGAGGAAAATCATGCGTTCTGTATTCGCAATTGCCGCCGCTTTTGCTGTTGGTCTTCAAATGATGCCAACCGAGGCGCGCGCTGCGGACAATCTCAATCTGATCTGTTCGGCCGATGTCGTTATCTGTGAGCTGATGAAGGGCATGTTCGAGAAGGAGACCGGTATCCAGGTCAATATGGTCCGCCTTTCGTCAGGAGAGACCTACGCGAAGATCCGCGCCGAGGCACGCAATCCGAAGACTGATATCTGGTGGGCGGGTACTGGTGATCCGCATTTGCAGGCTGCTTCCGAAGGGCTGACCCAGGAATATAAGTCGCCAATGCTTGACCAGTTGCAGGATTGGGCGAAGAAGCAGGCAGAGAGCGCAGGATATAAGACCGTCGGCGTTTATGCGGGTGCTCTTGGCTGGGGTTATAACACCGAGATCGTCAAGAAAAAGGGCCTCAAGGAGGCCAAGTGCTGGGCTGATCTCGTCGATCCATCCTTCAAGGGCGAAATCCAGATCGCCAACCCGAACTCGTCGGGCACTGCCTATACAGCGCTGGCTTCCCTGGTTCAGATCATGGGTGAGGACAAGGCTTTCGACTACCTGAAACAGCTGAACGCGAATGTGTCGCAATATACAAAATCAGGTTCCGCACCCGTGAAGGCCGCGGCCCGGGGTGAAACGGCGCTAGGCATCGTCTTCATGCATGATGCTGTCGCCCAGATTGCTGAAGGCTTCCCTGTCAAGGCCGTTGCTCCTTGTGAAGGCACCGGCTACGAAATCGGCTCGATGTCAATCATCAAGGGTGCGCGCAATCTCGATGCGGCCAAGAAATGGTATGACTGGGCTCTCTCCGCCGAAGTGCAGTCGCATATGAAGGATGCAAAGTCCTTTCAGCTGCCATCGAACAAATCTGCCACCGTTCCGCCTGAAGCCCCGAAATTCGAGGATATCAAGCTCATCGATTATGATTTCAAGACCTATGGCGATCCTGCCAAACGCAAGGAACTGCTTGATCGCTGGGACAAGGAGATTGGTGCAAGCGCCAACTGAACTTGCTTTTGCCTGATGCGATGTGTCCGGATCGTTCCGGACATATCGGCAGCGCTAGTAACTTTCTATGATGAGCGAAGGCGGGTGGCGTTATGGAACGTAGCGACCGGAGATTGAATATTGCGCTCGGCATCGGGCTCGCCGGGTTGAGCCTCGTGCCGTGGTACCGGATCGAAAGCGGTTTTTTCGGCTTCGATTGGCTCGGCAACTTTCCGAACGGTTCCAACGAAGCGCCTGCTCTTCTGCAGATATTCGCACACGGCCGCTGGACACTTGCCATCATCGCGCTGCTCTTCGCTGTGGGCTTATGCGCGCGGGCTTTCAAAGTCTCATCGCTTCGTTCAAATCTGCTGATCGCGGCCGGCGCCGCTGGAATTGTCTTCCTCGTGTTGCAGGGGCTCGCTGTCGGGTTTACCGGCTGGACCTGGACGATAACGGAAGCGTTGTTTGGGCCGCTTGCCGATGGCCAGCCTTCGATGGGTGCAGGCGCCGGGCTCGTGGCGCTTTCCTTCGTCCTGATGTTTTCCTTCGGACTTGCCGAGCGTGGTGTGCTCCGGGGCGATGCCTTCGTGGTCGCTTCAATCGCGCTGCTCGTCTTCCTTGTCAGCATCTTTGTATTTTACCCTGTGGGCAGCATTTTCATCGGTGCCTTCCAGAGTTTCGACGGCTCGTTCGATCCTTCCGGATTTGTCCGCAATATTCAGGATCCGTCTATCTGGAGCCTGGATTGTCTTGTTGGGGGTAATCGTTGTGGCGTTGCCTGGCGCACGTTACTGCTGGCTATCCTTTCGGCGTTCGGCTCCACATTGCTCGGGCTCTGCTTCGCGCTGGTTGCCACTCGCACGCGCTTTCCATTCAAGAAGGGACTGCGGCTGCTGACGATCCTGCCGATCATCACGCCTCCCTTCGTCATAGGCCTTGCGCTTATCCTTCTTTTTGGCCGCGCCGGTGTCGTAACCCATCAGCTTTCCAACCTCTTCGGGATTGAGCCGGGCCGTTGGCTTTATGGCCTGACCGGCATCTGGATTGCACAGGTCCTGTCTTTCACGCCCATCTCGTTTCTCGTGCTCATCGGCGTTGTCGAGGGTGTCAGCCCGTCGATGGAGGAAGCATCGCAAACCCTGCGGGCGGATCGCTGGCGTACGTTCTGGAAAGTTTCGTTGCCTTTGATGAAGCCCGGTCTCGCGAACGCTTTTCTGATTGGCTTCATCGAGAGCATGGCGGATTTCGGTAACCCTCTGGTGCTCGGCGGTAGCCATGGGGTGCTCTCGACGGAAATCTTCTTTGCCGTTGTCGGCTCGCAGAACGATCCTTCGCGTGCCGCGGTGCTGGCGATCATCCTGTTGTTCTTCACGCTCTCGGCCTTCCTTGCGCAGCGACTATGGCTGGCAGGCAAGAGCTTCGCGACAGTAACGGGCAAGGGCGATTCCGGTGCGCATATCGCCTTGCCGCGATCACTGTCCATTGGCGTCCATGCCATCGTCATTCCCTGGATACTGTTCACTCTGGTCATCTACGGCATGATCCTGTTCGGTGGTTTTGTCCGCACGTGGGGCCTCGACAACACGCTGACCTTCGAGCACTACCAGCGCGCTTTCTCTTTCAGCTTCGAGAACGGCGCTATCGCCTGGACAGGTGTCGCGTGGAACTCATTCTGGACAACGATCAAGATCGCACTGATTTCGGCACCGCTTACAGCGGCGGTCGGGTTGCTGACGGCTTACCTGATCGTCAGGCAACGGTTTGTCGGGCGCAACGTATTTGAGTTCGCGCTGATGATGAGTTTTGCCATCCCAGGCACTGTCATCGGTATCAGTTACATCATGGCCTTTAATCTCCCGCCGCTGGAAATGACCGGCACGGCGCTGATCCTCATAGCCTGCTTTGTCTTCCGCAACATGCCGGTCGGCGTGCGCGGCGGCGTGGCGGCGATGAGCCAGCTCGACAAGAGTCTGGATGAGGCATCGCTGACCTTGCGGGCAACGAGCTTCCGGACAATCCGCAAGGTCATCCTGCCCCTGCTTCGTCCGGCGATCGTTGCTGCGCTGGTCTATTCGTTCGTCCGCGCCATCACATCGATCAGCGCTGTCATATTCCTGGTCAGTGCCGAATATAACATGGCAACTTCCTACATTGTCGGGCTCGTCGAGAACGGCGAATACGGCGTTGCCGTGGCCTACTCATCAATGCTCATCGTTGTCATGATTGTTATCATTACCTGTTTCCAGCTGCTGGTGGGTGAACGGAGATTGCGCCGCGAGAATCGCGTTGCAACGGCCTTTATTCCGTCTGCCGCACCACAAGAGAAGGCCGCATCATGACCACTCATCACACCGGCTCTGTCGTTTTCACCAATGTCAAAAAGCAGTTCGGCACGTTTACGGCCATCCACGATCTGTCTCTGGACATCGAACCTGGCACACTTGTAACGCTGCTGGGCCCATCAGGCTGTGGCAAGACGACGACCCTGCGCATGCTCGCCGGGCTCGAGCATCCAACTGCAGGACGCATTCTCATCGGCGGCAAGGATGTCACCATGCTTCCCGCCAACGAACGCGACGTCTCGATGGTGTTCCAGTCCTACGCGCTGTTCCCGCATATGTCAGTGCTGGAAAACGTCGCTTATGGACTTGAATCATCGAAGATGAAAAAGAATGAAGCGCGGGAACGGGCGGAAGAGGGGCTGAAGCAGGTCGGTCTTGCCGGGTACGGTCAGAGGCTGCCTGCTGAACTCTCCGGCGGACAGCAACAGCGCGTTGCCGTTGCGAGGGCTCTGGTGCTCGAGCCGCAGGTTCTCTTGCTGGATGAACCCCTTTCCAATCTCGATGCGCGCCTGCGGCGCCGTGTGCGCACGGAAATCCGCGAACTACAGCAGCGTCTAGGGTTTACCGCAGTCTATGTCACCCATGACCAAGAAGAGGCGCTTGCAGTCTCGGACAGAATTATCGTCATGCAGGATGGTCTGATCGCCCAGCAGGGTTCGCCGCGCGATCTTTACGAAGCCCCAGCCTCGTCTTTCATCGCCGACTTCATCGGCGAGGCGAACGTGCTGCCTTGCGAGGTCCTGCGTAGCGATGGGGGGCAGGCGATCATTCGAGTCGGAAAGCTGGAACATTCTGTGCCAGGCCGGAGCGCCCGCCCGGGACCGGCAAGGATCGCCGTCAGGCCTAATGCGATCACGCTCGAGGCGGCAGAGAGCGGGGCGTTTCCCGGCAGCATACGGCATGCGGCCTATCTCGGGGATCATGTGGAATATGAAGTCGAGACGGAGGCGGGCACATTATTCGTCGTAGATCCGGCCATCGACAGAACGCTTCCACCGGCGACCAATGTCAGCATCGGCTTTCACCATCGCGGCATCGCCATCATCAACAATTGAAATCTGCATTCATATCTAAGGAAAGAACATGACATCCGACGTCACCGTTGATCTTCAGGATCGCTTTGCTTTGGCCCAGAAGATGGCGATTGAGGCGGGGGCCGTGGCTCTTGCGCATTTCAACGCGCGCGAAAGGCTGGTTATTGAAACCAAGGCGGATCCACACGACGTCGTTTCGATTGCCGACCGCGAAGTTGAAGACCTTATTCGGACCCGGATTGCCGCAGCTTTTCCGGCCGATGCGATCCTTGGTGAGGAGTACGGTGTTAGCTCGGGTACATCGGATTACACCTGGGTCGTCGATCCGATCGATGGCACGAGCCCATTCGTCAATGGCATGCCGACGTGGTGCATTTCCATTGCTGCCCTGCATGGGGAGGAAATAGCCATCGGTGTCATCTACGTGCCGTGCAATGACGAGCTCTACGCCGCTGCCGATGGCATGGGCGCCACATTAAATGGCAAAACTTTACGGCTCGATGCAAGCCGGACGATCCGCAATGCCGTGACCGGCATCGGTGCCAACAATCACGTGGCACCGGCGACTGTCGCGTCGATCGTTGAAAAACTGCTTGATGCAGGTGGCAACTTCATTCGCAACGGCTCGGGCGCCCTGATGCTTGCCTACGTCGCGGCGGGTCGCCTTGTTGGCTATTACGAGCCTTATATGCATGCCTGGGACTGTATGGCGGGCTATTGTCTTGTCAAGGAAGCCGGTGGGTGGCATCTTCCATTTCCGGTCGAAGGCGATGGCCTCACAAAAGGCTCACCTGTGCTTGCAGCCGCCGCAGGTGCCGTTGACGACCTGCGGACAATCGCAGGGCTTTAGTTTCGCATCGCCTGGGTGTGAAATAGCGTTGACGCAGGATGCCAATGCGGGTTCTCGCCTGATCGGGAGTCTGCGGTCAAAACGCAACTTCAAATTTGGTTCATGGAGTTATGGCATAAGTGCCCGCAGAATTGCATGATACGCGCCGTGGCGGCGCGGCGCGAACGAATATCAGAGGGGCTGAAATGAACGATCCAAAGCATGAGGCGGCAAACCAGGATTGGCTTGAAGCCGAACTCGCCGATACTCTCGATGAGGACTACGAACTCGAACTTTCCGAGCCGGCACTGTCCGACGAGATTCGCAAAATCTACCGCAAGACTCATCCACCAACCATCCCGCGTATCGAGTATTTTCGGGCCTTGCTTTCGCTGCAGGCAGAGTTGATCAAACTGCAGGACTGGGTCGCCTATCACAAGGAAAAGGTCGTCGTCGTATTTGAGGGACGCGACTCTGCCGGCAAGGGGGGTGTCATCAAGCGCATTACCCAGCGGCTCAACCCGCGTACGGCGCGCGTAGTAGCGCTGCCAGCTCCTTCAGACAGAGAAAAATCCCAGTGGTACTTCCAGCGTTACGTGCCGCATTTGCCCGCCGGCGGTGAAATCGTACTGTTCGATCGATCCTGGTACAATCGTTCCGGCGTCGAACGCGTGATGGGATTCGCAAATGAAGACCAGGTTCAGCAATTCTTCCACGATGTGCCGGAATTCGAACGCATGCTTGTCCGATCCGGCATCAGGGTTATCAAGTACTGGTTCTCCATAACTGACGAGGAGCAACAGTTGCGCTTCCTCATGCGCATTCATGACCCGCTGAAGCAGTGGAAACTGTCTCCCATGGATCTGCAATCGCGCGTGCGCTGGGAAGGCTACACCAAAGCCAAAGAAGAAACCTTCGCCCGGACGAACATACCCGAGGCACCCTGGTATATTGTCGAGGGCAATGACAAGAAACGCGCTCGTCTCAACTGCATTGCGCACCTTCTTTCACAGGTTCCCTATGAGCATGTGCCACACGAAGAGATCACCTTGCCCGATCGCGTGTTCAACCCCGACTACGAGCGCAAGGTGTTGCCGCCGGAACTCTACGTTCCGTCAAAATACTAAATTGATGTAATCCCGGCTGCGCGTTGGTCTGTGATATCTTCTCCGTTGCCTTCCCAGAGCGATCATCGGGAAGGCGATCGTTTTGATCATCTTTAAACGCTGGGGGATAGCGACAATGGATGAACACGAGATCGATGCGGTCAGGGCCCTGCTGCAGTCCCATCCGCGACCAACGAGCCTCGCCGAGCGTCGCCAGCGCCTCGATCTCGTGGCGGCCGACGATCCAATCGCGCCCGATATCCGGTTCGAGCATCAAATGGTTGGTACGATCGAGGCGGAATGGTCGCTCGCACCCGGAAGCGACACCACCAAGACGCTGCTGTTCTTCCATGGCGGCGGCTATTGCTCCGGATCGATCCAAAGCCATCGCAGGATGGTGGCCGAGACGGGTCGCGCGGCGCGCGTACGCACGCTTGCACTCGGTTACCGGCTCGCACCCGAGAATCCCTTTCCGGCTGCGCTGGACGACGCACTTGCCGCGTTCGAGTTTCTGCTCGCGCAAGGCGTTCCCGCGGCGTCGATTGCGATCGGCGGCGACAGTGCTGGCGGCGGGCTGACGCTGGCGACCATGATACGTCTGCGTGACGCTGGCAAACTGCTGCCCAGTTGCGCCTGGTTGGTATCGCCATGGGTCGATCTCGAAATGAGCGGCGCGAGCATGGACGAGAAGGCCGCTGTCGATCCGCTGATTCACCGCGACTACCTCGAAGAGCTCGCGGGCGCATATCTTGGTGGGACCAGCGCTCGCGAACCGCTCGTTTCGCCGCTCCATGCCGGTCTTGCAGGGCTCCCGCCGATGCTCATCCAGGTTGGTTCAGCGGAGACACTCCTCGACGATGCAGCGCGGATCGCCCGCAGGCTTGGGGCTGCCGACGTTGCGACGAACCTCGAGATCTGGCCGCACATGATTCACGCCTGGCCTCTGTGGGCGGCGCGGCTGACTTCGGGACGGGAGGCGATCGCCTCAGCGGGTGCGTTCATCAACGGACACCTCGCGGCGTGAGCGGCGAAACCGCCAGTCGAGGTGCGCCCGCCACCTGTGCAGGTCTACGAAATTGTGGCATAGATGAGCGATGGCGATAAGTCTCTTGGCAGTTCACGATAGCGGCGGCGAGACGGAGCAGGCGGCGAGCAATTCGCTTGCCGTTGGCTACTCCGTAGCTGTGCTGTGCTGGCTGCTGTCGGCGGGTGTCTATATCTCCGCAAAATGGGTCTCTCCCGAAATGCCGCCATGGGCGTTGTGCTTTTGGCGCGTCCTCATTGCGTGGGCGATCCTGCTCCCGATCGTGCGCAATCACTTTGGGTCGATGGCTGCGCTGGTGCGAGCGCGCCCGCTGGAGCTCATCCTCGTCGGCGGCATCGGGCTCGCGATCTGTCAGGGCATGGTCTTTATGGGGCTCGAGAAAGCTGACGCCACCACGGCCGGTATCATCATGGCGCTGATCCCGATCATCACCATGATCCTCGCCCGTTTGATCCTGGGTGAGCCGATGGGGAGGTGGCAGGTGATCGGATCGATCATTGCCTTCCTCGGGATCGTGGTCATCATCGTCAAAGGCAGCCCGGCGGCGCTGCTGCGTCTCGAAGTGAATCCCGGCGAACTTTGGCTTATCGCCGGCGCCTTCTGCTTCGGCCTCTATGCGGTTCTGCTCCGCCGCGCGAAATTCGACTCAGAGCGTCTTCCGCTTCTGGTACTGCTGCTAGGAGCGGCAGCGCTGACAGCGCTCCCCTTCTACCTTTGGGAGCTTGCTTCCGACGAACGCTCGGCCCTCGACAGCAATGGCCTTTTAGCCTTGGCCTATGTGGCGGTCCCCGGCGGAGCGCTGATGTATTACCTCTTCAACTGGAGTGTCGAAGCGTTGGGGGCAGGTCGGGCGGGCGTGCTTCTCTACATCCAAACGATATTTGTTGCCATACTCGCCTATTTTATCCTTGGCGAGCGCCTGCAAACCTATCATCTCGAAGGCGCGGCACTCATAGTCGTCGGCGTGCTTTTTGTCATCCTGTTCAAGCCTCGGACCAAGCCTGTGGCAACCAAATCCCTCTAAGTTGAACTGATTGTGAATGGGCTCAATCCATTTGGCGTCTATGCTGAAGTTGCGATTCCAAATGAAATGGGGCGGAGCCCTGTGTGATGAATCTCATTGTTCGGACTGCAAGAAGTGCCATTCTGGGCCTGCTTGCTCTCGGCGCCATCATCTTCGGGTCGGCCGGGACGCTGGACTACTGGCAGGGCTGGGCCTTCATTGTCGTCTTTACCCTCTCGACAAACCTCATTGGTGTCTATCTTGCAATCAAGGATCCAGCACTGCTGGAGCGCCGTCTGAAAGCCGGGCCTGGTGCTGAAACACGTCCACTGCAAAAGGCACTGATAACAGTTGCCTTTGCCGGTGCCATTGCTTTGCCGGCTGTCTCTGCACTTGACTATCGTTTCGGCTGGTCACACGTGCCGACGTCAGTCTCGGTACTGGGAAACGTCCTGGTGGCTCTGGGTCTGATGATCGATCTTCGGGTCTTCCGTGAGAACAGCTACGGCGCTTCGACGATCGAAAAGATGGAGGATCAAAAGGTCATCTCCAGCGGACCCTATGCGTGGGTCAGGCACCCGATGTATGTCGGGGTGCTCGTCATGGTCATCGGGGTGCCGCTCGCATTGGGCTCCTACTGGGGCCTATTGTTCTTGCTGCTCAATGTGCCGATCCTGATATTGCGCATCCTGGACGAGGAAAACATGCTGCAACAGGAGCTGGAAGGCTATTCGGACTATATGCAAAAAGTACGATACAGGCTTGTACCGGGTCTGTGGTGAGCGAGCCTGTCGTCGTGCCGTCTGACTCTAGATCGATTTGACCTCGCCGCCGTCCATGCGGAGTGTCGAACCGGTCATCCACCGGGCGCCAGGCGAGACAAGAAAAGCCATCAGCTCGGCGATCTCTTCCGGTTCGCCATAACGAGCGATGCCTGCATCCTGCGGGAATTTTGTGGTTGCCGCTTCCACACTCATGTCGTGGATGGATGCCCAATGTTCGAGATAGGATCGCCGTCGGCCCGTCATCACCGGGCCCGGAAGAACGCTGTTAACCTGAACGCCGTCTGTGATCCCGCGGTCTGAAAATGCCTTTGCCAGTGCCACGATCGCAGCGTTGATCGTGCCGACTGCGGCATAGGGTGCTTTTGGAAAAAGCGCGGAATTGCCTGACATCAGCACCACCGAACCTTTGGCCTCTTTCAAAGCCGGCCAAGCGGCGATTGTCAGCCGGCGTGCGCCGTGGAGCTTGAGGGCGAGGCCGCCCTCCCATTGTTCGTCGGTCATTTCAAAGAGATCGATCTGTGGCACCGCGCCGGCGATATTCAGCAAGGCATCGATACGGCCATACGTCGAGAGCGTCTGATCAACGACCACCCTTGCTGCGTCAGGACTTGCCACGTCGAGGTCAAGCACGAGAGCGTCGGCACCAGCCGCTCTCACCATTTCCGCAGTGGCCTCGAGCTTGGCCCGATTGCGCGACACCAGCACGATCGAGGAGAAATCGCGGGCGAGCCGGATCGCCGTGGAGTGACCGATCCCCTGGCTCGCGCCGGTAACGATTGCAACAGACTTTTGCATGCCAAATCTCCAACGATTCAAGAGCGAGAAAGGAATTCGCGAATGGCTGCGGCGATTTCCCCGGCATGCGTTTCGAGCGCGAAATGTCCGGTGTCAAAGAACCTTACATCGGCATCGGGGATATCGCGTTTGAATGCCTCGGCGCCCGGCGGCAGGAAGAACGGATCGTTCTTGCCCCACACCGCGAGGAACGCTGGCTTGTGCGTGTGGAAATAGCTCTGGAAGGCTGGATAGAGGGCAACGTTGCTTTTGTAATCGCCGAAGAGGTCGAGCTGTATGTCGGCAGCACCCGGACGGGCGAGATAGAAATTATCGAGCGACTGACCGTCCGGCGACACCATCGCTACATCGCTGACGCCGTGGGTATATTGCCAACGGGTCGTTTCGGGGGTGAGCATAGCGCGCAACGCGTCGCGATTTTCCTTTGAAGAGTCTTGCCAATAAACGCGGATCGGATTCCACCCGTCGCTCAAGCCCTCTTCATAGGCGTTGCCGTTTTGCGAGATGATCGCGGTGATGCGCTCGGGATGCCGCATCGCCAGTCGAAAGCCGGTTGGCGCACCGTAGTCGAAAACATAGACGGCGAAGCGCTCGAGATGAAGGATCTCGGTGAAGCGTTCGATGACGCCGGCAATATTGTCGAAGGTGTACGTGAATTTATCGCGAGAAGGCATGTCCGATTGACCGAAGCCCGGAAGATCCGGAGCGATGACCCGATACCTATCGCTGAGAAGCAGGATCAGATCGCGAAACATATGCCCTGCGCTCGGGAAGCCATGCAGCAGCAGCAGAATTGGTGCGTCCGCAGGGCCAGCTTCTCGATAGAAGACGTTGAAGCCGTCGACATTGGCGGTGAGATATTTGGTGGTCATTGGAGTTCTCCTGTCTCTGTGCCGTAACCGTTTTGCCACTTGCACGACGGTTATGGCTCATTGGATAGTAACCTGTCAAGATGATATTAGCAGGTTACTGCGTATTCGCGACCATCCCCCTTTTGACTAATCGACAGGGATGTCGTTAAACTAGGATTTCAGGCAACCCGTCCACTGATAGCCTCCGGTCTTACGTAGAGAACCAAAGCGGTGCAGATCAGCCCAAAACCCAGTAAGGGAACGAACGGCGATACCAGGGCTGCCAGCGCAAAGATTCCGAGCGCAGCAAAAGTCCGGCGGCGAGCGAGCCGGCGCGCCTGGTCAGGCATTATGGTCGAATCCGCCTGTGCCAATACTTCCCGTTCGAAGGCCAGATAGGCCAGTTCAACCAGGACAAAAATGGCTGCGTAGATGGTCATTGGTGCCGCCGCCAGATGCGAACGCGCCATCCATGCAGTCGCAAACGGGAGCAGTGATACGACAAAGAGATGCGCGAAGTTGAGCCAGATCAGTCGGGGTGTTGCATGCCGCACAAAGCGCAGGAGGTGATGGTGGTTTACCCAGATGATCGCGATGAAAAGGTAACTTACGGCGTACCCTATGGCCGTGGGCCAAAGCGGCAGCAAAGATTCAAAGCTTGAATCTTCTGGAGCTTCCAACTCCAGAACCATAATTGTGATGATAACCGCGATCACCGCATCCGAGAAAGCTGCTAACCGATCCGCTGTTGTCCGTTGTTCATCCATCTTTCGATCTCCCCCGATAAAAACTAACATCAGGCCGCGGCGCGGATTGCTTCTTCAACGATGTCCACGACTACGGAAGGCGCTGTGACACTTGGCGTATGATCCACGGAGTGCACCCTCACGTGGGCCTTCATGCGCTCTGCCATGAAGCGCTGCGTGCCAGCGACGATCATATGATCATTTTCAGCCAGCAGATACCAGCTTGGCAGGCTGCGCCATGCAGGAACGCCGACAGGCACAGTGATGCAGGCAATGGCAATCGGACGCTGAACAGCGGCCAGCATGCCCTGCATTTCCGGATCGGCGTTCGGTGCGAAAGCCTTTGCGAAGGCGTCATCCGGAAGCCAGATCAGGGAGTTCTCATCCGGTGCAAGCTTTGGCGCCTGCGGATGCGGCTCGGTGCGGTAAAAAACGTCGGCCACCGTTTCTCCTTCATCGGGAGCAAGTGCCGCCACATAGACCAATGACTTGACTTTTTCGGAGTGCGTCTCGCCAACCACCGCACCGGCATAGGCATGACCGACGAGCACCACGGGGCCGTCAATCCGCGCGAGGGTTCGGCTAACTGCCGCTACGTCGTCAGCCAGAGAGGTCAAGGGCAATGGCGCAGCCACCACCTTGACACCATGCGACTTGAGAGAAGCAATCACGCTTGCCCAGCTCAATCCATCAGCCCATGCACCGTGTACAAGCACGACTGTCATGTCTTTGAAATCCATCGTCTCACTCCTTTGACGTTTGCGTTAAGTAACCGTATTATTGCTTGTTTGGAGGTTACTCAAGAAAAACATAACTTGTCAACGTGCCTCAGAGTGGTTACATCACTCAAAGCCAAGTCACGCATCGGGGAGAAGGAACAATATATATGGGGCACGCATACCCGCCTGCAATTTTCATTGCCGATAGTCCTGGACTTGATTTTTTGAATTCTGTTGCAACGCCCGTGGATTCGGTCGTGGACTGGATCGATGGCGGTGACGGCCTTGTTGATTGGCTGTCACAAGCCAACCTCGTGCCCGAGGCGGTGCTTGCCGAAATCAAGGCCGGCGCGATGCCAGGTGAATTGGACAAGGTTGCCGATCAGGCACGAAGCCTTCGCGAATGGTTTCGAGGCTTTGTCCGTAAGCATAAGGGCACCGCTTTGTCGGCTAACCACCTGAAGGAGCTGGAGCCGCTCAACAAGCTCCTTCAGAGAGACGAGGCTTTTACCGAGATTGTGGCAGCGGAGGAAGGAGGGATCAAGACAACGATGTCGCGCCGTTGGCGCTCACCTGAGTCGCTGCTTTTGCCAATCGGGGAGTCGTTGGCCAAGTTTGTCTGTGAGGAAGATTTTTCAGATGTGAAGGCCTGCGAAGGCCAGGCATGCACTCTCATGTTCGTTGATCACACACGACGCAAATCGCGTCGGTGGTGCAGTATGGCACTCTGCGGAAACAGGGCAAAACAGGCGGCGCATCGGACACGTTCAAAAAACATAGGGCTGCAGTGAAAGTCCCATAAGACGGGTCATCCGCTAGGGGCGTGCTTCCGGTTCCTGCGCTGCTATCTGCAGCCAATTGACGAAGAGGCTTGCAGCTTCATTGTTATGTTGCCTTGTCGGGACCACGACAAAATAAGCCCCTCTGGGTTTGATCGCGGCGTCAGTCAGGCGAACCAGTCGTCCCTGCTGCAACAGGTCTTCCACGAGATGTGTCCAGCCCAGCGCGATCCCCTGACCGTTGAGTGCGGCATAGATCGCTTCGGTGTAAAAGCTGCAACGCAATCCCAGAGTTTTCTTCGGAACCACGATGGAAAATGACGAAAGCCACTCATTCCAGCCTGTCCACGTTGGATCGTCGGTTTCGTTGGAAATGAGGGAATATGAGGTCAAGTCCGCCGGAGTTTTGATGCGCCCGTCTGCCCCGGTATATCCCGGGCTGCAGACCGGGAAGACTTCGTCCTCGAACAGCAATTCGGCATGACCATCCGGCCACATGCCATTGCCGAATCTGATCGCAACGTCCACCTCGCCCAGTCGGAGGTTCGGCATGTTGTCCTGAGAGAGGATGCGGAGGTTGATGTAGGGATAATGGCGCGAGAACTCTGAAATTCTGGGCATCAACCAGAAATGCGAGAATGCAACTGTCGCAGAGATCGTCAGCTCGTCGCCGGAAGCGTCCTTGCGAAGGCCGGTAACAGCTTCCGCGATGAGATTGAAGGCGTCGCTGGTGGCCGTCGAAAGCGCTTTGCCCTTGTCCGTCAAAACCACCTTGCGGTGCAGCCGCGTAAAAAGGGGAAAGCCAAAGTCCTTCTCGAGAAGATGTATCTGGCGGCTGACCGCAGCCTGGGTGACGCCGAGTTCCTCGGCGGCCCGCGTAAAGCTCGACAGCCTCGACGCCGCTTCGAATACGGTAAGTGCCGTCAATGGTGGCAGCTGTTTCCTCAAGCTTTCACTCTTCACTCCGATTTCGCTGAGCGGCGGGCCAGAGTCCCCATTACTTCTGGTAATGTCAATGGCGCACATTTGTGCAGTTGAAATATCCCAATTTGCTGCGATTCTAGACACGATTGATCCATAAGGAAACATTATGCTCAATACGTTCCCATCGCCGATCTCCTCCTTGCTCGATGCGCGTATCGACGGGCACTCTTTGCCCGCTGGGCTGTACACCCGCGAAGATGTCTTCCAGGCGGACCTGGACGTGTTCTTTTCCAAGCACTGGATTCACGTTGGTCTCGAGTGCGATGTTCCGGAAGCTGGCGACGCCGTGGTCATCGACATCGGATCGACGAGCCTGATTTTGCTGAGGGACGACGACAACGACATCCGGGTGGTCCGCAACGTTTGCCGTCATCGTGGCGCGCGACTGCTGGACGCCGGATCAACAGTCATTTCCAAGCTGGTGTGCCCCTACCACCAATGGACCTACGAGCTTTCGGGTGAGCTCAGCTATGCCCCGCATATGGGGAAGAATTTCGACAAGAGTTGCAGGCACCTTAAGGCGGTCAACTTCAAGTCGATTGGTGGCCTGATCTATGTCTGTCTTTCCGACAATCCCCCGCAGGACATCAAGCGGCTGGAGGAAGTCATGGATGGGCGACTAGAGCCTTATGATATCCGGAACGCCAAGGTCGCACACCAGCTGGATGTCATCGAGAAGGGCAACTGGAAGCTCACCATGGAGAACAACCGGGAGTGCTATCACTGCTCGGCCAACCACCCGGAGCTGTGTGTTTCGTTCGTCGATCTTGACTTTGGATATGATCCCGACAGCCTCAGCCCGGAGGACCGGGAAGAGGCGGAAGCGCATTTCGCCATATACGGCGAGCGCACGAAAGGTTGGGAGGCAGACGGATTTCCATCATCAACGGTCGAACAGGTGCGGAACTGTGAAACCAATTTTCGTACCCAGCGCCTGATTATCGCCGGGGCGGGCGAATCCCAGACGGAAGATTCGACCGCCGCCTCGTCGAAGCTTCTTGGGACGATGACCCGCAAGGATCTCGGCGACACGCATCTTTGGGGACATAGCAGCTGGTGTCACTTCATGGGCGACCATGCCGTGATCTCCATCGCAATCCCGCTTTCTGCCGATACAACGTTAATCCGAACGAAATGGCTTGTTCACAAGGATGCGATCGAGGGCGTCGACTACGATCTTGCTAAACTTACCCACGTATGGACCGAGACGACCAACCAAGACGCCGAGCTCGTTGCCCGCGCCCAGGCGGGCGTCCAGGACCCGGGCTATGAGCCTGGCCCTTATTCCAGGTTCACCGAAGTCGCTCTTGATGACTTCGCGAGCTGGTACATTGAACGAATGCGCGCTCATGGCTACTGAGCTCCTTCTCAAGGCCGTGAACCAAACAAGCGGTGCGTATTGGGACCCGGAGACCGACGACGAACTCGTTTGCATCGATGTCCATGACGAAACGCATGATGTGAAAAGTTTCACGTTCGTGTCGCCCGAGCGGAAACAATTCGAATTCAGTGCCGGGCAATATTTCAAGTTCGAGCTTGGTCTCGATAATGAAGACGACGGGCGCTGCTACAGCGTCTCGTCTTCTCCACTCCGCAAGATCGCCATTACAGTCACGGTGAAGCGTGTACCGGGTGGAAAGGTATCGAACTGGCTGCACGACAATCTGATCCCGAACACGGCCGTCCGCGTGTCAGGGCCACTCGGCCGTTTCGTCCGGCCAGCTGCGAAGAAGTACCTTTTCCTGTCGGGTGGCTCCGGGATCACGCCACTCATGTCGATGGCAAGGGAGCTTGCTGACACGGCGGAGACGACCGATGTCATCTTTTTGCACGCGGGTAGAACTCCAAAAGATCTTATCTTCCGCGAAGAGATTGCAAACATCGCGCGACGCGTCAAAGGGTTCAGAATTCTGCTGCTTCCCGAAGACATCGGAACCGAACGAGGTTGGCCGGGCATTTCAGGCCGGATATCCAAGGAATTCCTTTCTCTCGCAGCGCCCGATATCGCCGACCGCGTCGTCATGTGCTGCGGACCCGCACCATTCATGGCAGCCGCAAGAAAGATCAGCGCCGAACTGGGTGTTCCCGAAACCAACTACCTTGAAGAAAGCTTCGACGCCGTTGTCATCGAAGAAGCTCCAGCGTCAGCTTCCGAGGTCGTCGAAACGAAATCGTTCAATGTGCAGTTTTCGAAACAGGGCAAGTCTGTCGAAGTCCGCGCCGATCAGACGGTTCTCTCCTGTGCCAAAAAATCCGGTGTCAGGATTCCATCATCCTGTGCCAGCGGTATCTGCGGGACCTGCAAGTCCAAGCTCGTGAGCGGTGCCGTCGACATGAAACATGACGGAGGGATAAGGCAAAGGGAGATCGATGCCGGTTTCTTCCTGCCGTGCTGTTCCAGACCGCTTAGCGATCTCGTCATCGAACGCTAGATCGCCCGATCAGGCATAACCGGCGCGCTCTGCAGGGCGCCGGCTATTTGCTCGTGACCCTGCTACACGGATACTGCGTCTTCCTTGGGGAAATCGGTGGACACCGCAAGATCGCGCCATGCGGCGAGTTCCCTTTCGACGCTCGCATTCTTGGCTTCGATCGCTGCCACAGCGTCCGAGCCGAACGGTATGCGAAGCGGGGGATTGGGTTCGTTGACTATCTTCACCATTGCCTTGGCAAGCCGGGCCGGATCGCCGGGCTGCGCGTGGTTGGCACCGGCGGCGGTGGTCCGCATGGCGCCGGCGGGCGTCTCGTCATAGTCGCCTATAAGGCCATGGCTGACGTTCAGTGAACTTTCATCGAGAAAGTCCGTGCGGAAGTATCCGGGTTCGACAATTGTGACTTTAATGCCAAGGGGCTGCAGTTCGGCTGATAAGGCCTCTGAAAGGCCCTCGACCGCAAATTTCGTCGAGCAGTAGACGCCCCAGCCACCATGGCTCACATAGCCGCCGATGGATGAAATGTTGATGATGTGCCCCGACCGCTGCCGGCGCATGTGCGGAAGGACCGCCCGGGTCACCTTGAGCAGGCCGAAGACATTCGTTGCGTAGAGTTTTTCGATTTCTACAGCCGTCGCTTCCTCGACAGCCCCGAGGAGGCCGAACCCGGCATTGTTCAACAGGACATCGATCTTGCCGAAGCGCTTGACGGCCTGTTCGGCCGCCGCGTTGGCTTCCGCCTCGTCGGTGACGTCGAGAGCCACTGCCAACAGATTGGGATGATGGCCTAACCTGTCGGTCACGGTCTGCGGATTGCGTGCGGTTGCAACAACCGCGTCTCCCGCGTTCAGGGCCTGCTCTGTGATCAGCGCGCCAAAGCCGCGCGAAGCACCTGTGATAAACCATACACGCATGACGTTTTCCTTTCCTTGTTGAATTGCTGGCTGAAAGCTAGCGCATCGACTAAGTTGAAATAATCGCCTTTATTCTCCATGAGGTAGTGAGGAGAACTCAACAATGCGGAAGATCGGTCCGTCAGATCTTGCCAGCTTTCTGGCTATCGGTCACAACCGTAGCTTCAAGAAGGCTGCCGTGGAGCTAGGGGTAACACCATCAGCCCTCAGTCACGCGTTAAGGTCGATCGAGGAACGATTGGATATCCGTCTGGTCAACCGGACCACGCGAAGTGTAGCGCTGACCGAGGCAGGCGAACAGCTTTTCGCCCGCATCAAGCCCGCTTTCCACGATATCGAGGATGCGCTTGAGGATCTGAACGCCTTTCGTGGCCAACCCTCCGGCAAAGTTCGCATCAATGCGGCGCGCGCTGCGTCAAAGCTGGTGCTTTTACCGATCATCGCGCGGTTTCTGAAGGTCCATCCTGCAGTTGAGGTCGAACTGGTGGTCGACGATGCACTGGTCGATATGGTATCCGCCGGGTTCGATGCCGGGGTTCGCTTCGGCGAAATGATCGCGGCTGATATGATTGCAGTTCCAATCGGACCGCGGCACAGGTTCGCCGTGGTGGGGTCACGTGGGCACTTCGAGCACTACCCACAGCCGGTTTTGCCGCAGGATCTGAACCACCATCCCTGCATTCGCTATCGCTTCGCGAGCGGGGCCCTCTATCGATGGGAGTTCGAAAAAGGCGGTATCGAACTCGAGATCGAGGTTCAAGGATCGCTTACCGTCGGCGACCAGGACCTGATGCTCGAAGCTGCCCTCAATGGTGCTGGTCTTGCCTATCTTTTTGAGGATCAAGTTCAAGCGCATCTATCGGAAGGGCGTCTACAGCGGGTTCTGGACGACTGGTGTCCTTACTATCCTGGCTTCTTCCTTTATTATACGAGCCGCCGGCAACTTCCGACCGCCATGCGTGCATTCGTCGATTTTGTGAAAAGCGAGAACCGATGATCATTGTGCGCTTTCATCAGTTTTCCGCCGAATTTTCAGCGGGCGAAAATCTTCATGGAACAACTGTCATATTGAAACGTTAGGTTGCGCTATGACCACACCGTTTCCCTCTGTGACCATCGAAATCCAGCCGGCCGGGAAGTCCCGGAACATCGCATCTGTCCCAGAAGCGGCCGAAGTCCTGTTGATGGACTGGCCAATCCATGACGGCGTCAAACTGAAGGCGGCAAGGCAGAAATGTCTTGATGCGCTCGATGGTAAGGTAACGATTACGGAGTGCCGCTCGGCGTTCATCGAAGCGGCCAAAGAGGCTCGCATATTTGTAGATTATCCGGTGAAGAGACTTTAGGTCACTCATCAAAGTTGCGCTTGAGAACGCCTGAGAACATCGGGTTACTGGCTATGTTGTCGGCGATTTCGGTCAGCTTCGGAAAAGATTGCGTGAATTCTTTCCTTCCCGGGCGCCAGTTGCGCATGACTGCAATATAGAGGTCGATCGCACAGAAGTCATTGCCGAGGAAACAAGGCGTATCGGCGACATCCTCCACATGACCCCACAATGTCTTGCGATATTGATCGACAGTCCGCTTGTAATCTCCCTGCGTATTTTTCGGCAATTGCCAGCGAGCCGGATCATCGCTGAAGTTCGACGTCGGGTAGATTTCGCTGACGATGTAAAGGAGCCATCGCAGGAAGGCCGGCCGTTGTCGGTCGCTGGTTGCAGGCGCGAGTTGTGCATCAGGAAATGCATCGGCCAGATGAAGAATAATCGCTGCGCTTTCGGTCATGACATCGCCGCCCGGCATGATCAGCGTGGGAACCTGCCCGAGTGGGTTCAATTCCAGCAAACGGTCGCGATCGGGGCCCGGCTCGAGATAGGGGATCTCCTCGAGTTCGAATTCAGCGCCTGCCTTGAGCAATGCCAATTCGACGATAACCGACCCGCAACCTTCCGATCCGATGAGAACATACTTGCTCATTGCCGCTTCCTAGCTCCATCAGGTCTTGGCGTCATCCTCGACATCGACTTCAGGCCGGTCACTTCCCCTGACCGATTCCTGATGCCATGTGCCATCTGAAGTCTCATAGCTGATCTGCGCATCCTCGCCGCCAATCTGCTGGCGTTTGGCTGCCTCCCTGGCAGCTCTCAATGCGGCGTCATGGGAGGGAAACTTCTCAGACCAGACGTCTCCGAGCTTGTAGGCCCAACCGCCGTCATGGGCATGGACATGATAGGTGAGATGCATGAAAGTTCTCCCATTTGGACCGGCCGATTTGATCGCACGGTGCAGCATATCAGACGAAAAGAAAATGAACCGCCGAAGATTTTGTTCCAGTCAAAATCCCGATCGATGGCCAAGGTAAATCTTCAGTGATTTGTCGAACGAGTGGCCGCAGAGTTTAATACAGGTCGTGAACTCATAAATCTGATGGAAATGGCGCCCGAAACGGCTGTAAGCTGCCATGTCGAACCACTCGGCCAAGGGAAAGAACCCGCCCCTCACGCTTCTCCTCGCATCTTTTTGCCGTTTCAGGCGCCATTTCCATCAGATTTATGAGTTTACGACCTCGCACACTTATCTCACGATAAACCAACCAAGCGAAAGGATGGGACATGTCCAAATCCAATGCAGCGCTTTCGGGCACATTCAGAATTGGCGGAGACATCGAGATCAATCGCCTCGGCTTCGGCGCCATGCGAATTACTGGTCCAGGGATATGGGGTGAACCGGCCGATCGTGCGGAAGCGATACGCACGTTGAAACGGCTTCCCGAACTTGGCGTCAATTTCATCGATACCGCCGATTCCTACGGTCCCAATGTCTCCGAAGAGTTGATCAGGGAAGCTTTGCATCCCTATCGCGGTATGTTGATCGCAACGAAAGCCGGGCTTGCGCGTACCGGCCCGAACCTGTGGACCCCGCTCGGGCGACCGGAATATTTGATCCAGCAGGCGTATGCGAGCTGCCGCCGGCTGGGTGTGGAACAGATCGGTCTCTGGCAATTGCACCGGATCGATCCGAAGGTGCCAGGAGACGAGCAGTTTTCGGCGGTAAGGAAGCTCCTTGATGATGGTGTCATCCGTCATGCCGGCCTTAGCGAGGTATCGGTTGCCGCCATCAAGGCGGCATCGAAGCATTTCAAAGTGGCGACGGTCCAGAACCGCTATAATCTTGTCGATCGAGCCAGCGAGGACGTGCTCGACTATTGCAGCGAAAACAATATCGGTTTCATTCCGTGGTCCCCGCTTGCCGCGGGCGGTCTGGCCAAGCCGGGATCTCTCCTCGACAAGATGGCTTCGGCGCACGGCGCCGGTCCAAGCCAGATCGCGCTGGCCTGGGTCCTGAAGCGCAGTCCGGTGATACTGCCGATCCCGGGTACATCCAGGGCGGCGCATCTGGAGCAAAACATCGCTGCCGCGGCAATCGAACTTTCCAACGAGGAATTCGCCGCGCTCGATGCGGAAGGGAAGGCGTGGAAGGCCGGCTAATCAATCCGGGGCGCAAGCATTTCCTGAAGGCGATCAAGGAGCGGGCGCTGGCCCGCGATGATTTTCCGGTGCGCCTCATCGAATGAAAACCACTGAGCGCGATCGACTTCCGGAAAGATTTCCTTGCGTCCGCTCCGAGGCGGCCATTCGATTTCAAAGGTATTGCTGACGAGTCCGGTCACGTCGAAATCGCCTTCGAGCGCAAATCCGGTCACAACCTTGCCGCCTGCTTGGCGGATGGAACCCAGAGACTGGAGTCCTCCATCAAGAACCATGCCTGTTTCCTCGGCAAATTCGCGTCGCGCCGTCAGTTCCGGATCATCGCCTTCGCTATACTCGCCTTTCGGAATAGACCAGACCGAAAGATCCTTGTTACGCCAGAAGGGGCCGCCGGGATGCACCAGCAATACCTCACGATCGTTGCCGGTCTGGCGGTACATGAGAATGCCGGCGCTCTGTTTTGCCATGGGGCTCTCCTCGGGTCACCTGATCTGAACCGCTTTGGCAAGCGGGAACAAGAACAAGGCCAGAACCAATAATCCGGCGGGACTATGGAACGATTGAAATAGGTGTATCGTCCGAATTGAGGTATTGCGGGGTAAATGCAAATCTGAGATCATCGCTCATCCTAGAAGTCCAAATAAAAAGACCAGGGAACAGGAGGAAACATAGTTCGTAATTCTCGATGGAGTACAACTATGATTTCGAATTCAAGCTACGCAAATATCGCTGTTTCGTACAAAACGGGGGGCAGCGGGTCATGAACGACAAGTCTTTTTCATCTCCAGTACTGATCAGTCTCGGTGCCATGGGGCTTCGCCTCGTCTCTTCGGCGTGGGAGGCATTGGAGTGTCTGAAGAACCAATGGCCGCAGCAGGATGGGGTCGAATACCGGCGTGCCACGCGAATGTGCCGGGATGCCCTCGAAGGCTGGATGCCGCCGGCAAAGGCAAGGCAAGCATTCGTCATTGCCGCGCAGCGCGCGGGTGTGTTGATAGGCAAGCCCACGTTGAAATGAGCTGAAGTGGCGTGGGGTTGCTGCAGCGCATACTCCTGTCTCGCGCCGTCCGCATGGGCGCGAGAATTAGAGTTCTGACCGTCTTTTTGCACTAGCGCAGAGATGACGCAGCTGTGCAAAGCGGCTTTTGTCGCTTGCGGTTGCAAAAGCTGTCGCAATTCTCCCGAAGGATGTTATTGAAATCGTTGAATCTTTGACGGTCACCTATCTTGGGGTTGATGCGAACAGCCGGCTTACAATTCATTTAATTGAACAATTTCAATTTGTTAGGGCGCGTGTTTCCGCGACCCTCTCGTTGTGACCAAACTGTAATATATCTGTCACAAGACTGTTATAAACCTTCTGTAGACAGCGCTTACTTCAACAGTTTTTTCTAACGGGAGTAAAACGATGAACAAGCTTCTAACTACAGCCGCAGTGCTTGCGATCGCCGTAGGCGCGTCCACGGTTGCAGCGTCTGCACGCGACCAGGTCCAGGTGTCGGGCTCTTCGACGGTCCTGCCATACGCCAAGATCGTTGCCGAAACCTTCGGTGAAACATATCCTAATTTCAAGACGCCAGTCGTTGAATCCGGTGGTTCCGGCGCAGGCATCAAGGAATTCTGCAAAGGCGTTGGCGAAGACACTGTCGACGTTGCCAATTCATCCCGCCCAATCAAGGAAAGTGAATTGAAGTCTTGCGCCGATGCAGGCGTCAAGGACGTCCAGGAAATCCGTATCGGCTACGATGGCATCGTTTTCGCCACCGACATCAAGGGTCCGGATTGGGCTTTGGCGCCAAAGGACATCTACACAGCGCTTGCCGCCCAGATCGTTGTTGACGGCAAACTTGTCGCCAATCCAAACACCAAGTGGAACCAGGTGAACCCGGCTCTCCCGGACTGGGATATTGCCGCTTACATTCCTGGCGAAAAGCACGGCACACGCGAAGTTTTCGAAGAGAAGCTGATGACCGGTGGCTGTAAAGCTACTGGGGCTGCCGATGCGATCAAGAAACTCGGCCTCGACGAAAAGGCCGCTGCTGCTGCCTGCGTCAAGATCCGTAAGGATGGCAAGGCAATCGATATCGATGGCGATTATCCGGAAACGCTGGCTCGTATCGATGCCAACAAGACCGGCGTTGGCGTATTCGGCCTCGCTTTTTACGAAAACAATGCCGACAAGCTGAAGGTTGCTACGGTTGAAGGTGTTGTTCCGAGCACGGAAACCATTTCTTCCGGCAAATATCCGGTTTCGCGCCCGCTGTTCTTCTACGTCAAGAAGGCCCATCTCGGTGTCATTCCTGGTCTGAAGGAGTATGTCGACTTCTTCCTCAACGATCAGATGATCGGCCCAGACAGCCCGCTCGTCGAGTACGGCCTGGTTGCTGCCCCGGATGCAGAACGCAAAGCCCAGCGCGATGCATTTGCTGCCGGCACAACAATGAAGTAAGCTTCGGCTTACGTAAACGGGCGGCTTCGGCTGCCCGTTTATCTTTTTAATTGACGTGAATTTTGCGGGACGGGGAAGATCCTAGATGTCCACTTTAATGGTGCTTGTGATTGTCATAGCGATTGCCGCGGCAGGATATTTCATCGGCCGCCAGCGCGCTGTCAGCAAAGAGGGCGGAAACGTCAAGCCGCATTCCCTGCCGCATTATCATGGATGGTGGGTTTTCCTTGCTTCTGCGCTGCCAGCTATCCTTTTTATCGCGGTGTGGGCCGCCGCGACAGGGGTTTACCTCGAGCGTTCAGCCATTGCCGAACTGCCAACGCGCACAGCCGACACCGTCATTGCCAGTCAAAGCCTTGAGCTCGGCATGGTCAGCGGGATTGCTCGCGGCCTGGACAAGCTCAGCGATGCAGAACGGGCCAATCTTCCGCAAACCTTTGCAGAGTTGCAGCCGCTTCTCGCCAGCAAGGGTGTGGCGCTTGCGACTGAGGGTCAGGACTATATGATCCCCATCGCCACCGAGTGGAACAGGAACACCGCCTGGGCGAGCAGTATAGGCGGAATTGTCGCGATAGTGCTGGCACTCGCCGGCGCGGTCTTCGGCCTCTCCGGCGTCCATGTCCGGGCGCGGGCCCGCAACAATGTGGAACGTGTTATCCTTGGCGCGCTCATGGCGGCGTCGGGTATCGCCATTCTGACTACCATCGGCATCATCCTGTCGATGCTGTTCCAGACAATAACCTTCTTCCAATCGGTGTCGCCTTCGACGTTCTTTTTCGGCACGGTCTGGGATCCGCGCTTTGCAGCGGCGGGTTCCGGCGGTTCGCAAGGGCAGTTCGGGCTGATCCCATTGCTCGCCGGCACGCTTTATATCGCGTTCGTGGCCATGCTGTTCGCCGTCCCGGTCGGCCTGTTTGCGGCAATCTACATGGCGGAATATGCCAGCCGCAGCGTACGTTCCGTCGTCAAGCCGCTGCTTGAGGTGCTGGCCGGTATCCCGACGATCGTCTATGGCTTCTTCGCGCTCGTCACAGTCGGTCCATTCCTGCGCGATCTCAGCGCAGCACTTTCCGGTGGTTATGCCTTTATCCAGGCGCAGAGCGTGCTGACTGCAGGCATCGTCATGGGTGTCATGCTGATCCCGTTCGTCTCGTCGCTTTCCGATGACATCATCACCGCGGTTCCTGGTTCGCTGCGCGATGGATCGCTGGGTCTCGGTTCAACCAAGTCCGAAACAATCCGCCGTGTTGTTCTTCCGGCAGCCTTGCCGGGCATCGTTGGTGCGCTGCTTTTGACCGCGTCGCGTGCCATCGGCGAAACCATGATCGTTGTGCTGGCGGCCGGTGTTGCCGCCAACCTCAACATCAACCCTTTCGAAGCGATGACGACGATAACCGTCAAGATCGTCAACCAGCTGACGGGCGATCTCGAATTCAACTCACCGCAAACGCTGGTGGCGTTCGCCTTGGGCCTCACCCTCTTTTTCATCACTCTGGCGATGAACATCTTTGCGCTCTACATCGTGCGTAAATATCGGGAGCAGTACGAATGACCGACATAGCCCTCAATCCCGCTGCACCAGCATCTGCACGTCCGGCGCGCCGTGACATCGGGCTCAAGCGCCGTTATGCCGCCGAACGCCGTTTCAAGCTCTACGGTATCGCCGCGATTGCCATCGGTCTCTTCTTCCTGGTCGCCTTGATGTATTCGGTGTTTTCCAACGGTTACACGGCCTTCTGGCAGACCGAGGTCAATCTTGCGATCAATCTCGACCCGAAGATCATCGATCCCGACAACAAGCGTGCGACTGATCCGAACGTTTTGCTGACAGCCAATTATCCGATCCTGGCGCGCAATGCACTGGCGGAAAAACTGGGCGTGCCGGCGACGAACAAACCCGCGATGCGTGAACTCGGCAAGCTGTTCTCGGAAGGCGTGCGCGGACAATTGCGCGACCTCGTCGTCGCCAATCCTTCGCTGATCGGCACGACGCAGAGCGTCTGGGTGCTGACTGGTGCGGATATCGATTCCGCCTTCAAGGGCCAGATCGATCTGACCGTCGATCAGACCCGTCGCAAGGTTTCAGACCAGCAGGTCGAGTGGATGAACAAGCTGAAGGGTGAGGGCGCGATGTCCCAACGCTTCAATACCGGCCTCTTCACCTATGGCGCGTCGAGCCGCCCCGAGACATCCGGTCTTGGCGTTGCGCTCATCGGCTCGCTCTACATGATGCTGATTGTCCTGTGTCTCGCTCTGCCAATTGGCGTCGCTGCATCCATCTATCTTGAGGAATACGCCAAGAAGAGCCGGCTGACGGACATCATCGAGGTCAACATCAATAATCTTGCGGCTGTTCCGTCGATCGTGTTCGGCCTTCTCGGATTGGCCGTCTTCATCAACTTCTTCCACATGCCGCGCTCGGCCTCGCTGGTCGGCGGTATGGTGCTGACGCTGATGACATTGCCGACGATCATCATCGCGACACGCGCAGCGTTGCGAGCCGTTCCGCCATCGATCCGCGCGGCGGCTCTGGGCGTCGGAGCGTCGAAGACCCAGATGGTTTTCCACCACGTCCTGCCGCTGGCCGCCCCCGGCATCCTGACCGGCACGATCATCGGTCTTGCACATGCTCTCGGTGAAACAGCGCCGCTGCTTCTGATCGGCATGGTCGCTTTCGTCGCCAACAGTCCGGTGACGCCGCTCGATCCTTCCACGGCGCTGCCAGTGCAGATCTACATGTGGGCCAACGAGGCGGAGCGCGCCTTTGTCGAGCGTACGTCTGGCGCTATCATCGTGTTGTTGATTTTCCTCGCGGTCATGAACATCACAGCTATCATTCTGCGTCGCCGCTTCGAGCGGCGGTGGTAACGGGTCGGGAAAGGCTCTAATTATGAACCTGATGACGGAACGAAATCTCGAAAAAGCGGTTAACGACAAAATGAACGCTCAGGGAAATACCATCAAGATGCAGGGCAAGGACGTCACCGTCCACTATGGTGACAAGCAAGCCCTGTTCGGTGTCAGCCTCGATGTGCCGGAGAAGATGGTAACGGCCCTGATCGGCCCCTCGGGCTGCGGCAAGTCCACTTTCCTGCGCAGCCTGAACCGCATGAACGATACTATCGAAGGCTGCAAGGTCGGCGGCCTTCTTACGCTCGATGATGAGGACATCTACAATCCGAAAATCGACGTTGTGGAACTCAGAGCCCGTGTCGGCATGGTATTCCAGAAGCCCAATCCCTTCCCGAAGTCGATCTTCGAGAACGTGGCTTATGGGCCGCGTATTCATGGTCTTGCCAAGAACCGCCAGCAACTCGATGAAATCGTCGAGAAGAGCCTGCGCCGCGCCAGCCTGTTCGAAGAAGTGAAGGATCGCCTGCACGAAGCGGGTACGGGTCTTTCCGGCGGCCAGCAGCAGCGTCTGTGCATTGCGCGCGCCATCGCCGTCAGCCCGGAAGTCATCCTGATGGATGAGCCATGCTCGGCGCTCGATCCTATCGCCACCGCCAAGGTGGAGGAACTGATCGACGAATTGCGCGAGAATTATACGATCGTCATCGTGACGCACTCGATGCAGCAGGCGGCACGCGTATCGCAGCGTACGGCGATGTTCCATCTGGGCAATCTTGTTGAGGTAGGTGATACGGAAATGATGTTCACCAGCCCGACGGAAAAGCGCACGCAAGACTACATCACCGGACGCTTCGGCTGATCACGGGAAAGAGGTTGATATCATGACCGAACAGACAGCACAGCACACCGTCCGTTCCTACGACGACGAACTGAAATTCCTGACGCACAAGATCGCCGAGATGGGCGGGCATGCGGAACGCATGGTCGAGCAGGCCGTCGCTGCCATGGTCAATTCCGACAACGCCCTGGCACAGCGGGTGATCTCGGACGATTTGATCCTTGATGCCGGTCAACGCGAGATCGACGAAAAGGCGATTACCATCATCGGCAAGCGTCAGCCCATGGCTGTCGACCTGCGCGAAGTCATCGGCACGATCCGCATTTCATCGGATCTGGAACGCATCGGCGATCTCGGCAAGAACATTGCCAAGCGGGTGGTTGCGGTTACCGATACGAGGCAGACGCTCTCCGTCTATCGTGGGTTGCAGACCATTGCCGAACTGGCCTTGACGCAGCTCAAGGACGTGCTCGACGCCTACGCCACACGTTCGGTCGCGCAGGTCAATATCGTGCGCGAGCGCGACGACGAGATCGATGCGCTCTATACCTCATTGTTCCGCGAACTTCTGACCTACATGATGGAAGATCCGCGCAATATCTCTGCCTGCACGCATCTACTTTTCTGTGCAAAGAATATCGAACGCATCGGCGATCATGCGACGAATATAGCAGAGACAGTTTATTATATTGTGACGGGAACGCAGCTTCCTGCAGAGCGCCCGAAGGAAGACCAATCCCACACCATCGTGGTGGACGAACCTCTCGCATCCTAGTTTTCAAAGGTAGAAAATGGCTATAGCTCCCAAAATCACCGTTGTGGAAGACGAGGAAGCCTTGAGCGTCCTCCTCAGGTACAATCTTGAAGCTGAAGGCTATGCAGTCGAGACGATCGCACGCGGCGATGAAGCGGAAATAGCCTTGCGGGAGAAAGTGCCGGATCTGTTGATCCTGGACTGGATGCTGCCGGGCCTTTCCGGAATCGAACTCTGCCGACGGCTGAGAGCCCGCCGCGAAACGGAAATCCTGCCGATCATCATGCTGACGGCACGCGGCGAGGAAAGCGAGCGGGTGCGCGGCCTCGCGACTGGCGCGGACGATTACATGGTCAAACCGTTCTCTACACCGGAGCTGCTTGCACGCATCAAATCCATGCTGCGCAGGGTCAATCCAAGCCTTCTGTCGCATGTGCTGAGCTTTGGCGACCTCAAGCTCGACCGCGAGCAACATCGCGTCTACCGCAAGGAACGCGAACTCAAACTCGGTCCGACGGAATTCCGCCTTCTGGAATTCCTGATGCAATCTCCCGGCCGTGTCTTCTCGCGCGGTCAGCTGCTCGACAATGTTTGGGGCGCCGACATCTATGTGGATGACCGCACCGTCGATGTGCATGTCGGACGCTTGCGCAAGGCCATCAATATTGGCCGCTCAATCGATCCTATCCGCACAGTGCGCGGCGCGGGATATTCATTCGGCTAATTTATTGCAGGCAACAGGGTTATCTTTCCAGTCAGACCAAGGAACCATTGTCCAGCACCTTCGTTACTCCCGCGGTCGATTACTTGCGCAGCCTCAGATTGCGTTTAATCGCGAAACCGCCAAACGAATGGGAGTCTTACAATGGCCGAGAAGACACTGGACAAACTGTTTCATGAAACCCTCAAGGATATTTACTACGCCGAGCGCAAGATTTTAAAAGCCCTGCCGAAAATGGCCAAGGGCGCGGCGTCCCCACAGCTGAAGGCTGCTTTCGAGAAGCATCGGGACGAGACGGAAGTTCATGTCGAGCGGCTGCAGCAGGTTTTCGAAATTTTCGGCAAGCGTGCACAGGGCAAGACTTGCGAGGCCATAGAAGGTATTATCGCCGAGGGCGAGGAAATTCTGGACGAATTCAAGGATCAACCTGCTCTGGATGCCGGACTGGCATCCGCAGCTCAAGCCGTTGAACATTATGAGATCGCGCGATACGGAACCTTGGCGCGCTGGGCGGGGGATTTGAATATGCCCGACGCCAAGAAACTGCTAGGAGCAACCTTGCAGGAGGAAATCGCCACCGACGCGGCGCTATCGAAACTGGCTGAAGGCTCGCTCAACCGGGCGGCTGCTGCCTGACTGTCTGCAAAACGCTCCGTCCAAAAGAAAATGATCCAGAAAGCCCGTCATCTAGTGGCGGGCTTTTCTCTATTTCTGCCGTTCCCATGGAGGGATGAACCTTCCATCCAGATATTCATCCAGGTAGCCGGAATGAACCGGGATGGCGAGATCTGGCGATTTGAGGAACGCGAACGCCCAGCCTGCGAGGTTGCCGTCTTCATCGCAGATTTTGATCGACTTGCGAAAATTGCCGGGCAAGCCAACGGATTCGAGTGCGTCGAGCAGAGGTAATTGGCTTTCGGCAATGTCGTAGAGTTCGCCTTTTACCCGAAGCCCGGTGCCCGGCAAATCCAGCATCATCGGAGTGAACCAGGATCCGGCAATGAGCATGGGAAACCGCTCGACAGTGCGGTAATTTCCCAGAAACGCGGCATCATTCAGACCGTGGGCATGGAGCGGGAAACCTTTCTTTAAAGTGCCGAAGGCGAATATTCTCATCGGAAGTCCGCGACGAACTTGCCAAATCCCGTCAGGCCGTGAGCCGAGCGGATTTTGAGAACCTGTACATTGGCCGGCAACTCGATCAGGAATTCACTATCCCGGGCGAGATGATGGATGCTGTTGGGGTCGCCTCCGGTGAAGTGCGCCATCGAACCCACGTCCTCCCAATAAGAGATCGTCATGAATTCGGTCTCGTCCTCCCGGTCCTCCCGCAAGGCCTGCACCCCGAGCGCCTTTTCGATCAGCGGCTTGATGCCAGCTTCGTAATTATACGCCTCATATTCATCCGCGTGTTCCGGCCGGGTTCGGCCACGCCAAATGCGGGCAATCGTCGGTTGTTTGGCCATCTTGTTTTCCCTGGTTGTGCTGTTGGTCGAAAACGCCAGATCGAAGCAGATAGTTCCTCCATTACGGCAGGAACAATTCGGATGCTTGGGGGTTAGCATCAGATGGGACGAAGGAGATTCAGATGACACAGGCAAATCTTTCACGGCATGAAACGGCAGGGGACAAGACTGCGAAACGGCACCGTGAAATTCAAGCCAAGATTGATAAGACCGATAAACGTGAGGCAGTTCTACGAGGAAGAGTGCGCCGCAAACTGGTGCCCGTGCCTACCCGGTTCCGCCATTTCCGAAACAGCATCTAAGGAAGCCCGGACGCCGCTCAACCCGGCCGACAAGGAGGCAAGGGACGTCTCGAAGTTCGGTTCAAATATGCCGATGAAGCGACCCGCTCAGCCTGAGGAGCTGGCACCCGCCTATGTATTCCTGGCGTCGTCCCATTGCTCAAGCTACATCACTGCCGAGATTCTGCCCGTGGTTGGCGGCTATTGAGGAGGGCGGCGAAACTCAAGGCGCTCTAGCCTACCTCATCGGGTTTCAGAGGCTTGGGTGCGTTTTCGTTGGCTGCACCGTGAAAAATTTGCCCGGGCTGATCAAGCCGGGTAATCATACCTTTTTCCATGCGGAAAACACCGTGTTGCCCACCTTGGCGGGCAAAATCGGTCTCTAGATCGCCCCATGAGCCAAGAAAATTGCCGCAGGAACTACAGTGTATCGGCGAGTTTGAATCTACGTCTGCCGGTATGTCCAGATAGATTGTACCACAGTTTGCGCATTCCAATTTGTGGTCCAGCCTTTGGCCCATCCGAGTACCCTTCTACACTATTCATGCAAGAACAGTACGCCGTTTGCGGACAAGCGCAATTGTATGTCCGCCAGTAGACATAGAAGCAATAAAGTCTCCCGACGGGCACCTTCAGGTGCGGCCGAATTCCTTCCTTAGTTCGTCCTTGGCACGCTCCAATACATTCTTTTGTTTGTCGGGCAAATTGTGGCCCGCACGGTTGATATAGAACGTCAACATCGACATCGCGGACCGGTAAGGACTTGATTTTCGCCGGTCCGACGCTTCTGCGGACCGCTTCAGCGAGACGGCAATCTTGTGGGGGTCATGCTGTTCGAAAACATGGGCCTCAAGGTCCAGCGCGTCACTATTCTCGGTGACATCCTGGGACCATTTCTCTTTTGGCTTCCCGGCCATTTTGAAACCTCCAATAATCGTTCACTCGAATGTTACTTTCTTTGGATCGAATGCTGCATGATCCCGGATTGCAGCGACGTCCGGTATAGGGTCTTCATAAGCCCACATGGCATCGCTGGCCGACTCGCCCTGACCTGTGACCCGCCAGTAGGAGGCGTTGCCCTTCCAAGGGCATTTCGTGCTGGTTTCGGTCTTTTCCAGATGAGCGAAATAGATATCGTCGAAGGGGATATAGAGAACGGGATTGTGCCCGGGCTCCAATAGTTCCAGCGCCCGTTCCGTCGAAGCTATTACGACATTGTGAAATCGTACGGTCACGGGGTGAGAATATGGTTTGATCGTGATGCCGCTATCCATGGTCTATTCCTTTTTCGCAATTGACTGAACGGAGCTTCGTTGAGTTTTAAGCCGCAAGGAAGCAAAATGTTCCCGGCGAATGAAAAAGTGAACGAACCGTACCGGGTCTATTCTTCACGGGAACCCCGGTACTTTTGACGCGTTAAAAAAGCATAGGAGAAATACCCCATGACGGAGACCAGATTGCTTACGGACCATCAGGAGATACGAGACTGGGCGGCGGCGCGATCCGGCATACCTGCCATTCGCGATGCAGAAGAACTGATTGGAAGCGATGAGCCTGTAATCTCCATCCAGTTCGGTCAACATGCCTATGAGGATGATGATCACCAGGGCGCGGATCGTCCTGATGATTTCGGTAAGCCGCGTCTGGTGGAGTGGGATGAGTGGTTCGCCCTGTTCGATCAGGAAGGCCTCGGTCTCGTGGTTGCAGAGGATGTGCCAGGCCAACGCGACGAGTTTCACGAAATCATTCGCAGATAGGCGCTGGATGTATCGCTATGGACAAGCTTTTGGAGGGCGAACGCTTCACCGCAAATTCCTTGAGCGAACTCAGATCCGAGGCAGCTGCTACTGGTCTTCGCGATAGATGCGGTCAGTGGCCCGATCGCGAGCTTCTCGTTCATAACGGCTCAGCCGGCGCTGTCTCATTCCGAGTGCCAGCAACAGGCCCAATATGAAGGGCCCACCGATCAGTATCAGAAGCCATGAATACTCAGCCATGATTGCACTCCCGTTTCGGCTCTAACCGACGAGTGTACAATAGGTTCCGATTCACTGTGCGGAGGGTGTAACCCGCCATACGGTGTTGCCAACATCATCCGCCACCAGAAGAGCGCCGGCCTTGTCGACCGCAACGCCTACTGGACGGCCGAGAGCCTTATCGCCATCGACAAACCCCGTCAGTACATCTTGCGGGGGCCCAACCGGCTTGCCATTGCTGAACGGAACGAAGATGACCTTGTATCCGCTGCGGGGCTGGCGGTTCCACGAGCCATGCTGGCCGACAAACGCGCCGTTCTTGTATTCAGGGCCAAACAGTGAACCGGTATAGAAGGTCAAACCCAGGGAAGCCGTATGTGGTCCAAGTGCATAATCCGGCTTTATCGCTGAGGCGACAAGCTCCGGGTTTTGCGGGCTGACCCGCACATCGACGTTCTGGCCGTAGTAGCTGTATGGCCAGCCATAAAACCCGCCATCCTTGACCGATGTCATATAGTCGGGAACAAGATCGCTGCCGATCTCGTCGCGCTCATTGACCGCGACCCAGAGTGCGCCACTGTCGGGGTTCCAGGATAGTCCATTCGGGTTTCGCAGACCCCAGGCAAACAGCCTGGTTTTCTTTGTGTTCAGATCGATCTCGAGGACGGCAGCCCGGTTGGCTTCCGCGTCGATGCCGTTCTCGCCGACATTGCTGTTCGATCCGACCGTCGCATAGAGCTTTGTCCCATCGGCGCTGGCGATCACATCTTTCGTCCAGTGGTGATTGATCGGGCCACCTGGCAGGTTCGCGATCTTTTCGGGAGCCGCCGCGATCTTCGTTTCGCTATCGTTATAGGGGTAGGCGACGATCGCATCGGTATTGGCGATGTAGAGCTTGCCGCCGGAAAGGGTCATTCCAAAGGGCGAGTTCAGGTTCTCAAGAAACGGTTCCTTTATCTCGGCCACGCCGTCATTGTCGGCATCGCGCAGTAGCGTGATGCGGTTCGGGCTTGTCACCCCCGCACCGGCCCTGCCCATGACGAGGCCTTCGACCCAACTGCGGATGCTGAAGGATTGGTTCTGCCGGGCGGGCGCATTGGTTTCGGCTACAAGCACATCGCCATTGGGCAGGACATGCAGCCAGCGCGGATGATCGAGGCCCTTGGCAAAGACGTTGATTTTCATCCCTGCAGCAACTGTTGGCGTTTTGCCTTCCGGCCAAGGGGAAGCCTCGGCGATGTTGACCGTGGTGATAGGTTTGGGATTGGGCGGAGGCAAGGTCGGGTCGGGGCCGTATCCCTGTTCAACGGGAATTGTCGCGGACTCCCGCGAATAGAAGTAGACGCCGGCCGCTGCGAGCAGTGCGAGCACCAGCAATGCCCCGATAATGAGAAGTGCGGTTTTCATGGCTGACCCTTGAATGAAGACCCTGGAGTCGTGCAACGCACGAAAATAAACAAAGTTGCCACGAGCGATGCGGCAAACTTGCGCGATCAGAGTGTCGTGCTCTCACCACGCCGTTTTTATATCTTTGCCCTTGCGGTCCAATCGAAAAAATATTCGTCCCCTTCTATCCTCACACCGTGGGTTTGTTTGTCCGAGCATCAAACCTCGCCAACAAGAAGGATGAATACGATGCTTCCGCGTTCAGGAATCTATTATGCAGCTCAGCATATGCACCATGCACAGCGGGTCACATTGCCCCCGCATAAAATCAACGACTCTGAAATCACCTCCGCGGGTTATCGGGAGGAACTGGGTGTTTTCCTGCGCCTTTGGTTGGTCATCCTTGCGGGCGTAGCCGTCATCCTGCTGAGCAGCTGGCTGGTGACAAGCTGATGCGCGAACTGTCACGAAACTCGGCTTCAGAGCGGTCTGAAGCCGAGGTTAAAAAACCGAACGGTCTGGCAGGAGATATCAAATCCATCAGATCGCTCATTCCGCTTGCGCTGGGGACGCTTGTCTTTATGGCAGCTCTTGCCTCCTTGATGAAACTCGTGCCCTGATTGATCCAAAGGCCGCAGAAGCCATCCTTCCCGGCCTAATAGATTTTCAAATCCTTATAGTTTTTTTATTTCTTCTCCCTGTGTCCCGTCTCGAACTTTTATGGTGTTTCGAGCCATATTCCGCCGCGATCAGCGAGCTTGGCAGTGTTGCCACTGCCCCATCTGATTGGACCATCTATGCAATCAATAAGGAGTTCTATCGATGGACATTGTTGTTCTCGCGATAGGTATTTTGTTCTTCGTCCTCTCGCTGGCTTACACCAAAGCCTGCGATAATCTGTGACTGGAAGGAACGGCAAATGACTATCGACTATATTCTCGGCGGCGCTGTGACCTTGTTCCTCCTCGTCTACCTCACCTACGCCCTCGTTCGTCCGGAGCGCTTCTAAGAACCCTTTGCCAATCCATCCCGATGGACGTCTGCAGTGGTTTTCTGCGCTTCCGGTGCTCATGGACGAGAAAGTCCACTGCGCTCCGGTTCTCGAAAACCGCAGCAGCTGTCGCATCGGGCTGAATTCTCAAAAGGGTTCTACAGCACTCGGCTAAGGCTCGGAAAGCTACACCATGACTCTCAACGGTTGGATACAGATCCTCGTCTTCTGCGGGATCATCATTTTGCTCGTGAAACCGCTCGGCGGTTACATGACGCGCGTCTTCAACGGCGATCGCACATTCCTTTCGCCCATCTTCGTTCCTGTGGAGCGAGGCCTCTATCGCATAGCCGGCACCAGCGAACGGGAAGAACAGCATTGGACCACCTACACGGCGGCGCTGCTGTTCTTCAGCTTGGCCGGCTTTGTGGTTCTCTATTTCTTGCAGCGGTTCCAGGGCGTCCTTCCCTATAATCCCGCCGGAATGGGCGCAACCGAACCAAACCTTGCATTCAATACGGCTGTCAGCTTCGTGACCAACACCAACTGGCAAAATTATGGCGGCGAGAGCACGATGTCTTATCTCGTGCAGATGGCCGGTTTCACGGTGCAGAACTTTGTTTCGGCAGCGACCGGTATCGCCATTGCGATCGCGCTCATTCGCGGTTTTGCACGAGCGTCCGGCAAGTCCATCGGTAACTTCTGGGTCGATCTGACCCGGTGCACGCTCTATATCCTGCTGCCGATCTGCATCGTCCTGACAGTCGTTTACGTCTATCTCGGCGTTCCGCAAACGCTCGGAACCTATGTGGATGCTACGACGCTGGAAGGCGCCAAGCAGACGATCGCTGTCGGTCCGGTTGCTTCGCAGCTCGCGATCAAGATGCTCGGCACCAATGGGGGCGGCTTCTTCAACGTCAATTCCGCGCATCCGTTCGAAAATCCCGATGCCATCTCGAATCTCATCCAGATGGTTACGATCTTTGCAATCGGTGCGGCATTGACCAATGTGTTCGGTCGCATGGTCGGCAATCAGCGTCAAGGGTGGGCGATCTTCGCTGCCATGGGCGTCCTGTTCCTGGCGGGTGTGATCGTCTGTTACTGGGGTGAGGCTGCCGGCAATCCACTGGTCCATGCTCTTGGGCTCGACGGCGGTAACATGGAGGGCAAGGAAACACGCTTCGGCATAACCTTATCCGCGCTCTTCGCTGTGATCACCACTGCTGCATCCTGCGGTGCAGTCAATGCAATGCATGACAGCTTCATGGCGATCAGCGGCATGATCCCCCTCATTAACATGATGCTGGGTGAAGTGATCATCGGCGGCGTTGGTGCCGGTCTCTATGGCATCCTGCTCTACGTCATCATCGCAGTCTTCGTGGCTGGTCTGATGGTCGGTCGCACGCCAGAATATCTTGGCAAGAAGATCGAGGCCAAGGAAGTCAAGATGGCCATGCTGGCTGTTCTGGTTCTGCCTTTGGCAATGCTCGGCTTTACGGCGATAGCCACAGTGCTGCCGTCCGCGGTCGCTTCTATAGCGAACGCCGGTCCGCATGGCTTCTCGGAGATCCTGTACGCCTATACTTCTGCAGCGGCGAACAATGGTTCGGCCTTCGGTGGTCTGTCGGGCAATACGGCCTGGTACAACATTACGCTCGGTATCGGGATGTGGATGGGCAGGTTCTTTGTCATCATTCCAGCCCTGGCGATTGCCGGTTCGCTGGTTGCCAAGAAAACCGTTCCGGAATCCGCGGGCACCTTTCCGACCCACGGCGGCCTGTTCGTTGGTCTGCTCGTCGGTGTCATCCTGATCGTCGGCGGTCTCACCTTCTTCCCGGCGCTGGCCGTCGGTCCGATCGTCGAGCACCTCGCCATCGGCCTCGGGCAGACATTCTGATGGGTCCCGTCATGCGTCACAGTTACCTGCAATTCAATCTCAAGCCCCGCGCCGGAAATTTGGCGCGGGGAGCAGAAAAGCGTGTGCGCGCTTCCGACATCATTCTCGGCATGACGCTGATAATGTTGTTCGTCTGGCTCGCCGCATACGGGTTTATTCACATTCACAACTGGAGTCTCAAATGAGCCAGTCCAAATCAGCGAGTCTTATAGACTCATCCATCTTGATACCTGCTATCGGGGGCGCTTTCAAAAAGCTCAACCCGCGTAGCCTCATCCGAAACCCTGTGATGTTCGTCGTCGCCGTGGTTTCAGCCCTGACGACCGTGCTTTTCCTCAAGGACATTGCTACTGGCGGACAAAGCCTCGGTTTCTCCTTCCAGATCATCATCTGGTTGTGGTTCACCGTGCTCTTTGCCAACTTCGCCGAAGCCGTGGCCGAGGGACGCGGCAAGGCGCAGGCAGATTCGTTGCGCAAGGCCCGGACTGAAACCCAGGCGAAACTTCTTTCCGGCGATGACCGCACCAATTTCAAAATGGTACCCGGTGCAAGCCTGAAGGTTGGTGACATCGTTCTTGTCGATGCCGGTGACATCATCCCGTCGGACGGCGAGGTTGTCGAAGGTATCGCTTCGGTCAACGAATCGGCAATCACTGGCGAGTCCGCTCCTGTCATTCGGGAGTCCGGCGGTGACCGTTCTGCGGTGACCGGCGGAACGCAGGTTCTGTCCGACTGGCTGCGCGTTCGGATCACCGCGGCCGCCGGTTCGACCTTCATTGACCGGATGATTGCGCTCGTAGAAGGTGCCGAGCGCCAGAAGACGCCAAATGAAATCGCGCTCAACATCCTCCTCGCAGGCATGACGCTGATCTTCGTTCTTGCCACGGCGACAATTCCGAGTTTTGCCTCCTATGCGGGCGGCGCAATCCCGGTCGTCGTGCTTGTTGCCCTGTTCGTGACGCTGATCCCCACGACAATCGGCGCATTGCTGTCGGCGATCGGTATCGCGGGCATGGACCGGCTCATCCAGTTCAATGTGCTGGCAATGTCCGGGCGTGCCGTCGAAGCTGCGGGCGACGTCGATACGCTGCTCCTCGACAAGACCGGCACGATCACCTTCGGTAACCGTCAGGCTACCGAGTTCCTCCCGGTCAAGGGTGTATCGGAACAGGAACTTGCCGATGCCGCACAGCTTGCTTCGCTGGCGGATGAAACCCCGGAAGGCCGCTCGATCGTTGTTCTCGCCAAGGAAAAATACGGCATACGGGCCCGGGACATGCAGACGCTGCACGCGACGTTTGTGCCCTTCACCGCACAGAGCCGCATGAGCGGTGTCGATATCGATGGTTCATCGATCCGCAAGGGTGCTGTCGACGCTGTTCTCGCCTATGCCAATCAGGTGTCGCTTGCGGCGCCTGGAGCTGGTGGAACGGCTGTTGCGACACGCGCCACGGCAGAAACCATTCGCGATCTGCAGGCTATCGCAGACCAGATCGCCAAGGGTGGCGGCACACCGCTTGCAGTCGTCCGCGATGGCAAGCTGCTCGGCATCATATACCTGAAGGATATCGTCAAGGGTGGCATTCGCGAACGTTTCGCCGAGTTGCGCCGCATGGGCATCCGCACCGTGATGATCACCGGCGACAACCCGCTCACCGCCGCCGCCATTGCAGCGGAAGCCGGCGTCGACGATTTTCTCGCGCAGGCGACGCCGGAAAACAAGCTCACGCTGATCCGCGAAGAGCAGTCGAAGGGCAAGCTTGTCGCCATGTGCGGCGATGGTACCAACGATGCTCCGGCACTTGCCCAGGCAGATGTGGGCGTTGCCATGAACACCGGTACTGTCGCAGCCCGCGAAGCTGGCAACATGGTCGATCTGGACAGCGATCCTACCAAGCTGATCGAGATCGTCGGTATCGGCAAGCAGTTGCTGATGACCCGCGGTGCGTTGACGACCTTCTCGATCGCCAATGATATCGCCAAATACTTTGCCATTATCCCGGCAATGTTCCTGGCGTTCTACCCGCAGCTCGGCGCTCTCAACATCATGGGGCTGCAGACACCCCAGAGCGCCATCCTGTCGGCGATCATCTTCAACGCGCTCATCATCGTGGCGCTCATCCCGTTGTCGCTGAAAGGCGTCAAATACCGGGCTATCGGTGCTGGCGCGCTGCTGAGGCGCAACCTTCTGATTTATGGCCTCGGCGGTGTCATTGTCCCCTTCGTCGGCATCAAAGCTATCGACGTGGTCATCACAAGCCTCGGCTTGGCGTAAAGGATTATTTCAATGTTAAAACAACTCAAACCCGCGATTATCATGATCATTGCCTTCACGGTCATAACCGGCCTTATCTATCCTTTGGGCATGACCGGCATCGCTCAGGTCCTGTTCCCGCGGCAGGCCAATGGCAGCCTCATCGAGAAGAACGGTACCGTCATCGGTTCCGAACTGATCGGTCAGGCCTTCGCCGCCGACAAGTACTTCCATGGCAGGCCATCTGCTGCGGGTGACGGGTACAATGCCGCTGCGTCCAGTGGGTCCAATCTTGGACCGACAAATCCGAAATTGATCGACCGTATCAAGACGGATCTGGCCGCCTTACAGGCAACCAACCCGAATACTCCGGTGCCGATGGATCTCGTTACCACCTCAGGTAGTGGTCTGGATCCGCACGTCTCGCCGGAAGGGGCCTATTTCCAGGTGCCGCGTGTCGCCAAGGCGCGTGGTATCGATGAAACCCGCGTCCGCCAGCTGGTTGATCAGAACGTCCAGGGCCGCGAGCTCGGTTTCATGGGTGAACCGGTGGTGAATGTGCTGGCGCTGAACCAGGCACTTGATGGCCTGACGGCACAGTAGTTGAATGGGAGCCGGGGATCTGCAGCCGCAAACCCCCGGCTTTTGTATGAAAGGCCCACAATGCCCACTGACAGCCGCGACACCGACAGGCGGCCATCGCCTGATGCACTCCTCGAAAATGCGGAGCGCGAGACGCGCGGACGGTTGAAGATTTTTCTCGGGGCAGCACCCGGTGTGGGCAAAACCTATGAAATGCTGATGGCTGGCCGAGCGGCACTTGCGGATGGCAAGGATGTGGTGATCGGTGTTGTCGAGACGCATGGTCGCAAGGAAACACAGGCGCTGGTCAACGGTTTCGAAGTGATCGGGCGCACGCAGATCAACTACAAGGATCATCATCTTCAGGAGATGGACCTCGATGCAATCCTCGCACGCCGGCCAAGCCTCGTTCTGGTTGATGAACTCGCACATACAAACGCTCCAGGCACGCGACATCCGAAGCGGTACATGGATGTGCAGGAGATCCTGGCACACGACATCGATGTCTATTCGACAATGAACATCCAGCATGTCGAAAGCCTGAATGATGTCGTGGCGCAGATCACCAAGGTGCGGGTGCGCGAAACAGTGCCGGATTCGGTCATCGACCAGGCCGATGAGGTCGAGATCATCGATCTGACGCCCGCTGATCTGATCAAGCGTCTGCAGGAGGGCAAGGTCTACGTTCCTGCCAACGCCAAGCGCGCCATGGAAAACTATTTTTCGCCGGGCAATCTGACTGCCCTGCGCGAGCTTGCGCTGCGGCGTACCGCGCAACGTGTCGATGATCAGCTGCTCACCCATATGCAAGCGAATGCGATATCCGGGCCCTGGGCGGCCGGTGACCGGGTTCTCGTCTGTATAGATGAGCATCCGGGCGGTGCTTCACTTGTCAGATATGCCCGCCGTCTTGCGGATCGGCTACGGGCGCCGTGGGCAGCTGTTAACGTGGAAACACAGCGCTCGACGCGTTTTTCAGAAGCGGATCGTAATCGGATCGCATCTACCCTGCGCCTTGCGGGTCAGCTGGGCGGTGATGCGATCACGCTCCCGGGCCGTGCTGCGGCCGAGGAAATCGCTCGTCACGCACGGGAAAACAATGTTACACACATTGTCATCGGCAAGCCGCACAAGGCGCAATGGCGCGAACTCTTTGAAGGGTCGGTATCTCATGATCTGATCCGCCGGGCTGGCAATATCAGCGTGCATGTCATCTCGGGAAGCGAAGAGGGTGCGGGTCCCACGGTGCGGACCGCAGAGCAGGCGCCAATGGCGAGCATCCGGATCAGAGCCTATCTCTTGAGCACCGCCTATGTGATCGGTGCACTCGCATTCGGCCTTTTGCTCTCGAGCGTGGTTGACGTGCGCAACATTGCGCTCGTCTTTCTCATGGCAGTGCTTGCTTCGGCCGTTTCGGTGGGACTCTGGCCGGCTTTGTTCGCATCCGTCCTCAGCGCTCTGATGCTCAATTTCTTTTTTCTCCAACCGCTTTACACGCTCGATATTAGCGATCCTGAAAGCGCCATCGCACTAGCCTTCTTCTTTGGTGTCGCAGTCATTGCCAGCAATCTGACCGCACGGGTCCAGCGTCAGGCCTCGGCGGCACGTCAACGCGCTCGAACGACCGAAGATCTCTATCTGTTCAGCAAGAAGCTCGCTGGGACCGGCACGCTCGACGATGTATTGTGGGCCACGGCGTTCCAGATCGCATCCATGTTGAAAGTTCGTGTGGTTCTGCTCTTGCCAGATCATGGGACCATCGAAGTGAAGGCCGGCTATCCGCCTGACGATACGCTGGACGATGCGGACATCGCGGCGGCGCGCTGGGCCTGGGAGAACAACCGTGCAGCAGGGCGGGGGGCCGACACGCTACCGGGTGCGAAGCGGCTCTATCTGCCGTTGCGGACAGGACGCATGGCGGTCGGCGTCATCGGACTGGATAACGACAAACAGGGGCCGCTGCTCACACCGGAGCAGCAACGCCTGCTCGATGCACTGGCTGATCAGGCGGCTGTCGCCATAGAGCGCACACAGCTTGTGGCCGACGTCGACCGAGCCAAGCTCGCAGCGGAGGCCGACCGCCTTCGCTCGGCGCTGCTGACGTCGATCTCGCACGATCTGAAGACTCCGCTTGCGGCCATCATGGGCGCAGCAGGTACCCTGAAGGAGTTTGCACCAGCCCTGCCGATTGAGGCGCGGGTGGAACTACTCGGGACTGTCATCGACGAGTCCGAGCGGCTCAACCGGTTCATTGCCAATCTGCTAGACATGACCAGGATAGAATCTGGGGCAATGGAGCCGAATTTCGCGTTCCACTACGTTGGCGACATTGTCGGCACCGCGCTGAGCCGGGCTAGAAAGATCATTGGGCAGCACAAGACGGAGGTCAATATTCCGCCCGACCTGCCGATGCTGAGGGTCGATCCGGTGCTGTTCGAGCAGGTATTGTTCAACCTTCTCGACAATGCTTCCAAATATGCACCGGAAGGTTCCTCGCTGCGAATTCAGGCCTGGACCGATGATGGCTGGGTAATCCTGCAGGTCATCGACGAAGGGCCGGGCATCCCCGCCGACGATCTGGAGCGGGTTTTCAATACATTCTATCGCGTACGCAAGGGCGATCAGGTCACAGCCGGCACGGGGCTTGGCCTGTCGATATCACGCGGCTTCATAGAAGCCATGGGCGGCACCATTAAAGCGGAAAGGCGTATCGACCGGTCGGGTACGATCTTCACGATCAGGCTGCCTGTTCCAAAGGAGACGCCAAACCTGGAAGAACTCATATGACAAATTCAAGCGTAAAGATCCTGGTTGTGGATGACGAGCCACCCATCCGCAAGTTGCTCCGGCTCGGCCTCAGCACGCAGGGCTACAACGTAATCGAGGCTATGAACGCTACCGCCGCGATCGAACAGATCGCTCTGATGCAGCCGGACCTCATCGTGCTCGATCTCGGACTGCCGGACCTGTCCGGTTATGAACTGCTGCGTCGCTGGCGCGACGAGGGTTCGGATCTGCCGGTGGTCATTCTTTCAAGCCGAACGGACGAAGGCGGAATCGTGCAGGCGCTGGAGCTCGGTGCAGATGATTACATCACCAAGCCGTTCGGCATGAATGAACTCGTCGCTCGTATACGTGTCGCATTGCGGCACAGGCTGCAGCAGCAGGGCGAAAGGCCGATTTTCGAGACAGGCGGGCTTTCGGTCGATCTGGTCAAGCGCATCGTCAAGGTCGATGGCAAAGAGGTCAAGCTGTCGCCAAAGGAGTATGAGATCCTGCGTGTCCTTGTACAGCACGCGGGCAAGGCTCTGACGCACCGGTTCCTGCTGGCGCAGGTGTGGGGAGGTTCGACGGATGTCCAATATCTGCGCGTTTACGTGCGGCAACTCCGGCAGAAGATCGAGCGGCTGCCCGATCAACCGCAATATATCACGACCGAGACCGGCGTCGGCTATCGCCTCAGAGAAGTAGAGTGAACACTTGCGCACGCGACTGAACATAGAATGAGAATCGTCATGAAATTAGCCGACTATATAAAGCCGGAAAATGTAATCCTGAATCTTGATGTGTCATCCAAAGCGCAGGCGCTGCAGGCAATGTCTGCCGGTGCAAGTGAACTTGCGGCAATTCCAGCCGACACTATTCTGAATGCGCTACTAAAGCGAGAAAAGCTGGGGTCGACTGGCGTAGGACAGGGTGTTGCCCTTCCGCACACGCGCATCGCCGGCATTAACCGACCTGTCGCGATGGTTGCTCGATTGAAGCAGCCGATCGACTTCGAATCGATCGATGGCCAGCCGGTGGATATTGTCTTCCTGTTACTGACGCCGGACGAGGAGCCCAACAAGCATCTCAATGTGCTGGCGTGTTTTTCCAGGAAGCTGCGCTCGCCCGGCGTTCTTGATCAAATGAGAGCGGCGAAGGACGCAACGTCGCTCTATTCGTGTTTTAAAGAGGAACTTTAGCGCTCAGGCGCGTTTACGGTAAGACCGGTCGGATAGGTCCTGCCAGGGATCGGCGAGCAGACAATTATCGTCCTCGGCGCACCAGACGGCACCCGGCTGGTGCTCGCTTTGCGCAACGGCAAAATGCACGGCCGATTGCTTGTCCGCAAAGAGACCGCCGACCAGACGCTGCCTGTCACAGACGATCCAGCAGCCTTCAATATTGCGGCCGACAAGGAAGCGGCAACAATCATTCGAGTTATCGTGATTTTTTACAGTATGTGCCATGATTTCTCACTTCCAGCTTCAGGCTTGCCGGCCTGAAGCGATTGATTTTGTTGAATTGCGTTTTGGTATTAGACGCGCCAAACGAGTGGTGCGGCCTGAGCGTCGGAAGTTGTCTCGACTGGCTTGAAGATCGCGCTGGCGCGATCAGTTTGGCCATGATTGCTTGGCCCACCCAGATGATCCAGAGCCGATCTAATCTCGCCAGCTGTCTCCACAGAGACGGGTACAAGCGGCAGGCGAACTTCTTCACTCATGCCACGGCGATGCTTGAGCGCATACTTCACCGGGCATGGATTTGTATCGAGGTCAAAAGCCTTGAAGACTGGCTGCATTCTTTGCTGAATGTATCTGGCGGTAGCCCAGTCACCGGCTTTGCACGCATCGCGCAGGGCGACAAAAACGTGCGGCAGAACGTTGGCGATGACCGAGATCATCCCGTCGCCACCCAGCAGATTAAATGCATATGCCGTCTCATCGTGACCGGACAGCAGTATGAAGCGGTCATGGAATATTGTGCGAATATACTCGACGCGCTTGACCTCTCCAGTCGCGTCTTTGATGCCCACGATCGAAGGAATCTGGGCAAGCCGGTCGAGGGTGTGCATTGTAAGGTCGACGCCCGTCCTGGACGGCACATTGTAGACGATGATCGGCAAGGTCGTGCTTTGGGCGATCGCCTCGAAGTGGCGAACGATGCCCTCCTGGCTCGGCTTGTTATAGTAGGGAGTGACAATGAGGGCAGCGTCGGCGCCGCAGGACTGGGCCGCGGACGTATGAGCAATAGTCAGTTCAGTGCTATTGGTTCCTGTACCGGCAATGACCGGCACGCGTCCGCGTGAAGTCCGTACGCAGGTTCTGATGATCTTCAGTCGCTCGTCCCAGGCAAGGGTAGGGGCTTCGCCAGTGGTCCCGCAGGGGACGAGGGCATCAATGCCGCATTGTATATGCCACTCCGACAAGGTTGACAGAGCATCATAATCGATAACGCCATTCTGGAAGGGCGTGACGAGCGCGGTCATCACGCCCTTCAATCGTGAAGGGTCGTCTTTGCTGTTCGTAGTCATGGATTTCCTCTTATTGCGATCTATCTGCAGACCCGCCGAACGCCGGCAAACTGCCGGCAACGGCATGATTCACCCGCCTCATTCAGAGAGAGACACCAAGTGCGACGGCAAGTCTCAAACCGGCGGCCCCTGCCAATAGAGCAGTGAGCACCAGCAGCATTATTAACCTCTGGCCGTGCTTCACGGTAAGGTTGGTTTGTTTAGTCTGATCTAATTCTACAGTATTCATCGAGATGGTCATTTCCATGCACTCCAATGATTTGGGTACACAAAAGAAATACCATGCCCGCCGATATGAATTCCATTGCGGGTTCAGAGTAAAGATATCAAGAAGTCATAAAGCGTCGTGGCTCGGCCGGCTGGTGCCGGCCGCGGTCTTCGCGCCCGGTCACTTGAATGACGGCGGCTGCCCAAGATCGAACGACGGCGGGTTGCCGAGGTCGTTGCCCGGAGCGGATGGCAAATTCAGCTGGATATTCTGCAGGTCGACCGCGGGCGTCGAATCAAGGAAGTAGGTAACCATCCCCGGAAAGGCGATGAGTAGACCCACAAGAATCAGCTGCAGAACCAGCCATGGGATTGCACCCATGTAGATATCGCTGGTCTTGATCGATTTTGGCGCAATGCCCCTGAGATAAAACAGGGCAAAGCCGAAGGGCGGGTGCATGAAACTCGTCTGCATATTGGCGCAGATCATCACGCCGAACCAGATGAGATCGATTCCGAGAGCGCTTGCCGCCGGCGCGAGCAATGGAATGACGATGAAGGCGATTTCGAAAAAATCGAGGAAGAAGGCGAGGATAAATATGAAGATATTGACGAAGATCAGAAAGCCGACGACCCCTCCCGGCAGGGAGGTCAGCATGGTTTCGATCCAGTGACCGCCGCCGACGCCCTGAAACACCAGACTGAACACGCGCGCGCCGAGCAGAATGAATACGACCATGGCAGTCAGCCGCATCGTCATATCCATCGCCTGATAAACGAGCTTCCAAGTGAGGCGGCGGTTCAGCCAGGCAATGAACATGGCACCGACAACCCCCATCGCTCCGGCTTCCGTGGGTGTGGCAAGGCCCATGAAGATCGTGCCGAGCACGATGAAGATGAGCGCAAGCGAGGGGATCATGCCGCGAGCGCAGCGTGCCAGCAGCGGCCAGCCACGGAGGGTACGCGCTTCGGGCGGAAGCGCTGGAACGTGATCCGGCCTGATGATGCTGAGGACGAACACCCAGCCCGCGAACAGCAGCACCTGAACGATGCTCGCTCCGGTCGCACCGATATACATATCACCCGGCGACTTGCCGAGCTGATCGGCAAGGACGATGAGCACAAGCGATGGCGGAATAAGTTGGGTGATCGTTCCGGAAGCCGCGATGACGCCGGTGGCGTGGCGGATGTTGTAGCCGTATTTCGCCATCACCGGCAGCGAAATGAGCCCCATGGCGATCACCGAGGCTGCGACGGTTCCCGTGATCGCGCCAAGAATGGCGCCGACCAGGATGACCGCGTAGGAAAGGCCGCCGCGAACGCCACCGAACAGCTGTCCGAACCCTTCAAGCAGGTCCTCGGCGAGGCCGCATCGTTCAAGGATGACGCCCATGAACGTGAAAAACGGGATGGCCAACAGCAACTCGTTGGAGAGGACCGAAAACATCTGGTAGGTGAGATTACCCAGGAAGTCCGGGCTGATTTCGCCCATTTCGATGCCAATAAAGCCGAAGAAAAGCCCGACTGCGGCGAGGGAAAATGCTGCGGGATAGCCGATCACCATAAAGATGATCAGCCCGAAGAACATCAACGGGGCAAGATTATCAGCGAAGAATGTCATCATTGAACGGGTTTCTCGTAGGCAAATTCGCGAACATAATCAGTAGTGAGGGCGAGATAGCATTTGATGAGTTCTGAAATGCCCTGAAGGCCCACCAGTGCGAAGCCCACGGGAAGGCTCAACTTGACGGGCCAGAGCGGAAGACCGCCGGAGTTGGACGATCCTTCATTGGTTACCCATGACAGAACGAACCAGGGCCACGTGAAATAAATCATCAGGCAACATATCGGCAGCAGGAAAAACAGGCCGCCAAGCAAATCGATCCACGTCCTCGTTCTTTCGCTGACGGAGCCGTAAACGAGGTCGACGCGCACGTGCTCGTTCAACTTCAACGTCCAGGCGCCGCCGAGCATGACCATGCCGGCGAAGAGATACCACTGCAGTTCGGAAAGCGAATTTGAATTGCGGCCATAAATGGCGAGGATACCGCGAAACAGGCCGCCGACACCGACATTGTGGTCCAGCCAGATCATCGTGCCGATGCTGTAACGCAAAAAGGCGTTAAAGGCGCAAACCAGCGATGCAAAGAGCACAAAGTAGATTGCAACAATTGCTATGCGACGATTGAATTCGTCTATCCATCCCGTGACGACCAGCCACCGTGACATTCCGGGTCCCCTCCCATTTCACACCGTTCAAACAGGCCGGCGTCCTGCTGTTTGAGTTTTCAGCCGGCCTTGCGGGTTGACAGAGTTAACCCAAGGAATCGAACGTTGCAATGGCGCAGCTTTCGTCAATTTCGCTGAATGCAAGCAGGTGCCGGCGATCCGGAGCCTTCACTTCCTGATGCAATTGCGCAATCATCGGGAGCGCAAGGAGGAGTACTAATGGCGAAAGATTCGGATGTCTCGGGCCAGCTGACTGGCGGTTGCGTTTGCGGCCATGTGCGCTACCGCATGGAAACTGCGCCGATCGTTGTCCACGGCTGCCACTGCCGTTATTGCCAGCGGATGTCGGGTTCGGCTTTCGCGGTCAACGCCATGATCGAGGCGGACCGCGTCACACTCACCGGTGAGGGCAAGCCTGACGCAATTCACACGGCGTCGGCATTGCCAGCCGGCCAGATGATCCATCGCTGCCCGCGCTGTGCCGTACCGCTATGGGCCAATCATGCCCAACTTGGCGAGACCTTCGCGCTCGTTTACGTCGGCACGCTGGACGACGCTGCCAAGCTAACTCCCGACATTCATTGTTTCACGACGACCAAACATTCCTGGATCTCGTTACCGGCGGGTGTTCCGGCCTTCGAAGGCAACTACGATGCGGAACAGGTCTGGAGCGCTGAAGCCAAAGCGCGGTTCACAACGGCAATGCAAGGTGAAACATGATGAAGCAGACGGCTCTTCCCTCAGGCGCGATGGTTCCGGTGCTCGGTCAGGGGACATGGTTCATGGGCGAGGACAGACGGCAGTTCTATCAGGAAGCGGATGCATTGCGGCTTGGCCTCGATCTCGGCATGAGCCTGATCGATACGGCGGAAATGTATGGCAATGGCGGGGCAGAGGAAGTGGTCGCCGAAGCCATCGAACACAGGCGCGACGAGGTTTTTCTGGTAAGCAAGGTCTTACCATCAAATGCATCACGAAGGGGTACAGCACTTGCCTGCGAACGCAGTCTCAAGCGACTGAAATGCGAAACGATAGACCTCTATCTCCTACACTGGCGCGGCGGCTACCCGCTTGAAGAGACGGTGGCTGGATTCGAAGATCTGATCAAGGCCGGGAAGATCCGTCATTGGGGTGTCAGCAATTTCGACACGGAAGATATGGAAGAGCTTCAGGCGATCGACGGCGGCAAGGCTGTCTCGACGAACCAGGTGCTCTATAATCTCAGCCGGCGCGGCGTCGAGTTTGAGCTATTGCCCTGGTGCCAGGCACACAAGATGCCGATAATGGCCTATTCGCCGATCGAGCAGGGGCGGATGCTCAATCATCCGGCACTCGCGCGTATTGCCAAGGAGTGTGGGGCAAGTCCGGCGGCGGTGGCATTGGCTTTCGTTCTGAGCCACGACGGTGTCATCGCTATTCCAAAATCGAGTACCTCCAAGCACATACGGGAGAATCGTCGCGCAGTCGATGTTAAGCTGACGGCGGATCAACTTGCTGTTCTGGATGAAGCTTTCCCTCCGCCGCGACGAAAACGACCGCTTGAGATGCTCTAGATTTCTCCGGAAACATCGCGTCGCTGTCTGTCCAGTTCTTCGCTGTAGCGGCGGAGTGTATGGCTTTCAGTGAGCAGACCGATGACGCGGCGCTCGACAAGATCATTGACGACAGCCAGTTCTTCGCTTTCCGCCTTGTCAAAAATAGCGGCAGCCTGTTTGGCGTTCATCTGTGGTTGCAGGAAGTCGTTCTTGTATTTGATCAGGCCGACAATCGATTGGCCTTCGTCGGAGCTTTCGGTCACGCCCGAATGTGCCTCCGGTACCAGAACCATGCCGGCGTATTTGTTGTTATCGTCGACAATGATCACGCGCTGGGTTGAGCCGAGCGGGAAATCGCGACGGAACTCATCAATGCTCAGGTTGGATGGCGCTGTACGGACATCGACACGCATGAGCTTGGCCACGGTCAGATTGCGGATCCAGCCTACATCATGCGCACTTCTGATGCTTTCGCCTCTCAGGTGGAAACGCCAGGTAGCGAAGGAATAGCCGAACAGATTGCGTACAGTGAGCGAGGCGGTAATCACGGCTGCAAGGACCAATACCGTTATCGGAAAGTCCCCTGTGATCTCGAGGGCGAGGAACGTCATGGTCATGGGTCCGCCGATGACCGAAACGGCCAGGGCACTCATGCCGACAACGGCGTATATTACGGGTGTCAACGTGGCATGGGCGAAGACGTAGGGTGCCGAATAGGCAAAGAGCTTGCCCAGTAATGCGCCCATGAACAGCGAGCCGAAAAACAGGCCGCCGCGGAAACCCGAACCGATGGAAATCGCCGAGGCAAACGCCTTGAGCAGGAGGACGCCAATCAAAGCCGCAATCGGAGTTGTGTTATCGAGATTGAGGTGCAGCGCGCCATGGCCGCCGGAAAGAACCTGAGGTGAGATCAGCGCCAAAAGGCCGATGAGTGCACCGCCAAACAATGGCCGGATCGGTCCGGGAATAAAGCTCTTTCGCGCAATCTGCTCGATAAACGCAACCCCCTTCATGAGAAGGATGCCGGCCAGCGCGCAGAAGACACCGAGAAGCAGAGCCGGGATATAATCTGCGGGGACCACTGTGCCGAAACTGCCGATATCGATGATGAAATTATTGCCGGCGAGCATCCGCGCGATGATTGTTGCAGCGAGTGCTGAAACGACGACGGGCGCCAGACTAAGGATCGTATAGGAACCGATGATCAGCTCGAAAGCGTAGAATGAACCGGTCAGAGGAGCATTAAACGCAGCCGCAATTGCGCCGGCGGCGCCACAGCCGACGAGGATGCGCAGGTCCGAACGACGCAATTGCAGGGAGAGGCCAATCTTCGAAGCAAGGCCCGATGCGAGCTGGGTGTAGCCAGCTTCGAGACCAACCGATGCTCCGAAACCGTTGGAGATGAGGTTTTGAGCAGCAATGATGAGACTGTCATTGAGTGAAAGACGTCCGCCGTGCAGCGCGTTTGCCTCGATAGGGTCGACCATGGGTCTTTTCCGGTAACGGTTGAGAATGAGCAGCACGAATCCCAAAATGGCGCCGCCCGTCACAGGTGCGACGAGCAAGAGAACGTGGTCATTCGCCATGATCGACGAGAGCCGTTCGCCTTCGTTCAACCCGAAAATCAACTCGTGCATCTGCTGCGCGATGAAGCTCATGGCGGTGACGATGAAGCCCGACACGATACCGACAGCCGCCGCCGCAAGAACGAGGCCAAGTTCGGTGCTGCGGGCAAATGCTCTCAGACGACTTGGTGCAAGAAATATGGAGAATACGCCTAATCGGCGTAGTGCCAGTTTGCGAGACATTGTCGGCCCGGTGAGTTGGTTTGATGATAAGAGAGTGGACAGGTCGACAGCCGGATATACGCTTATTGTGTCAATGCGTTGGCACGATTCGTAGCTTTTTTTCAGACTATGGCGCGCACGAGCCCTGCGCGCGCCATTAGTTCTTTAGTGACTCAGCAGACGAGCAGCCGGCCTGCTGTGTGACAGGTTGGGACCGAGCGCCTGACGCGCCGCCTCGAAGGTGTTCCAGTCGGCCGCATCCGGAAGAGCGGGGATGGTGACAAGTTCCCCCTGGTCGAGGCCAGCTAGAGACGCATCAACCATGTCTTCGGCCGACATGACGATGCTCTCTGGAAGATTGCTGACGGGCAAGCCGGCGACATCCCAGAACTCCGTGCTGGTAGCGCCTGGAAGAACGGCCTGGACACGGATGCCCTTGTCAGCCAGCTCATGATGTAGCGATTGGCTGAACGCCAGCACGAAAGCCTTGGTACCACCGTAGACGCCATTCAGGCGTTCAGGGGCTACAGCTACGATCGACGAGATATTGATGATGGTGCCGCCACCACGCTCGACGAGGCCGGGAGCGGCCGTCTTGGTAAGTCGGCTAAGGGACACGACGTTCAGCATGATCATCGCGTCCATCTTGGCCGGATCGGACTGCAGCAGCGGTGCAGTGGCGCCGACACCGGCATTGTTAACAAGCATCGTTATGCTCGCGTCGGTACGCAGGATGTCTTCGATGCGCGCAATGCCTTCTTCGCTGCCCAAATCCGCAGTAACGACTTCGACTGTCCGTCCCGTTTCCGTCGTCAGGCGCGATGCGAGAGCATTGAGTCTTTCACGGTTGCGCGCAACGAGAACGAGGTCATAACCGCGTTTGGCAAGCCGGTCCGCATAGACGGCGCCGATGCCAGAAGATGCGCCGGTGATAAGGGCGGTGCCCTTGGATAATGTGCTGGTCATGTATCTGCTCCATTGTTCGGGGATAATTCCCTTCGATGGAGAGACTTTACATCTCGGCCATTATGTCTTAAATGCCATATATACCACCTTTTAGGACATTCTCTCGATGCGTCACATTGGAATAATCCTGTTCCCCGGATTTCAGGTTCTCAATCTCGCCGCTACGACAGTGTTCGAGTTTGCCAATCTGGCGCTCGATGAGCCTCACTATAAAATCAGCCTATTGTCGGAAAGGGGCGGGCTGATCGCGTCTTCGGCTGGATTTTCTGTCAGCACTGATCCTTTTAGCGACGCTCCATTCGATACGGTGCTGGTGGTGGGTAACAATGACGTCGAGCCGGTGTCGTCAGGCCTGATCGATTTCTTGCGCGAAGTCGCACCGCGATCACGCCGCATCGGCTCGACCTGTACCGGCGCTTTCATCCTTGCCGATGCTGGGCTCCTGGACGGGCGGCGCGCGACTACCCACTGGTTCCATGCCCGGGATTTCCAGAGGGCTTTTCCTAACGTGAAGATGGAGGAAGATCGCATCTTCATCATCGACGGGCCGGTCTGGACATCGGCCGGCATGACCTCCTGTATCGATCTGGCTTTGGCGCTGGTGGAAAAGGATCTGGGGACTGAGATAGCTAAGTCAGTTGCCCGAAAGCTGGTCGTCTATCATCGCCGTGCGGGTGGGCAATCGCAGTACTCGGCGCTGCTCGAACTTGATCCGAAGTCTGACCGAATCCAAAAGAGTCTTATCTATGCCAGGGAAAATCTGCACAAGGAGCTATCGGTAGAGCAACTCGCGGAAGTCGTGCATCTGAGCCCACGCCAGTTCAGCAGAGCGTTTCAGGCGGAAACGGGTCAATCACCCGCCAAGGCCATCGAGAACCTGCGCGTGGAGGCGGCACGGTTGATGATTGAAAATGGGCGCATCCCGATCGATACAATCGCCCGCGATGTTGGCTTCGGTGATCGTGAACGAATGCGCCGCGCATTTCTGCGGGCTTTCGGGCAGCCACCGCGATACATGCAGCGGAACGCTCGAATAGCGGCTATTCCATAGCCATCTGAAGCGCGACCAGAGTTGATTCCAGCAGAACCTGTGCGCCCAGTATGGAGTGTTCGGGCTCGACGAATTCTGCTTCATTGTGGCTGAGACCATCGCGGCAGGGCACGAAAATCATGGCAGCATCGGTGACCCGTGCGAGGAAAAGTGCATCGTGGAAGGCGCCCGATAGCATTGGCTTGGAAGCGACACCGAGACGCGTTGCCGCCCGATCGACAGCTTGCAATAGCAGCGGAGAAAATTGCGCGGGCGGCATGTCGAATGTTCGGCGGATGGTTGCTGCACAGCCGAATGCCGACGCCTTCTCTTCGCAGGTTACGCGCACATGGTCCTCCAGCCGCGCCAGTTCTGAAGCGTCCGGATGGCGCAGGTCGACACTGAAGGAGACCTTGCCGGGAATGGCGTTGATTGACGCCGGCTCTAGCGATATGCGGCCGATGGTCAATCGGGCCCGCTCATCATTGGGCATGACGGAATTGTAAAGCTCCTGTAGCGCTTCGGTGACTGCCACGAGCGGATCGCGGCGGAATGAGAGTTGTGTCGTTCCGGCATGTGCGGTCTGGCCCGTAACCACGACCTCGAGCCAGCGCGTGCCTTGAATCGCATGGACAATACCGATCGGGATGTTCTCGCGCTCAAGCGACGGTCCCTGTTCGATATGCAGTTCAAGATAGCCGGAAAGTGGGTTTCCCAGCGGGCGCAGAATCGCTTGCGGAAGGGCGGCGAGGGTCGCCGCAAGTTCCTCACCCAATACCTTGCCGTCTGGAGAATGGGCGGAATACCACTCGATCGGAATTGCACCCGAGGCAAAGGCCATCGAGCCCATGCAGCCCGGAGCGTATTGGCTGCCTTCCTCATTGGTCCAGGCGACCACCTCCACGGCTCTAGGTGTCTGGATACTGGCATCCTCCAGGGATTCGAGCACTTCGAAGGCTGACAACGTACCAAGCGCGCCATCGAAGCGGCCGCCCATAGGCTGGCTGTCGAGATGACTGCCGATCAGGAAGGGCGGAAGGTCGTTGGAAAGCCCAGGCCGGCGGATGAACAAATTGGCCATTGGATCCTGGAAAACGCCAAAGCCGCGCTCTAAAGCCAGATTTGCAAGTTTAGCCCGAGCGCTGCGATCTTCGGGAGACAGCGCCTGGCGGTTGACGCCGCCAGCTGGGGTTGCGCCAATAGCCGCGAAGTCATCCAGTCTCTGAAGGAGACGCTCTCCGTTGATCTTGACCCCCGTGTTCATTGCGATTTGGGTCAATCTTTTGCAATCGCCCAGGCAAGCATCTGTTCGAACAGCGTCTTATAGCCCTTCCAGGCGATGAAATCTGAAGGGAGCCAATGCGGACCGACATCGGAGGTCCAGGCGAGTGTGCGGCCTTTGCCATATGTGCCCGTGACGAGGAGAGGCTGTGAGCCGTATTCGGTGGATACAGTTGCGAGAACTTCCGCACCGTCCTTGACCGTGACCTCATTGTAACCGAGCAAGATCGGCCAGTCCTTGCCGAGTCCCTGCAAAATGGGATGGTCGCCAGAGCCGGTTACGACAGGGGTGAACCCTTCGGGCACCTCAACGCGATCATCGACGGAAAGGCAGGTGACCGGCAGGACCTCCTCGACCGCCGTCTTGTGATAGCGCGCACCGCCATTGATACCCTGGAAGCTGTAGTAGCCTCCAAACATCAGCAGCGCACCACCATTGCGAACATAGTCGCGCAGCAGGCGAAGCCGGTTCGGCGTGGTCTTCGAATGAATCCAGGTATCCGGATGCAGGAGCAATGTGTTGGCGCCGATATCCGAGAGAATGATCGCCTCATATTCCGACAACGCTTCAATCGTCTGCGGGAAATCGCGCTGCGCTTCGTGCGCCGGCATGAATTTCACATCGAAGTCGCTGTCTTTCAACGCCTTCAGCAATTCGTCGGCGCCGGTGTGATAAGTGACAGTCGGGAACTGGTCGAAACCCTTGATATGGGTTGCGGTGGAAACCCACGACTCGCCGGCGAGAAGAACTTTGTGTTTGGACATGAAAACTCCTTGAGTACCAAAACGCAGCGATCAGGCCGCCGAAGAAAATACGGATTTGGGGTTGTCTGTGAGCATGCGCTCGATGGTTCCGGCATCGACGCCATGGCGCTTGAGGCGTGGCACGAAATGCTTGAGTATGTAGCCATAGCCGAAGCCGCCAAAACGGGTCAGCATCATCTTCAGAAATACGTCCTGAGAAAGCAGAACGCGGTCGCCAAAACCCATATCGACGAGTGAGCGAATGGCACGGGCGTTCTGTTCGTCAGATGGTGATTGAGCATCCTGATCGGCATAGTAATAGTCCATGCCAATCATATCGTATTCCAGAAACGCGCCGCGTTTGGCGAGCCCCGCCTGGTAGGGCAGATCCTCGTGACTGGGGTTCATATGGCAAAGTATCGTGTGGCGAAGGTCGGCGCCTTCTTCTTCGACGATATCCAGCACTTCATTGGCAAGACGCTCCCAACCCGGCAGATGGATCGACAGCGGTACGCCGGTGATACGCGACGCACGCGCTGAGGCCCGCAACGACTTGCGCTCTTCAGATGTGAAGTCCTTGCTGACGCCAACTTCGCCAATAATACCCGCCATGATCTCGGGTTGCGCTTCGCCGCCACCCACATCGTTGACGAGAAATTCGGTGACCGCATCGACATCCATATCTTTCAGCCATTCGGGATGGGTGTGTTGCAGATAGAACCCGGAGCCCATGACAATCTTCAGATTGGCCATCCGGGAGATGCGCCGCAACTTCACTGGATCGCGGCCGATGCCGATGTTGGTGGGATCGACGACGGTGTGGCCACCGAGCGCTTGAAAGCGCTTTAGTTCAGAAAGGGCGAGGTCACTATCATCCAAAGAAACGTTGTCGCGATTCATGTATGGATTCATGCGCAATTCGCCGATGATCTCGATCGACACGGGCTGATCCGCCATGGCCAATTCGTCAGGATGGCACGGGCATTTCCATGTTGTCGCTCCATCCAGCAGAATATGCTCATGCATGAGGGTAACGCCCATTTCGCCGACAGGCAGAGGGCCCTGAACGGTCATCACCGTTCCGGACTTGATCCCGATCGGTGCTCGTTCACGTTTATTACTCTGAAAGTCGAGACCAGTCATTCATCTGCTCCGGATCGCGCCGCGGAACAGTCTAAAGTTCAACCAGATTGCGACCAGAATGATCGTGCCGGTAACGATGGGCGTGAGAAATGGTGACATATGAGCAAGGATGAGGCCGTTGCCGATAACGGCGACGGTCAAAGCGCCGAGCACCGTACCGATCAGGGTTCCCCGGCCACCGAAGAGGCTGGTGCCGCCAAGCACGACGGCGGCAATCACTTCCAGCTCAAAGCCTTGTCCGGCATTGGATGAACCAGAGCCGAGGCGGGCGGCGAGGATGATACCAGCAGCTGCCGCTGCCGTGCTCGAGAGGACATAAACCATCAATGTTGTCAGCCGCGTATCGACACCGGCGCGGCGTACAGCCTCGGCGTTCGCACCAATGCCGGTCACGTAGCGGCCGAAGCGGGTTTCGTTGAAGACGAGGTACGCGACGACAAGCACGACGAGGGCAATCAGCGCGGGGACCGGCACACCGAGAAACCAGGCGCGGCCGATCACCGTGAACGGGCTTGTTGCTTCGACCGGGATGGAATAACCGCCAGTGATAAGCAGAGCTATGCCGCGGATGACAGACAGGCCGGCCAGCGTAACAATGAAAGCGGGTATACGCTCATAGGCGATGAAGAAGCCCTGAATTGCACCAATGGCAGCGCCGAGCAGCAGCATGGCGATAATGACGAGTGGCCAAGGCAGGCCCGCTTGCAATGTCACAGCTGACAGGGTGGCGACGAGTGCGAGTACGGAACCGACCGACAGATCGATACCCCCGGTGGTGATGACAAAGGTCATGGCAGCGGCCACGATCAGCAATGGTGCCGATTGCCTGACAATATTGAGAAGATTGGGTGTGGTTAGAAAGGCGTCGGTGATGCCGGAGAACAACAGGCACACGACCAGAAAGAAGATGGCGATCGAAACGACGCTGCCGTTGGCCATGAAACGATCGTGCAATGTGCTTTTTCGGACGCGCGTTTGAGCGGCGGCTGGATGCAGCGCATCGTTGCTTGAAGTCGATGGATTGCTCATGGCCGTGCTCCATTCTCTTCGCTGCGGCGCGCCGAACGAGCCTGGAACTTGCGCCCGACGATGAGGTTCACCACGTCTTCGATACTGGTGTCTTCAATGCGCCTTTCGGCGACATTGCGCCCCTCATACATGACCTGGATGCGGTCGCAGACCAGGAACAGATCCTGCAGACGGTGGGTGATCAGGATCACGCTGACGCCGCGGGCGCTGACAGCACGAATAAGATCAAGAACTGCCTCAACCTCGGCCACGGCGAGCGCCGCCGTTGGTTCGTCCATAATGAGAACGGAAGGTTCGAAGGAAGCCGCGCGGCCGATGGCGATGGACTGACGCTGGCCACCGGAGAGATTTTCAACCTTCAAACCCGTATCGGCAATGACGATGCCAAGCCGGTCGAGCATGGCGCGAGCCTCATCGTGCATCCGCTTTTTGTCGAGAAACGGTACACCCAATATCCGGCGTCTCGGTTCCCTTCCAAGGAATATATTACCTGCCACATCGACGGTGTCGCACAGGGAAAGGTCCTGATAGACCATCTCCACATGTTCTGATCTTGCGTCGGCGGGCGAGGAAAAAGATACGGTCTTGCCGTCGATCTCGATAGTTCCTGCGTCCGGTATGACGGCCCCGGACAAAACCTTGCTCAGGGTCGATTTGCCGGCACCATTGTCGCCGACGAGACCGAGCACTTCACCGGGCTTGAGGCTCAACGATACATTGTCGAGTGTCTGGATCGTATTGTACCGCTTGGATATGCCGGTCATGCGGACCCGGTAGGTTTCATTGCCAATATCGTTCATCGCAATACCATTGGGTTAAAATGACGACAGGATTGGGCGCGGCATGTGCGGCCGCGCCCTTGCAGCACTTGTTCTACTTGAACATGCCGCGGAACTGGTCGACGTTTTCCTTCGTAACAATTGTTACCGGCACATTGATGATGGGCTCGATTTTTTCGCCCTTCTTCAGCTTGGTCAATGCCTCGATGGCAGCCTTGCCTTCACCGGCGGGGTCCTGCTGAACAACTGCTGTGACCCAGCCGGCATCGATGCCTTCAACGGCCTGCTTGGTCAGGTCCCAACCGAAGACCTTGACGTCTCCAGTGCGGCCCTGGCTCGTAACGGCCGAAACGGCGCCGACCAAAGCCGGCTCACCTGTCGCGTAGAGCGTCGTCATGTCCGGATTGGCGGTCATCAGGTTTTCGGCGGCGGTCAGAGCCACATCCTGTACGTTCTGGCCATCGACTGTATCGAGGAAAGTGATCTTCTGGCCACTGTCCGCAACAGCCTTCTTGAAGCCGTCCAGACGCTGGTTCTGAATGAAGGAATTGAGAGCGCCAATCACGCCGATCTTGGCAGTTCCCGACAAGTTGGACTTGACGTAGTCAGCATAGAACTTGCCGATGTCTTCGCCTGCCTTGGTATTGTCGACGCCGACAAAGGCAATGTTGTCGCCATCAGGAATCTGCGCATCGATGGCGATAACCGGAATGCCTGCAGTCTTGGCAGCCGTAATCGCAGGCTTCACACCGTTCACATCGATAGCAACCAGGATAATGCCGTCAACCTTCTGGGTGATATAATTCTCCATGGCGTCATTCTGGGCGCTTGGAACATTGTTGGCGTTGAAGATAACCAGTTTGGCGCCGGCCGCATCGGCGGCCTTCTGCGCACCTTCGTTGATCTGGTTGAAGAAAAGTGCCTGCTGGTTGATCGTGACCAGCGCAAAGGTATCGGCCCAGGCGGACGAGCCAACGACAAGAGACATGGCGACGGCTGCAGCACAGCCCGAAAGTATTTTGGTAAGACGCATCCCGATTCCCCTTTTATTTGATGGAACGCCCATGTGAGGGCTTGCTTAAAAAACTGAACGCGAGGACATAATTCAAGAGACTTGAATGCATGTCAAGTAGTTTGAATGACATTGGAGCAAGTTCAATCTGATGCCAAAAGTGCGGCGGCGCCTAAAACGTCGGTGGTGTATTGACCCAGAAAATACTTGCACGCTTGTTGCCCGTGTTCCGGTAGGAATGGGGCAGATCGGAGTTGAAGACGAATGCGTCCCCTTCCGTCAGCTGAAAATGTTTTTCGCCGACTGTCAGTTCCACTTCGCCCGCCAGGATATAGCCCACTTCTTCGCCTGCGTGCTGGATCGGGCCTGCGCTGGCTCCATCCTTTTCGATATGATGGATGTTGCATTGGAGCAGGTGCCCAGGCGAATAGGGAATGACGCGCTCCAGCGATATGCCTTCACCGCGCCGCAGAGGATCAAGCGCGATCAGTGGCCTTGCGCCCGCGCGAAAGACGATACCTTCCTCGCCGTCCGACTCTTCGAACATCCAGCCGATGTTGGTTTCGAGAACCTGGACCAATCGGTGCAGCATCGGCAGGGAAGGCGATGCCTTGCCATTCTCGATTTTTGACAACAGGCTTTCTGAACAGTTGGCGGCTTCGGAGAGGGCCTTCAGTGTGAGGCCGCGTGTCTGCCGTGCCAGTTTCAGCCGTATGCCAAGCCGAGCCGGATTTGTCTCGGTGATACCGTGTGGCTGTTTTTCGAGTTCAATCTTGTTCATGCCTTGCCGTGACCTGTCAGCTGGTCATTAGGTTATGAATTCGTAAATCTGGCCAGCAGATTTAGAGTGCACGACCTCGCATACCTTGGCGCTCATGACCTGACAATGCAAGGTCAATCCCATTTCGTGTCGCCGAGTGCATTCAAGGGTATTTTCAGAAAACGTTCACCGTTCGCTTCTGGTTCAGGCAGCCGACCACCATTCATGTTGACCTGCAGGGCTGCCAGAATAAGTCTGGGCATGGGCAGGGTCTTGTCGCGGGCTTGTCTCATTGCCACGAACTCTGCTTGAGAATTGCATTGGGAGACGTGGATATTGTGGCGCTTCTGGTCGCCCACTGTGCTTTCCCACAGAGGTTCACGCCCCCCTGGTTGATAGTCGTGACCGACAAAGACCCTGGTCTCGTCCGGGAGCGCAAGAATCGATTCAATGGACTGCCATAGATGCTCGGCGCTCCCTCCGGGAAAGTCACAGCGGGCGGTTCCGCCGTCCGGCATGAACATTGTATCGTGAATGAAGGCGGAATCGCCAATGACATAGGTGATCGATGCAAGTGTATGGCCCGGTGAGAACATCACGGCCCCGGTCAGCTTTCCAATACTGAAATAATCTCCGGCGTTGAATAGGTGGTCCCATTGCGATCCGTTTGCCGGAAAATCCGGCCAGTTATAGAATTGCTTCCATAAGGCCTGAACCTCGACGATATGGCTGCCAATCGCGGTCGTTGCGGCCGTTTTCGTTCGCAAGTAGTCGGCTGCTGAAAAATGGTCGGCGTGGGGATGGGTCTCCAGTATCCACTCAACCTTCAAGCGATTGGCGTCGACGAACTCCAAGATTCGGTCGGCGTTGACGGTAGCCGTTGCTCCGGACTTTTCGTCGAAATCCAGAACAGAATCGATGATTGCACAATGCCGGGTCACGGGATCTGCAACTACGTACTGGACGGAATTCGTTCGTTTGTCGAAGAATGCTTGAACGTCCGGTTTTATGGCGGCTTCCAACATTTTCGCGCGTCCCCCGAGCTTGAGCTCGACACGATTCTCGCCGCTTTTGGTTCAGCTTGTCAATCAGCGTAAAGATTGGGTCATGATACATTATTCTGTTGAACCAGGCGTTGTGCTTTGGCCTTTCGCGATGCGCCGGAAATCACATGAACGATCACCGCAGCGAAAACGATCGATCCACCAAACACTGTACTCCTGCTTGGCACCTCGCTGAACACAAGCCAGACCCAAAATGGCGCCAGGGGAGCGTCGAGAGAACCGATCAGCGCGGTTTCGATCGGCGGAAGGAGCTTGGCTCCAAGGGTGAAGAGGGCAAGGCCCACGGCAGAAACCAATATGCCGAAAAGCGCAATCAGCATCAGATCATTGGCGGTCACGCCAAGCGGATTGCCAAGCGGCCAGCAGACGAGGGAACTGAAGAGAGCCGACAGGCAGGCCGCCGGCATGACAGAAACATCAGGCGAACGGCGGACGATGATCATCAGCACCGCCATACAAAGTGTCATGCCAAAAGCGAGAGCATCGCCGAAGACAGTGCCTTCGATGCTGAAACCAACCATGAGTGACACCCCGATCGCAGCAGCGATGCTGGCCAGAATGGCGCTCCACGTCGATCTTTCACCGAGAACGAACCAGCCAAGGATCGCGGCCACAAACGGGATGGTTGCATAGATAACAGCGACATGCGCTACGGTGGTTTCCTTCAAGGCACTGATGAAAAACACCATGCCGAGCGCGGAAATGCCAACGAAAAGCCAACCAGCCTGACCCATGTCGCGGAAGCTCGCCCAGAACCGGCCGCGCTCGGTAAAGGCTATCACCGTTGCTATGCCGAGCGAACCGAAAATCCCCCTCCATGCGAGAATGGTCCAATTGTCCTGCGGGATGACGCGCGTGAACAGACCCGCAAGGCTCCATGCAATGGCCGAGCCGGTTACGAAAATCAGTCCCAATTGATAAGCCGATGGCCTCATGATTGCCTTGACGGTTGGAAGACCGGATACATACCTGATCTAGCGCCGCTGTTGCGCGAGATGACAAGGCTTCGAAAGCCAAAATTGAGATGCTACTGACACGTGATGTCAGTTGTTGCGTAAGAAACGGCTTATGTAGTTTGTATAACGATCACACAATCTTGATTGCATTGCGCCCCGGCTTAATTGACCCAAGTTGCTGATATATCTAACATTGGATTCGTTCTAAGTTCTCGCCAACTTTTGCACGCGCCGAGTATCCCGGCCCCGATGGTTGGACGTTTGATTCCAAGGATTGCCTGTGAAATTCGGTCGTTTTCTTACCGGTCTTGGAGCGCTGATCGTTGTCGGTGTTGCGGGTGTTTTTGTTTACGCGTGGAGGCCGGAAATTGCTCCAATCAAACCACCAGAACGTGCATCCTTCGATCAGGCCTTGATTGAGCATGGGGCGAAACTCGCCGCCGTCGGCAACTGCACGGCTTGCCATACCAATCCCGGCGGAAAATCCTTTGCCGGCGGGCTGACCATTCCAACACCGTTCGGGACGATCTATTCCAGCAACATCACGCCCGACGCGGAGACCGGTATAGGAACATGGTCGGAAGCGGCTTTTCAGCGGGCCATGCGCGATGGTGTCGGACGCAAGGGCGAGCATCTCTATCCCGCTTTCCCGTATGATCACTTCACCAATGTCTCGGATGACGACAACCGTGCGCTGTATGCTTTCCTGATGACACGTCAGCCAGTGAAAGCCACGCCGCCACCGAATGAACTGCCTTTTCCCTTGAACGTGCGTCTGGTTCTGGCTGGCTGGAAGATGCTGTTCTTCAGGGATGGCGCCTATCAGGCCGATGCAGGCCAAAACGAGGAATGGAACCGTGGTGCCTATCTGGTCAATGGCCTGGGCCATTGCGGTGCGTGCCATACACCGCGCAATTCGCTTGGTGCCGAAAAGGTTTCATTGCACCTTGCCGGCGGCGAAGCCGAGGGTTGGAGCGCCTTCGCGCTCAACGGATCGTCGCCCGCGCCTGTGGTCTGGGACAAGGATAGCCTCTACACCTATTTGCGGCAGGGCTGGCACCCGGATCACGGCGTCGCTAATGGCCCCATGGGTGAAGTTACCGGAAATCTCGGACTGCTGCCCGACAGCGATATTCGTGCAATGTCGACTTACATCGCATCGATCATGGGCGAACCTTCCGCGGAGCGTCGCGCCAAGTCAGACAAACTCCTAGAAGAGATAAAATCGGGCCCGATCACGTCTGCGATAAGCAACGATCCATCGTCAGGCGGAAAAGGGGCTGCGATCTATAAGGCTGCCTGTGCCGCTTGCCATGAAAACGGCCGGCCGCAACCTTTCGGTGGACTTGATCTGCGGCTCAGCTCCACGGTGCATGCACCAGACGCGCAAAACGCCATCAACATGGTGCTCTACGGTCTTCCAGCAGCAAATGGTCGGACGAGCGCTATCATGCCAGGTTTCGCCGATGTGCTGACAAACGATCAGCTGAACGATCTGCTTGGCCATCTGCGCCAGCATTTTACTGATCAGCCAGCGTGGACCGATGTCGTCCAACGCGCAGCCGATACCAGAAACGGTAAATACCATGTCAGCGTCCGGCCCTCCGACGGGATCGAGCGCGGCCCCAGCAATATAGGAGCGGAGGATCAGTGATGAAACTCAACGTCAATGGCAGCACGCACGAAGTGGATGCCGATCCCGCGACGCCGCTGCTCTATGTCTTGCGCAACGACCTCGAACTCAACGCTGCCAAGTTCGGTTGTGGACTGGGGCAATGCGGTGCCTGCACCGTGATGGTGGACGGGAAGGCAATCTTCTCCTGCCTGACACCGATCCTCTTGCTTGAGGGACGCGAGATCAAGACTGTGGAGGGCCTCGGAACCATCGATAGTCCTGGCCCGATGCAACAGGCATTTATCGAAGAACAGGCTGCGCAATGCGGCTATTGCATTCCCGGGATGATGATGCGCGCCCAGGCATTGCTGCAATCGAAGCCCGATGCGAGCGATGCGGAAATCCAAGTGACGCTTGAACCGAATTTGTGCCGGTGCGGAACGCATTTGCGTATTCTCAAAGCCGTGAAACGCGCACGGGAATTGATGAAAACAGCAGCCATGACACCTGCAAGCGGCGAAAGGAAAGTCTGATGAACGCTCCCCGCTTACCGAATGTTACGCGCCGCAACCTGTTGTTGGGTACCGGGGCGCTGGTCGTCAGTTTTTCGCTGAAAGACCATGCCTTCGCCCAGGAGGGCGAACTCAATGTACCGGCGAAACCACCAGAACCGGTAGCGGCCGGTCCCAAGCTGCCCGGTAGCCTGGCCGATACGCCTTCACTGGACGCATGGATCCGGATCGATGCGGATAGCTCGGTTACGGTCTATACCGGCAAGGCAGAACTCGGGCAGGGAACCAAGACGTCGCTGCGTCAGATCGCGGCGGAAGAACTCGAAGTTCCGCCTGCGTCGATCAATCTGATCACTGCTGATACGGCGATCACCCCGGACGAAGGCTTCACCGCCGGCAGCCAGACGGTCCAGAACAGTGGCACGGCAATCCGCAATGCCGCGGCGCAGGTACGCGAGATCCTGATCCAGCAAGCCAGCGGCAAATTGCAAGTTCCTGCCGATCAGCTCAAGGCGCAGAATGGCCGTATTGCCGGACCTGATGGCAAGTCGATCGGATATGGCGAAGTGGTCATGACCGATATGCTGCATGTGGACGCGCAGCCGAAGTCAAAGCTCAAGTCCCCGGACGCTTATGAATATATTGGCAAGCCGTTCGCGCGTGTGGATATCCCGGCCAAGGTTACCGGCGGTCCGGCATATGTACAGGATATGCGGCTGCCGGGGATGTTGCATGCCCGCGTTGTCCGCCCGCCCAGTTGGTTCGCGACGCTGAAGGATATCGATACCGCCTCCATCAAGGCGATGCCGGGTGTGGTTGCTGTTATTCGCGATGGCAATTTTCTCGCGGTGGCTGCGGAGAAGGAGTTTCAGGCCGTACAAGCCATGCGGGCTCTGACGGGCCTTGCCGAGTGGGAAGAAAAGCCTCGCTTGCCGAACGAGCAGGATCTACCCGCCGTTCTGCAAAGGAGCGAAAGCGAGCAGGGCGTCGTCGCCGAGGCCGGCGGTGATTTTACTGGCGGCGTAAAGACATTCAGCGCTCAGTTTATGCGGCCATATCAGATGCATGCATCGATCGGACCCTCGTGCTCCGTGGCTCATCTCGACAACGGCACGATGACCGTGTGGACCCATACCCAGGGTGTTTATCCGGACCGCAAGGCGATCGCGCAAATGCTCGGCATGCCTCTGGACAAGGTACGCTGCATCCATACGGAAGGGTCAGGCTGCTATGGACACAACGGCGCCGACGATGCAGCCGGCGACGCGGCATTGATTGCGCGCGCCCTTCCAGGCCGACCTGTCAAGGTACAGTGGATGCGTGATCAGGAGCACCTATGGGAACCCTATGGTCCGGCTATGCTGACCAAGGTCAGCGCATCACTCGATGCGTCAGGCAAGATCGTCAATTGGAAGTACGACCTATGGAGCAACACCCACTCGGCAAGGCCGGGCAGTGCGGGCGCACTGCTACCCGGGCAACTGATGGAACCGGGCTATCCACCAGACAAACCCGTGATGAGCATCACGCCGCTTGGCAACGGCGATCGCAACGCCATACCGCTTTATTCCATCCCCAATCTGCGGGTGCTTTGGCACTTCATCGCCGATATGCCAGTGCGGGTTTCTTCGCTACGGGGGCTGGGCGCCTACGCAAACGTGTTTTCGATTGAAAGTTTCATGGATCAACTGGCGAAGGAAGCAGGAGCGGATCCGGTCGAGTTCCGCCTCAAGCACATGGAGGATCCAAGGGCGCGCAAGGTGATCTCGACGGCGGCCGAGGCTTTCAACTGGTCGAGCAATCCCATGCCAGAAGGACGTGGCCGGGGATTTGCCTTTGCCAAATACAAGAACCATGCCGCCTATCTGGCACTGGCGATGGAGATCGATGTCGACAAGGAAACGGGCAAGATCCGCGTACCGCGCATCGTTTCCGCTGTCGATTGCGGTGAGGCGGCGGCTCCCGACAGCATCCGCAACCAGACGGAGGGCGGCATCATCCAGTCGTTGAGCTGGACGATGTATGAAGAGGTCAATTTCGACAATACGCGGATTAGGAGTTCAGATTGGTCGACCTATCCGATCCTGCGGTTCAGTGCTGTACCGGGCACTCTTGATGTCCATATTGTGGATAATCCCGGTTCGCCCTATCTCGGCGTCGCCGAGGCTGCGCAGGGACCGACATCCGCTGCACTTGCCAACGCACTCGCCAATGCGACAGGCAAGCGTCTTTACAATCTACCTTTTTCGCCGGCGCGGGTGAAAGCAACGCTCGGAGTTTGACACGACTTCAGCGTAACCTGATTTGGCTGGAGCCTCTTGCATCATGCGGTCTTGATTGGTGGGATGCCCTGTCGCATAACTGCGGCGCATTCATCCGCAGCCACCATTCGCAGCGCGCCACGCCACAGATATCAGGAATCAGACCATGCCAAATACAATCGTGCCCAGCTCCGGTGTTCTTGTCGGTCGCGCCAAAATTCCCGGCCATGCCACCCCGCGGATTGTTGCGGTGCGTGATGGCGTGGTTTTCGATATCACTGCCAAAGCAGCGCCAACCGTGCGTGATATTGCCGAACTCGACAATCCAGCCAGTTATGTTTCCGGAACTGCGGGGACAAAGCTTGGTGACGTAGACGCCATCATCGAGAACAGCTGGACGGAGAAACATGACCCGGCGCTTCCTGCGCTGCTTTCCCCGATAGATCTGCAGGCTGTAAAAGCATCAGGCGTGACCTTCGTCGCTTCCTTGCTCGAGCGGGTCATCGAGGAGCAGGCGAAAGGTGACAAGGCAAAGGCTGATTCACTGCGTGAGGACGTTCTCAAACTTATCGGTGCGGACCTCTCAAAGATCGTGCCCGGTTCCCCGGCGGCGATGCAGGTCAAGGAGGCATTGATCGCCCGCGGCGTCTGGAGCCAGTACCTCGAAGTCGGGATCGGTCCCGATGCGGAGATCTTCACCAAGGGTCAGCCCATGTCGACTGTGGGCTTCGGAGCCGATGTCGGACTGCACCCGATTTCGAGCTGGAACAATCCGGAGCCCGAAATCGTGCTGGTCGTTTCAAGTGCCGGGCGGATCGTTGGTGCAACACTCGGCAACGACGTCAATCTACGCGATGTGGAAGGGCGCTCGGCGTTGTTGCTGGGCAAGGCAAAAGACAACAATGCCTCGGGCTCTGTCGGACCATTTGTCCGCCTGTTCGATGGTGATTTCACCATAGAGACTGTCAAGGCGGCGGAACTCAGCATGCGCGTTGAGGGAGAGGACGGGTTTGTGCTTGATGGCCATTCAAGCATGGCGAAAATATCACGCACACCGGAATCGCTGGTCGAAGCCACGATCGGGCAGCACCATCAGTATCCGGACGGTCTTGTGCTCTACCTCGGCACGATGTTCGCGCCGGTCAAGGATCGCGACGGGCCTGGCAAGGGCTTCACCCATAAGATGAACGACGTCGTTTCTATCTCGACGCCGTCGTTGGGAACATTGTCGAACCGCGTCCGGCTTTCGACCGAATGTGCCCCATGGACATATGGCGCGAGCCATCTGCTGCGTGATCTCGCGAAAGCTGACCTGCTCTAGATAGCCTGTTGCTAAGTCCAGAAGTAACGAACCATGTGAAAGAAGATCGGGGCGGCAAAGACCAGACTGTCGGCCCGGTCAAGCATGCCGCCATGGCCCTCGATCATGTGGCCCCAATCCTTGACGCCACGATCGCGCTTTATCGCCGAGGCAACCAATCCGCCGAAGAATCCCATGATGCAGGCAAGCCCGGCCATCAGGCCGGCTTGCAGAGGAGTGAAAGGCGTCAGCCAATAAAGCGCGGCTCCGAGCAGTGACGCGCTGATGACACCACCAATCAGACCCTCCCACGTTTTCGAGGGGGATATTTTTGGCGCGACCTTGTTCCTGCCGAAGAGCTTGCCGAAGACATATTGCAGCACATCGCTGCCCTGCACAGTGGCGATCAGAAATGCGATGAGCAGGAGCCCTTTGCCTTCGAAACCGGGTATCGGAAGTGTCAGCAGAGCGGGTACATGGCTGAGGCAATAGACCGAGAGCATGATACCCCATTGCTGCTCGCTGACGCGTTCGAGGAACCGCTCCGTGTCGCCGGAGATCGCTGTCAGAGCGGGCATCGCAAGGAAGCAATAGACCGGCACGAAGATCGAGAACATTCCGTACCATTCGATCCAGAGCAGATAGTATTGAACCGGGATAATGACCAAAAACATACCGAGCAGTATCCAGTGGTCACCGCGGCGCGTGTGTGTCAGCGTCACGTATTCGCGCAAGGCCGCAAAAGAAACAAAGGCGAACAGCAGGATGACGCCTCCCTTGCCGAAAAGGAATGCAATGGAGATGGTGGCGATCATGATCCACCACGCCTTGATCCGCGAGTTCAAATTGGCGAGTGTTGAAGGCAGAACATCGCCTTTGCGTGTGCTCTTCCAGCTCAGCATGGTCGCGACGGCGCTAGCGGCCGTCAATATGCCAAGGAGGCCAAGGAACAGCCATATCGTTTCAGCCATGGTTGAGCGACCTCTGGTGTTCCGGGTTAAGCTCAAGCAAAGCCTGCCGCGCCCTGTCGAGAAAAGCATGACGATCTTCAGCGGGCGAGAGCTCGACGGGCGCGCCGAAGATGACGCGGCAAAGCAACGGCACCGGTAGAAAAGCACCCTTGGGAAGAACGCGCGACATGTTTTCGATCCAGCACGGAACGAGTTCGACATCGGGCCGGGCGAAGGCCAGGTTGTATAGGCCCGAGCGGAAACGCAGCAGTGGCTCATCGGTCATGTTGCGTGTGCCTTCGGGAAAGATGATTAGCGAGTGGCCATCTTCGAGCGCGTTCAGCATTATGACCATCGGGTCTTGCTCACGCTCCACCCAGTTCCGCTCGACAAGTACCGTATTGAGCAGGTCACGGGCCAGGACATGCCGGATCCTGGTTTTCCGCCAGTAATCAGCTCCGGCGACCGCACGGGTGCGTTCGCGCTCTTCCGGGAGCAGGCATGTGGAAAGCAGAATGAAATCGCCGTGACTGGCGTGATTGGCGAAATAGATTCGCTGGCGCTTCGATGGCGTACAGCCCTGCCAAATCGGCCGCACGCCGGTTATGGCACGCGCGACGCCAGCAAGCACCATGGCAGCCGCTCGCCGCAATAGCGGTTTGTTTTCGATCATATGCCCCCTCCGGTTGTCTTTAACCGGTCCACAACCCATAGGCTGTTATCGCAGCGAATAAAGCAAGAAAAGCCGCAAAAGCAAGGTGCAGTTTCATCAAGAGGCCGTTGGTTCGTGTCATGCGCGCCTGCAAAGGTCGCGTCCTATCCGGCCGCTTTCGTAAATGCATCCGCGCGAGAATGTCATCTACCGCGCGGCAGCCTTCGGTCTCATCGTCATGGGATGCGATAAAGCGAAACAGCGCGGCATCGAAACGAAGGTAGACGGCCAGGAAAAGGGTCAACAACCCGCCGATGATCAACAGGGGCCAGAGCCAGCTGAAAAGCGGACCTCCCGCATCACCGATGATGGACGATACGACCAGAAGGACACATGTAAAAAATCCATAGGTATGCGCCCGGTGTTTCAATCGGGCCGCGAAAGTGGCGGCGTCTTCCTCCATAGAAATCATCCCATTTGATTGTGCCTTATGGCTTGTTGTTACTTATGATCCAGGAGGGGACGGATTTCAAATCAGTTCGGTATGCACGAAACATTCATGTGAGCGAATTCAGGAGTTCCCTGATTGTTGCCGCACTGGTAGGGCGGCCGAAGAGCCACCCCTGTCCGTCAACCTTGGGAACAAGAGCCGCAAAATAGTCACGCTGGGCGGGTGTCTCGATGCCTTCGACGACGATATCCAAATGGTGGACATGGGCCATCCCGATGATCTGCGGTACGATTGAGACCGAGACAGAACCGGTTCCGATCGTCTGGGTAAAGGACCTGTCGATCTTTATCCCGTCGACATTGAGTTCACCGAGATAGGCGAGGCTCGAATATCCCGTACCGAAATCATCGATGAATATCCGGTGTCCGCGGGATCGCAGACGCTTGATCGCTTCTATGGCATCGGCGGCGTTAGCGGTGGAACGTTCTGTGATCTCAAGCACGATCTGGCTGCTTGTGACGTTCGCCTCCTCGAGACGTGACGCGAGCTGGGCACTGAAATCGCGGTTGAAAAGATCCGCAGCGGTTATGTTGATGCTGACGTGAAAATCGGGATTGGCATCGAGAACCGGCGCCATATCCTTAAGCACATTTTCGATCACACAGATAGTAAGCCGGTTAATCAACCCGGCTTTTTCAGCAACAGGGATAAATACGTCCGGGGGTATCGTCTCTCCATTTTCCTTCCAGCGCACAAGCGCCTCGGCTGCTACCGTGCGACCTGTCGCTATGTCGACGATAGGTTGATACTCCATCGTCAGCCTGTTGTGCCCAAGTGCCTGTTGCAACCTCGTTTTCATGCTCAGATTGTTACGCCGAAGCAGGATGATAATCGTGGCAAGAGCACCGCCGAGCGTAGCACCAAAAATGGAAATTATCGTCGTGATCGGTTGCGCTGATGCTTCAAGCTGACTGACCTCGGCATGAACTGTCACGCATGCCATGTCCCGGCAGACATTACGATAGACAGTATCCCCGATGCGGCCAACGCCATCGGGCGGCTTCACGTCGAGCTTGCCGATATTCAATGACCCGAACATCCCGACAGTGGAGGACGTCCCTTGCGGATTGTACATGACGACGTAGGCATAGGCGGAATTCTTGAGCGTTTCGAAAGAAGCGGGATCCAATACAACGTTTGCCTTGCCAATACCGATTATTGGGGCGCTGGAATTCGATATGGCCAGGCGCGAATTCGCATAGATCAGCTTCCCCGCAGGCGTTTCGAGATCATGCGCGACCAGAGGCATCGGCTTTTTTCCGTTACCGAACACGGCGGAGCAATGGAAAAAGCCGTCGCTCACTCTGCCCATGTCCTTGAGATATCTGGTGCCGAACAGCACGTCTCGTAAATACGATATTTCCTTGTCCGAACAAAAGGGATAGGGCGACGTATTGATGACCGTCAGCATCAGGTCGGCTTCGGTAAAGACATCGACCGCGCGATCAAGAAGTCGGTCGGAGAAGATTCGCATCTGCCCGCGGTCACTTGAGATGACGACAAGCCTGCTGAGCCACATGCCGCACAGGGCGCCAGCGGCAATCAACACAGCAATTAATATTGCCCTGTACCACAGCCGATCAAAATAGCGCGACATTCGGAGAATCCACCAAGCCTTCCACCACGGATCGACACGCCAGTATGTTGACTCAAGCGCAGGCCTATCAATGACACTACGACCGTTAATATTTCTCTGATTTTTCCGGAGTTCTACAGAGAAACTAAGTAGTTTGATTTAATTCCGGCCGTCGGAACGAACGCGATGACTTCGACTATTGCGACAATATAGTTTTGGTTCCCGCGGCGGTGACAAGAATACGGGCAATATTGCAGGTGCTATCCATACTGACATGAATGCGTCAATCCTCGTGCTACGGTGGAATACAGCCTGGCCAGTGTTTACGACACCGATCTGGCTGACTGCGATGAAGTGAAGAAGAGAGGAGAATTCGCCATGTCCACGATCGATCGCCGAGCCTTGCTTCTCGGTTGCGGCAGTGCCGTAATCGCTGCACCGGTTGCGGCAGCGGCTTTTGCTGTAGAGCCGCTACCCCGGGACAGGGAACCGTCCCGCGACCTGCTGGCGCTAATCAATGCGCACGAGACAACCTACGAAGCGTTTGGCAAGGCAATCCAGGCAATGGACGGTAATAATCGCGATCATGACAAAGCCAGCCGGGCCGAGGAAAAAGCGCTTCTGGCTGTCTGTACCTATTCTGCGATCAGCGACGGGGATCGCCGGACCAAGGCCCAATATCTTTTGAAGATTGCGGCGCGAGGCGAGCTCGACCTGGCCGAACATATGCAGGCTCTTCTCCATTCGGAGATGGCGAAAGTATAGATCGGTTGTCGCGATAAGCAGGGAACGAGCGGAGCCGATCGTTCAACCTGCAAATAGAAACAGTCAAGGCGGAGAGTTGGAACCCGCCGCCCCGATTTCATCTGGAAGCTTGACTAGAAGTTGCGCTGGAAGCGAACGATGCCGCCGAACGCATCATCGTCACCACCATTGGCGATCGAGTCTTCCTTCCGTGCGCCATCAAACTTGGTGTAGTTAATTTCCGGCGTGATGGTGAAGCCCGGTACCAGCTGATAGGCTACATTGAGAGCTAGAGCGTATGTGCCTTCATCTTCGTATGCGGCCTGAGCATTGATGGTCGCCTTGTCGGTTACCTTGGCGGCAAAACCACCCCAGGCAGCCCAGTCGCCCTGCCATTGGGCAAACCAGTTGGTTTCGCCAGTGAAGAAGGAATTCCTATCGAAGTCAGACTGATAGGCACCCAAGACCCAGACCGAGAGCTTGTCGGTGATGTTGAAGTCCACACGCAGATTGGCTGCCATGTCTTCCTGTTTGGAATCGTAAGCGACCGTGCCGGCAATCTTGCCCCAAGCCTGCTCCCATTTCGCACCGGCTAGAACGTGCGGCATATAATCGTCGATCACGTTGTCGCCGAACTCATCGGAACCCTGTTCGGCAGCGACGATCGCCGAAAAACCGTTGCCCCCGACGAACGTATAGCTGATCTGGTTCGATTGGCCGGACTGGTAGTTGATCACATCGTCCTGAATGATATCACCGGCATACCCGACCCAGGAGCCGAAGATTTCGTCGTCCGTACCGATCTTGAAGCCGCCAAGCTCGATATAAGCTGTTGGAACAGACCCGCCACTGTCTTCGCCATCATCATACTGGAAGCGACCGACGATGTAGGAACGCAATGTACCGAGTTCGGTTTCCGAACGGGCATCCATACGGATTTCCGCACGTGTGCGCTTGTGATAGGTCTCGTCGCGGGTGCCATCTGCCTTGAGGCGACCGAGGTTCGAACCATCATACGGATCGTCGCCGGCCTGTGCATCGTAGCGGACCATGCCGCCGACCCTGAGGCAGGTTTCGGTGCCTGGAATGTAGAAGAAGCCCGCGCCATAAGCATCGCAAACGCGAACGTATTCGACGGGCTCCGGCTCAGCCACGACGACTGCATCCGCAGCGCGAGCGCCCGATACTGCAACAAGTGCAGCAGCAGAGCCGAGAAGAAGGCTTTTGATATTCATGTCGATCTCCGTTTAAGGATAATGAGTTTAGTGAGAGCATACGAATGGTCCGGATGCCTGAGCCTATGTCTTCCTTCGAGATGGTTGAGGTCAAAGGACATATCCAATGGCATCTTGCGGCCCGTCGTGGTGTTGCTGCCAAGCTACATTTACGTGCATGCAAACCGGTGCCGGTGGAGACTTTTCTGCTGGTCAATACACAGCAAGGATCAACATGAGCGCTGGTGTTTCACGCGGTTTCATGGACGGCACACGGATATGACGCGCACGTGGCTGATTTTAGCGTCGTCCGGTATTATTTTGGAGAAGGGTCCCAAAACCACCCTTGTAGTTATGCTTTGACCGCAATTTGATGCCGGAAAGCACCTGATTATGTCCTTTGACTGCCGATAAGATCGGATGCAACGTCAACGTGCCGAACTTGCCGATGCATAAAATGGCATCGGAAGGAAGGTCTGTTGATCTCCAGTCAATAGCCAAAGACCCTGCCCCTCGGGGCGGGGTTATGGGTTGGGTTCAGAGGCCTGAGGGTTCAACGCCGACGTCCTGCGAACAGGAGCAGAATCGTCTATGCACAACGCTCTATGGGAAGCAGGTCGTAATCCTTGTTTGCAAGATGCATTCCGAATTGCGTTTTCGCCACATGGGCTGCGACCATATTCTCAAAGACATCAACAAGTGGAGAGAGGATCTTGACCTTCCGACCGCCCGCCTCAAGCAGGTGCACCAGCCCTTCAGCCTCTGCTCTTTTCATAAGCCGGCGAATATGTGTCCGCGATACACCGTAGAGACTTCCGATCTCATCAAATGGAAAGCTCACAAGGTTGTCGCCCGGCGATTTCTTTAACGACATCAGTTTGCAAAGAAGTATCTCGCCACTGCCGCTGGCCGCAAACAACCGTGAACCCGGCTGATCAGATATCCACGTGCTGATATCAAGCAGCGACTGCAGGCTGGAGGCAAAGTATCGTTCCAGGAAACCGGCATCGTCCAACAAATCCCGGTAATGCCTTAGCGGAAACAATCTATCGGCAGCCGCTACCGCCACCGCCACGATTTTCTTCGCACAGCCCAATAAGCTATCGGTTGGCTGAATGAGATGAATTCTATGATCAGTTTCATCCTGTATACGTTTGACAAGGCCAATCTTCTCGAGAAGATCGATGCTCGCCGCAGTCGCACTGAGGCTGCACAATTTGGCGTCAGTGGTAATGCGTTGGATGGCCGATATGGTTGCGCCGTGGCTGCCGCTGGTGTGGTCGAAATGCAATGCAAGGACCGCCATGCAAATCACCTGTCTGGCCATGGTCGCCATCACTTTGTTGGCCATGTAGTGACCTTCGAACAAATTGACCACGCCCTGCGAGAATATCAGCGCGGCGGGGGCAAAATGCGGATTGTTCCGAAGAATCGCTACCCGCTGTACCAACCATCGCGACCTGGTCTCATCGGCAATGAAGGGAACAAAATCAACAACGTTGCCGTCCATGTGCACGATTCCCGTCGAACAAATATGCGGTCAACGGCCGTGCAAAAAAGCTGGCCATGTATTGCCGCCCACCCGTACTAGTCCGCCCGAATTGACAACTTCGGTGATTCTGGCGCTGATATTTTATATGGTGGTTATCATGAATAGACAAGTAATAATGACGGTCATTATATATGACAGTAGTACGAATTTTCGAGAATTGTGGTCCAAAAAAGGGCTATTTGAGCAGCCTCCTGCTATCTGCCCACGCACATTATTGTGATTGCCCGGCGCTCGTGGGTGGCTACTCTGGTGGCTTGTCCGCCAGTGCATTTGCTCTAGCGGTATCGAGCCGAACGCTTATGCGGCTCCTTGTCTGCAACGAGCTTCGCAAGTTTGGAAATTGACCACGGCTTCTCGGCCCCGGTATCGTTGGCGACCTGAAGAATCCGGATCGGCAAGCAAACAGCAGTGTACCAATCCTCGCCGCGAGCAGTTGTCTCTGCCTTTTCAAGCGCGGTGTCCAATTCTTCCTGTGTGACAAGTCCCTTGGCGACCAATAAGCGATTGATCGATGCGATGGCCAGGCAAAGACCTTCAAGTTGCTGGTTGACTCCATGCATAGCGATATCCTCCGACCGATATTTGGGCGAATGAAGTGTGCCCTTAGACCAACGCACAGGCGGGCTACTCAGCACTTGTCATAACTAGGACACACCCAGGTGCAGACTGACACAATGGCTTCAACGCCTTATTGCAGTTCGCCGCAACCGAAACAAAACGCTGAGGCTAAACGCGATGTATTCCGACGTTGACCGCACCCCGGTATCGATCATTATTTCCAACTACAACTATGCACGCTTTCTACGGCCGTGCATCGATAGCGCACTGGAGCAGGATTACAAAGATGTCGAGGTCATCATTGTCGACGACGAATCGACCGACAACTCCGTGGAGATCATCGAATCATATGGCGGCAAGGTGCGCCCGTGCCTCAGAGCACGAAATGGCGGGCATGCGGCGGCATTCAACACGGGGTTCGCGGCGTCCTCGGGAGAAATCGTTCTTTTTCTGGATGCTGACGATTACCTTTACCCAAATGCGGTATCAGAGGCGGTCAGCGCCTGGGAAGCGACAATCGCCCAGATGCAATTCAGACTACACATCGTTGATGAAGAAGAGCAGATCAAGGACATCTTTCCTCCGCCCGAACTACCGTTCGATTCTGGTGACGTTGTTCCGAAACTCTTGCGCAAGGGCCGTTACCAAACCACGGTGACAAGCGGTCTTGCCTTTGACCGGTCGACGCTGGAAACGATCATGCCGATACCTGAACCGGACTTCAGGCAAGGGGCTGACGGATATCTGGTTACGTTGGCTCCTCTTTACGGGAAAGTGACGTCGATAGAGAGGTGTCTCGGAGCTTACCGAATCCATGGGAGCAATCACTCGGTCTTTGCAGAGAAATTTGGCCAACGAGCACGTTGGCGGGTAGAGCATGATTTCCGTCGCCTGGAGGCCCTGTCGGATCAAGCGGCGGAGATCGGTTTGACAGTGCCGTCGGATGCCAATCTGCACGACCCGGTTCATCTGGAAGAGCGCTTGGCATCCTTGTGCGTGGATGAGCACCAGCACCCCGTGGCCGATGATTCCAAGCTGGCTCTGTCCGTCGCAGGTGTAACCGCCAGTCTGGAAATGAATGCATCCTTGCGCCGTCGGGCGGTCCTTGCGGCGTGGTTTTTATCCATCGGAGTGCTGCCGCGGCAGATGGCAAAGACGGTCTTGTCATGGAAGCTCGTCGCATCGTCCAGGCCGGCATTCCTTTCACGCATGTCAAAGATTATCCGGCATACGATGGAATAAATCTATCTTGAACCGTGTGCTGGTGCTCGAAATGGCCTATGATAATCGACGAGACGACCTGACAGAGGAGGCGGATATCATGATGAATTTGTACGGTCGGTTCCTTGGCGGTGCCATCTTTACAACGGCGATTGTCTCGGGGGCTGCAGCGCATCACGGGTGGTCTTGGGCCGAGGCCGATCAAATGGAGCTCAAGGGTGTGATCCGTGAACTCTATATCGGCCCACCGCACCCAACGCTCGATGTGGAAACCGCGAATGATGGGCTTTGGCGTGTGGAACTCGGCAACCCGCGTCAGACCGAACGCTCCGGCTTTGTCCACGGCTCGGCAAAAATCGGCGATGAGGTAATTGTACTCGGCAACCGGTCCACTGACCCAAGCGAAAAACGATTGAAGGCAGTGCGGATCGCCGTGGGCGGCAAGACATTTGATATCTACCCCGAGCGGATAAAGACGAACTGACCAGCGTTCTGATGGAGTTTTTGCAAGCGCTTTCCGAATGGCCCGGAGCGGTGATGCTCCGGCGGTTTCAGATTGCCTATCTGCTTGTCAACGCGACACATATTCTTTCGATCGGTCTTGTCGTGGGCGCTATCATCACGCTGGACCTTAGAATACTGGGGCTATTCAGGCAGTATCCGATCGGCGCGCTTGGCCCACCGCTTTCACGTGTTGCTGGAATAGGTGTTGCGCTTGCCATTCTCACGGGATTGATGCTCTTTTCGGTGAGGCCCATCGCATACATTCACAATCCCGCCTTCCTCATCAAGGTTGGGATAGTCGGGTTGGGTATCACCAATGCTTTGCTGCTCAATCAAAATCGCCATTGGCGGCTCGCACTTATGAACAAAGAGCCGTCCAGGAGAGTGCAACTTTCAGCATTCCTATCTGTGGCCCTTTGGGTCAGCGCCATAATTGCCGGTCGGTGGATCGGGTTTCTCTAATCAATGTGCGAGCCCTATCACATTGCTATGGTCGTCAATCTGGAAGCTACCCACTATTCCCCTTGAGGTTTTCCAATCTGTCCGGAAAAGAAGGTTCTTGCATCTGCGGTCAGGTCACGCCGGGAGCTTGACCGCGTATAGAACATATGGCCACCACGATAAAGCTTGAGGTCGACCCGGCCCGCTGCAAGCGACGACGGCAGATGGTCAATGACATATTTGCTGATCCCGTAGGGCGTTATTGCATCGCTGTAACCATGTGCGACCAACAAACGGAAAGACGGTATGACCGAGAGCAGATCGCGAATATCGCCGGTCGCGCTAGCTTGGGCTCGCATACCGCCGCTTTTGCCGCGACGACCCCATTCCCAACGCTCGTTAACGTCGTCCGCGAGCAGTCTGTAGGTCAATTCAGTTCGAAAACCCAGTTCACTACGGGCGTAGCTGGCAAAAGCCGCCCCATATGAGCGCGTGAACCCATCAAGGATAGGATCGTTGCTTCGGTCAGCGTCAGACTCAGGATAGGGGTCTGAGACGGCAAAGGACGCATCATAAGGACTGACAACCTCGAATTCGTTGCCCTTGGAGTGCTTGACATAAGTGTCGTCAAGAAAGCCGCGCGTCCGGCCTACAACTGCTTCAGGTATGCCGGTTAATTGTGAAATCCGCGCGTAGAAGGCCTTTGCCTCGTTTCCTGACGGTTCAGGTCCCGCAAGCGTCACAAGGTAATCGGTCATGGCAAATTGCTCTGCATCGCGGATCGCGCTCGGGTCGAAGGCGTTGCGGCGTTCCAACTCTGCAGCAGCAAGCGAAGGAAGTTGCAGGGCCGCTCCCAACGGATATTGCCTCTCCCCAAACAAAAGCTGTCCCTCAATGAGTGGCGACAGCATAATAATTCCCGAAACAAGGATGCCTTGGTCATCCTTAAGCGCAGAGGCGGCTTTTGCGGCGCGAAAGCCACCGTAACTCTCGCCAAGCAGATATTTCGGTGAAGCCATGCGCTCATTGTGATTGACGTAGAGCGCGATCGTCTTGGCAATGCTCTCCGCATCTTGGCCCACCCCATAGAAATTCGAAGCAACGTTGTCGCTCGCCGCACGACTCCAACCCGTGCCGACGGGATCGATCAGCACAAGGTCAGTGAACTCCAGCCAACTATCCGGATTGTCCATGAGCGTCGGGCTGGTACCATCCTGTCCGTTCGGGCCGAAATCGAGAATGCGTGGCCCGACCAGTCCAAGGTGGAGATAGGCCGACGCGGCTCCCGGCCCGCCGTTGAAGGCAAAGGTGAGCGGACGGCCGGGTTGACGGTTGCGGGCGACATAGGCGGTATAGAAAATCTTAGCGGTACGCTCTCCATTTTGCCCGAAGAGGCTGAGGGTGCCCGCGGTGGCGGTATAGGCAAGGTCCTGCGTTCTTGTTTTCAAGACGTGATCGGTAACTGAATCCGCGGCCAAAAGGCCCAGAATGCCGGTCGACGTGTCGCCCTCCGTCTTCGAAGGGTTGGCCTTGTCTTCACCACTCGACGGTGGCCGCGATTGCGTGACGTTCCCACTATGATCATCTGTGCGAACGTCTTGCTGCGCATTGTCTTGCGGAAACGCTGGCGAAGTTAGCAGTGCAAAGGCGACGGCTAGACGCAGAATGCTGCGATGGAAATACAAACTCTCTTCCTCCTTCGATGCGGCGGCATCCGCACAGAGTGTATCCGTTCGCTCGGGAGAGGGAACTCAACACATATTGATCTGACCCAGATGGCGACGATTGGCCGGCAAATGGCATTGCGACGCCGTAAAAATTGCAGGCCTCGCTCCGAAGTATTTCTGGAGATGAACTTCACGCGCCAAGCACATGTTCGTGATCGTGCGTCTATACAGGCGTCGTATACAGTTTCCACAAGCATTAAACCTTGCCCGGTCTGCCTGCCCTGCTTATCGTAAAGAATAGAACAATGATGTTTACCGATTAACGGGAGGAAGATGTGGCTACGAAACAAATCCAGCTTAATGTTGATGGTAATAATCATGTAATTACCGCGGATCCAGAAATGCCGCTGCTCTATGCTCTTCGTGACGATCTCGGCCTGCGGAACCCTCGTTTTGGCTGTGGTCTGGCACAGTGCGGTGCGTGCACGGTGCATATTGACGGACAGGCCATCCGTTCATGCGTGACTCCGGTCGACTTGGTCGGCGTCGGCAAGGTTGTTACTTTGGCCGGTCTCGGCGGGGGAAATGGCAAGGCTCACAAGATCCAGGAGGCATTTATCGAAGAGCAGGTTCCGCAATGCGGCTATTGCCTCAACGGTTGGCTGATGACGGCAGCAGCGTTCCTGGAGACAAATCCCAATCCCAGCGATGGTGAAATTCGTGATGCACTGAGCGGGCTGAAATGCCGCTGCGGTACACATTACAGTATCATGCGTGCCGTCAAGCGCGCGGCACAGGCGTGAGGGAGGCGACCATGACGATCAATGTCAACCGACGCACGGTTCTCGGGGCCTTCGGCGCACTTACTATTTCCGTTGTACTGCCCGGCCACAAGGCGCGCGCGGCCATCGTCGGCGCAATGACACAGCCTCCGCTGAAACCCGAAAATCTTTCCTCCTATATCCAGGTTAATGCGGACGGTACCGTTGTCGCCTTCTGGGGCAAGATGGACATGGGCCAGGGCACTGATCTCGGTGTTGCCCAGATGGTGGCCGAGGAGCTTGATCTCCCAGTGTCCAAGGTATTCGTTCAGCAAGGCGATACGGCGACCAGCATCAATCAGGGTGGAGCTTCGGGATCCACCGGCATCCAGCAGGGTGGCACCGCGTTGCAGAGCGCCGCTGCGGAAGCACACTATCAGCTTGTCGACATGGCATCGAAACAGCTCGGTGTATCCGTCTCGGACTTAAAGGTGGATGATGGTGTGATCAGTTCCATTGCTGATCCGGCGAAGACGGTGACCTATGCCGAACTGATCGGTGGCCGCTTCTTCGATACGCAGCTTGAGTGGAATCAAAAAATTGGCAACAGCCTTTTCGTCAAAGGCAAAGGCACGATAAAGCCTGTTGCCGACCACAAGGTTGTTCGCCGATGCGCCGTGATGTGCCGTGGAAAGTTATGGGGACCGGCGACTATGTGGTGGACATAAAGGTGCCGGGTATGTTGCACGCAAGGGTGATCCGGCCCGAAGTGGCGGGTGCCGTACCTGTCGAGGTCGATGCAACTTCGGTCAAGGACATACCGGATGTACAGATTGTGCGGGAGAAAGGCTTCCTGGCTATCGTTGCGCCGCGGGAGTGGGACGCGATCAGGGCTGCCGATCAGCTTAAGGTGACATGGTCGGATTCGACACCGAATTTCCCGACACAGGCCGGTATTTTCGATCACCTTCGGAATGCAAAATCGGTTCATCGTGAACCGGGCGAAGATGTCGGCGATGTCGATGCGGCCTTCGCGGGCGCGGCCAAAGTCATCGAGGCGGCCTATGAGTGGCCTTTCCAGAGCCATGCCAGCATGGGCCCGGCGTGCGCCGTGGTTGAAATCAAAGGTGACAGCGCGACGTTGTGGACTGGGTCGCAGAAACCGCATTTTGCCGCTGCGGGCGTCGCCGCCATCCTGGATATGCCATCGGAGAATGTGCATGGCATCTGGGTTCCCGGCCCCGGCAGCTATGGCCGCAACGATGCCGGCGATGCGGCTGCCGATGCAGCGCTTATTGCCAAACTGACGGGTAAACCGATCAGAGTTCAGGGTATGCGGAAGGACGGCACAGGGTGGGACCCCAAGGGCCCTGCCTCTATCCACACGGCACGAGCCGCGCTCGACAAGGATGGCAACGTTCTAGCCTGGCATTTCGAATCCAAGGGCTTCTCCCGGGTCGACGTCAACTCCAATGAAAGCGCAACCCGCGACACACTGGCTGGTCAGCTTATCGATACGCCGTTAAAGCCCGGTGTTGGCTTTGGTGTGCCGGAAGAGTCGTACGGTTTCCCGGCGAAGCGAAAGGCATGGGAAACGGTCGCCCCGTTGCTGGACCGGGCATCGCCGCTCCGGACCACGCATCTGCGCGATCCCGTCGGGCCGCAAATCCACTTCGCCTCCGAATCATTCATGGATGAGGTAGCATATGCCATAGGCGTGGACCCGTTAGAATTCCGCCTCAAATACATTACCGACCCTCGTGACATCGCCGTCGTCAAGGCGGCAACGGAAAAGGCCGGCTGGCAAGCCCGCACTGCCGCGCGTCGGCAAAGCGCAGGTGACGGCAAGTTCAAGGGGCAGGGGATGTCCTATGCGCAGCGCAGTGGCACAAGGGTCGCGGTGGTCTGCGAGGTCGAAATCGAGAGCAAAACCGGTCGCATATGGGCCCGGAAATTCACCGTGGCTCATGACTGTGGCATGATCGTCAACCCACGGCAGCTCACGCACACAATCGAAGGCAATATCGTCCAGGCAATCAGCCGATCGGTGCATGAGGAAGTGCAGTTCGACGACAAGAACGTCACCAGTGTCGATTGGGAAACCTACCCGATCCTCGATATTACGGAGACGCCGGAGACAATCGACGTGGTTCTGATCGATCACAAGGAACTACCGCCCAGCGGCGCCGGCGAGCCTTCCATGCGACCGGTTGCTGCGGCTATCGCCAACGCGATATTCGATGCGACCGGCGTGCGGATTCGTCAGGCACCATTCACGCCGGATAAGCTCAAGGCCGCGGGGCTGGCCTGAAAATTGATCGTCTTGCTCAGGGACCTCACGAGAAGCCGTATTGCGGTTCGGCTTCTCGCTGTGTCGCGCTAGCGTTCGGTCATGGATTGATGCGTCGAAGTCGCATTTTTGAACGGGAATGGTTTTTGGAAATGCCCGCGTCCCGCCATAAAACCGAGCTCACGATTTGCTGCCATTGCCGCCAGCTCGTCCTCATCACGAACGCCGCTCTCATAGATAGCCATGATGACGCGAGCCAGGTCGTTACAGCGCTCATGGGTCTTGGGACACCGATCCAATAGTTGCGATGCTCTGTTGTGAGCCCGCTGCATGGTTTCCCAATCGGTAGTCGCGAATATCCGTCGGTCTCTATCTGTGAATGTCATGACACGCTCCCATCTGTTCAGCGAGAACACATCTCAATTGGCGGGCCGCCATTCCGCGAGGTAATTGTGGCGGCGATATGGAAAAAGCTAAGCGCATTTTCTGTCCTGCCGCAAATCGAATTGGATTCGCTTGTCGAATGCACCACTTACCGCACTGCAAAAGGGATGTGCCGATGGGCAAATTTGGCAAGCGGGTTATGCGCGGATAATACCAATTGGGGATGGCGCTGAATGGACCTCCCATCTGGTTCATTCAGTTGCTTGTTCAAGGAGCCTCATCAGCCCTGTTTCGGGGCCGGTTAGACCTTTCCGATGGGGTGCACGCAGAAGCGAACTATTGAGTTGGCCGGCATTGAAACATTCGGTCACAAGGGGATGAACATAACTCGAGCGCGTAACCGCGGGTGTATTGCGCAGGAACTCGCTGACATTGCGCATGGCCGCAGCAAGAGCCCGCTTCCGAGCGGAATCGGTGTTGGCATCGTTCTGCGCCAGGAATTCGAGTGCGCGGGCAGATCCATGAAAAGTCCTGAAATCCTTGGCGCTGACTTTTGAGCCGGAGATTTCTTGCAGATATTGGTTCAGTTCTCCCGCGTGCAGGCTGCGCCAGCGCTGCTTGTCCTTGTATTGGAACAGCCTTCCCCGCCGTTTCAGAGCCTTTAAGCGCCGGACGGCGGCGCGATCGCTGATCGCTATTTCGTTCCTCTTTTTCGATTTACCGGCAAAGACGAAATTGGCGATATTGCCGTTGATCTTGAGATCGCTATTTTTCAGTGAGGCGATGCCTCGACCACCATCCTTGGCATATTTTTCATGCCCGGCCCGGAAAGCCTTTTGATCGATCAGTTTTACTGCGAGCGCGACGAGCGGACGACTTGATGTCGGCGGTCGCTGCATGTCACGCAGAATGCGCTTGCGGATACGTGGAAGCGCCTTGCCAAAGGCAAGCAGCCGGTGCGTTTTGATACTGTTACGCACGTCCTCCCACTTCGGGTGGTAGATATATTGTCGGCGTCCAAGCGTGTCCAAGCCTACAGCCTGAATATGGCCGTCGCATTCATCGCAGCAACAAACCTCGGTCCACGCAGGAGGAATTACCAGAGCAGTGATGCGCTCGATGTGCTTTTTTGAGACTGGACGTCCATTGGTGCGGACGTAATGGAATGTGTCTCCAAGTGGCTCACGCTTTAAAGTGAATGTTTCCGGATCGACCAGCTTAAGCCCAAGTACTCCAGCATAATATGCATAATCCGGCTGCATTTCTTCACCCTGTTGTTGCGGTTGAAGAACGTTTGTCGTGACGGGACTGTTCCCTGAGACGCAAAAAAGGTGCAAGCTCGTGAAGCAATCCTGTTCCAGTTCGATAAGGAACCACTATGACCAATTTTGCTCTCTACGTGCCCCTCGAAGCAAAACCCGGAAAAGAGGAAGATGTTGCAGCGTTTCTCCAGTCGGCTTTACCGCTGGTAAATGAGGAATCCGGAACCGTCGCATGGTTCGCTATACGTCTCGGTAAAAGTTCCTTTGCAATCTTTGACGCATTTGCCGACGAGGGCGGGCGCAACGCACATCTTTCGGGGAAAGTTGCTGCCGCTCTGATGGCGCGAGCAGACGAGCTATTCGCCAGCCCGCCGCAGATCAACAAGGCCGATGTACTTGCCTCCAAACTGCCATGACGCTACATGATTGATTCTATGGAACGAATTCTCTATCGAACCGTTTTTGCCGGACATATCGGGGGAGCATGAGTCATGGCGCCGCGTTCATTCTGGAAAGGCTATTTGAAGCTTTCGCTCGTCACCTGCCCGGTGGCGATGGTGCCCGCAACGACGGACAATGAAAAGGTCAAGTTTCACACGCTTAACCGGAAAACCGGCAACCGTGTTGTCAGCCAATATGTCGATTCCGTAAGCGGCAAGCCGGTGGACGAAGACGACGAGGTCAAAGGCTATCAGCGTAGCGAAGACGAATATGTCATGCTCGAGGATGACGAGATCGAGGCCGTGGGGCTTGAGAGCACGCGAACGATCGATATTTCGATGTTTGTGCCGCGCGATAGTATTGATTGGGTCTGGTATGACAAGCCACACTATCTGACGCCGGACGATCCGGTCGGCGAGGAAGCCTTCTCGGTCATCCGCGATGCGATGGAGGCAACCGGCCAGGTCGGGATTTCGCGGCTGGTTATGTACAGGCGGGAGCGCGCGGTAATGCTGGAGCCGCGAGGTCGCGGCATTGTCTTGTGGACGTTGCGCTATGGCGATGAGGTGCGTGATCGCGATGCGTACTTCGGTGATATCAAGAATGACAAGGTCGACAGCAATCTGATGTCATTGGTGAGGACACTGATCGATGAGCGGATGAAGCCTTGGGATCCCAAAATGGTTGATGATCCAGTTCAGGATCGCCTGCTGGAAATTATAGCAGCGAAGAAGAAGGGCAAAAAGCGCCCGGCAAAGGCAAAGGAAAGCACCTCGGAGCCTCCGAGCAATGTCGTCAATATCATGGACGCTTTGAAGAAGAGTATCGCCAGCGAAAGCAAATCGAAAAAACGCTAACTGTTCCTTTTTGGCTTGGGCTTTTCAATGGGAGCGGCGGCTGCACGAAAATCGGTCCAGGGATCGCGTTTTATCGCGGCAAGACGCGTCGCCGTGTTCAAAACCGTGAAATAGGCCGGACCAATGCCGGGAGTAAGTTCATCCCATTCGAGTGGCATTGAAACGGCGGCGCCTGGACGCGCCCGGGTAGAGTAGGGCGCCACTGCTGTCATACCGCGCTGGTTGCGCAGATAATCGATGAGAATCTTGCCCGTGCGTTTCGACTTGGTGATCGTCGAGACATAGGAGTCAGGACTGTCGGACGCCATGGAATCGGCAAGTGCTTTGGTGAAAGCCTTGACTTCCGGCCAGGTAGCTTTGGGTTTGACCGGGGCCACCACGTGGAGACCCTTCCCCCCGGACGTCTTGACGAAGGCGGCTAGACCTGCCTGTTCAAGTCGTTCCCGGGTTTCAAATGCGCCTGCTATGACCTGTTCCCAAGGAACATTCTCACCGGGATCGAGATCCATGATGATCATGTCCGGGCGTTCCCAATCTGCGATTGTCGAACCCCAAGGGTGAATTTCGAGTACCGCCGACTGCACCAGCCCGATCAGCCCATCAAGATCATTGATACTGATCAGCGGTTCGTCGTCTTTGTCTTTTGGATCGGTGACCAAGGCGATATTGGAATTGAGGCCCTTCCACGCGTGTTTCTGAAAAAAGGTTTGGCCACTGATGCCTTCCGGACCCCGCAGCAAGGCCAAGGGGCGCGCCACGACGAAGGGAGCGATATACTTCCAGACCTCGGTATAGTAGTCCGCCAGACCTTGCTTGGTGACGCCTTCTTCGGGCCAATAGATGCGGTCGGGATGGGTAAGTTTCACTGTGGGCCTCTCCTGTTGTGGCGATGCCTTTGCCTTTGGCGTCTCGCGCACGACTTCGCTTGGATGTTTGTCCTCGCGCAGGCCGCGGAACGCTGCATGACGCAGATTGTTGTCTGCCGTCCAGGCGCGGAATTCCACCTCAGCGACAAGTTGCGGTTTCACATAGCGCACCTGTCGTGCCGCATCGGCGCTCAGCTTTTCGGCAAAGGGACTTTCCGGCGCGCGAATGCGTTCGAGCCGGCGAAACAAATCTTCTGCCACCGAAGCGCTGTATCCTGTTCCGACGCGGCCAACGTGTTCAAGTTTCTTGCCGTTGTAAACGCCCATGACCAGCGAGCCGATCGCCCTGCGCGATGTGGTGGATGGTACGTAGCCCCCGATGACGAATTCCTGCCGTTGTGAGCATTTGGCCTTGATCCAATCCTTGACGCGGCCGGAGCGGTATGGTGCATCGCGAAGCTTCGACACGATACCTTCGAGGCTGAGCCTGCAGGCGTGATCGAGAATAAGCGGCCCGTTTTCTTCGAAATGTCCACTATAGCGGATCAATCCGGGCGCATCGGCGGTCAGTTTTTCCAGCATGGCCTTGCGCTCGACCAAGGGCAAATCTTGCAGGTTAAAGCCGTCAAGATAGAGGAGGTCGAAAACGTAGAAGACGAAACGATCCGTGCGATTATCGCTGAGGTCGGCTTGCAGGGCGGAAAAGTTGGAGGCGCCTCCAGCTGTTTCGACCACCAGCTCGCCATCGATCAGCGCCGTGCCAATTGGCAAGCTTTGAAATGCGCCAACGATTTCTTTGCCGAACTTCTTAGTCCAGTCGAGGCCGTTACGCGTGAACAGCTTGACCCGGCCGGCCTCGATCCGTACCTGCAGTCGATAGCCGTCAAACTTTATCTCGTGAATCCAGCGCTCGCCCGAAGGCGGCTTTGGCGCAAGTGTCGCCAGCGTTGGCTCAACAAAAGAGGGAAGGGGTGCCTTCCTGGCTCCTTCGATTTTTGAGGGATCAGGAACATTCGCCGCTTGGGTGTCAGAAGACAATGCTTTGACAGCTTTGGCGGCGGCTTTGCCATTGGCAGCCTTTTTTTTATCGATTTTGCCGGTTTTTGAAGACCAGCCGGGGTCTTCGCCAGCGACATCGGCGATTTCACGCCCGGTCTTGACGGATTCGGGGCGCTCTTCAAGGATATCAGGATCGCTTTCGGTGCGCGCGGCATCATCTTCCGCCTTTATGAGCAACCAGTTCTCACGCTTTTCGCGCGGTTTGCCATGCATGCGAACCAGATGCCAACGCCCTGAAAGCTTTTCGCCGTGAAGTTCGAACTCCAGATGGCCCTTGGCATAACCGTACTTCTGGTCAAAGACCGGGGTCCAGGTGCCACGGTCCCAGACAATGACAGTACCACCACCATACTCGCCCTTGGGTATCGTGCCCTCGAAGCCGCCATACTCCAAAGGATGGTCTTCCACGTGGACCGCGAGCCGCTTCTCACTCGGTACCAGGCTTGGGCCGCGCGTAACGGCCCAACTCTTCAAAACGCCATCCATTTCAAGGCGTAAATCGTAGTGAAGTCGCGTCGCATCGTGTTTCTGGATGACGAAACTATCACCGGCCTTGCGCGACTTGCGCCCCTTTGGCTCTGACGTTGTCTTGAAATCGCGTTTTTTCCGGTATGTTTCAAGCGCAACCATAAATCAGCTCGCCTTCCTCCGTGCGGGTTCCGCCTTGGGTTTGCGGGCTTGAGTCTTTTTGGGTTTCGCCTCTTTCTTGCCTGCACCCGCGCTTTGCCGCAGCGCCTCCATAAGGTCGACGACCTTCTCGGACTTGGCGGGTTGCTTCTTGGGGATCGGCTTGCCTTCGAGTTTAGCCCGGACCAGTTCGGCAAGAGCGGCCTCGTATCGATCCTTATACTCGGAAGGGTCAAAGCTGCCGCGTTTCGTTCCGATAATATGCTTGGCTAGGTCCAGCATCTCGCCCGTGATCTTCATCTCGGGGATGTCGCTAAACGCATCCTTGGCTGAGCGGATCTCGTAATCGAAGTGCAACGTGTTGGCGACCAGTCCACCGCCTGAGGCACGGATTAGAAGCGTGCGCGCGCGACGGAAAAGCACCGTTTGGGCAAGCGCGGCCACCTTCTTATCTCTCATGCCCTCACAGATGAGAGTAAAGGCTTCCTGGCCGTGCTTGTCACTGGGCGCGAGATAATATGGCTTGTCGAAATATATGTCGTCCACATCGTCCGTGGCAACGAATGCTTCGACTGATAGCGTCTTGTCGCTCTCGGGAACCGCAGCAGCAACCTCTTCGGGCTCAAGCACGATGTAATCGTTGTCGCCAACCTCGTAGCCCTTGACCTGATCTTCCTTCTCGACCGGCTTACCGCTGTCGGAATCAATGAACTGACGCTGAACCCGATGGCCGGTCGCACGGTTCAACGTGTGAAAGGCGATGCGGTCGGAGGTCGAGGCTGCGGTGTAAAGCGCTACAGGGCACGAAAGCTCTGCAACCTTCAGAAAGCCTTTCCAATTTGCTCTTGGCGCCAACGCTCAACTCCCATGGCTCGTATTGCGAAATGCACTTGAGGTGGATTAGTTCCGAAACCCTTGTTGATCCGTACGTTCGACGGCTTGATGCATGGACGGGACGGTAACAATCTTGGCAGAAGAATACAACTTGAACGGGAAATAGCAGGGTTGGCAAACAACGGCGGGCCGTATGATTGGAGCGCGACGGAGGCTCAAACCATTTTCACATACTTGATGAAAGGTGTTACTTTCGCGACGCGGTCGTAAAGCTGCCGTGCCGTCATGTTATCCTGGTTGGTCGTCCAATAGACCGAGTGGGCGCCAGCCTTGGCAGCCTCGGCATGGACGGCTTCGATCAATGCGCGGCCAACGCCCCTGCCGCGTACCTCGGGGTCGGCGTATAGATCCTGAAGATAGCAGACGTCCTCGATGCTCCAGTTGTGCCGATGAAACAGGTAGTGCGTTAGCCCGACAGATTTGCCTTCAAACTCGGCGATGAAGCCGCGATATTCGTGATTGGCACCGGAAGTCAGCCTCGCGAATGTCGTTTGGTAGACCTCTTCAGGCACTGTGGTTTCATAAAAGGTGAGATAAGCAGTCCAAAGCCGCCGCCACTGGGATTCGTCGGATTTTTGCAAAGGGCGGATTTGAACGCTCATCTATATTTGTCTCCTGATCTGCCAGGCGAGATTAAGGTTGCGAATTAATGAGCGCAAGAGGTTGAAATTAGCCGACAACCCTACTGGTGCAATCCAACCAACCGTCCTATATTTGGGTTGGCGTTCTGCGCTTCTCGACAGGAGAGACATATTCCCCGGGGCCTTAATGATCCCTTAGGGAGCTGTCCCTGAGGAGGCCCGTGGGCTTCTTCACACGGCACCCACCTACTTTGTAGGTTCCCGGGATCGACTTCTCCATCGGTTGTGTGGACGCCGCTTTGAATTTTGTGCTCATCCGAGCTGGACTCCAGCTTCCAGCCCCTCATGAAGTCACCCGCTTGAAGCACCTTTCCTCCATCAAAGACCTGAAGAAGAATTTGAGGCTCGAAGCTCTGGGCCGCCGCGACGCGCTTCCCACCGAGTATCGGATCGAAGCATCAATGCGGATCGCCGACGCCGGCGTCGCGACCCTTGTTGTAGATCCGGGGACCAACGTCTCCGGTTTCTGGCCGATCCGGTCGGAAGTGGATTTGCGCCCTTTGCTTTTCCATATGCGCGAAAAAGGTGCGCGGCTATGCCTTCCAGTTATCATCGACAAGCAGACGATTCTTTTTCGCGAACTCGTGCGCGGTGCGCCGATGGTCGAGACGGGTTTCGGCACGGTAGGGCCGCCGGAGGATGCTGCAGTTCTTGATCCTTCGTTCATGCTGGTCCCTCTTGCCGCTTTCGATGAGCGCGGTCATCGTATCGGCTATGGTGCAGGCTATTATGACCGGGCAATCGCGCGACTGAAGGAGATTGGCGTCAATCCACGGTTGATCGGCGTGGCTTTTGACTGTCAGCAAGTAGAAATCGTGCCTGATGAACCGCATGACGTGCCCCTTGAGGCCGTCCTGACGGAAAGCGGGTTGCGTAGCTTTGGCTAGATCGATAAAGCCAATTAATAATCATGAGCCCCGAAAGAACGGGCGCTCTCACTCAGGATGTGCGCGTGAGATTACTTTTTCTTGGTGATATGGTGGGCCGCTCTGGCCGGACGGCCGTTTATGAGCAATTGCCGGGCCTTATCTCCGATCTGAAACTCGACTTTACAATCGTTAACGGTGAAAATGCGGCCGGCGGCTTTGGCATCACCGAAGAGATTTTCCACGATACGATCAATGCTGGTGCGGACGTCGTCACCACTGGCAATCATGTTTGGGATCAGCGTGAGGCGCTGGTCTTCGCCGCGCGCGAGCAGCGCTTCCTTCGGCCTGCCAACTTCCCGTTGGGGACGGCGGGAAAAGGTTCGGGCATATTCCTTGCCAAAAATGGCGCCCGCGTACTCGTCGCCAACATCATGGGCCGGGTTTTCATGCACCCGGATTTGCACGACCCCTTCACGATAGCCGAAGAAATCCTGGCGGCATGTCCGCTCGGTGAACAGGCTGATGCGGTGGTCTTTGATTTTCACGCGGAAGCGACGAGCGAGAAACAGTGTTTCGGCCATTTTGTCGATGGTCGCGCCAGTTTCGTGGTGGGCACTCATACACATGTGCCGACTGCAGACGCGCAGATACTCAATGGCGGCACCGCCTACATGTCCGATGCCGGTATGTGCGGCGATTATGATTCCTCGCTCGGAATGGACAAGGAAGAACCGCTAAACAGGTTCTTGTCCAAGGTACCGAAAGGCCGGTTTGAGGCGGCCAGCGGCAAGGCGACGATCTGCGGCGTGGGGGTCGAGATTTCCGACCGCACGGGCCTCGCCGAAAAGATCGCTCCCTTGCGTCTCGGTCCAAGGCTTGAAGAAACTATCCCCTCTTTCTGGAAATGAGTTGACCGAACGGCGCACGCTCACCTAAGTCGTGTCATCAATTTGCACCATCCGGGCCACAGCAACACAGGAACGACCCCCATGGAAGCGCTACTCTCCTATTTCGATTTCATCTACACGCCGTCAGGCCTTATCGCCCTCGTCACGCTTGTCGTGATGGAAGTGGTGCTTGGCATCGACAATCTTATCTTCATTTCGATACTCACCAACAAGCTGCCGAAGGAACAGCAGGCGCGCGCCCGCCGACTTGGTATTAGCGCGGCGCTGATCCTGCGGCTCGTTCTGCTGTTCACAATTTCGATCATCGTGCAGCTCACCGAGCCAATCTTCGAAGCCTTCGGGCATGGATTTTCATGGCGCGACCTTATCCTGATCGCTGGTGGTCTGTTTCTGGTGTGGAAGGCCACGAAGGAAATCCACCATACGGTCGATCATGAGGACGCCAAGGAAGATGTCATCGGCAAAACAGTCACGCTGTCCATGGGTGCCGCCATTGTGCAGATTCTCGTGCTCGATCTTGTGTTTTCCGTGGACTCCATCATCACGGCTGTCGGTATGACCGATGAAATCGCCATCATGGTGATCGCCGTGCTTGCTGCCGTGACTGTTATGCTGCTTGCAGCCGAACCGTTATCAAAGTTTATCGCCAACAATCCGACTATCGTCATGCTTGCGCTTGGCTTCCTTTTGATGATTGGTATGACGCTGATCGCCGACGGGTTTGGCTACCATGTTCCCAAAGGCTACATCTATGCGGCTATGGGCTTTTCCGCCCTCGTCGAGGCGCTCAACATGCTGGCGCGCCGCAGAAAAAAGTAATGTTGACTACAGTTCGGCTACCTTAACGCGTGCTAGAGGATTTGCATCAATGACCCAGACCACTTTTGCCGAGGCTTTCGTTCCACTTAAACTCGCTAACCGATCGCTCGCATACAAGGCGCTAGCAGTGGTGATCGGCACTGCTTTTCTTGCGGTCAGTTCGTGGATTTCGGTGCCGATGGTTCCGGTGCCAGTCACCATGCAGACCTTCGCGGTCACCATGGTAGGCGCTCTCTATGGCTGGCGGCTCGGTGGCATCACCGTCATCGCATGGCTTCTCCAATCTTTCATCGGATTGCCTGTTTTGGCCGAGGGCATGCCGGGCCAGATTGCCTTTGCAGGTCCAACAGCTGGATATCTGTTTTCCTTTCCTGTTGTTGCGGTATTCGTTGGTCTTCTCGCGGAACGTGGGCTGACGCGTAATCCATTCGCGGCTTTCGGTGTCATGCTTCTCGGCAATGCGCTATGCCTTGTGCTCGGCGGGGCGTGGCTGGCAAACATGATCGGCCTTGAAAAGGCATGGATTTTTGGTGTTGCGCCATTCATCATCGGCGGTGTCCTCAAATCGGCGCTGGCTGCGACAACAATCGAGATGTTTCGCCGCTCGGGTATTCGCCTCTCTTGACGGTCAAGCTTCGCGCGCACCATCTGCTCTGTGTGCTGACCTATGTCGGTAAAGGCTATAGTCCCGCCTTTACCGCAAACTACGACAGCGTCGTTGCGAGATTGGTGGCAGGCGAAGACATTCTGATCGCGAAGGGGCCGGACGATATCTGTCAGCCCCTTCTTGCGACGACTGAACCGCATTGCTTGCGCGACAGCGTTATTGAGCGCGATACCAAGGCGATGCATGATGTTGCTGATCTGCTTGGCAGGCCGCTTCGGGTCGGCGATACTGTAAATCTTGACGCCATGACGGTCGGAAAATACCGGGATGCCTTTACGAAAGGCCAAACCCGACGCGCTTGTATCGGTTGTGAGTGGTTTGAACTTTGCTCCGCGATATCGAAAGCCAACTACCAAGGCACCAGACTGAAGTTTGAGTGAACGCCCGAAGCGACTGGTGCTGGACGAGGCGCCGCTTTTTCCCTATAAGGGCGCCATTCCAGAAGCATGTTTCCGCTCGGTGCAGCCCGCAACGTCATTGCAGGGCCCTGAAGTGAAACATCAACAACCGCAGACAAGCACGCAGGGGTGCCATGGCAGGCCATTCACAATTCAAGAACATCATGCACCGCAAAGGGCGCCAGGATGCCGTTCGGTCGAAAATCTTTTCCAAGCTCGGACGCGAAATCACTGTCGCTGCCAAGCAGGGTCTGCCCGACCCGTTGATGAACCCGCGCTTGCGTCTGGCCGTACAGAACGCGAGAGCGCAGTCGATGCCAAAGGACAATATCGAGCGCGCCATCAAGAAGGCGTCCGGTGGCGATGCCGACAACTACGAGGAAGTCCGCTATGAGGGCTATGGCCCGGGCGGTGTTGCCGTCATCGTCGAGGCATTGACGGACAATCGAAACCGCACGGCCTCCAACGTGCGTGCGGCCTTCACCAAGGCTGGTGGCGCATTGGGTGAAACCGGCTCCGTCGGCTTCATGTTCAATCGTGTCGGCGAAATCACTTACAAGCTCGAGGCAGGTAGCGCCGACAAGATTATGGAAGCTGCGATCGAGGCTGGAGCCGACGATGTGGCGAGCGACGAAGAGGGCCACGTAATTCTGTGCGCTTTCGAAGACATCGGCGACGTTTCAAAGGCGCTGGAAGCTGCGCTTGGTGAAGCGGAATCAATCAAGGCGATCTGGAAGCCTGCGACGACCGCTCCGGTTGATGAAGAAAAGGCGCAGTCGGTTCTTCGATTGATTTCAACGTTGGACGATGATGACGACGTGCAGAACGTTTATGCGAACTTTGAAGTGAGCGACGAAGTCCTAGCCAAGCTAAGCGCAGCCTGATCCTATTTAAAAATAATGACCCGCCAGGAATGTCTTGGCGGGTTTTTGTTTGAGCTTAGTTGACCGGGCCGTCCCCACCAAGAGCTTCCATATCCGCGTCAGTCGGCCTTATGCCTGTAGCGCGATTGACCAGAATGGTAACAACCCATAGCACCACACCGATCCCGATGAGGATCCCGGCGATCTTGTATTGCACTGGATCGCGGCCCGTCCAGGGACCCGCGAAGAAGGCGCAGCAGATTGCGCCGACGATCGGCAGAAACGTCGGAGTGCGGAAGTGATCGTGATCGACACTTTCTTTTCGCAAGACCAGAACGGCAATGTTCACGACCGTGAAAACGAAAAGAAGCAATAGCGCCGTCGTGCCACCAAGAGCCGGAACCTCACCCACAAACAGAATCAGGGCAAATGCCAGCAATGTCGTGAAGGCGATCGCCAGATATGGCGTGCGGCGTCTGGCGTGTACCTTGCCGAAAATCGGCGGCAACACGTGTTCGCGGCTCATGCCATAGACAAGGCGGCTCGCCATCAACATGTTGATCAGGGCGCTGTTAGCAACGGCGAACATGGTGATGAAGCCGAAAATCCACAGTGGGAAATTCGGCGCCCCGGCCTGGACGACCTTGAGTAGTGGGGTTTCGCCTTCGCCAAGATCGGCAGGTGTAACGAGGGTGATGGCGGAAATAGAAACCAGCACATAGATAGCGCCGGTAATGAAGAGACCCGCCAGCAGCACCTTTGGAAAAATTCCCGACGGATTCTTGCATTCCTCGGCCATGTTGACCGAGTCCTCGAAGCCGACCATGGCGAAGAAGGCGAGGGTGGTCGCCGCCATGACCGACCAGAACACGCTGGTATCTGGTGATGTCGCAAATTGCGTGATGCGGGAGACGTCGCCCTGACCGGCGGCAATGGCCCACAAGCCGATGAAGATGATGATCAGAAGGCCTGTCAGCTCCACCATGGTCAGAACCACATTGGCCTTGACGCTTTCACCAACGCCACGGAAATTAACGGCCGCGACGATCGCCATGAAGGCGAGTGCGACCAGCGAGATGCCGATTCCGGTTTCAAGATTGAGCTGAAACGCCCCCGAAAGGTTAGCTGCAAATGCGCGCGATGCAGTCGATGCGGAGGTGATGCCCGAACACATGACAGTGAAAGCGACGATAAAGGTGATGAAGTGGATGCCGAAAGCCTTGTGCGTATAAAGCGCGGCACCCGCTGCTTTCGGATACTTCGTCACGAGCTCGAGATAGCTGAAGGCGGTGACGACGGCGACGACGAAGGCCACGAGGAACGGCAGCCAGACGACACCGCCAACCTGCTTGGCAACTTGTCCAGTGAGCGCGTAGATGCCGGTGCCTAAAATATCGCCGACAATAAAGAGGAGCAGGAGCCAAGGGCCCATGACCCGATGAAGACTTGGCTCTATCGTCGCTCCTGAAGCGGCGTTGCTACCTGAAGTCATGTCGGTCATCGGGTACTCCCTCCCTTGCACATGCAGATACGCGTTCGAAAAAACTATTGGCGAAACAGTAGCTTGTCAAACGAGAGGGAGCGAATAACAAAAACGGCCCCGAATATCGGGGCCGTTTTAAAATCCGGTGTGCCGGAAAACTTATATGCCGAGATTGGCGAAACGGCTCTTGAACTTCGATACGCGGCCGCCGCGGTCTGTCAGCTGCTGCGAACCACCGGTCCATGCCGGATGCGTGGAGGGGTCGATATCGAGGTTCATCGTATCGCCTTCCTTGCCCCAGGTGGAGCGGGTCAGGTATTCTGTGCCATCGGTCATGACGACCTTGATGGTGTGGTAATCTGGATGAATCTTGGCTTGCATCTGTATCGTCCTAAACTAGAGGGCACAAAACCAGCGCCACTGCCTCAGTGGGGTTCCGGTCGGAGCCGATTGGTAGAGATGAAGCCAAACGTCACAGGGGCGTGGGCTTCCAAAACTGTTGGCGAGCCTATACATCAGCCTTTAAGCAATAACAAGGCCGTCTGGCCGCAAAGTCGCAAAGCGATGTGAGGAAGACCTGAGACATGGCCGATAGGGATCCATCTCACCTTCAAGAGACGGAAAGAAAGCGTCGCTCCTTGAAACCGCTGCGGCGTATCTACCCATATATGTCTCGCTATCGGGGCATGATAGCTGGCGCGCTTGTCTCCCTGGTGCTGGCGGCGGTAACGACGTTGACACTTCCGCTGGCTGTCCGGCGCATGATCGACCACGGTTTTACCGGCGCAAACGGTGCTTTTATCAATAACTATTTTGGCATGCTGGTGGTGCTTGCAGCGCTTCTGGCACTCGCTTCGGGCGGGCGATACTATTTCGTCATAACACTTGGTGAGCGCATCGTTTCGGATTTGCGCCGGGATGTATTCGATCATCTGACACGGCTTTCTCCGGCTTTCTTCGATGGAACACAGTCGGGCGAGATTGTCTCGCGCCTTACGGCCGACACGACACAGATCAAATCGGCGGTTGGTGCGACGGCGTCCGTCGCGCTCCGTAATCTCATCCTTGCCTTGGGCGCGATCGTGATGATGGTGATTACGAGCGCCAAGCTGTCAGGACTTGTTATCGCGGCAATTCCGCTGATCATCATTCCGTTGGTCGCTTTCGGGCGATCCGTGCGCCGCCGTTCACGCGCCGCCCAGGATACCTTGGCCAATGCTACTGCGTATGCCAGCGAATCCATTGTCTCGGTGCGTACGCTGCAGGCATTCACCAACGAGAAACTGGCAACAACGCGCTTTGGCGCATCAGTAGAAGACGCGTTCTCGGCAGCGCGTTCATCGGTCAAGGCTAGGGCGATCTTGACTGCCTTTGCCATCTTCATGATCTTTTCCAGTGTCGTCGCCGTGCTCTGGTTTGGCTCGCGTGATGTACTTTCCGGCGCAATGACGCCCGGAACGCTTGGCCAGTTTCTGCTTTACGCAGTCTTTGCCGCGGGGGCGTTAGGTGCGCTTTCCGAGGTTTGGGGCGAGCTGTCACAAGCATCGGGTGCAGCCGAACGACTGATGGAAATCTTGGCCGAGATACCGGCAATAGAAGCGCCGGCCAATCCTGCCCCTCTGCCGCACCCGGCCATAGGTTCGGTGAACTTTGACGATGTCTACTTCAACTACCCGTCGCGCCCGGATGCTCCGGCATTGAAAGGTCTCGAATTCAAGATCCAACCGGGCGAGACGGTCGCTATCGTAGGCCCGTCGGGCGCCGGCAAGAGTACCGTGTTTTCACTCTTGCTTCGCTACTACGATCCGGTTTCGGGGAGTGTCCGCGTCGATGGGCTCGATCTGCGCGAAGTCGATCCCTCGGATCTGCGTTCACGCATAGCGATCGTTCCACAGGATACGACAATTTTTGCCGCGACCGCCCGCGAGAACATTGGCTTTGGCCGACCTGGGGCTACGAACGCGGAGATAGAGGCTGCGGCCAAGGCGGCGTTGGCGCACGACTTCATCAAAGCGTTCGACGACGGTTATGATACGCAGGTTGGCGAGCGCGGCATCACGCTGTCCGGCGGCCAACGCCAGCGCATGGCCATCGCGCGCGCCATCTTGCGCGACGCGCCTATCCTATTGCTCGACGAAGCAACGTCCGCACTCGATGCGGAAAGCGAAATGCTGGTCCAGAAGGCTCTCGATCATTTGATGCAAGGCCGCACGACGTTGGTTATCGCGCATCGGCTCGCGACCGTGCTGAAGGCCGACCGTATTCTCGTCATGGAGAATGGACGCATTGTCGAGGAAGGCACGCATCAGACGCTGGTCAAGAAGAACGGCATTTATGCCAGCCTTGCCAAGCTGCAATTCGAAGCGGGCGCCGATGCCTTCAAGGGCGCTGCGGAGTGACGGTGTGATGCCGTTTCGTGGATAAAGTAAAACTCAGAACGTTTTGACGGGTACTGTAGTGCTCGGAATCGGCACAGGCAACGTGCGTGGTTCGCCCTTCGACAAGCTCAGGATGAGGCTCACCATGAGGGAGGTGGGGTGATTGCATGGAGCCAGGAACGGCAACGTTGATGCCTATCGCGACGTGGCCGGTTATCGTGCAGCCCACCCAATTCCCTCATGGTGAGCCTCATCCTGAGCTTGTCGAAGGGCGAACCACGCACAGCAGCATTGCCACCCGGCAAATCAGCAGCCTTGAAGGCACCCCGATCAACCTTCAGACAAG
>NZ_JAIQWW010000012.1 GCF_020164455.1 Phyllobacterium chamaecytisi
AAACGTTAGCGGGCGGTCTTCGGATCGCACTACTTATCTACAAAGACGCGCTTCGACGACCGCCCGTCTTCCCAACATCCAAACAATGGCCAGACGCGAAAGCGGGCGTGGCAAGGGGAAAGCACACCCGGTTCTTTGACATGATGGGAGCGCTCTAGCGTTCAGTCAATTTCAGCTCAATACGGCGGTTACGGGCTCGTACTTCCGGTGTGCCACCAGGCTCAAGCGGTTGAAACTCGCCGAAGCCCGCGGCGACGAGGCGGTTTGCCGGAACACCGTTGGCAATCAGGAACTTCACGACGGAAATGGCGCGTGCGGATGAAAGCTCCCAATTGTCCTTGAACTGGCCAGTCCCGGAAAGAGCGACGTCGTCTGTGTGGCCATCGACGCGCAGAACCCAATTGATGTCATCAGGGATTTCCTTCTGCAAGTCGATCAAGGCAGCTGCAAGCTTCTTCATCTCCTCGGAACCGGCCGGATTGAGGATCGCTGTTCCTGATGGAAACAGCACTTCAGACTGGAAGACGAAACGGTCGCCGACTATGCGGATGTTCTCCCTGTCGGAAAGAATTTCCCGCAGACGACCGAAAAAGTCCGAGCGGTAGCGATTAAGCTCCTGCACGCGTTGCGCAAGAGCGACGTTAAGCCGTTTGCCGAGGTCAGCAATCTTGGCATTCGATTCCTTGTCACGCGACTCCGAGGCATTGAGCGCCTCCTCGAGGGCACCGATCTGTTTGCGTAACGCCATGATCTGTTGATTAAGAATTTCGACCTGCGAAAGTGCGCGAGCGCTGATTTGTTTTTCGTTCTCAAGCCCGGTCGACAGCTCGGTGATCTTGCCCTCCGCCGCCGCCCCGGCGCCAGCGCCTTGGGAAAGTAGCGACTGAAGCCGCGACTGCTCATTCTGCGCGCTCGTCAGTGAAGCCTGCAAGTTGGCGATTGTATCCTCGAGATCCTGCTTGTTGCCCTGTTCCAGCGATAATAGTTGTGTAAGCTCATTGATCTGCGAGTTAAGCCGATTCAGAACCGCATCCTTGCCGGTGATTTCCTGGCTCAAGAGAAACTGTGCAAGGACGAATACCGAGAGCAAGAACATGATCGACAGGAGCAGCGTCGACAGCGCGTCGACGAAGCCCGGCCAATAATCAACATGGCGAATGGCTTTGCGGTTGCGACCTAGGGCCATCAGTTTGCCTTGTCGCGAGCGATAGCATCGCCCAATTTAGCAAGCGTCTGACGTATGGCCTTTTGTTCGTCGGACTGTTTTTCCACCCAATCGCGCATCATCTGCTGCTCGGACCGCATGTTCTTCACAAGCCCCTGGATACCTTCGGCAAGGCTTGCCAGAGCGGCCGTTGTGCGCTGGCTCGAGCCGCCGGTCTCCTGAATGTTTTGCAGGCGTTCCGACAATGCGCGCAGTTCATCGGAGGCACCACTGCTGGCGGCATCGAGCGCGTGCAGGTCGGAGCCAAGATCCGTGACGCTTGATAGCCAGTTTTCCAACTCGGTGTAGAAGCGGTTTTGAGCCCGACCCGCCTGCAAATCGAGAAAACCCAATATGAGCGATCCGGAAAGGCCGAAGAGGGAGGAGGAGAACGCCGTACCCATACCGCGGAGCGGGGACTGGAGACCGGCCTTCAGCGAGTCGAGGACGCTATTGGCATCGCCCGCCCGCGGGTCGAGGGACTGGATGGTCTGGCCGATGGAGCCGATCGTTTCGAGAAGTCCCCAAAAGGTTCCCAGGAGACCGAGAAACACCAGGAGGCCGATGAGATAACGGGAGATATCACGGGTTTCATCAAGCCGTGCAGCGATGGAATCAAGCATGGAACGCATCGCGCTGGTTGAAAGCGCCATGGATTGGCGTCGTCCGATGAGGGCGCGCATCGGCGCGAGCATGATTGGCTTGGCATTCGGATCATTGTTGCCCTTCCGGAAAGAATTGACCCAGCGAACCTCGGGAAACAACCGAATTACCTGGCCAAACCCAAGGAGGATACCCACGACAAGAACGCCGACGATCAAGCCATTGAGACCGGGATTGGTGGTGAAGAAGACCGATATCTGGCGAAATAGAATGGCGGCAAGAAAGGCAACGATTGCCAGAAAGATCGCCATCGATAAAAGCACGAACCGCGGGCTGGAGAGCCGGTAAGGATCAAAATCATCGCCGTCCATACCCTGGCGGGTCGAACTGAAATCAGCCATCGTGTCGTCTCCGCATCGCAATCCGGTGCACCTAACCGGTGCACAATGAACATAAAATCACTTTGCCTGCACGCTTTTCGCGCAAGTCAAATCGATTTCTGCGACCCTAACCGAAATTATGGTGAAATTGAAAGGTGCCCGAAAGACTGAATTTGCTCTTGTTTGAGCAAAACTTCGTTGTTGTTCCGGACATGCAACAAATGCAGCGATTAGATTGGTTTTTTCAAGGTCTTTAGAAGAGCGCGCTGAATTGCCTCATTACCCGCAATAATAGCTTTACTTTCGATCACATCTTGCTCGCCATGGAAATTTGTGACGAAGCCTCCGGCCTCACGGATCATGATGATACCGGCGCCAATATCCCACGGTGAAAGACCTTCTTCCCAGAAACCGTCGAGGCGGCCTGCTGCTACATAGGCCAGATCGAGAGCGGCCGCGCCCATGCGGCGGATACCGGATACTTCGGCCATGACATTGCGCATCTGCAAGAGGTAGTTGCCGTGATCGCCGCGACCTAGGTGGGGAACGCCGGTACCTATGACAGAGTCGACCAGCTTGCTGCGCCCCGAAACGCGAAGGCGGCGGTCGTTGAGAAATGCGCCACCGCCACGCTCCGCTGTATAAAGCTCGTCCATGGCTGGATTGAAAATAACGCCGGCCACAATCTGGCCCTGGCGCTCAAGTGCAATCGAAACGGCAAAAATCGGAATGCCATGCAGGAAATTGGTGGTGCCGTCGAGCGGATCGACCAGCCATCTGTGTTGGCCGTCAGTGCCCTCGACAACGCCCGATTCTTCCATCAGGAAGCTGTAGTCGGGACGAGCCCGGCGCAGTTCGTTGTAGACGATTTCTTCGGCTTTCTTGTCGGCCTGGCTGACATAATCGCCAGGTCCTTTCAACGAGACCTGCAGGTTCTGTACTTCGCCAAAATCGCGAGCGAGCGAGCGGCCGGCTTTCATAGCAGCCTGCACCATTACGTTGAGAATCGCTGAACGCGCCATTTCGGGTTATTTCTCCGTCAATTCAAAATTTGCTTAGTCGGCGCGACGAACATAAGTCAGTTCGTTTGTATCAACGACGATACGTTCGCCCGACGAGATAAAGGGGGGCACAAGAACGCGAATGCCGTTTTCCAGGACTGCCGGTTTATAGGAAGACGCCGCTGTCTGACCCTTGACGACCGGATCGGCCTCGGTGATTGCCAGCGTTACATAGTCCGGAAGCGAAATGCCGATCGGGCGCTCATCATAAAGCTCGACCGTCACCATCATACCGTCCTGAAGGAAGGCGGCGCGGTCACCAACAAAATCTTTTTGCAGTTCGAGCTGTTCGTAACTGTCGGTGTCCATGAAAATCAACGCTTCGCCCTGCTCATAGAGGAAGGAGAAATCCTTCTGCTCAAGACGAACCTTCTCAACGGTCTCCGCAGAGCGGAAACGCTCATTCAGCTTCGTACCATTGATGAGGTTTTTCAGTTCGACCTGATTGTAAGCACCACCCTTGCCGGGTTTGACATGATTGGTCCTGACAGCAACCCAGAGGCCGCCATCATGTTCAATCACGTTGCCGGTGCGGATTTCATTGCCGTTGATTTTCATTTGTCTACTCGGATTTGTGTTGGATATCCGCGCCAGTCCTGCGGCGGCGGTCAAGAATGGCGCTCCAAGACCACAAATTCGTCAAATAGGCAAGAGTGGGCACGAAAACAGCCATAAGGCGTTCTTCCGATTTTTACCCGCGAGCTCAGGCGGCCAACGCCGTTTCCGCCAATGATACCCAGTAACTGATGCCATAAGGAATTGCATCATCGTTAAAGTCATAGGCTGAATTATGCAGGCTCGCGGTATCGCCATTGCCGATAAAAACAAAGGCGCCGGGCCGTTTCTCCAGCATATAGGAGAAATCCTCAGCGCCCATCACGGGCGGCATGTCCGTCGTCACTGCAGCGTTGCCGACAATCGTCTGGGCGACGCTGACCGCGAACTCGGTTTCCCGCTCATGGTTGAACGTTACGGGATAACCTTGATGATATTTGACTTCTGCCTTGCCGCCAAAGACCGCAGCAGTCGATTCAGCGACTTCGGTCAGCCGTTGTTGCGCGAACGCTCGAACCTCCGGCGAAAGGGTCCTTACTGTACCGCCAAGCTTAATGATATCCGGGATGACATTGGATGCGTCGCCCCCGTTGAGCTGTGTCACGGATATGACCAGTGAATTCAGAGGATCTGTCTCACGGGACACGACCGACTGCAGGGCGAGAATGATATGGGCGGAAATCACCACGGGATCGATCGCCGATTGAGGCTTTGCCGCGTGGCCGCCGCGACCAGTTACCGTTATCTCGAACTCGTTCGTCGCCGCCATGATCGAACCCTTGCGGGTAGCGAATTGACCAATTGGCAGGCCGGGGGCGTTGTGCATGCCATAAACTTCGCTGATCCCGAAACGCTCCATCAAACCATCGTCGATCATGGCAAGCGCGCCCGCGCCGCCTTCTTCGGCAGGCTGAAAAATGACAGCGATCGTACCTTTGAAGTTACGGGTTTCGGCAAGATATTGTGCTGCACCAAGTAGCATTGCGGTGTGGCCATCATGGCCGCACGCGTGCATCTTTCCGGGTATATTGGATGTCCAGGATTTTCCGCTCGCTTCGGTTATCGGCAGAGCGTCCATGTCCGCGCGAAACCCGATCACTGGCCCATCGCCATGACGCCCACGAATAATGCCGACCAGGCCGGTCTTGCCAATGCCGGTCTCGACGCTGTCGCAGCCGAAGTCGCGCAGTTTCTCGGCGGCAAACCGCGACGTTTCATGCACGTCATACATGAGCTCCGGATTCTCGTGCAGGTGCCGGCGCCATTCCGCGACGTGTTGCTGCATCTCGTGAGCGCGGTTGATCAACGGCATTTTTGGATTCCCATCGGCTGGTTGCAGTGTCGGTACGTTCCGAAATCTATTGCGTCGATGATCAGCGCGTCAACGTCTTGGATCAAGGCCAGTTCACTGCAATTTATTTGCTTCCGTGATTGCGGCTTGGGTCTGACTATCATCAAGTCCGGCCATGAATGATTCAAGCTCGGGATCATTCAGCCCCGCACGCTTGGCCACGATGTACCATGCAGCAGCCTTGATGAAATCGCCCTCGACGCCAATGCCGTCGCGGTAAAGTTTGGCGAGACGCGCTTGCGCTGCGACATTGCCGCCCGTTGCCGCGCGCAACATCCAGCCGAACCCAGCTTTATAGTTTTTTGCTCCGCCACGACCTGTAACGAGCCAGCTCCCGAGGTCGAGTTGAGCCGTGTCGTATCCCTTCACAGCGGCTTTCGCCAGGTACTGCCGCGCCTTGGCGTCATCGCGCGGAATAGTCAGTGTGCCGTTGGCGAGAATCTGGCTGAGCGCATATTCGCCATCGGGAAGCCCCTTGTCTGCAGCTTTCTGGAACCAGGGATAAGCGTTTTCGACGCCTGTGGCGCCTGGTCGCTCTTGCAGCAAGATTTGACCGAAATTGAACTCTGCGGGAGCATTTCCAGCGTCTGCGGCGGCTTTCATCAATTCCTTGGCCCTCTTGGGGTCCTTTGGAGCATATTTCCCCTGGAGCAGAATTACCGCGTAGCGGAATTGAGCTTCTGGCAATCCCTGATCGGCGGCTTTACCATACCAGTCTGCGGATTCCTGCATGTTAATCGGGACACCAAGACCACGGGCCAGAATTTCTGCAAGCAAGACCTGGGCGTTTGGATCGCCGGCCTCCGCCCGCGGCAAAGCCAGGTTGTAAGCCGTTTTGTAGAGACCGCGTTGGTAGGCGCCAAAGGCGTCATCTTCCGGACCTTTGCCAAACCGCGTCGGGTTGATCGTATCGAGAGCGGGATCATTGGGTGATTTAGGCTTGGCTTGCTTCGGAGTCGTTTCGGGCGAGGCCGGCGTGGCGGGTGCAGGAGTCGTCGTCGGTTCCACCGCAGGTGTTTGAGAGGTTTGGGCAAGGCCTCCCGCGACAAAAACCGGCATGGCCATCAGTGCGGCCGCAGCAGAACAGACGAGCTTTCCTGATCTTGCTCCCATAGAATTATTCCTCAAATTTAGGCGCGTGCTCGTCAAGAAGCCGGTTGGCCTCCCGGACAGCCCCTGCCGGATCTGCACCATCAAAAACGGCCGAACCAAGAGCGATGAATTCCGCACCTGTTGCTACGGCATCGGCGATACTGTCGAGGGTGTTGCCCGCCTGAATGATACAAGGAATTTCAACCATGGAAGCCCACCAGTCGGCAAGATCGATGTTGCGCGGGTGCGCTTCCGGCTTGTTGTCAGCGCCAATTTTGCCGAACAGAACATAGTCCGGTTGAGCTTCACCGATTTCCAGTGCGGTGTGACGATTCTTGATATTGCCGGTCCCGACGATCATTTTGGGCGAAAAGCGCGTCACATTGGCTGCAATGTCAGCTGCCGGACCCTCGATATGCAGACCATCTGCCTTAACCCGGCCAGCGATCTGGGTGTTGCCGACGATAATTGCTGCTACACCGGCGTTCTGGATGATCGGAACGGCAATTTCAGCCAGGGTCTGGAACAAAGCCTCATCCGCTTCATAGGCGGGCAACAATACCGAAGCAACATCTCCGCCGGAAAGCGCATCGTCAAGTAGCGTGGCAAGTTCATCCCCGCTTGCAGCCGGAGGGGCGATCAAAACGATACGGCAGCGTCGAGGTGTCGGTTCGATGTTCATGGGTTGCGACCTTACAATCGTTCTTCATAGACCGGGCAATCGTGATGGAATTCGGGCATAGAGGATGGCGGATGGTTTGAACAGACCCAAAGGTTTCGATTTGCCTTGTTGCAAATTCAACATCTTATGTACCAAATCGGAGCATATTTCCAAAAAAGCATTTTTCAATCGTCATGAGCAGCGTTAAAGGGAGAAGTACTTCCTGCCGGATTCCCCGCCATGCCCGACCTTCTGATGAACCCGTGGTTCTATGCTGCTGCTGTCCCGGCCACGGTTCTGATCGGGCTTTCCAAAGGTGGGCTTGGTGGTGCTATGGGACAGGTCGGTGTCCCGCTCATGGCGTTGGTTATGCCGCCAGTTCAGGCCGCGGCGATCATGCTACCCATTCTGATCATCATGGATGTTGCAAGCCTTTGGTCGTGGCGCGGCTATCGTGACATGACCACATTGAAACTGATGTTGCCCGGCGGTCTGCTCGGCGTCGGTATTGGCTGGCTCACGGCTTCCATCGTGACGGACGACATGGTGAAGCTGATCGTTGGACTCGTTGCGATCATTTTCTTTGCGCGTTATGTCTTCGCAAGCGCAACGCAGCGCGCGACCGCACAATCCCACAACGGCGCCTCGGCCACGCTTTGGTCGACGATTGCCGGATTCACGAGTTTTGTTGCCCATGCTGGTGGCCCGCCCTACCAGGTTTATACCCTTCCGCTGCGACAGGATCCGAAGATTTATAATGGCACCAGTGTTATTTTCTTTGCCGTTATCAATGCGATCAAGGTCATTCCCTACTTTGCTCTTGGACAATTTGACGCGACGAATTTGAAAGCGTCCGCTGTGCTCGTACCCCTTGCGCCCCTTGCGACATTTGCTGGCGCCTGGATCGTCAAGCGCATGCGACCGGAGGTATTTTATCCATTCATGTATGCAATGATTTTGCTGATGGGCCTGAAGCTCACCTATGACGGAATTGCCCACTTGTCATATTTTTGAACGAAAGTTGATCGGCGCAACCGCAACTTTTGCCCTATGTCAACATTATCAATCACAGCCTCCCAGGCGAGTCGCTTCCATCGAGGCCGGAAGCGGAATGACCGTGCATGACAGGATATTGGTGAACGCTATGACACAGAACCAGCTCAAACAGCGGGACACCCGTATCGACGTTTTCAGAGCTTTGGCTCTTCTGACGATCTTCATCAATCATATTCCGGGGACGGTCTATGAGAACCTCACTCACAAGAATTTTGGATTTTCCGACTCCGCCGAGGCGTTCGTATTGATCTCCGGTATCGCGGTCGGTCTGGCCTATGGTTCGAAGTTCAAATCGGGCAGTCGCCTTCTGATAACGCTCAAGGCCTGGCGGCGGGCTACAACCCTCTACTGCGCTCACATTCTCACGACAATCGCTACGCTGGCGATTTTCTGTGCTGCAGGCATTTATCTGAAACGCCCCGACTTCATGTCGTTCATCAATATAGGTCCGCTGATGGACCAGCCGGCAAAGGCGCTCATCGGCATTGCGACGATGGGCCATCAGATCGGCTATAATAATATCCTGTCAATGTATGGCGTATTGTTGCTGATGCTCCCAATATTCCTGATAATCGCAAGAATCAGCATTTCTGCCATGGTTGTGCTCTCAGGGACGCTGTGGCTGGTTTCTGGCGTGTACCAAATTGCCCCGCCAAACTATCCAACTAATGGTGTGTGGTTTCTCAATCCCCTGTCGTGGCAGTTCCTGTTCGTTATCGGGATAGCAGGAATCATGCATGTGCGCCGAGGCGGTACCATTGGGTTCAACAAGTATTTGTTCGGGCTTTCCGTGGCTTATATCCTGATTGCACTGGTTTGGGTGCGTTGGCCGTTATGGGGTGTCGATACGTCCTTGGGCCTGCCGGCGGTCTTAACGGGCTTCGACAAAACGTTCCTGTCGTTGACCCGATTGGCCCATGTCCTGTCACTCGCCTATGTGATTGTCTCCGTGCCGGCGATCTCCAATCTCGCCCGTCGCGCCCCAGATCATCCGCTGGCCATTCTAGGTAAACATTCGCTGCCGGTTTTTGTCGCCGGTACGATCCTTGCTATGGTGGCACAGGTCGTCAAGGTCCTGAATCCAGGTGGTTTGCTGGACGATACGCTTCTGATCGCGAGCGGGATCATGGCGCAATTTGCCTTGGCCTACTATCTCGAATGGCTGCCGCGCATCGGTTGGGGCGGGCGTCCGTTGCAAAAGCCGGTCAAGCCTCAAATTGCGGTTGCCGGCAAGGTGAGGGAAGGGACAATGAAGCCGGCGACGAGAGCGGTTGCCTCGCGATAAACTCAAGTTTCTTGTTGTCGTTAACCAGTCGTTAAGCATTACAATCTATAAATTGATCATCCAGTTTTCTGGATTCTTACCAAGTGGTTTGGCCACTTTGTTTGACGCCTCCCTGTTAGACTCCTGAGAGCCGCCTCGTTTTTGCGGCTCTTTTTTTATGTTCATATCCAAAGTTTAACCCTGCCGTTAACCCTTTATTAAGGATAAACTTGCGCTCCTGTGAGGATGCAGGCAGGTTGCTGGGGACTACTGCTAGCCGACCGTTGTGATACCTCGCTTGCTGTTCCAGTAAGGGAGCACTGCTTTGGAAAAATCGCGGATCGTGGCAGCGCATTTTAGGTAACAGGGCATATGATGACCGAACAGGAATTCCACGTAGACAACACGATAAGACTTGCAGAGCGCATGGTCCGCTCGGGGAGTTTCAATCATCTCTACGATGAAGGCATGAGCCTTGTGGAAGAAGCGGCTTTCTACCTTGATGGCGAGGGCCGCGAGGAGGCCAAACGTCTGTCGCGCATAGCGGCGACGCTTTATGCGGCTGAATCAATGCGGTTGACGACGCGTCTGATGCAGGTGGCATCGTGGCTGCTTTTGCAACGGGCGTCGCGTAGCGGTGAGATGACACTCGAACAGGTACTTTCAGAAAAAGCCAAAGTTCGGCTTGATACGGATTCGGCGCCTGAAACAGTTGTTGGCTGGGATGAAATTCCGCTGTCCTATTGCGATATCGTGCACCGCTCATTGCGCCTGCAGGCGCGCGTTCGCCAAATGGACGATGAAATTTACAATGATGGTGCTGGTACCGAGCAAAAGCGGGTCCTCTCAATCAATCCTGTATCCGATCAGATCAGTTTGTTGGCGACCGCGTTCGGCCATCGCTAACAACGCACAGATTCGTTTCTCTTTTGTTCACCTTTCTGCTGTCAAGATGAGCGACACATGGATAAGGTTCGGGCATGAAAGAAGCGATTCGTATTATCGGAATTGACCCAGGCCTCCGGCGGACAGGCTGGGGTATTATCGAGACGCTGGGGAATTCACTACGTTTTGTTGCAGCAGGCACCGTTCTTTCAGACGCAAAGCTCGACCTCGCCTCTCGTCTCTGTCAACTGCATGATGGGCTCGCGGGTGTGATTCACGCGATGATGCCGCATGAATCAGCCGTAGAACATACCTTCGTCAACAAGGATGCCACGGCGACGCTCAAGCTCGGTCAAGCTCGCGGGATCGCACTGCTCGTACCTGCGCTTGCCGGGCTCCATGTTGCCGAGTATGCGCCTAATGCAGTCAAGAAAGCTGTTATCGGTGTCGGGCACGGGGAGAAAAAACAGATTCACATGATGGTGAAAGTGCTGATGCCGAAGGCTATATTCGACACCGACGATGCCGCAGATGCACTGGCAGTTGCCATTTGCCACGCACATCATCGGCAAAGCGCAATCGGGCGTATTGCCATCGAACAGAAACTGGCGGCACTCGGATGATCGGAAAGCTCAAAGGTACTGTCGACGAAATCGGCGAGGACCATGTGATCGTCGATGTGCACGGAGTCTGTTACGTCGCCTTTTGCTCGGCTCGGACACTTTCCAACATGCCGGGGCAAGGCGAGGCAGTCGTCTTGCTTATTGAAACATATGTGCGCGAAGATTTGATACGTCTGTTCGGGTTTGGCACTGCGCTTGAGCGCGAGTGGTTCCGACTGTTGCAGGGCGTTCAGGGTATTGGCGCAAAGGTGGCCTTGAGCGTGCTGGGTACGTTAACGCCATCCGACCTCGCTAATGCCATAGCGCTGCGCGATATCGCCATGGTCAGCCGGGCGCCGGGCGTTGGCAAGCGGGTCGCGGAACGCATCGTAACGGAACTGAAGAACAAGGCGCCAGCCTTTGCCGGTGAGGCGATGGGGACGATTGGGCTCAAACAGGAATTGGGCGAGGGCGTTGCTCCCGCTCCGGTGACGGACGCAGTGTCGGCTTTGACTAATCTCGGTTATTCGCGCGATCAGGCGGCCAATGCCATTGCCGCTGCGATGAAGGATGCCGGAGAGGGGGCCGATTCCACCAAGTTGATCCGACTTGGCCTGAAGGAGTTGTCACGCTAATGCGGTTGTGTGAACAAGCGGCCTATGCCAAGACACGCGAATGAGTGATGCCAGCCGCCTTATTTCGCCGGACAAGCGCGGCGAGGATCTCGATACCTCTCTGCGGCCGCAGACCCTTGCCGATTTTGTTGGCCAGGCGGCGGCACGCGCAAATCTGAAGGTGTTCATTGAAGCAGCAAAGTCGCGTGGCGAAGCACTCGACCATGTCTTGTTCGTCGGGCCCCCTGGACTTGGCAAAACCACCTTGGCGCAGATCATGGCCAAGGAACTGGGCGTCAACTTTCGCTCGACCTCGGGACCGGTTATTGCAAAGGCTGGCGATCTCGCCGCGCTTTTGACCAATCTCGAAGAGAACGATGTTCTCTTTATCGATGAAATCCACCGTCTCAATCCGGCTATCGAAGAAATTCTCTATCCGGCAATGGAAGACTATCAGCTCGATCTGATCATCGGTGAGGGACCTGCGGCCCGTTCAGTAAAAATTGATCTCGCCAAATTTACGCTGGTTGCAGCGACAACAAGGCTGGGGCTTTTGACCACGCCGTTGCGAGATCGCTTCGGTATCCCTATCCGGCTCAATTTCTATACGGTCGAAGAACTGGAACATATCGTGCGGCGCGGGGCACGGATCATGGGTATTGGCGTCACCGATGACGGAGCGCTGGAAGTCGCTCGCCGTGCACGCGGCACACCCCGTATCGCCGGACGTCTTCTACGCCGCGTGCGGGACTTCGCTATTGTCGACGGCAAGGACAAGATCGACCGCGAAACGGCGGATTCCGCACTGTTGCGCCTCGAGGTCGATTCGCTCGGGCTGGACCAGCTCGACCGGCGTTATCTTGCGATGATAGCGCACAATTTCGGCGGCGGGCCGGTTGGTATCGAAACGATTGCCGCCGGGCTTTCGGAACCTCGTGATGCGATCGAAGACATCATCGAGCCGTATCTGATCCAGCAGGGATTTATTCAGCGTACTCCACGCGGGCGAGTTCTGACCGCCAATGCCTGGAAACACCTTGGCCTTAACGCTCCGGCAGATATTATCCAGCAGCAGATCAACCTTTTCCAGGAAGACAGCTGATTACTGGGCCTTTAGCCCCAAACCTTTCAGAATAACCGGATCGAGCGCTCGCTGCTTGTCATCGAGTGTAATGCCGAAAGCACCCCCCCATGACCACACTGACCAGGGGAAGCCGCGTTTGTGCGCAGCGTCGGTCATATCTTTCATATAAGAAGCGCGCCAGTCTGACGGCATGCGAAACTTTTTTTGATACTCCCTGCGTATCATGCCGAACTCACCCAGGAAAATGCGCTCGGGGGGGATGTTGTTGTTCTTTCCCCACGCTGCCGCCTTTTCGAATGGTTCATCCAAGGCGGCGAGAACTTGTTTATAGGTAGTCACGCCGCCAGCCATTTCATTGAACCCGACGAGCAGTTCCTCCCGACGCTCCTTGGGGGCTTTGGTCTCGATTGTTTTCCGAATCGCTGCAAGGCGCTCTTCAAATGCTTTTTCGCCCATCAGATCCGGCGGATAGGGCAGGCCTTCCACATAGCTCATTGAATCTCCTGTCCAGTCGGCACCCTGATGCGTCAGGACATAAGGTTCATAGGAATGAAAGGTCCAGATGACATTGTCATCGCCGATGGGAGCGGGATCAACCTTTTCCAGCCCGTAAGCACTCGACCAGCAGCCGCCAGACAAGATCAATGTATGGTTTGGCGCCGCGCTACGAGCAGCCGCATGCAATTGCATCAACATCGCGGGCCATTTAGGGAAAAGTGTGGGGTCGCAGTCGATCACCGGCTCATTGAACGGTTCAAACGCAGTGGTTGCCGCATCCGTTTCGGATAGCGCTCTGCCGAGCCGCCCGACCATCTGCAGGTATCGCGCGAAAAGTGTTTCGTCGGCCAGGATGTGGTTTGTATCGACCTTACGATCGTCGCTCGGAATTGAATGAAAATCGACGATCACCTTCAGTCCTGCCTTGTGCAGCATGTCGACTGTTTTGAGCGTTTCCGCGATCAGTTTTTTAACGCGGTTTTCCGACGCATCCTCCAGGAAAATGGCGGGATCGATTGGCATGCGGACGAAATCAAAACCCGCCGTTCGGATATGCTCCAGATCGCTGATGGTAGTTCCCTGCCGCCATTCGGGGAAATTATCGAGGACAGCCGGTTCGTCCCAGCGATCGGGTTTGGGCCATGTGGTCCATAGCTCGAGATTGAGACCGCGCTCCATGGTGAAAGTTGTGGCTGACCCCGCCGTTGAACTCGCAACCAAACAGAAGAGACAGAGAAGGACGCGCAACAATGTGAAAATCAATTCTTCGCATCCTATTTCGTGGGGGCTATGGACAAAATGCCTACCAAGCCTGCAAAAAGGAAGGGCCATGGTCGAAAACAATTCTTCATCATTAATAGCCACTGGACTGGCCGGGGAAATTACCTATACCGGCCACCGTTTGCTGGCGCGCGTTTACTATGCCGATACGGATTTTTCCGGCGTTGTGTATCACGCACGTTATCTTGAATTTCTGGAACGGGGCCGTACCGATTACCTGCGCCTTCTTGGCGTTCACCACTCAGAGCTTGTTGACGGGAAACTCGGCGAAAGCATCGTTTGGGTAGTCCGGCGCATGGAAATAGACTTCAAATCTGCGGCAAGGATCGATGATGTGTTGACGATCGAGACGCGAACAGCGGAAATATCTGGCGCAAGGGTGCGGATGGCGCAGGCCATAAAACGGGGAGACGATCTCCTTATTTCGGCGATGGTAGAGGCGGCGATGATTAACGGTGCCGGCCGGCCACGACGATTCCCGCCGGAGTGGATCAAACTTTTTCAGCCAGCTTCGAAGAAATAAGCGCTGATAATTGCCCGCTGCCCTCAAAACATAAACTCATCCTTAACCATAACAAATCATGAATAAGACGTGCAGACGACAGGTTTCACGTTAACGCCTTCGTTTTACCAAAATTAACGTAAAGAAGCCGCGTTATGGTTACTGGAAAATTCCGGTTTTAAGCGTGGCTCATCTGGATTGAGACGATTGCGCCCCCGGTCGACACGCCGGGTTTTCGGATTCGAGGATTGTAGATATGGAAAATTTAGCGGTTGCCGTTCAGACATCGGACATGTCCTTGTGGGGGCTGTTCTGGCAGGCCGGATTTGTCGTCAAGCTTGTCATGGTGGGTCTGCTCGGCGCATCGATCTGGACCTGGGCGATCATCATAGACAAGATTCTTGGATTTGGCCGGGCAAAGCGCGCCTTCGACCGGTTTGAGCAAATATTCTGGTCAGGGCAATCCCTTGAAGAGCTCTACCGAAACCTCGGTGATAAACGCACCACCGGCATGGGTTCAATTTTCATTGCTGCGATGCGGGAATGGAAGAAATCCTTCGAAAAAGGCGCGCGTTCGCCAATCGCACTGCAAATGCGCATCGACAAGGCGATGGATGTGGCGCTGGCCCGGGAAAGCGACTACCTCGCAGCACGACTGACGTTCCTCGCAACCATCGGCTCGGCTGGACCATTTATCGGTCTATTCGGCACAGTCATTGGTATCATGACCTCATTCATGGGCATTGCTGGTTCCAAGTCCACCAGCCTTGCCGTAGTCGCGCCGGGTATCGCCGAGGCACTGCTGGCAACGGCTATCGGCCTGGTCGCCGCCATTCCGGCGGTCATCGCTTATAACAAGCTTTCGAGCGACGCGGGAAAACTGACCGCGCGCATGGAAGGCTTTGCCGACGAGTTCTCCGCCATACTCTCGCGGCAAATCGATGAGAAGCTGCCGCGGACTTGAGGACGCATTTGAGAAACCGATACGTTAATTGCAGGATTTAATGCCATGGGCATGTCGATAGGTAACAACGGTTCGTCGGGTGGACGGCGGCGACGCGGACGCTCCAGCAAGGGCGTGATGAGCGAGATCAACGTCACACCTCTCGTCGATGTGATGCTCGTGCTTCTGATCATCTTCATGGTGACGGCGCCGATGATGACGGTCGGCGTTCCCATCGACATGCCAGAGACATCGGCGCAGACCCTGAACAGCGAATCTGACCCGATCTACGTCACGATCAATCAGCAGGGGCAGATCTACCTGCAGGAAACCGAGATTCCGCTGGAGGAGATCGTTCCGAAACTTCAGGCAATTGCCAAGACTGGCTACAACGAACGCATTTTCGTCAAGGGTGACAAATCCGCCGACTACGGCACGATCATGAAGGTCATGGCACAGATTTCTGGTTCGGGTTTCAAAAATATCGGTCTCGTCAGTCTGCCGGAGGTTAACTGATAAACCATGCGGGCTAGCGTCACATCCTCCGCAATTATCCACGCTGTGGTCATCGGCTGGGGGCTCCTGTCGTTCTCCTCGCCGACGCCCATGGATATGGCGAATTCGGAGTCGATGCCGATCGATATCGTTTCAGATATAAGCCAATTGCAGAAGGGTGATAAAAAGGCGCCCAAGGCCGAGAAGCCGATGCCTAAGCCCACGCAAAAACCCCAGACGATACCTGACGCTCAAAATGTTGGTGACAGCGAAACGGATGTGGAAACCAAGCCCACCCCCGAGACGAAACCAAAGCCGGTAGAGGCCGCCGAAGCACCTAAGCCTTCTGAGACGCCTGTCGCCAAACCCGATCCGCAGCCAGAACCGAAGCCGGTAGTCCAACCCGAGCCGAAGCCAATCCCGGTACCTGCGACGGAAGTAAAGACTGACCCCGCTCCGAAGGAAGAGGTAAAGCCGGATCCGGTGGCTGAAGCGATCAACGAGGTCAAATCGGACCCCGCACCGAAAGAGGAAGCGAAGCCTACGCCGACACCCCCGGTGGACAAGCCTGCTGAGGAAGCGTTCAAACTGCCCGATACAGTGGCAAAGCCTGAGGCCAAGCCGACACCGCCGGCGCAGACAGCGAAGACACCGGATCGCAAGGAGGTCCAGGAGAAACCGAAGCCGACGCAGACAGCGTCCACTCCTTCGAAGGACAAAGACGGCATCGCTGATCAAGTGGCGGAGCTGCTGAACAAACAAAAGCCTTCCGCTGGAGGCGCCAAACGATCAAGTGATCAGGCGTCTCGAGGGGCAAACCAAGCCACGGGTGGATCGAAGCTGAGCCAGAGCGAGATGGATGCATTGCGTGGACTCATCGAAGGAAATTGGAACAAACCGGTTGGCGCCGAGGAAACGCCTGAAATGACAATTGTCGTCAAGTTCAAGCTAACACAGAGCGGCGAGATTGACGGCCGGCCAGAGGTGAGCGGGAGCGGGGGCGACACAGCGTTATTGAACGCCGTGAAGAGCAGCGCCCTGCGAGCGGTGATGAAATCAGCGCCGTTTAACCTGCCTCAAGATAAATACGACACCTGGTCGAGCGTTGAACTGACGTTCCACCCCGGTGCTACCTGATGTCGATTATAGGCCAGCCAAAAGAGGGCCCTGAACTAATGTTAAAAATACTCCGGACTTTATGTGCAGCTTTCGCGATGGTCATAGCAACTTTGATCGTGGCGACGCTACCTGCGAAAGCCCAGCTGAAACTCGATATCACCAAGGGTGTTGTCGAGCCTATGCCAATAGCAATTACGGATTTTCTTTCCGGCGATCAATTGGGTACGAATATTTCTAATGTGATTGCTGCCGATCTTGAGCGATCCGGGTTGTTTGCACCTGTCGACAAAGGGGCTTTCATCGAGAAGATCTCGAATCCCGATGCATCACCCCGCTTTGAGGACTGGAAGGTTATCAATGCTCAGGCCCTTGTAACGGGCCGCGTTACCAAGCAAGGCGATGGCCGTCTGAAGGCCGAATTCCGCCTTTGGGATACATTCGCCGGGCAGCAGCTTGATGGCCAACAGTTCTTTACTTCACCCGAAAGCTGGCGCCGTGTTGCCCATATTATTGCAGACGCAATCTATGAGAAGCTTACCGGTGAAAAAGGCTATTTCGATACACGCGTTGTCTTTGTCGATGAATCCGGTACCAAGGAAAAGCGCATCAAACGCCTCGCGATCATGGATCAGGACGGCGCCAATGTGCGCTATCTGACCAATGGCAAGGACCTTGTCCTGACGCCGCGGTTTTCGCCAAGCCGTCAGGAAATCACTTACATGTCTTTCGAGGGCGGCAAGCCACAGATTTATCTTCTGCAGCTTGAAACAGGTCAGCGCGAGCTTGTCGGCAATTTTCCGGGTATGACGATTGCGCCGCGCTTTTCGCCAGACGGTCAGAAGGTCGTCATGAGCCTGTTGCAGGAAGATGGGAGCGCGAATGTCTATACGATGGATCTGCGTAGCCGGACCACGACGCGCCTCACGAGTACATCAGCTATCGACACGGGTGCATCCTATTCCCCCGATGGGAGCCAGGTGGTGTTCGAGTCGGATCGCGGCGGCCGTCCGCAGATCTACAAGATGGGTGCTGACGGCTCCAACCCGCAGCGGATTTCTTTCGGAGACGGTTCCTACTCGACGCCGGTATGGTCTCCTCGCGGCGATCTTATCGCCTTCACCAAACAATCCGGTGGCGAGTTCTCCATCGGCGTGATGAAGACCGATGGATCGGGAGAGCGAATTCTGACCAGCGGCTATCATGATGAGGGTCCAACCTGGGCTCCGAACGGGCGTGTGCTGATGTTCTTCCGCCTGCCGCCCGGTTCCAATAGCCCCAAGCTGTCGACGGTCGATCTGACTGGTCGAAATCTGCGCCAGATACAAACGCCAAACCTCGCGTCGGATCCTGCCTGGTCGCCGCTGCTTGAATGAATCGGTGGATAAACCAATAACAGCTGACAATCGCGTCCGTGTTTCAAGACATTGCCGCGAATGTCGTCTTTCCGCCTCAATTTGTGCCTCTAGGGTGCAGAACACATTCTGAAATTCGCTGTTAATCCTGGTGTTAAGAGTGGATTAACCCTGTTTCTGAACCGGGCCTTAACCTCGATATGGTTACTGCTTGTTCACCGAAACAATTCAATTCTTAAGGAGTCCAGGCTATGCGCCGCTTCGAAATGATCGCCCGCAGTCCAGTTTTCGTTGCACTCTTCCTGTCTCTCGCCATTGCGGGTTGTGCTTCGAAGAAAAACATGCCCAACAGTGCCGGTGATCTCGGTCTTGCCGGCAGCGCAAAACCTGGTTCCACTCAAGATTTCACAGTCAACGTTGGCGACCGTATCTTCTTCGACGTTGACTCTTCCGTCATTCGCGCTGATGCACAGCAGACTTTGGCGAAGCAGGCACAGTGGCTCCAGCGCTATCCAAACTATGCGATCACGGTCGAAGGCCATGCGGACGAGCGCGGCACGCGTGAATACAATCTGGCTCTTGGCCAACGGCGTGCGGCAGCGACGCGCAACTACCTTGCATCGCAGGGTGTACCTGCAGCGCGCATCAAGACACTTTCCTACGGTAATGAGCGTCCGGTCGCCGTTTGCGATAGCGAATCGTGCTGGTCCCAGAATCGTCGCGCCATTACAGTTCTTGGCGGCGCTGGCAGCTAAAAACCCGTTGGTTCTATCCGGGAAAAGCGGCTTTCGGGCCGCTTTTTTTGTTTGGTCTCCGGTCAAAACAAAATTTGGCCGAAGTCACGTTGCTCGTGTTAGATAAGCTGCCGCAAATCCCAGCGGTGTTTCTATTTCCCACATCAGGGCGGTAAAAGGAATGAATAAACGACTGAAGAGAATGGTGCTGGCAATGACGGTGCTGCCATTTCTGGCGACCGGCGTGGGCCATGCTTCCAGCGTTGAGGATGGTTTCCCCTCGCTGACGCCAAAGGCAACCACTATGATGAGCGATGCGCCCGTCCTGATGGCGCAGGCAGGCGATCCGCGTGTCAGCCAGCTGGAGGAACAGATCAGGCAGCTTACCGGCAAGATCGAGGAACTGAACTTCCAGATTCTGCAAATGCAGGAGCAAATGCGCAAGGTACAGGAAGACAATGAATTCCGGTTCCAGGAACTGGAAAAGGGCAAGCGCTCCGATGCTGGCGGCAAAAGCGACCGCAATGTTGCCTCTGTAACGCCCTCGCGGAAAACCGGGGAGGCATCGACCGATGCCTCCACCAACTCAACTGCGCCCACAATAAACTCGTTGCCCGACGCCACTGATTCCGCTGCCATTGACCCACAAACCGATGCTTCCGGCTCACCACAGCTTGGCGAGCCGCCACGTCCGCTTGGACAAATCGAGTTTGATGCCAATGGCAACGTAATTGGTGGTTCCAGAAATGATACCCCGGCTGGTCCGTCTTCAGATAACACGACGGTAGCAGCGCTACCGGACACCGATGATCCAAAGGTGCTCTATAGCCAAGCCTATCAACTGTTCCTGTCTGGAGACTATAAAAGCGCTGAAGCGGCGTTTCGCAGCCACGTGGATCGTTTCCCGAAAGATCCGGCGGATCCTGATGCGCGATATTGGCTCGGTGAATCGCTTTACAGCCAAGGGCGTTTCCAGGAGGCCGCCTCAGTCTTCCTCGATAATCACAAGCAATTTCCTGACGCCAAGAAAAGCCCCGAAAATCTTCTGAAGCTTGGCATGACTCTGGCAAAAATGCAGGATCATGAGGTTGCCTGTGCGACGTTTGCCTCGGTCAATTCCCGCTATCCAAATATTTCTGCAGCGATCAAAGAGCGCGTGAAGAATGAACGTGCCGCCAACAAATGCTGACCAGGATATTGATCCTGCCAGCGTTTTCGACGCGATTGATTTCAGGGAGCTGAGATCTGTCATGGTTGCTGTGTCGGGTGGAAGTGACTCCTTGGCCTTGTTGTACCTTCTGATCAGCTATCGCGCGGCACAAAGCACCTTTCCAAAAATCATTGCCGTTACGATTGACCATGGACTTCGACCTGAATCTGCTGATGAAGCGCATTTTGTCGCAGGACTCTGCAAAACAGCAGGAATTGAACACCGGATCTTGAACTGGGACGGACCCAAACCGGATACGGGCCTGTCCGCCAAGGCGCGCGATGTCCGCTATAAACTCCTGTGTCGCGCAGCGCGCGATGCAGGTACCGACGTGATTCTTGCAGGCCATACGCTTGACGATCAGATTGAGACCTTTGTCATGCGCTCAGCACGAACGGGTGAAGGAGGGAGCGAACGGGGATTGGCCGGTATGGCATTGGTGACCTTGCTTGATCGCGAGGTTTGGCTCATGCGACCTTTGCTCGATGTCTCACGGGAAGAGTTGCGCGATTATCTCCGCGCCAGAGGAATTGCCTGGCGAGAGGACCCTTCAAATGACAACCCAAAATACGAGCGCGTTCGAATTCGCAAGGCGCTGCGGCTCGTGGATTCCCGGGAAATGGTCTGCGAGATCGTTGAAAAAGCAAGCAGAAGACGCGCGCTGAACGATAAGGTTGCGGAATTTCTACCGGATTGCGTGACTATTTACCATGGAATCCGCGCTGAGGTCAGCCGCGCAGACTTGGTTTTGCAAGAGCAGGGCGTCCGACAACTTGTCGTGGCCATACTAATGGCAGCGATGGGCGGGCAATCATATCTGCCGCCGGTCGAAAATTGCGAGAGAGCTCTCGAGCATATTTGTTCGCAACGGTTGTCGGGGCGTATCACAATGAACCGTTGCGTTATTCAACTCTGCAAGAACAAAGCTGTCATCTATCGTGAAATGCGCTCTTTGCCGGACATCGCCATTGAACCAGACGGGATTGCCATTTGGGATGGTCGCTACCGGATCGGCAATCATACCAACAGATTAATCAGGATCAGCGCGACCGGTGTGTTGGGGCTGAAGTTCCTGGGTGATACCCACCCAGCCAATTTTCACCGACCATCGACTTTGTCGAGCCCTGCCGTATTTCTCGACGGCGACATTGTCGACGTTCCGGCTTTCGGTAATCACGCGAAATTGGCTGAAGGAATTTCTTTGACGCGGCACCTTGCCCTGTTCGACCATATTCTTTCGGGCTATGATGAAATCCTTGCTCAATCCGTTGCAGAAACCTTTCAACTACAGGAGTACAAGCGTTCTCCGGTAAACCAGATTAATAAGAATTGACGTGAGTTTGAACGCCAGCCTTGGCAAGGACATGCTTCGAACCTATGTTACGTATAAATTCCGCGTCCTTGCGGTTATGTTTTGATGGGACCCGATATGAATCCTAACTATAGGAACTTCGCACTGTGGGCGATTATCGCCTTGCTTCTAATTGCGTTGTTCAACCTTTTCCAAAGTCCAAGCTCTCGTTCGGCGTCGAGCGATGTACCTTATTCGCAGTTCATCAACGACGTGAACAGCGGCCGAGTTAAATCGGTGACGATCGCGGGCAACCGGATCACGGGTACTTATTCCGACAATGGCGCAAGCTTTCAGACTTACTCACCCGGGGATGCTGGTCTTGTCGGCCGCCTCGAAAGCAAGAGTGTTCAGATTGCCGCGCGGCCTGAATCCGATGGTTCGACATCGCTCGTTGGCATGCTGATTTCATGGCTGCCGATGATCCTTATTCTCGGTGTGTGGATATTCTTCATGCGCCAGATGCAAGGGGGGTCACGCGGTGCCATGGGCTTTGGCAAGTCCAAAGCCAAGCTTCTCACCGAGGCGCATGGACGTGTGACGTTCCAGGACGTCGCTGGCGTTGATGAAGCCAAGGAAGATCTTGAGGAAATCGTCGAGTTCCTGCGCGATGCACAGAAATTCCAGCGGCTCGGCGGACGTATTCCACGCGGAGTGCTGTTGGTTGGCCCTCCCGGTACCGGTAAGACGCTGCTCGCGCGTGCTATCGCTGGCGAAGCAAATGTGCCTTTTTTCACCATCTCCGGTTCGGACTTCGTCGAAATGTTCGTTGGCGTCGGCGCATCGCGTGTTCGCGACATGTTCGAACAGGCGAAAAAGAATGCGCCATGCATCATCTTCATCGATGAAATCGATGCGGTTGGCCGTCATCGTGGCGCTGGCCTTGGCGGTGGCAATGACGAACGCGAACAGACTCTCAACCAGCTGCTGGTGGAGATGGATGGTTTTGAAGCCAACGAGGGCGTGATCCTCATTGCTGCAACCAACCGGCCGGACGTGCTTGATCCTGCGCTATTGCGTCCGGGCCGCTTCGACCGTCAGGTCGTCGTACCAAACCCGGATGTTACGGGCCGCGAAAAAATCCTAAAGGTGCATGCACGCAATGTACCGCTGGCACCGAATGTTGATCTGAAGGTTTTGGCTCGTGGTACCCCCGGATTTTCCGGCGCCGACCTCATGAACCTTGTCAACGAGGCTGCATTGATGGCGGCGCGCCGAAACAAGCGCCTTGTCACCATGCTCGAATTTGAAGACGCCAAAGACAAGATCATGATGGGTGCAGAGCGTCGCTCGACCGCCATGACCCAGGCGGAAAAGGAACTGACTGCCTATCATGAAGCGGGCCACGCCATTGTCGCGCTCAATGTCGAGGTGGCCGACCCGTTGCACAAGGCGACCATCATCCCGCGCGGCCGTGCCCTCGGCATGGTCATGCAATTGCCTGAAGGTGATCGCTACTCAATGAGCTACAAGTGGATGATTTCCCGACTGGCCATCATGATGGGTGGCCGCATTGCCGAAGAGCTGAAGTTCGGTAAGGAAAACATCACTTCGGGTGCATCCTCCGACATCGAGCAGGCAACCAAGCTTGCGCGCGCCATGGTTACGCGCTGGGGCTTCTCGGACAAGCTTGGCCAAGTTGCCTATGGCGAGAATCAGGAGGAAGTCTTCCTCGGGCACTCCGTTGCACGCACGCAGAACGTTTCGGAAGAGACTGCACAATTGATCGATGCAGAAGTGCGTAAACTGATCGACGATGCCTATACCCATGCCCGCACGATCCTGACCAAGAAGAAGAAGGAATGGATCGCCATCGCGGAAGGGCTGCTTGAATACGAGACGCTTACTGGCGAAGAGATCAAGGCGTTGATGGCAGGCAACAAGCCCGCTCGTGATCTCGGCGATGATACGCCACCGTCACGCGGCTCGGCTGTCCCGAAGGCTGGTGCCAAGAAACCACGCAAAGGCGATGAACCGGACAAGGGTCTAGAGCCTCAGCCACAGTCCTGAATGGGGTATCCAACTTATACAAACGGCCGGTGAAAACCGGCCGTTTGTACGAATTGTTCATTCATTTGCGTCAAGTATAATCCCCACACAAATTGTGAGATGCGAAATCGCTGGTCTTCTGCAATAAGCGGAGATCGAGCACGAGCAAACGAGGGCTACTCTTGGCCATACGATAGAGCCAGAGTCCCCAAGCGTTGGATAATAAAAATGGTTCGCAAGTATTTTGGGACAGATGGTATTCGCGGGCAGGCAAACGCCTATCCGATGACGCCCGATATCGCGATGAAGGTGGGTATGGCTGTAGGCCTTGCGTTCAAGCGCGGCCAACATCGCAACCGCGTCGTGATCGGAAAGGACACACGGCTTTCCGGCTATATGATCGAGACGGCTCTTGTGGCCGGGTTTACCTCGACAGGCATGGATGTATTTCTTCTCGGCCCGATTCCGACGCCGGCTGTCGCCATGCTCTGCAGGTCGTTGCGCGCCGACATTGGCGTCATGATTTCGGCATCGCATAATCCTTACCATGATAATGGCATCAAACTGTTTGGCCCGGATGGCTTCAAACTCTCCGATGAGATCGAGCTCGAAATTGAGCGATTGATGGAAGAGAATTTGACAGATCGGCTGTCCAGTTTCGATGCGCTTGGCCGGGCGAAGCGTGTTGACGGCGATATCTATCGCTATATCGAATTCGCCAAGCGGACGATGCCAAAGAACATCTCGCTGGCTGGGTTGCGGATTGTGGTCGATTGCGCCAACGGAGCGGCATACAAGGTTGCACCCGCAGCATTGTGGGAGCTTGGCGCAGACGTCGTTACGATCAACAACGAGCCCAATGGCACGAACATCAACGAGGATTGCGGCTCAACTCATCCTCTAGGCTTGATCAAGAAAGTGCATGAAGTCAGGGCTGATATCGGCATTGCGCTTGATGGCGACGCCGACCGCGTGCTGATAGTGGATGAGAACGGTGCGATCATCGACGGCGACCAGCTCATGGCCGTCATCGCCCAATCCTGGCAAGAGTCAAACCGCCTGGTCGGTGGCGGCGTGGTTGCGACAATCATGTCCAATCTCGGCTTTGAGCGCTTCCTGGTGGATCGTGGTTTGACGCTGGCACGCACGCAGGTAGGTGATCGATATGTAGTCGAGCATATGCGCAGCCATGGCTTCAATATTGGCGGCGAGCAGTCCGGCCATATCGTGCTGTCCGATTTTTCCACAACCGGCGATGGCCTGGTATCGGCCCTGCAGATCCTTGCGGTGGTCCAGGAACAGAACAGGCCAGTTAGTGAAGTTTGCCGCAAGTTCGATCCTGTGCCGCAGTTGTTGAAAAACGTTCGAACGACTGGCGGAAAACCGTTGGAGAATAAGAAGGTCAAGAGCGCCATCGACGAGGCTCGAGACCGTCTGGGGCAGGCTGGTCGTCTTGTAATCCGGCCATCCGGAACGGAACCCTTGATCCGCGTCATGGCAGAAGGCGACGACCGCAAACTTGTCGAGACCGTCGTCAACGATATCATTTCAGTGATTTCTTCAGCGGCATAGAGCAGTACTTGCATCTAAATACAAAATGGGCCCACTCGGGCCCATTTTGTATTTGGACAGCAAAGAACGTTGTTTCCAATTCATTAACGTTAATGGATATGGTGAAGAAATACGGTTAAGCGAGATTTAACTTTTCCCCCTCATATTGGTTTCTAACACCTTAGTAGCATTCGCTGCACTTCAATCATTGGGCTTCGTGAGGGAAACGGAAATGAGCACTTTCAAACATGCTGCCATGAGCGCAGCGCTTCTGTGCCTGGGCGCTGTCCCGGCATATTCGGCCGACATACAGGATCCGCAGGTAGTGGAAGTCCAACAGTTTGGCGGATGGTACTTGCGCGGCGACATCGGCATGAGCAACCAGCAGTTCGACGGGTTGGATTATGTGGGCTTCGCGGATCCTGCCGTTCACGGCTGGCACGATGAGGGAGATTTCGATGCCGGCATAACCGGACAGATAGGTGTCGGATACCAGTTTAACGATTGGTTTCGCGCAGATGTCACGGGCCAGTATCGTGGTAAGACCGAGTTTAGCGCCTTGGACTTTTATGACACGGATGGCATTCCGGACAATGGCGATGAGGCAACGAACGAATACCACGCGAAGAAGTCAGAATGGCTGTTCTTGGCCAACGCCTATACCGACCTTGGCACCTATGCCGGCCTCACACCATACGTCGGTGCAGGCATTGGTGCATCGCGAAATACAATTTCGAATTTCACGGACAATAACGCAATTACCGGGGGCGGCGGCTTTGCTGGTTCGGATTCCCAGTGGGAATTCGCATGGGCGCTGCATGCCGGTGTGGGCATCAAGGCGACTGACCGCATGACAATAGATCTCGGTTACAGCTACTTGGATCTTGGAGACGGACAGACAGCTAATGCATCCAACTTCATCCCCTCGCAAACGCGGCCCAACCCGGAACCGTTCAAATTCAAGGACATTACGTCGCATGACTTCAAGGTTGGCGTGCGCTACGCATTCTGATTGATTTTCCAATGGAAATTCGAGCGGCAGGAGGTTTCTCCTGCCGTCGGCGTTTTGTGTTTTCTTTATTGCCTATACTGTGCTCCGCACAATTTTGATGTCGCGCACAAACATATTTCTTGACTGTCAACGACATTTCTCCTAGTTCCCGGAGTGGGCCACCTCTCCCCAACGAGAGGCGAGCTATCTGTAAGGATAGGAGAAAAAATGACGACGCTATCAAAGCCGGCGCAGCGCCCGGCTAATCCTAATTTTTCATCAGGTCCCTGTGCAAAACGTCCCGGATGGTCGCTCGACGCGCTTTCCGGCGCCCCGCTTGGTCGCTCCCATCGCGCCAAGGTCGGCAAGACCAAGCTGAAACAGGCGATCGATCTCACTCGCGAAATTCTAGAGGTTCCCGCCGATTATCGCATCGGTATCGTGCCGGCCTCGGATACTGGCGCCGTCGAAATGGCACTCTGGTCGCTGCTCGGCGAGCGCGGCGTTGATATGGTCGCGTGGGAGAGCTTCGGCTCCGGTTGGGTGACGGATGTTATCAAGCAGCTTAAACTTGGCGATGCACGCACCATTGAAGCAGGCTATGGCGAGTTACCCGACCTTTCCAAAGTAGATTTCGACCGCGACGTGGTCTTCACCTGGAACGGCACGACCTCGGGCGTGCGGGTACCGAATGGTGATTTCATTCCCGCTGATCGCAAAGGACTCACCATTTGCGATGCGACGTCCGCGGCTTTTGCGCAGCGACTAAATTTTGACAAGCTCGACGTTGTGACGTTCTCCTGGCAAAAAGTGCTCGGTGGCGAAGGTGCGCATGGCATGTTGATCCTTAGCCCCCGCGCGGTTGAACGGCTGCTCACTTACAAGCCCGCGTGGCCTTTGCCGAAGATCTTCCGGCTCACCTCGGGGGGCAAGCTGATCGAAGGCATCTTCGCTGGCGAGACAATCAATACGCCCTCGATGCTATGCGTTGAAGACTACCTCGATGCATTGGCCTGGGCGAAGTCCATCGGGGGGCTTGATGGACTAGTTGGCCGTGCAGACCAAAATTTTGCTGTTCTAGATGCTTTTGTCGAGCGGACGCCATGGATTGCCAATCTCGCGAGGGTTCCGGCAACGCGATCCAACACCTCTGTCTGCCTGACGATCGTCGACCCGGATATTATCGCTCTTGATGCAGAAGCCCAGGCAAATTTCGCCAAGAACCTTGTGGCGGTGCTGGAGAAAGAGGGCGTCGCCTATGACATTGGCGCCTATCGCGATGCGCCGTCGGGCCTACGCATCTGGGCGGGTGCCACTGTCGAGGCGGCTGACCTTGAAGCTTTGACGCTTTGGCTCGACTGGGCTTTCCAGTCGCAAAAAGCCGCTTTGAAACAGGCGGCCTGAATTCCGGCCGATGCGGCCGCAGCATTACGGCCGCCGTCAATCGCATCATTCCGGTTCAACGCTACTTATTGAAAGATGGAGGCCATGATGGCACCACGTGTACTCGTATCCGATAAACTCTCTCCTACAGCGGTCCAGATCTTCAAGGACCGCGGTGTCGAAGTCGACTATCTTCCAGACCTTGGTCCGGATAAGGAAAAACTGCTCGAAGTGATCGGCCAATACGACGGGCTGGCTATTCGCTCTGCGACCAAGGTCACGGAGAAGCTGATTGCTGCTGCAAAGAATCTGAAGGTTGTCGGGCGCGCAGGCATTGGCGTTGATAATGTCGATATTCCAGCCGCCTCACGGCGCGGCATTATCGTAATGAACACACCGTTTGGTAACTCTATAACGACGGCCGAGCATGCCGTTGCCTTGATGTTTGCAGTCGCGCGCGAATTGCCCGAGGCCGATGCGTCCACGCGCGCAGGCAAATGGGAGAAGAACCGCTTTATGGGTATCGAGATCACGGGCAAGACGCTTGGAATCGTCGGCTGTGGTAATATCGGGTCCATCGTCGCCACACGTGGTGTCGGCCTCAAAATGCATGTGATTGCCTTCGATCCCTTCCTTTCGGAAGGCCGGGCCGAAGAGCTGGGCGTTGAGAAAGTCGAACTCGATGAGCTGCTGGCGCGCGCTGATTTCATAACCTTGCATACGCCGATGACCGACAAAACGCGGGGCATCATCAATGCAGAAAATATCGCAAAGATGAAGGATGGCGTGCGTATCATCAATTGCGCTCGCGGCGGACTCATCGTCGAGAAGGACCTCATTGCCGCATTGAAGTCCGGCAAAGTGGCCGGCGCTGGCATTGATGTATTTGAGGTGGAACCTGCTACCGAGAATGAATTGTTCCATCTTCCCAACGTTGTCTGCACGCCGCATCTTGGTGCTTCTACCAGCGAAGCACAGGAAAATGTCGCGCTGCAGGTGGCCGAGCAGATGTCGGACTATTTGATCAAGGGTGCTGTCTCGAACGCGATCAATATGCCATCCATCACTGCAGAAGAGGCGCCGCGATTGAGGCCATTCGTCAAGCTGGCAGAGGTGCTCGGCGCGTTTGTTGGCCAGGTCACAGAAGATCCTATTCAGGAAGTGGAGGTTCTGTTTGATGGCTCCACTGCTGCAATGAATACGCGTGCGCTGGTAAGCGCTGCTCTGGCCGGCCTTATTCGTCCTCAGGTGGCCGATGTGAACATGGTCTCGGCGCCGGTCATGGTGAAGGAGCGTGGTATCGTTCTTTCCGAGGTAAGGCGCGATAAATCCGGCGTATTCGATGGTTATATAAAGCTCACCGTGAAGACTGCATCGTTGACGCGGTCAATTGCCGGCACCTGTTTCTCGGATGGCAAGCCACGTTTCATCCAGATCAAGGGTATCAATCTCGATGCCGAAGTCGGTCAGCATATGCTCTACACAACCAATAATGACACGCCGGGAATGATTGGCTTGCTCGGTACTATCTGCGGCAACAACAATGTCAATATCGCGAACTTCTCGCTTGGTCGTGACAATCCCGGTGGAAACGCAATTGCCATGCTCTATCTTGATGAACGGATTCCGGACCATGTTTTGGAGGAATTGCGCGTTAACAAGGCGATCGTTTCCGCAAAACCGTTGGAATTCGACATCGGTTGATCATATGGACGCCCGGCTATGAAGTCCGTCGGAAATGTGCCGCGCTGGCGTTTGATGGAAGCAAGCGATCTTGCTTCTGTCAGCGCGGTTGCGGCTGAGGTTCATCCCCATTTTCCGGAAGATGACGCGGTTTTTTTCAATCGTTTTTCATTGCACGGGCAAGGTGCATATGTTTTTGAGAACGGGGCAACCACTCTTGGTTATGCGATCACTCACCCGTGGAAAAGCTTTGACATTCCGCCTCTGAACACGGTGCTCGTGGCTTTGGCGGATTGGCCAGATAATTATTATATCCACGACATAGCGTTGGTGAATGAGGGACGGGGCCATGGTGCCGCAAGTGAAATCATAACAACGGTTATCGACCACGCCAGACAGCTCGGCTGCCAAACGATCTCGCTCGTTGCAGTCAATGGATCATCGGCTTTCTGGAAGAGACACGGATTTGAGACGGTTGATCGACCGGAACTAGTTGAAAAGCTTGCAACCTATTCTGATGACGCCTGTTTCATGCTGCGCCAGCTTCGCTAGTACCGGCATGCTTGCGTCCGCTGAGTTCGGCTATCCAGATTCCGCCCAGGACGAGGACCAAGGCTATACCGTGATAGATTTGGAAGTCCTCACCCAGCAATGCAACTGCGAGCAATGTTCCAAAAATCGGAACTGCATTGATGAATAAGCCCGCGCGGTTCGCACCGATATATTCGACGCCCTTGATGAAGAGTACCTGTGCCGCGAGCGAAGGAAAGACGGCGGTATAAAGGACAACCATTGTTCCTGTTGGGTCGGGCGGGGTCATCGTCCCATTCTGCCATTCCCAAATCGTGAACGGAATGGCCGTAACAAAAGCAGAAAAGGTCATTACCGTCATGAGGCTTTGCCAATTGATGCTTGGTCTAAAGCGTAGCGCAACGGTGTAGCCACTATAGAGAAGTACCGCGAGAAGCATCAGCGCGTCGCCAAAATTGACGTCGAGGCTAGCCAAACGTACGAAACTTCCATGGCCGGCTGTCAAGGCGACTCCAACAAGCGAGAGGCTAAACCCAAAAATCTGTCCTGGTTGCACACGTGTGCCAAACAACATTAAATTTGCTACGAAAATTACCATCGGTATGCCTGCTTGCTCGATCGTGACGTTGATTGCCGAGGTGTAATTTAGTGCGCTGTAGAGGGCCATGTTGAAAAATGTGAAGCCGAAAGCGCCTAGTGCGGCCAGCATGGGTAGATTTGGTCGCAACTGTTCCCAGTCTCGCCGAACCTGCTTCAAGCTGAAAACGCTAATAAAAAGGAAGGCAAGCAGCCAACGCAACAGCGTCAGAAGCATTGGGGAAATATGACCAACAGCGAATTTGCCCGCAACAGCATTGCCGCCCCATAACAGGGCGGTCGTCAAAAGAAAAACGTAAGCCGTGCGGTTCATAGCTCTGTCGCCTACAATTGATCATCCCGCATGAATCACCGAGACGACAGGTTTAATCGCGCGATAAAGCCAAATTGGTCGGTTGGCAATCGAAAGAATTGTCGCGCTTTTATGAACCAGCCTGTATAGAAGCACCGCATTTAGCGCATAACCTCAAACGAGAATCGGTTTTTCGAAGGATTGTGCGCCATTAAGGTGTTGTTGCTGCATCCGAGAGGTAGTCGAGCATAAGCACTACGAGATTGTGACTTGAGGAGTTTTGGATGGCAAATGTTGTTGTGATCGGTTCCCAGTGGGGTGATGAGGGCAAGGGTAAGATTGTCGATTGGCTTTCAGAACGTGCTGATGTCATTGTTCGCTTTCAGGGCGGTCACAATGCAGGGCATACGCTGGTGGTTGATGGCGTGACCTATAAATTGTCGCTCCTGCCATCGGGCGTCGTGCGCCAGGGCAAGCTTTCAATTATCGGCAATGGTGTAGTATTCGATCCACACGCATTCATCGCTGAAAAGAAGAAACTTGAAGCGCAGGGCGTTGTTATTACGCCCGAAACGCTGAAGATTGCCGAAAACACGACGCTAATTCTTTCAATTCACGGCGAGCTCGATCGCAGACGCGAAGCTTCCAATTCGGGTACGAAGATCGGAACGACAGGCCGCGGCATCGGACCGGCCTATGAAGACAAGGTGGGCCGCCGCGCAATCCACGTCCTCGATCTTGCTGATCCGGACACGCTGCCTGCCAAGATCGAACGTTTGCTTGCGCATCACAATCCCCTAAGACGCGGTCTCGGCATAGAGGAAGTCGACGGCGCAAGATTGCTTGCTGAACTCAATGAAGCTGCACCACATATCTTGCCATTTATGGATAGGGTTTGGTATGTGCTCGACCAGAAGAAACGAGCCGGTGAACGCATCCTCTTTGAAGGCGCGCAGGGGACCCTCCTTGATATCGACCACGGCACCTACCCATTCGTGACCTCATCGAACACGGTTGCTGGACAGGCGTCAGCCGGGTCCGGGATTGGCCCAGGATCACTGCACTATGTTCTTGGTATTACCAAGGCTTATACGACGCGCGTTGGAGAGGGTCCTTTCCCGACGGAACAACAAAATGAAGTTGGACAATTTCTCGGCGAACGCGGCCATGAATTTGGGACCGTTACGGGGCGCAAGCGCCGCTGCGGTTGGTTCGATGCTGTTCTGGTCCGCCAAGCGGTTGCCAATAACGGTATCAGCGGTATCGCTTTGACCAAGCTTGACGTGTTGGATGGGCTCGATGAGATCAAGGTCTGTACGGGGTATGAGCTCGATGGTGAAGTCATTGACTATCTCCCGGCGGGTCAAGGCCAGCAGGCGAGGGTGACGCCGATCTACGAGACACTGGAAGGTTGGAAAGGGACCACGGCCGGTGCCCGCAGCTGGAGCGAACTTCCGGCGCAGGCGATCAAGTACGTGCGTTATGTAGAAGAGTTGATCGGTGCGCCGATCGCGCTTCTGTCCACCAGCCCTGAACGCGACGATACGATACTTGTTACTGACCCGTTTCATGATTAGAGTCAGGAGCGCGTCCTGGAGATAATCTCACAACAAAACCATGGGTTTGGGTGAATGGCAGATTTCGTTGCGGTATTGAGAAAGACAATTGACGGGCTGGCAGACCCAACGCCAGCGCTACGGCAGCGTGTGTATGCGAAAGCTCGTGCAACGATTGAGCAGAAGCTTGTAACGCTGAATGCTCCAGAGGCCGTGACCACACGTCAGATAAAGGCGCTTGAAGACGCCATTGCCGAGGTCGAGTCCGATTTTGCGCCTGCAGTCGAGGATATCATACCCGAGCCCACTCCGGTTTCGTCGCCTCCACCCATTCCAACACCTGTATCAGTACCGGCATCGGCAACTTTGGCGCCCGCTGCTTCGACCAAATCTGCTGCGCCCTCCTTTACCAAAGTCGAAACTCAGCCGGATGCACTGGAAGACTTTCTGTCAAGCCACGATGCGGGCGGATCAACACGTGGCGAGAAAGACAATCATGACGGCTTTCCCGTAGCCAGGTCGTCTGTGGATTCAGGACGCGGTCCTGAGGAACAGGATGATGATCTGCGCATCGCCACCGAGGATCGCTCTTCAGGCGATTATGGTGTCTATACGCGCGGTCCCCTTAAACGACCGGCGCAACGACGTTCGCTGGTGCCTCTGCTTGGTATAGCAGCGTTGCTACTGATCATAGCTGGCGCCGGTTATGCGGGCTGGAACTATCGCGACCGAATTGCTCAAGAGGCGACTGCCTTAAAAACCTACCTGGCCAATCTGACCAACAGGGATACGACGCCGGCCAAGACCGCGACGAACGAGCCAGCCACTCCAGCATCACCGGCCAAGCCGGCTCAGCCCACGCCTGGTCCGTCATCCAAGCCCGAGACCGGTGAGCCAAAGCCTGAACCAAAGCTTACTCAACGTCTCCTCCCGGACGGCCAAGAGATTAATCCTGGCCCTGCGAATGACACTCCTTCATTGGGAGAGGGCACTTCCGTAGCCGCGTCGACGCCGGATCAGCCGGCACAGCCACCTCAGGCGCAAGGTCAGGAGCAAGCCGCTGGCCAATCACAGCCACCTGCGGCTCTGCCTATCGGCCAGAAAGCCTTCTTCTATGAAGAGCGCTCCGGGCAGGATGCAGGGACTGCCGATGCAGGCGGTGTAGTCTGGTCTGTTGTTCAAGAATCTCCTGGCAATGATCTTCCGCCGGAGCCGGCCATCAAGGCTGACGTCGCGATTCCCGACCGGGGTATTAATCTGCGCATGATCATACGGCGCAATGGCGATAAGTCCCTTCCCGCCAGCCATCTGGTGGAGATGATCTTTACCGTGCCGGAAGGCTTTCCAGGCGGATCGATCGATAATGTCTCGCGCATGACCTTCAAGGACACCGAACAAGCTCCGGGAAGCCCGCTTGTCGCTATTCCGGCCAAGATCGCCGATAATTTTTTCATCATTGCCATGAACGACGCAAAGACAGCCGTCGACACCAACATGTCACTGATACGGCGCCAATCGTGGATCGACATACCTATCGCCTATAAGACGGGTAGGCGCGCCCTGATTACGCTTGAGAAGGGCTTACCTGGTGAGAAAGCGTTTGATGAGGTTTTAAAGTCCTGGGCCGCGAAGGCCGGAGGCTAAGCAGACGCAAAAAAAGGCCGCCTAGGCGGCCTTTTTGAACCGGCAAACCAGTTCAGCGCGCGTCAGAACCCGTCGAAACGAGTGCCTTTTGCTGCCTGATAGCTGCCGCCTTAACGGCGTCCTGCACTTTTTCAAACGCGCGAACTTCGATCTGGCGAACACGTTCGCGGCTGATGCCGAACTCCGTTGAAAGATCCTCCAGGGTTACAGGATCATCGGCAAGGCGCCGTGCCTGAAAGATGCGACGTTCGCGGTCATTGAGTGACGACATCGCCCCCGTGAGCATCTCACGGCGATTTTCCAACTCGTCTTGCTCGATCAGCATCGTTTCAGCGCTGTCGTGGTCATCGACAAGCCAATCCTGCCAATCACCACCGGCTTCACCATCGGAAGAACGAATTGGCGCATTCAACGACGCGTCGCCAGACAAGCGGCGGTTCATCGAAACCACCTCTTCTTCAGAAACACTGAGACGTGTGGCGATCTCCTTGACTTGTTCAGGATTGAGATCGCCGTCATCGAGCGCCTGAATTTTGCTCTTCACCTTACGAAGGTTAAAGAAAAGACGCTTCTGGTTTGCGGTCGTGCCCATTTTGACAAGACTCCACGAACGCAGGACATATTCCTGGATCGAAGCCTTGATCCACCACATCGCGTAGGTGGCAAGACGGAAGCCGCGTTCCGGTTCGAAGCGTTTTACGGCCTGCATCAGACCTACGTTTCCTTCGGATATAACTTCGCCGATCGGCAGGCCATAGCCGCGATAACCCATTGCAATTTTGGCAACGAGACGCAGATGGCTTGTGACAAGCTTGTGCGCCGCTTTCGGATCGGCATGCTCAAGATACCGCTTGGCGAGCATATACTCTTCCTGCGGTTCGAGCATCGGAAAGCGACGAATTTCTTCTAGGTAACGGGTCAACCCACCGTCACCACCTAAAATACTTGGAAGATTTTGGGCCACTGAGCACCCCTCCTCATTTTGGAATAGACCCCCATTATCGGCAGGTCCGCATCGACTGCCCACCCAATAGCTTGGCGCGGACAGATTAGCGCTATCAATATATAGGTATCATTTTGTCAAAAACACGGTGCATTAAGCAGCGAAACAATCCGTCACATAAATGTGAACAATAAGGTCAGGTTTTAGCCTCGTTTAACGAACTCCCAACCGCGCCAAAGGTTCCGTCGCGCCAACTATATCATGTTCTTTCCCGAAAAGCCTTGATCAATTCGGCCATGTCCTGCGGTGCTGGTGCTTCAAACCGCAGAAGCTCGCCGGTCGATGGGTGCTCGAAAGCAAGAAGCCTGGCATGCAGTGCCTGCCGGGTGAACCCTTTGACAATGCTTTGCAAGGGTTCGTCGAGCTTGTTGGCCTTGGTTTTGTAAGAACTGCCATACTCCAGATCGCCTACCAGCGGGTGTCCCGTATGAGCCATGTGGACGCGGATCTGATGCGTTCTGCCGGTCTCCAGGCGGCACTCCACGAGCGATGCGAGAGCGGTTGCATCCTCCTTGGCAGCATATCGCTCCTTAACCTCGAAATGCGTCACTGCATGACGGGCGTCCTCGCGTTCTTCATGGACAACAGCTTGCTTGGTGCGATCTCGATGTGATCTGCCAAGCGGAGCATCGATCGTACCAGTTGTCCGATCAGGTGTTCCCCAAACAATGGCGAGATATGCGCGTTCCAGATCGTTTGTGCGTCCGTGATCAGCAAACTGAGCGCTGAGATGGCGATGAGAGAGATCGTTCTTGGCAACGACCATGATGCCGCTGGTTTCTTTGTCGAGGCGATGTACGATGCCGGGCCGCCTGACGCCGCCGATGCCAGACAGTGTATCGCCGCAATGGTGGATCAACGCATTGACCAAGGTACCAGTCCAATTGCCATTTCCGGGATGGACCACAAGGCCGGCAGGTTTGTTGATGACGATGAGGTCTGCGTCCTCGTAGAGTATGTCGAGTGCGATATCTTCGCCCTTGGGAGCCGCATCTTCAGGCTCGGGAATCTCGATTGTAACGCGAAGACCCTCGCGCAACTTGTGTTTGGTCTCGCGGATTGGTTTACCGTCAATGCTGACCTGGCCTCCGCTGATGAGCGATTGGATGCGATTGCGGGAAAGATCTGGCGTCAGCTGTGCCGAAAGCCAGGCGTCCAGTCTCTTGCCGCTTGAATCAGTATCGGTAATTAGCTCTTTCAAAACCTCGGTCCCTTCGTTACAGGAGGCTTGGTTTGAAACCTCGGAGAACACTATTTATGGCCAACATCAACCCGGACATCGATGGGGACGAACAGCCCCTTGATCCGGCAATGGAACGGGTCCGGCGCAAGATGATCCGGCTATTGGCTGTTTCCATCGGTATCATGGTGATCGGTCTTATGGCGGTGCTGGCGGCCATTGTCTACAAGATTAGCCAGCCGGTTCCTGAAGTCGCTACGGCTGTTCGTTCCGAGGTTCTTGGACAACCTCTCGGTACGGCGCTGACCGGAGAGGCCATAACGCTCGATCCAGGGACGCGGATACTTTCCCACAATCTAGCAAACAATACGCTTTCTTTGGAAACGAGGTTGGCTGACGGAACACGGCAAATCCTTCTCTACGATATTGCAACCAAACGCGTGGTGGCACGAATTTCAGAAGCCGCTGGCAATTGAATGGGCGAGGGGTGAGTTGAAAGCCGATGAGAAATCATTATTGCACTTTGCCGTACGCTTGATTATACCCCCTCATAGCTACCTGCGACGCGCCCATCGTCTAGCGGTCAGGACGGCGCCCTCTCACGGCGCAAACAGGGGTTCGATTCCCCTTGGGCGTACCAGTATATCCGCATATCATTACCTTTGTGCGCGAGGATGTTCGAACCGCATTGTGAAAGGCTGCGCTTTATGAGGTTGCCTCGGTTTGAAATCCTGACCAAGATCCGGCGGTCTGTGATTTACTGGATTTTGCGACCCCGTGCGCCCACGCATCCGGTTGAATTCGCGGGACCAGTCGTTGTCGTAGGGTCGGCACCCGTTTCGACGGTTCCCGCCGGCTTCGGCACACAGTTTCATGTGATCACGGTCAACGGTTCGCAAAGCATTCTGGACAAGTGGGGAGTTGACGTTCCTGATGCGACCTTCATGCAGTTCAATCAGGTCGAGGGACAAACGACCAACGCTTTGCACGTTCGCAAGGTGCTTGACGGCAAACGTACGCGGCTCCTCTACGTCGTACGCTGGCCTAAAAGCTTGGACCTGCTTAAACAGGGGCTCGCCGCGTTCAACTATTCTTATGACGACGTGAAGGTGATCAACCGCTTCAAGCGCATGGCAATGTATGAGGCTGTCATGGGAGGCCTCAATGTCGAAATCGACGATAATATGAAGTTCTCAAATGGGATTACGGCAGTCTTTTATGCCATTCTGAGCGGAGCCAAGGTTGTAATCATCAGTGGGATCAATCCCGATTCGTCAGGACATGTTTACAACGACGCTAATCTGAAACGTTTGCACGCGGGTACCGACAAGCAAATACTACAGATGCTTATCGATCGAGGATATCCGATATACACCGCTGACCACGAAGTCGCCAAAAACTCCGGCCTTCCCTTATGGACAGACGCGACTTTCAGCAGATTCAATGCGGTAAATGCGGACGCATCGCTTGGCGCTTAGCAGTTTAAACCGCGCGCCATATCAACGCGGTTTATTATTGCAAATCCGGACTATCTGAGATTCAGATCGTTTTCCAATTCGGATCGACCGCGCTGGCGGCCGCGCGCCACTCGTCGGCGTAGTCCACATTTTGCCAATCCTTGAACCAAGGTCCGCCATTGGTGAAGTGGACAGCGTTTGGATAACCGTCCGCCGGCTTTTCGTTCCAGCCTTCCAGCCAGTTCCATTCAACCGGAACTTCGCCAATTTCGTTGTCTTGCGCCCATTGCATCCGGTGCAGATAAGCACCGCTCTCCCGATTGATAAGTTCCGGGGTGAGTTGGCGTGTCGACGGGTGATCGCAATTGAATAGCATGAAGGATGACCAGTTTTTGCGCGGATAGCTGGTCTGGACTTTGCCGTCCATCTTCGTGCCTTCCTTCGGCGTATAGTCGTGCTTGACACAGACCACCGCTTTCGTTTCATCTCGGTATTCGAGCAGTTTCGCCACATCGCCGAAAAACAGGAAATCACAATCGCAGAATAGTGCCCAACCCCTATAGCCGGCGAGCCAAGGCGTGAAGAAGCGAGAATAGGTGAACTCAGTCGAGGCGAGGGGGTCGATGTCACGCGTATACGCGCTTTTTTCCACAAGCTCTTCCAACTTGATCGGAATTACTCGAACGGGGATGGTCGCATGTTTCAATACAGTGCTCTTGGCGACCTCATAGGCGATCGGTTCGCGTGAGTCCCATCCCACATAGATATCAAGTTCATTCTGCATAATGCCTCGCTTTATATTCTGAGAGTCAGGGTAGGGTTTTAAACCAAATGCGGAAAAGGAAAACCCCTCATTGCCGCCAAATTGCGGCACACATTCCGGCTTTCAAGTCAGTAATGCCGGGCGCCGGCGCTCATCTGGCTGCACTTGACCTTCCACACGCGCAAGTTTAATCGGTCGGCCTCCTGGGGTCACACTCACCAAAGAACTGACTCTCGTTCAAGGCGGAACCACTGTTGAAACGACACCAATCTTTCTTGTTTCCAAGACCGGAAATTCCCTTTCCATACCGTCCTGACAGTCCAGTCGCTTTCCCGAGCAGTCGAAGCCAGTCCTTGCTCACGCGTTGGCGCAACTTCAATGTAAAGAAGCGTCATGACCCGGTTCAACTATTGTCTTTAAGGAAAGGCGACATCCGCCGGCTTGGGCCGAAAGACATACCACTCATCTTTCTGACGCATAACAGCATTCAGTTTCTGCCGTCGTTCCTCGCACACTACCGCAAATTGGGAATAACGCGATTTTTGTGCGTGGATGACCAATCGACAGATGGTACTCGAGAAAAACTGCTCGACGAAAATGATGTCGATCTCTTTGGTTCGAATATCCGGTATCGCCAGGCAAACGGCGGCAATCTTTGGCGTGAGGCTCTGGTCCGGATTTATGGGACCAAGCGCTGGTACATGAATGTCGATTGCGACGAGTACTTTATTTACGACGAGTGTGAGACGAAAAAGTTGCCCGAGCTAATTGCGGGATTGCAAGCAAAGGGAGTGCTGCATTGCCCGGCACCGATGATCGATTGCTATCCATCGGCCTCGCTCAAGTCTGCGGTCTTCGACGGCTCCTCGGACGTCATGCCTTGGGAGATCGCCAACACCTTCGACCGGCAAGGGTATCGGCTGTTCCGCACCAACTCGGCCATGTCGATGATGGGAGGGCCAAGAGAGCGGTTGTTGGACTATCCCGAACACTACGATGAATTGATGAAATACCCGCTGCTCTACGTGGAACATGACATCGCGTTTACCATCAGCATCCACAAGCCATGGCCATTCCACCGCAACTTTTCTCCCATCTACGGCTCACTGCTGCATTTCAAATTCTTCAGTGAAACAGAAGAGTTCGTAAAAAAGGCGATAGAAGGCGGCCAATACTTCAAGGGTTCTCGCGCTTACAAGACCATGCTGGAGGCAATCACGGCTGGCAGGCTCGACAACCTTACTTCGGATGTCTCCGTAAAGTTCGAGAACTCGAAGCAGTTGTCCGGTCTTGGCTTCTTCAAAAGCGTGTTTTAGATTTCACGCGTCGGCTGTGCGGGCGCGCTTCTTCCTCACCTCGGCCATTCGGGGTTTTGTTTCGAGCCCGCTCTTGTAGAGATTGTTTCGGTCGAGAACCTTGACGTCGCGCTCACCGCATAGGGCCATCGTAATATCGAGCTCCTTGCGGATGATCTCCAATGCCTCGGTGACGCCTCTTTTTCCGCCGGCACCCAGACCATAAAGAAAGGCTCGACCGATATATGTGCCCTTGGCCCCGATGGCGAGCGCCTTCAACACGTCCTGTCCAGATCTGATACCGCCGTCGAAGTGCACTTCAATCTTGTCGCCAACGGCGTCGACGATATCTGCAAGAACCGATATGGACGAGGGTGCACCATCAAGCTGGCGGCCACCATGATTGGATACGATTATCGCATCGGCTCCAGTCGCCGCCGCCATTTTCGCATCTTCGACATCGAGAATGCCTTTGATGATAAGTTTGCCACCCCACCGTTCCTTTATCCAGGTGACATCGTTCCAGGAGAGGCGAGGATCGAACTGTTCGGTTGTCCAGACTGACAGGGATGACAAATCGCCCACGCCTTTCGCGTGGCCGACGATATTGCCGAATGTACGCCGATTGGTCCTGAGCATCTCCATACACCATTGTGGACGAGTGGCCATTTGCCAGATGTGTTTCGGTGTAAACTTGGGGGGTGCAGAAAGACCGTTACGCAAATCCTTGTGGCGCTGACCCAGAATCTGCAGATCAAGCGTCAGAACCAGGGCCGAGCACTTGGCAGCTTTGGCGCGGTCGATCAAATTATAGATAAAGTCGCGGTCGCGCATCACATAGAGCTGGAACCAGAAAGGTTTGGTTGTAACCGATGCGACATCCTCGATTGAACAGATGCTCATTGTTGAGAGCGTGAACGGAACGCCGAATTCTTCGGCCGCCTGCGCCGCCAGCATCTCGCCATTTGCATGCTGCATACCCGTCAAGCCGGTTGGTGCGAGAGCGACAGGCATGGAAACTTTCTGACCGACCATCGTACTTTCGAGGGTACGGTCGGTCATGTCGACCGCAACACGCTGGCGCAACTGGATCTTGCGGAAATCCTCTTCGTTCGCGCGATAGGTGCTTTCCGTCCATGCACCGGAATCGGCGTAGTCGAAGAACATTTTTGGTACGCGCCGCTTGGCGATTTCTTTCAGATCGGCAATTTCAACTGTCTTTATCATGTTCCGTCCCGCAGCAATGGTGCGATGGTTTTCACACCAATGCATCCAAAAAGGCAAGCGCCAACTCACGAAATGACCACAGATAAAGGCATACTTCATAAGCAAATGGTTTGTCTTTAATGCCCGAGTATAGCTATTGTCCTAACTCGGTCTGGAAGCACTCGACAGGATACGATTTGATGGAAAAACAACCTCTCCTCTTGCTTGGCCCTCTCATGCCTTACCTGACGGAGGAGTTGGAGAAGCGATACGCAATTGAAAAGCTCTATGAGGAAACAGACGCTCTGGGCTTTCTGCAGCAAAATGCAGAACGCTTTCGCGCGGCGGTCACGAGTACGTTCACTGGCCTCAAGGCGGATATGATCGATTTGCTGCCTGCACTCGAGATCGTTTCTTCGTTTGGTGTCGGCACGGATTCGCTCGATATTGCATACGCAGAGACCAAGGGAATAAAGATTGCCAACACGCCGGATGTTCTTAACGAAGACACGGCAAATATGGCGATCACGCTTCTGTTGGCTGCGACCCGCGACATCGTTGCAAATGATCGGTTCGTTCGGGAGGGACGCTGGGCAAGAGGGGAAACACCACCCCTGGCGTTGGGAATCGAAGGCAAGAAGATCGGACTGGTGGGGCTCGGCCGGATTGGTAGCGTCATCGCAAGAAAGTTGACTGCTTTTGGTTGCGAGGTCGTCTACCACACGCGCAACAAGAAACACGACGTCTCATACGAGCACTACAGCGATTTGGTCGAAATGGCCCGCAGGTGTTCTGCCTTGATCGCAATTTTGCCCGGCGGGGATGCAACGAAAGGTGTCATTTCGCGCGAGGTCCTGCAGGCGCTTGGCTCCGAGGGAACCTTTGTCAATATCGCACGCGGCACCGTCGTCGATGAAACTGCCTTGGTCGAGCTTTTGCAATCGGGAGAACTGGGGCGCGCGGGCCTCGACGTGTTCGTCGACGAACCGAACGTTCCCGAGGCACTGTTTGCACTGAATAATGTGGTGCTGCAGCCGCATATGGGAAGTGCCACGGTCGAAACGCGCAAGGCGATGGCCGACCGTGTCGTTTCCAATCTGGACAACTACTTTTCAGCCAGGTGAAGCCGCTGGCGATTATCCGAATACAACCGTCTTGTGACCGTTGAGCATGACGCGCGATTCAAGATGTTTCTTTACTGCCCGCGCCAGCACGCGGCTTTCGATGTCGCGGCCAGTGGCGACAAAGTCCTCGGCGCTCATGGCATGGGTAACGCGTTCGGTCTCCTGCTCGATGATGGGACCCTCATCGAGGTCAGGCGTCACATAATGCGCTGTCGCACCAATAAGCTTCACGCCGCGCTCGAAAGCTTGGTGATAGGGCTTGGCACCCTTGAAGCTCGGCAGGAACGAATGGTGGATATTGATGACTTTGCCGAACAACCGTTTCGACAAATTGTCTGACAGGACCTGCATGTAGCGGGCCAGAACAACGAGGTCTGCGCCCGTGTCTTTGACGATCTTGAGCAGAGCCTCTTCCTGCTCGATCTTGTTGTCCTTGGAGACCGGCAGGACGTGATAAGGGATGCTCTCATGTTCGGCAAAGCGACGGCTGTCCTCATGGTTGGAGACGATCGCAGCAACATCGGCGTCCAGCCAGCCAACCTTGATCTGGTAGAACAGATGCAACAACGCATGGTCGAACCTGGATACCATGATGATGATCTTCGGCTTTTTCGATTGGTCAACAAGGCTGGTTTTCATGTCGAAGCGCTGAATGGCGGGTTTCAAAGCCCGTTCGACATCATCCTTGGTTGTGCCTTCGGCCGCCGTGAAGGCGATGCGCATGAAGAAGCGGTTCGTCTGTCTGTCCCAGAACTGATTGCTCTCGGCAATATTCGCGTCCATGCCGGCAAGCTCCGTCGTTACCGACGCAACGATACCCGGTCGATCTTCACAGGAAAGGGTAAGAACATAATTTTTGTCTGGCATGATAACTCCGGGTGCAGGCGATCTGATCTTGCAGGATCATAGTGAGCGGCATTGAAAGGCGTCGATACAAAAGCGAAGCGCTCAGTCCTTTTTCCGGCATGGACCCCAGTCGGATAATGAACGGCTTTCTGTTCAACTTTCGGGCTTGGTTCCATACCAGCGGGGCGTATAGACCCATTTGCCGCCGTCCCTGCGTTCAAAACTGCGCGTGAGCGATGATCCGACGATGATCACCGTTCGCATGTCCACCTGATCGGGGGTTAGCTCGGCAAGCGTGATGACACGCAAGGTTTCCGCAGGCCGGCCGATATCACGGCCAAGGACGATAGGGGTATCAACATTCCGGTACTTGCGCAGGATATCGATGGCGCGTGGCAATTGCCAGGGACGATGCCTTGAAATCGGATTGTAGAAAGCCATCGCAAGGTCCGCTTCGGCCGCCAATGAAATGCGTTTTTCAATGATCTCCCAGGGCTTCAGATTGTCGGAAAGCGAAAGAACACAGAAATCGTGACCGAGCGGTGCGCCGCTGCGACTGGCTGCCGCCAGCGCAGCGGAAACTCCGGGCAGGATTTCCAGCTCCACCGCGTGCCAGGAAGCATCGACAGATTCGTGCAATGCCTCGACCACCGCAGTAGCCATGGCAAAAATACCTGGATCACCGGAAGAAACCATCACGACGGACCGGCCCGTTGCGGCGAGCTCGAAAGCGCGTCGCGCGCGCTGCATTTCCTCGCGATTGTCGGTCATATGCAAGGTTTGGTCTGAGCGGAAAGGTCCCGCCATGCGGACGTAGGTTTCGTAGCCAAGCACATCGTCGGCGTTGTTCAATACGCGTTTGACCGCCGGAATCATGAAATCGGGGTTCCCTGGCCCTAGACCGACCACTGCGAGTCGCCCATGCTTGTGGCCAGCAAGGGTGGTAGCTTCCGCGGAGGACACGCTCTTGGTATCTGTCGGCTTGCGTTGAAAAACCAGATCGCCTTTGTGGGGTGCAACATCCGAAGACGTCACCAGAATGCGCAGTTCCGCGTCGTCATCCAGAGGAAGGTTAGCGTCCTGAAGCCAGGGCGCGTCCCCCTCTATTCTAACAGTTTTGCCTCCAAGCAAATCAGCAATGAATGTCTTGGCGTCCTCGGGATTTTTCAATTCGAAGCCCGGGGGAGGATTGAGCAGACAAGTGCCGAACCGCAGTTCACCTGATGTCGTTATTGCTGGTGAGACCTCGAGAATAGCTGCAATCTGCCGGGCAAGAACGTTCACGCCCGTTGTGCCACCCAAGAGGGGAACAACCGCACTGCCATCGTCGGCTATCGCCAGAACGGGCGGTTCGGCTCCCTTGTCACCAAGAACCCGGGCGAGGGAGCGGATAGTAATGCCGGCGGCGCAGAGAGCGATGACTGCATGACCGTTCTGATAGAGCTGTCGGACTGTTTCGCCGAAGTTCGTGTAGGAGAAATCGGCGCCTTCGACACGGGCTTCCAGCCCATAAATAGTTACTTCTGGCATGCTCGCTTTGATTCGCAATGCGGTTTTCATGCCGAGCGCCGAAAGGACCAATATGGCTATTGGATATGTCATCCGGCGCTACCCGCCCATTTTTCTCCCGGCACGAGAATCAATGAGAAATAGGGCGAGGATTCCGGATCGACTTCAGCCAGTGGAATGATGCGTTGTGCCTCCATCGTTGCCCGTTCGACATAAAGCGCCCGATCGAGCAGGCCAAGATCCTCGATTACACCGCGCACTTTCGCGAGGTTTTTACCAAGCTTCATGATCGCTGCGGCTTCGGTGGCGGCGAGCCGGGTCTTCAAATCTTGTGCAGAAAGCACTCCGGAAAGAACGGTAAGCGTCTGATTACGATAAACTAGGGGTGCACCAAGCACGGCGGCTCCGCCCAGGATGGAACAGACACCTGGCACGACTTCGGTTTCGTAGTCTTCAGCCAGTCTGTCATGGATGTACATGAAGGAGCCGTAGAAGAATGGATCCCCCTCGGCGATGACCGCGACATCCGTTCCCGCGTCGAGATGGGTACGCAAAAGCGTAGTTATCTCGCCGTAGAAATCGCTGACGATAGCATCGTAATTCATATGAGCGGGTAGTATCTCCGTCGTGACTGGATAAATCAGCGGGACGAGGAGTTGCTTGTTATCGAGATAGCGCTCGACGATAGCTAGGGCGTTGCCCTTCTTGCCTTTGGCTGCATGATAAGCGACCACGGGGGCAGCCTGAAGCAGACGCAACGCCTTCAATGTAATGAGTTCAGGATCGCCGGGACCAACGCCCAGTCCAAAAAGTCGCCCGGGATTCGGCATTATTCTTTCTCCGAAGCGAGAGCATTGATGGCTGCAGCAGCCATAGCACTGCCGCCGCGGCGGCCGTGCACGACGACATAGGGAATCCCACGACTGTCCTCGGCAAGCGCCGCCTTGGATTCCATCGCGCCGACAAAGCCGACTGGAAAGCCGAGAATCAGCGCCGGTTTTGCAGAACCTTCGTCGATCATTTCGAGCAATCGGAAAAGGGCAGTGGGCGCATTGCCGAAGGCAACAACTGCGCCCGGTAGGTATGGGCGCCATAGTTCCAACGCTGCGGCGGAGCGGGTATTTCCCATGTCGAGCGCCAATTTGGCAACCGAGGGATCTCCTAGCGTGCAAATCACCTGATTTCCGGCCGGCAGACGCGACCGTGTGACACCCTCCGCAACCATACGTGCGTCACACAAAATCGGTGCGCCGCTCAGTAATGCATTGCGACCAGCCGCTGCGGCACCCTCGGAAAACGCCAGATCCTGTATCACATCGACCATGCCGCAAGCATGGGCGACGCGCACGGCCAGCTTTTCCAGATCGGCTGGAATGCCCTTCAAATCGGCTTCGGAACGAATGATAGCGAACGAGCGATCATAGATCGCCTGACCATCGCGGATATAGTCAAGCATATAGTGGCCCCCCGGAGCCGGAATTCTCACCGATCAATTCGGCAGCTTCGTCGATAGTGACATTGGCAGCCAATAGCTTGCCAAAACGCGACGGTCCATTGGTCGCGCACAGAAAGATGTCGTAACGTCCGGCCGCAGTTGCCACGAGCGTGATGGGTTTTGCCGAGGGCGACGCACAGGATTTGCTGCAACCACTCATATGGATTGGCGGAACTGCCGGACTACTCTGTAATAGTGACGCCAGCTTCAGCCCGTCTGACTGGGTGGCCGCCAAAGCCGAACCGCATCCCGCCGACCCCGAACAGCTGATCATCGTCGCAAGAACCTTTTTAGGATTGGTGACAAGTCCGAGTGCTTCGAGCGCAGCGAGCGTAGTTTTTGCATCGTCGATTGAAACTTGCGGCAAGAGAACGCTTTGCCAGGGCGTCATGCGTAGTTTTCCGTTGCCATACTTGGCGGCAAGTTCCGCAAGCGATTGCAAAAGGTACGGATCAAGGCGGCCGAGTAGAGGCATGGCGCCCACGAAACAGTTTGAGTTGTCCACTTCCGGCCAGAGCCCAAGATGGCCATTTTCCCGGGCAGGGGCTCTGCGCCAGTTCGCAATCTTCTCACTTCGCAACGGAGCTCCGAGGCGCAGTTCGAGCTGGTCTACGAGATAGTCTGCCCCCGTCTCGCCTATCATATGACGCAGGCGCGAAGCTTGCGGGTGTGCACGGCGCCATTCGATGAAGATATCGAGAATGCCAGTGATAAGCCCCAATGCTTGCCCGGTTGCAACGCTGCCTAGAGCAGGCTGAGCATCGGCTTGTGTGGGCGGCACACCTGCAACGCCGAAGGCGAAGCGCGGCGCACTACTTTCCAGATCGATAGGACTGAGCCAAAGATCATGGGGGTGATCAACCATCGCAACGCTTTCGCCTCCATCAATGAGAATGGAAAACTTAGGCGAAAGAGTCTGGTAGAGCAGATTCGTCTGCAGGATCGTCAGCACGCGCAAGGCCAATGGCCGCACGTCCAGCCTCGTCCGGTCAAATCCGGCAAACGGGCTGATCATGACATTGCGAACGTCATCGCCTCGGTCGTTCAATGGGCCGAGCCCTGCTTCCAGCAAAGCCGTGATTAACGATTCTTCCATTTCCGGACGCACACCGCGAATTTGCAGATTGGCGCGATTGGTGATTTCGATCGTGCCGTTGCCGCAACGCTGTGCCGCATCGGCGACGCACCGCGCCTGCACTGCGCTCAGATCGCCAAAGGTCAGTTTCAAACGGCAGATACCGCCGTCGAGGGCCTTTGCCATGCGGAACAACCCCGGGCAGGCAGAGCGCCGCGCCTCGACGGTTGATCGTTGGATAGTGGTTGTCAGATGGCTCATGGCGTTGTCGGTTTTACAGGATGCCTCGGGGCGTGCCAACCTTTCTCGTAGCGCCCCGCTTCGTTGACCCATCAAGCGGTTTGGGGCATGCATGGTGGGCACAAAAGGATGGAATGTATGATAGCGCGGTGGCTGACGATTATCGGGATCGGCGAGGATGGATATAGTGGTCTCGGTCAGAACGCCCGTGATGCACTGGCAGGGGCCGTAACGATTTTCGGCGGCAAGCGCCATCTGGATTTGCTGCCCAAAGGGCTGACTGGTGAACGCATCGCATGGCCCAGCCCATTCTCAGATGCGTACCCCATGCTCCTTGCCTCGCGCGGCCAGCCTGTCGCTGTGTTGGCCAGCGGCGATCCGATGCATTTCGGCATGGGCGCCACTCTGACGAGATATCTCGCGGCCGATGAGATGCGAATAATTCCGGCTCCTTCATCATTCTCGCTGGCGGCCGCTGCCATGGGCTGGCCGATACAGGAAACACAACTGCTGAGTGTTCATGGCAGGCCAATCGAGACGTTGTTCAAGGCGTTCGCGCCAGGGGCAAAGTTGCTCATTCTCAGCAATGATGGCGGCACACCTGCCCAGGTTGCGCAGATGCTGAGCGACGCTGGGTTCGGCTCAGCGCGATTAACCGTGCTGGAGCATCTGGCGGGTGCGACGGAGCGGCGAATTGACGGGACTGCAAATGCCTGGAACCATCCTCGCTGTGCCGATCTCAATGTGCTTGCTGTGGATTGTGGCAAAGCGATGCCACCAGCCCGGCTTTATCCTATGCTTGCCGGTCTGCCCGACGAAGCGTTCGAACATGACGGACAATTGACCAAACGGGATATCCGCGCCATTACTCTGGCGCGTCTTGCGCCGCTCCCGGGCGAACTCTTATGGGATGTCGGGGCGGGTTGTGGCTCGATCGGCATTGAGTGGATGCGCGCACACAACTCGTGCCAGACCTTGGCAATTGAAGCCAATGACAAGCGGCAGGATTTGATCCTGCGCAACAGCCGGGCATTGGGTGTGCCGGACCTTCAACTTGTACGCGGTGAAGCACCGGCGGCTTTGCAGGGGCTTGCAGAACCCGACGCCGTTTTCATCGGTGGCGGCGTTACCGATGAGGGGGTAATGGAGGCGTGCTGGGAGGGCCTCAAGCCAGGTGGGCGCCTGGTTGCCAATGCTGTGACAATTCAGAGTGAAATGGCAATCGTTGGCTGGCGCTCCGCCCATGGCGGCGAACTCACAAAGCTTGCTGTTTCGTACGCGCAACCTCTCGGTGGTTTCGATGCTTGGCGTTCTGCCCTGCCAGTTACTGTCTATGCGGTTCGCAAGCCGATGTGATTGCGCGTTCAATGCAGGAAACATTACGAGTATTTACTGGCGTTTTGCCTTCAATAGGGGAACCAACATCGCAGTTTTAAGGTTGGTGTTTTCTTGCCGGAAAGGAATCTCTCATGGAACTTGATCCTCAGAACGCGTTTTCCGCAATTCAGACTGGTATTCGCGAGGCAAGCGCCCTTGTTGTTGCTTACGCGTTCTCGGTAATTGGCGCGGTTCTCTTGCTGATTATCGGATTCGTCGTTGCAGGTCTCGTCGAGCGTTGGGTCTATGCCGGGCTTGGGCAAGTCGGCGGCTTCGACCTGACATTACGCCGCTTTTTTTCCAAGATCGCGCGCTATGTGGTGCTCGGCCTTGTCGTGGTTATGGTGCTCGGTCAATTCGGCATCCAGACGGCCTCGGTTATTGCCGCCATCGGTGCCGTTGGCTTAGCAATCGGGCTGGCTTTACAGGGAACTCTGCAGAATATCGCCGCAGGCATCATGCTGTTGGCGCTCCGTCCCCTTCGCATTGGCGAATATGTGGAGGTGGGCAGCATAAGCGGTACAGTCGAAGAAATTGGACTCTTTGCGACGCGATTGCGTGCGGCGGATGGCATATACATCCTTGCGCCAAATTCGACGCTTTGGACCTTGCCCGTGAAAAACTTTACCCGAAACGGTATTCGTCGCAATGACATCACAATTACTGTTTCCAACGAGGATGATTTGGACCAGGTGCAGAAATCCTTGATTGAGCTGACTGAAGCCGACAAGCGAGTCAAGAAAGACCCGACTCCTTCAGCCTTTGTGGCCGAGTTGGGTGATGCAACCGCAGCAATAACATTACGCTACTGGACTTCAGTCAACGAATATCAGTCTGCCAAAGCCGATCTTAACAAAAGCGTGCGGGCTACGATGGCAGCTAAAGCAGAGTCGAATCGCTAATTTGGCGAACAACCAGACAACAACGCCTCGTTGACCCCGGACATCAAAAAAGGACCGCTTCGACTACAGATCGAAGCGGCCATAAACTTAGTATAGGGCATATCACTACACGATATTGCATTTGCTTTGCAACTGCAAGTACCGCTTTCGAATGAATACAGCACGGACGCTTTCTGGATCGTTCCTTGACCGAAAAATGTGGTGGAAGGCAGTATGGTGATCCCGACTGGATTCGAACCAGTGGCCTACAGATTAGGAATCTGTCGCTCTATCCTACTGAGCTACGGGACCAACTGACCTGACATACTGTTTTTCGCGGCGGTCGCCAAGTCTCAAGATCAGTGGAAATTTCCAGCAGTCCGGTGCCAATCAGGATGACGGGGGGAGAGCTGCTTCGGCCAGCTGCACCCAGTAACTGATGCCGTGCGGGATTGCATCGTCGTTGAAATCATAGGAGGGATTGTGCAGCGAGGCGCTTTCACCATTGCCTATGAAAATAAACGCGCCTGGACGTGCTTCCAGCATGTAGGAGAAATCCTCGCCGGCCATCATGGGCGCGACTTCCTCGTTGACCGCATCATTTCCAGCGACCCTGCGAGCGGTATTAGCCGCGAAGTCGGTTTCTCGAGCATGGTTGAACGTTACTGGATAGTTGCGGGCATAATTGACAGTTGCGGTTGCGCCCAAAGCTCCGGCAACGCCTTCAGCGACCTCGATCAGGCGCTTTTCGGCAAAGTCGCGCATTTCTGGGCGCAAGGTGCGAACGGTGCCAGCGAGTTCGGCCCGTTGAGGAATAATGTTATGGGCATCGCCGGCATGAAACTTGGTGACGGACAGAACGACAGAATCAAGTGGGTCTGTACCGCGCGAGACGATGGTTTGCAGGGCATTGACCAATTGAGCGCCGATGACGACGGGGTCAATCGTCCGGTGCGGCTGCGCTGCATGGCCGCCGCGACCTTCGACAATGATGGTGAACTCATCCGTTGCTGCCATTATCGGGCCCTTGCGAATGGCAAACTGACCAATGGCAAGTCCGGGAATATTGTGCATGCCATAGACTTCCGATATGGAGAAGCGCTCCATCAAGCCGTCCTTGACCATTTCACGGCCACCGCCACCGCCTTCTTCCGCGGGCTGGAAGATAACCGCGATTGAACCACCAAAGTTACGGGTCTCGGCCAGATATTGCGCGGCACCCAAGAGCATTGCGGTGTGGCCATCATGTCCGCAGGCGTGCATTTTGCCGTCCGTACGGGATGCCCAGGGCTTTCCGGTAATTTCAGTGAGTGGCAGCGCATCCATATCGGAGCGCAAGCCCACAGTCGGACCTTCGCCATGACGCCCGCGAATGATTCCTACGACACCGGTACGCCCAATGCCGGTCTCCACCTCGTCGCAACCGAATTGTCGCAGCTTTTCTGCAACGAACCGCGCTGTCTCGTGCACATCGAACATTATTTCTGGGTTCTCATGCAGATGACGCCTCCACGCGGAAACCTCGTCCTGCATTTCGATCGCGCGATTGAGCAAAGGCATTCGAGGGCAACTCCAAAATCCAGGTCTGACATTTCAGTGAACAGAATAAAGGTGTTTTGCCTTTTGCCTGCCACATAAGATAGATAAGGGCATTGCAGCCCGGTGTGAAGCGCGGCTTAACGCCTTTCCAGGTTGTTTATATAGACAGGTCGGATTTCAGGAATGCGGAAAACTGTAGCGCTCTTTCTTTCGTGTTGCGTGATATCGATGACCGCTGCATCGGCGGCCCTTGCTGGTGCGAACATTACAGTCGATGCCGGCAGCGGCGAAATCCTCTCGCAAGAGGACGCTTTCCAGCGCTGGTATCCCGCGTCTTTGACCAAATTGATGACCGTTTACGTGGTGTTCCGGATGATTGAATCGGGCCAGGTTACCCTGGATACGCCAATCAAGATCACTGCGCTTGCCGCCAAACAGCCTCCAAGCAAGATGGGTTACAAAGTTGGCTCCGAGCTGACATTGGACAATGCGCTCAAGATCATGATGGTCAAGTCCGCCAACGATATCGCCATGGCGGTGGGTGAGACGTTGGGCGGTTCTTCCGACAAGTTTGCTGTGCTCATGAACGCCGAAGCCAAACGTCTCGGCATGACAGGTTCGCATTTCGTTAATCCAAACGGTCTTCACTCGGATGACCATTATACGACTGCGCGGGATCTCGCGATCCTGACACTGCAGCTGCGCCGTGAATTTCCGCAGTACGCGCATTATTTCGATATTGAAGCCATCGACTATGGCGGCAAGAAGCTTCAGCCCAATCTGAACGCGCTTATCGGTCGGTTTGAGGGTGCGGATGGCATGAAGACCGGATTTGTTTGCCCCTCAGGCTACAATCTGATCGGCTCTGCAACTCGCAACGGCAGGACGATTATCACGGTGGTGCTGGGCGAATTAAAGCTAACAACGCGGGCTACGAAGGCAGCGGAACTTCTTGCCAAAGGTTTCGAGACTCAGAGCAGTGGCACGACGATCGATACATTGCAGCCCTATGGTGCACCTACACGCGACGTGGCTGTCAACATGCGGCCGAGTGTTTGTTCGAAGGAGGCATCGGGGTCCGATACCTGGGATGGCAAGGACCTCGAAGGGCACATCGTTCAGGGGTCACCTTATATGAAAAGGATGGAACATGAACCGGCAGTGGAAAAAGTTGCGCTGCTGCCGGCGAAGATCAATTCATTGGGGATGGAGTTGAACCGGGTTCCTGTTCCGATGCCGCGGCCAGATCGCTCGTCGGTGACGGATGCAAGCGAGGCCTTGAAGGCAGTGAATTAATGGTCGACGCTCCCATACCGGTCTCGGTACTAACCGGCTTTCTAGGGTCGGGAAAGACGACGTTGCTCAACCGGCTGCTGAAGGATCCGGCTCTCTCCGATACGGCGGTGATTATCAATGAATTCGGTGATGTGGGCATTGATCATCTACTTGTCGAGAAAGCCACAGACGGCATCATAGAGCTTTCCGATGGCTGTCTGTGTTGTACCGTACGCGGAGACCTGGTCGACACGCTTTCAGATCTGATCGACCGATTGCAGACGGGCAAATTGCAGCGATTGAAACGGGTCATAATCGAGACGACCGGGCTTGCCGATCCCGCACCGGTTCTGCATGCCGTCATGGGACATCCGGTGTTGTTGCAGGCCTTTCGCGTTGATGGCGTGATCACCACCGTCGACGCGATCAATGGCATGGCAACGCTCGACGCGCACGAGGAAGCGATAAAGCAGGCTGCTGTTGCCGATCGCATCGTTATAACCAAGACAGATTTGCCGGAAGCACAAGAAGGCCTCCCAGTTCTGCGCGCAAGGCTCGCTGCGTTAAATCCAGGGGCCGACCTGATCGATGTCGCTAACCCGCGCACCGGATACGCGGCGTTGTTCGAATGCGGCGTCTATAATCCAGAAACCAAGACCGTCGATGTTCAGCGTTGGCTAAAGGCGGAAGCCTACCGTGATCGCGAGTATGAACACGCCAAGATCGATCATGGGCACCACCATGACCACGGCGAGGACCATCATCACGACGTCAACAGGCACGACGCGAATATCCGGTCATTCTCGTTGAAACACGATACCCCGATACCGCTGGCCAGCTTCGACATGTTCCTTGACCTGTTGCGTTCGGCCCATGGTGAAAAATTGCTGCGGGTAAAGGGTATCGTGCAGTTGGAGGACAATCCGGAACGGCCGCTTGTCATACACGGCGTACAGCAGATTTTTCATCCACCGGCGCGGCTGGCAGCGTGGCCGGATGGCGTTCGCGAAACACGCCTGGTGATGATCGTCAAGGATTTGCCCGAGAGCTATGTCAGCCAGCTCTTCAACGCATTTCTTGATCGGCCACAGGTCGATATGCCGGACCGTGCTGCGCTCTTTGACAATCCCTTGGCAATTTCTGGTGTAAAACTAGGCTAAATCAGCCGCATTCGATGTGGAATCGGTGGCCACCGTCGACGCTGAGTGTTTCGATCAGCCTATGACCCTCGGTCAGACAAAAATTAGGCATGTCGATGACAGCCAGCGGGTCGCTTGTTTCAACCCATAGGCGGCTGCCGGCAACCATATCGCCAAGCTTCCTGCGGGTTTTGAGCACCGGCAAGGGGCAATTCAAGCCGCGAAGGTCATATATCGCGGCATTCATGATTGCTTTTTCCGGCATGATCACTTTTCTGGTCGCTAGTTGCCGATAATCTTCCACCAGGCCTTCTTCGCCGGCGCCGGCTGCTCGACGGCAGCAGCAGGGGCTTCCGGTGCAACAGCGGCAGTGGTTTGCGGGGCAGGCGTCAATTGTTGGGTGGCTGCTGGAGTTGATGGAGCTGATGGCTGTGCGAGGGTGATGGGTGCTGGCGCAGCGGAGGCCATGCTCTTTCCCATTCGCGTTCTTTTAGAAGCGTCACGCTCCTCACGTGCCTTGTCCGCTGCGACGGCGGAAGCCAGCCGAACCATGACCTGTGGCTTGGTTGCAGAGTCCTTGTCCTGCGGCGAAAGAGACGGCGGTTCTTGCGTCACGCGCTCACCCCGAGCACGGCGAGCGCTCCAGTCAGCAATGATCTTGGCTTCTGCAATGCCCTGGATGGAGCGGCTGGGTGGTGTGATCTTGCCTTTGCCGACCATTGTAGAGAACGCTGTCTCGTAGCTGGTTTGATACGACTGATACGCCATTTTTAGCGATTCTGGCTGATCGGAAGGCGGACAGGTTGCGGTCGCTGCAATCGGCGCGTTAGGATCGGACGTGTGGTTGAAGACATATTTCTTCTCGCAGACATCCACCTTAGGGGGCACCTTGGTAATTTCGAAGTGGTCGTAACCTTCTTTCAGGTTTTTCCAGAAGGTGTAATTCGGATCATCCTTGTAGCGCGCCATATTGGCTGCGGTCATACGGAAAGGATAGGCCTGAAGCTGGATAGATTCCTGACCGCCCTTAAATGCATCCCGGGCAAAAGCATAAATCTGCGCGACCTGTGCATCAGTCATTGAGTAGCAACCTGATGACGAGCACGCGCCATGGACCATCAAATTGGCACCGGTTCGGCCAAGGGCGCGGTCCAATGCATTGGGAAAGCCAGTGTTGAAAGAGAGATAATAGCTCGATTTCGGATTCATCTGCGCCGGTCGAACTGCGTAGAATCCTTCAGGTGCCTGACGGTCACCCTCGATGAACTTGGGGCCAAGCTTTCCGGACCATTTGCAAATCTGGTAGTTCGTGACCATGTCGTAACGGCCATTGTCCTTGCGTTTCCACACTTCAAGGACGTTTTCTTCCTTGAATATGCGAAACATGACGGGCGATGTAAGGCTCATGCCCTTCGCCTTCATGCTGCGGACGAGTTTCTCCGGCAACTGCGTTCCGGCACCATTAGGAGACAGGTCGTCGATCGACGAGTTTTGGCAACCCGCAACAAGCAGGGTTAGCATGAATGCCGCAAGGATATGTGCCAGTGTCTTCATTATTGCAGCTGTTGCCAGTCCATCAATTGTGTTCGCGAGGGCCCCTAAAACGTACGGATCTCTGGTCCGCCACATCATAAATGCATCTGTTATAGTTGATAAAGCCTTACTTCGCTTGAGCAAATTGCTCAATTGCACATACGTGACCTGCAACGAAGACAGGGCGGATTTATGGCGAAGCGCTGTGTTCCTAAATCCCGTGATGTGCCTTGGCCCGAGTTGAACAAAAAAGGCGGCGCACCTGCACCGCCTTTTTTTGAATTTACGACGAACGAATTAGCCGTTCAACGCGTCCTTCAGGGCCTTTGCAGGCTGGAAAGCAACTTTCTTGGACGCTGCGATTTTGATCGTTGCGCCCGTAGCAGGGTTACGGCCTTCGCGAGCGGCGCGCGACTGGACCTTGAACTTGCCAAAGCCAGGCAGCGAAACTTCATCGCCGGCTACGACGGAATCAGTGATACCCTTAAGAACGCTATCAACAATCGCCTTGGACTGAACTTTTGTAAGACCCTGATCAGCGACGAGCTTTTCAATGAGATCGGACGTATTCATTTTGGCGGTTTCCTCAGTATATTCGTTGATCGGAGGCGTCTGTATGGCACGCGATTCCCGCTCTGTCATCAGTAAGAACGCCCAAAAAGCGGGTTTATACCCAGTGTTTACAGGGTTTTTTTCAAAACCGGCTATGAAATTCAAGATTACGCTCTGAAGAGGCTCGCAAACCGCGCCAAGTGATTCGCAGAGTGTGGGCTTCAATTAGGGCCGTTCAGCATGGAAAGGATCCATCATTTGCCAGATGGGCGGGTCGCCGATATGGCGCACAAGGTGGTCTACAAACGCTCGAACCTTGGCCGCGACATGCCGTGTAGGCGGATACACCGCATATATTTTGTAGGGAACTGGCGTCACATCTGGCAGCGCCGGAATGAGAGTACCCGCTCGCAGGGCGTCGGCGGCAATGAACATTGGAAGTAGGACCAGCCCCAGACCGGCAATTGCCATGTCGCGCATGGCTTCGCCATTATTGGCGACGATGCGGCCATGCATGGCCACCGAGATCGGATCATTGGGAGAAGCCGGGTTTTCGAATTGCCATAGCTGGCTGGTATTAACGTTTGAGTAGTCGATGCAGGCGAAAGAGCTCAGTTCTTCGAGTCGCTTTGGCAAGCCATTGGCTGCGGCGAAAGCCGGGCTGCAGCAAATAACCCGGGCGTCCGTGCAAAGCTTGCGGGCAATAAGGCTTGAATCCTTGAGGATGCCGATACGGATGCCGACATCATAACCACCACGCACCAGATCAACCATGCGGTCCTCAAGTTCTACCGCGACTTCCAGATCAGGATATTGTCTGGCGAAATCGGCAATCATTCGTCCAAGATAAAGAGTGCCGAATGACATCGGAGCGGCAATCCTCAAACTGCCCCTGATGGCGCTATGTCGCTCACCAACGGTATCGGCGGCCTCAACGATCTCCCTAACCAAGGGCCTGATACGCTCGACAAAGTCGCGGGCGTGGTCAGATGCGAGTAACTTGCGTGGCGAACGTTGAAACAGTTCTATACCCAGTGCGCCTTCAAGATCAGAAATGCGCTTGCTCACTACTGATTTCGAAAGGTTGAGGCGCGCGGCAGTCGCGGTGACGCTGCCGGTTTCCATTACGTCGAGAAAAGTGAGAAGATCATCAAAGCGCCATTTCATTGTTTGGTTATAGTGGACGTTAGGCCGATTTAAAACACCTGTATCCCTCCTTGGTTCGTTTCTGTCGAACACAAGTTGCAGAGATCCGCTCTTTATCGGCCTCTACACAACGCAGATATTGAGGCCAACGGCGATTATGCCCGAACGAACCAATTCAGGAGGCTTCGATGACCTTACAACTGACAGGTATTCATCATTTGACTGCTGTAACGGCGAATGCGCCGGAAAATCTGCGGTTCTATACGCAAACGCTTGGCCTGCGACTGGTCAAGAAAACCGTCAATCAAGACGACACCAGCGCCTATCACCTCTTCTATGCAGATGGAGAGGCAACGCCTGGCACCGATCTCACGTTCTTCGACTGGCCGGTTGGACCCGAAAGTCGCGGTACGCACAGCATTTCGCGTACGGGTTTGCGTGTGGCCAGCAAAGCAAGTCTGGTTTGGTGGAAAGCTCGCTTTACCGAACTCGGCGTAAAGTCCGGTGATATTGCCGAAATTGGTGGCTATGACTCGCTCGATTTTGAAGATGGCGAAGGACAACGGTTCCGGCTCATCAATGATGGCGGCACCGGAGCGTCGCACCCGTGGGACAGAAGCCCTGTTCCGGCCGAGCATCAGATCCGCGGGCTCGGTCCAATCACCCTCAGCGTGCCCGATATTACCAACACGGAAGCGATCCTTCTTCATGTGATGAATATGCGCAAGGTCAACACTTACCCATCTCCGGACGGTGCAGGGCATGTTCATGTGTTTGCAATGGGCGAGGGTGGTCCTGCTGCTGAATTGCACGTGGCCGTTCAACCGGATCTTCCGGCTGCAAGGCAGGGTGCTGGTGCTGTGCATCACGTCGCATTTCGCGCGCCGGACGTGCAGCAATTGCATGAATGGACCGAACGCCTGAACGAATTCCGGATGCCGTCAAGCGGTGAGGTGGAACGCTACTACTTCCGCTCGCTGTACTTCCGCGAACCGAACGGCATTTTGTTCGAAATCGCCACAGATGGTCCGGGCTTCACGGTCGATGAGCCCTTGGAGACTCTCGGGGAGGGCTTGTCGTTGCCGCCATTCCTTGAAGGCAAGCGCGCTTCGATCGAAGCCGGGCTCAAGCCTCTGTCGTAGTGAAATTGAACAGGCCGGAGAAACTTCGGCCTGTTCCTTTATGGGGTCAACCATTGCTGAACCGCGTCAATGTCGTGCGTTCCGATTTCATGATCGGCGGACACTGCCTTGACGGTGATATCAGCTCCGGCGCCCCGCAGTTCCGCCTCAAGCGCGAGCGCATGCGCTCCAAACAGATCGTGGTCGCCGGTGATTGCAAGGACTTTCGTCTCAAGAAGATCAGCCTTTGGCGTCTCTTCCAGCACTTTTGTTGCGCGCAACAAAACTGCATTGCGGACAATGCCCGGATGCAGTTCCATCATTGCAGCAATAAGGTTTGCGCCATTGGAATAGCCGAGAAAAGTAGTTCGTTGGAGATCCAGATCGTAGGCATCAACCGCGCCCTCTATAAACGCGGCAAGTGCTTCGGCCTCCGATCGAATGTCCTTTTGATCAAAACTCAGCGGTCCAAAGCGCCGGAACCAACGGGCCGAACCCTCTTCCGTGCTGCGTCCGCGCAGACCAATCAGGGTGGCATGCGGGGCAACCTTCGAAGCAAACGGCATGAGACTGGTCTCGTTGCCCCCCGTCCCGTGCAGAAGGATCAGAGTTTGCCCAAAGGTGATTTCCGGGATGTAGACCCGGTGAATGAACGGAAGTTCGCGATAGACGAAACGCTCCTCTTTCGGCAAGCCGAATTGCGGCAGCATTACTTTCAGGTTTTCGGCCTCCTCAGCGAAATGCGGTGGGATGAACAGCCGGGTGCCGAGCTTCTCTGGTGTTTCGTCGATCAGCATGCCGGGACCGTCGGTGGCCATTTCGAGCAGAGTGCCACCAGGCTCTCGCACGTAGATCGAGTGGAAATATTTCCGGTCATGCAGTGCCGTTGCAGTCATTCCATGCGCGACCAAGCGATCATAAGTTCCCGTTACAGTGGGAATGTCCGCAGCCCGAAACGCGATATGATCTATCGTTCCGGTTCCAGGTGCCGAGCTCCAGAAGCCAGTTGCATCGCGAACGTCGATGCAATCGCCGGACGCTGAAACCATTCTTGTGATCGTTTCGGTTTGCTCGCCTGAAATGTAAGAAAAATAATCTGCAAGGAATGTGCAAGTTCCCTGCGGCTTTTCGGTCAGAATTGTTGCGCCGCGGATACGTTTTATCGTATCTGATGCAGGAATTTCGCCACCGACCCAAAGATCGCCGGTCTTTACGGCTTGGGTTCCCACGAGCTTCACGATCACGCCGTCGGGGTCATGCAAACGCAGCACCGGTTCGCCGAATTCCTGTGCTGGTCCTGACGTAGCGATGTTGAATTGCAGAGCACGTGTCAGCCAGAATCCGATACTATCGGGAGCAATAGCGAGCGAGATTTCGCTTGGCTGCCCATAGCCGACGCGGCCCGGTGAACCATCTTCCCATACGAGAAAGGTAATCAGAGAGCCTGGATTGCCTGATGCATCCCCATAAAGGAGATGGAGCTGGGTTGCGTCTTCATAACCGCCCGTGCGCTTGACGAGGCGCAGACCGAGGAAGCCGGCATAAAAATCGACATTTGCCTGAACCTTCCGCGTGATCAGGGTGATGTGGTGAATGCCGCCTGTCATGAGTATCTCCCGGCCTGTCAATAGTCGACTGTTACGGGGTAGAAAGCAGGGATGCAACGCTTGGAAGAACATCTCCAAAAAACAACACCCACCGCGGGAGGAGCGGTGGGTGCTATTTGTAAAGATCAGCTGGGAGGAGACTGATCTCTAGACCATCCGTGACTTGGGAGGAGAACGCCCCGGAGGTTAATCGAATTTGCTTACTGAGCCGAAGCGGCCTTCTTGGCGACGAAAGAAATGTCGCCGCGGGAAATGCCGAGGTCATTCAGTTCACGTGCGGACAGGCGGTTCAGTTCCGTGACAGTGTCACGATAGCGGCGCCAATTATTGTAAGAGCGGATCAGGTTCATTTCACTCACCTTGTAAGTTCTTGTTTGTTTGATCATTTTTCGATCATGCTGCTCATATAGTAGACAGCCTGCCAAACTTGCAGTGACAAGTTTGCATAGCTGCTTTGCAACGAAATGATGGATCACCTCCGTGCGAAACGCCAGGCGCTGAAGGTCGATTTGACATTCTTGCTTACTGATCAGGCTCGGACTCTTGCCTTGGACGTTCTCGCAGGCGAGCGACGGTTAGTTGACTGGTTTGCAGCTTCTTCCGCCAACACCTTGTCAGCCTTTTTGGCAGCGGCTTCGCATTGCTTGCGGAATTTCTCGACCTCTTCTTCGGTCAGATGCTCGATGCCTATAAAGGCGTTCTTGGCCTCGCTCACGCGCACCAATTCGTCGAGTTTTGCCTGAATCGCAACGCCATCGCGGTTTTGCGTATTCTGGATAAGGAAGACCATAAGAAATGTAATGATGGTCGTGCCGGTATTGATGATCAATTGCCAGGTGTCGGAAAAGCCAAAAATTGGGCCGGTCACGCCCCAAACGACAACGACCAAGCAACAGAGTATGAAGGTAAGCGGCTTGCCGGCAGCCAGTGCAACGTCGTTGGCGATCCGCGTAAACAATTTGCCAAACATGGTGTCGTCCTCCCGACAAGCAGCGAGGAGATAACTTGGTGCGGCGCGAAATGTTCCACGAGGCGCTGCAAGCTACCCAGGGCTGTTGGATCGTGAGACTGTGGGGAAATGGCGCGCCCGAGGATGCGAACCTCTGGCGATTCGTAGTCTGGCTATCGTGCAGCAGTGCGCGCCACCATGCGAAGCAGCCATCGTTTGTTTGGCTCCCTTCGACCATGGATTGTAGACGACTAAGCTCCAATCGAAACCCGGAGGGCATAGTGCGTGAATTATAATTCATGTACTGAATTATATTGACAAAGATTTTCTTTTAGGCTTGATTGCTCCGACAGCATTTCGAGGAGGATTGCTGGACTTCACAACGAATAGTGGCGGCTTGCGAGGCACCACGAAACCAATGGGAGGGGCTTCGGCCTCGAGGAGGACACTTGCGCACTTTTTTAAGCACAACTGCCATGGCAGTCCTGGTCATGGCGTATTCCGCAGCCCCCGCCAAAGCTGCCGAAGAATCGCCGTTTCGCTGCGAGCCAGGCGAAAAATACGTCATGAACGTCATGGTTTCTGGCGTTGAATACTGGTTCCCTGTCTATGAAATGTTCAAGCAGGCGGGAAAGCAGCTCGGTTGCGAAACTGCCTATACCGGAACACCGGAATATGACGTCAACAAGCAGATCGCCAGCTTCGACCAGGCACTCGCGCAGAATCCTGCCGGCATTCTCGTTCACCCGATGAACTCGGATCCATTCATAGAGCCGATCAACCGGGCGATCGGTCAAGGCACGGCAGTTGTTACATTCGCGGCCGATTCGCCGCTTTCCAAGCGAATTTCCTTCATCACGTCCGACAATATACGCGAGGGCACCTATGCTGCCGACGCCATCGCCACGAAGCTCGGAGGCAAGGGCGAATATGCCGTCCTCGAGAATCCCGGGCAGGATAACCACGACAAGCGCGTCACGGCTTTTATCGACCGTATGAAGGCAAAGTGGCCCGACATGAAGCTCGTTGGCAGAGCAGCCTCAAACCAGGATCCGACGAAGGCCTATCAGGGCTTGATGAGTATCGTTCAGGCCAATCCTAATCTCGCGGCCGTCTTCATGCCGGAGGCGAACTCGGCCATCGGCGCCGCCCAGGCTAACAAGGAAAGCGGTGGCAAGATTCTCGTCATGTGTGCGGACGTCAACGCCAACATCCTTGACATGATCAAGGCCGGTGAAGTCTTCGGCTCGATCAACCCCAATCAGGGCATGCAGGGCTACATGGGCTTCATGCTGCTCTGGCTGGCCAAGCATCCGGAACTGATCGATCCCATGAACGACGCCAAGCGTGCAGGATTCAACCCGATGAGCATTCCCTTCGTGGACAACGGGCTTTCCATTGTCACCGCCGAGAATGCGGACGATTTCTTCTGGGACAAATACCTCAAGCGTCGTGGCACCAAAGGCATTGAGGAATAAGCCATTGCAGCCGGCTATCCGGACGGCAAGTCCGGGTAGCCACCTTGCGAAGCCAGTTGGAAGAGTGCGTCATGCGAAATCCGGTTCTGAATATCCGCAACGTCACAAAACATTTCGGTGCAGTGAAGGCGCTGACGAACGTGAGCTTCTCCCTTAGCCGTGGTGAGATTCATGCGCTTTGCGGTGAAAACGGCGCCGGCAAGTCAACGTTGATGAACATCATCGCAGGTGTTCTGCAACCAGATGAGGGAGAGATTGTATTGGAAGGCAAGACGGTGAAGATCGGATCGCCCGCCGCTGCACAATCTCTAGGCCTGGGATTAGTCCACCAGGAAATTGCGCTTTGCCCGGACGCCAGCGTTGCGGAAAACATCTTCATGGCAACCACCAGCCGGCAGCGCTCGCTGCTGATGAACTACCGCAAGCTGGAACGCGAGGCACAAGACGTAATGAACCGGCTCGCGCCAATCGACGTTCGCCGCAAGGCGGGTGATCTGCCAATCTCCAGCCAACAGCTCGTGGAGATCGCCAAGGCCCTGACGCTCGACTGCCGTGTCCTCATTTTCGATGAGCCGACCGCCGCACTGACTGAAGCGGAAACGCGCATACTTTTTGAGATCATCCGCGGTTTGAAGACCAACGGGATATCGATCATTTATATCAGCCACCGCATGGCCGAGATATTCGACCTTTGCGACCGGGTGACTGTTCTGCGTGACGGCCACCATGTGTCGACAGAGCCCGTTGCCGATCTTAAACCTGACGACGTTGTACGCCTTATGGTCGGACGCGAGATTACGCAACTCTATCCACCCAAGCAACAGGTCGGGGAACGATCGCATGAGGTGGTTCTTTCGGTTCGCGCCCTTGGCGACGATCACCGTTTTGATTGTGTAAACATCGAGCTTATGAAGGGTGAAATCCTTGGCATCGGTGGTCTCATTGGCTCCGGCCGCACGGAAATCGCGGAAGGGATCTGCGGCTTGCGAGCCACTACGAGCGGCGAAATCCTGCTCCATGGCAAGCCGCAGGCGATAAGAAACTATGCGGACGCGGTGAACGCAGGTCTCGTTTATCTGTCGGAAGACCGCAAGGGCTCCGGCGTATTCCTGGACCTTTCGATAGCCCAGAATATCTCGGTTCTCAACCTGGACGCGCTTACCGGGGGCCTTGGGTTGATCGACGCGGGGGCAGAAGCAAAGCTGGCCGGCGACTTTGCCAGGAAACTGAATATTCGCATGGGCAGTGTCGATGCACCGGTGTCCTCGCTCAGCGGCGGTAACCAGCAGAAGGTTGCGATTGCCAAACAGCTCGCCGTCCAGCCCAAGGTGATAGTGATGGACGAACCGACGCGTGGCATAGACGTTGGGGCGAAGTCCGAAATCCACACGCTGCTGCGCGAACTCGCCAGCTCCGGAATTGGCATCATCGTCATTTCTTCCGAACTCCCCGAACTGCTAGGGCTGTGTGATCGGGTGATCGTCATCCGCGAAGGCACGGTGGCTGGTGAACTGGATGCGGAAGCGATGAGCGAAGAAGCGGTTATCCGGCTCGCGTCAGGCGTCAATGCGCAAACTGCACAAAACCGGCTGGCATCAGAACATGCCGCCTGAGAAAAGTATGGGAGACGAGAAAATGCTGGCTGAGACGATGGGGACAAAGGCCGTGCGGGCCCCGTCATGGAAAAGACTGGGCTCCATGCGGGAGGCAGGGCTGATCGCAATCATTCTCGCACTTTGCATAGCCATGAGCTTTGCATCACCGCATTTTCTGACACTCGGAAACTTCCGCGCGATGCTGATGAGCTTTTCCGTGGAAGGCATCGTTGTCGTCGGGATGACGATCCTGCTTATTGTCGGCGGCATTGACCTTGCTGTAGGCTCCGTCGTCTGTTTCGCGATGGTCCTGTCGGGCTCGCTGTTCCTCGCGGGGCTCGATCCATGGAGCGCTTCGCTCATCGGCATTCTCGCAAGCGCGCTGATTGGCGCCGTCATGGGCTTTTTCGTCACCGTAGTCGGGCTCAATCACTTTATTACGTCGCTCGCCGGCATGGTCATCGTGCGCGGCCTGTGCCTTATCATCACCAAGGGAACGCCGCTCTCCCTCTTTACCCTGCCTCCCGCGTTCAAGGCAGTCGGGCAGGGCAGTTTCCACGGTCTCCCCTATGTCATCATCATCTTCGTCGCCGTTGTCGTGCTGTTCGACTTCCTGCTCAGGCGCGCAACGGCGCTGCGCAAGGTTTTCTATACGGGCAGTAACGAGAAAGCCGCGCTCTATTCCGGCATCAGGACAAACCATGTGAAATTCTGGGTGACCGTGCTCTGCTCGACGCTCGCGGGTTTTGCCGGCGTCATCTACATGTCGCGTTTTGGCGCTGCTACGCCGACGTTCGGTGTCGGGATGGAGCTCAACATTATAGCCGCTGCGGTCATTGGTGGCGCATCGCTCAATGGCGGGTCGGGGACGATACTTGGTGCCATTCTTGGGATAGCATTGTTGTCGGTGGTGACCAGTTCTCTGGTCCTGCTCAATGTATCGGTCTACTGGCAGGACATGATAAAGGGGTGCATTCTGCTTGGTGCCGTCTCAATCGATCATTTTCTGCACAAGCGGAAGGCTTCCTGACATGACGATCGTCAGACTAAACACAAAACCGTCCTCGGCACCCCGTGAGGAAATCGTTATTGCGCGGCAAATGCATCAGGCCTTGGTGCTGCATTTCCTGGAGGGTCTCACGCAGGCCCAGATCGCCGACCAGCTCGGAGTTTCGCAACCGACTGTGAACCGCCTGATCAAGCGTGGCCGGCAGCTTGGTCTTGTGGAGATCAAGATCAAATCCCCGGTCGAGCCCTTGATTGATCTGGAGGAGCGGTTGCTGGCGCTCGGCGGGATAAACCGGGCTGTTGTCGTGCCAACGGTTTCCGACAATCCGCAGACCGCGCTTCAGGCCGTGGGCGAGGCGGCGGCACGCCTGCTTCTCGATGAGATCGCCGATGGTGACACGATCTGCATCACCGGCGGCAAGGGCGTCAGTGCCGTGGTTGCGGGACTGCATGCACAACGTTCATTCAACGTCGAAGTGGTTCCAGCCACGGGATGCGTTCAGGGCAAGCATTACACCGACGTGAACCATGTTTCGACATCCATGGCGGACAAGCTCGGCGGTCGCGCCTATCAGATTCACGCGCCGCTCTTTGCCGACAGCGCTGCAGAACGTGCGATGCTGATCAATATGCGCTCGGTAGCCGATGTATTCAAACGGGCACGGGAGGCGAAGGTGGCACTTGTCGGCATCGGGTCGATCCTGACCGACGATTCAAGCTATTATGATCTGCATCCATCTTCCAGTACCGACAGGCAATCGATAGAGCAGTCAGGCGCAAGTTGCGAACTCCTGGCGCATCTGCTCGACGACTGGGGCCAGGTTTGCGGCTACAGCCTGAATGATTCCCTTGTCTCCCTGACCTTGCGGGAGTTCGCCTCGATCCCAAGCAAGATCGGTGTCGCGAGCGGACCCAACAAAGCACGGCCGATCCTCAGCATCATGCGTGGCAACCACCTGGATACGCTGGTCACAGATGAAGCGACTGGACAGCGGATTCTGGATATTGCGGCGGTCGAAGGAGCCTTGGCATGAATGGTGATCAATTGGTGCGTTCGATAGGCAGGTCAGGCGTGCAAGCCTCTGCGGTCGGGCTTGGGACGTGGGCCATCGGTGGCTGGATGTGGGGCGGGACGGACGAAAAGCAGTCAATCGCGGCAATTCACGCATCCCTCGACGCGGGGGTCACTCTGATCGATACTGCACCCGCTTACGGGCTGGGACGGTCTGAGGAGATCGTGGGTAAAGCCCTTCAAGGGAGGCGGGACAAAGCGGTCATTGCCACAAAATGCGGTCTCGTCTGGCACACAAAAAAAGGCAGGCTTTTCTTTGACCAGGACGAAAAGCCGGTCCATCGCTATCTTGGACGTGATGCTATTTTCCATGAGGTCGAAGCCAGCCTGACCAGGCTAGGCACGGATTATATCGATCTTTACATCACCCATTGGCAGGACCCCACGACCCCGATCGAGGAAACCGTTCGGGCGCTGGAAGATCTGCGCAGTTCAGGCAAGATACGGGCAATTGGAGCAAGCAATCTCAGCGCGGCCGAACTGGATGCCTACATCACAACCGGTTCGCTCGATGCTATCCAGGAAAAGTTCAGCATGATCGACCGGGAGATCGGGAAGGACCTCCTGCCTATGGCCCGGCAGAACGACGTTTCGACCTTGAGCTATTCGTCCCTGGCGCTGGGACTGCTCTCGGGAACGATCGATCCGCACCGCACATTTTCCGGCGATGATCAGCGCAAAGACAATCCGCGGTTTTCGGTCAACAATAGGCTGAAGGCGCTAGCGTTCGCTGAAGCAATTCAGCCTGTAGCCAGCAGGCATGATGCCAGCGTTGCACAGACGGTGATCGCCTGGACGCTGGCGCAGGAAGGCGTGACGTTTGCATTGTGCGGTGCGCGCAATCCGGAGCAGGCGCTGGAGAATGCAAAAGCCGGAGCGATCCGGCTCGGCAAAGAAGATCTTTCGGCCATCGACGCGGCCATCGCAGTGAAACTTGCAGATATGGACAGGTAACGGGCTGCATCATGAATCGTGAAGAGATATTCGACGGGCTTCGCCGGAGTCCGAAGGTGGACGTATGTGTCATGGGCGGCGGCATCAACGGTATCAGTGTATTCCGTGAGCTTGCCCTTCAGGGTCTCAACGTACTGCTCGTGGAGAAGAGCGACTATTGTTCCGGTGCCAGTTCAGCCTTGTCTCGGATGGTGCATGGCGGCCTGCGTTATCTTGAAAACGGAGAGTTCAATCTGGTGAGGGAATCGCTTGTCGAGCGCGATCGGCTATTGAGAAATGCGCCGCATCTTATCGCGCCTCTGCCAACTATGGTTCCTGTTTTCGATGTCTTCTCCGGTCTTGCAAATGGCATCGTTCGCTTCCTTGGCCTCGGCCGCAAACCCAGCCGCCGTGGCGCCATCGCCATCAAGGCAGGGCTGAGCATCTATGATTTTCTGACGCGCAAGCGTGCACTGATGCCTCGGCATCGATTTCGCGGACGGCGGGGAACACTTGCCAAATGGCCCAAGCTCAATCCGGCGATAAAGAGTTCGGCAACCTACTACGATGCATGGGTCAGGCAGCCGGAACGCATCGGAATCGAATTGCTGCAGGACGGGCTGTCCGCGGGACCGGGCGCACGTGCCCTCAACTATGCTGAGCTCCGAAGCAACGGAACCGGGGGTTTTATTGTGCAGGACCTTGTTGGCGGCACGACGACGGCAATCGAGCCGGCACTCATCATCAATGCGACGGGCGGCTGGATCGATATCGCCAATGCCCGCCTGTTCTCGCCGGAAACTCGGCCGGCGCCGCTGATGGGCGGAACCAAGGGCTCGCACCTGATTATCGACAATGCCGAACTCTCCAAGGCTCTCGATGGCCATATGATCTACTACGAGAATGAGGATGGCCGTGTCTGCATTCTGTTTCCCTATCTCGGCAAGGTTCTGGTTGGTTCCACCGATATTCGGATCGATGACCCGGCAACTGTTATCTGCACCCCGGATGAACGGGACTATATCCTGCAATCGCTCGCCTTCGTGTTGCCTGATATTCAAATCCGGCCGGAGGAAATCGTCTATCAGTTCTCCGGTGTCAGGCCGCTTCCCGCCAGCAAGGACAAGTTCACCGGGCGTATCCCACGCGATCATTTTTGCACCTTCATCGAATCTGATGGCGTTCCGGCGGTGCTATGCATGATTGGCGGCAAATGGACGACGTTTCGCTCGTTTGGAGAACTCGGTGCGGACATGGCATTAGGTCGCCTGCAGAGAACCCGCCATCTGACGACGGCGGACCGTCCCATTGGCGGCGGGCGCGCTTTCCCGGCGGATACCGGAGACTGGATAGCGCGCACGTCTTCCGCAACGGGCCTTGCGCCAGCACGCATAAGCGGGCTTTTCGAACGATATGGAACAGCAGCCGCCCCGATTGCCGGCTTCATAGCCAGTGGAGCGGACGAACCCGTGCCGGTCGCCGGTTACTCCACCCGCGAGATGCTGTTCCTCATACGCCATGAATGCGTCGAACATCTCGATGATCTCCTGCTGAGACGAACAACGCTCGCGATCAGCGGACAATTGTCGCTCGATATGACGAATGTGGCCCTCGAGATCATCGCAGATGAAAAGCACTGGTCATTGGCACTCAAGGCTGCCGAACGGTCTCGGTTCCTCGATCTTCTCGCCGTCCGCCATGGCGTCAGCCTTGAAATACTTACAGCACGCAATGAACAAGGAGTACGATATGCGAAACAACCGCAAGGTCCGGATGAACCGACTGTTCGGCAACGGGCGCTGCCTCGACGTGGCGATCGATCACGGCGTGTGCAATGAACCATCTTTCCTGGATGGTCTTGAGGATATGGAAGGTGTGGTCGGGACGCTGGTTGCCGCGGCTCCGGATGCGATCCAGATGAACTATGGCCAGGCCGATCTTCTCCAGAACGTGGCAGGCAAGGCAAAGCCGGCTCTCGTCATGCGCATCGACATGGGCAACCCCTATAACCCCGTCCGCCATCGCGACATGTGGGCTGTTCTGCAAAATCAGGCCGAGCCGCTGGTCGGTGCTATCGAACTCGACGCTGCCTGCGTGGTGGTGAACCTGTTTATGCTGCCGGATGAGCCTCACCTGTTCCGCCAGTGCATCGAGAACATCTCGCGTGTGCGTGCCGATTGCGAAAAATATGGCATGCCGTTGATGATTGAACCCCTAGTCATGCAGCCTGTTACCGAACGCGGAGGCTATATGGTAGATGGCGACGCCGACAAGATCGTCACGCTGACCCGGCTTGCCCGCGAGATGGGCGCGGATATCGTCAAGGCGGATCCCACGACCAACGCAGAGGATTTTCACCGGGTAGTCGAGGCAGCGCGTTGCCCGGTACTGGTGCGGGGCGGCGGAAAGGAAGATTTGCGCACCGTCTTCGATAAATCGGCAGCCTTGATGCGGCAGGGCGCGATGGGAATGGTTTACGGCCGCAACATCTACCAGCACTCCAACCCGGGTGCCGTGGTGCGTGGACTCATGGCAATCATCCATGACGATGCCAGTGGCGAGGACGCCTACGCGCGCTATCAGCAAGGCTGAGAATGAATAAGGACCTGAGGAGGGGTTCGGAATGGGAAAATATCTTCTGGGGCTGGATGCCGGCAATACAATCATCAAGGCGGTGATCTTCGACCGGCAGGGCAACGAGATTGCCTCCGTTGCCGAGGAGGGACATAGCAGCATGCCGTGTCCAGGACATGTCGAGCGTGGGCTTGGTGAACTCTGGACAAATGCAAAGCTGGTAATTCGGACATGTATCGAGCAGGCGGGCATCGAGCCGAGGGAAATCGCAGCCATCGGGTGCGCGGGCCATGGCAACGGGCTCTATGCGCTGGACCGGCAGGGGGAGCCGCTACTCGCCATCCAGTCGCTCGATACAAGGGCAGCCGGTCTTGTCGAGGAATGGCAGGCCGAAGGCGTCGGCGATCGTACATATCCCATCGGCCTGCAACGCCCCTGGCCCTCCCAGACACCAACATTGCTCGCCTGGATCAAACGCCATCGGACGGAAACATTCGGTAGGATCGGTACGGTCTTCCTCTGCAAGGACTTTATCGTCAATCGGCTCACCGGCCAGCGCGTCAGCGAAGTTTCCGACATGGCGGGTTGCGGGCTGCTGAACGTCACTGAGCGCCGCTATGATCATGACCTGATGGCCGCCTTCGGGCTCGGTGATTGTATGGATATGCTGCCACGACTGATCGAAAGTGCTGACATAGCCGGAACGGTGACCGGCGCGGCGGCGGCAGAAACGGGTCTCGCCGTGGGCACACCGGTCATAGGCGGGTTCTTCGACGTCGTCGCTTCGGCAATCGGCTCGGGCGTCACACGCACGGGGGCTGGCTCGATCATTGCCGGGACCTGGAGCATCAATCAGGTGATCATCGACCAGCCCCGATTGGAGGGGCCGGTCTTCATGTCATCGACCTTTGATCGCGATCGTTACATGGCGATCGAGTCTAGCGCTACATCTGCCGCCAATCTCGAATGGTTCGTGCGCGAATTCTTTCCCGGCAAGCAGCAGGATGGACGCTCGCCGTTCGACGTGTGCTGCGAACTTGCCTCCTCGGTGCAGCCAGCGATCAACGATCCGATCTATCATCCGTTTCTCTATGGAGCGCAGCAGGACGGCAATGCGCGGGCCGCATTCTATGGAATTGCGGGCTGGCACACCAAGTGCCATTTGATCCGTGCTCTGCTGGAAGGCGTTGCCTTCGGTCATCGCCAGCATATCGAGACCCTGCGGGCTGCAGGCGCCGGGTTCGACGAAGCGGTGCTGTCAGGAGGTGGTGCGCGCAGCCTGCTCTGGCCGCAGATTTTCGCGGATGTGCTGGGAGTACCCGTCACGGTCGCCCGCTCGAGCCAAACGGGCGCCCTTGGCGCGGCGATCGCCGCAGGAACCGCCGTCGGCATGTTTGCCGATTTCGAGGCTGGCGCCACGGCAATGGTTTCAACTGACCGCCACTACAGGCCGGACGCAGCGCGCTCGGTCCATTATGACCACCGCTACCGGCTCTATCTGGATATCGCCGATGCAATGGCGCCGATCTGGCGGCGCATGGCAGGAAGCGGAGCATCCGCGACGGAGGTGGCAGCGTGAACCCGCATGCCCATGAAGCCGCGCTCGACGAGGGCGTCTACGACTTCATTATCATAGGAGCGGGATCGGCGGGCTGCGTCCTTGCCAACCGGCTGTCGGCGAACCCGAGAAATCGCGTTCTCCTGCTCGAGGCTGGAGGCAGCGATCGATATTACTGGATTCATGTGCCGATCGGCTATCTCTTCTGCATGGGTAACCCTCGCACCGACTGGATGATGAAGACGGCGGTGGAACCGGGCCTCAACGGCCGCTCCTTGCCCTATCCCCGCGGCAAGGTCCTCGGCGGATGTTCTTCGATCAACGGAATGATCTACATGCGTGGGCAAGCCGCCGACTACGACAATTGGCGGCAAGCAGGTAATACCGGCTGGGGCTGGGATGATGTCCTGCCGTATTTTCTGAAATCCGAAGACAATTATCGCGGGCGCACTTCCATGCATGGTGCGGGCGGGGAGTGGCGCGTGGAGCGGCAGCGACTTTCGTGGCCCATCCTCGATGCTTTTCGGGATGCCGCGGAAGAACTAGGCATTCCCAAGACCGATGATTTTAATGCGGGTGACAATGAGGGCTCGGGCTATTTCGAGGTGAATCAACGCGGTGGGTTCCGCTGGAATACGACCAAGGCGTTTCTGCGCCCGGCTCTCAAGCGGCGCAACCTTCGCGTTGTCACCGGAGCCGAGGTTGAACGCCTGGAGTTCGATGGCAAGCGCGCGGCACGTGTCCGCTTTGGCCTTCGGGGCAAAGCCCGCGTTGCAGCTGCCGCGGGAGAAATCATCCTTTCGGCAGGAGCAATCAACTCGCCCAAAATCCTCGAACTTTCGGGGATTGGCGACCCCGCAATCCTCTCTCGCGCAGAAATCGAACCACTTCATCAACTTCGCGGCGTCGGCGCCAACCTTCAGGACCACCTGCAAATTCGCACGGTGTTCCGCGTCGAAGGTGCGAAGACGCTGAACCAGCTCTACCACAATCTTATTTCGCGCGCCGGGATGGGATTGGAGTATCTTTTCCGCCAATCCGGACCACTTTCGATGGCACCGAGCCAGCTCGGCATTTTTGCGAAGAGCGATCCGGCATTAATGACACCCGATCTTGAATATCACGTCCAGCCGCTCAGCACCGATCGCCTTGGCGAGCCCTTGCACCGCTACCCGGCCGTCACTGTTTCGGTCTGCAATCTCCGTCCGGAAAGCCGGGGGACCGTGCATATTTCCAGGCCGGAGGCGAGTGTTGCGCCGGACATCCGGCCGAATTACCTCTCGACGGTCGGCGACAGACTGCTTGCCGCCAGGTCCATCCGTCACGCCCGCAATCTCATGGCCGCAAAGGCCGTCATGAAGTACCGGCCGGAAGAGATGCTTCCCGGCCGCAGATATCAGAGCGATGAGGAACTGATCCAGCGTGCAGGCGACATCGCAACAACGATCTTTCATCCGGTCGGAACCTGCAGAATGGGCAGCGACGATCTAGCTGTGGTCGATAATAGCCTTAAGGTCCGCGGGCTGGAAAAACTACGTGTAGTGGATGCTTCAATAATGCCAGCCATAGTCTCAGGGAATACAAACTCCCCCGTCATAATGATCGCGGAAAAAGCTGCCGATCTCATTCTTCAGGGCAACTGACAACATTACCTAGTCGCAATAAAAGACTTCGGCTGGTGGACGGACACGGTGGTTTCTCCAATATCGAGCGCGAGTGCGAGTTCGATCTTCCGCTCTGGAAATGGCCGATCCGCGCCGACAACGTGAAACTCAAGCGCGCCTATGAAGCGGCGGCCGCCGAAGACGGTACCCGGGTTCCCGTCCATCGTCTCTGGCCAAGAGGCGTTTCGAAGAAAGATGCGGCGTTGTCTCTGGGGATGAAAGAGATCGCACCCAGCAGCGAGCTCCGCAAATGGTACGCTCACGATCCTGATCGCTGGAACGAGATTCGCAAACGCTACGCAAGTTCGCTTCTTGCATAAGATACTGAGAAACAGTTGGACAGCGCCTCTTCTCGGCTGAAGATTTTAGCGCTTCATGGTTTGTCGCCCAAGCGGTTCATTGCGCCGGGCCATTTCACGCAACACGGCATCGGCCGTTTTTGCAACGACGCGAGTTCTTAAATCCCTGAACCGTCCAGCTGCTCGGCGTCTTCGCCTTCCCAGGGTGAGGGCATAGAAGTGCGATTGAGATCGGCCGAAGGCATCGGCATCCAGCACTTCAATTCTGGCTCGGCATATTCGACGACCCGACCCGGTGAGGAATCAGAGGCGCGCCAGCCTTCGGCACCGAATTGGTCACCATTCGACCAATAGGCGAGGTCGACTTCTGCCTGCCCCTGTTCGGACGAACGAATCGTTACGAGGATTCGACTACCGTCTTTCGGCGCGCTCGCCATGTGGCGCCAGCGGTCTGGCTCATCCATCGTTTTTTCCTCTTGACTTGCTGCGGGTTGCAAGTGTCGCCTCGCCATTGAAAACGGTCAACTCAAACTTTTTCACAGGGCGATGCCAGATCCTGAGCGAGTTGGCATCAACACTTGCTTGTCCGACATCGTTAAAAGACAATGAGTTTGGTTTCCACTGCGTGTACTTGAGCTCAATCGTCTTCGAGCCGCCTGATCACCATATATATCTCACGAATGTCTTTCGATGAGTTCGCTCAAAAGCCGGCCGGTTACGGTCTCGTGGCGACCGAGATCGCGGACGCTGCTCATGTGATTGGAATTTACGATTGTTTCCCTGGAAACGTTCAATCCCTGTCGCTGTAAAGAGGCCGTGAAGGCATCCGCCTGCTGATGAAACGGTGGTGTTTCATCGCTGCCCACGGCAACAACCAAGTTTGTGTGTACGTCATGAGAATGCGACAAAGGCGAGAAGGCGGCGACTTCCTGGTCGGTAAGGCCGATTTCCGCCTGAAGAAAAGATTGCTGCAGTGGTTTCAGATCGTAGATACCGCCAAGCAGCAGGGCCGCCGCAATGCCAGAACTCTCGGCCTGCTTTTGGAACAGAAAGCTTGCGAGGTGTGCGCCAGCGGAATGGCCGCTTATAGTCAACCGCGATGCATCGCCCCCATATCGCGAGATATGGTCGCGCACCCACTGCCCGGCTCGCCGAACCTGATCGACCAGCACGTCTAACCTTACATGCGGCATCAATGCGTAGTCTAGGATGACGGCAACGGCACCCGCGCGGGTGATGGTATCGGCGACGTAGGAATAGTCTCGCTTGGAAAACATCCGCCAGTAGCCACCGTGGATGAACATATGTACCGGCCGAGCTTGCCGAGGTCCTTCCGGAAAGAAGATGTCCAGGGTTTCGCTTTCGTCGCTTCCGTAGGCGATATCTGCCAGCATAGGCAGTGTGTGGCGGGTGGCAGAACTTGCGGCGACGATCTCGGCGATGATAGTGTCGAAGTCCTCTACATGAGCGCGGATGCGAAACGGGTCGGTTTCCAATGATCGTTCCACTGCTCTAAAAACTCGCTGCAATATATTTGGCTTCCATGAATTCAGCAATGCCGTGGTGCTGACCGCCCTCGCGGCCAAGCCCGCTTTGCTTGACGCCGCCGAACGGTGCGGCCGGGTCGGATACTAGCCCCCGGTTCAAGGCGATCATGCCGGCTTCAAGGCGGGAGGAGACACGTAATCCCCGGGCAATGTCGCGGGTGTAAACGTATGCGGCAAGTCCATATTCGGTATCGTTAGCCTGAACTATTGCCTCTTCGTCCGTTTCAAAACGGTAAAGAGGTGCAACGGGTCCAAAAATCTCCTCGTGTGCCATATCGGCGTCGGCCGGAACGTCCGCGAGCACCGTTGGCGGGTAGAAGAAACCAGTCCGCGTGGCCATCTCCCCCCCGCAGAGAACGCGCGCGCCTTTGACCTTCGCGTCATTGACCAGTCGGTCGATCTTCTCCACCGCCTTTTGCGTAATCATTGGACCACATTCGGTCAGCGGATCGATCCCTGCGCCGACATTGAGCGCTTCCATCCGCTTTGTGAGCGCCTCTGCAAATGCGTTGTAAATGCCGGACTGGACATAAAGTCGGTTCGCTGCGGTACATGCCTCGCCGGCATTGCGCATCTTCGCGACCATCGCGCCATCGATTGCAGCGTCCAGGTCGGCGTCGTCGAACACAATGAACGGTGCGTTGCCACCGAGTTCCATCGAGCAAGAGACGACGTGCTTGGCCGCTTCTGCAAGGAGGAGACGTCCGACACCAGTCGACCCTGTAAATGAGAGCTTCCTTACACGCGGATCCGCAAGAACCGCAGCACCAAATGAGGACGGCTCGCTAGTCGTCAGGACGTTGATGACACCTGGCGGAACGCCGGCTTCCTCGTAAATAGAAGCGAGCGCGTAGGCCGTCAGGGGCGTCTCGCTGGCGGGCTTCAGGATCACAGTGCAACCAGCCGCCAATGCAGGCGCGATCTTGCGTGTTGCCATCGCTGCGGGAAAATTCCATGGAGTGATTAACAGGCATATGCCTATTGGTTGATAATCCACGATGATCCGGTTCGCACCGGATGGTGCGATACCGAACTCGCCAGTAATGCGCACGGCCTCTTCGGCATTCCAGCGAAAGAATTCGGCCGCGTAGGAAACTTCACTGCGCGCATCACGTAGAGCCTTGCCATTCTCCATGGAAATCAGAGTCGCCAGTTCCTCGGCGCGCTCTGTCATCAGTTCAAAACAGCGACGCAGGATCTCGGATCGTTTTCGGGGCGAAGTCGCGCTCCACGCCGGGGCGGCAGCGGACGCCGCATCGACGCTTGCGCGAGCATCCTCGACGGTGGCGTCGGGAACCGTTGCAAGGACGGTTCCGGTGGAAGGATCGATAACGTCGATCTCACGTCCATTCTGCGCAGGTCGCCAAGCTCCATCGATATAAAGGCCGCGAGCGGCAGCCTGAATGTTTGGCAGTTGGCGATCGGGCTGAGGCATCTGTTGTGCAAGAGTCATTTCAATCCTCGGGGTTTAGACTGCGGAAGCGGCTAGGTCGCCGTCGTAGGCTGCTTGAACGAGACGCTTCATCGCATCGAGATCAAACGATCTCGGGTTGTTTTTGATCAATCTATCGATGCCAAGCGCCTGCTCTGCGGTCCAATCAAGCTTGTCGGCGGACAGCCCGAGTTCCGCGAGCGTTCCAGTAATGCCGATGGCGGCAAAGAGCCTGCGGATCTCTTCAATTGCGGCCTTGGCCGTTCTTTCGGTATCCTCCTCCCATGGCCCGAGGCCAAGAGCAGAACCGATCTGCGCCATTTCGGCCGCTGAGACGGATCGGTTGTAGTTCATTACATAGGGCATCATAGTCGCGACACCGAGCCCATGGGCGGTATGGGTCAAGGCGCCCGCCGGGTATTGAATGGCGTGGGCAGCTGCAGTCCCTGCGGTGCCAAATGCACAGCCTGCCGCTAATGCTCCCATCATCACATCGGCCCTGGCATTTTCGTCGGAGCCGTCCCTGTAAGCCGCTTCCAGACTGCGGCCAAGGAGGGTGATGGCGAGCAAAGCGAAATGATCCGTCAGTGCGCTCTTGCCGATGAAGACGTGGTTTTGCGCCAAGTTGGGATCGGCACCGCGTCGTTTAGCAGTGAAGGCCTCGATCGCATGTGTGAGGGCATCGGCTCCAGCGATGGCGGTTAGTCCTGGCGGACACGACATTGTCAGCTCGGGGTCGCAGATAGCAGCTGCGGCAATCAGATAGGGACTGGATATGCCGACCTTGAGTGTCCTGTCGGGGTCAGATATCACCGCAACCGGTGTGACTTCGGACCCGGTTCCCGCCGTCGTCGGAACGGCGATGACAGGCAACGTCGGGCCTGGCACCTTGAATTCCCCGTAATAATCCTGAAGACTGCCGCCGTGGCTCAAAAGAAGCGCGGCACATTTCGCCATGTCCAGACAACTTCCGCCGCCGATGCCGATCACCATATCTGGCGCGAAAGATCGCGCTTCCTCCACGCAAACAGCGACAGAATCGCGCGGAACGTCCGGAAGGACCCGGTCGTGCACCATGGTTTCAATTGACGCATTCCTTAGGGCGGTCAGGATCTCGCTGAACACCGGGGTTCCTGCGAACCGCTCATCCGTGCATATCAGAGCCCGCCTGCCAAGTCGCGCGGCGACGGTAGGCAAAGCGTGGCGCTGTCCCTTGCCGAACAGGATTTCTTTTGGAAGCCGGATGGCGGCAAAGAGGGTCATCGTCAATGTCCTTTGGCAGAGAATTTATCGAAAGATGCCGAGCGCGAAGGTTGTCTTCGACGCGGGCTGAGTTTGAAGTCATCTCACATTGCTTAAGCGAGGGGATTGGACCCGCCGCAGCGGAGCAGGGTTGAGCGCTGCGGTCTTTGAAGCCAAGCGCGTGATCAGATCAGGCCAGACCGATCCCTCGGGTCGGATGCAGATCTGGATTGCGTCAAGCTTGTTGCGTTGTGCGACTGCTTGGCCTCCAGCATTGGGCGATTTGAACCAGCGGTGAATCTGCAAGCTCCGTAACACGCAGACACGTTGGATACGATCTCGCTCAAAACAGAACGAGCCGTTGCTTACAAAGGTGTGTCCTCCCGAAACTTTGAGGGGCAATAAACCCATATTTTCCACCGCAAAAGCTCTCCGATATAAAATCCTATAGGATATAGTATTGCATATCGCTCAGCATCGTGTTAGCGATGGGTGATGTCAAGAGGCAAAAAATGCAAATCCGAAATTCAATGAATCTCACCGATGCGCCGGATCCGAGCGGGTTTATTCAGCGTGCCAACAGCTTGTCAGGTAGCGTTTACGACGCGATCTTCGCCCAGTTGATGTCCTTGAAAATAGCGCCTGGATCACGCATTACAGTCGACAATCTGGTTAGAGAGTTGAATGTTTCGCAAACACCTATTCGGGAAGCGCTTGGCCGCCTCGAAGGTGAGGGATTGGTCGTAAAGACCCATTTGATTGGATACAGCGCGGCACCACAAATCGCCCGGCGGAGGTTTGACGAACTTTACCAACTCCGCCTTCTCTTGGAACCGGACAGTGCTGCGCGGGCCGCCGCCGCGATGGATACGGAAAAGCTTGCGGCTCTTCAGACGGCCGCGGGGGTGATGGGACGTCGCGAAGATGCCGACGAGCGGCTTCGCTACTCCACGTTCGCAAGGCAAGACGCTTTGTTTCATGACAAGATTATGGAGTTTGCCGGAAACGAGCTCATCCGGGAGACGCTCAACCACCAGCATACGCACTTCCACATCTTCCGCTTGATGTTTCATTCTCGCGTGACAGAGGAAGCGCTGGACGAACACGAAGCGTTGCTCGCCGCATTCGCGGCAGGTGACGCTGCTGAGGCCGAGAGGGCGATGCGGATCCACCTCGAGCGTTCGCGCGACCGGCTGCTACCGGCATTCGAGTAAGGACCTGAAGATGTCCAGTGTCTTAAGCATCGAAAGAGAGGGGGAGAGGGTTGTGGCGCAAAAAGCCGATCCCCTTCGCCACTCTCTCCTGCGTGCCGAAGGTGTCTCCAAACAATACGGACCGGTCACGGTGTTGTCTGACGTTACGCTCGATATATTGCCGGGCGAGATCCATGCGATCATCGGCGAAAACGGGGCGGGCAAATCGACGTTCATGCGGCTTTTGTCAGGCTATATCGAGCCGACCGCCGGAACACTGGCGCTTAATGGTGAGCATGTTCGGTTTGCCAAGCCTGAGCAGGCCCAAGATGCCGGCATTGCCCTTGTCCACCAAGAAATTTTGCTGGCCGAAGCACTGACTGTCGCGGAAAATCTGTTTCTTGGCCGCGAGTTGATGCGAAATGGGGTCGTCGATGACCGGACGATGCGGCGTCTTGCGACGGAAAAACTTGCCGAACTCGGTTGTCTGGTGTCACCGAACGCTCTTGTGCGAAACATCGCGCTGGCGGATCGACAACTTGTCCAGATTGCACGCGCGCTTCTGGACGACTACAGGATCGTCATCTTCGACGAGCCGACCGCTGTCCTCACGGGGGAAGAGGTCGAAAGACTGCTTGCCATTATTCTGCAGCTGAAGGAGCAGGGCGCAGCAGTCCTATACATCAGTCATCGTCTCGATGAGGTGCAGCGGCTGGCCGACAAGGTGACGGTTCTGCGTGACGGCAAAAAAATCGGGACCTATCCCGGTCGAACTCTCAGCCAGATGGATATGGCGCGCCTCATGGTCGGCCGAGATCTCGCTGCCCTCTATCCGGAAAAGCGCACCAAAGCCGCAGGCGAGGCGATGTTAACGGTGCGCGACCTGTCTGTTCCAGGGTTCGCCAAAAACATCTCGTTCCAGGCTCACAAATCAGAGATTCTCGGTTTCGCCGGAATGATCGGCGCCGGCCGCACCGAGCTCTTCGAGGGCATCATGGGGCTGCGTCCGGCAACCGGCACCGTCGAACTCGAAGGCAAGCCGATCAATATCCGTTCGCCTCGCGCGGTGCTCGATGCCGGTATTGGCTACCTCACGGAGGACCGCAAGGGGAAAGGTCTTTTGCTTCACGAACGGCTGGCGCCCAATCTGACGCTTTCGGCACTAACCCGCTTTCACCCGGGCATTTTTCTGCGGCGATCGCGTGAGCAGGATGCCTTGAGGACCGCGGTCGAACAGTATGACATCCGGCTCAAGAGCTTCGGGGTGAAGGCCGGACAGCTTTCCGGCGGCAACCAGCAGAAACTGCTGCTTGCCAAGGTCCTGCTCACCACTCCATCCGTCGTTGTCATCGACGAGCCGACGCGGGGTATCGATATCGCTAACAAGGCCCAGATCTACGCCTTCATTCAAAGCCTCGTGGCTGAAGGGAAGGCGTGCATCGTCATCTCTTCGGAAATGCAGGAGTTGATAGGTATCTGCGATCGGATCCTGGTGATGCGGGAAGGACGCCTAAGAGGAGAGGTCTCGGGCGACGCTATGACGGAACATAATGTAGCGCTTCTGGCGATAAGCGACGCCGCGGCCGACGGCAACGTGGGAGGAAGAAAATGACAATTATGGTGAATTCGACGGCGATCCGGCCTGAACGGGAATGGAATATCGGCTGGACAGATGTGGGCCCCTTTGTCGCTCTCATCGTGCTGATGCTGATCGGGTTTCTGATAAATCCCGATTTTCTTTCGGCAACAAACCTCGGCAATGTCATCACCAGAAGCGCTTTCATTGCCATCATCGCCGTTGGGGCGACATTCGTGATCTCATGTGGAGGATTGGATCTTTCGGTCGGATCAATGGCCGCCTTCATTACCGGGATAACCATCCTGTTCATGAACAGGATGGCACCGGACTGGGGTATGATGGCAATCCCGGCCGGAATGATGGTGGCCATTGTCGTCGGCCTTTTTTGTGGGCTGATGAACGGCCTGATAGTTACAATCGGCAGGATCGAGCCATTTATTGCCACGCTCGGCACGATGGGCATCTTCAGGGCGCTGATTACCTACATGTCCGACGGGGGCTCAATCCCTATCGATCGCAGCCTTCGCGACGCCTATCGCCCCGTTTACTTTGGCACGTTTGCAGGGATACCGCTGCCGATCATCATCTCGGTGGCAGTCGCTGCAGTCGCCTCCTTCATTCTTTACAAGATGAAGTACGGAAGAAAATGCGCGGCTGTAGGGGCTAACGAGGATGTCGCGCGCTACTCAGGCATTTCGATAATCAAGACACGCACGATCGCCTACACCATTCAGGGCGCGTGTGTCGCTATCGCGGCGATTTGCTATGTGCCTCGCCTCGGCGCCGCAACGCCGACCACGGGGGTACTTTGGGAGCTCCAGGTTATTACCGCGGTTGTTATCGGCGGAACGGCTCTGCGTGGAGGCAAGGGCCATGTCTGGGGCACAGTGGCGGGTGCCGTCATTCTTGAACTCATTGCCAACCTGATGGTGTTGTCCGACTTCGTCTCGGAATATCTCGTCGCCGGTGTCCAAGGCGTTATCATCATCATTGCCATGCTTATCCAGAGGTTTTCGAAATAATCCGCGTCCGGACCGCGCGGGTTCATAATTGTTGAGTCCAAATGCTGGGAGGAAAGAATGTCTACTACGAAATGGATCGCGGCTGCCGCCGTGGGTGCACTACTGATCGCCGGCCAAGCAGTGGCCGCCGACAAAAAGGTCGTTGCGGTATCGATACCGGCAGCTGACCACGGCTGGACGGCCGGCATCGTCTATCATGCACAGGCTGCCGCCAAGGAAATCAACGCCGCCTTTCCGAATGTTGAAGTCATCGTGAAGACTTCACCATCAGCGACGGCTCAGGTGAGCGCCTTGGAGGATCTCTCGGCAGCGCGCAAGCTCGACGCGCTGGTGATTTTGCCATATACCTCTGAGGAACTGACGACGCCCGTCAAGGCCGTCAAGGACGCCGGCACTTTCATCACCGTTGTCGACCGGGGTCTGAATGACCCATCGATCCAGGACCTTTACCTCGCGGGTGACAATATCGCCGTGGGAAGAAACACCGCGAAGTTCATGATCGACAAACTTGGCGGAAAGGGCAATCTCGTCGTCCTGCGTGGCATCCCGACCGTCATCGATGACGAACGTATCAAGGGCTTCCAGGATGCGATCCAAGACACCGATCTGAAGGTATTGGATATACAGTATGCGAACTGGAACAGCGATGAAGCCTTCAAATTAATGCAGGACTATCTCGCAAAATACCCGCACATTGACGCAGTGTGGGCCAATGACGACGACATGCTTCTCGGCGTGCTCGAGGCCGTGAAACAATCGGGACGCAAGGACATCAAATTGGCGCTTGGCGGTAACGGCATGAAGGACATCGTCAAGAAGGTTATCGACGGCGATGCAATGACACCCGTGGAGACCCCTTATCCACCGGCCATGATCAAGACGGCAATCTACATGACTGTTGCTAATATCGTCGGTCAGGCGCCTGTGCGCGGGACGGTAAAACTTGATGCCCCGCTCATCACCCAGGAGAACGCCAAGGAGTATTACTTTCCGGATTCACCGTTCTGATCATTCAATCTGGGGCGGCACTCGCCGCCTCAACCTATCCAAGAGGAGCCAAATCATGCCAGGCAAGAAGATACTGATGCTGACCGGTGAGTTCACCGAGGAATATGAAATTTTCGTCTATCAACAGGCGATGGAGGCCGTTGGACACACGGTGCATGTAATCTGTCCCGACAAGAACGCAGGCGACCTGATCAAGACGTCGCTGCATGACTTCGAAGGAGATCAGACCTATACCGAAAAGCTCGGTCACAACTTTACTATCAACAAGACTTTCTCGGAGGCCGAGGCGCAGCTAGACCAATATCATGCCGTCTACGCTGCGGGCGGCCGCGGCCCTGAATATATCCGGACCGACAAGCGCGTGCAGGCGATCGTCCGGCACTTTCATGATAAGCAGAAACCAATCTTTACGATTTGCCACGGCGTGCAGATTCTTATTGCGGTGGATGGGGTCGTACGCGGCAAAAAAGTAGGCGCGCTGGGCGCGTGCGAGCCGGAGGTGACGCTTGCAGGCGGCACTTACATCGATCTGTCGCCGACAGAAGCCTATGTTGATGGCACGATGGTATCCGCCAAGGGTTGGACTGCACTGGCAGCCTTTATCAGGGAATGCCTCAAGGTGCTGGGAACGGAAATCCACCACAGTGAAGACGTTGCGAAAGCTGCGTGACAGCTTGCTGGAATTCACGAGGAACAGCGGATGGCCATCCAAAATGGGAGGCCATCCGGCCCTTTGTTTGACACTGTTTTGAACAGTTGGGGTTTTTCCAATAGTATTCGACAAGGCTTATTGCCTCACTCGGGTGGCAACGTTTTAGGCACTAATACGCGTTGAGGCCAGCACGCACCAGAGTGCTGCTGAGTACCGGCTCGGAGTGACCAGCTTCGGCGATCCAGGAACTCTTGGCGACTTTCAGCGGCAGAAGCTGACCGCTCTCATGCCAGAGCGGAAAGATGTTCTTCCACTAGGCTCCGCAACGCGGGCAGCGGCTGCCTCAAGCTCACTCTTCAGTAGTGTGACTTCAGGCGCTTTAGATGGGCCGAAACTTTCTCCCATTGAGGTTCGAAGAAAGCCAACCTGAGATAGAAAGACCGTCGAAGTGGTCTCTTGTTACGTAAAATATGGCTCGGCATAGACTTGTTCGAGCAACCAATAATTGAACAATTCATGGCCAGAGCGTTACAAGTGACTGTGCCATCGCTTGGGGATAGAAATGCTCGTTTCGCTCTTTTTTGTCTGCTACTTCGCGTATGCGATCTACGTCTTCGTTCCGATGTTAACGAAAGCGTGGCATTCAGAAATTTGGTTTGGCCGGGACGCTGAATACAGCAGGGTAAACAATCCGAAAATGTATTGGTTCGGCATGGCCTTTGGAGCATTCAACATCCTGTTTCCGACGTTTCTTCTGTGGATGCTGATTGTTTACGGAGCGCGTTGACGGCGCGCCTTTGCGTTGAATCTCAGATTCACGCATTCGCGATTCCCGCCCTTCGGATAGTCAAATGTTACCTGAGACGTTACCTCGAAGACAAAATGCTCCAGCGGTGATTTTCCGCTGATTCAAATCGCTTAATGATTTCAGTGAGTTTATGGCGCGCCCGAAAGGATTCGAACCTCTGACCCCCAGATTCGTAGTCTGGTGCTCTATCCAGCTGAGCTACGGGCGCGTGCCACAAATGCGCGTTAGTCTGCGCAGCGCGGTTGGTAATCGGTTGAGCTATGAATTGCAAGCAGCTTCGCTCAAAAAACCTCAACTATTTTCAGATGAATTGCAGGCTGCGGTTTCTTTGGAGGCTAAAGACTACGGCCGATGGCCAGATATTTATCGCGCCGGTCCTGTCTAAGCATGTCACGATCCATATTGCCCATGGATTTGAGAGCGACGTTGATAATGTTGCCCGTTGCCTCGATCGCTGCATCCTTGCCGCGGTGCGCGCCGCCCATGGGTTCGGGAATGATGCCGTCGATGATCTTCAATTCGTAAAGATCCTGTGCGGTGATACGCATCGAAGTTGCGGCATCTTTAGCCCGGGTGGAATCGTGCCAGAGAATGGACGCTGCGCCCTCCGGTGAAATCACCGAGTAGATCGAATGTTCGAGCATGTAGACACGGTTGGCCGTGGCAATCGCTATGGCTCCGCCGGACCCGCCTTCTCCGATGATAACCGAGACGATCGGCACTTTCAGATTGAGGCAAGCGGCAGTCGAACGGGCAATGGCCTCCGCTTGTCCGCGCTCTTCCGCCGCGATCCCCGGAAAGGCACCCGCTGTATCGACGAGCGTAATCACCGGCAAGTTGAAACGGTCGGCCAGATCCATGATGCGCACGGCCTTGCGATAGCCTTCGGGCATGGCCATGCCGAAATTGTGTTTGAGGCGTGTCTTGGTGTCGTTGCCCTTCTCCTGTCCGATAACGGCGACGGCTTGACCATTGAAGCGGGCGAGACCGGCCTGGACAGCATCATCGTCCGCATAGTTGCGGTCACCTGCAAGCGGCGTGAAATCGGTGAAGAGCTTGGAGATATAATCCACACAGTGAGGGCGGTCTGGATGACGTGCAATCTGCGCCTTCTGCCAGGGGGTTAGCTTGCGGTAAAGATCGCGCAACGCCTCGGCGGACCTTTTTTCCAACCGGATGATCTCTTCGTTGGTGTCGAGAGCATCGCCTTCCTCGGCAAGTTTTTTCAACTCGAGAATCTTGCCGTCGAGATCAGCAACCGGCTTTTCAAAGTCAAGGTAGTTATACATGGACGAGGGGTCTGCCTGCAAAACGGTGGATTTTTCACGACCTAACTGGCTGTTGCCGAGGCGCATGTCAAGGAAGCAAGGCTGAGATCATGCGTTGGCGGCGCACGTTATAGAGGGAATTGCGGCAAAGGGATGGTGGTTTATTTTGCGGGACTCTTGCGTTTCACCGGCTTGGCGGAGTTTGAGCGCCTCGCGCGCTTTGGGGTCTTGCTGCGCTTCCAGCCAATCCATCTGCCTTCACCTGCATAGTTGTGAAAGCCGCCAGCTGCTGCGATCAGCCCCTGCCGCACTTCGTCTAGATCAAGTCCTGGCAAATTTTGCAGGAGAACTGGTGGCAGGTGATCGATGTTGAGCCAAGTCTGGTCAAAATAGATGTGTTCCGGTCCGCTTTCGCTGGTTACGGCAAAGAACCAGCGGCCCTCCATGACGTCGCCGAACCAGGGATCGGGAAACATGGAAGGCGAGAAGTCAAATCCAAACGCGGTTACTTCATCCCAGCGCCAGTTTTGCCGCCAATTCATCGTGCGGGTCAAATGGCTGGAGCGGCGGAATCCCGTTTCGTCAAAGTGGATCACTTCGCTGTCGGGTTCGACAGACGATGACTCTGATCTGTAAAACAATCTCTTCAACAGCTGCCACATGGCCATTCCGCCAGTTTGCTGGGTCCACTCCATCGGTGAGCCAGCATTTAGTCTGCCAGAGGGTGATGCTCCGTGACAAGCTGATGCAGCCGCTCTTCCATCACATGTGTGTAAATTTGCGTGGTCGAAATATCCGAATGGCCGAGCAATTGTTGCACAGCACGCAGGTCCGCGCCGTTTTGCAAGAGATGGCTGGCAAAGGCATGGCGCAAAACATGGGGCGATATCGCCGATGTTTTGAGGCCCGCTCGCGCGGCAAGCCCTTTCAGTTCCCGTGCGAACACCTGTCGTGCCAGAAAGCCGCTTTCCGATATGGCGGGGAACAGCGAGACACTGGCGGAGAGATTAGGCAATGCGTCACGCACCGCCAGATATTTTGCCATTGCGTCGCGTGCCTTGCCTGATAAAGGGACGACACGATCTTTCGAACCTTTGCCGCGAACCATGAGGAAGCGATTGTCGGAGCGCGCGACCGTCACCGGGAGACCAACGAGTTCAGAAACACGCAGGCCCGTTGCATAAAGAATTTCGAGCAACGCATGCAGTCGCAGCGCCTGAAGATGAACGGCACCAGATGATTTTGCGTCTAGAGTCTCTTCCTCAGCGCGGGAAAGCAGTTTTTCCACATCCGACTCGCTCAGGATTTTTGGCAGGGCGCGGTCCTTTTTTGGCGTGTCCAGCGTGCTGGTGGGATCGTCGGTGCGAATATTCTCCATGTAGAGAAAGCGAAAGAACTGGCGCAGGGCCGAAAGCCGCCGCGCCTGAGAGGTTGCTGCGTAGCCCCGTCCAGCAATGTCGTCGAGATAAGACCGTATTGTTCCGGGCTCCGCAAAGGTCAATTGGATACCTGTTGCAACGCTGAACCCCGCAGCATCTTCCAGATCCCTGCGATACGAATCCAATGTGTTTTGTGCGGCGCCACGTTCGGCGCTCATCATTTCAAGGAAGGTCTCTATGGCTGCTGCTGCTCGCATCGGCTTATTTCGGGGTATCAGGTTTCGGATTAAGTTTTTCCGAGGGAATACGAATGGTCATTTCCGTCTGCGTCGGATGCACGAAAGTCACCAACCCAACCATGACGGCATAGACGAGCCCCGCGAGAATCGCGAGAATGATGATCAATCGTGTCAGCGTCGGCATTTTCTGTTTGAATCGCCTTTGTCGGATCGGGTGCTTGGTTCCATAATCCTGCAGCTCAAACCCTTATGATTTGATGAAGCTTGAGTCTTCTAACGCCATAGTTTGCTTGACGACAGCACGGTTTTCCTGTCGAACCGCAATTATGAATATGACTGAAGACATAGTTGGGGCAGCCGAGATCGCGGAGCTTGCCAAATCCATCAGAGAGCGCCTCGGACACAGGTCCATCGTGCTTATCGGACTGATGGGCGCGGGCAAATCCACGGTCGGCAAAAAGCTGGCGGCACTGGTCGAGCTGCCATTCTTCGACGCTGACAACGAGATCGAAAAAGTCTCGACGATGACTATTCCGGAACTTTTCGAAGCCTATGGAGAAGCCGAATTTCGGGACCTCGAGCGGCGTGTTATTGCGCGCATGCTTGAGAATGGACCGATCGTGCTGGCGACCGGTGGCGGTGCTTATATGAATGAACTTACGCGAAAAGCTATCGCTTCGGAGGGTATTTCACTCTGGTTGAAAGCCGAACTTGATGTGCTGATGGCGCGTGTTGCGCGCAAACAGAACCGGCCGCTTCTGAAAAACGATAATCCCCGAGGTGTGATGGAACGGCTTATGACCGAGCGCCACCCGATTTATTCGGTCGCCGATCTGGTGGTGAACTCCCGCGAGGAAAAGAAGGAAATCATTGCCTTCGAAGCAATGCAGGCAATTGCCGGCCATCTTGATGGTATTGCATCCCGCAGCAATGAGGAATCCGGTTCATGACCGACGCGGTTACCACTACCACTGTACCCGTCAAGCTCGGGGATCGTTCTTACGATATTCTCATTGGGGCCGGATTGATCGAGCGGGCCGGATATGAAATTGCAAAGCGTGCTAAATCGGTGCGTGTCGCTATTATCAGCGACGAGACTGTCGCAGGTCTGCATCTCGATCGGCTCACGCGAAGCCTGACGGCTGCCGGTATAGATTCCACGCCCATCTTGGTTGCACCCGGGGAGAAATCGAAAGGTTTTGCAACACTCGAAACCGTAACCAATGCAATCCTTTCCGCGCGTCTTGAGCGCGGCGATATCGTGATTGCTTTTGGTGGCGGTGTCATTGGTGACCTCGCCGGTTTTGCGGCAGGTATTGCCCGTCGCGGCATGGGATTCATCCAGATGCCGACATCGTTGCTGGCGCAAGTCGATTCGTCTGTTGGTGGCAAGACAGGTATCAACACGGCGCACGGCAAGAACCTCGTTGGGGTATTTTATCAGCCACAACTCGTTCTGGCCGATACGGACGTGCTCAACACATTAACTCCGCGTGAGTTCCGTGCAGGCTACGCTGAAGTTGCAAAGTATGGACTGATCGATCGGCCGGATTTTTTTGCCTGGCTGGAAAAGAATTGGCGCGGGATTTTCGATGGCGGGCCTGAGCGGACTGAAGCCATTGCCATATCATGCCAATCCAAAGCCGATGTAGTCGCCAGAGATGAACGCGAAACGGGAGATCGCGCGCTGCTCAATCTTGGCCATACGTTCGGCCATGCATTGGAAACCGCGACGAACTACGATTCCGGGCGGTTGGTTCATGGCGAGGGCGTCGCCATCGGGATGGTTCTCGCCCACCAGTTTTCGGCAAAGATGAATCTGGCGAGCCCGGACGATGCGGCTCGTGTCGAAGCGCATCTGCGCCAGGTCGGGCTCCCTGTTTCCATACACGGTATCCCCGGCAAATTACCTCCCGCGGAAAAACTGATGGACTATATTGCGCAAGATAAAAAAGTAGCGCGCGGGGCGCTCACATTCATTTTGACTCGCGGCATTGGCCAATCATTTATCGCAAAAGACGTGCCGCCATCTGCCGTGCTAAGCTTTTTGCAGGAGAAACACCCAACATGACGCTGGAAATCTGGATCTTCTGCGGAATCATATTCCTTTTGATCCTGATGTCTGCCTTGTTTTCAGGATCTGAGACTGCTCTGACTGCCGTATCTCGTGCACGTATGCATCGCTTGTCCAAGCGCGGCGACGAGCGCGCGGTCGTGGTGGAAAACCTGATAGAAAAGCGGGACCGGCTTATCGGTGTCATGCTCATCGGCAATAACCTCATCAATATTCTAGCCTCATCGTTGACGACGAGTATGCTGCTAACGTTGTTTGGCCAAGCTGGCGTTGCTTACGCCACGGCGATAATGACAGTCTTGCTTGTCATTTTCGCGGAGGTATTGCCCAAATCCTGGGCAATTTCGAGTCCCGATCGAAATTCGCTCGCTCTTGTCCGGTTTGCCCAGGTAGTAGTCTTTCTGTTCGGTCCCCTTTCTGATCTCGTCAATTGGATCGTTCGCCAGATTCTTGCGGTGTTCGGCATCAATCTTGCGGCAGGCACGTCAATGTTGTCAGCTCAGGAGGAACTGCGTGGCACCGTCGATCTACTACACAAGGAAGGCTCTGTCGTTAAAGGTGATCGGGACCAGATCGGCGGCCTTCTCGACCTGCGCGAACTCGAAGTCTACGACGTTATGATCCATCGGACCGACATGGATTCGGTCAATGCAGACGATCCCATCGAGACCATCATTACAGAAATCCTGGCGAGCCATCATACCCGCATTCCTGTCTGGAAGGACGCGAACGACAATATCGTCGGCGTTGTTCATGCCAAGGATCTGGTGCGGGCGATCCGCGACGCAAATCGGGACTTTTCCAAGATCAACATCATGAAGGTGGCGACGAAGCCGTGGTTCGTTCCGGACACGACAAGCCTTCAGGATCAGCTTAATGCCTTTCTGAGACGCAAAGCACATATCGCCATCGTGGTCGATGAATATGGTGACGTGCAAGGATTGATTACTCTCGAAGATATTCTCGAAGAGATCGTTGGCGATATCGCCGATGAGCACGACATCGATGTGCAGGGTTGCCGTCCTCAACCGGATGGTTCAGTGCTGGTTGACGGCTCAGTCCCCATTCGCGATCTTAACCGGGCCTTGGACTGGCACCTGCCCGACGCCGAAGCGACGACCATTGCCGGTCTCGTGATCCACGAAACACAGAGCATTCCGAAAGAAAAGCAGGCCTTCACCTTCCATGGCAAGCGTTTCACAATCCTGAAGCGGGAAAAAAATCGCATCACGCGGCTGCGCATTCGACCAATCGAGGATGACGACAAGCTGGGTTGAGCCGAGCTTTAGGCGCGTGTCGCCTCACCCGGTGCCGCGGGTTCAAGCGCCAGCGCGTGGACGCTGCCATTCAGTTCGTCCTGCAGCACTTCATTGATGGCGCGATGACGCGCAACGCGCGACATGCCGGCGAATGCCTCCGCGACAATCCGCACACGAAAATGCGTTTCGCCTGAACCGTCAAATGTGCCATGATGTTCGCTGTCAGAATGATGGTGGCCGGCGTGCAGATGGCTTTCATTGATGACTGCCAACGAAACAGGATGAAAAGCCTGCATCAGTTTGCTTTCGATGACTGACTGAGTGGACATTTCGTTCTCCTGCGCCCATATGGTAGTTTCACTTGGCAAATCCATTCATGATCACAAATTTACCGCCATTTCAGGCGTTAGGTCTATCCATGGGTAAATGTCAATTCTTGTTCCGCTAACCGATCCGTTGATGATTCTGATTCGATGACCTCAAGTTCGAAATATTTTGACAGCATCCGCATCCGCCCGAAAAAGGTGGACGAGGAGAAATCGCGCACACCCGTCTGCCAATGGGATGGTTGCGACAAGCCTGGACCGCATCGCGCGCCGGTGGGGCGTGAGAAAGAAGGCGAGTTCTTCCATTTCTGCATCGACCATGTGCGCGAGTACAACAAGGGCTATAATTATTTCTCTGGCCTCTCGGATGCCGAGGTAGCCAGATACCAGAAGGAAGCTTTGACGGGCGACCGTCCGACCTGGACCGTTGCAGGACTACCTGGAAGCGGAGCGGGCGCAAGCGCCAGTACGCGTGCACAAGCGAGCGCCAGCGCCAAGACGTCACCGGATTTTTCGAAGTTGCGTTCGGGTCGTGCGGCATATCAAAACAGATTCCGTGACCCCAACAGCGTTTTCAATGAGGCGCGGGTGCATATCCGCAAGCTCAAGCCATTGGAGTCAAAAGCACTGGATACGCTCGGGCTTGGCGCAAAAGCCACTGGCGAAGACATAAAGTCGCGCTATAAAGAGCTTGTGAAGATCCATCATCCCGATGCTAATGGCGGTGATAGGGCTTCCGAGGATCGTTTCCGTGACGTAATCCAGGCCTATCAATTGCTCAAAGCGGCTGGTTTCTGCTAACCCACGATTGAGCCGAATTCGGAACTTCACAGCGAGGTTCCAAACTATCTTTATGCGTCTGCGCGTGCAGTCGCGCTGGAGGCATGATGAATAAGGTTGATCGCGATATTGCGAATTTGCCGGATACAACGGTTTCTGCTGCAAAATTGTTTGGTTTTGAGACCGATATGATGGTTCCTGCCTATAAGGCAGGTGACGCTTATGTGCCGGAAATCGACACGGACTATCTATTCGACAAGCAGACCACGCTGGCCATTCTCGCGGGTTTTGCCTTCAACCGCCGTGTTATGGTTTCCGGGTACCATGGTACCGGTAAATCGACCCATATCGAGCAGGTCGCCGCGCGGCTGAACTGGCCATGCGTGCGTGTCAATCTGGACAGCCACGTCAGCCGTATCGACCTTGTTGGCAAGGATGCGATCGTCGTCAAGGAAGGTATGCAGATCACGGAATTCCGCGACGGCATTCTGCCCTGGGCTTATCAGCACAATGTCGCGCTTGTATTCGACGAGTACGATGCGGGACGTCCGGACGTCATGTTCGTGATCCAGCGCGTGCTCGAATCGTCGGGTCGTCTGACGCTGCTCGATCAAAGTCGCGTTATCCGCCCGCATCCCGCTTTTCGTCTGTTTGCCACCGCCAATACGGTTGGCCTTGGTGATACGACGGGTCTTTATCATGGCACGCAGCAGATCAATCAGGCGCAGATGGACCGCTGGTCCATTGTGACGACCCTCAACTATCTGCCGCACGACAATGAGGCGGCTATCGTTGCCGCCAAGGCCAAGCATTATCAGAACAAGGAAGGCAAGGAGATCGTCTCCAAGATGGTGCGCGTTGCTGACATGACGCGCGCAGCATTCATCAATGGCGACCTATCGACTGTCATGAGCCCTCGTACCGTGATCACATGGGCGGAAAATGCCGATATCTTCAAGGATGTGGGTTTTGCTTTCCGGTTGACGTTCCTCAACAAGTGCGACGAGCTCGAACGTCCACTCGTTGCCGAATTCTACCAGCGGGCATTTGGCAAGGAACTGCCTGAATCGACCGCCAATGTGGTCATCGGCTGAGCGTCACGATAAAGATGGCAGGTCCCGGAGACAATTCACGTGCGAATCCGAAAGGTCCGGTTGATTCCGAGCCTTTTAAGCGCGCGCTTACGGGATGCATGCGTGCGATTGCCGGCGACCATGAAATGGAAGTTGGATTCGGTAATGACAAGCCGGCCCTGACGGGTCATCGCGCACGCCTTCCCGATCTGCCCAAGCGTCCAACTGCCAATGATGTCGCCGTCACACGCGGCCTTGGCGACTCGATGGCGCTCCGCAAGGCCTGTCACAATGACCGAATTCACGCGACGCTGGCGCCCGAAGGCAAGCAGGCGAGGGCGATCTTCGATGCGGTTGAACAGGCGCGTGTCGAGGCCATCGGTGCGCTGCGTATGGACGGCGTTGCCGAGAATCTGACTTCCATGCTTTCGGACAAATATGCCCGGGCCAATTTCCCGGCAATAACCGATAAAGCGGAGGCGCCGCTCGAGGAAGCCGTGGCGCTTTTGGTCCGTGAGAAGCTTACGGGCCGCAAAGCTCCCGAATCAGCTGGCAATGTGCTTGACCTGTGGCGTGACTGGATTGAGGAGAAGGCCGCGGCGGACCTCGACCATCTCGGTGCCAAGATCAACGATCAAAACGCTTTCGCTCGCGTCGTACGCGAGATGCTGGCTTCCATGGAGATGGCGGAAGAGCTGGCGCAGGAGAGCCAGGAAGACGACAGCCAGGACAATAACGAAGACTCGCCAGAACCGGAAGAAAACAACGAAGGCGGTTCGGATGAGAACGAGGGCAGCGATTCGTCCGAGAATGATGAGTCCGATACATCCAGCGACGACAGCCAGTCCGGCGAGACCGAAGCCGCCGACGCTTCGTCTGACGATATGGACGAGGATTCGGACGCGGATGCCGAGATACCGGGCGAGGCGCGGCGCCCCAACCAGCCGTTCTCCAACCTCGGCAGTGAGAGCGGTTACAAGATTTTCACGCAGGAATTCGACGAAACGACCGATGCGGAAGAGCTTTGCGACGAGGCCGAACTGGAGCGGCTGCGGGCTTTTCTCGATAAGCAACTAGCCAATCTCTCTGCTGTCGTTGGACGCTTGGCAAACAAGTTGCAACGCCGTCTGATGGCGCAACAAAACCGCTCATGGGACTTCGATCTGGAGGAGGGTTACCTCGACAGCGCCCGTCTTGTGCGTATTGTAATCGATCCAACGCAACCACTTTCCTATAAGCAGGAACGTGACACGGATTTCCGCGATACGGTTGTGACGCTGCTCATCGACAATTCCGGTTCCATGCGCGGGCGGCCGATTACCGTTGCCGCGACGTGCGCGGACATTCTGGCAAGGACGCTGGAGCGTTGCGGTGTGAAGGTGGAAATCCTCGGGTTCACCACCAAGGCCTGGAAAGGCGGTCAGGCGCGTGAAGCCTGGCTGGAACGTGGCAAGCCCGCCAATCCCGGTCGTCTTAATGACCTGCGCCACATCGTCTACAAGCGCGCTGACGCCCCGTGGCGGCGCGCACGGCGCAATCTTGGCCTGATGATGCGCGAAGGCCTTCTGAAGGAGAACATCGACGGTGAAGCCTTGATATGGGCACACCAACGCTTGCTGGGCCGTCCTGAGCAGCGCCGTATCCTGATGATGATCTCGGATGGGGCTCCGGTTGATGATTCTACCCTTTCGGTCAATCCGGGCAACTATCTCGAGCGGCACTTGCGCGCTGTGATCGAGGAGATCGAAACACGTTCGCCAGTTGAGCTGATCGCCATTGGGATCGGTCATGATGTGACCCGGTACTATCGCCGCGCTGTCACTATCGTCGATGCAGAGGAACTTGCCGGTGCCATGACTGAACAGCTGGCTTCATTATTTGAAGAGCCGGAGCGACAGAGCGCAAAAAAGTCAATGCGGCGATAACATGAACCGAACTGCGCTGACTTTTCGGCGCGCATCGCTTTGCCTCGCAATCCTTGTTGCAATGCCGGTTTTAGCGGACGAGAGCGCAATCGTTTCCCCTGCCGTCATCGAGTCCCGTGTGGTCTCCAATTTTCGCATCGGCTCGTCCGAGAGGCGGTTCGGAGATCTTGAATTTGTTGGCGGTCTGGAAATGACCTCTGCGAGTTCCGACTTTGGCGGCCTTTCCGCGTTTCGCTATCTGGATTCAGGAAAGAAATTTCTCGGCATCACCGATACTGGCTTCTGGTATGCGGGTACGATGCAGCGCGATGAGGAGGGCAGACCCGCATCGATCGGCAATTTTCGCTTGGCACCGATTCAGAGCGAGGAAGGTCTTCCTGTTGAGGGCAAGTGGAACTCCGATGCCGAAGGCATGAGCGTTTACGGCGATACAGTCACGGTTTCGTTCGAGCGCATCCACCGGATTGCGGAATATGCGCTGGACCTTGAAAACTTTGCCTCGACGCCAAGGAATGTTCCTCTGCCGATACCGAGGGAAGAGCTGCGCAACAACCGCGGCATAGAGACGATAGCCTATTCGCCGGCCTCCGGCCCATTGCACGGGGCGCGGGTTGCAGTAACCGAAAAAAGCATCAACAAGGCTGGCGATATGTTCGCCGCAGTGCTTGAAGGGCCGCAGAAGGGCGTTTTCTTTGTCAAACGCCGCGATGATTTCGATGTCAGCGATGGCGATTTCCTGCCCGATGGTGATTTGTTGCTGCTTGAGCGCCGCTTCAGCATAGCCAGCGGCGTGGTCCTGAGAATACGAAGAATATCCGTGGCAAGCATCAAACCTGGGGCTACGGTCGACGGGGAATTCATCCTGCAGGCGGACATGCGAAACCAGATAGACAATATGGAAGGGCTGGATGTCTGGCAGACGGCAGACGGTTCTACCCGACTATCGCTTGTCTCAGATGACAATCATTCCATCCTGCAACGGAATCTTTATCTGGAATTCCGGTTTGCCGAGTAGATAGCGGGGGCGAAGATTGCAAGGATCGCTCCGTAAGGCACCAGCATCACGACAGCCATGAACATTTTGACCATCAGATCGCCAAAACCCAACGACATCCACAATGGGATTTCCCTGCCAAGGAAGGGCACCAGCATGGCAAGTGACGAATCGGCGTGGCCTGTCGCGGCGTCGATCCAGGCAAAGTTGGCAGCAAAGGCGATCGAGAAGAACAGCAATGTGTCTAACAGCGAACCGAAGATGGCAGAGGCAAAAGGCGCCTTCCACCAGGTCAGCTGCCGCAACCTGTTGAATACGGTGATGTCCAGAAGCTGGGCTGTCAGGAATGCCGTGCCGGATGCGATAGCGATGCGCGGCGTTGCCAGCCAGACCGAAAGGACGACGGCAATCGCAAACCCCACATAGACGACCTTCCGGGCAAAGGCCGGGCCGAATGTGCGATTTGCAAGATCGTTGACCAGAAAGGCTATCGGGTAGGTAAAGGCGCCATAGGTCAGGATTTCTCCCAATCCAAAATGATCAAAAGGATACTGAACAAGGATATTGGACGCGGCAACGACCGCGCACATAGCTAAAACGGGGAGAATAAAGTCCGAAAAGGTATAGGCGCGTTGCATCGGCATTTTTTTATCCTGGGTAATGGAACCAGCAATAAGGCCAGCATTTGCTGGCCTCGACGACTAGAAAACGGAAACGATTGCTAATTAAGCAGCGACCGGAGCTTCAAGAAGCTTCTTGGCAATCTGACGTTTCAGGAGACGAGCACGTTGCGACAGCTCCTTCTCGTCAGCCTTGACCAGGAATGCATCCAGACCACCGCGATGCTCGACGCTGCGCAGGGCATGGGCCGAAACGCGCAGACGATAGCTCTGACCGAGGGCTTCGGAGATCAGCGTTACGTGGCAAAGATTCGGCAAGAAGCGGCGGCGCGTTCTGTTGTTCGCGTGGCTCACATTGTTACCATACTGTACCGACTTAGCGGTCAATTCACATGTGCGGGACATCTGGTCTCACCTTCAAATTTTTCATTCGCCTTTGTCCGAATATTTCCTGCTACCATCGCACGTTGCCGTGCAGCGGCTCGCTTGTCGGATGGGCGGCCTATTGGGAAGTCGCGTTTCTATAGTGATATGGGCCGCGCGCGTCAAGTGCACTTATGCCATGTTTGGCGCTGCTTTTATATAATACAGGCCAGCTTCTTGATGTATATCACAACTTTGCCCGCTTTGTACGCTCGAACAATCACTGCAGGGATGCTTTGGACAAGAATGACAAGAATGAATGCCCATAGGCAGTATGCCAGCCGAACGCGAATGCTGGTGCCGCTCGCTGTACTAGCGCTGATGGGCGCGCATCCGGCGCACGGTGCCCAGTCGTATCAGACAGATTACCGCGTTTCACTCTTCGGATTGTCGATAGCCAAGGCAAGTTTTTCAACCAGCGTCACAGATGATCGCGCTTACAAAGTTGTCGGGTCTCTTGCCAGCTCGGGGCTGGGTAGCCTGTTCGATGACACCAATGGCAAGCTGGACGTTACCGGTCAGTTCGCCGAGACCGGGCCCGTACCGAATTCCTATGTTGTCAACTATCGGCATGGAAACCGAAACAAGAGCACGTCGATCGCCTTTACCAACGGCAATGTTACGAATACCACCAATGATCCGCCGATCAACAGGAAGAAGAACTGGGTGGATCTGAAACCTGCCGACCTCCAATCGGTTGCCGATCCGATTTCCGGCGTGATGGTGGCGGCAAGCAGCCTCGACCAGGTCTGCAGGCAGACGTTGCATCTTTATGATGGCCAGACGCGCGTGGACTTGAAACTTTCTCCATCGGGCAGGGCGCAGCCCTTTGCGACCGAGGGCTTCAAGGGTGATGCCATTACCTGTTTGGCTAAATTCGTCCCGATCGCCGGCTATCAGTCAGGGCGAAAAGCTATCGAATATCTGAAGAACTCGAGCAAGATCAGTCTCACCTTTGCATCCCTCGGCAAGTCCGCTATCTATTCACCGGTGCAGGCGAAAATCGGCACGCAGATCGGTACGGTGACTGTTTACGCAACCCGTTTCGAAAAGACGCAATAGACGCGGCTGGGCGGGCCGTCTTCGAATCCGGGGTGCTTTTTGGCTACATTTGTTGGTTTTCTTGCGATCATCATGTGGGCGATGCTCGCGCTTTTCACTGATGTGTCGGGCAAGGTTCCCCCATTTCAGCTAACCGCGATGACGTTCGCTATCGGTGCGTGTCTCGGGTTGATCTCTTGGCTGTGGCGGCCGGGTGCTGCACGGCATCTGCGCCAGCCCGCAAAGGTCTGGCTGCTCGGCGTTGTCGGGCTCTTTGGCTATCACTTCCTCTATTTTACGGCGCTACGAAACGCTCCAGCTGTCGACGCCAGCCTCATCGCCTATCTCTGGCCGCTTTTCATCGTTGTTGGATCCGCCCTGATGCCTGGTGAAAAGCTACGCTGGTTTCACATTCTAGGCACGTTATTGGGCTTGGCCGGAACAGTGCTGATCATAACCAAGGGTGGCGGCCTCGGCTTCGATCCGCAATTTGGCTTCGGCTACGCCATGGCAGGCCTCTGCGCACTGACATGGGCCGCCTATTCGCTGTTGTCGCGACGCTTTTCCAACGTGCCAACGGATGCTGTGACGGGCTTCTGCATCGCAACGTCGATCCTCTCGTTGATTTCACACCTGCTGCTTGAGCAGACGGTCTGGCCGGATGGACTCGTCCAGTGGCTCGCCGTCCTTGGGCTTGGGCTATTTCCGGTTGGTGCGGCGTTCTATGTCTGGGACTATGGCGTAAAGCATGGGAATATCCAGGTGCTCGGTGCGTCGAGCTATGCCGCACCACTGCTTTCAACGCTTGTGCTGATCATCGCGGGGGTGACGGAGCCAACGGGGCGCGTGATGCTCGCATGCCTCTTGATCACGCTGGGCGCGGTTATCGCAGCAAAGGACATGCTCTTCAAGCGCCGTCAGGGCTCCCAGCCAGGTTCCGCCATTTCGAACTGAGCGAAATCAAATCCTGGTGCTACCGTGCACCCGACAAGTGTCCACGCGCCGAGGCTCTTGGCCATTTGCCATTGTCCTGCCGGAACAATGGCTTGCGGGCGCTGCCCATTTGCTAGATCAAGTCCTAGCGTAAAACTTTCGTGCGGTGAGCCCTCGGTTGCCACGGTCAAAAGCAGTGGTGCACCACCATACCAGTGCCAGACTTCGGCTGCATCCTTGACGCGGTGCCAGGCCGAAATTTGGCCCTCTTCGAGCAGAAAGTAGATCGCCGTCGAGTGCCCGCGCCCGCCTTCTGGCCAATCGCCCTGGTTGTCGCGGAACGTCTGGACATAGAAGCCGCCTTCCGGATGCGGCTGAAGCCCGAGGCGCCCGCGAATCTCGTCTGCTGTCAGCACCATCAAAAATTGTCCTTGCGCTTGCGGATTTCAGCGAAAACCGCCTCATCGGTCGCGCTCTCCATTTTGAGATTTTTGCGGATCGCCGGATCGTGCCAGCGAAGAAACGGGTTGGTTGCCATCTCGCGCATGAGCGTTGTTGGCAGGGTCGGCAAATCCGCCTCCCGCAAAGTCTTGATTTCCTTGGCACGTTCCTTGAGCGCCGAGTTTTCCGGGTCGATAGTCAGGGCAAAGCGGGCGTTGCTCTCGCTGTATTCGTGGCCGCAATAGATTTCCGTTTCGCCCGGCAGTCCGATCAACCGCTGCAGCGACTTGAACATAGTCGCGGGCGCTCCTTCGAAAAGCCGTCCGCAGCCGAGTGAAAACAGGGTGTCGCCGGTAAACGCGACCTTGGCAGCAGGGATATGAAAGGAGATTTCTCCTGCGGTGTGCCCCGGCGTGGAAATGACCTCCACTTCGAAATTGCCGAATTTAAACCGGTCGCCGTGACGGACGCCGCGGTCAATACCCGGTATTTTCGCCTTTTCGTCCTCCGGACCAATGATTTCCACGCCAAATCGTTTCTTCAGCGCCAGATTGGCTTCCACGTGATCCGTATGGTGATGCGTGGTGAAAATATGGGTCAGTTTCCAGCCGCGGCGCTTGAGCGCGTCAAGAATCGGCTGCTCTTCGGGGGCATCGATGGAGGCGGTCAGGCTGGTTTCAGGATCATGGATCAGCACGCCGAAATTATCGCTGCGGGCGGTGAATTGTTCTATCTGCAATTGGGGCATGGTCGTTCTCTTCATTCTTGGCTGGGCAAGATAATCCCGGTTAAGCCAGGTCTGCAACCCATGTCATTTCTTGATGTTCTCATCTTCCATGTTACTTTGCGGCCATGCATCTCGACATCATCGATCTTCGCTCATTTTACGCTTCAACGCTCGGCCATCTGACCGAGCGCTCCATTACGATGGCCTTGGTGCCGCTCTGGCCGAAGCTGCCAGGCGAGCGGCTGGTTGGTCTCGGATACGCCGTACCTTACCTCGACCGGTTCCGCGGCGACACAGAACGCACATTCGCCTTCATGCCGGCCGGGCAGGGCGCCGCCAGCTGGCCGCCTGTCGAGCCGTCCGCTACAGCATTGATATTTGAAGAGGATTTGCCTCTCCCCGACTCCGCAGTGGACAGAATATTGATGGTACATGCGCTGGAACATGCGGAGGATCCACGCGAAACACTGAAGGAGATGTGGCGTGTTCTCGCGCCCAACGGCCGGCTCGTCATCGTCGTTCCGAATCGGAGGGGACTATGGGCAAGGTTTGAACATACGCCGTTTGGCAGCGGCCGCCCCTATAGCCGAGGTCAGCTGACGCGTCTCCTGAGGGAGGCAAACTTCACGCCCGGACCGTGGGGCGAAGCTCTGTTCTTCCCGCCGTCATCGCGAAAAGCGATGATGCGGCCTTCTTCATTGTTTGAGCGGGTAGGCCGTCGTTTTTGGCCGATGTTCTCTGGCGTGTTGCTCGTTGAAGCGCAAAAACGCATCTATCAGGGGCTACCCGTTGCCAAGCGTGCGTCGCGGCGTGTGTTCGTGCCGGTCCTCTCACCGCAAGGAACAGCGAGCGCCAGTTCGCGTTAGCGCAACCAAATTACCCGTATGGGTTGAAGTTCTTGCGCCAGAATCGATGAGTCTTGCACCGGAATCGCAACTCTTTGTGCAAGATTCGAGGATTCTTGCGCAAATCCTATGCGGGGTTCGCTAGCGTTTGAGCAGAAACACAGCCTGCTGGCCGAAGAGGTTCCAGAATCCCCATGGCATGTTGAATCCAAGGCGCTCCCCCAAGGCATTCAGCGCGACGGCGGACTCGACCTCTGCGCCGACTTCCTTGGTCATATCGACAAAATCATTGATCGTACAGAAGTGGATATTCGGCGTGTCGTACCAGCTATAGGGCAGGTCCTTGGTGACCGGCATGCGACCGTTGATGGCGAGGGAGGTACGGACCCGCCAATGCCCGAAATTGGGAAATGACACGATGGCTTTTTCGCCGATGCGCAGAAGTTCCGTGAGGACATTCTTCGGGTTGCGGGTCGCCTGCAAGGTCTGCGACAGGATCACATAATCGAAACCGCCATCCGGATAATATTTGAGATCGCTGTCGGCATCGCCCTGGATGACCGACAGGCCGCGCGCCACCGATTCGTTGACACCCTTTTGCGAGAGCTCGACGCCGCGCCCATCCACATCCTTGGTGTTCTGCAAAAGCTCCAAGAGTTCGCCATCGCCGCAGCCGACGTCGAGCACGCGCGAGCCGGGTTTGACCAGCGAAGCGATGACGGCAAAATCGACGCGGGGATGGACGTTAACACTCATGACGGCAAAAGCCCCTTGGCTCGCGCAGCAGAGCGGATAAATCCGGTGATCGTCGAAAACATCTCGGGCTCATCGAGCAGGAACGAGTCGTGGCCACGATCCGACTCGATCTCGACGAAGGACACCGACGCGCCTGCTGCATTCAGCGCATGGGCGACCATCCGGCTTTCGCTGGTCGGGAACAGCCAGTCGCTGGTGAATGAGACAATGCAGAACCGGGTTTTCGATCCGGCGAAGGCATCGGCAAGCCGGCCGCCATGTTCCGCGGCGAGGTCGAAATAATCCATCGCCCGGGTCATGTAGAGATAGGAATTCGGGTCGAAACGCTCGACGAAAGTGGTCCCCTGATGGCGCAGATAGCTTTCAATCTGGAAATCCGCGTCGAACCCGAAGGTCACGTTCTGGCGGTCCTGCAGATTGCGCCCGAACTTGTTGTGCAAGGCAGTCTCGGACAGATAGGTAATATGGGCCGCCATGCGGGCGACCGAGAGACCTTTGCGTGGGACAGTGCCGGCTTCGAGGTAGCGGCCTTCCTTCCAGTCGGGATCAGCCATGACCGCCTGCCTGCCCACTTCATGGAAGGCGATATTCTGCGACGAGTGGCGGGCACCGGTCGCAATCGCCACGGCCGCAAATACCTTGTCGGAATGGCTCGACGCCCATTCCAGCACCTGCATGCCGCCCATGGATCCGCCGATCACGGCAAAAAGCTGTTTGATGCCCAGATGCTCGATGAGCATCGCCTGGGCACGCACCATGTCCGCTATCGTGATGATCGGAAGATCCAGCGCGTAAGCCTTGCCGGTTTCGGGATTGATCGAGGCCGGGCCTGTCGAGCCAAGGCAACCGCCGAGGACATTGGAACAGAGCACGAAGTAGCGATCCGTATCGATCGGCTTGCCCGGACCGATGAGCAACTCCCACCAGCCCGGCTTGCCGGTTACGGGATGGACATTGGCGACATGCTGATCGCCAGTCAGCGCATGGCAGACGAGGATTGCGTTGGACTTGTCGACGTTGAGTTCGCCATAGGACTGATACGCGATACGAAACGGCGAAAGCGATACGCCGCTATCGAGATGCAGCGGCTTGTCAGCGCCAAAATCCACCACCGGACTGTGGGGATTTGTCGCTTCCTGGCTTTGCTGAGCTTTTTTAGCGGATGGTCGGCTGATTTTCGTCATGTCTGCGCAATTGAGGGCGTGATCGCGCGTAGGTATGGTCGCAGTTCGCGCAAAGTCAAGTTGTTCTCGACATCCGGGCTCCATGCAGCTATGTCCGCACGGTGCTTTTGCCCGTTACGGACCCGAACAATTATGACAACGACACGACAAGACATGCGCCCAACTCCGAAAGCCGGTGTGCTCGATATAGCGGCCTATGTGCCTGGCAAGCACAGCGCTCCCGGTGTTGAGAAGGTACATAAGCTGTCGTCGAACGAGACGCCGCTCGGTGCCAGCAAGCATGCGATGGAGGCTTATCGCGCTGCGGTGGAGCAACTGGAGATGTATCCCGATGGTCAGGCGACCCTGCTGAAGCGGGCGATCGCCGATATCCACGGTTTGAACGTCGATAATATCATGTGCGGTAATGGCTCGGACGAATTGCTCGGCCTGTTATGCCAAGCCTATCTCGCTGCAGGCGATGAGGCTGTCTATACCGAACATGGTTTCGGCATTTACAAGATCGCCACCATGGCTGCGGGTGGCGTACCGGTCGTTGCCAGCGAAAAGAACGAGCAAGCCGATGTCGATGCGATTTTGCTTGTCGTCACGCCGCGCACCAAGATCGTCTTTCTGGCAAATCCCAACAATCCGACAGGCACCTATCTGCCTTTCGAAGAGGTTCGCCGACTGCATGCCGGACTGCCGAAGAACGTAATGCTGGTGCTCGACGCCGCTTATGCGGAATATGTTCGCCGCAATGATTATGAGTCAGGCGTCGAACTGGTGTCGTCGTCCGAAAATGTCGTGATGACCCGCACTTTTTCGAAGATATACGGCCTTGCCGCTTTGCGCATCGGCTGGATGTTTGCGCCCGCCCATATCATTGATGCGACCAACCGTATCCGCGGTCCGTTTAACCTGAACTCCGCGGCCATCGTCACCGGCGCTGCGGCGATACGCGACCGCGCGCATCTCAACGATGCGGTGGCTTTCAACGAAAAGTGGCTGCCCTGGCTCACCGAACAATTGACCGGGCTTGGGCTTCGGGTCACGCCGTCGGTCGGTAATTTCCTTCTTGTGCACTTTCCCGAAGATCCGGCGAAATCGGCGGAGAAAGCGGACGCTTACCTGACGAGCAAGGGCTATATTTTGCGCCGCGTTACGGGATACGGATTTCCGAACGCGTTGCGCCTTTCCATTGGATCCGAAGAAGCCAATCTGGGCGTGGTCGCCGCACTCTCCGAATTCTTAAAGTAGATTCACACCATGACGGGCTACAAATGGCGTTTTCCTGTGCTCCGGTGCTCACGTACCTTAAAGTACGCTGCGCTCCAGTGCTCGAAAACCACCATTTTCGCCGCGTCATAGCGCGAATCTCAGCGCAGTTACAGGTCATAGAAACATGTCCGACATTCATTTCGATACAATCGCACTGATCGGCATCGGCCTCATCGGTTCGTCGCTGGCGCGCGTCATCAAGCGCGAGGGCCTTGCCGACAAGATCGTCATTTCCACCCGCAGCGAAGCCACACTGGCTCGGGCAAAAGAGCTTGGCCTCGGCGATAGCTATACACTTGATAGCGCAGAGGCGGTGAAGAACGCCGATCTCGTTATCGTTTCAGTACCTGTGGGTTCGTCAGGCGAAGTTGCCCGGCAGATTGCCGGCTCGCTTAAGCCCGGCGCGATCGTGACCGATGTCGGTTCGACCAAGGGTTCGGTGATTGCGCAGATGCAGCCGGAACTCCCCGCGAATGTGCATTTCATCCCGGGGCATCCGCTGGCAGGAACGGAGTATTCCGGCCCCGATGCAGGTTTTGCCGATCTGTTCATCAACCGCTGGTGCATCCTCACACCATTGGAGGGTACGGACCCGGACGCTATCGCGAAGCTGACGAAGTTCTGGGAAGCCTGCGGTTCGCGGCTCGACACGATGGACCCTTTGCATCACGACCGCGTCCTCGCCATCGTATCCCATCTCCCGCACTTGATAGCCTACAATATCGTCGGCACAGCGAGCGATCTGGAAGAAGTGACAAACTCCGAAGTCATCAAATATTCGGCTTCGGGTTTTCGCGATTTCACGCGTCTGGCCGCATCTGATCCCACCATGTGGCGCGATGTCTGCCTGCACAACAAGGACGCCATCCTTGAAATGCTGTCGCGGTTTTCCGAGGATCTCGCCTCGTTGCAGCGATCGGTTCGCTGGGGCGACGGCGATGCGCTGTTCGATCTTTTCACCCGGACACGTGCCGTCCGCCGCGGCATCATCGATGCGGGTCAGGAAGTGGATGCTCCGGACTTCGGACGGCAGAAGGCAGGACAGAGCTCAACGCAATAGCCGTTAGAGGCGATGCCGATTATCTCCCCCCTTGTGGGGGAGAAAGTGATTTCAGCATCTTAGCACTTGCTAAGTGCTAGAAATCACAAGAGAGGGGATGGTCTGGGTTCAAAAAATCCCCTCACTTGGATTTTCCAAGGATTTAGCAAAGAAGGCTAAATCCAGGAAAATCCTTTCTCTCCCACAAGGGGAGAGATAAGAGCGGATCCGTCCGCGTGTGATGTGCAACGCTCAGGTTACAATCACAGCGCGGGCAGCCGTCCGATGCTGATAAAGCCAACCGACATTTTGCCGTTCTTCACCGTAATGGGAAGTGTTGGCGCGCCGCTCGCGTCTTTCGGAACGAACGCCATCGCTTGAACAACGGTCGAAATCGTATTGCCTGCTTCAGGGAAAATGCCCTGCATGACTTTGGCGACACCTTCCGGATTGCGCATCGTCACCTTGAAATCGCCGCTGATGCGCCCGTCATCGGCGACGGAAAACGGACCGGAAATCGCAATCCCGCTGCCATCCTCGAAGGACAGTTCGACTTTTCGCAGCGTTCCCGTCTGGCCGCGCAGAACCGACAGGTCACGCTCGGGTTTTGCCAGAAGCGCGAAACCATTGGCAAGCTGGACATCGGCAGCGCCGGTCAATTCGGGCAACGGTCTGTCGAGGACAATATTGTCAGCGATCTTCAACTTGTCGAAGGATAGTGCGATATCCATCTGCGGTTGGACGGTGTTGAACTCAAGTTTCCCGGTCTGCATCACGGCGAGCGGAACAGGATTGCTCACATTCCCGCGCTCATTGACCATGACATTGCTGCCTTCAATCGAGAGTTGTTTTGGAAGCGGTTTGTCGAGCCGGACGCTCGTGGCGAGATGTTCCCATTTCACGTCGAGAGGCGGAGCGCCGGGCACGTCCACGGCGGCAGGGCCTTCGACGCTGCTGACAATCTGGAGCGGGTCGTAGATTTGCGCTGCTGAACGAAAGCTGCCGGCGGTGATGGATATGTTTTTGGCCTGGTCGACCCAACCGACTTTCGAGCAGTCGAGACCAACGCGCAAAGGATAGCCACTCGCCCTGGCGTTTTCGCAGGTGGCGTCGATGCCCTGCTGTTTGAACGCTGCAATGTTCGTTGCAACCCGGCTTTCCAATTGATTGGCCAGATAGTACCAGCCGCCGGTGTAGATCGCGCCGGCAAGGATAATCAGTGCGCCGATGATGATCGGAAGTCTCGAAGGCTTGCGGCTCTTTTCGGCAGTGCTTGACGGCATGGGGTGGGTCTCGCTATCGGTCAGGGAGAGACCGTTGACAATCCACCCCGACGGCCATTTGATGCGATTTTCTGCACTTCCGGTGCTCATGGACCAAATGTCCACTGCGCTCCGGGTCTCGAAAACCGCATCAACTGACTCGCCAGGCTGAATTCTCAAACAGTCTCTCAGGCAAATCTATCAGGCAAATCTATCAGGACGGATATGGGCGATTTTTGGGTCTTTGGCTACGGCTCTCTGATGTGGAAGCCGGGCTTTGCACATGTGGAGACTTTGCACGCCCGCCTTCATGGTTATCGCAGGGCGCTGTGTGTCCGCTCCTATGTGCATCGTGGAACGCCCGAGCGTCCGGGGCTGGTGCTGGGCCTCGATCGGGGCGGATCCTGCCTTGGGATGGCGTTTCGCGTGCCTGGCGATCTCGAGGACGAGGTTGTCGCCTATTTGCGGGCGCGTGAACTGGTCACGCATGTCTATCTCGAACGGCGGCTGGCCATACGGCTCGAAGACGGGCGCAGGGTCGAGGCGCTGACCTATATCGTCGACCGCAGCCATGTTCAGTATGCGGGCAGGCTTTCCGTCAGCGAAGCAGCTACGGCTGTGCGCGGCTCAGTGGGTCAATCGGGTCGCAATGAAGACTATGTGCACAGCACGCTCGAGCACATGCACAAGATGAAGATCCGCGATCACTGGATGGAAGCGGTCGTCGCGGCAGTCGATCGGTGATTCACGCCATGGCGGCCTGCAAACCGCGTTTTTCTGCGCTCCGGTGCTCACGTACCTTAAAGTACGCTACGCTCCGGTGCTCGAAAACCACCGTTTTCGCCTCGCCCTGACGTGAATCCAGATAGGCCCTGCAACCTACAGGCCGGTCGCCGTATCGACAAAACGGGCGGCGTCATCGCTGGACCAGTCCGCCGGACCGTTCATCGCCGCAATCTGGCAGCCCTCCTTGTCGACAAGCATTGTCACCGGCAGACCGAAAGCGAGGTTCTTCCGCTTGAGATCGTTGAATACGCCCATCGATGGATCGCGATAGAGCTGCAGCGACTTGACGCCGATCTCGCTCAGGAATGCCTTCGGCTTCTCGTCGTCGCCCGTATCGATGTTGATGGTCACGACCTGGAAATTGTCGCCGCCCTTCTTCGTCTCCAGCGCATCGAGGGCCGGCATTTCTTCGCGGCATGGCACGCACCACGTTGCCCACAGATTGACAAGAAGCGTCTTGCCTTTGAAATCGCCGAGGCGGGCAGGCTTTCCATCGGGAGCGGTGAAAGTCAAAGCCGACATGGATTGAGGCGAATCCGCACCGCGCATGGCGGCAACGGCGCCAACGGCGGCCCCGTCTATCTTCTTGGCATCCGCGGTTTTCAAAGCGCATTGATCGGACGGGTTTGTGCCGGCGACAATATTGCCAGAAGGCCGTTCCATCACGTATACCGCAACCGCACCGGCAAGAATGCCTGCGAGTGCTGCAGACAGGATGATCTTCCTGCTGTTGTCGCGTGGCGTTTTCTGCGTTTCGTTGCCATCCGTCATTTTACTCTTCTCGCTTCTCACCCAAGGCGCTATCCATGTCCGACAAGAAGAACAGCAATGAAATGTGGGGAGGCCGTTTCGCCTCGGGTCCCGCCGCGATCATGGAAGAAATCAACGCTTCCATCGGCTTCGACCAGAAACTCTACGCCCAGGACATTCAGGGTTCGCTTGCCCATGCTGCCATGCTTGCGAAAACCGGCATAATAGGGGCGGACGATCACGACAAGATCGCAAAGGGCCTGAACACGATATTGTCAGAGATAGAGACGGGAAAATTCACGTTTTCGCGTAAGCTCGAAGACATCCACATGAATATCGAGTCGCGACTGGCTGAACTGATCGGCGCACCGGCAGGCCGGTTGCACACAGCGCGCTCGCGCAATGATCAGGTTGCTGTCGATTTCCGCCTCTGGGTCAAGGGGGAATTCGAGAGAACGGCGATTGCCCTGAAGAAGCTCATCGAAGCATTTCTGAAGCGTGCCGAGGAACATGCAGCGACGTTGATGCCAGGCTTCACGCATCTGCAGACGGCGCAGCCCGTCACCTTCGGTCACCACTGCATGGCCTATGTCGAGATGTTTGGGCGCGACTTGAGCCGGGTCCGGGACGCCATCGACCGTATGGACGAATCGCCGCTCGGTGCCGCGGCGCTGGCCGGGACCGGTTTTCCGATAGACCGGCACATGACCGCAAAGGCGCTCGGCTTTCGCGAGCCGACCCGCAACTCGCTCGACAGTGTTTCGGATCGCGATTATGCGCTGGAATTCCTTTCGACCGCCGCGATCACCGCGACGCACCTGTCCCGCCTCGCCGAAGAGATCGTCATCTGGTCGACGCCGCAGTTCGGGTTCGTGCGCCTGTCCGACAGTTTCTCCACCGGCTCATCGATCATGCCGCAGAAGAAAAACCCCGATGCTGCCGAACTTGTGCGCGCCAAGACCGGGCGCATCACCGGCTCGCTGGTCGGTCTCCTGACCGTGATGAAAGGTCTGCCGCTGACCTATTCGAAGGACATGCAGGAAGACAAGGAAGCCGTCTTCGATGCGGCGGAGACGCTGGAATTATGCATCGCCGCGATGACCGGCATGGTCGGTGATATGACCATCAACAGCGCCGCTATGAAAAAAGCGGCCGGTTCCGGCTACTCGACAGCGACCGATCTTGCCGATTGGTTGGTGCGTGAACTCGGGCTGCCCTTCCGCGAGGCGCATCACGTGACCGGACGCGCGGTGGCGCTGGCGGAAGAGAAGAAAGCCGAGCTCGGCAAACTATCGCTGGAGGATCTGCAGGCGATACACCCCGGCATCACCGATGCGGTGTTCGGTTATCTAACCGTCGACAAATCGGTGCGCAGCCGCAAATCCTATGGCGGTACGGCGCCGGGCGAGGTTCGCCGCCAGATCAAGTTCTGGCAAAAGCGTATCGCAAAACTCTAAAACAATATTGGCTGGAGATGGGGGTGCAAAGCGCGCCTTCATACGCTAGACAGAGTAAACGCCATTCGGGATCAAACTTATGACGAGCCGTTCTTTTTTGACGACAATACTGATGTCGATTGCAATTTTAAGCGTTGTTTCGGCTTGTGGCCGAAAGGGCGATCCTGAACTGCCGCCGGCTTCCGTTACGACGATGCCCGGCGAGCCGAAGACCGAAAAACCGCCGGTCCAGGACAAGCGTTTCATCCTCGACCCGTTGATCTAGGCACGTACGTGAACCATTTCGACTATAAAGACGGCGTTCTCCATGCCGAGGGCGTCAGCATTCCCGACATCGCCAAGACGGTCGGAACACCTTTCTATTGCTATTCCACCGCGACGATAGAACGGCATTTCAAGGTCTTCTCGGCGGCATTCGCCGATATGGAGACGCTCGTCGCCTACGCGCTCAAGGCCAATTCCAATCAGGCCGTCCTGAAGACGCTGGCTCGCCTCGGTTCAGGCGCCGACGTGGTCTCCGAGGGCGAAATGCGCCGCGCGCTGGCTGCAGGCATCCCGGCCAACAAGATCGTTTTTTCCGGCGTCGGCAAGAAGCCTAGCGAAATGGATTATGCACTGGCCGCCGGAATCCATTGTTTCAACGTCGAATCCGAGCCGGAGCTTGAAATACTTTCCGCGCGCGCGGTTGCGGCGGGCAAGATTGCGCCGGTATCGCTGCGCATCAACCCGGATGTGGACGCCAAGACCCACAAAAAGATTTCCACGGGCAAATCGGAGAACAAGTTCGGTATTCCGCTTGCCAAGGCCAGCACGATCTATGCGCATGCCGCCAAGCTTCCCGGCCTCAAGGTCACCGGCATCGACATGCATATCGGCAGCCAGATCACCGATCTCGAGCCGTTCGATAATGCCTTCAGGCTGCTGGCCGAACTGGTTGCGCAGTTGCAGGCGGACGGCCACGATATCAAGCATGTCGATCTCGGCGGGGGCTTGGGCATTCCCTATCATTTCGACAATAATCCGCCACCGCTGCCAGATGCCTATGCGCAAATCGTGCAAAAGCATATCAAGCCCCTGGGCCTGAAGACCATTTTCGAGCCGGGCCGTCTCATCGTCGGCAATGCCGGTATATTGGTCAGCGAGGTGATTTACCTCAAGGAAGGCGATGCGCGGAATTTCATCATCGTCGATGCGGCCATGAACGATCTTATCCGTCCGACGCTTTACGACGCCTTTCATATCATCCGTCCGGTCAAGGAACCTGCGGCCAACGATCCGCGTATTCGCGGCGATGTTGTCGGTCCCGTTTGCGAAACTGGCGATTATCTTGGCCTCGATCGCGATCTGCCGCGCCCGGCTCCGGGCGATCTCATCGCCATTGGAACGGCAGGCGCTTACGGCGCAGTACAGGCAGGCACCTACAACACGCGTCTGCTCGTGCCAGAGGTTCTGGTCAATGGCGACCGGTTCCATGTGGTGCGGCCCAGAACGAGCTATGACGAGCTGATAGGGCTCGATTCGGTGCCAGACTGGCTTTAGCAATCCTAGGATAAACCCCTCCCTGCTGCTACGCAGCTTCCCTCCCCACAAGGGGGAGGGTTAGGCGCAAGCTCATATATCCCGGAGATTTGCTTGAACATGCATCAAAGGTGCAACGGTCTCGCCCTCCCCCTTGTGGGGAGGGACGGAGCGAAGCGACGGGGAGGGGTCTTGAACACCCACTCTACACAAAACTATGATCGCATTTTTACCCCAAGGCCTCGCCTTTGCCATGATGAATGGTATTGTTCTATGATGCCGGTACCGTCGATGCCGGCGAGATGGAGTGCGGATGACCGATCAACAACCCGACAAACGGGACGCGATCAGGTATAGGTTCGATATTTTCAAAAGTATCGATCGCCTCCGTTTGTCTGCATGGTTGACCGTTGTTTTCGAACGTCTGTGGCCGCTGGTACTGCCGCTTCTGCTTTCCGTTGCCGTTTTCCTGTGCCTGTCCTGGTTCGGTATTTTCCGGATCATTCCGGATGCGTTGCGACTGGCACTGCTCGGGCTCTTTGTTCTCTCGCTGCCCCTCTGCCTCTATCTCCTGTTGAGATTCCGTCTCCCCAATCGCTCGGAAATCAGCCAGCGACTGGAAAGCGTCAACACGCTCGATCACCAGCCGATCACCATCCAGTCGGAAGAACTCGTCAACAAGAGCATCGATCCGTTTGCACAAGCGCTGTGGGACGAACACCGCAAGCGCATGGCCGAGCGCATCCAGAACCTGAAGAGCGGCCTGCCGCAAACCCGTATTCCGGAACGCGATCCTTGGGCGTTGCGCGGTATTGTCGGCCTGCTTCTCGTCGTCGCCTTTGCCTTTTCCGGCGGGCCGCTCGGCGGTCGCATTAACGATGCATTCCGCAGTCATAGCAAGAGCGAAGCCATACCGCCCCGCATTGATGCCTGGGTGACGCCTCCACGCTATACGGGACGCGCACCGCTCTTCCTGACAGCGGCAGCCAATGACGAAGAAAAACAGTTCACCATTCCGCAGGACAGCACGCTTATCGTCCGCATCATCGGCGGCAGCGGATCGGAGAAGGTTACCCAGACGTCGATGGACGGGGAGGCAACCGATATTGCGGCGAAGGACCAAGGCAAGCCGGAAGACAATCCAGCGACCGCCAAAGCCCGCCCGCGTAATTTCGAACTGCCGATCGGTGCCAACAGCACGGTTAGCCTGTCAGATGATGGCAACCCGCTTGCCGAATGGGCGTTTTCGGTAACGCCAGACCAGCCGCCTTCCATCCGTTTCACCAAGGACCCTTCCAGCGCTGCCAACGGCACGATGGAGGTTTCCTACGAAATCAAGGATGACTACGGCGCATCGAGCGCGGTAGCGCAAATCGAGCAGGCATTGCCTGCCGACAAGGATGCACGACCGCTCTTCAAGGCGCCGGACCTGCCTCTGGCACTGCCGCGGCGCGGCGATCAGCCCAAGGAAACCACGACCACCAAGGATCTCACCGAGCATCCATGGGCTGGTTCCGAAATTCGTATGACCCTGGTCGCAACCGACGATGCGAAACAGGAAGCCAGAAGCGAGACCAAGACGTTCGTCATGCCCGAACGCCCCTTCGCCAACCCGCTGGCCAAGGCTGTCGTGGAACAGCGCCGCATCCTGGCGCTCAACGCCAATGCCAAGCCGCAAGTGCTCGATATGCTGGATGCGATCACCATCTGGCCGGAGGAGACGATCAAGAACGCGTCTCATTACCTCGCTTTGCGCAGCGTGCGCTCGCGGCTCAATCTTGCGCGCAGCGACGACCAGTTGCGCGATGTCGTCGCCTATATGTGGCAAGTCGCGCGTGGCATTGAGGACGGCGCTCTTTCAGACGCCGAGCGGCGCCTGCGTCAGGCGCAGGAAGCCTTGAAGCAAGCGATCGAACAGGGTGCAAGCCAGGAAGAAATCGAAAAGCGCATGAAAGAACTGCGCAGCGCCATGAACGAGTATCTGCGCGAATTTGCCCAGAAAGCCCAGAAGAACCCGAATATGGCTCAAATGCCAAATCCTAACGCGATGGAACTGCGGCAGGAGGACATAGACCGCATGCTCGACCGCATCGAGGATCTGGCCAAGCAGGGCGCGAAGGATCAGGCGCAGCAGCTGCTTTCCGAACTCGAAAACATGATGAACAATCTGCAGATGGGCCAGCAGCAGCAAAATCAGCAGGGCCAAGGTCAGATGAGACAGCAGATGGACAAGCTGGGCGAACTGATGCGGCGCCAGCAGGAGATGATGAACCAGACCAACCGGCTTGAGCAGCAGCGTCAGAATGGCATGCAGCAGGACCAGGGCCAAAGCCAGCAGGGTCAAAATGGCCAGGAAGGGCAGCAAGGCCAAATGTCCGAAGAGGATATCGCCAAGGCGCTGCGCGGCCTGCAGGAAGGCCAGGGCAAGCTGCAGTCTGATCTCGAGCAAATGATGAAGGATTTGAAAGGGCTCGGTATCAATCCCGGTGAAGGTTTCGGCGATGCCAACAAATCCATGGGCCAGGCGGGGAAGGCACTGGGCGATGCGGATGGCGGACAGGCGGTTGACCGGCAGAGCAATGCACTCGACGCCTTGCGCCGCGGCGGGCAGGACATGATGAAACAGATGCAGCAGGCCATGGGTCAGGAAGGTCAGACTGGCGGACCCAACGGACAGCAGCAGCAAAATGGCAGGCTCGATCCCTTGGGACGCCAACGTTCCAGGGGAGATTTCTTCGACGACTCCAAGAATATCGTCCCCAAAGATCTGGATATTCAGCGGGCGCGCGAAATCCTGGACGAAATCCGCAAGCGCCTCGGCAATGCGCTGAGCCCGCAAATGGAAAAAGACTATCTGGAGAGATTGCTGAAATTCGATTGAAACCGCGGATGCCAATTATCCGGAATTAGGTAGCAAAAACTACCAGACCGGAAATCCGGCATAGCTTCACCTAATCTGAGGACCGCACCGCTATTAAAATCTTCTCTTCGGGAAACATCACGAACAGGAGTTCATCATGATCTCGAAAACTGAAATAGGCACCTGACGCCTCGATAACTGCTCGATTGAAGGTTCTGGCCAAAACTGGTTCTTTCTCGACACAAGCACTTAATTGCCCAAGCGTCTTATCTGCCTGCTCCAGGTTTGGTGGCACGCCTTTGATAATTGGGGCTGCATACCAATATTCAGCCTTGTTTTCGCTTAGATCGACCCGAGGTCGCTCCTCGGGTTTACCTTCAAGGACTTGCGTCCCCACCTTATCAAACGCTCCTACAATCCCATTCTGTATAACTGTGGCCGCAAATTTATCGTCTATTTTGTGTACATTCAAAATGCACCAGCCAGAGATGTATTGGGCGCCAACTTGCCCTTCAGTGGGAATGTTATCAGGTATAGGGATTGGCGGCTGATGGGCATTGTCACAGCCAAGCAGGCCACCGATAGTTGTGCTGGGCCAGCAGGAGTTTGACTATTCTAAAGCACTTCGCCACTAATCCGTCACGACACCCACATAGGGCAGTTGCCGGAATGAATGGCCAACGTCCATGCCGTATCCCACCACGAAATAATCCGGGCATTCGAAACCTTTGAAATCGGCTTCGATATCGGTCTTGCGCTTGACGCTCTTGTCGAGCAGCACCGCGATGGAAACGCTGCGCGCGCCGCGCTCCAGCATAAGTTCGCGGGTGAATTTCAGCGTTTTTCCGGATTCAAGAATATCGTCGATCAGAAGCACGTCGCGGCCATGCACATCGCTGTCGATGTCGCGGAGCAAGCGCACCTCGGTGCTTTCCGTGCCCTTGCCATAGCTCGATACCGTTATGAACTCCACGTCCGGTTCCGCTCCCGCATCATGCATGGCGCGGATGAGGTCTGCGGCGAAGATGAATGATCCTTTCAGGATCGAGATCACCAGCAAGTTTTCGAAGTTGCGGGCAACGATTGCCCTGGCAAGTTCGAGGTTCCGCTCCGCGATCGTCTCGGCGCTGAAAAGGACCTCGATAGTTTTTCCGCCGACCATTGGCATGCAGTTCTTCCCGATTGAGAGCCCATTTGGAAACTCTACTGCAGTGGTCATCTGACGCGTTTTTCTGCGCTTCCGGTGCTCACGTACTCAATGTACGCTGCGCTCCGGTTCTCGAAAACCACGCCATATGTCTCGCCGCAGCGACTTTCCAAACGGGCTCTGACCATATGCAACTGCTATAGCCCGATCGCCGCCTGGAAATCTAGCGCGCGAGTTCGTTCTTATGTGCAACGGAACCTGTGGTCAGCATCGGATCGTCAGCGGGTGACGCTCCGGACATTAATGTATGGCCGCCGGTTATCCAGAAGACCGAAACTGCAACCAACGCGACCACTAGCCAATAGCCGAAGCCCGGCCCCTTGAGTTCTGTGCTTTCGCGCGCATGCAGTATCGTCAACGCTTCATCACTGGGCAACAGGCGTTGCCATGTCTCAGCCCCAGCCTCCTTGGTGACAGGACCGCGCGCCAATGTCTCGAAATCGACATCCTCCGCACCACCTTTGTCGATGGAAGGCACAGCATTCAAACTCAGATTATCTTTGGTTTCCATTGTATCGATCTTTGCAAAATACGGTTTTGGCATCGTCTGCCCTCATGCAGACAATTTTTTCCGAATCATGGGGCAGCCTATCCCACAAAAATTAATGTTTTGGCCGATGCGCGGCTGCGTTTGATGGGTGGCCAAATCCGTCCGCACAAAATAGAACACGCATGGACACGAGATTGGAAAGTTACGCTTGATTCGCTTTGAGAATGTCGGTTTGCGATACGGAATGGGCCCGGAGGTTCTGCGTGATGTCAGCCTCCATATTTCACCGCGGTCGTTCCAGTTCCTGACCGGCCCGTCGGGAGCCGGAAAGACGTCGCTGCTGCGCCTGTTGTTCATGACGCTGAAACCGACGCGTGGCCTGATCAACGTCTTTGGCAAGGATATCGCCACGATCTCGTCGAAGGAAATGCCGCTGCTGCGGCGCCGCATTGGCGTAGTTTTCCAGGATTTCCGTCTGCTCGACCACATGACCACCTATCAGAATGTGGCGCTGCCGCTGCGTGTGCGCGGCAAGGAGGAGGCGACCTATCGCGCCGAAGTCGAAGAGCTTCTCGACTGGGTTGGCCTCGGCGAGCGCATGCATGTGCTGCCGCCCGTCCTTTCCGGGGGCGAGAAGCAGCGTGCGGCAATCGCGCGGGCCTTGATCGATCAACCGGAAATTCTGCTCGCCGATGAGCCGACCGGCAATGTCGATCCGCCGCTGGCGAGGCGCCTGCTCCGGCTTTTCGGAGAGCTGAACCGCTCGGGCACGGCGGTCGTCATCGCGACGCATGACCTGACGCTGATGGACCAGATCAATGCGCGGCGCATGATCCTCGATCAGGGGAGGCTCGACATTTATGATTGACGCCGCCCGCATCAAATATCTGGCGCTCGACCTGTTTGGCCGTGCCATGGAACGGTTTCAAGCCAAAAGCGGGCAGGCACCGATTGTGCCCGCCGGCAATGTTGTTGGCCACGCCCTGATGATCGTCATCGCCATCATGACTTTTCTCGCCTGCCTTACCATTGGCGCCGTCAGTCTCGTCCAGTCGACGGCGACGACGTGGCAGAGCCAGATTTCGACCGAGGCCACCATCCAGATACGTCCGGTCGAGGGCCAGGACATGGAGGCGCTGCTTAACCAGGCGAGCACCATTGCCCAGGGTTTTGCCGGAGTGAAATCGACGCGCATCATCGACCGTGCCGCGACCGAGCGCCTGCTGGAGCCATGGCTTGGAAGCGGTCTCGATATTGACGAGCTGCCGGTGCCAAGGCTGGTGATCGTCACGCTCGACGAAGCTTCACCGCCGGATTTCGCTGCAATTCGCGCGGCGCTGGTCAAGGAGGTTCCGGGCGCCAGTTTCGACGACCATCGCAACTGGGTCGACCGGCTCGTTTCCATGGCGCGTTCGACGGTCCTGATCGGCATGGCGGTGCTTGCGCTCGTTGTGGCAGCGACTGTACTAACGGTTATTTTCGCGACGCGTGGAGCAATGGCCGGCAACGGACATATCATAGAGGTTCTGCATTTTATCGGTGCGGACCAGAATTTCGTTGCGCGTCAGTTCGAGCGGCATTTCTTCTGGACGGCGCTCAAGGGTGCAGCTTGCGGCGGGGCGCTTGCCATCATCATTTTCCTGTGTATCGGCTGGTGGTCGTCGCACAATCTGGCGACGCCCGAGGCAGACCAGGCGACGGCGCTCTTCGGCAATTTTTCCATTGGATCAGGCGGCTATACGGGTGTTGTTCTGATCATATTGGCGGTCAGCATCCTGACCATGATAACAACAAGAATGACGGTCATAGCGCATTTAAGACGGGTTGACGGGCGCAGCGGCGAAAGCCACGAAACCTGATGCCATTTCATTCATTTTAATATCCGGATTGTACAAAAGCTGAGCCCCGGCACTCTCTTTTAAACAGAACAAGAACAAATCTCGAACAAGGCATTTCTAATCCATCATGGGCGGCGCAAACGACGGCAACCAACAAGATCAGATCGCTACTACGCGCGGCGGGCGGCTGCTCGCGTTCATCCGCAGGCGGATCGTTCTGCCGCTGTTCATCGTCTGCGTTCTCGGTCTTGTCCTGTTCATCGGCGGGTTCATTCTTTTCGCCGATCGCGTCACGACTCTGGAGGCACCGGATCTCACCCGGCCTGCCGATGGGATCATCGTCCTGACCGGCGGCTATTCCCGGATCGAAGGGGCTCTCGATCTCCTCAAGAACAAGCGCGGCGAGCGCCTGTTTATCAGCGGCGTGCATCCAACGACCAATCGCAATGAATTGCAGCGTGTAACCGGCGGTGACGCCACCCTGTTCGAATGCTGCGTCGATATCGACCGTTCGGCTCTGGACACGGTCGGCAATGCGGCCGAGAGCGTCAAGTGGGCCCATATGAACCAGTACAAGCGGGTGATCGTGGTCACCAACAACTACCATATCCCCCGCACCATGGTGGAACTCCGGCGCGTCTCGCAGGACATCGAATTCATCCCTTATCCGATTATCAACACCAATTTGCGCGACGGCGACTGGATTTCCCGCGGCCTGGTGGTGCGGGTGCTTCTGGTAGAATATATGAAATATCTTGGTGCTGAAGTTCGCTCGCATCTCCCCGATAGCCTGTTCGGGCTCAAGCTTGGCGCGAAGACTTTTTGAGAGTTCACGGCAAGGCCACATTGGTATAGGAAGGCGCAGGCCAACCTTATCCCGAGTCCTGACCTAAATGACGATCATTCGATCAATCGCCTTCAACACACTTTTCTATCTGAATTTGATCATCCGGATGATCATCTTCACGCCCTATTATTTCTTGAGCCCGCGCAAGCAAGCGTGGAGCGTTCCGAAAAACTGGGCGAAATCAAATCTGTGGCTGCAAAAGGTGATCGTCGGCGCAGACGTCCACATCGATGGGCTGGAGAATATTCCGGATGGTCCGTATATATGTGCGCCGAAGCACCAATCCTTCTGGGATACCTATGCCTTCCTGCCGCACATCGCCGATCCGGTCTATATCCTCAAGCGGGAGCTGACCTGGATTCCGCTGTTCGGCTGGTACATCCAGAAAATGAAAATGGTGCCGATCGATCGCGGCAAGCGTTCGGCGGCCATGAAAGTGGCTGTCAGGGGTGCGCGCAAAGCTGTCGCCGGAGGCCGGCAGCTGATGATTTATCCTGAAGGCACACGGACCGCGCCGGGTGCGCCGCCGCATTACAAATACGGCGTCGCGCACATCTATGGCGAACTCGGTGTTCCCGTCGTTCCGATCGCCCACAATGCCGGGCTCTACTGGCCGCGCCGCAAGTTCATGCGCTATCCCGGCGTCATCCACTGCCGCATCTTGCCGCCGATCCAGCCGGGACTCGACAATGACGCGTTTTTGAAGAAGCTCGAAGAGGTCACCGAAGCTGCCTGCGACGAGCTCCTGATCGAAGCAGCGAAGTCGGACAATCCGCCGCCCATGCCGCCAACGGCGGTGAAGCGGCTGAAAGAACTCGGGGTGACCAATTAGGGGCCTGTCAGGTTTGAACTGAAACGCGCCTCCCTCCGTCATCCTAAGTCCTCGGGTTAAACCCGAGGATGACCCGAGGACCCATTGGGATGTTCAAATCACAGTACTGCGTTCTTGTTTCTTCAAGAAAGTGTGGGTCCTCGGGTCAAGCCCGAGGATGACGGAGAAGTAGATGAAGTCCGACCCTCCCCATTGAGGGGAGGGTAAGAGGTTGCGGGTTCGCTATTGCTTGGCGAGCTTCTGCGAAGGTTTCTCCCGGCCAAGGTTCTGCAGCTCGATATCGGTGATCGCCACCTTGCCGCTCTCCTTGGGAAAGACCAGTTTCAGCTCTTTCAAGTTGTTGGTGTCTACACCCTCAAAGGCTTTCAGCGGGATGGCGACCATGTTCATGAGCTGCGGCACAGACTTCGCCCATAATGCATCATCCGTACGATCCGTCATCGGGATGTCTTTGCTCGGATCATCTTTTTTCGGCCCGCTCACAGCTTTAAGAGCCGGTGTATTGTAAAGCGCATCGCTGTAATCGCTCGCCGTCACAGTTGCCGTTTTGCCGGAACTGTCGGTTAATGTCACTTTCACTTCCTGGCCCATCGGCCAGACCACCGCGATGCGGAAAGTCAGCGAATCCATGCCTTTGGTAGAGATTCCGGAAAGATCGGTGGTTATAGTCGCATCCGGCTTCGACCAGGAGAGTTCGGCATGATCCGCAACCGAGAGAAAGCCTCTGCCACCTGAGCCGGCATATCTAAATTCCGGCAACTGTGTAGAACTGCAGACGCTGGTTACTCCACCGCCCAACGACATATCGCAACGCACAAGTCCGTCCGCATCAAAGCCTGAAAACGCGTTAGCACCGCCCAGCTGATTGCTTTTGAGACTATCGACCTGTGCAAAGCGCTGGATAAGTTTCCGCCTGTAGTCACTCTTTTGTACGGTCAGCATAGTACGCTCGTCGCAGGTTTTATTGCCCTCCTCACATGCAGCCTCAGGCAATTGCGCGGTTCCATTCCAATAGGCGGCGAATTTCTGCTCCTCTCCGACATGGTAGCGCATGAAGGAATTAATGATGAAAAGACCATTACGTTCCTGGTTCGGCCGGCTCAGACGAACACTATCTTTCCGCGTGAGATCGCAATATTTCCCGCTGCCATCATCCCCCCACTGGCGATTGTAGAAATCGTGGTTCGCTCCTTCCACGAAGATCTGATAGCGCGGTGCCGTGTCGGTTTTCAGAGCAAACCGGTTGTGATCGTATGCCACGGCTCCTTGGAGATTACTCATGTCACCATCACAGGAGGGTAGCAAATTTACGAGGGGGACATTGTTTATCCCTAGGTTGCCGCTAAAATCGGTCGGCGCCAGCATGAATGCGCCTTTGAATTCATAGGGTAGTTCCGTTTCCCGAACGGCGGCATAGGAAAGATTATATTTTGCGACAGCAGCATCAAATTTCGCGTCATCTATGCTGGCAGGTATGGGCTCAACCGCTGGCGTAACCTCAACGGGTTCTGTGCTGATGCCGCCCAGTGTACCTTTCTCAAGGTCAACATCAGGATCGAGCGTGGCCTTGACCGCGGACGCGAATTCTACCGCCGGTATGACAGCGTCAAAGAGATCTGGGTAGTTTCTTTTAAGTATTAATGCGCCAATCTTTGGTTCGTCTTGGTTGAAGTGCCATCCGAAGTACATACTGATGGGTTCTGTCATTCCATATTTCAAATCATCAGGTGCAATACCTTTTAAAATTTCGCTGTATTTAATCAATGCCCCCTTTAGGTCATCTTGGTCGCTTCCAGCTCTGGTCTGGTTATATTTGATCGCGTTGGAAATCCCCTGGCCGCCACGCGAGTGGCCCATGATGCCGATGCGGGTGAAATCCAGCTTGCCTTGCAGGAGATCAAATGCACCGGGCCTGCCGTTCGCGTCAATCTGGCCGTTCTTGTCGATCTGACGCAGTAGATCCAGGGTTCCGAGGATTAATTGTCCGCGCGAATTACCTGCTGGATCACCAAGCGCATTGTTGTAGTCACCATCGACGGAAATGACGACGTAACCGTGGGTGGCGAGCTCTTCCGCAAGATAGTCATAGCCCTTGTAACTCTGAAATTCGCCCATCCCATGTTGAAAGATGATAATGGGATAACGGCGCTTTGGGGCCAATAGGCTGATGGCTTCGCGGGGGTAACGCACCCAGCCGCTGACGCGCTCAATGAAGGTCGAGTCGTCGCGGGAAGAAGCAAGATTTCTACCACCCGATTTCACAACGATATTGCCCAGATCATACAGATAGGCGGGGGTTGACGAGAATGTCGCGCCGCCCCCCGTATCGGGTGCAACTTCGGTAAAGCGCCCGGCTTTCGTCGGCAGCGGAATGGCAAGGCCGCCGCCAGTCTGCGGCAGCTTTTCGGATTCAGTGCCGGCAACAGGTGTCACACTGCCTTTAACCGGCTGTTCTTCCTTGGGGAGGTCCGTCGTAACGACGGTTTTTACCGCCGGCACATCGAATGTCGAGCCGGCGGCCGGTGTCTTGTCCTCATTGCAGCCCGATAAAGCGGCAGCAAGCAGTGCCGATATGCACGCTGTTTGTGCAAGTCTGCACGCCAAGCGCGTGCCTGGTTTCAACCATTGCGTCATTGTGAATAATTCCCTCAACTGGAGGTCGTATTTTGAAAATAATCGACCGTGAAATGACAAAAATATAAGGTGGCGAATAATCATGGGCTGCGGGACATACGTGCCCGCATCAATCATATAAGCAATGATCGTGCCAGTTTGGGACTCAAGGGATTCGCAGGCGTAGAAGCACCTTCCTCTCCGTCATCCTCGGGCTTGACCCGAGGACCCATGGGAATGTCCGAACTGCAGCCTTAAGTTCTTCTTTCTGCAAGAAGTGTGGGTCCTCGGGTCAAGCCCGAGGATGACGGAGAGGGAGGAGGATGATGGGAGGGAGGTGGCTTGAGGGAGCGCAACCTTCAGATCGTGAAGGCAGCTGGGCGCTATTCCTGAAACAACACCGGGCATAAAAAAAGCTCCATCGTGAGATGGAGCTTCTTATAGATTATGCGAACGCGCTGAATTACTCAGCTCCTCCCGCTGCGGCTTTCCGTGCCTTCTTGGCTTTGTACTTGTCAAAGCCATGCAGTTCGCCTGGTTTGCGTTCTTTTGGTGTTTTCTTCGGTTTTTCAGGCTTTTCTGTGGTCCAGCCTTCCGGCTTCGCCTTGGCTGGCTTGGCCGCCCAATCGGTTCTCGGCTTTTCATCATTGGAGCGTGGCTTGCGATTGTCGAATTCGCGCTTCTCGCCAAAACTTTTCTTTGGCTTGAAGTCGCCGCCCTCAGTGCGACGCGGCGATGAAGGCCCAGCGCCTTCGCTGCGGGTGATGTTCACGCCCTTTTCGCCGGAACCGAACTGCTTGATCCGCGCCATGAAGGCATCGGCCTTGCTGGCGGTGATCTCGAAGCGGGTTTCTGTCTCGAGGATCTTGATCGAGCCAACGTCTGTCTTGGTGATATCGCCGGCCTTGCAGATCAGCGGCAGGAGCCAGCGCGGCTCGGCGCGCTGCTTGCGGCCAACGCTCAAGGAAAACCATGCGCCGCTTTCGAACTGCTCAAAGCGATCCGAACGTGGAGCGCGTTCGCCTCGGCCCGGACGATCCTCGAAGCTGCCCTTGCGGATCGGTTCAAGCACGTGCGACGGGGTGTTTGAGAGTTCTTCCGGGGCAGGGCGCGCCGCCATCTGCTGGCGCAGATAGGCAGCGGCGATCTGTTCGGCAGAATGCAGGCCGAGCAATTCGGCAACATATCCGGCCTCTTCCTCGCTCACGACTTCCGTCAAGGAAGGGTCATTGAGAATGCGGTCATGGTTGCGTTTGTTGATGGCATCCGCGTCCGGCGGCGGCACCATGGTTGTCGACAGCTTGGCACCCTGCAACAGGCGCTCGGCGGTGCGGCGGCGCGATGCGGGGACGATCAATACGCAGATACCCTTGCGACCGGCACGTCCAGTACGGCCGCTGCGATGCAGGAGCGTTTCGGAGTTGTTCGGCAGGTCGGCGTGGATAACGAGGTCGAGATTGGGCAGATCGATGCCACGTGCCGCAACATCGGTTGCAACGCAGACACGGGCACGGCCATCGCGCATCGCCTGCAGGGCGTTGGTGCGTTCAGCTTGGCTCAATTCGCCCGAAAGGGAAACGACCGAAAAGCCGCGATTCGACAGGCGGCTGGTCAGATGCTTCACCGCTTCGCGGGTCGAGCCGAAAATGATGGTGTTTTGTGCATCATAGAAGAGCAGGGAATTGATGATGGCGTTTTCGCGCTCACGCGGCGCCACCGGCATGATGTGGTATTCGATATCCGCGTGCTGCTCGCGGTCGCTCGTGGCGGAAATGCGCAGGGCATCTTTCTGGAACTGCTTGGCGAGCAAAGCGATGGGCTTTGGCACGGTCGCCGAGAACATCAGGGTGCGGCGGTCTTTCGGCGCTTCGCCGAGAATGAATTCGAGGTCTTCGCGGAAACCGAGATCGAGCATCTCGTCGGCTTCATCGAGCACGACTGCGCGCAGTTCCTTCATGTCGAGCGAACCGCGGGTGATATGGTCGCGCAAGCGGCCGGGTGTTCCGACAACGATATGCGCGCCCTGTTGCAGCGCACGGCGCTCCTTGGTCATGTCCATGCCGCCAACGCAGGAGGCAATGCGCGCGCCGGTGGGCTCATAGAGCCATTCGAGTTCGCGGCGAACCTGCAATGCCAGTTCGCGCGTCGGGGCGATGACCAGTGCGTAAGGTGCGCCAATGGAGGTGAAGCGGTCTTCGCCTTCAAGCAAGGTCGGCGCGATGGCGATACCGAAGGCGACGGTTTTGCCGGAGCCGGTCTGGGCTGAGACCAGAAGGTCGGCGCCCTCGGCTTCCGGAGCCAGAACAGCGGTCTGCACCGGCGTCAGGGTCTCGTAGCCACGGGCTGCCAATGCACCGGACAACGCCGGAGCGATAGAATCAAAAATAGTCATCAATGAACTTTCAGTGCTGGTTTGGGCGTGTGGTTGGCTCGGCGTCAATGGGAGCACGAGCGGCACGCATGTAGCTTTGTTGCGCTCTCGTAGAGCCTGCGACGCGTTCCGTCAATGCCAAGAAACGCATAGCTCCCATCCGCACTCCCGTCAGGAGGTGAAGCCCGCACGTTTCAAACGCACAATAGCGAGGTCGAGCGCGGAAAGAAAGCTCGAACGATCTTTCGGCGAAAACGGCCGCGGACCGCCGGTGATCTGCCCGGCAGAGCGAAGCTCGTCCATGAGATTGCGCGTGGCCAGCGTGTTGCCGATGGAGGCTTCGGTAAAGGCGCGCCCGGTGGGCGAAATGGCGTCGGCCCCGGCTTTGACGCAACGGCTGGCGAGCGGGATGTCCGCCGTCACCACAACGTCGCCGCGCGAGACTCGCTCCGCGATCCAGTGATCGGCGGCGTCGAAACCGTCGCTGACGATGACACGCTCGATCATCGGATCGCGCGGAATTGCCATCATCGAGTTGGAGACGACGAAGGTCTTGACGCCATACCGCTCGGCTACGCGGTAGATCTCCGCCTTGACCGGGCAGGCATCGGCGTCGACATAAATTGTGATCTTTTTTTCTTCGTTCATGTTCAACCAAAAATGTGCAGGGCCGCGAGACCGACCGAGGCGCCGAGCCCGATGGCGATGCCTGCGGCAAGCGCTGCCACCAACAGGCCTGTTCCAAGCCAGACGCCGTCCTGTTCACCAAGGCCGATGGCCAAAAGGACAATGCTGAGCGCCGGCAGCTGATTGATAAGCGGGACCGGCAGGATGACAATCAGCGACATCAGCAGCGCGACGATGCTGACGACGCGCTCGACGATCATTTGCGGAACGAACCAATAGCGCGGGCGTGCCAGCTTTTCAAAGCGAACGAGCATGGGCTCCAGCCGTGCAATGAACCTGCGATACGTTTCGACCTGCATTGATTTGCGCCGCATGAAAGCGGGAAACCACGGTTTTTCAAAGCCCAGCAGCATCTGGATCGAGAGCAGCACCAGCGGAATACCGAAGATCGTGGAAGTGCCCGGAGGAAGCGGCACAAGATTGAGCGCCGCAAAAAGAATCATAAGCGCGCCGAAACTGCGTTCAGACAAGGCGTCAAGAATGTCGTCGAACGATATTCTTGTCGCAGGATCCGCGCCAATCTCGACAAGGACTTTGGACAAGCGCCGCGTATCCGGATCGTACGGCGTGCTATCGTCGCCGCTCATTGATATTCACGCTCTGACGGCCTGCAAATGGCGTTTTTCTGCGCTCCGGTGCTCGAAACCCACCATTTTCGTCGCGTCATGGCATGAATCTCAACAGTCATGCGTGGAGGACATTCAGCGCGTCGGAACGGGATGTTCGCCGCGATAATCATAGAAGCCGCGGCCGGCCTTGCGTCCGAGCCAACCTGCCTCGACATATTTTACCAGGAGCGGGCAGGGGCGATATTTGGAATCCGCCAGGCCGTCATACAGCACCTGCATGATCGACAGGCAGGTATCGAGGCCGATGAAATCGGCCAGCTGCAACGGTCCCATGGGGTGATTGGCGCCGAGTTTCATCGCGGTATCGATGGCATCCACAGAGCCAACGCCCTCATAGAGCACATAGATCGCCTCGTTGATCATCGGCAAAAGGATGCGGTTGACGATAAATGCCGGAAAGTCCTCGGATACGGTAATGGTCTTGTCGAGGCTTGCGACAAATTCCCGGGCACTTTCGAATGTGACGTTCTCTGTTGCGATGCCGCGAATAAGCTCGACCAGATGCATCACCGGAACCGGGTTCATGAAGTGAATGCCGATGAATCGTTCCGGGCGATCGGTGGTCGCAGCAAGGCGTGTGATCGATATCGATGACGTGTTGGTGGCGAGGATCGCCTCTGGATTGAGGTTTGGACAAAGCTGCGCGAAAATCTTGCGTTTTACCGTCTCATCTTCCGTGGCGGCTTCAATGGCAAGATCGACACCGGAAAGGTCTTCCATCCGCAATGCCGGACGAATACGCGACATTCCCTTGACGCGCTCAGCTTCCTCGAGCTTGCCATGGGAAACCTGGCGGGCCATGTTGCCGTTAACGGTGGCGAGCGCCTTTTCGATCTGCTCGGCCGACTGGTCATGGATCAAAACATCGTATCCAGCCAAAGCGCAGACATGTGCAATACCGCTGCCCATCTGCCCTGCGCCAACAATGCCTACGGTCTTGATCGAGCCTGCCATGTTTCCATCCGCTTTTTTTATGAATATATCACACAAACTAAATGGCCGGGGTAGCGTTCGTCTACCCCGGCCAAGCAATTTCATTTTAAAGTTCGAATTAAATAATCAAAGCGCCTTTTCGAGCTCCGGCAAGATGACGAAGAGATCACCGACGAGGCCATAGTCAGCGACCTGGAAGATCGGCGCTTCCTCGTCCTTGTTGATGGCGACGATGACTTTCGAGTCCTTCATACCGGCCAGATGCTGGATCGCGCCGGAAATACCGACGGCGATGTAGAGATCCGGTGCCACTACCTTGCCGGTCTGGCCAACCTGCCAATCGTTTGGCGCGTAACCGGCATCCACTGCGGCGCGCGAGGCGCCAACGGCTGCACCGAGCTTGTCGGCAACCGGAAGGATGACTTCCTTGAACTTCTCGCTCGAGCCAAGGGCACGGCCACCGGAGATGATGATCCTTGCCGATGTCAGCTCCGGACGGTCGCCGCCGGAAAGCTTGGCCTCGACGAACTTCGACAGACCGGGGTTGGCTGCAGCCGAGACAGTTTCGACCGGAGCCGAACCGCCTTCGCCGGCTGCCGCGAAGGTTGCGGTGCGCACGGTGATGACCTTCGTGGCGTCGGTTGCCTGCACGGTCTGGATGGCGTTGCCCGCATAGATCGGGCGCTTGAACGTATCGGGCGAGATGACCTCGATGATGTCCGAGACCTGCATGACGTCGAGCAGGGCAGCAACACGCGGCAGGATGTTCTTGCCGTTGGTGGTGGCTGCGGCAATGATCGTGTCATAATTGCCAGCCAGCGAAACGATGAGCGCTGCGCTTGCCTCGGCAAGGCGGTTGGCCAGATCGTCACTGTCGGCGAGGAGAACCTTTTTGACACCCGCAAGCTTGGCAGCCTGATCGGCGACGCCCTTGGCGCCTTTGCCTGCGACGAGTACGTGCACATCGGAGCCGATGGCAAGCGCTGCCGTCAGTGCCTTGGCGGTCTGGTCGGAAAGGGTCTCGTTGTCATGTTCGGCAAAAAGAAGAATAGCCATGGTGAAATTCCTTATCCTTTAAATCAGAACGCCGGCTTCGTTCTTCAGCTTGCTGATGAGTTCAGCGACATCCTTGACCTTGACGCCCGCCTTGCGGCCACCTGGCTCTTCAGTCTTGATGACCTTCAAACGCGGCTTGGTATCGACGCCATAATCGGCAGCGGACTTTTCATCCAGCGGCTTTTTCTTGGCCTTCATGATGTTCGGCAGCGAGGCATAACGCGGCTGGTTCAGGCGGAGGTCGGTGGTGACGATCGCCGGGAGCGTGATTTCGATTGTCTGCAGGCCGCCATCGACTTCCCGGGTGACCTTGGCATTGTCGCTACCGAGCTCGACCTTGGATGCGAAGGTGCCCTGGCTCCAGCCAAGCAGGGCCGCAAGCATCTGGCCGGTCTGGTTGGCATCGTCGTCGATGGCCTGCTTGCCGAGGATGACGAGCTTTGGCTGTTCGGCGTCGACGACGCCCTTCAAAATTTTGGCGACGGCGAGCGGCTCGACGATATCGTCAACCTTGACCAGAATGCCGCGGTCGGCACCCATGGCGAGCGCGGTGCGAATGGTTTCCTGCGCCTGTGCCGGGCCGATCGATACGACGATCACTTCCTCGACCTTGCCGGCTTCCTTCAGACGGAGAGCTTCCTCGACCGCGATTTCGTCGAATGGGTTCATCGACATCTTCACATTGGCAAGTTCAACGCCGGAGCCGTCGCCTTTTACCCTGATCTTCACGTTGTAATCGACTACCCGCTTTACCGGTACGAGGACTTTCATAGGGATTCCCTCTCAAATAAACGAAGGACAGATTTACCTGTCCCGTGGTGCTACCCGCTTGCCGGAAGCCGACATGGAGGTGAGAAAAACGACACGTTTGTGCCGGGATTGCGCGGGACCGTAATTATGGGCGGAGTAAAGGTCAATCTGGCTGCGCCAAGTTCAACCGATTGAAAGAACGATCATCGGCCCCACTTGACCGGTTCTGCCTCGCGGGTGACTGGCTCCGGTTGTTTCTCCACCACGACGGCGCGCGGCGAGACGATAGCCCGGTCAAACAATGGCACGCTTCGACGTTTCATGATCACGATAAGCACAGCGCCGGCGATGATGCCGCCGACGTGGGTCGGCCAGGACACCTGTTCCTGCCCGCCCCATAAAAGCATTGCGAATTGTATCACAACCCACAGCACCAGCGGATAGATTGCCGGGATGCGCAGGGGAATGCGCCCAAACGCCAGCACCCAGACCTTTACGCGTGGATGCAGCAGCAGATAGGCGGAGACAATGCCGGCGATGGCGCCGGAAGCGCCGATGAGCGGCGCTTCTGAATCGGGCAGGATCACGCCATGCAGGAACGCTCCGGCAGCGGCGCATAGAAGATAGAAAATCAGAAACTTGATGTGGCCAAGCGCATCTTCGACGTTGTCGCCGAAGACCCAGAGGAACAGCATATTGCCGCCGAGATGGAAGATGTCAGCGTGCAGGAAGGCGTAGGTGATGTAGGTGAAATCGGACGGGACGAAGTAGTAACTGGCAGGCAGAACCGCGATGTCATGGATGACGGCGGGTATGTAACCGAGGCCGATCGCGGCGGCCTGGGCAGTCTCGCCGTCAACAGCCATGACCAGATAGACAAGCACGTTGATGACGATCAGCGAAAGCGTCACATATTGCAGCTTGATGTATTTGAGACTGTTGGCGTCATGCAATGGAATGAACATCGGCGCCGGTCCCCTGCCTCAGCGATCGTGACATTTAGCGATTGTGGCATTTAGCGATTGTGACCGGGCACCCATAACACGTCCCTCGCGCCATTGTCATTGACCACGCGGGCGGCGACAAAGAGAAAATCCGAAACGCGGTTGATGTATTTCAGGGCGGCCGGTGTGACCGTCTCGTCGGGCTTCTGGGCGAGTTCGACCATCTGCCGTTCGGCGCGGCGTGCCACGGTGCGGGCAAGGTGCAGCGCAGCGGATGCGGGCGAGCCGCCGGGCAGCACAAAAGAACGCAATGGCGCAAGGTTTGCGTTCAACCGGTCAATCTCCGCTTCAAGCCGCAGGACCTGGCCGTCGATAATGCGCAAGGGCTCATAAGGGAGCGTTTCGCCTGTATCGGGCGTTGCAAGATCGGCACCGAGATCGAAGAGGTCGTTCTGGATGCGCATAAGCATGGCGTCGAGTTCGGGGAAGGCTTTCTCCGTGTGGAGCCGTGCGAGCCCGAGACAAGAATTTGCTTCGTCCACGGTACCGTAGGCTTCAACGCGCAGATCATGTTTCAGACGCCGTTCGCCGCTGCCGAGGCCGGTCGTGCCGTCATCGCCCGTACGCGTGTAAATCTTGTTGAGCTTGACCATATGATTGGTGTCTCTAGCCTGCCGCGCGGTGGAAATAGATCGCACCGACGATGAGGATAATGGCGACCAGCTGCAATAATATGCGCAATTGCATCATCTTGTTGGAGAAGTTGGCGTCGCCGCCCTTCATCATGTTACGCAGGCCAATCAGAAGCACGATGGTCACCGCGGCAATTGCCACGAGCGCCAAAAATTTGAAAATGACATCCATACTCTATTCCTTGATCGTCAGACTTGCCTGCAGTCTGCTCCTGTCACGACTGGCTCGCAAGCACGCGATATAGCGCACGTGCGGATAGAAATCTGCGGGCAAAGTTTGTAATTTTTGCCGGGCGTGTCACCAGATAATGAGGACGCGGGCGGGGATTTTCCAATGCGTCCTTAAGCACCGCATAGACCGCATCAGGACCGAGTTTAAATTTCGACTTGGTGCCGCCCCCCGAAAGCCGGGCTATCAGCCTGCGGTACTCATCACGATGCACCGAGTTTTCGACGTCGATGTACTTTTCGATCTGCTTGCGAGCATTGTAGGTGAACCGGGTGGCGATGGGCCCCGGCTCGATCAGCGACATTTGGACGCCTGAGCCTTCCAGTTCCATCCGCTGCACCAGCATCAGCCCCTCCAGCGCGAATTTTGATGCGACATAGGCGCCGCGCCATTTCATCGGTACGAGGCCAAGGATGGACGAGCAATGGACGATCCGGCCATGGCCCTGCTTGCGCATCACCGGTACAAGATACTGGGTGAGCTCATGCCAACCGAAGAAATTGCTGTCGAACTGTTCGCGCAGTCCATTGATGGGGAGATCTTCCACCGCGCCGGGCAAAGCGTAGGCGCCATTGTTGAAGAGGGCATCCAGCGTGCCGCCGGTTTCGCCGAGCACCGCTTCGACCAGCGCAGAGATCGATTCGGATTTGCTGTAGTCCATGTAAAAGGTGGTTAAGCCGTCGGCCTGAAGCATTTCAATATCTGCAGGATTCCGGGCGGTCGCGAAGACGGTCCAGCCGTCCCGTTTCAACGCCCGGGCGCAATGAGCCCCTATCCCGCTGGAACATCCTGTGATCAAAATCGTTCTAGAACGGGTCATGTTTTCCGGATGTTTTTCAATTGATTGCATGAAAAGACTTCACATATTCCCCGGCGCCTTGCAATCTGCTCAGTTGAAGGGGCGAACAATCATCTATGCGTAGGGCAAAATCTTTTCTTTGGCGTGTTGTCGTCGATACGTGGCGGCATTTCAGCACCGATGATGGTTGGGCGCTCGCAAGCCACGTTGCCCTTTCGGGAATTCTCGCGCTTTTTCCGTTCCTGATTTTCGCGACTTCCCTCGCAAGTTTTCTTGGGGCGAGCGCCTTCACCGATACGGCTGTTCATGTGATCTTCGATACTTGGCCGGAGGTGATCGCCAAGCCGATTGCGCAGGAAGTGCGCAATGTCCTCAATATTCAGCGCGGCGGCCTTTTGACGATCAGCGTGATCGCGGCAGCCTATTTTGCCTCGAACGGTATCGAAGCGCTGCGGGTCGCGCTCAACCGTGCTTATCGCGTCATCGATACCCGTTCGATCGTCTATTGCCGCCTGCAAAGCCTCGGCTATGTCATCGTCGCAACGATCGGCATCATGGCCATCAGCTTCCTGCTGATCCTGGCGCCGCTCGCCATGCGTATCGCGACCATCTATATCCCGGAGCTTGTTCTCGTATCAGGAACGATCAGTTTCTGGCGCTATTGTATTGCTTCGGCTGTGCTGATTATCGGCTTGCTGGTGGTGCATTTGTGGCTGCCGGCCGGGCACCGCCGTTTTGTCGAGATCTTGCCCGGCGTCCTGTTGACGCTGCTTGCATGGACCGTTGGCGCTACGATCTTTGCAAGTTATCTCGAAACCTTTGCAACCTATGTGTCGACCTATGCGGGTCTCGCATCGATCATGGCGGCGATCGTTTTCCTCTATATCGTCGCGGCCATCTTCATCATCGGCGCGGAAATCAACGCCGCCATCATCCGTTATTGGGAAATCGAGGAAGCCACGCGTCTCTGACCCGTCGAGAGGGCAACGCCTAGGCTGGCAATGACCATTCCCACCAGCTGGAACGGTGTCAGTGTTTCGCCGAACAGCGCATAGGCCATCAGCGCCGTGACACCCGGAACCAGATAGAACAGCGATGCAACCTTGGACACGGCCCCCTGATTGATGAGCAGCATCAGCAGAAGCACGGCGCCGATCGACAGGACGAATACCAGCCAGAACATGGCGAATATCAATTCGCCCGACCAGATGATCGTGTGCGTCTCCAGCAGCAGCGAGCATATGCCAGTGAGGACGGCAGCGCCAAGATATTGCAGGGTCGTACCCGCCTTCAGATCGATAGTGCCGACGAAGCGTTTTTGCCAGACGGTGCCGATGCTGATGGCAACAACCGAAAAGATTGCTGCCGAAACAGTCGCCGGGGTGATGCCGCCGGCGGAAATGACGAGCTTCGGCCACAGGACCATGGCGACGCCGATGCAGCCGACGGCAAGCCCGGCCCAATGGCGCGGCTGGATGGTTTCGCCGAGTACCAGCCCCGCGATCAGCGCTGTGATCAAGGGCTGCAGTCCAACGACGAGTGCCGACATACCTGCGGGCAATCCATTGTGAATGGCCCAGAAGGCGGCGCCGAGATAGGCTCCGTGTATGAGGCATCCCGCAATGATCGCGTGCATTGCACCACGTTTGCTGGGCCAGTGATTGCCATCGAGTACCACCCAGAGGCCAAGGATAACGCCCGCGATCAAAAACCGAACCGTTAGGAAATAGAACGGCTCTATGTAGGGCATGGCATAGCGCGCGCCGATGAAGCCGGTGGCCCAAAGAACGACGAACAGAGCGGGAAAATAACGGACAGGCATAGTCAAGGGACCGGATCGGGAATGCATTGTGGTGCTGATCTATACCGGAACGGGCAGAGGCGATAGATCACAACCCGATCATAGCGTGTATCTCCTGACAGGTGACACCTCCTTGCCGCAGTGAACGCAACGCGGTGTCCTTGCGGCTTTTCGAAAGTTTCTCCCCGTCGTGATCCAGGATAAGTGCATGGTGGTGATAAACAGGCGGCTCAATATCGAATATCCGCTGCAGCAGGCGATGGACGCTTGTTGCCTGGAAAAGGTCCTTGCCGCGCACGACGTGGGTGATGCCTTGCAACGCATCGTCGATGACGACGGACAGATGATAGCTCGTCGGCATATCCTTTCGCGCAATGATGACGTCACCCCAAATACGCGGTGCGGCTTCGACGGTGCGTTCTTCACCGGCAAGCTCGGTCCAGAAAAATGGCTCGCCGATATGTTCAAGCGCACGGTCCATGTTCAAACGCCATGAAAACGGTTGTCCTTCGCTGATACGCCGTTCGCGCTCGGCGTTTGAAAGCTGCCGGTCCGTTGGCGGATAGAGCAGGGCTCCGTCCGGATCGCGCGGCCAGCTCTCATTTCCGCCAAGGTTTTCGATTTCGCGTTTGATCTCGCCGCGGCTTAGAAACGCTGGATAGACGAGTTCCATATCGATCAGTCGATCGAGCGCCTCGCGGTAGACAGGGAAGTGTTCCGACTGGCGGCGGACCGGCTTCTCCCAATCGAAGCCGATCCAGTGCAGATCCTCCTGCATGGTCTGTTCGAGTTCCGGGGTGCAGCGCTCCCGGTCGATATCTTCCATGCGCAGGAGCAATCTGCCGCCTGCATCGCGCGCCATCTGCTGGTTGAGCAACGCGGAACAGGCATGGCCGAGATGCAGATGGCCATTGGGGCTGGGGGCAAAGCGGAATACCGGAACTGTCATGAGTGATGAGTGGCGTTCTTGCGTGGGTATCGAGGCAATTGATACGGTGTTTCCCAAACGAAGCAAAGTGAACGATTGAAATGCGCAGAATTGATACGCTCGAGGATATCGCGGAAGGGCTGGAAGCCTTGCTGCGAACCCACCCTGAACTCGCGGCGATTGCCGAACGCGCCGGGCCGCTGCCGCTGCGCCGTTCCGTCCCGGGCTTCGAGAGCCTTGCCTCGGTGATCGTTTCGCAACAGGTCTCCAAGGCCAGCGCCGATTCGATCTGGAAGCGGCTTGTCAGCATCATCGATCCCCTGACACCGGAAAACTATCTTGCTGCTGGCGAGGAGGCGTGGCGGGTTGCCGGCCTATCCCGCGCCAAACAGGCCACTCTCGCCCGGATCAGCGAAGCGGTCATTGCCGGAGAACTCGATCTTACTGCTTTGGCGGATATGCCGATCGACGAGGCCATGCAGGTCATGACCAATGTGAAGGGGATCGGTCCCTGGACAGCGGAAGTCTATCTGCTGTTCTCTGCGGGCCATGCGGATGTCTTCCCGTCGGGAGACGTCGCTCTCCAGCATGCCTATGCCCATGCCTATGGCGAATCAGTGCGGCCGGACTCCAAGGCGCTGCGGCTGTTTGCCGAGCGCTGGATCCCGTGGCGCGGTGTTGCCGCCCGACTTTTCTGGGCTTACTATGCCGCAACGCGTGGCCGCGATGGCACACCAGTGCCATGAAGTTGAAATAACGGGGTTTTTCCTTAGCAAACACCGCAATTTGCTTCACATTCCTGTCACGTCCAGCTTACAATAATGCAAGCCTGATGGTTGGATTGGGAGTTGATTCCTTGACAATAGCCGTCTCGCCGGACGGGTTACCGGCTCTGGTACTCAATGCGGACTACCGTCCGCTCAGTTATTATCCCTTGTCGCTCTGGTCCTGGCAGGACGCGATCAAGGCGGTTTTTCTTGACCGTGTGAACATCGTCGCCGAATACGAGCACGAGGTTTCCTCGCCCTCCTTCGCGATGCGGCTGCCCAGCGTGGTATCACTCAAGACCTACATCAAACCTTCGCGCAATCCTGCCTTTACCCGGTTCAATGTCTTCCTGCGCGACCGGTTCGAATGCCAGTATTGCGGCTCGGAGGAAGACCTGACTTTCGATCACGTCATCCCGCGCTGTGCGGGCGGCGAAACGATCTGGGAGAATGTCGTGGCGGCCTGTTCACCTTGCAATCTTCGCAAGGGCGGTCTGATGCCCAACCGTGCCAAAATGTGGCCGCGGCAAAGGCCCTATGAGCCGACGGTGCATGATCTGCACAATAACGGCCGGCTGTTTCCGCCAAACCATCTGCACGAAAGCTGGATGGATTATCTCTACTGGGATGTCGAACTGGAACCATAAAAACCTCTGCCAATCCACCCCGATGGCTGGCGCTGGTTATCTCTCCCCTTGTGGGAGAGAAAGGATTTTCCTGGATTTAGCCTCTTTGCTAAATCCTTGGAAAATCCAAGTGAGGGGGGTACTACGATGATTGCAGATCCCCTCTCTTGCGATTTCTGGCACTTAGCAAAGGCTAAGCTGCTGAAATCGCTTTCTCCCCCACTAGGGGGGAGATAAGTGCCGCCTACGCCTTCGCTGCGCCCCGGAAAGCGACGAGCATCAAGATCAGGCTGGCGATGGCATTCCAGCCGGCAAAGGACAGGCCAAATACGCGCAGCGCGGCGGTATCGCATGCGGGCGGGTGAATGGCGTTCATATCCTTCAGAAGATTACCCGCATCGGTGGTGATCGACATGGATACCGCGGTGCAATCCGTCGGTCCGGCCCAGAATTTCCATTCAACGCCCGCATGGAAGATGGCGAGGCCGAGGCCGATGAGCATGAGGAGCCCCCCAAGTGCCAGCAGGAGACGTGTAAGGCTCGCTGGCCATTTCAGGCTGGACGAGACAACAGCCAATGCCATCAGCGGAATGCCGGCATAGTAGGGAAAGCGCTGTTCCAGGCACAATTTGCAGGGCAGATAGCCGCCGATATATTGAAAACCGAGCGCGGAACCGACCGTGAAAACCATTGCGACGAGGAGAAATACGGCCGTCCTGAAATGGATGGGGGAATTCGTTGCAGTCATACTATCTTGCCGTCCTCATTCATGGCGATGGGTTTACAACTGGGTGTAGTGGAACAGAGCATAGAGCAAAATCAGGACAAGCGCTGCCGCGCCCGCGATCAGGCCAAGCCGCTTTTCGATGAAGCCGCGAATAGGCTCCCCATACCGCCTCAACAGCCAGGCCAGGAAGAAAAAGCGCGCCCCGCGCGCAAGCACTGCCGAGATGATGAACAGCCAGATATTGATACCTGCCGCTCCCGAAAGAATCGTAACGACCTTGATCGGCGGCAGGTGGGCAAGGCCGGATGTGACGAGCAGGAGCAGGATCGCATCGGCGCTGGTCGAACCGCGCAATTGTTCGAAGGCATCGAGCTTGCCGTACATTTCAAGAATCGGCTTCGCCAGTGTTTCATAGGCGTAGTAGCCGAGCAGCCAGCCTGCTATCCCGCCTAGGACAGATGCGATGGTTGCCACCAGCGCGTAGCGGTAGGCGCGCTGCGGACGCGCCAGTGCCATCGGCAGGAACAGCACATCGGCCGGAACGAGGAACACCGAGCTTTCGATGAATGCGATGACGGCAAGCCAGACTTCCGCCGATTTGCGCGCAGCCAGAGACATGGTCCAATCGTATAGTCTGCGCAGCATCAAGTCGGTTCCTGTGGGGGAGGCAATTTTGAAAAGTCGTGTGATCTTTAGAGCAAACCGCGGCCAAATGGAATCGTTCCGCTCAATTTTTGCCAAGGCTGTCTTCCTAGCCATTCGCCTCTATTTGTCTCGTGCGGGCAGGGCAACACACGACTGTGTTACATTTAAGAAATCATCTTATTGCTGTTGACCGAAGGGTGGCTCTGCATGTATTTGGCTTTTCACGGTCGTGAGTTCACCCATGTCCGACGCTCTTGCGGCCCCCTTGGCGGAATTGGTAGACGCGCCTGACTCAAAATCAGGTTCCGAAAGGAGTGCTGGTTCGATTCCGGCAGGGGGCACCACTTTTTAAGGTAATATCGCTATTTTTCAATGGGTTATGGTTGCTCCGGCCTTCGCGATCCACCTTTGTATCCCTGTCAACAATTTGCTGTCGTGTTGCGTGACTACGGTAGAAAATTACCGGGGTGGCGAGATAGGCTCGACATACCGTTGCACGAGCACTTTCCCACCCTACTCCAGTCGCGAATATCCAGCAGTCGCATCTCGCAACGGCTAGCCTGCGGAAGGGCGGTCTCACCCCGAGAGTACGATAGAAAGTTGTTTCCACGAACATAAACATCATGTATACATGATGTTTATGATGAGACTACAAAAAGCTGGAAAGCTCTCTTCAATTGCGCCACCTGCCGAGGCGGCTCAGGATGTTGTTTACAGATGGTTGAAGCAGCATGTTCTGACATTGCCACGCCATGAAGCAACGTTTGTCACAGAGGCGGAGGTTTGCCGTGCGACTGGATCATCACGGACACCCGTGCGGGAGGCACTGTTGAGGTTGGAATCGGACGGATTTCTGCGAATTGTGCCCAAGAAGGGCGCATACGTAGCAGCGATAACCGAAGCCGATGTCGAGTCCGTGATGCAGGCCAGAGGGCTGGTGGAAGATTGGTGCGTGCGACGTGCGGCCCTTATAGGAGAGCCGCTGGCAGCGCTGTTGGACCAGTTCGTGGTTCGACAAGCTGAGTTGCAGCAAAGCCCGGTGACGTTCATCGAGTGCGATCGAGAGTTTCACCGGACGATTGTACGTTCTGCCGGGAATCCAATACTGGCGGATTTTTATGAAACCCTGCGGGATCGGCAATTGCGAATGGGGGTGCAGGCAATCGCTGCCTCTGAGGAGCGCACCAGTGTTGTACTGGTCGAGCATGCTGCCATCGTCGAAGCGATAAGGTCGGGCGATCCCGAACGCGCTGCTGCTTCAATAGCCGTGCACTTGTCAAATACGTTGCTTGCCATGCGATCGCCGGCAACGGCAGGCTGGGTGCGCAGCACAGCAGATACCCATGGAAGTCGGTTTTGATGACAATGAGGGTGCGATTGTTTGAGTTGTGGCCTGAAGTCCGGAAGTAGAGGCAGCCAAAGCGGTTCTCCTTCCTGATATTCGAACAAGGAGGAGGGGAAAATGGGTCTCGAGCCGGAAATGTCTTTCGATCAACAGGCGTTTCGGCAAGCTTTGGGCCAGTTTCCCACCGGCGTTTGCGTTGTGACATGCTCAGCGGGGTCTCAACAGCTTGGCATGACAATCAGCTCATTCAACTGTTTGTCGCTTGAACCACCCCTTATCCTCTTCAGCATCGATCGCAAGGCCGTAAGCCTCCCTCTATGGGAGAAGGCCGCGGGCTACGCGGTCAATGTGCTGGCCGAAAACCAGAAAGATATATCCAATCGGTTCGCGAAGTCTCGTTCAAACAAATGGGAAGGAGCGAAATTTGCGCACGGACAATTCGGTGCACCCTTGTTGCCCGGCGTTGCTGCGGTGTTCGAGTGCATTCGCAAGGCCAAATATACCGCTGGTGACCACATCCTTTTCATAGCGGAAGTACGGAGTTTCAATTCGTCAATTGACCGGATGCCACTTGTGTTCAGCAAGGGGCGGTATGCAGCACTCGAGTCAACCGAATTCGTTGCGCCACTTTGGCCGCTCGACATTCACTACTGACAGGGGAGAGGGAAATGATCAAGACAGGGGCAATGCACATTGAAACTCTGAGGGACGGCAGGCAGGTCTATATCAATGGTCAGTTGGCCGGAGATGTTACGATCCACAGCGCTTTTCGGCGCACAATTCAATCTATTGGAATGCTCTACGATTTTCAGTCCAGGGCGGACAATCTCGAACTGATGACGTTCGAAGTACCTGAAGCGCCGGGGGTGCCCGCCAACCGGATTTGGCAACTACCGCATAGCTACCAGGAGCTGTTGGAACGACGCAAGGCACTGGAGACTTGGGCCGAACTTCATGGCGGTTTTCTGGGACGTGCGCCGGATCACGTCGCCTCATGTGTCTCAGGCATGTATATGGGTATCGAGGTATTTCAGACCTATGACCCCACCCGCGCTGCCGCCCTTGCCGACTATTATCGATATGCGCGCGACAATGAGCTTTATCTCACCTATGTCATCATCAACCCTCAAGCCGATCGCTCAAGGGCAGCGCATGAGCAGCAGGATCCATTTCTGACTGCGGGCGTAGTCGATGAGGACAGCGAAGGCCTGACCATTCGTGGTGCCAAGATGCTGGCAACTGGCGGCATTATGGCAAATGAAGTGCTGGTGACCTGCATTCAGCCGCTTCGCGAGGGTGATGAACGTTATGCGGTTTCCTTCGCCATACCGATGAATGCCAAGGGGCTGAAAATTCTTTCGCGCAAGTCGTACGAGGAAAACGCTACGAGTGTTTTCGACAATCCGCTCGCCAGCCGCTTCGATGAAAACGATGCGGTCCTCTACTTCGATGATGTGAAAGTCCCGTGGGAACGCGTGTTCGTTAATCAGGACATTGAAATGACCCTGAAGCAGTTTCACACCACGCCAGCCCACGTCTACCAGAACTATCAGGCGCAGATTCGCCTGATGGTGAAGATGCGCTTCCTTGTTGGCGTCGCCAAGCGCATCGCGGAAACAAACGGCGTCATCAACTTCCCTCAAGTGAAGGAAACACTGGGTAGTCTGGCTGCCCACAACACAATGGTGGATGCGCTCGTGCATTCGATGGAGGTAAAGGGCCGAATGCACGGCGGTTACTTCGTTCCAGACGCACACACCTTGTACTCCGCCCAGGTCTTGACTCAGCAGCTTTACGCACAGGTCATGGTGACGCTGCGTGAGCTGGCGGGCGGCGGATTGATCATGCTGCCATCGTCGGTCTCGGACTTCGCAAATGGTGAACTGCGCGATCTGATCGGGAAAACGCAGCAATCGCCGGTTACATCCGCCGAGGGCCGCGTGAAATTTTTCAAGCTCGCCTGGGATGCAGTTGGATCGGAATTTGCATCGCGCCACACGCAATACGAGATGTTTTACGGCGGAGCTTCATTCGTGACCACAGGCCACAGCTTCCGAACGTTTGATTGGGATCGTTGCACGCAGCTGGTCGATCAAATGCTCGACAGCTATGCGCTGGACGATGAAATCAAAGAAAACCCTGTAGCCGCCTGAGGTATTCCATGCAGACCAAGGAGCACAAGGAATTCCACTCCGTGGACATGGAAGGCGAGGGCTGGCATTCGCCTCCCGGCTATCCGCCTGAGATCGAGCAAAAGATACTTTCCGGCAGTCTCGACGAAGAAAACATGATGGGAAGCCGGACGCGACTGCTTCGGTTCAAGCCGAGCGCCTACACAGCAATCGCGTTTGTGCACGATTATTGGGAGGAGGTATATCTGATCTCAGGAGATCTGATCGTTGGCGGACCAGATGCCCAGCATCAGACGACCTTCCTTTCCAACACTTATGCCTGCCGCCCACCCGGCGTCCGACACGGTCCCTTCGGGTCAGAGACAGGATGCCTGTTACTTGAGTTTCACTACTATCCCGACCCATCTTCGCCCAAAAAACACGTGCGATAGTACAATGGCGTCGGATTTGGACATGTAAGGTCGAGCGCTGCGAGGCTAGCTGCCGCTTATGACGCGAAGTGAACGTTAGTGAAGGTCTGCTGTAGATTGAAGTTGCCACCTTGTGTGTATTCAAAAGGCTCACGATGACGGATATATGATCATTTCATTGAGCGGAGGGCGTCACACTGGCCGCAAAAAGTTGCCAACTTCCAGGAACGTCGCGTAGCTTTGTCTCACCGCGGGCGTCAAATGCGACGCCAGCCCCGACGACCAGATCCTTCACGGTCCTCGACACCACGACTTCGCCTGGAGCAGTGTGATCGAGGATCCGAGATGCAAGATGCACCGCGATCCCGCTCAAGTCATGGCCGCGCTTTTCGCATTCACCTGTGTGCAACGCGGCTCGGATGTCGAGACCCATGGCGGACGCACGGTGGTGTATCGCGCAAGCGCATTGAATTGCCTTGGTAGGCCCTAGAAAAGTTGCCAGGAAACCATCTCCCGTGGTCTTGACCTCCGTGCCGTCGAAGCGGCGGAGCTCCATACGCACGGCATCGTCGTGGCGTTGCAGCAACTCCTTCCAGCTTTGATCGCCTAATTTGTTGGCAACGGAAGTTGAACCAACAATATCGGTGAACAACACCGTGAGAAGAACGCGCTCCGAAGCCTGCCGCGGCCGCATTCCAGTCAGGAACTCCTCGATTTCGTCGAGTGTTCGGTCAACGTCACCCGCCCAGATTACATGATCGTCGCCCTGCAATTCCACCCATTTGGCCCCTTGGATGTGGTCAGCGACAAAGCGGCCCTCATTGACGTTCACCCAGCGATCACCCGTCCGGTGCAGCACAAGTGTGGGGACATGAATGGCGCTCAAGATGCCGCGTACATCGATCTCGGTGTTCCATCGCCACAGTTCTATTGCATCCTGCGGGGAGGCTGAGTTCCGCAAATAGCCGGCAAGCCAGTCCCGCGCCTCCCGATCTTCGGCAAGGCTGGGTGCCGCATTGCTGAGGTCAAACGGACCGCCCCAATCGCGAGCGATTACCGCCAGTTCCTCCTCAACTTGCTCGCGTGTCTTGCCCCAGGGATAATCTTCCGACCAGATGCCCTTAGCGAAAGACCCATTTAGTACCAGTGCCGCGGTCCGCTCTGGATACGTCGCTGCAAACAACATACACATATTGCCGCCTTCGGACGTGCCAACCAGCGCCGCCCGGCGCGAACCAGCCGCATCCATAACCGCCTGCACGTCCTGCATTCGATCCTCAAGGGTGGGGAAGCCGACGCTCCGGTCCGATAGCCCCGTGCCGCGCTTGTCGAAAAGGATCAATCGAGCAAACCCACTCAGTCGCTCGAATACGTGCGCCATGCGCGGAAACGTCCAAGCATAGTCGAGATTGGAGACAAAGCCAGGAACGTAGATTATGTCGAGAGGACCATCGCCAATCACCTGATAGGCAATGTTCAGACCGCCGCTTCGCGCATATCGGGTGCTTGGATGCATGATGCCAGCATATCACGCCCGTCACCATTGTGAATTGGCCCAATTCTCCACAGGTGGAACGCGTTCATTTATCAGCGAAGGACCCAATACGGACACCGCACGCGGACGACGGGATGGATGAAGCCGTTCATGTCTGCTGCGCTTCGAGCGCGTCGCAAAGCAAGGCTTTTTAGACCCTGATCCCAGGCATGCATGCAGCCGCTCCGAACGCAAGGGAGCCAATAGACTGCGAAGAGAAGCGTGACCCGCGTGAACGACCAGGCTGCCGGAAAATTAGAAAAAAGCTTGACCCAAATGCCCGATTAAAGAAGCGAATATTGTGAATGTCCGCAAGTGGCGCAAAGCGGACTTACATTCTTTATGTCGATACCGATGCCGACTGTTCGGATCAGAAGCGGCACGGTCGATTGATTGTAGGCGCGCTTCTATCCCCGCATAACAGGTCGTAATATACTGAAGTCCAGTATGGCCTTCAAGGCTACTACCTGTTCGCTATGAAGGGAGACACCTATGGTTGAAAACCAGTCCCCAATCGGCCCTGACCTCACACAGGGCGTTCCTGTGACTGCCCTCGACGGAGGGAAGCTCCTTGGTCATGTCGGCCAAAAGGATGTTCTTCTTGTGCGCGTAGAGGAAGAGATATACGCCATCGATGCTTATTGCAGCCACTATCATGGACCCCTCATCGACGGGCTAGTGGTGGAAAGCACGGTGCGCTGTCCCTGGCACCACGCATGCTTCGATCTGCGCAGCGGCGAAGCTATCCGTGCGCCGGCTTTAAGCTCATTGTCGTGCTGGCGCGTCGATAAGCGAGATGGACATCTCTTCGTTCAACATAAGCGCGATGACCAAAAACAGGCACAGCCATCGCAATCGGCCGCGCCGGAACGCATCGTCATCATTGGTGGTGGTGCGGCGGGTTTTGCCGCGGCGGAAATGCTTCGCAGGCGGGATTTCCAAGGCAGCATTGTCATGCTGAGCGCGGACTCCGCAGCTCCGGTCGACCGACCGAACCTTTCGAAGGATTACCTGGCGGGCAGTGCGCCCGAAGAATGGCTGCCGCTGCGGTCGGACAAGTATTATAGCAAGGCGCAAATCGACCTCCGCCTTCGTACGGAAGTCACCTCCATCGACACTTTCTCAAGACATGTCGTGACTGCTGGCGGCGAGAAGATTCCCTATGATCGGCTGCTCCTGGCAACCGGTGCAGAACCAGCGCGCTTGACCATACCCGGCGCGGATCAGACGAATGTCTATACGTTGCGTACGCTCGATGACAGCCGCGCCATCATCGCTGCAGCCAAGAGCGGTCGACGTGCCGTCGTGATCGGGGCCAGCTTTATCGGGCTCGAAGTTGCGGCCGCTTTGCGCGCACGCGGGATCGAAGTTCACGTCGTCGCTCCGAGCAAACGGCCGATGGAGCGAATTCTCGGACCGGAGATGGGGGACTTCATCCGGGCCCTCCATGAAGAGCATGGCGTCATTTTTCATCTCGAAGACGCGGTGACGGCGATTGAAGGTTCAAAAGTTCGGCTCAAGAGCGGAGCCGTGCAGGAGACCGACTTCGTTGTGGCCGGCATCGGCGTGCGGCCGCGCCTCGCCTTGGCCGAACAGGCCGGCCTTGCTATCGACAACGGTGTTATGGTCAATGCCTATCTCGAGACAAGCGTGCCGGGGATCTATGCGGCGGGCGACATCGCGCGCTGGCCAGATCCGCATTCCGGTCAAAACATTCGCGTCGAGCATTGGGTGGTCGCAGAGCGCCAGGGGCAGGTCGCTGCACTCAACATGCTTGGGCAGCAGCAAAAGTTCGACGCCGTGCCTTTCTTCTGGAGCCAGCACTATGACGTCCCGATCAACTACGTTGGTCACGCAGGAAAATGGGATGAGATTGTCGTTGACGGTGACATCAAAGCGAAGGACTGCACGCTGCAATACAAAAACGGCGGACGGGTTCTTGCCACAGCCTCAATATATCGGGATATCGAAAGTCTGGAGACCGAGGTGCGTATCGAGCGCGAAATCGCTTAAAGTCACGCAATCCTGCGACCGTCGACTTTTTGCCCTCAGCTGCCGCCCACCTGTTGATCAGAAAGGACCGCGTGGGGTGGAGAGCCGACACGTCGGCGGCCAATTTAGCAAACATCAAGTGCGCTCTGCTTTCGCCGTCCATCAGACATGTACCTCGCCGTGCTCCTTCTTGTCAGAGTCGCCAGCGAGCAGGGCGGCGTAGGCGAGCCAGCAGTAGAAGGCAACTACCCCGAGCAATATGGCCCAGCCCGGTAACGGCCCGAATGCGGCGTTTGCGACGATCTCATGGAGTGATCGCGCAACATCGAGCGCCACTCCGTCATCCTGCAATTTAGGCGTCGAGATTTTCAATACCCAAGCCAGAAGCAGGACCAGGAACATCCATAGATAATTACGGCGCAACCGCCGCGACATTGCCGCTCGGATGGAGATCAGGAATTGCGGCTTGCGCAAATCTTGGCCGAGTAGGCGCGCCCAGTCGCTGTCCAACCCTGGCAGGGGTGCAAAGACCTGAGCAAAATAGTGTTTCTCCAGTCGGCGTACTCGTCCGCGGTAGACGTCGAAGAACCGATAGCGTCGCGCCTCGATGATCAGCAGAAGTTGCACCAGCACCATGGCGAACAAGAGCACGCCGTGATGCGACGTCGGCGATGACAACGACAGAGACAGCATTGCTGCAACGCCGGTAATGGCCCAGTTGGTTGTGCGGTCGATCCTGTCGCGCCATCCCGCCATGCGGCCCATCTCGGCGCGGTGATAATGCGCCAATACCGTGATGTACTCGGCTGATGTGGCTGGGAACGGCGGGATTGACCATCGAGCCGCGGTGTCGCTGACCGGCAGTTGTTCCTGAGCTTCGTTCATATCCACCTCCCAGCAAGATCCTCCCCCGTATTTAATCAACTGAATTCGCCAATAGTGGCGTTCTAGTTTCGTTCTGGAGGTTGAAGAGAGTCAAGAGAACTTAGAGTGGAAAATGCTCGTTCGATATTTTGAAGGCGTCACTGTTGAAGCGGATATGTTGGCAAGCACCGGGTTATCAACCCGGTGGGTCACGACATCGGCTACTTGCTTTGGTCCATTCAAATTAGCCTGAGGCAGATGGATCCAGGGGAGATGTGACGTTCGCTCTCCACCCTTTGCCATAGGCTCGAGCCTATGGCCGTTGAGCGACGTAGCCGTAGAAGTTGCTGGCACCGAAGAAGATACCCGCTACGGAGGCCTTCCGCCCGGGCATCCGTCTTTTGCTCAGTCATGACGCCGGATTGGTGCGAAGCGGACATTAAATGAATGTCCGCAAGTGGTCCGAAGCTGCCGTTTGGCGATCGTGGCGCGACTGACGGCTTTGCGCCCGCATCTCGGTCATTTCGCCGACCACGTCCACATCCTGCAAGCTGCCATCGTTATTCCCTCGCTTGAGGCCGCTTTGCGCAAGCGGACTTCCCGATCTGATGCGGATGGGCGACAGGCGCCTAAACGGTGCGAATGCGGAGTGACTTCAGCCAGTAGGCAGGCTAGGCTCGAATACCATTCTGCCAGCATGAAGAGCACGCCGCATGCCCCGCTTTCTCGCCGTCTACACCATGAAGCCCGAAGACCTCGCCCGCTTTCGCAGCCTGCCCAAGCCAGAGCAGGACGCGATCGACACCGTCGGGTTCAAGCAGTGGGTGGACTGGGAGGCGAGGAACGCCGCATCGTTACCCGATCGTGGCGGCATGGTCGGCAAGACGACGCGCGTGACAAAGGACGGCATCGCCGGCGCCGTGAATCCCTTCTGCGGCTACATCGTCGTTGAGGCCGAGACCATCGAGGCCGCCGCCCGTCTCTTTGAAAACCACCCGCATTTTTCTGTCTTTCCAGGAGACGGCGTGGACATCATGCCCTTCCTCACCGAACCCGCTTCCTAGCCCTTCGCCTGAGTCGCCGACCTCCGCTTCGCGCCGTCATAATTGTCATCGAGCCACCGATCTCTGGTACTGCAAGCGGACATGACCAGTACAACGCGCGTCCCAGTTGCGCCGATAACGGTCGTGCGGCCGAGCTTGGGGCGCACCGACGAGCGGTGTCGAAGTCGCTGGTGGTGTTTCGCTAATTATTGGGCACGGAACCCGCGGCTTCCGTCGATTGACTTGGCCGCGGCGCGATTCGTCATCGCGTCCCTGCTCCGGATTGATTGGGCGCCTGAGGGATGGAGAGACCCGTAAATCCTTGATCGACTGGGTAATTCATGTCTCTATTCAGCCTTCGATCGGGTGAGGCATGCTGCGGGGCCTCAAGCATTAGGGCGGCCTGCCACGCAGGTGCAGGGCTGGGCAACAGCAGAAGGTGGAACGGGCACTGTGCAAAAGAATTTCACTCGGGTCGGACCCGGCTATCCGCAGGTCGTCGTCCTCTTCGGTGCAACGGGCGATCTCTCCCGACGCAAGCTGCTGCCGGGCCTTTTCCATCTCATTAAGGCTGGCTTTATCCCCGGGTGCCGCATCGTCGGTGTCTCGCTTGATGAGATCGATGCCGACGGTTTCCGCGCCATCGCACGCGAGTCGCTCAGCAAGTTCCTGACCCGCAAATTCACCGAGACCGAATGGGAAGATTTCTCCTCATCGCTTGACTATGTCTCGCTTTCTGCCGGCGCGGACTTGCTGAAGGAAGCGGTGAACAGGGCAGAGGAGGCGCTTGGACCGGAAACGCGGCGCGTGCATTATCTCTCCGTGCCGCCGAGGGCGGCGCTTCCGGCCGTGCAGCTCCTTGCTGAGGCGAAACTCGTTGAGGGTTGCCGCATCATTATGGAAAAGCCGTTCGGCACGGACCTTGTCAGTGCGATGGAACTGAACAAGAGACTGCACGAGGTTTTCCACGAAAAGCAGATTTTCCGTATCGACCACTTCCTCGGCAAGGAACCGGCGCAGAACATCCTCGCTTTCCGCTTCGCCAACGGACTTTTCGAGCCAATCTGGAACCGCAACTTCATAAACCATGTGCAGATCGACGTTCCGGAGACGCTGGGGCTTTCCACTCGCGCGGCCTTCTACGAGACGACGGGCGCCTATCGCGACATGGTGGTGACTCACCTCTTTCAGATCCTAGCCTTTATGGCGATGGAGCCGCCCACGGCCTTGGAGCCGGCGCCGATCTCGGAGGAAAAGAACAAAGTGTTCCGGTCCATGCTGCCGATTGAGCCACGCAATGTTGTGCGCGGCCAATACATCGGCTACCGCAAGGAGCCGGGAGTTGATCCGGAGAGCGACACCGATACGTTCATCGCCCTCAAATGTGCCATCGACAATTGGCGCTGGGCGGGCGTGCCCTTCTTCCTGCGCACGGGAAAACGTCTTGCGGAGGGCCAGCGCATCATCTCGATCGCCTTCCGAGAGCCACCCAAATCGATGTTCCCGGCCGGCTCGGGCGTTGGGGCGCAAGGGCCGGACCACCTCACGTTCGACCTTGCGGATGCCTCAAAGGTCTCGCTGTCCTTCTATGGCAAGCGACCCGGCCCAGGCTTCAGGCTCGACAAGCTGTCGTTGCAGTTCGCAATGAGCGAAACCGGTCTGATCGGCGAAGTGCTCGAGGCCTACGAGCGGTTAATCCTCGACGCCATGCGTGGCGATCACACGCTGTTTACCACCGCCGAGGGTATAGAGCGGCTTTGGGAGATCTCGCAACCCCTCTTGGAAAACCCGCCGCCGGTGCGCCTCTATGATCAGGGCGGCTGGGGGCCGAAATCGATCCACCAGCTCATCGCGCCTCATGCCTGGCGCCTGCCCTTCGAGCGGGCTTGGCGAGATTCGGCGAAGGAGTAATCGGCGGACTTGTAAACATTTCCAGGCGACAAGAATGTCATGGAACTATTCACATAGTCTCAAGGCTGCTGGACGTAGCAATTGGCTCCGAAGCTTGATGAGAGGCTTCAGGATGATGGCTCTAGAGCAACATAAGATCGATTACGTTGCCCAGATCTTGGGAACCGTTCACACAACGTTTTTGATATTCGCGTCGGAAATCGCATAATGGGCCAGAGCCAGCTGCATTTCAATTATTCACCAGTTGGCTTCTTGACCAAGCAATGGCGAAATTGTCAGGCGTTTTTGGATGGGAGCGCTTTGACCAGCGACGTGCTGCGCCCAGCGTGCCAACAGTTCGCGCCGGCGCTCTATGAAATCCGTGCGTCGATAAGCCCGCTCGACAGATCCACCGACGGTATAGCCGAGCACCGTCTCGGCTATTTCGTATGGTGCGTCTGTTCCTTCCGCTATCCAGTCGCGCAGACTTGACCGAGATCCATGCGGACGTGCTGTCATTTGTGCTCGTTCCATGTATCGCGCGCCATGGTCGCGTCTGAAATCACACCCTTCTTGACGCTGGGAAAGAGGAACCCTTCACGGGCATGGCGCTTGGTTTCATCAATGACCGCAAGCGCCAGCGCCCTGCCTTACCGTCGCCTTTCAGCTCGGCCTTTCGACTTTCGAAGGCGTCGAAAGCAATCTCTTTCAGTAGGTGGTGCAGGCGTCCAAAATATGCGGATGATTTTCGCACAGCCGCATTCCTGAACGCCTGCTGCTTCACTTCTCATAATAAAGAAACAGGTTTGACGAGAAGCATCCAAGGCGGATGCCGGTGTAACCAACCTTGCTTCCGGGAGGCGACAACAAACGTAGTCTGGAAGCACTCATCAAGATCAGATTTTCCTCTTTGCTCCAATCTTCTTTCCCAAAGATTGAACATGACACAGAGAATGACCAGTTCGTATAATGCACGAAGGGAAACCCCGTGTGATGTTCTACGGGAAAGTATCGATGCGGCACGGTGATGAAAACACGTCGAGAAACTCTGATTAGTTCGCTGACAAAGAACTGCTGATTCTCTTGATTGCCAACATGCTCCAAAACGGCATTCGCCGTTGCTATGTCAAATTGGTCGTCCGCAAAAGGCAACGCCTTGTTGGCCGATATCTGTGTATAGGTTATCTCCGGATAGGCCTGTTTCAATTCGCGGCCCTGCCCAAGACCGCATGCGTGAATAGTAGATTTATGTGGATAGCGCGCCTCGAACCAATTTGCGCCGTCCGTTTGGATGTCGGAGACGCCGACGTCCAATATGCTCTCGGTTTCAATAGGCCTCACAAGCGCGGCGAATTCATCGTACATGTTTTCACGAGCCCGCATCATAATTCTGCCTGCCGCCGTTCCGGGACGAGCAACCTCATAATACTGCTGATCAATTGTTTCCTGCATGGTCAATTCGGTGCTTTTCGGTTGAACACGATTTTGTTCGCGCCCGCGTAGTTGAAGATCATAGCGAGGAGCGCCGCTATCGCGAGGGCAATGACGGGATAATCGCTTAGTCGGGTAATTGTCACCAGAACACTATAGACAGTGAAGTTTATGATTGCGCCGGTTCCTTGGACGGTGAAATATTTAAAGAATTCCGCGAAAGAAACCGAGGGATTCGAAGTAAACACGAAAGTGCGGTTGAGCAGCCACGTGGTGACCATTGCCGCGGGGAACGAGGCCAGGCGAGCGAGGATCACCTCGATGTGAAATATTTCGGTGAGACACAGCAAAATCCCGCCGTCTATCAAAAACCCCACTATTCCAACTAAAAGGAATCCGGTGAGCCGCTTCAAAGCCATAGCCTGGTTCCGGCGGACAGATAGGCAAGGCGCTTGATCTCTCGCCGTGTCTTCGTAACCATGTCCAAGATAAGCGCGGTCGTGAATAAAAGAGCTGATATGACGATGATGCCTGCACTTAACACTGCGGAGGGCAGGCGTGTGATGGTTCTCGTATCAAGGAACTCGAAAATCACAGGAATACCGGTTGCCATGCCGATCAGGAGCGCTACCAGGGCAAGGGTCGCAAAGAACGCAAAAGGCTTTTCATCTTTTATTAGCCGGGCAATCAGCATCAGGATCTTGATTCCGTCTGGTATAGTCCTCAGCTTGGACTCAGAACCTTCCGGTCGAACATCATATACTGTCTGAAGTTCGGCACATGACATGCCCAGCTCCAGAGCATGTACGGTAAATTCCGTTTCGATTTCAAATCCCTTCGACATCAGGGGAAATGATTTTACAAACCGTCGCGAAAAAACCTTATAGCCCGAGAGCATGTCACGAAACTGCCGGCCAAAAATGCACCGGACGATGCCGCTCAGTATTACGTTGCCGGTCCGATGGCCTAATCGATAGGCCAGCGCTTCTGGTGCAACGCGTGCGCCGTTGACGAGGTCCAGTTGGTTGGCAACAAGGGCCTGTATGAGAGCAGGCGCAGCAGACGCGTCATAAGTGTTGTCGCCATCGGCCATAACGTAAATATCGGCATCGATATCCGCGAACATTCTCCGGACGACGTGCCCTTTGCCTTGCCGTGGCTCGCGTCTGACAATAGCTCCTGCCGCACTTGCCTCGGCTGAAGTATTATCGGTTGAATTATTGTCATAAACGTAAACCCTGGCGTGAGGGAGAGCCTCGATAAACGCTTTTACTACTACCCCAATGGTCGAGCCTTCATTGTAGCAAGGCAGCAGAACAGCTACCTTGTAGGTCAACAGGCCGGATACCTCGATTGACGTGGCCTGATGGGTCAAAGTTTTCTCGCTTCGCAGAGTTTCAAATCGGCGGATGGCTCGAGGTTTGATCGAATTGGCTTGCAAGTCTCAGGCAAGGATTGCATGCCAAGGCCAGAAAACATCCCGGCTTCATTGCCGCCGGCACGCTCGATGGTATAGATGCGGCCATGGTGGTTAGAAATGATCTCCAGTGTCCGCGCATAAAGGCGATATCCGATGCTGCGCCCGGTCACGTAAATTGCTCCGACGAATCGAAGCTCACGAGCTTCAAAATATGGCAGTAAGTAGCTCGCTGGTTGTGTTGCCACGACGATGAGGGCACCGTTATCGACCGGTGGAATCTCGATGCCATAGTCCTTGTAAGAATATGGCAGTCGACCCCATTGCGGATAGGAGGTGAGCATCTGCGAGGTGACGCACACCAGGATCACCGCGGTGGGTGCTGCAATTCTGCCAACGCGGATCGGAATTAGAGTGGCGAAGCCCAATACGGTGATAGAAGACCCGATGATCTCAATGGGTATGGCATAGCGAATGATCGAAAACCGCATGAGCCAGACAACATAACCCAGGACGGCGAAGGCAAGCAGGAAACGGACTCTGGGTGAATGCGACAGGTATTTACGTCCGAACAGAAGGAAGCCCATTGTCGCAGTTAGAAAAAAAGCAAATCGCGGATCACGAAGTGGCGGTTCTGCAACCATACCGGTTACGGTCGAAAATGCCCAAAAGAATGGATACGCGATCCACATGACTAACGTAGTTGGGAAAAATCGTGGGTCACCTTCATTGATAGGCGGATACCAAGAGGATCGGAAGGTTTCGTTGAAGAAGGGAAAAATAGGGTTTTCAAAACGAGCGAAGGTCAAATATCCCCACCATCCGAATATCAGCGCAAACGCAATTGCCCATCCCGCACAGAATGCTGCGGCCGGAACCAGCCCTCGCCGAATGCCAAGTGCAAAAAACAACGCGATCAATCCGGCGGGAGCATAGATAAGGGCCGTCAATTTAAGTGCGGCTGCCGATCCGATCGCAATGCCAGCAAATAATGAAGAGCGGGCAACACGTCCGTCGCTTTCTAGAGCGGCAAGAATGAGGAGCGCTCCGAGCATAGTGAGGACCGCCAACTGCATTTCGTTAAACGAAGAAGAAATTTGTGAAATAGAAGCAACACCCGATAGGCACAAAAATGTTGCCATAACGGTATAGAATATCCTTCCCGCGCTTCCTTCTTTTCTTAATAATGATACCGTCGAAAACAGCACAACGTTAAATCTAAATGTCACATACATCAAAATACCGTAGTAAAATGACTGGATTATCGTAGTTGTCCGAAGGCTAAAATTTTTAACCATCAAATAAAATGGAAGATCGATGATAGGGCTGAACATAGCCTGGACACCCGTTGGCATCAAATCTGAGTCATATCTCCAATCGGCTAACGCAAATCCAGCATACAAGTGGTAGTTGAGAAGATCCCAATTTGCATCATGCCCCATTGTTACAGCTATGCTTGCAGCAATGACCATGCAAAATACAAATATCGCTACCTCCCTGGTCACAGGAAATGAAATCGGGATCCGCAAAATAATAAACCCTGGAAAATTCCGGTGATAAAATCACCTTGAAATGAAATAAAGCAATGGCACAAATATTTATAGCGTCTTTATACTTCGTTGCTTCGTGCTGCCCCCTATAAGGCGCGGCACGCGAGAAAATGCAAAAAAGCTTCTTACTCGTTACACAAAAACATAAAGGATGAAAAGCTAGACTTTAGTCGGACACCTTTGACGGCGACGCATCTACTTCCGGCCGGTCAAGTTCCGCAGGCGCTCGCGGACCAGACGCGCGATATTCTGCGTGCGCCGGTAAAGGTGAAGCTGTGAAGCCGCCTGCCGTGCTGCGCGGTCGGCGGCGGGTGTCAGCCCGATCACCAGCGTGCCGACGGGTTCACGCTCCATGAACAGGCGCGATGCGACAGGATGGTCCGGTACGGCACAGGAATCCGTCCGGTCGATGTTGGGATCGTCCAGGTGGTTTTTCAGCATCTCGATCATCAGGAGAACGCCGGGCGAATAGGCCGCGAGGCTTTCGTCATAGGCGGTTTTCCATGTCCACGCTTCGCCAGCTTCGACAAAGACTACGAGGACGGCGATGGTCTTGCCGTCAAGTTCGAGTGTGTGGATGCGGGCGAGATCGCGGGTCGCGAGGTTGTTGACCGCCTCGCGGGCAAAGGCAGCACGGAAACGGTCGACCGCCATGGCGGAACCGCGCTGGCCTTTCCAGCCGCTGGCTTCGAGCACGAGGAAATCCTCCAGCCGCACGCGGATATCTTCTTCGCTGCGGCTGACGGTATAGGTCAGCTTGCCCTTGTCGGCGAGGCGGCGCCATAGCCGGCGATATTCCTTGGCGTGCTTGGCACCAATGGCATCACGCAGGTACTCTTCGCCTTCCTTGGCGCTTTCAAGGAAGGGCCGCTCGACCTGATTGACGGTCACCATCGTAAGATTGCGGTCCAGCGCGATGGAACGGATCAGCTGTGCCGCGGTGCGGTTCAGCAGTATGTCCGGCAGCACCAGAATTTCCGGGAATTTGAGGTGCTTGCGCCCCAGCATGTCGAACAGGTCATTAAGCACCCCGACCGGATCGTCGCGGTCGATCAGCGGCGTGCCCTGTGGCCCGAAGGGCGTGGCCCAGGCGCGGATGATGGAAGCCGTCACATTGAAACCCGGCCGCTCGATCGTATAGGGCATGAGGAAGCGCAAACGGCTCTTCACATCGTTCTCGTCGCGCATGACCATGAAGCGAACCTGCCGGTCGTCGAGGCGTGGCATGGCGGGGGCGAGGAAACGCGGATTGAAGAAGATGTTTGGCTCGACCGTACGATACGTCAGATATTCAAGCTCATCGAGGAGTTCGAAACCGGCGGAGGCCGAATAGACGGAAAGCTTGCGCGGAACGGCGCGCGTGCCGAGGGTCTCCTCGAGCTGCTTAGTCGCCTCGTGCGACTCGAAGCCCGAGAGCTGGGAGAGGATCTGCGAGGACGGGCCTCCGGCAAGTTCTTCGAGAAGCGGTATGGCTGCCATCAGACTTCTTCCTTGGCAGCGTCTGTCCTGCCCGCAAAAACGAACATCGTAATGTTCAGACGATTGTAAACAGTCAGCGCCAGCGTCACCGCTTCAAACACCATCGAGAATGCCGTCGCAAAAGCGGCACCAGCAAGGCCGTAGGCCGGTATCAATACAATGCTGAGACAGATATTAACAATCAGTGTGACCGCATAGACCATGGCGCAAATTTTCTGCTTGCCGGCCATGTTGAGGAGGCTTTCTGCCGGACCGACCGAAGCGCGGGCGACGACGCCGATCACCAGAATGAACAACAGTGGATAACCATCGGTAAACTGGGCGCCGAAGAGCAGGAGGAGCGGCTTGCCAAGAACGAGAAGGATGATTGCCATCGCCAATGACGGCCAGAAGGTCCAGCGCGCCGTATCGCTGGCGAATTGCGCAAGCTGGTCATGGTCATGGGTATGCATCAACTCGGAATAGCGCTGGGCGGCGCCAGCCTTGACCGAGAAATAGACGAAATGGACCAATGCGAGCAGTTTGACCGTCGCGAAATAGGTCGCGACCTTGTCCGGGTCCATATAGCGGCCGACCATCAGGACGTCGGCATTGGTCAAAAGGAAGAAGAACCCTTCGACCAGAAAGATCGGTAGCGAAACCGCGAACCATTCTCCAAAACGGATCGCCTTCGGACCGGGCGACACAACCTCTCTGAACCTGTGATTGACGACCGCTAATTGCACCAGCGAGGTCATATAGGTCGCAATAATCGCCGATATTACCGCCGCCACTGCTGTCGGTGCAAAGCCGGCCACATGGGCGATGGTCATAATGACAAGAGTGAGAATTGGACGGATGATGTAGGTCGGCGTCAGCGCGACCAATGCCCAGGATCGTGACCGTGCGGTTCCGTCCAGCGTATCGCCGAGCGCAATCATCGGCAGACAGATGAAGCCGATGATGAAGGGCGCGACGTAGTAGGATTCGATCGCATCGCGTAAGAGATAGACCCCGGCAGCGCCGATGATCGCGATGCAGGTCGTCAGGCCGAGCGCGAATATCTTGCTGGTGAACAAAATGCCGCGCAGATGATCCAGCTGCCGGTGTTCCAGATATTCCGGCACGAAGCGGATGACACTGGTCTGGAAACCCAGACAGGAGAGGTTCCCGAGAATAACCACCGTCACCCAGACAAGGACGAAAATGCCGTATTCGAACTGGCCCATCCAGCGGGCGAAGATGACCTGCGAGACGAGTGCGATGGCAGCGCTGATAATACGGATGGAAAAGGCGATCAGTGACACGCGCTGCGCTGCGGCGTGCTCCATTGAACCGTCAAACAGCTGATCGAGGCGGACTAGCCACGGACGGAGCTGCTTTGACAGTTTATCCGGCAGATACCGGTCTGCAGCTTCGACCGCAGAAATTCGCAAGGGCAGCTCCACTCGTTTCCAATGCAAGACGCTTACTGCGTAAACGTTTAGAAACGGTTCGGAAAGTCAACGGCTTGTGTTGTTGGAACAAGAGAAAAGGCCGCGTTTTGAACGCGGCCTTTGGGTTCATCAGACGAAAGCACCGTGACAGTGCTTGTATTTCTTGCCCGAACCGCAGGGGCAGGCCTCGTTGCGGCCAACCTTGCCCCACGTCTGCGGGTTATTCGGATCGCGATCCTTGGGATCAACGACACGCAGATCCTGCTGTACTGCAAGAACACTGCCGCCACCGAAATCGTCCTCACCCGTGAGGCCATCGAGGTGATGTGCTTCCATCACCGGCAGTTCCGGCTCAGGCGCGCTTGCGGCTTCGCGCACGAGTTCCACGCGCATCAACTGGCTGGTCACGTTCTGGCGCAAATTGGCCAGCAGCGTCTGGAAGAGTTCGAAGCCTTCGCTCTTGTATTCGTTGAGCGGGTCGCGCTGGGCGTAACCGCGGAAGCCGACGACGGAGCGAAGATGATCGAGATTGACCAGATGTTCGCGCCACAGGGCATCGAGGGTCTGCAAAATGACAGACTTCTCGACATAGGCCATGATTTCCGGACCAAACCGCTCGGCACGATCGGCGGCGGCCTTCTCAACGGCTTCCGTCAGGCGTTCCCGGATATCGTCCGGCGTAATACCGTCTTCGAGGGCCCATTCGGTGATCGGCAGATTGAGATTGAGAACATTGCGCACATCCTCGTCGAGCTCGGCGATCTTCCATTGTTCCGCGTAGGCGCCTTCGGGCGTGTAGCGCGCCAGCAGATCGTCCACCACATCCTCGCGCATTTCCCTGGTGGTCTGGCTGAGATCGGTGCTGTCCATCAATTCAATGCGCTGCTCGAAGATCACCTTGCGCTGATCATTCATCACATCATCATATTTCAGAAGGTTCTTGCGGATATCGAAGTTGCGCGCCTCGACCTTCTTCTGCGCTTTTTCCAGCGCCTTGTTGATCCAGGGATGGACGATGGCTTCGTCTTCCTTGAGGCCAAGCTTCTGCAGCATGCCATCCATGCGTTCGGAACCGAAAATCCGCATCAGATCGTCCTGCAGCGACAGGAAGAACTTCGAGCGGCCGGGATCACCCTGACGGCCTGAACGGCCGCGCAACTGGTTGTCGATGCGGCGGCTTTCATGGCGTTCGGTCGCAAGAACGTAAAGCCCGCCGGCCGCAAGTGCTTTTTCCTTGAGCTTGGCAATGTCGGCTCTGATCGCGGCTTCTTTTGCCTTACGCTCTTCGCCCTCGGCCATATCGTCGAGTTCGCGCGCTATGCGCATTTCCAGATTGCCGCCAAGCTGAATGTCGGTACCACGGCCTGCCATGTTGGTGGCTATGGTGATTGCACCTGGAACACCGGCTTGCGCGACGATATGGGCTTCCTGTTCGTGATAGCGGGCATTCAAGACCTGGAAGTCCTTGAAGCCTTCCTTGCGCAGGCGTTCAGCCAGTTGCTCGGATTTCTCGATCGACGTGGTGCCAACGAGGATAGGCTGGCCCTTGGCTGTCGCATCACGAATATCGCGAACGATCGCCTTGTATTTTTCCTCGACGGTCCGGTAGACCTCGTCGTCCTCGTCGAGACGCTGAACGGGAACGTTGGTCGGAATTTCAGTCACTTCGAGACCGTAGATGTTGCCGAATTCTTCCGCTTCGGTGGAAGCTGTACCGGTCATGCCGGCAAGCTTCTTGTACATGCGGAAATAGTTCTGGAACGTGATCGAGGCCAGTGTCTGATTTTCCGGCTGGATCGTCACATGTTCCTTCGCTTCAAGCGCCTGGTGCAGGCCTTCCGAGAAGCGGCGGCCCGGCATCATGCGGCCGGTGAACTCATCGATGATAACGATTTCGTCGTTGCGAACGATGTAGTCCTTGTCCTTCTGGAAGAGCTTGTGCGCTCGCAAAGCATTGTTGACGTGGTGCACGACAGCAACGTTCTCGATATCGTAAAGGCCTTCGCCCTTGAGATGACCGGCTTCCTTCAGGAGGTTTTCGAGCTTCTCGGTGCCCTCCTCGGTAAAGATCGCCGTCTTCTGCTTCTCGTCGATCTCATAGTCTTCGGGGTTCAATGGTTTGATGAACGCATCGATGAGATTGTAGAAATCGGACCGATCGTCGAGCGGGCCGGAGATGATCAGCGGCGTGCGCGCTTCATCGACGAGGATCGAATCCACTTCGTCGACGATGGCGTAGTTGTGCGGACGCTGCACCATCTGGGCGCGCTCATATTTCATGTTGTCGCGCAGATAGTCGAAGCCGAGTTCATTGTTGGTGGCGTAGGTGATATCGGCGTTATAGGCCTTGGCACGCTCTTCATCATCGAGACCATGCACGATGATGCCATAGGAGAGGCCGAGGAAATTATAGATCTGGCCCATCCAGTGCGCATCGCGGGTGGCAAGGTAGTCGTTCACAGTGACGACATGAACGCCTTTGCCCTCAAGCGCATTCAGGTAGACTGGCAGGGTCGCAACGAGGGTCTTGCCTTCGCCGGTTCGCATCTCGGAAATGCCGCCATTATGAAGGACCATGCCGCCGATCAGCTGGACGTCGAAGGGGCGCATGCCAAGAACGCGCTTGGCAGCCTCACGTGCCACGGCAAAGGCCGGAACAAGCAGATCGTCGAGTTTGGTGCCATTGGCGAGCTTTTCGCGAAACTCCGCGGTTTTTGCCTTGAGCTCATCATCGGTAAGCGACGAGATTTCTGCCTCAAGCGCATTGATCTGATCAACGCGGGGTTTGAAGCTGCGGACGCGGCGCTCATTCGAGGAGCCGAAAATCTTGCGGGCGAGGCCGCCGAAACTGACCATCCCTGGTCCTCTCTATAATACGTTTTGCCAGCAACTGTGGCATTTGAGGCATCCAAAGCCTGACATTCAAGACGCCTGATACAATACGGACACCAAGCCCAAGGTATAAGTCTATCTGTTGCCAAGCTATCTGGACGCAAAGCCGATGGACAGATAAGAGGGGGCACGAATGATGTCAATGTTGAAGCAACAAGCGATCGATCGCCGCCTCATGGCAAAATTCTGCCGTATTCATAGCCCGTACCGGTCCTCCCAAGGAGAAATTGACCCATGAACCAATTGCGTAAAACCCTTTCATTAATGACTGTCGCTGCACTTTTGACCGGTATATCTTCTGTGGCAATGGCCCAGGAAGCCGGTAAAACGGAACCTGCCAAGCCAGATGCCGCACAGGCAGATACTGCCAAGGCCGATCCCGATAAAGTGCTTGCAACAATCAACGGCAGCAAGATCACCAACAAGGACGTAGACCAGATTTCTGCGGACCTCGATCCGCAATTTGCCAAGCTGCCTGATGATCAGCGGCGTTTGGCCGCTCTGGCTGCCATTATCGACATCAAGTCACTTGCAGCGAAGGCTGAAGCCGAAAAGCTTGACCAGACCCCTGAGTTCCAGGCTCGTCTCGAGTTTCTGAAGGACCGCGCCCTGCACAATGACTACTTCAAGCAGCAGGTCGTCGACAAGATCACCGACGCTGACATTCGCGCTCGCTACGATAAGGAAATCGCAGCGATGCCGCCACAAAATGAAGTCCGCGCCCGTCATATTCTGGTGAAGACCAAGGAAGAAGCCGAAGCTATCATCAAGCAGCTCGATGGCGGAGCGAAGTTCGAAGACGTTGCCAAGGAGAAGTCGACGGACGGCTCTGCGGCGCAGGGCGGCGATCTCGGCTATTTCGGACCAGGGCAGATGGTGCCGGAATTTGACAAGGCAGCCAATGCGCTGGAAGTCGGCCAGTACACCAAAGAACCCGTCCAGACCCAGTTCGGCTTCCATGTGATCAAGCTCGAAGACAAGCGTACCCAGCAGCCGCCTGCGTTCGATCAGGTCAAGGACCAGGTGAAATCCATCCTCATTCGCGAGAAGTACATGGAGCTGGTGAAGAAGGACCGCGGCGACCTGAAGATCGAATATACCGATCCGGCAACGGAAGCAGCGATCAAGGCTGCAACCGAAGCCCAGCAGTAATACGGTGCCGGTTTATCTCCCCCCTTGTGGGGGAGAAAGCGATTTCAGCACTTAGCTATTGCTAAGTGCTGAAAATCGCCAGAGAGGGGAAACTGCACGTTCTTTTGAAATCCCCTCACTTGGATTTTCCAAGGATTTAGCAAAGAAGCTAAATCCAGGAAAACCCTTTCTCTCCCACAAGGGGAGAGATAATCAGCGCTCACTTCGTCAACCCTTGCGAGGTTCCATGTCCACATCCGTCTCTCCGCTGGCTCCGAAACATTATCCGACCATGCCGGAAATTCACGGGGTAAAGATCGCCACAGCTGAAGCCGGTATCAAATACAAGGGCCGGACAGACGTTTTGCTCATCGTATTCGATCGGCCAACGGCCGTGGCCGGTGTATTCACACGGTCCAAATGCCCTTCGGCTGCCGTGGATTACTGCCGTACAAGTCTTGAGGGTGGCACGGCGCGGGCCGTCGTTGTCAATTCCGGCAATGCCAATGCCTTTACCGGGAAAAAGGGTCGCGAGTCTGCCAAATTGACCGCTGCAGCGGCCGCCAAGGCCGTGGGTTGCAAGCCTCATCATATTTTTCTTGCCTCGACCGGCGTGATCGGTGAGCCGCTCGATGCGGGTAAATTCAGCCATCTTCTGACGGACATGACGAAGAATGCCGTTGCCGAGCGCTGGCAGGATGCCGCGAGCGCCATCATGACGACCGATACATTTCCCAAGGTCGCAACCGAAACAGTACTGCTGGGCCGCGTGCCGGTAACAATAAATGGCATCGCCAAGGGTGCTGGCATGATCGCGCCGGATATGGCCACGATGCTGTCTTTCGTAGCCACCGATGCGCCGATTGCGGCAGATATTCTGCAGAAGCTCCTGTCGAAATCCGTTGGCAAGAGTTTCAATTCCGTCACCGTCGATAGCGATACATCGACATCCGACACCCTGCTGCTTTTCGCTACCGGATCAGCTGCCGAGCGCGGCGCTGCACCTGTTACCAAGCTCAAGGACAAGCGTCTCAAGCCTTTCGCCAAAGCGCTTGACCGCGTTCTGAAGGATCTCGCGCTGCAAGTGGTGCGTGACGGCGAGGGCGCACGCAAGATGCTTGAAATCAGCGTAACGGGTGCGACCTCCGCGCGCTCCGCCAAGCGGATCGCGTTGTCGATCGCCAATTCGCCGCTGGTCAAGACCGCTGCCGCTGGCGAGGACGCCAATTGGGGCCGCGTCGTCATGGCCGTCGGCAAGGCTGGCGAACCGGCGGATCGCGACCGGCTGGCGATCTGGTTCGGGGATATCCGCGTTGCCCGCGAAGGCGAGCGCGATCCGGACTATTCGGAAGAAGCGACCTCCGCCTATATGAAGAATGACGATATCAAGATCCGTGTCGACATCGGTCTCGGCAAAGGCAAGGCGACTGTCTGGACCTGTGATCTGACCAAGGAATATGTGGCGATCAATGGCGATTATCGCAGCTAAGAGCCGTTTGAAACTCTACTGCGGCGGTCATCTGACGCGATTTTCTCCGCTTCCGGTGCTCACGTACTTTAAGTACGCTGCGCTCCGGTTCTCGAAAACCACGCCATATGCCGCGCCGCAGCGACTTACAAACAGGCTCTGACAAGGATCATGCATGCAGTTAGCCCAAATCAGACAGTTTGAGGCGGTTGGTTTCCGGTCCTGGCCCGCATCGTCGGTGCACTATGATGGAAGCTGGGCAATTCGCATGACGGCCAGCCACCCGTCGAAGCGGTTGAATTCGGTCAATCCGCTCGATCCCGGTGATACCGACAATCTCGAACAGCGGGTGGCACGTGCAGCACAACGGTTTCGCGCCTATGGCAGACCGCCGATTTTCCGCCAGTCACCGCTCGCGCCGGAAGCGCTCGATGATTACCTCGAGGAGCTTGGCTGGGCACGTTTCGACGAATCCATGGTCATGGTCGTCGATCTGGCAAATGTCGATCTTTCGGACGCGCTCGATCAAATTCCGCTCAAAGATATAGGCCGGTTCATCGACGCCGCCTTGCAGGTGCAGAAAGATAATGCCGCGCTGAAACCTGGCCTCTTCGAAGTTATCAATGCCATTCGTCCATCCAAGGGCTTGTTCGTTATCGAAGAGGGCGCAGTACCGGTGTCAACGGCGATCTGTGTGCAGGATGGCGCACTCGCAGGTCTGTTCAACATTGGAACGGCGGCAAACCGGCGTCGCGTGGGCCTCGGTCGCACGATTATCAAATCGGCATTGAAATGGGCCTTGCAGCACGGCGCGAAGAAGGCGTGGTTACAGGTCGAAGTAGCGAACACCGGCGCCGTCGCGCTCTACGAGCAGATGGGCTTCAATGAAGCCTATCGCTATGCCTACAGGCAGGCGCCGGGGACATGAGCGAACACCCGATCCTTCTCGTGACGGCCTGTGCGCTGGTCGACGCTGATGGCCGGGTGTTGCTGACGCAGCGTCCGGAAGGCAAATCGCTCGCCGGCCTCTGGGAGTTTCCGGGTGGCAAGGTCGATCCGGGAGAAACGCCCGAGGAAAGCCTGATCCGCGAATTGCACGAAGAGCTCGGCATTGTCATCAAACCGGCCTGCCTGGCGCCGCTGACCTTTGCCAGCCACACCTATGAGACCTTCCATCTGCTGATGCCATTGTTCATCTGCCGGCGCTATGAGGGAATACCCCGCGGAATGGAGGGGCAGGTTCTCAAATGGGTACGGCCAAAGGATATGCGCGACTATCCAATGCCGCCCGCAGATATCCCGCTTATCCCGTTCCTTGTCGATCTCCTATAACTTTTCGCAACCCCAGACTGTATTCTTGCCGCGTTAACTCTGATGCTTAATTGATCCTTCACCTGATTGAGCGACTTTTAGTTAATCTTGACGCGTATTTCAGGTGGGGCATGGGGCGTAAGAACGACTATCTCGATGATGAACTGTTGCAACCGAGCGCTCTTTCGGGTGCAGCCGGAGGTATCTTGCGGATCACGTTGCTTTTCGGTTCCGCAGCCGTTGCGCTGGCTCTGATCATTGCGCCGCTTGCCGACCGCGGTTCGCAGGCTGTCGTCGATTATTCGACCAGCCGTTCCATCGATGAGATCCAGACCGGATCGATCAAGAAGCCCGAACCGATAACCACGTCCACCTATACCATTCGCCGGAGCGTACTGCAGTCTTCGCCCAAGGCGGTCTGTATATTGAACAGCGATGGTTCAAAGATCGGCGACTGCTAGCGCTATTTCTTCTCGATATCGTTGAGAAAATCGGCAAGCGATGCCTTGGCTGAGCCGGGCTTCAAGGGTTTCTGCTGCGATTCATGCGCAGCCCAGCCTGACATCCAGATGAACGAGAAAGTCGACCTGATCCGGCCGTCGGGATCGCTGAAGCGTTCCGCATAAATCTCCGCAACCCGCATGAAATAGTGCCGTGTCAATGGCCGGCGCGACCGTCCGATGAGGACATTCTGCATGCCCATGGCGCGCAGGTCGCGCATCAGGGCGAAGGCAGAGTCATAGCGCACCGTATAGCTCTCTATATCGGTGACGGGCAGGGTAAAGCCCGCACGCTGCAGCAGGCCGCCGACGTCGCGAACGTCGGCAAAGGGCACAACGCGGGGAGAGGCACCGCCATAAATCTCGCTCTCAGCCGCCAGCAGGCATTCGCGCAGTTCCGCCAGGGTATTCTCGCCGGCCATCGCACCGAGGAACAGACCATCGGGTTTCAGCGCGCGACGGATTTGCAATAGGGTGCCCGGTGTGTCGTTCGTGAGATGCAGGGATAGTAGTGACACAATAAGGTCAATGCTGGCCGGTTTAAGCGGCAGGATTTCCTCATCGGCGACCACTGCAGGAAACGTATTGTCGAGAAACTGCCGCGCGTGCTCGACACGCACGATCGTCGCGGCCTTGCCGGACCGCTGGATTGCGTGCGCGGCGAGACCCGTGTGGCTCGCCAGATCCACGGCAACGTCGAACTTGCGTTCAACGGCGGACAGGCGCTCCTCCAGATCTTCGCAAGCGCGCGCAAGCAGGAAATCCGCAGAATTTCCATGCTGCCGCAAAGCGCGCAAACGCCTCGCCAGCAATAAATTTCGATCGAAGACCTGATGCCGATCCATTCCGGATTTCTTTGATGTCTGTATAGTTGGGGTGTAGATGCGTCGCCTTGGAACGAATTGCAATGAAAACCAGCGGGAAAACAATCGGAGCAACGATAAGTCTCTTCGCACGCAGCGCAACCGATGGGTTGTTCGGATTGCTGTTTCCGCCGGTTTGCGCCGGCTGCGACAAGCACGTCGCGGAACCAGGGTCACTGTGCGGTCAATGCTGGTCGAAGGTGCGTTTCATCGAGAAGCCCTATTGCCCGGTGCTCGGCATCCCCTTCAGTCATGATCTTGGCGCCGAAATCCTCTCCGCAGAAGCGATTGCCGAGCCGCCCCCGTTCCGGCGCGCCCGTTCAGTCGCTGTGCACGAAGGTGTCATCCGCGATTTGGTGCATCGGCTCAAATATAATGATCGCACTGACCTCGGGCCATGGATGGCGCGCTGGATGGTGCGTGCGGGTGGCGAATTGCTGGATGATTGCGATATTATCGTGCCGGTCCCGCTGCACGCGCGGCGTTTCTGGTTTCGCCGGTTCAACCAATCCGCCGAACTTGCCCGGCATCTGGCGCGGTCGAGCGGCAAGGCATTTGATCCGGATGCGCTCAAACGCATTAAGCAGACGAAACAGCAAGTGGGCCTCGGCCTGAATGAGCGCGTCGCCAATGTGCGCGGTGCGTTCAAGGTGCCCGTGACGCAGGAAATCAAGGTGCGCGGCCGCAATGTCCTCCTGATCGACGACGTCTATACAACTGGCGCGACCGTCAAGGCCGCCGCCCGCGCGTTGCTCCGGGGCGGCGCGGTGAGCGTCGATGTCCTGACTTTCGGCCGGGTGTTATCAAAAGAATTGTCTCTCTGAGAGTCCTCTGACACTACTTCCGCGCAAAAAACAGGTCTTTTCGCCTGAAGTTTTGATGCCTATATAGAAAGGCAAACGGAGCTTTCGAATGGTTGATGTAACAATCTATACGCGTAACGGTTGTGGTTATTGTACAGCCGCCAAAAGCCTTTTGTCTAAAAAGGGCGTCGCTTTTACCGAGCACAATGCCTCGATCGAGCCCGCCGCCCGTCAGGAAATGCTGGCGCGCGCCAATGGCCGCTCGACATTTCCGCAAATCTTCATCGGCGAGGCTCATGTCGGTGGTTGCGATGATCTGTATGCGCTGGAAAATCAGGGCCGTCTCGACACATTGTTGAAGACCGGCGAACTCGCTTGAAGATTGGATTTGTGACATGAGTTCATTTCGCGCTGCCGCCATCCAGATGCGCTCGGGCACAGATCCTGAACGCAATGCCGCCGATCTTGCGACCTACGTTGCCGATGCTGCCGGCCAGGGTGCCGTCTACATCCAGACACCGGAAATGACGGGTGCACTGCAGCGCGATCGCAAGGCACTTGCCAGCGTTTTGAAAAGCGAAAGCGACGACATCATCGTTCGCACGGCTTCGGAGCTAGCGGCCAAGCACGGTATTCATCTTCATATAGGATCGACTGCGATTGCCCGCGACGATGGCAAGATTGCCAACCGCGCGTTTCTCTTCGGGCCGGACGGCAATATTCTCACGCGCTATGACAAGATCCACATGTTTGACGTCGATCTCGACAATGGCGAGAGCTGGCGCGAGTCCGCTGTCTACGCGCCGGGCGCCGATACGGTCGTGATCGATCTGCCTTTTGCACGGCTCGGTCTTGCCATCTGCTATGATGTACGTTTTCCGCAATTGTTCCGCGCCCAGGCATTGGCCGGTGCATCGGTGATTTCAGCACCTGCCGCCTTCACCCGCCAGACCGGCGAAGCGCATTGGCACGTGCTGCAGCGCGCTCGTGCGATCGAGAATGGCGCCTTCATGATTTCGGCGGCTCAGGGCGGTGTGCATGAGGATGGCCGGGAAACCTATGGTCATTCCATCATCGTCGCGCCGTGGGGCGAGGTTTTGGCGGAGGCCGATCATGCGGAACCTGCGGTTATTGTGGCGGACATCGATCCGGCACTGAGTGCAACGGCGCGAACGAAGGTGCCCAACCTCAAGAACGCCCGGCCATTCGGGGTTGTCGTGGAAAACGATGGACAGGCGACGAGGTTCAACGCCGCATCATGATTCGATTTTCTCTCCACTGCGACCATGACCATGAGTTCGAAGGCTGGTTTCGCAGCAATGACGATTTCGATACCCAAGTAGAGAAGCAGCTCGTTTCCTGCCCCGTCTGTGGTTCGCACAAAGTCGACAAGGCCCTGATGGCGCCGTCGGTTGCCACTGGCCGCCAGAAGGAAAAGATCGCCATCGCGATGAGCAAGATGGCAAGTGAACTACGTGAAATGGCCAAGAAGGTTCGCGAAAACTCCGATTATGTTGGCAGTGATTTTGCCGAGGAAGCCCGCAAAATTCATTTTGGCGAGGCAGAACAGCGCGGCATTTATGGCGAGGCGACGCGCGACGAAGTCGAAGCGCTCGTCGATGACGGTGTCGATGTGATGCCGCTGCCGGTGTTTCCCGACGACCACAATTGATCTTGATAGGCTGATGGCGATGTCTATGGTGCGGTAGTCGATTCTGACTAACCGGATGAATTCCATGCCATTTCTGAATTCCGCTCCCGCGCTGCTCGTGTTGACGGGCGCTTTTCTGGGGTTGACGCTTCCATTCGGCAAATTGGCTTTTGCCGCGGGCATTGCTCCATCTCTATGGGCGTTCGTTATCTCGACCGGCGCCGGGACGGTGCTTCTGGTTGCCTTCCTTCTCATGGGAAAGCGTCCGCGTATCGATGCGCATATGATACGGTACTACCTTATCGCCGCACTGATTTCCTATGCCATTCCTAACCTCATGACTCTCTCGGCGATTCCGCACCTCGGCTCAGGGTTTACGGGGATCATGTACACATTGTCGCCAGTGTTCACCCTTCTGCTTTCCATCCTTTTCAAGATGCGCAGCCCCAATCTCCTTGGACTTCTCGGCATATTTACCGGCTTTGCCGGGGCCGTCCTCGTGGGGTTTACCCGGGGGCAGGTCGGTCAGCCGGCTGAACCTCTCTGGGTGGCGATTGGCTTGCTCATCCCGGTACTGCTTGCCCTCGGCAATGTCTATCGCACGATCGATTGGCCGAAAGGTGCTGATCCGACCGAGCTTGCGGCTGGCAGCCATCTGACTACAGCGGTGCTGCTGGTTCCGATTATATTCTTTATGACAGGCACATTCCCCATTGCCCCGCTCGGTGCTGTGCCATGGCTGGTCTTTGTCCAGGTTCTGGCGTCAGCTTGCATGTTCGCGCTGTACTTCCGGCTCCAGGCCGTTGGCGGACCGGTCTATCTCAGCCAGATCGGTTATGTCGGCGCGGCAGTTGCATTGCTCGCTGGAACGCTTTTTCTCGGGGAGGTCTATCAGCTCGCAACCTGGATTGGTGCGGCGGTCATCACCATCGGCGTGTTGATGACCACGAAAGCCCAGCAACAGATGGCGGCAAAGGCTAAGCCGACCGGGTAGCCAGGACCATGTAATTGACGCTCGTATCGCTTGATCTGTTCCAGCTGTCTGCCAGCGGATTGTAACTTACGCCGACTTTTTCCACGACTTCCAGGCCAGCGCGCGACATGGCGGTTTCGAGCTCTTCCGGCCGGACCAGCTTTTCATATTGGTGCGTTCCGCGCGGCAACCAGCGAAGCACATACTCCGCACCGAATATGGCAAGGCCGAGCGCTTTCAAAGTCCGGTTGATGGTGGCGACAAAGGTCATGCCGCCGGGTTTGACCATTTGGGAACAGGCAGACATGTAGAGCTCGACATCGGCAACGTGCTCGACGACTTCCATATTCAGGACCACGTCGAACTGTTCTCCCGCATCGGCGAGAGCTTCGGCTGTCGTTGCGCGATAATCGATCGAGAGTCCGCTCTGCGCCGCGTGGATCTTCGCAACTTCGATATTTGTTTCGCCGGCATCGGCCCCAACGACCGTCGCCCCAAGGCGCGCCATGGGTTCGCACAGAAGGCCGCCGCCGCAACCGATATCAAGAATACGCAAGCCCGCCAAGGGTGCCGGGACATTCGGATCGATGCCGTAGTGGGCGCAGACTTTCTCCTTGATATAGGCAAGGCGTGTGGGATTGAACTTGTGCAAGGGACGGAATTTGCCTTGCGGATTCCACCATTCTGCTGCCATGCGCGAGAAACGCTCGACTTCTGCGTCATCAATTGTCGTGCGCTGTGCTGTTGCCATCGGTTCTGTCCTTGTTGCTCTCTTCGAGTGGACCCTTCCAGCAAAAAATGTCAAGCCGTACCCGGCATTTCACAATGCTCTTACGGCCTAATCCTCAAAACGGCCGGTGCCCTCACGATCCTGGTCGTACCGTTTCGCGAGCGGAAACGGGGGCAGCCACGACTCGCGACGGACGATCCAGTTTTCGTAGGTAGGCATAAGTTGATCAGGGGCATCCAAAGCTCCCAGGTGCACTTCGACTTCGTCTGCTGTGCGGGCGAAAACGGATGAGCCGCAGCGGGGACAGAAGAAACGTCCGGCGTAGTCGCGTGTTTCGCCATCGATCGTTACTGCATCCTGAGGAAATACCGCGGCAGCGTAAAAAAGAGCCCCATGATGCTTGCGGCAATCCAGACAGTGACAGAGGCCGACCCGGTACGGGCGTCCCGAGGCTACAATTCGGACGTTGCCGCACAGGCAGCCGCCGGTGAATCGGTCCATGCTGTGTCTCCTTTGAAATCAAGGGAGCGGAATGTTTACAACGAACGGCATTGTCCCTGCAATTGCTCGCTGCGGCCGGCGGCGCGTCGTTCTTCCGGCGTGGGGATAGTTCAAACAACCATCGGGCGTTCTTGCAGTCCGGTGATATTTTCGGTATGGGAGCCGCATTCATTTGGCGGGTGGCTGTTCCGATTCAAGCGGCTCCTTACCAATTTATTTCAGGCATTCCAGAACGGTACCTTCCCATGGCACGCATTGTGATGAAATTCGGTGGCACTTCGGTGGCCGATATTGACCGCATCCGTAATGTGGCCAGGCATGTCAAACGCGAAGTCGATGCGGGACATGAGGTTGCTGTTGTGGTTTCCGCCATGGCCGGGAAGACCAATGAGCTCGTGGCCTGGACGCGGCAGACATCGCCCATGCACGACGCGCGCGAGTACGATGCAATTGTCGCATCAGGCGAGCAGGTGACGGCTGGTCTGCTTGCAATCGCCCTGCAGGCGATGGGCGTCCACGCCCGTTCATGGCAAGGCTGGCAAATTCCGATCAAGACTGACAATGCCCATGGCGCTGCCCGTATCCTCGATATCGATGGTTCGTTCTTGATCGAGCGGTTCGCCGAGGGCCAGGTGGCTGTGATCTCCGGATTTCAGGGCATTGGGCCGGACAATCGCATTTCCACACTGGGACGCGGTGGTTCAGATACCAGTGCGGTTGCAATCGCCGCTTCGGTCAAGGCCGATCGATGTGATATCTATACCGACGTCGATGGTGTCTATACGACCGATCCGCGCGTCGAACCGAAAGCACGGCGGCTGTCGCGGATATCGTTCGAAGAAATGCTGGAGATGGCATCTCTTGGCGCGAAAGTCCTGCAGGTTCGGTCTGTCGAGCTTGCCATGGTGCACAAAGTGCGCACCTTTGTCAGGTCCAGTTTCGAAGACCCCGATGCGCCGGGCATGGGTGATCTCATCAATCCGCCCGGAACACTTATTTGCGACGAGGAAGAAATCGTGGAACAGCAGGTTGTCACAGGAATTGCCTACGCCAAGGACGAAGCCCAGATTTCGCTGCGCCGTGTTGCCGACCGTCCGGGCATATCCGCCGCTATTTTTGGCCCGCTCGCAGAGTCTCACATCAATGTCGACATGATCGTCCAGAATGTTTCTGAAGACGGCACCAAGACCGACATGACCTTTACCGTGCCTTCGGGCGATCTCGACAAGGCTCTCGTGGTCCTCGAAAAGGTCAAGGCGGAGATCGGCTGCGATATCATCCAGTCGGAAGCCGGCATGGTCAAAGTCTCGGTCATAGGTATTGGTATGCGCAGTCATGCGGGTGTTGCCGCAACGGCGTTTCGCGCGTTGGCGGACAAGGGTATCAATATCCGGGCCATCACGACCTCGGAGATCAAGATTTCCATTCTAATTGATGGCCCGTATGCGGAACTTGCCGTACGCACTTTGCATTCTGTGTACGGTCTGGATAAGCATTAGAATCAAGAAAATGTTTGTCGGCCGCGTCGCTGGCTGACATGATCACTCGAATGCGGTGAGGCCATCCGGTCTTGCCGGTATTCTTATGGAGAAAGGCCCCCAGTGCCAACGCGCGAGCAGACAACAGGTCCCCGTGTCATGCTGAAGCGTCTTCGCGAATTGATGGCGGAGGCGCTTGAGCCGCAGGAGAGGCTTGACCGGATCGTTCGCGATATCGCGCAGAACATGGTTGCGGAAGTGTGCTCGTTCTACGTGCTTCGCTCCGATGGTGTCCTGGAACTTTACGCAACCGAAGGTTTGAACCCGTCCGCCGTGCATTTGGCGCAACTGCGTCTTGGGCAGGGCCTTGTCGGTACCATCGCAGCGAGCGCCCGTCCTCTCAATCTGACCGACGCACAAACGCATCCGGCGTTCGCCTATCTGCCGGAGACAGGCGAGGAAGTCTACAATTCGTTCCTTGGTGTGCCGATTCTCCGCGCGGGGCGCACCCTGGGCGTCCTCGTCGTTCAGAACCGAACCAAGCGCGTCTATCGCGAGGATGAGGTCGAAGCGCTCGAAACGACGGCCATGGTGCTGGCGGAAATGGTTGCCGCTGGCAGTCTGACGCGGCTTGCACGGCCCGGGGTCGAACTCGACATGGGCAAGCCCATGAGCTTCAGTGGCAGCGCCTTCAATGATGGCGTCGGCCTCGGGCACGTCGTGCTGCATGAGCCACGCATTGTCGTCACAAACCTCTTCAACGAAAACATCGACACGGAAATCGACCGGCTCGAAACGTCGCTCGGTTCATTGCGCATTTCGATCGATGACATGTTGTCGCGCCGTGACGTGGCCTTCGAGGGCGAGCATCGCGAAGTGCTCGAAGCCTATCGCATGTTCGCACACGATACGGGATGGGTGCGGCGTCTCGAAGAGGCAATTCGCAACGGCCTGACGGCGGAAGCTGCCGTTGAAAAAGTGCAAAGCGATACCCGCGCCCGGATGATGCACCTGACAGATCCCTATATGCGTGAACGGCTGAGCGATTTCGACGACCTCGCCAACCGTTTGCTGCGCCAGCTGATGGGCCGTGATGTCAAGACCATGGCGGGTTCCCTCGCCAAGGACGCCATCATTATCGCACGCTCGATGGGCGCGGCAGAACTCCTCGACTATCCGCGCGAACGCCTGCGAGGCCTCGTGCTCGAGGATGGTGCCGCGACCAGCCATGTTGTGATCGTAGCCCGCGCCATGGGCATCCCCGTTGCCGGGCAGGTCAAGGGCGTCGTTTCCATGGCCGAAAACAACGATGCGGTGATCGTCGATGGTGACGATGGCCGCGTTCATTTGCGCCCGCAGTCGGACGTGGAAGCCGCCTACACGGAGAAGGTCAAGTTCCGCGCCAAGCGTCAGGCGCTTTACCGGGAATTGCGCGACCAGCCTTCGATGACGAAGGATGGGGTGCATATTTCGCTCCTGATGAACGCCGGTCTGCTCGTCGACCTGCCGCAATTGGTGGAAGCTGGTGCTGCTGGTATCGGCCTGTTCCGTACCGAACTTCAATTCATGGTCGCCTCGACTTTCCCGCGTGCCGAACAGCAGGAGCGGCTTTATCGCTCGGTACTGGATGCCGCCGGTGACAAACCGGTGACGTTCCGGACGCTCGACATAGGCGGCGACAAGGTGCTGCCCTATTTCCGCAGCGATGCCAATGAAGAAAACCCGGCCATGGGCTGGCGGGCAATCCGCCTGACGCTCGATCGTCCGGGCCTGTTGCGTACGCAGGTTCGCGCGCTTTTGAAAGCGGCCGGCGGGCGCGAGCTCCGGCTGATGCTGCCGATGGTCACGGAAGTGGCTGAAGTGCGCAAGGCCAGCGAACTGATCAACCGCGAGGTCCAGCACCTGTCGCGCTTTGCCCACAACCTGCCGACGCGTGTCAAGATCGGGGCAATGGTCGAGGTACCGTCACTGCTTTGGCAACTCGACGAACTGATGGCGGTGGTGGATTTTGTCTCGGTCGGCTCGAATGACCTGTTCCAATTCGTCATGGCGGTCGATCGCGGCAATTCGATCATCACCAACCGGTTCGACAATCTGTCGGTGCCCTTCTTGCGGGTGTTGCGTCAGATCGCCGACGCCGGCAACCGCAACCACACGGACGTGACGCTATGTGGTGAGATGGCGGGTAAGCCGCTTTCTGCCATGGCGCTGATCGGGCTTGGATATCGCTCCATCTCGATGTCGCCCGCTTCGATCGGCCCGATCAAGGCCATGCTCGGCACTGTCGATGTGGCAGAACTTACCGCGCAACTCGCCGATGCGATCGACAATCACGGCGAAACCGGGTCGTTGCGCCATGTCCTGACCAAGTTCGCAGAGCGAGCTGGCGTCCCATTGTGAGGTTTGAGTGAGTTCTATTCCGCAGGATCGTATGGATCAACTGCTGAAGCGTTTCTCCATGATGGAGACGCAGATGGCGAGTAATCCTGATTCCGAAACCTATGTGAAGCTGGCTTCGGAGTATTCCGAGCTTGAGCCCGTGGTCGCCAAGATCCGCGATCTGCTCGCTGCGCGCAGCGAAGCGGAAGGGTTGCAAGCCATGCTCGATGACAGCGCCACCGACAAGGACATGCGCGAACTGGCGGAAGCCGAGCTGCCCGACATCGAGGAGCGTATCGAGGAACTGGAGAAGGATATCCAGGTCCTCCTTTTGCCGAAAGATGTCGCCGACGAGCGCAACGCCATCCTCGAAATTCGCGCCGGTGCCGGTGGTTCCGAGGCGGCACTGTTCGGCGGTGACCTGTTTCGCATGTATGAGCGCTATGCGGCCGCAAACGGCTGGCGTGTCGAGCTGATATCGGCCAGCGATGGCGAGGCCGGCGGCTACAAGGAAGTGATCGCCATGGTTTCGGGCAAGGGCGTTTTCGCCAAGCTCAAATTTGAATCGGGCGTCCACCGGGTGCAACGCGTGCCGGACACCGAGGCGAGCGGCCGCATCCATACGTCCGCCGCGACAGTTGCCGTACTGCCGGAAGCCGAGGAAATCGACATCGATATCCGTCCCGACGATATCCGCATCGATACGATGCGCGCATCGGGTTCTGGCGGTCAGCACGTCAATACGACCGACTCGGCGGTCCGTATCACGCACATTCCTTCCGGCATCGTCGTCGTGCAGGCAGAGAAGTCGCAGCACCAGAACCGTGCCCGGGCCATGCAGGTTCTGCGTTCGCGTCTGTTCGACATGCAGCGCCAGAAGGCCGACAGCGAGCGCTCCGAGGCCCGGCGGAGCCAGGTCGGTTCGGGCGATCGCTCCGAGCGCATCCGCACCTATAATTTCCCGCAGGGGCGTGTGACCGATCATCGCATCAACCTGACGCTCTACAAGCTCGATCGCATCATGGAAGGCGATCTCGATGAGCTCATCGGCGCGCTGATCTCCGATTACCAGACGGCACTACTTGCCCAGATGAACGAAAGCTTTTGAGCGTCATGGTAGAGCATGGGACGCGCCTCGCCGATGTGCACAGAGAGGCCCGCGTTCTTTTAGCAAAAGCGGGACTCGAAACGGCCGATCTCGACGCACGGCTGTTGGTGGAATGGCTGACCGGCTGTGATCAGCTCGAGGCGATCCGCAATCCCGCTCGCCAGATCGACCAGACGATCGTTGCGCAGCTTCACGCAGTTCTTATCCGGCGAATCGATGGCGAGTCGGTGCATCGCATCATCGGCAAACGTGCCTTCTTTGGTATCGAACTTGGGCTTTCCGCCGATACACTCGAGCCTAGGCCCGACACCGAAGCCCTGGTGGAGCTCGCGATCCCTTTTCTGCGCCAGCGTATCGAGGAGCAGGGTGTCGCGGACCTGATCGACCTTGGAACCGGGACGGGCGCGATTGCCTTGGCGTTGCTCGACCAATTCAGCCAATTGCGCGCAGTGGGCGTCGATATTTCTGCGGGTGCCCTTGATACGTCGCGTGACAATGCCCACATCAACAACGTATCGGATCGGTTTGCAGGCCTTCGTTCGGATTGGTTTTCCGAGGTAAGTGGCTCATTCGACCTGATTATTTCCAATCCGCCATATATACCATCCGCCGATATAAAAGGCTTGCAACGTGAAGTAGCGCTGCATGATCCGGTGAAGGCTCTGGATGGCGGGCAGGATGGCCTCGCCCCCTACCGAATCATTGCCGGCCACGCCCGGCAGCATCTCAGGCAAGGTGGTGCGGTCGCATTGGAAATCGGTTTTGGGCAACGCAGTGATATCGAGGCGATCTTTTCAAAGGAAAAATTCGCTTTGGCTGCTGTCCAGAGAGATATTGGTGGGCGCGAAAGGGCACTTTTATTCACACCAATGTAAAAAGATTGAAAAAAGGCTTGGAATTTGGCTGGAACACAGCTAGTTTCCGGGTACCGCACTAAACCGAAACAAATCTGGTCTGCCTATCAAGAGATTGATACGGAAATTCCGGGTGTTTGATTTCTCTTCGGAAATAGCTTTGGGGAAATGGTTTTTGCGGCAGCACAAAAGTTTTATGAAACTTTGGATGCGATTGAAGCGCGGGGCGCGCTTCAGGTCGGCACTTGAGAAGCGAAGCTTTTTGACTCAAATGGTGAGCAAATTAGCGCCCCTGATTTTCTGAAAAGAGATAAGTATGAGGCCAGTACAGCAGAATAGGCGCATGCGCGGACGCGGTAACAATAATAACCGCAGCAAAGGTCCCAACCCATTGTCCCGTAACTACGAGAGCAACGGCCCCGATGTCAAAATCCGGGGGAATGCTCAGCACGTCGCCGAAAAATATACCACTCTTGCACGGGATGCACAGAGTGCCGGTGACCGCGTGATGGCTGAAAACTATCTCCAGCACGCCGAGCACTATAATCGAATCATTCTTGCGGCTCAGGCTCAGGCGCCTGTCCAGTATCAGCGCGATGATCAGGATCAGGATCAGGACGATGAGAATGGCTATGATGACGATGGCATGAACAATGGCAACGGTAACGGTAACGGCAACGATACCGATCGTCAGGAGGTTCCTGAACGCCAGGAGTTCTCGCAGCGCCAGGATCGTCCCCAGCGTCAAGATCGCCAGGACCGGCCGGAGCGTCAAGATCGCCCGGAACGTCAGGATCGCCGCGACCGGCAAGACCGGCAAGAACGTGTGATGCATCAGCCGATCAACGGCAGCGGACCACAGCCAATCATTCAGGGTACACCCGCCGAAGTCGTTTATGACGACGACACGGTCAGCCAGCGTCAGCCACAACCTCAGCCACAGGCCCAGCCGGTTGAAAATGGCGCTGCGGTGGCACCCGAGGCAGAGGCTGCCGAAGCAAAGCCAGCGCGTCGCGCACCGCGTGGCCGCAGGCCAGCCCGGCCGCGCGTCGCGGAGGAAAATGGTGCGGAAGCAAGTGCTCCGGATACCGCCAACGATCTTTCGCCTGCCGGCATCGTTGCCGAGGTGAAGAAGCGCCGGACAGCGGTCGAATCCGACGTTTGATCTGGACGGACTGAGTTGTTACGCCACTCGCAGGGAAGCCTGCGGGTGGCGTTTTGATTTCGGTTGTCGTTGGGCTGCAAGATATCAATACTCGCCCAAATCCTGTAGTTGCCATCCGTCTCGCGACCATCGCCCATCTTCCCAGCACGCGATAAAGCGGCGTGGCATGGGTGGGGCTTTTTGTGCTAAAACAACAAGTCACAGGCAGTAATAAAAGCTGGAATTCCGATCTTGCAGGCTGCGGACAATATTCCCATATTTCTTCGAGCAAATGGGTCTGCCTCTTGCAGGGGGCCCGTCACCAACACACCGTGCGATGCCGCTTGAAGGGTCGTTCGGGAAAAGGAGACACCATATGAACATTGAAAAATATACCGAGCGCGTCCGGGGGTTCATCCAGTCAGCACAGACCTTTGCCCTCTCATCCAACCACCAGCAATTTGCACCCGAACATTTGTTGAAGGTCTTGGTCGATGACGAGGAGGGCCTTGCCGCATCCCTGATCGAGCGGGCAGGCGGGCGCATAGCTGATGTACGCCTTGGCTTGCAGGCAGCGCTTGACGCCTTGCCCAAAGTAACCGGCGGCAACGGGCAGCTTTATCTCGCCCAGCCCTTGGCCAAGATTTTCACGACTGCAGAGGAACTGGCACAGAAAGCTGGCGACAGTTTTGTTACTGTCGAGCGCCTTCTGACTGCGATGGCCATCGAAAAGTCGGCCAAGACCGCGGACATATTGAGCCGCGCCGGCGTGACCGCTGCGGGGCTCAATGCCGTCATCAACGACATCCGCAAAGGGCGGACCGCAGATTCGGCTTCAGCCGAGAACACCTACGATGCCTTGAAGAAATATGCACGCGATCTCACCGCGGATGCACGGGCCGGGAAGCTCGATCCTGTGATTGGACGCGACGATGAAATCCGCCGCACTATTCAGGTATTGTCGCGGCGCACCAAGAATAATCCAGTGCTGATTGGCGAGCCGGGCGTCGGCAAGACGGCAATCGCCGAAGGGCTCGCGCTGCGTATCGTCAATGGCGATGTGCCTGAATCACTGAAAGACAAGCAGTTGATGGCGCTCGATATGGGCGCTCTCATTGCCGGTGCGAAATATCGTGGCGAGTTCGAGGAGCGGCTGAAAAGTGTGCTGTCCGAAGTCACTTCGGCAAATGGCCAGATCATCCTGTTCATCGACGAGATGCACACGCTTGTCGGCGCTGGCAAGGCCGAAGGTGCGATGGACGCTTCCAACCTGTTGAAGCCGGCACTGGCGCGCGGTGAGCTCCACTGCGTTGGCGCGACGACACTCGACGAATATCGCAAGCATGTCGAAAAGGATGCGGCGCTTGCCCGCCGGTTTCAGCCGGTATTTGTCGATGAGCCTTCGGTGGAGGATACCATCTCGATCCTGCGCGGCTTGAAGGAGAAATACGAGCAGCATCATAAAGTTCGAATTTCCGATTCGGCGCTGGTTGCGGCGGCGACCTTGTCCAACCGCTACATCACCGACCGGTTCTTGCCCGACAAGGCGATCGATTTGATCGACGAAGGCGCAGCACGGCTTCGCATGCAGGTTGATTCCAAACCGGAAGAACTGGATGAGATCGACCGCCGTATCATGCAGTTGAAGATCGAGCGCGAGGCGCTGAAGGTCGAGAAAGACGACGCATCCCGAGATCGTCTTGAGCGGCTGGAGAAGGAACTCGCCGATCTGGAAGAACAGTCGACCGCGATAACCAACACATGGCAGGCTGAAAAGCAGAAGCTCGGCCATGCGGCCGACTTGAAGCGACAGCTTGACGATGCACGCAATGCGCTTGCGTCTGCCCAGCGCAACGGTGAATTCCAGAAGGCCGGCGAGCTTGCCTATGGGACTATCCCCCAGTTGGAAAAGCAGCTGGCGGAGGCTGAACAGCATGACGGTTCAACCTCGATGGTCGAAGAAATCGTGACACCGGATCATATCGCTCAGGTTGTTTCGCGCTGGACTGGCATTCCGGTAGACCGGATGCTGGAAGGCGAACGTGAGAAGCTGTTGCGTATGGAGGATGAACTGGCTAAGCGGGTCGTCGGTCAGGGCGAAGCAGTCCAGGCTGTGTCGAAAGCCATTCGCCGCGCGCGTGCAGGATTGCAGGATCCTAACCGGCCTATCGGCTCGTTCATCTTTCTTGGGCCAACAGGTGTCGGCAAGACGGAGCTGACGAAAACGCTGGCTTCATTCCTGTTCTCCGACGAGACGGCCATGGTTCGGCTCGACATGTCCGAATACATGGAAAAGCATTCGGTCTCGCGGCTGATCGGCGCGCCTCCGGGCTATGTCGGTTATGAAGAGGGTGGTGCTCTCACCGAGGCTGTCAGGCGCAGGCCTTATCAGGTGGTTCTCTTCGACGAGATCGAAAAGGCCCATCCGGATGTGTTCAATGTGCTTCTGCAGGTTCTTGACGATGGCCGTCTGACTGATGGTCAGGGGCGTACTGTCGATTTCCGCAACACGCTGATCATCATGACATCGAACCTCGGGGCCGAGTACCTTGTCGGGCTGTCAGAGGGCCAGGATGTCGAGGAGGTTCGTGAAGAGGTGATGAACGTCGTCAAGGCATCGTTCCGGCCGGAGTTCCTCAACCGCGTGGATGAAATCATCCTGTTCCATCGGTTGCAGCGCAAGGAAATGGGCAAGATCGTGGCAATCCAGCTGCAGCATCTGCAGTCGCTTCTGACAGATCGCAAGATCGTTTTGAAGATCGATGAGGATGCAACGAACTGGCTGGCCGAGAAAGGTTACGATCCTGCCTATGGTGCGCGACCATTGAAGCGCGTGATCCAGAAGGAAGTGCAAGACCCGCTGGCCGAAAGGATCCTGCTCGGCGAGATACTGGATGGCTCCACGGTCAAGATCACCGCTGGGTCGGACAGGCTGAACTTCAAGTCTGTTAAATCCGCTCCCGAACGGGAAAAGAGCGAGGCCGCGTAAGTGCGCTCTGCACAAAAACAGCAAACAAAGGAGATGGCCGCCATATAGCGGCCATTTTCACGTCCCGTTCATTCGATAAATGCAACGATAAAAGCCTATCGTCATTAACCATAAAGACAGGAAAATCGGTCATTTATGCTTAACGACAAGTTAGTGGCAGAAACCGGAAGCTGAAGGCATGACGTCTTATCGTTGTTCACTATTTGGAATGTTGTTGATTGCTTCAACAGGTGCTGTCGCTCCGTTCACCGCACAAGCCGCAGAAAGCACTGTGCCCGTCGTCAACGATCAGGCTTCATATACCGTTGCGCAATGGTTCGAACCGCGTGAGCGGCGGCAAGCTTATCGATCCTATTTTGACGAGTATGGCCGTAAAATTACCGTGGATCGCCGTGGGCGGATCGTTTCGGTCGAAGAGGCGCAAACCAATCAATCGAATGAGGGGACGGATTATTTTCCCGATGCGCCGCAGGATCCCTATGACACGGGTGCGATTTCGAATGATCCTTACGGCACGGCACTGCCTTCCGAGAGCGATTATGGCAGCGTCAACCGCGAACCTTTGCCGCCTGCCAACGGCGAATCGGATTTGCAGCCCACCGATCCGAACCTTGTAGAACCGGGTGCGCCGAGCGATGGCCTGACAGATGTTCCGCAGCAGGAGCAGATACCTGTCCATCCGAATCCGGCGCCGACGATAGAATTGCCGAAGGGACAGGGCGCGAAAGCCAAGATCGCCGCGATCCAGGTTCTGCTCGACCGGATCGGCGTATCCCCTGGCGTTATCGATGGCCACAAGGGCGGTAATGTCGACAAGGCTGTTGCCGCTTTCGAGGAAATGACCGGACAACAGTTCGATCCTCTCAACGAAGAAGGTATCAATGCATCGCTGGAACAGACCGGCGGTACGGCGTTCATGTCCTATACGATCACATCCGAAGATGCCGCTTATCCATTCGTCGCTTCCATCCCGGAAGATTATAGCCACAAGGCGCAATTGGAGCGCATGGCCTTCACGTCAGTGACGGAAATGCTGGCCGAGCGGTTTCACATGGACGAGAACTATCTGAAAGAGCTCAATCCGGGTGTGGATTTCAACACGCCGGGCGTTGCGATTCAGGTTGCAAGTATCGGGCAGAATGCCGGCGGCGCCGTGACGCGCATCATTGCCGATAAGGGACGCAAACAGGTCCGTGGATACAATGCCGAGGGGCGGCTGGTCGTCGCCTATCCGGCAACAATCGGGTCGACCGATACGCCATCGCCTTCGGGTACCGTGCAGGTCGAGCGGGTCGCGCTCAATCCGAATTATACCTACAACCCGAAAATCAACTTCAAGCAGGGCGAGAACAATTCGGTTTTGACGATACCGCCGGGACCGAACGGCCCTGTGGGGACCGTGTGGATCGCCTTGTCGAAGCCGACTTATGGGATTCACGGCACACCTGAACCGTCAAAGATCGGCAAGACCAACAGCCACGGTTGTGTGCGCCTGACCAATTGGGATGCGACGGAACTGTCGAAGCTCGTGCAGAAGGGCGTGACAGTCGAATTCCAGGAATAGGGTTTAGCCGCTGGCAGCGACCTTGGTGCCCTTTGCTTCGTCGTCTTTGAGAAGCTGATCGATACGCTCACGTTCGCGCTTGAACGCGACCAGATCATCGCCGCCAAGTTCACCGCCGCTTGGAAGGCGGATGCGCATCGGATCGACTTTGGAGCCATTGACGATCACTTCGTAATGCAAATGAGGGCCAGTCGAAAGCCCGGTCGACCCGAGGTAACCTATAACCTGGCCCTGCCGCACCTTCGCACCCGGGATCACGCCACTGGCTATAGCGTTCTGATGCGAATAGCTGCTTTCATAGCCGTTGGAATGGCGAATGAGCGTCTGGTTGCCATAGCCGTTGGTCCACCCCGCACGTTCGACGACGCCATTGCCTGCAGCGATGATCGGCGTTCCGCGCGGAGCTGACCAGTCCACACCCGTATGCATGCGGGAATAACCAAGGATAGGATGACGGCGCATCCCGAAAGGCGAACGGAAGATGCCGTTCGGTACAGGTTTACGGAGCAGGAACTGCTTGGAGCTCTTGCCGTCCTCGTCGTAATAGTCGGTGTTGCCGTCCTTGCTGTGGAACCGGTAGAATTTTTTCAGGTCGCCGCCGAAATTGGCAGCAACGTAGAGAATTTCCGAATCGTCGCCGGCCTTCTCCGAATCTGCCGGGAGCGAGAACAAGGCTTCCAACTCATCGGTGGGTGAAAGCTGCGACTGGAAATCGACATCGGAAGCAAGCATCCTGATGAGCTGTTTGATCATCGAATCCGTCATGCCATAGGCGACACCGGCGCGGTAGATGCCGTCATAGATCGTGGGCAAATCTTCAGTCCGACGCGAGACGGGGGGATTGTCGTCGAATGCAACCTGCAGGCCCGGCGTCATCTCTGGTTCGTCCGCCGGGACATATTGGTCGCGGTCGTTGAGGGCAATTGTCAGGACATGCGTGCTTCCATTATAGACGCTGGCCCGCATGATCCTGTCGGTATTGTTCCGGGACTCGATCCCAAGCCGCAATACGCTGCCGCTCTTCAAACGCGGCGAGTTCAACAGCTTGGCGATGGCTTCCGACATGCCCGTAGCGTCGCCGTTCTCGTAGCCTGCATCATTGAGTGCAGCCAGAATATCCTTGTCACTGCGGAACGGAATGAGTTCTTCCGAATAACCGGCACTCTCGGCGTCCTCGGACAGCCGGGGAGAGACGCTGACATTTTCCTGAATGATTTTGACGGCAAGGGGACTGCGAAGGTTATAAGGATCCTCGTCTGTACCAAATCGCAGCGGGTCCACGTAATGGAGAGAGGCGACCTGAATCGCTCCATCGGTCAGAAGCGAGCCGGTGTTGCGGACCACCTCTTCCACGTCATCCACACTCAGATCATCGGATGGATCGTACTGCGCCGTGGCCAAGGGGAAATCCACAGTGCGGAGGCTGACTTCGCTCTCCACCTTGGCACCGTAGATCAGGCCTGTTTTCGGTGTAGGATCGGTGCCTTCATTGGCTTCTGCGAACACGTCGAGCGGGTTGAACGCGGGATAGCGACGATTCGTGTTGTGGACATCGGCGAGCGCGATATGGACGAATTCGAACGGCATTGAACGAATGACGTCCCGCTCGCCATCCTTGAACATGGTTGAAACATCGAGCCGCCGGCGGTCGCGATTTTTCTGGATGGGTGTCGTTGCGGCAACGCGAGCGCCTTTGGTGACATCGGAATTGCCGCCCGGCGCGGGCATTGCATTGCGGGCCATTAGTTCCGGCGGCGTTGCCAGCTGTTCGCGGCCGTCAAGCGCTGCAAACAGGGCCACACCCATCAATATGCTGGAAGTGATACCAGTAAGAAAGGTGCCGGCAAGCCATCGCGCCGAGATCTCACGCCGATCCGGCGGGCCACGACGGCCGTCCGTAATCAACGGCGGCTCGTTGCCCGGATCGATTGATGAGTGCCCCTCGTACTCGTTCATACTGTTAAGTGTTGATCCTGTCGCCGTTATAGACTGCGGGCTTATGAGATTTTTCGGCGCTTGCCGACCAGCCTTGTACTGGCATGAAATCGATTGGGACGCAGTTTTGCCCTCCCAGCTTGCCTATGTCAACGCGCGGTCCCGCAAGCCTGTGCAAATGCTGCATGGTACAGAATGATAGATGGGACTGATCGTGTGGCATGGGAGCGAGCGCTATGTCGGGATTTGGGCATGTTTGTGGCCGGTCCATTCACATTTCAATTCGCCGGCTATATCCGCAAGGCGCCACTTTGCATGTTAAAACCGCGTCCCAAAAGACTCTGTCATATTTTTCACAATTTCTTCAAAATCGA